>CAWKKM010000021.1:0-335052 GCA_963850235.1 uncultured Acidobacteriaceae bacterium | reverse complement strand
CGGAGAGTGCGTCCAGGCTGATCCACGAATCGATCGGTGTGCCTCCCCAGGAGGAATCGATGACCCCGATGGGGATGTGCTCCCGCCCGCTGATCTCGCGAGCAAAGAAATAGGCGACGGCGGAGAAATCCTTTGCGGTCGCCGGGGTGCATGGTTGCCACACCCCGGAGAAGCTGGCCAGAGGCGAATCCGACGATTGGTGCTCCACGCGCAGCAGGCGCACTTGGGGCAAATCCGCCTGGGCGATCTCCTGCTCAGCGTTGGTTACATGAGCGGATCGGCGGAAATCCGGCAAGCGGCATTTCCACGTCGGATTGCCCGGAAGCAAACCATACGTCCCCCACCAACAGATCCGAGCGAGTTAGCTCAGAGCTGCCGTGGATGGTGAGAGTGAAGGGACCGCCCGCGGCCTCCGGTTGAAGCCATACCTCCCAGAGGCCCAGACTCGTTGCGGCGGTGGCGATGGATTGACCGTGAAGAGTAATCCGCGATCTTCTCCGCCGGGCGAGGGCTTCACCCCACACATGGATAGGGCGCATCGCGCTGCAGGACCGCGTGATCGGTAATGACGCTGGCAAGCCGCAATTCAGCGCGCAAGGGAGCACTTAGCAGACAGATCATGACGGTGAGGAAGGCAAGCTTCATACTTGTCGAACTCCTGAGGTAAGTAGATACAGAAATAAGTCCGGGTTATTACAACTTAGGCTGTGCAGAGTGCCTCTCATAGGTCTAGGATGGGCAGCACGGTTTTGCGCATCCTTGCTCCTCCCCCGGGAACATCACTCCAAGAAGCAGCATAAAGGAAGGAAACTATGTTCGGTTTGATTTGGTGGGTTATCGTCGGTCTCATCGCAGGTTGGCTCACAGGCAAGATCATGAGCGGCGGAGGCTATGGGCCCCTCATGGACATCGTTGTCGGCATCCTGGGGGCGTTAGCGGGCGGCTTCATTATGTCGCACCTAGGCTTCGCAGGGTCCGGCGGCTTGATTTATACCATCATCGTCGCCGTTATCGGTGCGGTGATTCTCACCCTGCTGCTCCGTCTCGTCACCCGCGGCCGGGTTCGACAGGTCTGATCAGACTGGTATTTTGACGCACCATGAGCCTGTTCCGGATGGATCAGGCTCGTTGTGTGTTGGGAGGGCGCCGATAACGTTCCTTGCCGTGTAGATTGTTTCTATGGAGCAGGCGGTTGCATCGAGGACTGCACTGAGCGTGGCGTTGCGGCGTGCGGCTCACCAGATTTATGACTCGCCGGTGGTCTTCGATGATCCGATCGCCGTCGGTATTCTCGGGGAGGCCTATGCGGAGCAGTTGCAGCGAACTCCGTTGCGGCCCGACCGGCCGTTTTCGACCGGGCTCCGCGCGTTTTTGGTGGCCCGCAGCCGATATGCGGAAGATAACCTGAAACAGGCGGTTTCGCGCGGCGTCGAACAGTACGTTCTATTGGGCGCTGGTCTCGACACTTTCGGTTATCGGAATCCCTTTGCAAAGCTTCGCGTCTTTGAAGTCGATCATCCAGCTACCCAGCAGTGGAAGCGCGAGCTGTTGCAGCGGAACAACATTGCTATTCCGGACAGCATTGCCTACACGCCGGTTGATTTTGAGCGCCAGTCGCTGGCGGAGGAGCTTGATTCCGCCGGCTTCGACAGTCAGGCGCCCGCTTTTTTCGCATGGCTGGGCGTGGTTCCCTACCTCACCCTCGAAACTTTTCGGGCTACGCTCGGCTTTATCTCCGTCCAGCGTCCTGGAAGCGGTCTGACCCTGGATTATGGACAACCACCCTCCACTCTCCCCATGCTGGAACGGATGGCGCTCGACTCGCTCGCGTCGCGGGTTGAAAAAGCTGGGGAGCCCTTCCAGCTTTTCTTTACCCCACCCGAGATTGCGGCCGAGCTCTCGCGCTTTCAAAGCATCGAGGATTTAGGCGCCGCCGAGATCAACGCACGCTACTTTAGCGAGCGCAGCGATGAGTTAAAAATGCGCGGCAGCGCAGCGCGTTTTCTCACCGCGTGGTTGTAGCTCAGTCGCGCCTACTCGAACTTAAGTGACTCGACCGGATCCAATTGTGCCGCACGGGTTGCGGGAAGAGTGCCGAAAACCACGCCCACCAGCGTTGCTGCAGCCAGCGCGATGATCGCGGAAAGTCCGGATATCGGGATGCGGTACGACGTAAAAAGTCTGACCGAATAGGGAACCGCCAAGCCGAGGATGGTACCGACGACGCCACCGCTGAGCGAAATGAAGACCGCCTCGATCAGGAACTGCAGCTTTATTTCGCGGTACGTGGCCCCAAGCGCCTTGCGGATGCCGATCTCCCGGATGCGCGAACGTACGTTCGCCAGCATGATGTTCATGATTCCGATGCCCCCGACGGCAAGAGTCACCGACGATACGAGCAGCAGGACAAGAGTCAACGCATTGGCAATCTCCGCCGCTGTACTCAGCAGTTCGGTCAACGTCTGCCCATCGTAGACCGAACTGGGCTGGTGCCGGGAATGGATCACCTGCAGGATTTGTTTCTTCGCGAGCTCTACATCTCCTGTGTCGCGCACAGAAAAGAAAATCTTCTTGATGTCATTGGTCCCGGTAAAGTAGCGCGCAACCGAGTAGGGGATGAGAATAGTTTGATCGGCCACTTCTGTCTGGCCGAGCGTATCCACGGCTTCCTTGAACGTGCCGATGACGGTGAACGGAATCCCCTTGATCTCAAAACTTCGATCGACCGCATTGATGGTGCCGAACTTTTGCCGGGCAAATGGCTCGGTCACGACGGCCACCTTGGCGTGGCTGGCATCGTCCTCCTCATCGAAAAAGCGTCCTGCGATCAGGATGAGGTTGCGCACCTGGCGGTATTGCGGGGAGACGCCCAGCACGAGAATGTCTTTCGATACGCCATTGCCGAAGGCGATCCGGTCATGCATCTGCAGCATCGGCGAGGAGTAGGCGACAGACGGCACCTGCTCCAGGACCGCTGTCTCATCCGCACGGGTTAAGTAGTCGGTGCGGAAGTCGTGTTGCGCACTCGATCCGGGGCCGCCGCCGGAGTATTCCACTTCCACCATGTTGGTCCCGATGGCTTGGATTAAATGGAGGATGTACTGTTTGCCTGTCAGTCCGACGGTTACCACCAGAATGAGCGAGGCCGAGCCGATGACCATACCCAGCGAAGTGAGCATGACGCGTACTTTGTTGGTGCGGAAGCTATCGATCGCCAGGCTCACGATCTCGCTCAGCACCATGGTCCGCTTGGCGCTGGCGAGTGTGCGTTCGAAGGATCTGCGGCTGACACTGCGGATGGCGGTCATGAGCCCAATCTCATAGTAGACGAGCTCATGCAAATCCTTGCCTGGGCATCACTCGCCGTCATCCCGTATTGTACGGTCTGAAGAATCCGTGTGAGAACTCGGCCTCCAGCCCGTACATCTGCGGGGGAGAGTTTGGCGGCTAGGCGACCAAAGCGCCGACGATGTGTTCCAGGTAGCGGAGGCTCGCAGCGATGCTTTCCACCGGCGGGATTTTAGTGGCGCCGAACTTGACGTCCTGCTCTACCACCAGCCAGCCGGAATACCCGTTCTTCTCCAACACACGGAAGAATCCCTTAAAGTCGATGGAGCCCTGTCCGATGATGGTGAAAGCTTCGAGCTCGATTGCCTGCTCGAAATTCAGTTCTTTGCGGCGTGCTTCGGCCAGAACGGTTTCATCGATGTCCTTGATGTGAACGAAACGAAGTATGTCGCGGTATTTTTCCGCTTCCTTAGCGGAATCGCCTCCCGCGTAGGCACAGTGCCCGGTGTCCAGGCAAAGTCCTATGCCAGTGGCCGACGTAACGTCGAAGAATTGCTCGGTCTCTTCCATGGTTTCTACGTAGGTGGACACGTGAGGATGAAAGACCAGGTCCAAACCAAAGTCTTCGGTTACCTTGGCAGCTTCCGCGACTACTTTTGCCACCTGCTTCCATTGATCCGCATTCCAACCCTTGCTGCCGTCGGCGGGAACACGCCCCGCAATTCGGTCTCGCTCTTCAGACTGCGCGTCGGCAAGGACGAGGAAGGGGGCTCCCAACGCGGACAACAGTCCACCGACCTTACGCACGTGGTCGACCACGACCTTTGTGGAAGCGGGGTCGCTCAAAACTGCGGGAACGAAGGAACCCAACAGCTTCAATTTCCGCGAGGTGAGTTCGGTCTCCAGCACTTTGGGGTCGGTCGGCAGGAAGCCGTACGGACCCAGCTCAGTTCCGGTGTAGCCGGCTATGACCATCTCATCCAGCATTTTCTGGTAGCTCTGCTCCCAGGATGGCCCGGGGTAGTCTAAAACCCCCCAACTGTCGGGGGCGGAGGCGAAGTTGAAGCGGGCCGGTTGGTGAGTCGCTGGTTGGTGAGTCATGGATCGTCCACCTTTGCTAAGCGCTTATAGCAGCTATGATGCTGGGCGTGCGTTGCTCCCGTCAAGGCCTTTCGCGGTTATCATTCGTTAAGCGGCAGCAGAGCGATTTGTACAGGTCCGGTGCTACAAGACCTTCGCGGCTCAGGGAGTAGAACGTGGCATGGCTCGAGTTGTCAGCTTCGCCCTTTTCTGCGTTGTGGGCGGCATCCTCTCTCTTGCAGCGGGATCGGAAGGGCAGCAGTTGCCCGGGGCGCCTCAGCCGGGGCAGCTCGTACCGGAACGAGCAGTGGCGGAGCCGAAAATGGTGGGAGATGGGGCCTGCCAGGGCTGCCATAAGCGATACAGCACCTCCTATCAGTCCACATCCCACCACCTCACCTCGCGGTTAGCAGGTCCGGAGTCAATCATTGGATCGTTCAGCGGGAGCGGAAGCACGCTCACGGTTGTAGATGCCGTTCCTGGCAGCAGCAGCCCAGGACTTTCCTTTCGCATGGAGGTAAAGGATGGCGGCTATTACCAGACAGCCATCGCGGGTGTCCCGGGGCATGAGCAATCGCATGCTGAACGAATCGACGTGGTCACCGGTTCCGGCAAACGAGGGCAAAGCTACCTCTACTGGCTGGGCGACCAATTGTTTGAGCTGCCATTGAGCTACTGGTCCGATGGGCGCCAGTGGATCAACAGTCCCGGATTTAAGGACAAGACCGCGAACTTTTCGCGAGCGATTTATCCGCGATGCCTGGAATGCCATGCCACCGCGATCGTGGCGCTTTCGCCCGATCCTCTGAGCAATCACTACGACAGGGACAGCCTGGTGACCGGGATATCCTGCGAGACCTGCCATGGCCCGGGTGGGGAGCATGTGGCTTCTCACAGCGCGGGAAAAGCCGATCAGGATATCCTGAATCCTGCGCGGTTTTCGCGGGACAGGCAATTGGACTTGTGTGCGTTGTGTCATAGTGGGGCGGGGCGGCCCGAGTTGGCGCCTGCGTTTTCTTATCTTCCCGGCCAGCCGCTGGATGGTTATTTGCGGCCGGTTCCGGTGGATGCCACGATGCAACCGGAAGTCCATGGCAACCAGGTGGGGCTCCTTAAGAGGAGCCGTTGTTATTTATCCTCTCCCACGATGAGCTGCTCGACCTGCCACGATGTTCACCTACCCGAACGGACGGCTGCGACATATTCGAGCAGATGCCTGACCTGTCATCGGGTGGAAAATTGTACGGTGGCGCGAAGGCCTGAAGTGAAGATTGAAGACAAATGCATTGACTGTCACATGCCCGCGCAGCCGACGAATGCCATCATCTCGACGACCGGTGGTAAGGAGGTGCGGGCCACGATGCGTACGCATTGGATTCGCGTCTATCCCGGAGTGACGGTGGGAACGGAATGAATCGGCGAAGGTTTATCAAGTCACTCAGCCGTACGGCCCTGGTTTTGCCCTTCAGCGAAGTGTTGATGATAGCGTCTCCGCCCTCAATTCGCGGGTTGCGAGCAGAACAAAGCCAGAGCGGCATGACGCAATCGTACGATGCCAAGCCAGTGGCGCCTCCTCCTGGCCCGGTATCGCCGATTGCGGGTACGCCGCTGGGCGTCAGCTTCGTGGACGTGGCCAGTACCGCAGGGCTGAATAGCAAGACGATCTACGGTGGCGTGGGTAGCAACAAATATCTGCTGGAGACAACCGGGTGCGGGGCCGCGTTCTATGACTACGATCATGACGGGTGGATCGATATTTTTCTGGTGAATGGCTGGCGACTCGAGGGCTTCGCCAAAAACGTTGAACCGACCTGCCATCTTTTCAAAAACAACCGTGATGGAACCTTTACCGATGTCACGGCGAAGGCCGGGTTGCTTCGCAGCGGTTGGGGACAGGGTTGTTGTGTGGGCGACTATGACAACGATGGCTACGATGATCTGTTTGTCAGCTACTACGGCCAGAATGCGCTGTTTCATAACAATGGCAATGGCACATTTACTGATGTCACCATCAAAGCCGGGTTGAAGCAGGAAGGCACGCGATGGAATAGTGGTTGTGCCTTTCTCGATTACGATCGCGACGGCCATCTGGACCTGTTTGTCGCGAACTACATTGATCTTGATTTGAAGACCGCACCGCTGCCGGAATCCGGGCCATGCACCTACAAGGGAATCATGGTGGCCTGCGGGCCGCCGGGGCTCGCTGCGGGAAAGAACCTGCTTTACCACAACAACGGCGACGGCACATTTACCGATGTCTCGAAAAAGAGCGGGATTTGGGACACCATCGGGAACTATGCCCTAAGCGTGGCGGTTTCTGATCTCGATGATGACGGCTGGCCTGATATCTACGTGGCCAATGATTCGACCGCGGCTACGCTGTACCAGAATCAAAAAGACGGCACATTCAAAGACATTGCCATTGAGGCGGGCGCGGCGCTCTCTCCCGATGGCAAGCCGCAGGCCGGTATGGGCGTCTCCATCGGAGATTATGACCGCGACGGCAAGCTGGATATTGTGAAGACAAATTTTGCCGGAGACACCGATTCGCTGTATGCGAATCTTGGCGAAGGTAATTTTCAGGATCGCACCTACGCGGCCGGACTCGGAATCAACACGCGCTACCTGGGATGGGGCGTGGGCTTCTTTGATATGGATAACGATGGCTGGCTGGATATTCTCGTCACCAACGGTCATGTATATCCGGAGGTGAGCAACTCCAAGGCCGAGGCGCCTTACGCCGAACGGAAGTATCTGTACCGCAACCTGCACAACGGCCGCTTCGAAGATGTGTCGGAGAAGGGCGGTCCCGGCATCATTGCGCCGGTTGCCGGGCGAGGCTGTGCCTTCGGCGACTACGACAACGACGGCGATATGGATGTGATCGTGAATTGCGTGAATTCGCTACCGCAGCTATTACGATGCGATTCGCAGTGGAAGCGATCGTGGGTCAAGGTGAAGGTGATTGGGGTCAAGTCGAACCGCACGGGCATCGGGGCTAAGGTGCGCGTGCTGGCGAAGACGCAGAAGGGGTCGCCGGATGCGCTGCTGCAGGTGGATGAAGTACGCAGCGGCGGCAGCTACTATTCCCAGAATGACCTGCGCCTGCATTTCGGATTGGACCAGGCGCAGGTAGTGGATTCACTCGAAGTGCGGTGGCCTTCCGGCCAGGTGGATACGTTTAAGAACCTTCCGGTGAATCGCTTGTACGTGGTTACAGAGGGAGCAAAGAGCCCGCAGGCGGTTGCGCTACGGTGAGCATGACGCCACGTCGTCCTCGACAAATTCCAAGGGAAGCGGGGCTTCAGAGCCCGTCTAATTTAGATGGACGCAGTCCGGCGACTTGACCTCCCCACCAAGGCCTTTGGTTCTGGACGGGTGCCCCATGTTCGCAACAGCGTACATGGGCCGAAAAAGATGGGCGCAGCCCCACGATCGCTTTTAGCCTTTCGACCGGAGAATTCTGTCCAAAGTATGGATACCCTGCTATGACAAAGACTCCGGCGGGACTGCGTGCACCCTCCTGGGGTATCTGTGTTCCTGAAGCGCCGCCACTGTGACACTTACAGACATGGAAGCCGTTTGTAAACCCACCCACAGGGCGTTCAACCAATCGGGAGAAAGACTCATTGATTAGGAGTGTCAACCGAGGAGTGGGTCGCATTCAGCTCTGTGCAACGGTCGAACTCCTTCTTTGCCTGATCTTTCAACCCTTGATCGCGATAGTTGATGGCTAACTCATAATGCAAGCTCGAGCTGTTCGGCGCCAGTTTTACGGCTTCTTCCAGTTCGCTCTGTGAGTCTTTCCATCGCTTGAGCGTGAGATAGGCACGTCCCAGTTGTTCATGCGCCTTCGCGTTCCGGGGCGCTAACCCGGCTGCCTCTTGCAAGTAGACCAGGCCATCCGGCGATCCTTGTTCTGTCAGGAGCATTCCGAGGTTCAGATACGGCTGAGCGTTTTTCTGGCTTGCGTCGCTCTGCCAGGATATGGCGGTTCGAAAGGCCTCGACCGCCTGTTGCGTCTGATTAAGGCCCTCATAGGACAGTCCAAGATTGTCCTCCGCTTTTACGTTGTGCGGGTCGAGCTTGAGACAGGTATGAAAGGCATCGATGGCTTCGGAAAAGCGATTCTCGTTGTACTTGGTGCGGCCGAGATAGTACCAGCCTTCCGCATCCGAGGGATTCGAGCTGAGCGCCTTCGTCAACCATCGGTCCGCGTCCACGAAATCGCCCAAGAGCACATAGTCCACCGCAACGACTTTGAGGTCGTTGGCTGTAGGAGGGCGCAGTTGTGCGGCGCGCGTGTACTCGGCCAAAGACTCCGTGGGTTTTCCCTCATGAGAGAGGATGTAGCCGAGCAGATAGTGGCCATCCGCGGAAGCATCCTGCTGCGATAGGTATTTCCGGACCAAACCGTCTGCGCTCGAAAACGAGCCTGCCTGGACCGCTGTTCTGGCCTGGGCTAACAGCGCGTCCGCCGGTCCACTCTGCGCGCTCCGGCGTGTTCCTGGGCAAGACAGACGGACAAAACGAACCAACAGCAAGCTCCGCCAATCCGCCTCAGCATAAGCCGTCTCCCAACCCCGAATGTTATCAAGCCGGCCTGACTACTCGGGCATGCTCCCCATGGTCAGGATCAACTCCGGCCCGGCGCCGAGATGCAGTTGTTGATGGTGGCAAGACAATCTTCGATGCGCTGAATGTCATTGGTCTTGGTTAATAGTATGCCGCCATGCATGTTGAATATCCGGGCCGGATGGGTCGATCTGCTAAGCGGCCTGCAGCTCGGCGCGCTCCGAGGCATACAGCGAGTCAGTGCGAAAAGGCGCGGTTACGGGTGAGGTGTGTGCGGGGATTGACATATCGCTCTTCAGAAAACCTCCCAGGCGAAGGACGGTGACCGTATGCACCGCAGCTTAATTGGAGGAAGTGGAAACTGGTCATTTTCTAACTTAACTCGCGTAGCCATAACTTAAATCTCGCCTTCCATAACTTAACTAGCGCCTACAAGTCGGCTATTCGGTACGACCTGGGGAGAGCGACGCGTCCAGCGAAACAGTTGTGTTGGACGATAGCCGAAGAAGATTACCCGTTACGCCGCTGATGGGGCCGACGGGCGGACTCATTGTCGAGCAAAGTTGTCCGGGCCGGGAGGGTCCACGATTTCCCTTGACAGTGCCGCCTTGAAATTTGCTATAGTGGCGGCGTTTGGAAACGATACCACCAACTAAGAAAACCGATTGTTTAGCAAGACCGGAAAACAGCAAGAATTCATGTTGCCGCACTCCCGCTGTAAGCAGCAAACTGTTCTTTTTTAGGAGATGGTGATGCGAAATTTTAAGGTCTGGAGCAGTCTTCGTAGTTTCACGCCCGCCTACCTGGTCCTTCTTACCCTTAGCCTCACGTTATCATCCGCAAAGCCTCTTTATGCGCAGGCCAACGCCGGCATTACCGGCACAGTGACAGATTCCAGCGGTGCGATTGTGTCCGGCGCCACCGTGACGATCACGAATCAGGCAACAGGCCAGGCGAATCACGCGACCACCAGCAGCGCCGGCACGTATGCCGTCACCGGCCTTACGCCCGGCGTGTATTCGATCACCGTGGAAGCTACCGGCTTCAAAAAGGCGGTCCAGAATTCGGTAAACGTTGAGGTGAGTACAAATGCAACCGTCAACATAGGCCTCGCCACGGGCGCCACGTCGGAAACCGTCGAGGTGACGGCAGATCCCATTGCGCTGAACACAACCCAGCCGCAGCTCGGCTCAACCATCGAACCGGCGGTGGTTGCGGCACTGCCGGTCGAGGTCTCAGGGCGCGGACGCCAAATCGACCAATTGCAGTTCACGGCTCCCGGAACTACGGGCGACGCATTTTCTCATCGCATTGGCGGTGGGGTCGACTTCGAACAGGAAATCGTCTATAACGGCATCCCCGCCCCCCAGCCAGAGACCGAAGGCTACACAACTAACTTCAATCCCCCCTATGAGATGGTCCAGGAGTTCCGGGTAGAGCGTTCCACCTTCTCAGCCCAGTTCGGTCTTGGTCAAGGCGCGTTGACCTACCAGATGGCCTCAGGCACCAATAGCTATCACGGCGACCTTTTTGAGATTAACCGCAATAGTTTCTTCGATTCCGTTGGCTTCTTCAATAATCCGGCACACGGCGGCAAGAGTAGCCCCCCTACAGACCACGAAAACAACTATGGCTTTACCGTGGGTGGACCCATTTCGATTCCCAAGATCTACAACGGCCGCGACCGTACTTTTGGCCACTACAGCCAGGAGTGGTACAAGCAGAACAGTGAAAGCACCGCCCCCAATACCGTGCCGACGGCGCTGGAAAAGACCGGCGACTTCACTGACTTCGTCAATGGCTCCACGGGCGCGCTGATCCCCATCTACGATCCGCTCACCGGCAAGCAATTTGTATATAACGGCCGGCTGAATGTGATTCCGCCTGATCGCATCAGCCCAAATTCAGCAGCCCTCCTGCAATATCTTCCCAATCCTGACCGCCCGGGCAGTGGCGTTGGTGGATTGGACAGCAACAAGAGCTTCGCTCCCTTCATCAACCCGCATATCCAACACGTCTGGGGCTTTACCATCGATCAACAGCTGACCCCCAAGCAAAGCGTGCATTACAGCCAGTGGCGTAACAGTTACAGTTACTTTGCTTTTGACGGCACCCCGGCAAGAGACTTTGTGGTTGCTCCCAATCCGCTGAACAGCATGAAATACCAACCGTCCTTGGGCAGTGGTTTCTTGCTGAGGTACGACAATACAATCACTCAAAATCTGGTAATGACTGCCGGCTTTGGCTGGATAGGTGAAATCAACAATCAATTCAACCAAACCAAGTACAGTTCCCCCGCCGTGCAAACTGGCGTCATTCCTCCCAACATCACGTTTGATGGTCAACACGCCCCGACCAACTTTGGAACCGATGGCGCGTGGCTGCAGTCTATCAATCGCAAATTGGGCATCGCGATCGTGAATAACTGGTTATGGGCCAAGGGCCGCCATACCTTCAATATGGGTGGGGAATTTCGGCGCTCCTACCAGGACGACAATGAAGAACAAACGGCAGGTGGGCGCTTCCAGTTCAGCCAGGCTACCACGTCTCTACCGAATTCCTCAGATCCTAATTTCGGCAAATATGGCAGCTCCTTCGCCAGCTTCCTGATTGGTCTACCTGACTCTGCGAATCGCAGCAACTCGCAGGAATTGCGTCTCCGCAACTTCGACTTCTCCCCGTACATTCAGGACGACATCAAGTTGAGTCCCAAGCTCACAGTCAATCTCGGTTTACGCTGGGACATCCAGGTCCCGTTTACGGAAAACAACAATTTGATCGTGTTTCTAAACCCCACGGCCCCCAATCCCTCTGCAAGTGGAATACCCGGTGCGGCCACAAAATTTGGCAACTGCACAGGGTGCGCTGGCTACACGCGGGCGGACATCCACTGGGGACACATTGGACCGAGGTTGGGCTTTGCATATCAGCTCAACGAAAAAACAGTCGTTCAAGCAGGATTCAGCGTTGCCTTCCTGAACGGCGGAGCGTACGAATACGGGACCAGTAAGGTAGCCGTAAACTATGGCAACCTCTTGACTGGCTCCTTCACACGCCTTACTACTGGAACAAATCAGTCGTCCTATGGCAGCTGGGATGCCACGCAGCTTCCCAATCCTCAGGCTACGCCCTTCAGCCCCAACCTCGGCGTGGGTACGCAGATTGACGCGTTCAGCAAGAATGACGGTTTTTCACCTTACAGCCAGCAGTGGAACGTCAATGTCCAGCGCCGGATTCCCTATGACATGTTTGTAACTGCCGCTTGGGTTGGCAATCGCGTCATTCATCTGCCCAGCCAGTTAAATAAACCGGGTCAGCTTAATCCCAGCTTTTTGTCCCTTGGCTCTCAGCTCGGTCTAAGCTTTTCCGATGGTGCTGCACAGGCAGCCGGTTTCTCTCTACCTTACGCGAATTTTGTGCAGGACTTTGGCGGTTCGGCAACTGTTGCGCAGGCGCTTGGTCCGTTTCCGCAGTACTCGTATGTCTTCAACAATTTTGAAGGATCAGGAACGACGTACTACCAGGCGATGCAGGTAGAGGTTGAGAAGCGTTTCACCAGCGGGCTCGGTTTCCTTGCCGGCTATACCTTGTCCCGGTTGATGGATAACACCAGTAGCGGATTCTCCAGCTTCACCTCCGGCGGAATCAATAAGTACAACCAGAGGCCGGAGTACACAGTTTCCGGTGCAGACGAGCCGAATACGTTTAAGGCAACCGGAACCTATGAGCTGCCTATCGGACCCAATAAAAAGTATTTCAATAATCACGGATTTACCGGGCAACTGCTCGGTGGATGGCAGGTTGCCTGGATCCTTGACTATGAAGCTGGAACACCACTCTGTGATTGCAACAATGGCAGGATCGGCGAGAACGGAACGCCTTTCCCAAATGGCTTCAACCGGCCGAATCGTGTTCCCTCAGTTCCTTTGAGTACCGCATCCTACAACCGCGCCAGGGATTATTTTTCAGGGAAGGCCGGCGTGGCGCAGATATTCAATCCTGCAGGCTTTGCGGTAACTCCTACGCAATATGTTTTGGGCAACGCGCAGCGGAATTATCCACAGTTGCGCGGCCCCGCGCACTACAACGAAAATCTCAATGTCATGAAAGCGCTTCTACTTCAAAGAACGATTCCAGGGCATCCTGCGGGTGGATTACTTCAACGCGTTCAACCGCACGCAGTTCCAAACTCCTGATCCCAACGCCAGCAACGGCACGTTCGGCCAGGTGATTACTCAGGGTGCGCAGAACACCCCTCAAAACCGGCAAGGAGAGGTCACCTTCCGAATAGAATTCTAGGCGATGTTTTCAAAAAGGGGCCGTAGGCGAGCCATTCGATCTTGCGGCCCGAATTTCCAAAACACGCAGCCTTGCCCTCCGCGGACCCTGAACAGTCCGGCTTTGCCTACCCCATTCCGAACTGTGCCCTTCACTATAATGACCCTGCCATGATTTCACGCATGCCCAAGGTCCTCAAACCTAGCAATCAGGTTCGACTGTGTCTTGCGCCGCTGTTATTCGTTGTCATGATGGCCGCTTCAGGGTTCGCTCAGACTTCTGCCGATGACGAAGTCACACCCCAGGTCCAGGCGCTTTACTCCGAAGCCAAGGCTGCCCAGCAACGTGGAGATAACGCGGCCGCAATTGAAAAATATCGCACCATGCTCAAGCTGGCGCCGCACTTGGCGCCGGCCTACAACAACCTGGGAATGCTGTATTTCAACCAAAGCGACTACACGCATGCCGTACAGATCCTCAAGCGTGGACTCGAACTAAATCCGCAGATGCCTACCGCCTCCGCTTTGCTCGGCATGAGCTATTTCAGGATGGGCGAATACGACCAAGCGGAGCCCCTGCTCGAAGCTGCAGTCGTTGCGAACCCGAACGACGACAACCTAGAGATGGCGATGGCGCGGACCCTGATCGATCTGAGGAAATACGATGCCGCCACTCCACATCTCAGGAGCTTTTTGGGCCGCCATCCGAAGGATCAGCAAGCGTGGTATCTGTTGGGCAAAACCTATCTCCAGCTCTCGGAAGATGCCCTGGGAAAAATTGATCAGATCGATCCAAACTCCGTGGTCGCCCATGAAGTGGCCGGCGAGATCGACGAGAGTATGCACAATTACGACGGTGCGCTGGTGCAGTACAAAAAAGCAGCGGATATGGCGCCCCAACAGCCGGGAACACACATGCACATGGCGAACACCTTTTGGCTAATGGGCAAATGGGATTCTGCGCAAGCGGAGTTCAAAGCGGAGTTGGCCAACGATCCCAAAAATTGCACCGCGAGATGGAAGCTGGCGAACGCCACGCTCGAGGCGAGTGGCTCATTAGAGGATGTTCTCTCGGATCTGAATCAAGCCATCGAGCGCTGTCCTAACCTCATGCAGGCGCGTGTCGACCGTGCCCGGGCGCTGATCAAGTTGGACCGGCAAAAGGAAGCGCTACCCGATCTGCTGATGGCGGAAAAGGACAGCCCCAAAGAACCGTCTATCCACTTTCTTTTATCCCAGGTTTATAAGGCAGGCGGGCAGGCGACCGACGCGCAACAGGAGCTGCGCACGTATGCCGACCTGCAACGGGAAGCCAGCGAAGCAGTGGCAGGACAAGCAAGCGATGCCATCTCCATCAAGAGCACATCGCATTAGAAGCCTCGCACGGCTCTTCGCCGGCGTCGCGGCGTCGCTTCTCCTGTTTTCTCGGGCGGCGCTCCTGCACGCTCAACAAACTCCGCCTGCGCCGATGGCCGCTCAGCAAGGAGGCGCCAGCACCGCCGGCGTATATGCCCCCATCCACGATGCCGAAAATCGCCCTATCACCGCAGGCGGGATGGTCGAGAAGGGCCCGGCCGTCTTCCAGGATATTTCGCGCTCCTCCGGCATCGCCACGTGGAAGTACATGGGGGGGACGGCGGCGAAGGCCCTGATTGTCGAATCGTTGGGGAGTGGCACCGGCCTGCTTGACTACGATAATGACGGGTGGCTCGATATTTATCTGGTCAACGGGATGACCTATGATGCGCTCAACGGCAAGGCTCCCTCGCCGCATGCGGCGCTCTTTCATAACAATCACGATGGCACATTTACGAACGTCGGGGAAAAGGCAGGTGTCACCAACGATCGTTGGGGAGTGGGCGTGGCTGTAGGCGACTACGACAATGATGGATGGCCGGACCTGTATGTCACCAACGTGGGCAAGAATCGGCTCTACCACAACAATCACGACGGCACGTTTACCGATGTTGCGGAAAAAGCAGGGGTCGCGTTAGGCACATGGTCAACGGGTCCGACGTTCGGCGACTACGACGGCGATGGAAAGCTTGACCTCTTTGTTCCGGGCTATGCCTACTACGACTTCAACGATCCTCCGGCGGCCGGCTCCAAGTGGGTCGTCTCTAACTATTGCCAGTACCGTGGGGTCAGTGTCTTCTGCGGTCCACGAGGACTAAAGGGAGAGCATGACCACCTCTTTCACAACAACGGTGACGGCACATTTACCGATGTGAGCACCAAGGCGCGGGTGGCGGACTCGCCCGGTTATTTCGGACTTACGGCTGTGTTTGCGGATCTCAACGGAGATGGCCGTCCTGAATTGCTCGTGGCCGATGACTCTACGCCGAACTATCTCTACCGAAATAAAGGTGACGGAACTTTTGAAGATCTTAGTTTTGAGTCCGGGTACGCTGTGAATGGGGAGGGTCGGGAGACGGCAAGCATGGGGATAGCGCTGGGGGACTATGAAAACAAGGGCAGGCTCGGCATTTTGAACACGACCTTCTCTGACGATTACAAAGTCCTTTATCGCAACGAAGGCGATCTGAGCTTTACTGATGTCAGCCGCGACGTTGGCCTGGCCGTAACGACGATTCCTTTTCTTAGCTGGGGCGACGGATTTATCGACTACGACAACGACGGATGGAAGGACATTTTCATCGCCAGCGGGCACGTATACCCTGAGGTCGATCGTCACGACTGGGGTACCAGCTTCGCCGAGCGCCCGCTTCTTTTTAGGAACGACTCAGGAAAGAGGTTCAAGCTTGTAACGGCCGTCAAAGGTACAGGGCTTGCAATTGTTATTCCCGCGCGCGGCGCCGCTTTTGGCGATCTGTTTAACGATGGCAAGATCGATATTGTCGTGAATAACGTCGATGCGCCTCCCACCCTCTTACGCAACGTTGATGACGACCGCCATCACTGGATAGAGCTCAGACTGAAGGGAGGACCAAAGAGCCCGCGTGATGCCGTCGGCGCTACAGTCTATCTCACATGCGGCGACCAAACGCAGCGCGGAGACGTCCTCAGCGGCGGTAGCTTCGCATCGTCGAATGATCCTCGAGTCCATTTTGGTTTAGGCGATGCCAAGACCGTGAATGCTATCGAGATCCATTGGCCTAGCGGGGCGCTGGAAAGGATAAGGGTGGCCGCGGTGGACCGCATCTACACTGTCGAGGAAGGTAAAGGCATTGCCAGTGAACTCTGCGAATCCTGCTCCTTGGAGAAGCCCTTACATCCGTCTGTCAAGCCGGGCGCGCCAGAATAGGCCGATGGCTCCGGTATGCAAAGCGGCGATTCTCGCCCTCTGGCTTACCTGTGGAGTTTTGGGGAACGCACAGCAACCGACGGTCAACGTAGTGACGCCTGTGAGCGCCGCAGACGCCAGTTGCGGTCCGTGCCACGCAAAGATCCTACATAGCTATCTGGCAACGCCGATGGCAAACGCGAGCGGGCTTGCAGCGGAGAGGCTGAAGACCGGCCTCTTTGTGCACAAAATCTCCGGCATGAATTACGGCCTGTCTCTCCAAGGCTCGCAACTGATGTTGACTTACCTGGATCCGAAAGACCCGGAGATCGCCGCGAGCCGAAAGCTCGAATACTTTCTAGGATCAGGGCACCTCGGCTTGACTTACCTTTACTCGCTCAATGGCTACCTCTTTGAGTCTCCCATTGCGTACTACGCGGCTTCCCAGAGTTTGGACATGAAGCCAGGCCTCGAATCCATGACGCAGGCGCCTCCAGCTCTGCCCATGCAGACGGGGTGTCTTCGCTGTCATATGAGTGCGGTTCAGCACAGCGATTCCGGCACAATCAATCGTTACAGTGGGCTGCCCTTTCTCCATGCGGGCATCACCTGCGAGAGTTGCCATGGAGATACGCGACAGCACCTCCTGACCGGCGGCAAAGCGGTGGTGGTTAACCCTTCCAAGCTCAGCGCCATACTGCGGGATTCCGTTTGCATCAGTTGTCACTTGGAGGGCGATGTCTCGGTAGAGCGCCGGGGTCATTCGGCACTGGACTTCAAAGCAGGCGATCCCATCTCGGACTACCTTGCTTACTTCGTATACGCCGGCCAGGGTGCAACCAAGCGCGGTGTGAGCGAGGTGGAGCAGTTGAGCCTGAGCAAGTGCAAGCGCACCAGCGGCGACGCGATGTCGTGTATGAGCTGTCACGATCCCCACTACACCCCCACCCGGCCGCAAGAGCAAGCGCTCTTTTACCGTAGGAAGTGTCTTGCTTGTCACACCGGCGCTGCATTCGCTACCGCACATCATCCCGAAACTCCTGACTGCACCAGTTGCCATATGCCGCGAACCGGCGCGGAGAATATTCCGCACGTAGCCTGGACCGATCACCGCATCCTGAAATATCCAGCAGCTCCAGACCCGACTCCAAATGACCCGACTCCCAATGGCGTGACTGCAAACCCGGCGTCCGCTGGTGACACGCTCGTTCCGGTCTTCTCCCCGGGTACGACGCGGCGCGATGTTGCGCTTGCTTACTATAAGGGGTTGCTCGAAGGAAAATTTGCACTGGAGCAAAAGGCTTATGGAGAGTTGGAGGCCATCAAGACTGAATTGTCTGGAGACAAAGATGCCCTCGTGGCGCTGGGCATTCTAAGTGAAGAGCGCGGCGACTATAAACAGGCTCAGGAGTTGTTTCAAGACGTTCTTACGCTGGATCCCCGGAATCTGATCGCAATTTCGAACCTCGGCACACTGCTTGCTAAATCAGGAGACTTACAGGGAGCGATCTCGCTTTGGCGCCCTGCATTCGAACGGAATGAAGATATTGCCGGAATGGCAAAGAACCTGGCCCAGGTGGAATGCATGGTTGGTGATTTGGCCGCGGCTCGCGCTACTCTCCAGAAGACCCTCCAATACAGCCCTGGGTTGCGTGACGTGCGCCAGATGCTGACGCGCCTGCCTGCTTGCGGCCCGCAAAAACGGTAGAGCTTGAGTGAGAGGCTTCGATTGGCCGGTCGAGAGGTTACGGTCGCATCGCCAGCGCGGTGCGGTCTGTGCGCTGAAGGCCTCGACGTCGCTGGATGGAAACGTTTCCATCCATGGTTTCTTTTTTGTATAATTCGCGAGTCTCTTTATCACGAGGCCGTAGCGTGTTCACTACATTCTTCCGCAATCACCGTCCTCTTCCTTCGCTCAGGCTTCTAGCGATCGCGCTCCTCAGCTCTCTCACGGTCCTACTGCCCTCCGCGGCGCGAGCGCAAGAAGATCCTGTGGCGGGGCAGACCGCGCAGGCACTGAAAACCCTTTCTCCGCAATCGCAACAAGTGATCGAGAAATTGTCCCAGCTGAACCACCTTCCGGCCGGCGAGTGGCGGTTTCACGCGGGGGACGTGGAGCACGGAGAGGCTGTTGATCTTGACGACAGCAGCTGGCCAATCGCCAAGCCGCGGGTGGGTGATTTAGACGAAGCGGTGTGGTATCGCCGCCTGATCGAAGTGCCGAAAACCTTGAACGGTTATGATCTGACGGGCAGCCGCATCTGGTTCCATTTCCTGGCCTCTGCCAATGGCCCAATCCCGCAGATCATCTACTTCAATGGCCGTCGTGTGGCTATGGGCGAAGACCTGGAGCCCATCGTGTTTCTCGATCAGGCGAAGCCGGGAGATAAGATTCTGGTAGCCGTCAAGCTTTTGCAGACGGTCGATAAAAAGCAGTTTACCGGCGCGGATATGCGCATTGATTTCTCCCCCAAGCGTCCCAATCCCGAAGACCTGCGCCTGGAGTTCCTGTCCGGCGCATTCCTGGTGCCTTTCCTGGGGAAGGATCCGTCGCAAGAGAAGGCGACCCTTGAGACGGCAATCGGAGCGGTCGATTTGAAGGCTCTGGATGACGCAAGCCAAGGTAAGTCGGCCCAGGAGAAGTTCGATGCATCCCTGCGCACGGCGCAGTCGGATCTGGAGCCGCTCAAGCCGGCCTTCCAACAGGCGACTCTCCATCTGACCGGGAACTCGCATATCGATGCAGCCTGGCTCTGGCCGTGGACGGAAACAGTCGATGCCGTGAAACGGACCTTTGGAACCGCGCTGCAGTTGATGAACGAATATCCAAAGTACACCTACACCCAGTCGGCGGCGCAGTACAACGTGTGGGTGGCCGAGAAATATCCGCCGATGAACGACGATATCAAACGCCGCATTAAGGAAGGCCGCTGGGAGATCGTCGGAGGCATGTGGGTCGAGCCCGACCTGAATATGCCGGACGGCGAGTCGCTGGTGCGGCAGCTGCTGATTGGTAAACGGACCTACAAAGACCTGTACGGTGTGGATGTGCGCATCGGGTGGAATCCCGACTCATTTGGTTACAATTGGCAACTGCCACAGATCTACAAGAAGTCCGGCGTGGACTACTTTGTAACCCAGAAGATGGCGTGGAACGATACCAACAAGCTGCCCTTCAAGCTCTTCTGGTGGCAGTCGCCGGACGGAAGCAAGGTGCTTACCTATTTTCCCCACGATTATGCCAATGACAATCTGAACGTAGTCCGTTTGTCAGCGGATCTGGCAACGGCGCATCAGCAGGCGCCGGGCATGTTGCAGATGATGGATTTGTATGGAGTGGGTGATCACGGTGGAGGGCCGACGCGGGCCGTTCTGGACGAAGGGCTGCACTGGACGGAACCCAACAAGGTTGTTCCGCGGATGCAGTTCGGGATTGCACAAAGCTATTTCAACGAGGTTGGAGACAAGCTCGCCGCGGACTCGAAGGTGTGGAACTACGAGTCGATTGCCAAGGGTTATCAATACCCACCGGTGCCTCCGGAGGGCAAGATCAGCATTCCGACCTGGGATGACGAGCTGTATTTCGAATACCACCGCGGAGTCTTTACCACCCAGGCCAATCACAAACGAAACATGCGGGAGAGCGAAGAGTGGGTGCTGAACGCGGAAAAATATTCCTCGCTGGCGTGGCTGCAGGGGCAAGCGTATCCCGGCTCGGAGCTGAATGAGGCGTGGAAGAAAGTGCTGTTCAACCAGTTCCACGACCTGGCGGCGGGCTCGGGGATAGGGGTCATCTATAAGGACGCGCAGAAGGACTACGACGATGTGCGCTGGGCAACCAACGAGGCCTCCGCCCAGGCCCTGCACACGATTCAGGCAGAGATCAACACCCGCGCTGCCGGGGAAGTGCCGCTGCTGGTCTTCAACCCGCTGGCCTGGCAGCGCTCAGGTTTGACGACGGTGGATGTCGAGATGCCTTCCGCGGCTCCCAACGGCGTAACGGTTCTGGACGCACAGAATCACGTCCTGCCGTCGGAAGTTGTTTCGAGCAATCGCAAGACGAACAGCTATCGCCTGCTGGTGGAGGCAAAAGACGTGCCGTCGCTGGGATACTCTCTGCTGCACGTTGTACCGGGCAAGCGGCCCTTTGCCGGCGATCTGAAGGCCAGTGGAACCACGATCGAGAACGCAGCGCTTAAGGTAACGGTAGATCCGCATACGGGCTGCATCACCAGCCTTTATGACAAGAAGGCGAACTTCGAGACCTTGTCGCCGGGAGCCTGCGGCAACGAGCTGATTGCCTTCAAGGACACCCCGAAAGACTACGACGCGTGGAATATCGACGCGGACTTCGACAAGGTCTTCACTAAGTTGGATATGGTCGATTCGGTGGAGTTGGTGGAGAAGGGGCCGCTGAAGGCGGTGATTCGGGTGACCCGCACCTGGCAGAGTTCGAAGTTCGTGCAGGACATCACGCTGTACAACGGCGTTGATCGGGTGGATGTGGTCAACGACATCGACTGGCATGAAACGCACATTTTGCTCAAGGCAGCGTTTCCGCTGGCCGCCTCCAGCAGCAAGGCTACGTATGAAATACCTTACGGTTCGATCGAGCGGCCGACGACGCGGAACAACAGTTGGGAAGATGCCAAGTTCGAGGTGCCGGCGCTGCGCTGGGCGGATCTGGGTGACGGGCAGCATGGCGTTAGTCTGATCAACGAGTCGAAGTACGGTTACGACGCCAAGGGCAACGTGCTGCGTCTTTCTCTGTTGCGCTCGCCGACGTGGCCCGACCCCGACGCGGATCGCGGGCATCACCACTTCACCTACGCGGTCTTTCCGCATGCCGGAGACTGGAAGCAGGCCATGACGGTTCGGCAGGGCTACGATTTCAACTATCAGCTGAAGGCGATGCAGGTGGGGGCGCACAGCGGAACGCTCCCCGCGGAACACTCCTTCGTGACGGTGCAGCCGGAGACGGTAGTCTTGACCGCGATGAAGAAGACCGAAGACGGCAACGGGTTGATCTTGCGGATGTATGAGTGGGCCGGCAAGAGCGGGGATGTGGAAGTTCACCTTCCCCAGGGAGCCACTGCAGCGACGATGACCAACCTGCTGGAGCAGGCACAGGGATCACCGCTGACGGTTACGGGAACGGATCATGTCACCGCGCCCATCCACCCCTACGAAATTCTGACTCTGCGCGTCGACTACCCACACTCCCCACAGTAAGCAGGCGAGAGAATTGTTATCTCGAGCCGAAAGGTCATGGGCCTACCCGCTCACCCAATGCTTGTGAATTTGCACTCAACCAGACGTTTTCGGCCTCTCCAAAAACCGTCATCCTGCCTGCCCCGGCGTGCCGTGGGAGCGAAGCGCCTCGCATATCTGTCGCATAACGAAGGGTTTATAGCGCGAAGCCGAAGGACCCCGGCGATGCTTGTTGGCAGATGCTATTCCGAGCTTTCCGGCCACAAGCATAAAAGTCACAACCTCCGAGCGCAGTCGATCTGCGGTTCTACGCAGCCGCCTTAATTCGTCCCAATGTTGCAACCGCACGAATTACGCAACACCAGTTGATTTTCCAGCTTGATATGTTGCGGCTTGCCTTTGTCGCCATGGGATGGCTTCGCTCGATGGCGGTTGACGAGTTGATCGAAGAGCATTTCGGCCGCAATCCTGCCTACATCTTCGCTGGGCTGTCGAACAACGCTGATCGATGGGCGAAGCGTCGCAGCAAGCTCGAAATCATCAAAGCCCACGAGCGCTACCTTCCTTGGTATGTTGATATGTAGTTTCTGAAATACTTCGTACGCATAGATGGTGACGAAATTCTTCAGGGCGAAGACTCCGTCCGGCGGATTCGAGGAATAGAAGTGGCTCTCGATCGCTGCCTTCGCAGTCTCGTAATCCTTGACAGAGGTATCGACGATGGCGTCGAGCTTGGCTTGCTTGACAGCCTCTTTATAGCCTCGTATACGTTCTTTGATCGTATATAGATCGACCTCTCCTCCCAGGCAAAGGATTCGCTTGCACCCATGCATGATCAAATGCTGCGTCGCATCCTTCGCGCCTTTATAGTTGTTGCTGACCACGCTGGGCACATTGCAGTTATACAAGGGCCGGTCGAAGGTAACGCTGGGGGTAGAGAGAGCATCGAGCATCTTCGCCAGGCCGCGATTCTCAGAATGGGCCGGAGCAAACAAGAGACCGTCCGTACGGTGGCGGATCAGGACGTTGAGATTCTCGAGTTCAACCGCCGGTTCGTTGTTGGAGACGGTCACGATAAGAAGAGAATCATGAGCGCGTGCGATCTCTTGCACCCCTTCGGCGACGATGGAGAAAAATGAGTCGGCGATGCTGGGAACGATCAGCCCGATCGTCTTCGTCCGCTCTCCCTTGAGAATGCGGGCGGCCTGGTTAGGCTGATAACCAAGTTTTTCGATTACGGCTTGAACCCGCGCCAGCGTTTCCTGGCTGACACGTTCGCCGCCGTTGATCACCCGCGAGACGGTTGTCGTTCCTACACCTGCTGCTCGAGCTACGTCGGTCAGCGTTGCATGCGAAGATTGTTTCTTCATTGAGAAGGAATGCTGGGCAGATTAAGAAGCCAACAGCGCGAGTATACCTTGCCGGAGATAATCCTCGAGTTAGGGAGTGGTTTTTTTCTTGCACGCGGCGCGAACCTTCGGCCCACCTAAACACTCATTTTGCCGCTTCAGACGTGGAAGGCTCATCCACCACCAGCACGCGGTCTCCGGAAATATTCTTAAGGGTTTCGACCGTTCCACTTGGCCAGCGGATTTCGATCGATTGCGCCGCCGTATCACTCCCCAGCCCGAAGTGCGCCCGCTTGTCGTTCGATGACAGATAGCTGGCGGCCGTGGACACGGTGACGAATTGCGCGCCCTTCGAAGTGGTCAGTTTGATCTCCGCTCCAATGCCATCGCGGTTGCTCTTGTGCCCCACCAGTTTGATCCCGAGCCAGTGGTTGCTGCTGGGGGTTTCGTTGCGCACGATGTAAGCAGGACCGTCATTGGTAGTGACAACCACATCCACGCGGCCATCGTTCCAGATGTCGCCCGCTGCCAGACCTCGCCCGGCCCAAGCTTGCCGGAAGACCTCGCCCGATGCGCTCGATACATCCACCAGGTGCTTGCCATCGTTGTGCATCAGCAGCATCGGTTCCTTGTAGCGCAACTGGGGATAGCTCAGCTGGACGTTGTCGATGTCGTGTCCCTGAGCGACGATCAGGTCTTTCCAGCCGTCGTTGTCGTAGTCGAGAAAACCGACGCCCCAACCGGAATGAAGCAGCGTAGCTGCAGCCACACCATTCAAATAACTTGCATAGGTGAACGTGCCGTCGCCGCTGTTCTGGTAAATGGCGTACCTCTGGTTGGCGAGGTCGGTGACGATCAGGTCCGGCAGGCCGTCGTTATTGTAGTCAGAAAAATCGATGCCCATGCCCGCATATGTACGCCCGTCTCCATCCACGGCAACTCCCGCGAGCAGCCCTACTTCCTCAAATGTTCCGTTGCCTTTGTTGTGGTAGAGAAACTCCTGCATGGAATCGTTGGCGACGAAAATATCTGTGTGGCCATCGCGGTCGTAGTCGGCAATCGCGATCCCCAGCCCTTTGCCGGGATGGTCGAGTCCTATCTTCGCGGCAACCTCGGTAAAGTGGCCGTTGCCGTCATTGTGGTAAACCAGCGGAGCGATCGGCGGAAAAAGGTCGGGGTGGCAATACGCGCGGTACCCTTCACGGTGTTCACCGCAAAACAGGTCGGAGAAGTCCCATTTGAGATAGCGGAGCACAACCAGGTCCAGCCGCCCATCGTTGTCCAGATCCACCCAGGCTGCTGAAGTGGACCACCCGCTGCCGCCTGTTCCAGAAGCCTCGGTCACATCGGAAAATTTGCCCGCGCCGTTGTTGTGGTAGAGATGATTACCACCGTATCCCGTCACGTACAGATCCTCGTAACCATCATTATCGTAGTCGCCCACCGCCACGCCCATGTCATAGCCCGCGCCGGCCAGGCCCGTCTTATCGGTCACGTCTTCAAAGGTTCCGTCAGCCTTTTGGTGGTAGAGGCGATTCGAGTCTTTGGGACCACTCTTCTGCGGTATCGTGCCCGGTGCGGTTGGATCGGTCAAGACTGCGCCGTTGGCGAAGAAAATATCCAGCCGGCCATCGTTGTCATAATCGAGCAGGGCCACGCCCGAGCCCATGGTCTCGATGAGGTATTTCTTTGCGGTATGGTAAGCCTGCCCCTGAAAATGGACGCCGCTTGCCGTCGTGACATCGACGAACTTTCCCGGCGGTGCGGTGGCCGCCGGGTGTGCGATCACCTTGTCTTGGGCCTTGCCAACCCAACTGCCCAGCAGTACAGCCGCCACGCCCAAGGGGCTGAACCGCAACAGAATGCTCTTCCTCATCCTCACCTGGTTCTTCTCATGAAGCGGCCTGCCCAGCCTGAGCCCGGCAGTTTTAGAAGTAATCTCCACCAGTGTATCCGGGTGCTGGTAAGGTATTGATAACACTCACGCGGAGGGATGTGTGAGCGGTTGAAACAGGCGGTCTTGAAAACCTAAAGCAGGGTTATTCGCAAACAACTGATTCCGAAGCAGAAACCCTGCAACCCACTCTTATTTCATCAGTTGTACTCATGTAGCAAGATGCATTGAGATGTATGTAGCTGTGCCAATCTGTTGGAGCAGTCCCTACAGTCCATTTCTGTTCATATTCTCTTTTTCGAGTAATTGTAGAACTCGCGCTCTAATCTCGTCGCGAGTCTGCCGAACAGAATCAATCCCTTGGCCCTTGGGGTCGGGCAGCGGCCAGTCGTCACGGCGAAGACCCGGTATGTACGGGCAATCGTCTCCGCAACCCATCGTGATCAGCATCTCTGCCTCCCGCGCTAGCTCTTCGGTAAGCTTCTGAGGCTTGGCGTCACGTAGGTCAATTCCAACTTCGAGCATGGCTTCCACAACTACCGGGTGAACGTGCTCCGCAGGCTGAGTCCCGGCCGAGATTGCAATTGCGTGTCGCGGATCGGCAAACTGATTAAAGAAGGCAGCCGACATCTGCGAACGTCCTGCGTTGTGTACACACGCAAAGATTACTTTCTGCATGTTGCCTCCATTTGTTCCGAACGCAGAGAAGCCTCCCAATGGTGCGCAGCCATTTGGACAGGGTCCCAAGGGCTACTGAGCGGCGGGGTGTAACTGAGATCCAAGTCACCCAGTTCCGCGACGAGCATGCTATGGAAAAGCGCCGTCGCGACGATGTCTATCCGTTTTGATATCTCTGCTCCCCATGGCCCTAGAATTTGAGCACCTAATAGACGTCCTGTCTGACTATCCCCGGTCATTCGAATGCGAATCTGTTTGGCCCCCGGGTAGTACGACTTGTGATCGAAGCTTGTGGTCTCGGCGGTGTATGCAGAATAGCCTCCGCGCGACGCTTCATCCTGTCGAAGCCCGGTACGAGCGATCACCAAATCGAAGATCTTCACCACCTGTGTTCCCATCGACCCGGCAAATTCACAATTGCCCCCGACGGCATTTTCTCCGGCGCATCTGCCCTGTTTGTGCGCTGTCGTGCCCAAAGGGAGATAGGTATAGCGATGAAGGAGACGATGCCACGTCTCCACACAATCGCCAGCCGCATAGATATCTGGAATCGCAGTCTCCATTCGCCGATTGGCTCGCAGGGCACCCTTGATCCCTGTTTGAATGCCCGCCTCCACGCCCAGGCGTGTGTTCGGCTTGACCCCTACGGCAATCAGAACCATCTCGCAGTCTTGCTCGAAGCCTCCGCTGCCTGATACGTGCAAGTGATCTCCGGCTCGTGACACGGAATGCGCTTCCACACCCGTGCGCACCACTACGTGATGACGCTCCAATTCCGTCGTAACAGCCTCACCGAAGCTTGACTCAACCGTTGGCAAAACGGACGCAGTTCGGCTGGCGATCGTCACTTCAATCCCGCGATGCGTTAACGCATCCGCCATCTCGAGACCTATATATCCCGCTCCCACAATCACCGCTCTTCGAGGTTTTGCAGCCGCAATAAATTCGTTCATTGCAAAGCTGTCCTTCATGGTATGAAGGGGGAAAACACCAGGCAGATTCAGACCGTCGATGGGTGGTGTTACCGGGCTCGCTCCAGTAGCGATCAAGAGCTTTTCGTATGCATGAGTGACAACGCGTCCATCACGATCCGTCGCCATCACTTCTTTCTTGGATATATCGATGTGGGTGGCTTCTTGGCCTCGGTATATCGTAATTCCGTCGAACTGGGTTCGATGAGCGAGACTCTTCCAATCCGGAGTTTCCCCGCTGAGGTAGAATGGCAAGCCGCAGATGCTGTAATTGGGAAAATCGTCGGCGAGCAGAACCTTGATCTCCGCATTTTGGTCTAGTTCATGGGCACGTAGCGCTGCGCTGATTCCGGCATCGCTCCCGCCTACGATGAGCACTCGCATGGTCATCCAATCTCCAATCCCAAATTCTTGCACGCTGACTACTGCATGAATGTGAAACTCTGCGTTCTCTGGCGGAGAGTCTTTCTTGAAGGCAGCGCGGACGGCGTGTTAGCAAGTTACCGGCGCCCGATTTCGTCGATTTCCCTTTGCAGGGCGAAGGTGTCCAGGCTCTGGAGAGGCAATGAGATAAATAGACTGATCCGCCTGTCCAGCGATGCAAAGGCATCCCGAAAAGCCCGTTCTACCTCCTCAGGTGGTCCTTTGACTGCTGCAGGATCAGGTATGCCCCAGTGAGCTGTCATCGGCTGGCCAGGCCAAAATGGACATGCTTCCTTCGCGGCGTTGTCGCAGACAGTGAAGACAAAGTTAAGCGGCGGTGAATCGGGCCGCGAGAATTCGTCCCAGGACTTACTACGCAACCCCTTAGTCGGCAAAAGAGCGGCATCAAGTTGTTTTAGTGCTTCAGGCCGCACAGATCCGCTCGGGTGGCTCCCTGCGCTATATGCGGTAAAGTTCCGCCCTCCCTTGCGGTTCATGATGGCCTCCGCCATTATGGATCGCGCCGAGTTGCCCGTGCAGAGAAAAAGTACGTTGTAGTGTGACTGCATACCCGGTATCCCTTTCACTTTCCCGTCCGGCTCGTAATTCTTGGCGAAGCCACTTGAACCCATCTGAACGACTTACGAACAGCAACTTGGCCCACAGCAAGTCTTGCTTGGTGAGGTTGCCGGCTTTACTGCATAGACCTTCACACTCGCCGCGGCTGCATTGACGTCGTAGTTAGACAGAAGAGTTGCAAGTTCCTGATGGAGAGTTGCGGGCTCGTCCGTTGAGCAGCAAGACTCTGCAATCACCGACAGACCATTCGACGTATCCATGGAAGGAGAGCAGCAGGCGGCCTGGTTTTCGACTTTGGCATAGGCATTGAGGTCGGCCCCACTGTCAACGATCTCCACGTGTTCAAAACCAGCTGAGAGCAAACCTTCACGATAGGCATCTATGTGGATCGCTCCCGCGATACACCCGACGTAGGCTGCCAAGCTCTGCGCGACTGAAGGAGGTAACTCGCCCTTGAGCGCGATGTCGCTCACGGCCAGGCGTCCGCCTGGTTTCAGAATCCGGGCAATCTCTCGGAAAACGGCGGGCTTGTCAGGTGCGAGATTGATTACACAGTTGCTGATGACGCAGTCCACGGATGCGTCAGCGAGAGGGATCTTATCGATAGTGGCCAGATGGAACTCCACGTTCTGATAACCACCTGCCCCCGCATTTGCCTGGGCGCGTTCAATCATCGCGGGAGTCATGTCAATGCCAATCGCCCGGCCTTTTGGACCTACCAACTGAGAGGCAAGGAATACGTCCAGGCCTCCACCGGAACCGAGGTCGACGATTACTTCACCGGGCCGAATAGAAGCAATGGCCGTAGGATTCCCACAAGAAAGCCCCATATTCGCTTCTGCAGGAATGGAAGAGAGCTCCTCTGGACTGTACCCAAAGGCCTCGGCTACTGCTTTGACGCCCGCGTTTTTGCTTGAGAGCGTGCTGTTGGCAACGGCTGCGTACTTGGACTGCACCGATTCAAGCACTTGATCTGTCATCGTTCCCCCCTTTGGGACATATGCGTTAACACGACTATATGGCCCTCTAGACACATTCGTCAATACATATATAATTATTATTATGAAGGTCAGAGAAAAGAGCTTTAATATGGAGCGCTTCTTTCAGGCTCTCGGTGACAATACGCGGCTACGACTCCTGAATCTCATGGGCGACCAGGAGATCTGTGTCTGTTATTTCGTTGAAATTCTGGATCAACCCCAGCCCAAGATATCGCGGCATCTGGCCTACCTGCGTAATGCCGGAATCGTAACCGCACGGCGGGACGGAAAATGGATACACTATCGCATCGTGATGCCGCCGAATATCGGAGCGGCACAAGTTCTTCAGCAGACGCTTGCGTGGCTCAGAGAGGAGCGAACCATGCAGGCAGATCGTTCCCGGCTTTCCAAGGCGTGTTGCAGTCCCGGGAAGTTTGAGGCCCTGCAAGGCGCGCCCCTTCCTACTTCAATCGATCCGATCACGGCCACCACATCGAGGTAATTATGTCCAGCGTCCCCTACACCCAGGGCCAGGTCTGCGCACCGTTGCCGCGCAAGAAGCTGTCTTTTTTGGATCGATTTCTCACCCTCTGGATCTTTCTGGCTATGGCTATCGGAGTCGCGCTTGGACATTTCATCCCCGAATCCGCGTCTTTTGTAAACCGCTTCCAGGTGGGCACAACCAATATCCCAATCGCCATCGGGCTCATCATCATGATGTATCCGCCGTTGGCCAAGGTACGCTACGAAAAACTGGGCGAGGTCTTCCGGAATCGCAGAGTTCTCGGGTTATCGTTGGCCCAGAACTGGTTGATCGGTCCGGTGCTCATGTTTTTTCTTGCCGTCACCTTTCTGCGCGGCGAGCCGGCCTACATGCGCGGTTTGATTCTCATTGGCATCGCTCGCTGTATAGCGATGGTGCTGGTTTGGAATGAGCTGGCAGGCGGCGACACAGACTACGTCGCCGGATTGGTGGCGCTCAATAGCGTTTTCCAGGTTGTGTTCTACAGCCTCTACGCCTGGGTGTTTATCACCATTCTCCCCACATGGTTCGGGTTGAGCGGGGCTGTAGTCAACGTTGGCATCGGTCAAATTGCCCAAAGCGTATTTATCTATCTGGGCATTCCTTTTCTTGCCGGAATGTTGACCCGGTTTGCACTTCTGCGCGCCAAAGGCGAAGAGTGGTATCGAACACACTTTATCCCCCGGATCAGCCCGTTTACGCTGTTCGCTCTACTCTTCACGATCCTGGTGATGTTCAGTCTCAAGGGCGACCTGATCGTCAAGCTCCCGCTTGACGTGCTGCGGATCGCCGTTCCGCTGCTGATCTATTTTGTCGTTATGTTCCTGGTCAGCTTCTGGATGGGCCGCAAGTTGGGCGCCGACTATGCACAGACCGCCACGCTCTCTTTCACAGCAGCAGGTAATAATTTCGAGTTGGCGATCGCGGTCTCGGTCGCCGTCTTCGGATTGAATTCAGGCGAGGCGTTCGTGGGGGTAATTGGCCCCCTCATAGAGGTCCCGGCGCTCATAGGCCTTGTCAATGTAGCGTTTTGGCTGCGCCAGCGCTATTTTCTCCAAGGAACCAGCCTCGCTGATCAAGGAGCTACCAGAGCGTGACCGCAGCGTAATGCTTGCAACGGTTTTAGTTGTCCCGTCACGAGGTTGAGTTGTGGTACTCCGGGCGTGATGCCTTGTTGTTTCATGCGCCGGTTCGCTGAAGCCTACTCTTCTCGATCCCAAGGGGCTGAAACGCGACAGAATGCGCTTCCTCATCCTCACCTGGTTCTTCTCATGAAGCGGCCTGCCCAGCCTGAGCCCGGCAGTTTTAGAAGTAATCTCCACCAGTGTATCCGGGTGCTGGTAAGCTATTGATAACACTCACGCGGAGGGATGTGTGAGCGGTTGAAACAGGCGGTCTTGAAAACCGCTTTACCCGAAAGGGTAACGGGGGTTCGAATCCCTCTCCCTCCGCCACGCTAAGTACCCCAACTTCAATCTCTTGCTGACGCTTTTGCGCATGCGCCCAAATCGCGCTCATTTTATTGGAGGCGCTCACGCTTCTCGGTGATGACCCACCGTGATCGCTCCCGGGATGCCAGGGAGCGCGACGTTCATTTCCATGGATGCTACAGGATTCTTCCACGCCTTGGATTCGACGTTCAGAGCTATTCAAAGCTCAGTATGGTCTGTGTCTGCAGGACGTTCTATTACCAAAGGGAGTCAGCCGTTGTCATTCTAGTAACTATCATTGGACACTGTAATTGTGACCTTTTCTCTGCTGCAATGCTTGCAGTAACGTTTACGCTTGCTCGGTTAACTGCGCCAGGAAAGGCCGGATCGTATCTCGCCTGCACATCTGTCACCGTCCCTCACACCTTGAAGTAAGCGCCGCGCCAGATTCCAGGGTTTACAAGGCATATTCCCCCGGGCCTCCAAATTGCGCATTCGCTTGCGTCCATTCGTATCTACCACGGAAGTGGACTACCGGCCAACCGTATCAATCCACTACAAGCGATATAAGTCACTTTCGTTACCTTCCCCTATGGAACCAGGAACTATCTCGTATCGCGCAGGGCACCCAGTAAGTAGACCCGCACGCCGAGTCGGCAGGGGTCACCGCCTACTGGAAACCATCATTTGGCTCAACGGTTTCCAGGTTGGGACGGCAGCGATCAATCCTGCCGCGATGAAACAACCAGGCTGCCCAGGCCGGGTCGACACATGATGACTGCGAACCACCTTTGCAGGAACTCTCTCCTGCGGACCGCCCTGGCGCTCCTGTTCTGTGCCATAACCTGCACCGCCTCGGCGCAGGTTATTCCGGCATTTAGTGAGGTAGGGAATCTTTCCGCATTTGGAACCTTCACCGTGGTTAAACCAGATTATGGGTTCTACGGTGACAATGCGGTCTTCGGACTCACATTGGGAAGCTACTTCCAAACGCGGCACATCGTTGGCGCTGAGGTTAGAGGTTTACTCATGAGGTCGGGTGGTATCGAGCACGAGGAGGTAATGGTGGCGGGACCTCGAGCCGCGTTGCATTTCGGTAAGGTTACTCCCTATGTAGCCGCTCTCGGGGGCGTTGCTAACGGCTGGCGGTGGAGCAATCCGCCGAATATGGGAGAGCCCCCGCCCAGAATGCTTGGAGGTTTCGGTCCTCAATGGCAGGCACTGGGTGGAGTCGATGTTCGCGTGAATCGTCGTTTCGTCTTTCGTGTGGGAGAGATCTCCTACGCCAAGACATACGTAAAGGCTTGGACCCTGACACCGATCACTGCCAGTGTGGGCATTGTCTATCGGCTCAACTAAGCGCCCCGTCACTCCCAGGCTAAGCTGCCCGTCTAAAGGGGGAGTCTGGCCTCGCTAAACGCCCCGGTAGTTAAGAAATTTGAGATTCATTGAACGGTGAAGGATGAACATGGCAGGGATCCCCATCGCTGAACATCGCTCCATGCCGCTCCCAGAGTACGCAGGGGGTGCATTCAACACTGTAGGGTCAAGGGAGGAACAGGCCATTACGTCGGTGGCAGCTCTTCTCCGTAAGAGCGCGACCGTTCTCTGTCCACCCGATATTCAGGAGAGTGCCGGGGCGTGGAACGGAGCCGAGTGGGAGCAGATCTCGCTTGCTGTCCATGGATTGAGCACGAACGGCGTACATTATCGCTGGGTGAAGAGGCTGCTGGATATCCTCATCGTCTGCTCGTTCCTGCCGGCCCTGCTGCCACTGCTACTGATCGTCGCTGTGATAGTCCGCATCAGCTCTCCCGGACCCATTCTGTACCGTCAGAGACGTATAGGGAGGTTTGGACGTGAGTTCGAGTTGTGGAAGTTTCGATCGATGTATGTCAATAGCGACGAGATCCTGCGCAATCACCTCAAGGCTAGCGATCAGGCAGCGCGTGAATGGGCGCAGTCGCGCAAGCTCAAGATGGATCCACGTGTAACAAGACTCGGCAATCTGCTTCGTCGCGCAAGTCTCGACGAATTACCCCAGTTCGTCAATGTCTTGGTTGGCGATATGAGTCTCGTCGGGCCCAGGCCTATTGTGTCCGCCGAAAAAGCTCAATATCGAGATGCATACTTCTTCTATGCCTCGGCCAGGCCGGGGCTGACGGGGTTATGGCAAGTCTCTGGGCGGTCAAACCTTGCCTATCATCAGCGCGTCGCCCTGGACGAGTCGTATATCCGCGGATGGAATCTAGCCCTTGATATCCAGATCCTTTGGCGCACTGCCAGGGTGGTCTGGCAGTCAAAGGGCGCAGTATAGCGTTGCTCTTGTAGGAACGCCGCGGAGTGACCAAGGGCCGTCCCAGAAAAGCATTGACTTCATCGGATGCGCCACTGAAGCGTGTGCCCCGCGGCTCGGCTACGTCTGTGAGCCCACTGAAGTTGTAGTCTCATCCTGAAACAGTAATGTTACTGTGGGGTTGTCCGATATGGACGTTGGTTATTGGCGCGTTGGTGCTGCGGTGTGGCCGGCAATAGAGACAGCAGATGTCAAAGAACAAGAAACGGGATCGACGTGAATTGGAAACTACATATCGATGTCCCTTCTGCATCTTGCAGGCTGGCGTGCCCCGCCAACAGGCGGGGCCATCGAGAAACCTTGCAGTGTGGAGAATTATTCACCAGGCTGATCGTCGTGATCGCTCTTTCCGCCTGGAATTTGCAGTGCCCATACGCTTCTGCTGCGGAAGCGAGGCTCTCCGGTAAGGCGGAGCAAATTACAAAGACAGCACCCATCTACGCATGGATTGCTCCCACTCCGCATAGCCAGAATTCCCTGGGGACCTTGACGGTAACCGGGCAAAATCCCGGTAGCAGCGTTCCGCTTCTTACTCCGTCGATTCACAGTAAAAGTGGCGTGTTAGTTTGTACCGACTCCCAGTGGGACGATTCCGGCAGACGGTTGAAGATCACCTATGCTGTGGGGCACACATTGGTGCATGTCACGGTAGCGCTGGTGACAAACGCGAGTGCCTTTGAGGCAACGGTGGACGCGGACCAGCCATTGATTACATCTGTTGATATGGGACCGTGGGCAGCTGCCTTGCAGGCACAGCCGGTCGCCGTTCCTTACTACACCGGTCATGTATGGTACCTGGCAAAAATGGCGGCCTACGTGAACACGTGGTGGGATTGGCACACCACGCATGCAACCAAGCTGAATGGGACGCTGGCACAATATCTCGAGAGAACAGATGCCACCTTGTCGACCTTCCATGAGCGGCTGTTCCTCGTTCTTTCGCCGGATGTGGATGCAGAGCTGCCCGCGCCCGGAAACCCGCCCTCTCCGTATAGGGCGGAGCTGTCAGGCCGGATGGTACTGGATATATGGACCCCGGACTTTAAGCAGATAGAGCAAGGGCTGGTTGAATTGGGTGATTACGGAATTACCGATTGCGTCGGGATTATCCACGTCTGGCAGCACGCCGGATACGATAATGCGTTGCCCCAGCACTATCCCGCAAATGAAGCCATGGGAGGTGACACCGGTCTGACCGCCGCGGTAAACGCAGGTAAGGCCGACGGTTGCCTGATGGCCCTGCACGAGAACTACGTTGACTACTACCCGAATTATCCCAGGTTCGATCCCACCGCCATTGCGTTGGATGCGGAGGGAAAGCGGATGCTTTCGTGGCTGAACCACTCCACCGGCGTCCAGTCGTATTGGACCAAGCCGGCCTGGATGATAACAAACGCTGCAACGCAATCGCCGGCGATCCACAAACGCTACGGGACAACGGCCGCTTATTTGGACGTCAACTCCGGTATTTCTCCATCCAGTCATGTGGATATGGATGCGCGAGCAGCTGGAGCGGGAACCCTGGCTGCTCTGTTGGTGGGCGATACCAGCTTGTGGTCCTACGAACGGAAGACCCACCAGGGACCGGTGTTCGGCGAAGGCGCGAATCACTGGTATTACAGCGGCTTGTTGGATGGAGTTGAGGCTCAGTTCGGAGCCGGAGGTGTTCTCGAGAACCAGGGCACTTCGGCCCCACTCTTTGTCGATTTTGATCTTAAGCGGATTCATCCGCTCCAAGTCAACCATGGGATGGGTTATTACGAGCGATGGGTACTACCCGGCGAGACCGTCTCGAATACGCTCACCATGGACGCCTACAGGATGCAGGAGATAGCTTTTGGTCACGCACCCTTTTTAGGCCGTATCTACTGGGACGATGTTGCCCACGCATTGGTAGAAAGTAACCTGGTAAGCCCGGTAGCGAGGAGCTACGGTCTTGCGTCTGTGTCCTCCATTGAATATCAAGTGAACGATGTTTGGGAGTCCCCCAGCGTGGCAGCTGAATCCGCGGCATACTCCCGCGCCCGGGTAACGTACGACAATGGCTTGATTGTTGTCGCAAATGCCGGCCGGGAACCGTTGCGGTGGCAGAATATGGTCCTTCCGCAGTATGGCTGGGCGGCAAAGGCGCGCGGCTTGCTTGCCTACACAGCCATGTGCGGCGCCACGGTCTGCGATTATGCAGAGACAACCACTTCGGTGTTTGCTAATGCCCGCAGCCAGGTGGACGCGCGCGTTGGCCGGGCTTATGCCACGCCCTCGGTCGCCGGCGTCTCACAGATCGGGAGCAGAAGGATTGCCATCGCTTTCCAATGGCGGGTTCATCGATCGATGAGCCGCGACTATAAGACCTTCTTGCATTTCGTGGACCAAAACCAACTGAAGGTGGATGAGGGGATTGCATTTCAGGGTGACACCGCGCCTGCTCAGGGGACATCGCAGTGGAGCCCGGGAAAAGCTGTATCGGAAGGACCGATAGCGGTCCAGATTCCCCCGTCTGTCGCGGACGGAACCTATTCGATTCGCATGGGCCTCTACGATCCACAAAGCGGATCCCGCGTTCCGCTCGCGGGCATGGATGACGGAAACATGCGCTACATTGTCGGCTCTCTGACGGTCAGTGAAAGTGGTGCCAACATCAATTTCAAGACGGTCCTTCCGGTCGACGATTCCCGGCTGAATTCGGCGGGAACGGTGGTGAGTTTCGGCACAGTGCAGACGGACGGAATGATCTCCATTCGCGAGGATCATGGGCAGTGGGTTCTGCGCCCCTTCCCCCGCTCTCGGAGCTTTACCGTCTTGTTGGAGAAGTCGAAGTTTGTCATGCCGGCCAGTGTACGCGCAGACGGAGGCAGCAGTTCGCTGCTCAAACCTGTCGCTGAAGGAGCCTATTGGAAGCTTCCTCTTACCGGAGCGAAATCCTACTTCTGGCCGGTCGCTAACTAAGATGAGCAGCAACTTGAGTTCAGAGCCACATAACACGCATTTCAGACTTGGGAGTGGGGACCAATTGAATACTTTACCCGATAGAGACCCGACATTGCGCGATCTCCTTAGGATCTTCCACCGCAGGAAACGCTCGATCATTGTAACCGCGTCGGTCGTGTTCTTGCTATCGGTGTGTGCCTGCGTCTTGATGACTCGGAGATACACCGCTCGCGGCGTCATTCAACTGCAGAAGTCTTCTTCAGATAGCCTGGGTCTTGATAATCTGATGGGCGCTGCATCGGGCGCAGCTTCAGATTCTCTCTCTGTAAACGTTGATCTTCAGACACAGGCCGATATCTTGCAGTCGGAAGCTCTTGCACTCAAGGTTATCAGGGACCTCAATCTTGAACAGAACGAAGATTTCAAGCCGCACTTCAGCCCGGTTGGCTGGGTAACGGGGTTGGTGAGTCCGCGAGGTCCTGCGGACCCGATACATGCAAGCCTCGAAGATTCCCCTGGCCGGCGCGGGTATGTCGTCAAGACCTTCGGTAGCAATCTAAAGGTGAAGGTCACTGCCGGTACTCGTCTGCTCGAAGTGGATTACACGAATCGCGACCCGAAGGTCGCGGCTGCAGTGGTCAACCATCTTGTCCAGGCATTGATCGACTACACCTTCCAGACGAAGTTCACAGCGACCAACCAGGTTTCTCAGTGGCTCGAAGGTCAGTTGGGCGATCTTCGCAGGCAGAGTGAGGCGCTTCAATCCAGAGTCGTTGCTTTGCAGCAGGGGAGTGGAATCTTCGGGATCGGTGGAACGGATCCGCAGGGCAAGCCAGTCATATATAGTCCGGTTCTTGATCGTTTGCAGCAGTCCACGGCACAGCTCTCACAGGCGCAGATGAACCGCGTCCTCAAAGCGTCTGTGGCAGAGGTCGTCAAAACAGGCAACGCAGAGCTGATCTCGCAGTTGAGCGGTACTTCGATCGCAAATTCCAGCGGTCAAGGGGTCATGAACTCTCTGGCCTTGATCCAGGATTTGCGGCGGCAGGAAGCGACGCTCCAGGCCCAGATTGAACAGGACTCGTCACAATTTGGCGCTGCTTATCCGAAACTAGTCCAAGAGCGAGCTTCGATGAAGGGGTTGCAGCAATCCCTTCAGCAGGAGGTCGGACGCACCGCAGAGCGCGCCGAGAATGACTTCAAGGTGGCATCGCAAGCAGAGCAAGGCGCCAGGGCGGCATACGAGACCGACCGGAATGCTGCAGAGAAATTAAACGACAAAAGCATCGAATACGCCATCCTCTCCAAAGAAGCTGACCAAAGCCAGGCACTGTATCAGGACCTGCTCAAGCGGCTGAAGGAAGCAGGTATTCTTGAGGGCCTCCATTCCTCCAATATCACGGTTGTCGACCAAGCGAGCACTCCGGCCAGACCAAGCAAGCCGCAGGTTCCCCTTTATCTAGCTTTAGGACTAGGCTTTGGACTTTTCTTAGGTTGTTGCGCGGCCCTGCTTGTCGATGCCGTCGACAACAAGATACAGGGCACCGAAGAGATCGAGGTATTGCAGATTCCGCTGCTGGGAATCGCGCCTCAGATCGAAGCAATGAAGACCGGCTCGCGCGCCATCCTGCTTGACTCACGGAACGGCGATTCGGCCTTTGGAGAGTCGGTGCGTAGGCTCCGCTCGGACCTCCTGATTTCTCGCAGTGGTATGCCTCCACAGGTTCTCCTGGTATCCAGCGCAAGTCCGCAGGAGGGCAAGTCAACGCTCGCACTGAATCTCGCGGCTTCTCTCTCCCAATTCGAGAGGAGGGTTCTGCTGGTGGAAGCGGATATGCGGCGTCCTGTACTGCGCAGACGCTTAGGTCTGGAGGGAGCGGACGGTTTGAGCACGCTTCTGTCAGACCGGGAAGCCGCCGGCGGCTTCTTTGCGGTGCCAAACAATCCCAACCTCTACCTTCTTCCAGCCGGTCCGGTGCCTCCTTACCCCGCTGAATTGATAGGCTCGCAGCGCATGCACTCGCTGGTGGAGCAGTGGAGAGGGGAATTCGATTTCATCCTGTTGGACTCTCCACCCGTCCTTCCCGTGACAGATGCTCAGTTACTGCAGGAGATGGCAGACGCGACTGTTTTGCTGGCTCGTTTCGGCTTCACAACCCGGGCGGCCCTGTCGCGCGCCTATAAGCTCTTGCTCATGCACCGAAAAGATCAGACGAGGCCGGCGATTGGGGTTTTGCTGAATTTTGTTCCCCGCCGTTCCTCGGCACACTACGGCTATTACGGCCATTACGGCAGCAAAAAATATCAATACCAGCAAGGGTGACGGAATGATAAGAGCTGTCAAGAGGTTGTTTTTCCTGTTCTGCTGCGCAGCTTGCTGCTATGCGCAAACTGAAAGCCTCACCATCGGGCCAGGCGATCTCTTGCACGTCAAGGTTCTGGAAGCGGCTGAACTGGAGCAAACTGCGCGAGTGACCGACACAGGCACGCTGCCATTGATACTTGGCGGCAGCGTGAAGGTGGCCGGGCTCACTCCATCTGACGCGGCCCTGGTCATCGGCCGTGTCCTGGTCAGCGGTAACTACATCTTGACACCTCATGTGAGTGTGACGCTGGAGCAGGCAGCTACACAGACCGTCACCATCATGGGCCAGGTGCACGCGCCGGGAAGTTATGCGATCAATACGCCGCGGCCCGTTCTTGATGTTCTCGCATTAGCAGGTGGATTGACTGACCTGGCAGATAGAAGGGTGACGATCCAGCGGCACGGCACTAAGGAGCGAGTCGAATTCGTTGACGCTAACTCCGCCAAGACCGCGCTTGATGCAAGCGTCACCGTCTACCCAGGAGATACGATTGTTGTTCCTAAAGCAGATGTGGTGTACATCCTCGGCGATGTAAACCGGCCAGGTGGCATCGCCATGGTCACCAACGATTCCAGGTTATCGGCGGTTCAGGCGATTTCTCTTGCGGGTGGGACACCGCCAAGCGCTGTCCCCTCCCATGCCCGGCTGATTCGCAAACAAGCGGATGGGAGCCATGCGGAAATTCCTTTGAACCTGAGTGCCATGCAGAAAGGGAAAGAGCAGGACACGCAATTGCAAGCAGATGACATCGTCTACGTTCCATTCAGCTACACACGCAACATGGCGATGGGCGCAGGCAGTCTGGTCGGCGCCACATCGTCTGCGGCAATCTATCGATTTTAGTCGGCGGGCGCGGCAAAAAGGCGATTACTGTGGCCGGATCTGGTACTGACTGGAAACTCGTCGATGTACTCACGACGCGATTAGGCGTGATCAACTAGCAGCCGAGGTTCAGATGAATGAGATATTCCTAAGTAACCTGGACGGAGTATACGATAACGCCGCAAATGGCGAACAATCGCTCATCACATTCTTACCGAAACTCGTAGTCATCATTACGGGGCTCATCCTCGTGGTCGATAGTGCGCTTGCTCAGTTTGAGATCTCAATCACCGGTGGGTCATTGTTGTTCAACCCAAGGCCGCATATTGTTTTGGTGCTTGGGCTCGTCGCCATGCTTCTGCTTAAGGGGCGTTTTCAATCAAGTCCACTGCTCCCCGTTGCCCTGCTCCTACTAAGCTACGCTACGCTCGAAGTCTGCTACTTGCATTTCTTCCGAGACTTAAGTATCTCGTCAGTCAGGCGTTCCTTCGAGTATTTCTTCCTTTTGCTCATAGTCGGTGTTGCATCGGCTGTTCCACTTAAAATTAAGTCGCGGCAAATTCTTACGGCTTTTGTTGTCATCACATTCGCTTGCATAGTACTCTCGGCCGCACAATTTTTCACAAATCTGCCAATAGTCGCCACTGAAAGCGCGGATCATGCTTTTCAAGTGGAGTCTTACGAGTTCTTTGGTAAAATCCGCGCCTTCAGCTTTTTTGGTAGCGCACTTCAGGCGGGCATTTTTTATTGTTTCATGGGAGGAGTAGCTACCCGGTTCTGTTTACGGCGGGGTAGAAGGAACTTCGGCCTGTTCCTTCTACCGCTTTGTGCATTTGGCTGCTACGCCACCTACACCAGGCTCGTCATGGTTGGCTTTATTCTGACGATCATTGCTGTGTTCGTTATGTCCAGAAAGGGGCTCGCCAAATTCAGCCCGCTGCTTCCCGTTCTATCGTTGGGATGTGCCGTACTCGTCGTTGCACAAGGGATCAGAACCGCGGGTGGTGCAGGAAGAAATGACCTCGCGAACAGTTCGTCACTGGATGAGCGAGTTCTTAATTGGGGAGTGTACTCAAAGCAATTCCTGGCCGGGACCCCGGTCGATATCCTGTTTGGCGCGGGACTTGGACCATACGCTCCCTATACTATGCCTGATCGCCCGGAAAATGCGGCCCCTGTACCGATAGACAATGGGTATCTGCTTATCCTGCTCAGCACCGGGGTCTGCGGACTTGTCCTGCTTGGTGTCGTCTATTGGCGTTTCTGGAAATTCCTTCATGATCGTGCGATCTCAAGAACAGATCCCTTATTTAACGGAATAACGGCACTATTTGCCACGTTTCCGCTGTTCTGTTCCATCAGCGATCCGCCAAGTCAAATCATATTGTTGCTGCTATTCGCTTTCTCCGTGGATTCCGAGGACGAGGTGATCGTAGCGTCGAGCCATCTGATGATAACCGAACAATCCCTGTATCCGGTGTAATTCGATGGCTACCCTCTCGATAGAATCGCCCCAGTCTAAGCCCCGTACCTTTGCGCGTACCGTCGCCAGGAACTCGGCGGCTAATGTCATTCGCCTGGCCGCGACCTCTTTGGTCTCTATCCTTTTACCGGCTTACTTGACCCATCGCCTCCCCGTAAAAACCTACGCTGCATGGGTGCTCATCCTACAATTGAGTGCGTACGTCGGGTACCTCGACTTCGGGGTTCAAACGGCGGTTTCCAAATACATCGCTGAATACGAGGCCAAACAGGATCCGGCAGGCTGCAACCGTTGTGCCAGTGTTGGCGGCCTGATTATGCTGATTGCCTCTGGTCTTGGAATCCTGTTGACTGTGATTCTGGCGTGGCGAGTGCCGAGTATCTTCCATACGATGCCGCACGCCCTTTATCCCGATGTGCGCCTGAGCGTTGTGTTTGTCGGCGTTTCGCTTTCGATTAGCCTGGCATCCTCTGTTTTTCTAGCCATCTTTCTTGGTCTGCAGCGCTATCAAGTGCCGATGGTAATCACTATCGCCAGCCGGCTCCTCTCCGGGGCTGTCATTTGTGTTGCGGTAGCCTCGCACAGCAGCCTTGCTGTCATGGGGATGGCAGCAGGGTGCGTGAACATCCTTACCGCCCTGCTCCAGTTTATTGCGTGGCGAAAACTCGCGCATCATATCCGTATCCAGCCGCACCTTATCGATGTGGCGATGCTGCAAAAGATGTTTAAGTATTGCGCCGTTCTTTCGGTGTGGTCCGTGTGCATGCTTCTCGTGAGCGGAATGGACCTTACGATAGTCGGCCACTACTCCTTCAGCGAAACAGCGTATTATTCCATCGCCACTTCGCCCACAACCTTTGTTCTCGCGGTCACATCGGCACTGATGAGCCCCTTGCTGCCCGCAGCCTCCGCTCTCAGTGTGCAACGCAGCTGCACCCAGATGGGGAGCGTGTTGCTGCGATCGACGAGATTCGCCACCATTACTATGTTACTGACCAGCCTACCGTTAGTGGTCGTGGGTTATGTGATATTACGCGCTTGGGTCGGTCCCGTATACGCAACTCGCAGTATCCAGTTGCTCCGCATTCTCGTGGTGGCAAATATCATCCGTAATCTCTGCGCGCCTTACGCGACTATGGTGGTAGCAATGTCGAAGCAACGGCTCGCAACAGCGTCCGCGGTGACTGAGGGTACGGTGAATCTGGTCACCAGTATCTGGCTTGCGCGATCCATGGGGGCGCTAGGCGTGGCATTGGGTACACTCGTCGGCGCTGCGGCCGGCGTTGCCATGCACTTCGGCGTGAGTATGCGCTATACCCAAGCCAATCTCGCTCTACCTCGCATCGAATTATTCGTCAGGGGGATTATGCGGCCAGCAGTGGTAGCGATTCCCTCCGCCCTGCTCTTCCGGCGTTGGTGCCAGCCCGGAGTACCATCCATCGATGTCCAACTTTATGCTGGCTGGACTGTGTCGACTCTTCTTCTCGCATGGTTCATTGGAATAAGCAAAGAAGATCGAGCTCTTCTCGCACACCTGGTAAGTGGGGGGCCCAAGTGACCATGGGGATGACTATGGCGAGCGACAGAACAACGTCCAATGCGGCGGCCGTCGGAACCAATGCCGCCAACCAGGGAGGCTCACCATGCATGGCGGGAGTGCCCTACGAAGGCACTAGAGCCGGCCTTACTGATCGACTATGCCAGTCCTTGCACCATACATGGCTTGCCAGAGCCGAAAGGTGTCTTGGGCTCCCGAGAAATATGTATTATTCGCGACTCCTTCACGCCGAGGACATATGGATTGGATCGGGTAATACGATTAAAGGTATTACGGGTCTTCAAATCGGTCGTAGTTTCAGAGCACTTGATCAACTATGGTTAGCCACAATCGATTGCGACAGAGCAGGCAATCGCTATACGCCTTCACTGATCATTGGGAACAACGTGATTGTCGGCTATGGTGTACACGTTGCGGCGACGAACTTTGTGCGGATCGGCAATGATGTGCTGGTGGGGAGTCGCGTCGTTATTACTGATCACAACCACGGGATCTATCGAGGCGAGGTGCAAACCAGCCCACTTGAAGTGCCTGCCGACCGGCCACTCACCGGTGATATGGAGGTAATTATCGAAGATAATGTATGGATAGGAGATGGTGTCGCGATCCTGCCGGGTTCTCGGATTGGGCAGGGAAGCATTATCGGAGCGAATTCTGTGGTGCGTGGTGCGATACCTAAGTTCTGCGTCGCCGCTGGGAATCCAGTGCGAGTAATCAAGATGTATGACTGTGAGTCGCAATCCTGGGTACCTGCTGATAGCAACCGGTGCTCGGCGTGCGGCGGTTAGAGACATCGAGATGGTTGCTTCCAGAAGGCTGCCGGCAACAGATTGGGCTGAGAGGGGGCGCGAGTCGATTGAAATGACTGAACCTGCCGTGTGTGCCGTGATAATTACCTTCCAGCCGCAGCCGGCATCCCTGGATAATCTGGCGAAGGTGCGTCTTCAGGTGGAAGGATTAGTGGTGGTCGACAACGGTTCGTCGTCGTCGTCGCTTGCGCCCTTTCGAGCCGCGATGACCGAGATGAAGTTTACTCTGATCGAGAATGGAGCCAACCTGGGTATCGCGGCTGCGTTGAATACTGGTGTTCGCTGGGCGAAAGCGCGTGGGTTCGACCACGTGGTTCTCTTTGACCAGGATAGTACGGTGACGCCGGGGTTCATGGGTGCTATGCGATCGACTTACAATGAGCACCCGAGGCGGGCTCAAATAGCGATTGTCATGCCTCGTTATCGAGATAGCGAAGGTAGGGACGTGCCCAAGTCGCGATTTGTCGCCCCCGATGGTGCGCCACTGGAAGTGATGACCTCGGGTACCTTCATTTCTGTCTCGGTGTTCGATTCTTGCGGCGGATTCCGCGAGGAGTTCTTTATCGACCAAGTTGACCATGAGTTCGGATTCCGTGTGCGGGAGTGCGGATTCATCGTTGTGGTGAGTGAAGAGGCATTTCTGATACATGTTCCGGGCTCACCTCGAGAACATTCATTTTTAGGACTGATGACGTTCAAAACAACCCATCACAATGCGATGCGACGGTATTACATGACAAGAAATGGCATTGTGATGGTACGGCGGTATTGGAAGACTCATCCAGTTTGGAGCCGTAGTGTCGCTAAGGCACTTCTAATGCTTCCTATCCAAGTGGTTTTGGCAGAGAGACAGAAGTGGAAGAAATTAAGGAACATACTTCTGGGCACGGTGGATGCTCTTCGTGGCCGGCTGGGTTACGTAGATCTCGGGTGAGGACGTTTCGGGAGATCACAAATGGAAATGAAGTCTGTCTGTGCGGTGGTGGTCACGTATCGTCCTGACGATGAAGTCATGGATAATCTCCGCGCGATAAGGCCGCAAGTGCAAGGGTTGGTAGTGGTCGATAACGGTTCCTCAGAGGAGAAGCGGAACCGTCTACGTCTGGCCGCTCGTGAACTGGAGTTTACGCTTATCGAAAACGGTGACAATCTGGGGATAGCGGCGGCACTTAACATTGGGGCGAAATGGGCTGAGTCGGAGCGCTACCGGTGGGTGGCCCTGTTCGATCAGGACAGCACCGCACCGCCCACGTTTATCGACACCATGCTTCGCGCCTACGAAAGCAGCCCCCGGCGGGACCGGATAGGACTTCTCGTCCCGCGCTATATCGACAGCAGGCGGGGCATTCCTATCTCCGCCATCTACGCCAAGGATGGCAGTCTCGAGGTAGCCATGACATCCGGCAGCCTGATGCCCATTTCCGTCTTTAGCCACGAGGGATGTTTCGAGGACTCCTTTTTCATCGGCGGCGTCGATTACGAATACTGCCTCCGGCTGCGAAGCATGGGCTACTCAATTGAGGAATGCACGGATGTGGTCCTGATGCACGCCCCCGCGGATTTTACAGAATGCAAGGTGAAGGGAGCGCGCTTGTTCTCAACTTCAAATTACAGTGCCGGCCGCCGGTACTATCGCGAACGGAATACGGTCTGGATGATCAAAAAGTACTGGAGGAGATATCCCGCTTTCTTTGCCGGCATGCTGTCCCACAGTGTAAAGGATGGCGTCAAGATCCTGCTCGCCGAAACAGGGAAGCGAAGGAAGGTCTATTACATGGCGTTGGGCGTGCGTGATGGACTGCTCGGAAGAATGGGAAAGACGGTCGAGTTATGAACGAGGCATCAGTCGCAAGCGTTCCGGCGCCAAGGAGTTAAAAGGAATCGTTCGATGAAGGTTCTGTTGATCGGCACCATGTATCCTCCCTATGTTTTCGGGGGCGCGGAAAAAGCGATTGCGACGCTTGCGGAGGCGCTGGCCCGGAACGGACACGACGTCGTGGTACTAACCCTGCATCCCGGAGCCTCAGAGAGGGTGGAGGACCGGAACGGCCTCCGAATTTATCACCTTCCACTTGACAATGTGTATTGGCCTTTTGCCGAGGAAACAAAACCCAGCTGGTTCCTGCGTCTTGCGTGGCATTTCCATGAAATGTGGAACTGGAAGGCTGCAGCCAGAGTGGGCAGAATTCTTGACCTGGAAAACCCGGATGTCGTCCACACCCACAATATCATTGGTTTTTCCGTTGCCGTCTGGTACGCGGTCAAACGCCGGAGGATCCGCCTGGTTCATACGCTGCACGATTACTACATGCTTTGCCCGCGCACCACGCTCTACCGCCGCGGAAAGTCGTGCGAAAGCCGCTGTCTTGATTGCCGCCTCCTCACCGCAAACAGAAGGGCGGCCTCGCGGTGTCCGGACGAGATTGTCTCGGTTAGCCGCTTCACACTAGATAGACACAGGCGCGCCGGCCTGTTTGGCAACGTTGCGTCCAGAGTCAGTTACAACATCCAAACGACCAACGACGAGATGATACCAAGCGCTGTGACAATCACGACATCAGAGGTACTGCGCTTTGGCTTTATCGGCAGACTCCAGCCGGAAAAGGGCATCGAGATTCTCCTGCAAGCGACCCGTCGCCTGGTAAGGCCGGAATGGCGACTCAAAATAGCCGGCCAGGGAACGGAGGCGTACATCGGCCATCTCCGCCGCAAGTACACAGATGAGCGGATCGATTGGCTGGGTTTCGCACCTGCGTCTGAGTTTTATCCACAAGTCGACGTCATGGTGATTCCGTCTCAGTGGGATGAGCCTCTTGCTTATGTCTGCGTTGAGAGCCTGCATGAAGGAAAGCCCCTGATTTGTGCAAGAGCGGGCGGTCTGCCTGAAATCGCACAGTTGAGCCCGGTAGTCGCCTATTTCGAAGCTGGTAATGCGGAGCAATTGGGGGTTCTGATGAACCGTGCCTTGGATGATCAAGCCAAATGGAAACAGACGATAGCGCCCAGCGACTCCGCGTTGGAGCATTTTAGTGAACAAGCCGTGGTTGGCGAGTACTTATCAGCCTATCGGCCTGACGACATAGGTTGTGGAACAGGTCCGAAAAGCAAAAAAAAGAGGTGGGCGTCTTGAAAACCACCGTCGTAGTATGTTCCGCTAATAGGCCCGATATTCTGTCTGAGACGATAGAGTCTCTTATGTGCGGGCAATCAGTGCAGCCTCGCGAGATTATCGTTTCGGTATTCGACCGAGCGCATGCGCCCGAGAAGATCAGAGCAAATCCAGCTGTTCGCGTCGTGGTGAGCAACAAGCAGGCGCTGAGCGCACAGCGAAATGTAGCGATTCAGTCGGTTCGGACTCCATACACTCTATTCCTGGATGATGACGTGGAGATCGCTCCTAATTTCATCGAAAGCATGGAGAAGATTCTTGATGAAGCCGAGGATGTGGTTGTTGCCACGGGCTTCGTTGTTGTCGATGGAGTGCAAAGTGACACGGGTATAGACCGCAAGTCGGCAAGAGCAGCAGCGCTGAACTACGTTCGAGAACATGAGGACTGCGAGTGCGAGCTGGGATATGGCTGCAATTTGTTCGTACGCACAAGCGTGTTCGATCAAGTCATCTTCGATGAAAATCTTCCACTGTATGGGTGGCTTGAGGATTTGGACTTTTCTACAAACTGTCTCCAACACGGGCGAATTATCATGCACGCTGGAACGTGCGTTGCCCACCTGGGAACTCCAAGCGGAAGAATGTCGGGGCTGAAGTTCGGGTATTCGCAGATCGTTAACCCGTTCTATCTGTGGAAGAAGAACGGCAAGCCTGGACTGACTCACGTTCTCTTTGCGCACTGGTTAATTCAACTCGCAAGGAATTGCCGCCGAACGCTGATCAAGATCCCAAGTGATCGCAGCGATCGGACCGATCGTTTTAAGGGAAATATGATTGCTCTTTCCCACTTGTTGGCCGGAAGGGTCGACCCGTCTTACATACTTCACCTCTAGAGGCGGTTCACTCGATGATCTGGACTTGCGATCCAGCGTTCCCGCGGCTAAAGCAGTTTCGCAATTGGTGTAGACCGAATCTGCTGCAAAGGATCGGGCTGGCCGCCCTGGGAGAGTAAATCATGACGGAAACTTCTCTATTTAAGCGAGGTGGGTAGATGCGCATCCTGATGATCAACACGTTATACCCTCCTATCGCAGTTGGCGGCGCTGAGAGGTCGGTCTGCATGCTGGCGGAAGCATTGGCGCGCTCTGGTGATCAGGTAGCCGTCGTCAGTCTTCATCCGGGGCCTCAGGAATCGGTGGAGAGCCGGAATGATGTCCGGGTCTATCGCTTGCCGATGGATAACCGCTATTGGCCCTTCGGGGGCGGCGAGAAGCCCGGTAAAGTGGCCAGGTTGTGGTGGCATATGAGCGAAGCGTGGAATATTCAGGCGGCCGAACGCGTCGGACGGATTCTGGATCTGGAAAAGCCCGACGTGGTTCATAGCAATAACCTTTGCGGATTCTCGGTGGCTGTTTGGCGGGAAGTAAAGAAACGAAAAATCAGGCTCGTTCATACGCTTCGCGACTACTATTTGCTTTGCTCGCGCAGTGCGCTGTTCCGTGAAGGATCTGTCTGCATTCGGCGCTGTACGGATTGCCAGGCTTTGACGGCAAACCGCAGGCCCGCGTCGCAACTTGTCGACGCTGTGGTATCCATTAGCGAGTACGTCCTCAACCGCCACACGCAGAGCAACTATTTCTCCGGAACGCCTTCCGCGGTGATATACAACATCGGCGGCACAAAGACTATCCCCGGTCCGAACGGCCACCGGGAAGATACGTTGGTCTTCGGCTGCATCGGCAGACTCGAAGACGAGAAGGGAATTCGCGTAGTACTCGACGCGACCCAACGTCTAACGGTGCCAAACTGGCGGCTGAGAATAGCCGGTGTCGGACGCGATGGCTATGTAGATGCCTTGAAGAAGAGATTCACTGATCCGCGAATTGAGTGGCTCGGATTCATCAGTCCACAGCAATTCTATGCGTCGATCGACGTCACAATCGTCTCCTCGGTGTGGCCCGAGCCGTTGTCTCGAACCGTCATCGAGACGTTCGCCTCGGGTAAGAGCGCAATTTGCGCTCGATCTGGAGGTATTCCGGAAATAGCTGACATGGGCAGAGTTGTTGCGACCTACCCCGCAAAAGACAGTCAGCTCCTAGCGGAAATCATGGATCAAGCAATGCTGAACGCCGGTCTGTGGCGGAGTGGCGGCTTTCGGAATGCAAGTGCGGGATCGCTTTTTGAAGACCGATCGATATCGTCCAGCTACCGGGCCGTATACCGCGGGGATATGGGGAACGCCGGTCTTACTGGAGATTACGGGCACGGCCTCGAGAGCTTCACCGAGGGCCGGCGAGGCACGGGGCTTCCATAACTAAGCCGGCTAAGACTGCATGTTGATGTGTGATTTTGATTGGAGGACTTTCCCTTGCGAACGTTGGGCATCGAATGCCGGGATCCCAGTCAGAGGGTTCCCAGTCCAGATCTGGTGATAGATACTACGAATCCTGTCGAGCATCTTGTCCTGGGTAAACATCTCCAGGAAGTAACGTCGCCCGTTGGACCCCAGGGTCCCCCGAAGCGCGCTATGCTGGAGCAGATTATCTATATGCTGTTGCAGATCGTGCACATCCCCAGGGCGGGTGAGAAAGCCAGTGTGACCATCGATCACCGCTTCCCGTACGCCACCGACATCGGAGGCGACCACGGGGAGCCCTGCCCGCATCGCCTCCAGGATGGTGAGCGGAAATCCTTCCCAGCGGCTGGGAAGCACAAAGATATGTGACTGTGACAATATCCGCTCAACTTCCCGGCTGTTGCCCGCAAAGACTATTTGGCCTTGTAATCCAGCGCGAGCAACGTCCGCTTCCACAACTGCTCGTGTGGGGCCCTCCCCCACGAATACCAGCTTATAGGGCCGGTTTATTCCCATCATTGCCTGGACGAGAAGCTGCTGGTCTTTTTGTTTGACAAAACGTCCTACCGTCACGATTTGAGGAACAGTTGCTGGTTCTTGCGCGTGCGCTCGGAAGCTGGTATCGCGAATGCCATTGTGGATCGTAAGACTGAGCTGCGCCTTGTCAATTCCTGATCTGGCCGCCAGGCGCCGGTTCTCATCCGAAACGTTGATTATGCAAGCGGTAAATCGAGCCGCGAGACGCTCGGACGGCAGTCCAACCAGTTTCCACATGGTAGACGTGCCTTCAGCAAACGCCCAGGTGTGTGCGGTGAAGACAGCTGGTGTGTCCGTAACAGCGGCAGCGAGCCGGGTCAGGATTCCAGCTTTGGAGGTATGAGCGTGGACTAAGTCAGGCCGGCGTGTTCGAAGGTGCCCGATAAGAGTAGACGCCGCATGGAGGTCGTTGAAAGGCGAGATGGGTTGTACCAACTCGGCGAGTATACGGACGGGTATTCCCAGGGAGCGAGCGCGTTCAGTGAGTGGGCCCTCCTCGCCAGTCACCAAATCCAAATCAGCCTCAAAGCGGAAGCCCTCCAGGAGGTCGATAACGTGCATCTGCGATCCACCCGTCTCCGCACGGGTAATCACGTATGTAATTCTTATTCTGCTGTGTTGCTTAAGCATAGCGTTCCAATAACTTCAGGGTCGTGTTTGAGCATTTCTCCCAGGAAAACTCCTGGGCTCTTACCTTCCCCGCCCTACGCATTGCGTCGCACAGGCTGGGAGACTCAACCAGCCTTTGGATAGCAGACCCTATCTCGGAAGGTGACCGGGGATCGATCAACCAAGCGGCGCCGGCTGCAATTTCCGGAATGGCGCTCGTAGCCGAAGTGATCACCGGCGTCCCCGCCGCCATCGCCTCCAGCGGTGGCAATCCGAATCCCTCCGATAGCGAGGGATAGACGAAGGCAGCCGCGCCGGCGTAAAGCGCGGGGAGTGCACCTTCAGGCACGTACCCCAGGAAGTGGGCCTGAGCCGGAACTGGCCCTCTCAGCTCTTCAGCGAAGACGCTCTTGCTGCCCGCGCCTCCGGCAATAGCCAACTTGAAATCGGCGGGCAGACGTTCCCTGACCAGATCCCATGCTTGGAACAACCGGCTAAGGTTCTTGCGGGGCTCAAGGGATCCCACGCAAAGAACATAGCGACCGGCGAACAGGTTGAATTTGCCCAAGTGTGTTGCCGTATCCTGACCGGAAAAAGCTGCAAATGCAGGATCCACGCCATTCGGAACGACTGTAACTTTGTTCTCCGGAACGCCGAGCAGTTCCAGGATTCTCGTCTTTGTGTGCTGCGAAATCGCGATGATGTGTCTGACCTTATGAGCAAGAAGCTTGAGGAGTACCCTGTTCATCCTGACAAATTGAGGCGTAAACCACTCTGGGTGATCGAGCGGAATGAGATCATGAATGGTACAGACCTGATGTTCGATGGAGAGTGGCCCGGTGTTATTTGGGCTCCACAGCAGGCGCCTGCCGGTCCGCAGCGGAAGAACGGTTTGTTCCCATAAGTGCCCCTGGATCCCCCTAAGCGGAGAGTGCGGCACGACGAGGGTCACAGAATCCCCGAAGCGCCTGACTAATTCAGCCGCATACCGCTGCATTCCAGCCTGGCGGTGGGAACGAAACCGGGCATTGACGGCTATCATGCTTCGGCCCAGGTCCTTTTGCAGCGTGACTGCAAGTTGGAAGCTCACGAATGTGTCGAAAGTAAAAGGTAGAAAAACGCCTTTAATGTAAGAGGGATTCGCAACGACTGCTGTCGAACCAGCCCCTATACCGCTATGAACAAAGAGTGAATCTAAGGGTAAGCTCGGTAGGGTCCTTCTTCAATAACACGAAAGTCCTACAAGAGAGGGTTGGTTTTTGTCTGCGTTCCCCTGGCTCCGCAAACAACGGCCAGCCACTGTTACGCATATTGAAGCCGCGAGTTGCCTACGTCAGCCACAATTATTTCAACCCCTCCACAATGGGGAGGGCGCTTCCAGCTGGGATTGCTTGCTGGTGAAGTAAACTGCAGGTCCCTCCCCTGCCCCAGATTTCCTGTCAAGAGTTGCGACTTCGATCAACTGCATGTGGTTCTCTTTAAGGAGAACCACATAAGCGTCGCTGGCAAGAGCTGTGAAGTAGGAAATCCGGGTACGGTCGGGATGACAAATAGGAGAGGGTGGTTGCAGGGAGAGAACAGTTGCCGAAGGGGGACGCCTTTCCGCATCGATAGCCATCATTTTTGCGCGAATAAAAAAGTCACATCTCTCAGGATGACGGTTTTGTGGAGAAGGTTGAAAACATCTGGTTGGGTGGGCAAAACATGGCAGATCGAAAAAGTCACAGGCTCCGAGCGAAGCCGAAGATCTGCAGTTCACTTCACCCCAAGTTGCTGACTCGGGAAAAAGCGGTTGTGGAGCTCCGCCCATCGTTTTCAGCCCACATACGCTCTTGCGAACGTGGGGCACCCGTCCTTTTCCTGAACGCTTCTCGGCCATCCAGTCCTAGACTCTTAAGGCATCTTAGGCGCGACGAGTACAGCCTTTCGGCCTCTCTCAATGCTGGTTGGTGTCGCCAATGCCTCGAGGCGGTCGATGTCGAAGTATTTGTATAAATCGAGGCAGAAGAGCTCAGGTGTAGCGCGGAAGATGAGGGGGCCGTCCAAGAGTTCGCCCAGGCTCTCGAGTACTTCGTTGCTTACTAAGTTGCTGAATAACCGCGGCTCGATCGACGCGGCGATCAGGGCCACTAGTTGAGAGCGGATGCCTTCCGTCTCCAAGCGTATCGTTTGCCGGCCGGTAGTCTTCTGAAGCCATTTGGAGGTAGCCAGGAGCTGCGCAACCTCCAGCCCAAGCGGCCGATCTCCGTCGGTCACCAACATCATCGGCCAGACCGCTGGGTCGGATTCCTTAGGCGTAGTAGCGCCGTTCAGGACAGTGTCGAGGGCCAACACCTGTTCTCCGCGATTGATCCGTGCGGTGACCATGGCTTCGGATGCCTTGTATCCCTTGTCGTTGAGCACAACGGTGACCGGCGCGTCGGGCTGCGAGGAGATAGCAGCGAGCCAGATACCCGTGGCGCTGAGGCCATTGTTGAAGTCGAAGCGGTAAGACAGGGTGCGCAGCCCCAGGTGCTTGGTGTTGGCCATTCTCCACGCATTTTCAACCGTAACTGGTTTATAGCGAACGACGGATCTCAGCTGCTCCCTTTGTGCCTTCTCCCAGGACTCACGCTCCGCCCTATCGCCGGGAATCGCGGGCCGCACAATCTGGCTGCCGAGTTGTTTCGCCAGCGCGGCAACCGTCAGGTTATTAGCAGGCAGACCAATGGCCAGTTCCTGGGAGGTTCTTATCTCCGCGTCGCTCACGATCTCATCGGGAGTCACGGGTAACTGGAAGTGCTGGGTAAAGAATTTGTAGGCCTGCTCTCGATTGTCGAGCTGATAGTTGTGCGTGCCAGGGTCGCGGTTTTCGTGCCAGCCAAGCGCGGCTTCCGCGCCATAAAGCTTGAAGAACGGTTTGATCTGCTCATAGATGTACGGCTTCACCAGGTCGGCGCGAAAGCAACAGTCGTCTTCTCCGTTGTGAATCAGCAAGGTTGGGCGGGGAGCACGGAGGGCGACCAGAAAGGGATAATCCTCGTTTACCGTGAAGTCGCTCGGGCTCTCTTCCACCTCGTCGGTATCTTCCGGGCGGATAAGGTTGGACTGCTGCGCCCCAAATCCCGCCACTTCGACCGCCACCGCGACGCGCTCGTCGAGTGAGCTCAGAAAGAGGGTTTGCCATCCACCCCCGGAGAGGCCTGTTACACCCAATCGGGCGGGATCGGCCTGGGGTAACGAAGCCAGCAAGTCCAAACCCCGCCGCATCGAGAGATAAAAGAAGCCCACCGCGCTGGTTCCCACCAGGTCGAGTTGGGCGGTATAGTCGTGGGCATTTTCAGGTTGGGCCAGCTCCCCAAAGCCGATCCAGCTCAGGCTGAGCGCGAGCATACCCCGCTTGGCGAAATTGATGCAACGCTTCTGCTCGTATTCCACGGCATTGCCGTTGGGTTCGTGGCCAATCACGTTGAGAATGGCCGGGACTTTGCCTTGCATCACCTCCGGTTCATACAGGATGGCAGTGGAAGAAAAACCGGGGACGATCTCATAGCGGAACTTGCGCAGGCGATAACCCTTGCCGGTTTCCACCACGGCTACCTGCTCGAAGCGGGGTGGGGCCTCGACCCAACTCTGTGGCCAGCCGTGGTAAATGATGTCTTCAAGGATGTGCTTCCGCAGCTTCTGACCAGAAGCGTTCCACTGTTCCGGGCGCCCGGGAACCTGCGGAGTCACGATTCGCTTCATCAAGTAAGCCTGCAGCTGAAAATACGTGACCTCCGGGGTTTGCACGGCAGTCTGGAGTGCACTAGCGACTGGCGTTGGATCCTGGGCGGAGGCCGAAACAGCGGCGGCCAGCAAAGCGCCGGTGCAGAGCAGAAACCGTACAGCCATTCGACTCATCGGGGAAGACTCCTCATTAGAACTTTCAGCAAAATCAGGTGGCGACTCGTGCACTCTCGTTTACCAGAAAGGTAAGAACGAACCCAGGCAGGCATCGGTTGAGAAGCCATGGTACGCGATGCCGGCTCCCTTAAGAGGCTGTTTTCCACCAAGGAAGCAGGGCTCATTCCTAAAACACATTCATCTTGCTAACCTCTTTGTTGAAATGGGAGCAATCAAAATGCCACTAAATATGCTGCAAAATAATAATTCAAAAAAGTTCTTGACGTGGCGAAACGCGGAAGGCATCATTCCCAAATAATCGCTTAGAAATGCCTGGGTCACTTTCTGGAGGTTCTCGTATGGCGCAGAAACTCACGGGCCCGAGTCGCTACTGCTACTCATTCCGCTCCTTCAACCTCTCTTCCCTACTTAGATCACAGCTGCGGGCGGCCGTTTTATTTGTGGTTGCCGGGGTACTGGCAAGCGGGAGTGCATGGGCGCAGGCAGTGTATGGCAGCATTGCCGGCACAGTCTATGACGGCTCGGGGTCCCCCATCCCAAACGCCGCCGTGACCGTGACCAACGTCGAACGGAACACGACCTCTTCAGTGACCACCAACGAATCGGGAAACTACAGCCAAACCCACCTGATCATCGGGCATTACACCGTTCGCGTGGAGGCGCCCGGGTTCAACGTGGAAGTGCAGCAGGGCGTGGAACTGGCGATCGATACGGTAAGCACCGTGGACTTCCACCTGAAACCGGGGAAGGTTCAGGAAACTGTACAGGTGACGGGCGAAACGCCGTTGCTCAAGACCGAGCGTACCGACGTAGCCACCACCTTGAGCGAGAAGCAAGTGCAGGACCTGCCGACCTTCGGCCGCAATTTCTCGGAGTTGCTTCTGCAGACGCCGGGAGCGGTGCAATTCAACTGGAACGACACCTCGACCGAAAACCCGCAGGGCGGGATAGCGGTCAATGTAAACGGGCAGATGTTTGTCGGGGTAGGCGGTCAGATTGACGGTACCGACAACCGCGACATGATGTACGGCAACATGATCATCGTCCCAAATCTTGACTCGGTGGTAGAAGCCAAGATAACCAGCTCGAACTACGACGCGGAATTTGGCTCGGCAAGCGCGGCGGTGGTCACCACCTCGACCAAGTCCGGTACCAACCAGTTTCATGGAAGCGCCTTCCTCTACCGGCGCAACGACATTTTCCAGGCAAGGGACCCCTTTACCCAGTCGACCCCCGACCCGGTGACCGGGCTGTTGCTGCCGCACAGCTTGTGGGATCAGTTTGGCGGATCGATCGGGGGACCGATCATCAAAAACAAGATTTTCTTTTTTGGCGATTACCAGGGGACGCGGGCAAAAAATGGCGGATCGGCAAGCAGTGTGGTTCCGACCGCGGCCGAGCGCACCGGGGACTTTAGCGCGTGGCTGCAAGGCCCTAGTCCTCAAGTGATCTATAACCCATACGACGCCAACGGGAATGTCCTCGACCCCTCGCTGCGCCAGCCTTTCCCGGGCAATGTCATCCCGCAGAAGTACCTCTCCACGCCGGCGATGAATTTGCTGAAGTATGTACCGCTGCCTAACATCCCGAATGCTGCTCCGGGAATCAATAACTATGCCGGCGGCGGACACGATGTATTTCATGGGGATGCGACCAACATTCGCATCGATTACTTCGCCACCACGAAGTTGACCTTGTTCGAGCGCTATACCTTTACTCAATTTCTGAAGTCGGCTCCCGGGCTCTTTGGAGCGCTCGCGGGCGGCCCTCAGCTAAACGGCGTTGGCTACACGGGGGCGGGCTCGACGCGGCCGCAAAGCAATGCACTCGGTTTTAACTATGCCCTCAAGCCGTCGATCCTGACGGATTTTCGTTTTGGCTGGTACCGGCAGCGTATCTTCGTCAGCTCGCTGGTGGATGGGTCCTTTGCCTCCGATGCGGGGGCACCGGGTCTCAACATACCGGGTGATGAGACCACGCAGAACCTGCCTAACTTCAATATCAGCGGCACGAGTGGCCAGGGTAGTGGCGCCGGCGGCCAGGGTGGCTTCCAGTTTGGGTCTTCGCTCTACAACAACTGCAATTGCCCGTTGATAGAAAAAATGCAGCAGTACCAGTTCATCAATAACTGGTCATTCATAAGAGGCAACCACACCGTCAAGGTAGGCGGCGATATTCGGCGGTTGCAGAATCTGCGCGTACCCAGCGATCAGCATCGTGCCGGCCAGCTCACCTTCACCAGCGACATCACCCTGGGACCGGAATCAGGAGGATTGCCGTTAGCCTCTTACCTGCTGGGAGAGGTGAACTCGTTCAGCCGCTATGTTTCCAGCTCCTTGCATGCCGGAGAGCGGCAGACACGCACCTTCACTTACGCGCAAGACACGTGGCGTATGTCGCCCCGGCTCACGGTCAACTACGGCCTGCGCTGGGAAATCTATAATCCCCAGACCGTAACCAGCGCCCGCAATGGGGGATGGCTGCAGACTGGATACCGGAGAAATGAAAGTTGCCGGTGTGAACGGCGTACCCCTCAACGGTGGTGTGCGGAACTCCTACACCAATCTTGCGCCGCGGCTGGGCGTCGCGTATCAGATTGGCGCCAAGACTGTGGTTCGGGTGGGGTATGGCCGGACCTTCGATGTAGGCACCTTTGGTTCTATCTTTGGGCACAGCGTTACCCAGAATCTGCCTGTGCTCGCGGTACAGAACATCAACCCATCCAACTCCTGGCAGAGCGTCTTCAACCTGGCCGTTGGGCCGCCGCTTCTCAATCCTGCCACCATCCTCGACAGCCAGCCTACTGGACCAGACGGCAACCACGTCTACCCCAACGGAATACGAGCCTGGGTATATCCGCAGAAGATGCGTCTGCCTACGGTTGATGCGTGGAACGCAACCATCCAGCATCAACTTACTCGTACTATTTCGATCGAGACCGGGTATGTCGGCAACAAGGGCACGCACGTCACGCTGGACGGGAGCCCTGCCAACGATGAGAATGCGCCCTCCGTCGTAGGCTTTGCCGACGGCGTCTCCACGGATGACCGCAGACCGTACTTCCACAAGTTCGGCTGGAACTCGTCGCTCAACTACTTTGGCAACGACACCGATAACCACTACAACTCGATCCAAACCAAGGTAGAGAAGCGGTTCAGCGGCGGCTATCAAATGCTGGCCAACTACACCTATTCCCACGCCAAGAGCCATGATTCGCCGTATTTCGATATCGACCGTAACCTTTGGTACGGGCGGCCGGATTGGCAGCGAAACAATGTGCTGGTAGTTTCGGGCATTGCGGAGCTGCCCTTTGGAACAGGCAAGCGATTCCTGGGTAACAGTTCCCGGCTGGTAGACGTGTTTGTAGGCGGTTGGCGCATCAGCAGCAGCACCAGCTGGATGAGTCCCCTGGGCTTCAACACGAGCTACGCCGAATGCGGCGCGGATAACGATGTGAACAGTTGTCATCCGGACCGTATAGGCGGTACGGGAGTCTCCAACCGGTCGCGGTCGAACTGGTACCAGATCTCATCGCCTTTGCTTAACAATGGAGACACGAGTGGACCGTGGCGCCGTCCGCAGATCGGTACCTTCGGCAACGATGTCCGGAATTCGTTGACAGGTCCCCGCTGGACGCAAACGGATGCGTCGTTCCTGAAGGCGTTCACCGTTCTGCCGGAAAGGTTGAACGCGCAGTTCCGGGTGGATGCATTCAACCTCTTCAACCATGTGAACGCGGGCAATCCCGGCGGATGCGTCGACTGCAGTAACGCCGGTGTGATCCAAAACCAGGCGCCGAATGGAGCGATGCGCAATCTGGAATTTGGGGTAAGGTTCGAGTTCTAGCAGACTGTTTGATGACGGATATAAAACCGTATCCTCAGGGGCTAAAGCCCTCATCACTCGATTGTTTACGGCACGACTGAAGTCGTGCCCTGATACAAAGCGGATTTTTCGGCAGCCTGTTTAGCCGCTACGGGTTGCAATTCACCGGCTTGCGACAGCATCCTGCCAGGGGAGCCGCGACAGATGTTTATCGTTGCCGGGTGGGCTTCGCAGGGGTAGAAAGGAGAAATGCCAGCCAACGATCGGAAAAGATTCATTTGTACCGAGGGATCTTTGCGAGTTCTGCTTGTGGGTGCAAGTCTGTCGTTTCTAATGTTGGTACCCTTCGCTCTGGGTCAGGCGCCTGCTTTGGGTGAGTCTCCGAGCACGACCATCGATCGTGCGGACAAGTTGATAAAGCAGGGGAAGACCGCAGAGGCCATCGCCTTGCTCGACCCGCTGGTGCAACAGAAACCCAGAGTCGCTGGTGTGGAGACCTTGCTGGGAAGAGCCTACTTTACAAGCAAGCAGTACCAACAGGCCATCCTTCATCTTCAACGTGCCGCGGAGCAAAGGCCCGACGACTGGGAGTCCATCCAGCTACTGGCTTTGAGCTATTACGCCCAGGGAAACTGCCAGGAAACCTTGCCTCTGTTGGAAAAAGTGAATCCTCATCTCCCGCAAGGCCAAGCCGATGCTCCTTATATTCTTGGTGTTTGCTACGCGCGCACCCAGCAATGGGATCATGCACGCAAAGCATTTGCCGGGATGTTCGGTGTCTCCCCGGATAGCCCGATGGCTCACCTGATGCTGGCCAAGATGCTGGTGCGCCTGCAACTGGAAGATCATGCTCCACCCGAAATTGAAGCAGCACTGGCACAGGATCCCCGTTTACCGATGGCTCATTTCCTGCAGGGGGAGATCTGGCTTTACAAGATGGATGCGCAACGCGCGCTTCCGGAATTTCAGCAGGAGCTGGTGATCAATCCCAGCGTCTGGCTGGTTTATTGGCGGCTGGGTGACACCTATATGCGGCTCAAGCAGTATGACGAGGCGGAGAAGGCGCTGAAGCAGGCCCTTTGGCTGAACGAGTCGTTTACCGGTTCGTACATCATGCTGGGTGAAATCGAGTTGCAAAAAGGTGATCCGGAGCTGGCGCGCGGGTTCCTGGAACGCGCGGTCAAGCTCGATCCGCAAAATTACTATGCGCACTATGCCCTCGGCCGTTCCTATCAAAAGCTGGGCCGGACAGAGGACGCCAATCGCGAGTTCACCCTGCAGCGTTCTCTGCGCGCGGAAAAGAAGACGGCCGAGGAAGACACGATGGAGCAAAAAACGCACTAGTGTAGTGCGTCAGTAATAAAGGCGATTATGTCAGCTGCCGTATCTGCTCCGATCGGGACTGCCGTCCCTCAAGGATGTGTGCCGCCCCTACGGGGCTAGATCATTTTGCTATAGGTACCCAGGATTCCGTGCTGCGCACTCCATCCTGGGCTAATATCGGTCGTCCCTAACGGGACTCGGCGCGATGTAGCTTGAAAAGCACGGCTTACCGGCTAAGAGCCGACAGGATCATCAGATGAGATAAAGGCCCATCTGTGTGTGACGCACTACACTAGCCTTTCATGGAACCTATGGTCCTGAGCAAGATATCCAGACGTACCCACCTCAAAACGATGTTCGCTGCCGCCCTCCTTGCCGGAACCGAAGGAACGCATGGGTTGACCACGCCTTTGGACACTCCGCCGTCTCCGCCACCTCGACACGAGCAGAGGATTCAGTGGTGGAGAGAAGCGAAGTACGGCATGTTCATCCACTGGGGCCTTTACAGCCTCTTATGCCGGGACGCCTGGGCAATGGGTGATGAGGATATTCCCTTGGGCGAGTACGTGGAGCTGGCCAAGCGGTTCCAGCCGCGGCCCAATGCTGCGCGCGAGTGGGCAAAGCTGGCGCGAGCGAGCGGGATGAAGTACATGGTGCTGACCACCAAGCACCATGAGGGTTTCTGCCTTTTCGATTCTCAACTGACTGACTATTGCGCGCCCAAACAGGGCCCGGGCCGCGACCTGGTCAAGGAGTATGTCGAGGCCGCTCGCGCCGAAGGATTGCGGGTGGGTTTGTACTATTCGCTCATGGACTGGCATCATCCCGATTGGCGGCTGGCAAAGAAGGATGAGGCGGCACGCAAGCGATTCATTCAGTACATCCACGGCCAGATTCGCGAGCTCATGTCGAACTACGGCAAGATCGATATTCTCTGGTACGACATGGCCGTGCCTCTGGATGCCAAAGGCTGGGAATCGGAAAAGATGAACAAGATGGTTCTGGAACTTCAGCCGGAGATCATTGTGAACAACCGGAATCTTCTGGCCGGCGATTTCTCTACTCCCGAGCAAAGCACCCAGGCCACCAAGGGTGACTGGGAGTCCTGCATGACGATGAACGACAGCTGGGGCTACGTGAAAGGTGACAACAACTGGAAATCGTCACATCACCTGGTACAGAACCTGGTGGAGTGTGCGCGCGACGGCGGAAACTATCTGCTGAATATCGGACCTAAAGCGGATGGTTCTGTGCCCGAGCCCAGCGTGCGTATTCTGGGCGAAGTGGGGCAATGGCTGGCCCGGAATGGGGCGGCGATTTACGGGGCCGACAAGTGCCTGTTCCTCCATGGTGATATTTGCGGGTTCACCCGCAAGGAGAATCGGTTATTCACTCACGTTTATTTCTGGCCCGGCGAAACCGTGACCGTGGGTGGGGTGAAAACCGAGGTGCGATCCGCGAAGCTCCTCGCCACCAATCAGGAGGTCACGTTCCGTCAAAAGGGACGCCAGCTGATTTTCTCCGGCCTGCCGGCACAGGCGCCGGATGTCCCGGTAACCGTGATTGTGGCTGAGTGCGCATCCGTGCCGGTTCAGGATGCGCTCTCGTCGATCGTAGATGTGACCTAGGCTTTCGGGCACTGCTGTTTTGATGGCGCTTTCGCACGGGATCTTCTCTCTCTTGGAATCGCCACGCCTCTGGAACTCGTGCCCGGAATTCGCGCTCGGCCCTGGATCCTGAGCGCGCATCCATGCCTGATTACCAGAGAGCACAAAAAAGTGTTACGAATGCATCACGATCGCTTACTCTGGCGTGGAAGGGCGTCACCGGCCAATCTATTGCAAACTAATTGGGATGGAAAGCAATGAACACAGTCCCGCACGTTCAAATCCCACCAAAACGTTGAAAATCTGGCAACGGGTGCGGGAGGTTTACTGCGTAGTGAGGAGCCGAAACCTACCGAAACGCGTGAAGGGGAACGGACGACCGATTTCAGGCCAGGCCTGAACGAACGGTGTATTTTCATAGTGCATCAAGCAAAACAGCAATCGGGGCGCGGAAGGCATTCCCGCCCGGCACGCCGGTTTGTCACCGGGTCGTACTTCCAATGTTTGACGCATGAAGATGTACTATCTTCCATCCATTAGGGTATCGCTTGAGGACGATGGAACGGCGGTCGATGGTATCGCCATCCATCAGGTGAAAGCTTGCCACCGCGATGTCTGGCGACAGCATCTGGATGAGCAGATCCTGCGGCCGTAAGTTCATATACGGCGGTTGATCGCGTCCCGACTCCTTTTTGATTCTCGCAAACACACCGAGCCACGCCTTCTCGAAAGCCTCTGGCGAGTCGATCCGTTTGATATTTGGCGGGGCCACCCTGCCGCGATGTCCACTTTCAAAACCGAATCAGCCTTTCGGAAAGTGAAGGGTACCCCAGCCTGCCGTGCGGTGCGGGTTTTGGTTGTGAGACCTGGGATCCCCCGGGAAAGGCCAATCCAGTCCGTCGTAGAGATTGTGACCAGTTGAAAGCCGCTCTCCTGTCCGGCTCGGCAGATCACCTCCGGATTTCCCCCACGACGCTCGACGAACGTGCCTCAGGGGCTAAAGCCCTCACGGGCTCCGGCCGGTACGGCCCGACTAAAGTCGTGCCCTGATACAAAGCCACAACGCAGCATCCCAAAACATCGTTGCTCAACGTGGGGAGAAGGAACCACGGGCAGAGAAAGGCCTAACGGAGATATGCAATCAGCCGGTCTACGCTTGAACTGAAGGGGATCGAACCAGTATCGAGGATTTCATGACTTCCTCGTTTAGCCTCCTCGCGAAGAAAGTGTGCCCAACGCATCATGTTCTCGTTCGCTAAATCGGGCTGCTGGCGATCGCGGGTAAGTCTGGTGGCACGGACGGAATCGCTGCAATCTATGAGAACAATTCGCGCATTTGTAATCCCTGCTGCAACGATTGCCTCCTCAATAAATGCGATTCTCATCTGGCCCTCAAATAAGACCGTCTTCCCGGAATTCAACAGAGGGGCGATCCGTTGCATCCACTCCATCGTCATCGCGCGCTGCCAACCGCCTCCCGGACCAAAGTCGCCGGCATAGGTGGCCATGACCTGCGCAGATGGAATTCCGATGGAGTCGAAAAACCTGACCTCGCACATTGGAAGAGCTGTCCAAACAGCTTGCGCCAGAGTTGTTTTTCCTGAACCTGACGCCCCCGTAAGAATGAGCAGTGAGCCCGCCACAAGGCGAGTATAACGATCAGCGCTGTTGAACCGCGTCCTATGTGGGCTCTGCCGGGTCGTCCCTTTCGGTGGGGGGCAGAATGCTCCCCGGGGTGGCCCTACGTTGAGCATCAGCGTCACAAGGGCAACAACATCATCAGACCCCAGGTTTAGGCGCGGTTCGCCCGTACGTCTACCGTCAACCCGGGAAAGTATTAGCGCTTTCCCAATGATGAGTCGCTGACAGATAGAGGGATTGCTTACCGGCTGCGACTAGTGTAGTGCGTCAGTAATAAAGGCGATTATGTCAGCTGCCGTATCTGCTCCGATCGGGACTGCCGTCCCTCAAGGATGTGTGCCGCCCCTACGGGGCTTGATCATTTTGCTATAGGTACCCAGGATTCCGTGCTGCGCACTCCATCCTGGGCTACCATCGGTCGTCCCTAACGGGACTCGGCGCGATGTAGCTTGAAAAGCACGGCTTGCCGGCTAAGAGCTGACACAGGATCATCCGATGAGATAAAGGCCCATCTGTGTGACGCACTACACTAGATTCCGCAATAGGGATGCTGCCGGCTTATCTCGCCATGGATATTTTGTAAAATTCGATAAAATTCGACCTTTTTTGGCGATTTTAGCGGCGCCGCCCCGAGAAACGTCTTAGGGAAAAGGGCTGCCTGGAAGAGTGGGTGGTGTCTAGAAAGGCGTCCAAGCCGCTGTCTGCCGCGGCGGGAACCCAGTTTTGCCTGGCGGGGTTGATGACGGGAGCAGCGATGATGGATTGGGGCGGGTCAAGGTTCGGAGCCGCCGCTTGGTTAGCCAGGTTGGTGGCCGGCTCGGGAGCACGCTGGGGCTCGGGGTCGGCAACGGGATCACCTGACTCCTCACCCATAGGTTGGCCCTGCTGGTTGCGGAGCCACTCAGACTTGTAGATATCCGGTTCGACGGGCGGGGTCGCGGGTTTCGTGGCGTGTGGGGAAAGGCGGCGGTCCGGGATTAATCCCTCGATCGCCGCGATCATCGCAAGAGCTTTGATCTGGCCGGCGATGCTGCCTCTGGTCTGTTCGTGGCTGAGAGCGGCGAGTTCCCAGAGCCGGTCCAGGATCTGGTCGCGACCAATAGTCAGCTTGTGCCCTTCCGCGGCACGCCCCGCGGCGGGCCGGGGCAGGCGGGACAGGTCCGCTTCCTGGCCGGCCAGGTTTTCCTTGACGCCGGCGCGGTGCTCGATCATGTAGGCGCGGACGCGATGCTTGGCTTTGGTGTAGGCGGCGGTGTCGGGGTTGAGACCGGCGGCTTCGGCGGCGCGTCGGTCCGTCATGGTTCCGGACAGGATGAGGTGAGCAAAAGCGATTTCCGGATCGGTGATGGGATCGCAGTCAGTATTTTTAGGCATAGGTAGTCTCGTTCCTTGGTTTGCTGAAGATGGAAATGGGTTTGTTTGCAGCGCTGTTCATGAGGCAGCGAGGTTCAGAGCCGCAGTAGGCCGCTCATGGCTGGTGGTGTTGATTTTTTGGACAGGGATAGAGTGAGGCACCGGACAGGGTTGAGGCTGTCCTTCGCTCACGCGGAAGGCCGAAACTACCGGCAACTGCCGGCCAGGGCGCGGTTGCGTGAGAAACCGTCGCCTGCCGATGTCTTCTGCTTTAAGAGATAATGCCTTTCCAGGTTTGCCGCAAGAGGCGCAATGCTTTTTTCTGCGCAAATTGCGCGGCAATCGATCCCCAGGGTTTGCTGTGCGCGACCCCTGAGGGGGCAGACGGTGCTCTCCAAACCCTTGTCACAATTTTCGGACTGGACTGCACTTTCAGGCATATACTTCTCCCGGGCTCGGGTCTTCCTTCCAGGTTGAAAGAAGTAACCCCCAAGCAGGTCCGTTGTACTGATGTAATTGCCTTGCCCTTCTGCTGAGTGTTCGCTGGCCATCATCAGGTCGCTCCTTGTGCTCGCGCAAGATCCCCCGAAGAACTATCCAGGCCCCCATAGAAAGAACTGCGCAGCGGATGGATTGGATCTACCGGGAAAATACTTTCTTTCGGACCCGTGTCTTCATTCCACGTCGAAAGAAGGCTCGTCCATGCATGTTCCCTGGTATCAACGCAAATGCCTTGCTCTTCTGCTGTGTGTTCCCCTGGCCAGCCTCTGGTCGCCCAAACTACTCGCCCAGTCCGACCCAACCAGGGACTATCCGGCCTTTCATCGAAACGCCCAGAGAACGGGCTGGATTCCCACTGAATCGAAATTGACGCCGGCAAACGTTAAGGGCGGCCAGTTCGGCCCGCTCTGGAACTCGCCACCGTTTGACTCAGTCACCATCGGGGCACAGGTCTATCCGCCCAGGATGTACGCGTCGCCGTTGTATGTCGATGTTGTAACCCTCAGCAGCGGCATCTATACCGGACAAAACGTCAGCATGGTCGTTGCCGCCACGAGTAACGGTTACTTGTATGCCGTGAACGCCTTTGGCCGCACCGGATCGGTCACCATTCCCGCGGGATTCATCTTCTGGTCAATGAAGCTCAGCACTCCGGAAATCATTCCCTCCAACGCGGACGGCCTTCCCGTGGGGATCATGGGAACACCGGTCATCGACACCTCCACCTCACCGGGCCGGGTCTATGTTGCCGCGGATGACGCCACGGCCGGTTGGCAGATTTTTGCGTTGGACATTACCTCGGGAAGGGTTTTGCCGGGTTGGCCAGTGAGTGTGAATAACGGGGTGTTGGCGCCTATCAATCGAAATGGTCCGACCACGTTCCAGAAGTCGAATGCCATGAGCCAGCGAGGCGCGTTGAACCTCAGCCCCGATGGAAGATATTTGTACGTTCCGTTTGGAGGCTATCTCGATGGCGCCGCGGGTTGGATGGTTGTGGTGGACACGCTGTCTGCCAAGCTTGCCACCGCTTTTGCGGGTGCGCCGAATACTACCGACGCGACGGCCAATGGTGGAATGTGGGCCTCAGCAGGGGCGGCGATCGATACCAACGGGGTGGTTTACGAGACCACCGGGAATAGCAAAACGGCGAACCAGACAACTCCGGGCTATTGGGCACAATCTGTTCTGCAGTGGGGCCCGGGATCTCCGCTGACGCTCACCGGGACCTACACCCCTTTCAACTACTGCCAGATGGATCTGAACGACACAGATCTCGGCGGGGGCGGGCCGGTCGTGTTGCCGGACTTGGGTTCAGCCAATACCAGCACGCCCCATTTGCTCGCTTTCGGCGGCAAACAGGGCAACGTGTATTTGCTGGATCGAGATCACATGCCAGGCTCGCTCACAGTCCGGCAAGGCTGTGCAGACCCCAACAATCTCGCAAGCTCCGCAAACGATCGGTCTCTGCTGCCTCCTGGAGGCCAGCCTCAGTTCAACGGGGCTCGCGGCCCGCTCAATATCTTCGGCCCCTATTCGGAAACTTACACAGATCTTGAGTATGCGAAGAGCCGCTCCACACCCGCGTATTTTCAGGCGGCGGATGGCACCAATTATTTGTTCGTGACCGGATCGACCAAGGCGAACGTCTCGTCCCAAACGACCGTGCCCCCTTGTGTGGTGCGGTTAAAGATCGTAACCGCCACGGGAAAACCTGCCTACCTCTCCATCGATGCGGTGCAAAATTCCATTACGATGCTTGCGCCAGGCTCGGCGATGGTCACAAGCAATGGGTCATCGAATGCGATCATCTGGGTTCTCGTCGGCAATGTGATGCGATTGGATAGTCTGCTCACCACCTCGGCCCATCCCATCCTGTACGCACTCGATCAGAATCTCAATATTCTTTGGAACAGCACCCAAACACAATTGAATGGCGGCGGTAAATACATGACGCCTGTCTCCGCGCGTGGCACCGTCTTTGTGGGAACCGACCGCGTGCAGGCCTTCGGATTGTCATCTCAGGGGGGTTCCTCGTCTGAGGTTGCCATTAACTCCGGCGGCGGCGTAGCGGGCATTTTCTCCGCCGATATGGACTTCACAGGAGGTCACGCGGATAGCGTCACAAACGCAATCGATGTGACCGGTGTGCAGAATCCGGCTCCGCAAGCCGTCTACCAGACGAGACGGACTGGAAGCAATGGCGTGGGATTTAGCTACGTTGTTCCTCAACTGAAGGCGGGGGGAACGTATAACGTTCGACTCCATTTCGCTGAAAGCACCGCTACTGGGACTGGAGGCCGAATCTTTAATGTTGTCCTGAACGGAACGACCGTTCTCGCCAATTTTGACGTTTTCGCAGTCGCAGGGGCTTCCTTCAAAGCAGTCATCAAGGAGTTCCTCACCACCGCAAACAGCAGTGGGAACATTGTGATTGCTTACAACTACGGATCCGCGGGAAATCCCCTCGCGAATGGTATCGAGGTCATTCCTATTGCCAATGGACTCTCCATCGATTCGGGCGGTCCGGCCGCTGGGAACTTTGTGGCCGATACTGATTTTGCGGGTGGACACGTGGACACATTCACGAATGCGGTGGATGTAAGCGGCGTTTCCAATCCGGCGCCCCAGGCGGTCTACCAATCCAAGCGCACGGGTGACGTGGGCGGCCAGGGTTTCACTTATAGCATCCCTAACTTGACGGTTGGTCATTCCTATACCGTCCGTTTGCATTTTGTTGAGAGCGCGTATACCGCGGGACAGAGAATGTTCAATGTGACTGCGAATGGACAGACGATCCTGCGGAACTTTGATGTTTTCGCAGCTGCCGGCGGAATGTTCAAAGCTAATGTGCAACAGTTTCAAGTGAGCCCGGATACGGCGGGGACGATATTGCTGATGTTTTCTCCTGGATCGATAGGGGTTCCATTATCGAGTGGAGTTGAAGTGATTCCCTGAGAGCCGATTGGTTTGAAGAGGGTTTGGGCTAACAAATTCAGGTTGGCTGCTTGCACGTCTGCTCGAATCGCTACGAGTTTCGGAGTCTGCGTTAGGACGAAAGAAACCGCAGATGTCTCAACGGTCCGACGGGCGAGATGAGAATTCTGTTGAGCGTAGTATCTCGCGTTTCCAAGAAGGGTCCGTAGAACTGCAGGTCCCTCGGCTACGCTCGGGATGACAGATAGGGGAGAGTGGATGCTGGGGAAGAGTGGTTGCCGGAGGCGGGGTTTGGTGAGGGGTCCGAAGAACTGCAGGTCCCTCGGCTTCCTCCGGGATGACAGAAAGGAAAGGGCGGCGGTTGGATGGAGAGTGGTCCACGGCACGCCGGGACAGGTTGCCGGACCGAGGCGTTTTTCTTCGTGGGATGCAGGCCGACTTAGTGCGTAGCTTTTTCCAAGTTGCGGCGCCAGAGCTGTTGTTCGTATTGAGATTGCTTCTGGGAAAAGATGTTGGCCATGGTGTAGTTTTCGTGAACGAAGCGACGCAAGGGCGCGGCATGATCTCCATCCACGGGGGGCCCCGGCGTCACTGGAAGTAAGGAGATATACGCTGGGGGATCGTGCTTCAAGGCTTCGAGCACCGCGGCGATTTGTTCGGGACGTGTGGTCTCATCGTAGGTGACGAACTCTGTTTGCGTAGGGTTGCGCAGAGACAAATACAGGCTGAGAGAAGAGTCGTTGAAGAATCCATCCGATGGATGCGTGCGTTCCGCCATCCATTGAAATTTTTGGAACAGCGCCCTGTCAGTGAAAGCGGTTCGGCCGATCGGCAAATCGAGCTTGCCGTGCCACTGAACCTGCCGAGAAACCGGCAACAAGATGAGGTAGCAACCTGCCAGAATCCACGACAGCTTCCGAATGGTTCCGAGGGCAGGACTCGGAAGGGTCAAAAGCCACACAAAGATGAGGATGGCAGGGGGAGCAACCGTGCACAATCGAAAATGCCGCGGGCCATTCGCGATCGCCAGGAACAATCCAAGACCAACCACGTGCAAGAGGATCAGGTTCCGCTGGAGTGTGGTCGACAATACCGCGCGTCCGCGCAGGAGTTGATACAGCCCCGCGACATAGACATACGGAACCAGCAGCATAGATAAACAAAGCAGGGATCAGGAACGCAATGTCGGATGGCCTGCGGAAATGAAAAAACTGCGCCAACTGGCGAATATAGGTGCGCGGCGTATTCACTTCCGACAGCGGCATATATCGCGAAGGGAAGAGGACGAGGTCGAAGAGTACAGGGCGGAATCCTGCCTTGTAGACGTAATATCCGAGAGCGCACGTAACCATCAAAATAACCGGAAGAATGAAGAGCGCAAGCCGCCTCGCGAGATAAGTGTCTTCCCCGCTGTGCTTTGTGACCCAGACAAGATAGAGAGCCACGCCCACAAAAACCAACGCACCTTTTGTCTGCGTGAAAAGGATTGCAACCGCACAGAGCAAGCCGGCAGAAAAGATTCGCCGCCCGCTGAGACCGCCCATCAGTACCGCCACCATTGCCAGTGCAGCGAACGTGCTGAACCATTGGTGGGTTAGATCGAGAGCGCTGTTGAAGTCAAATACCAGGAAGAGCAGACGCAGCCCGCCACACACTCGAACCATGGACAATCTGCGCGGCGATGTAGGTGATGAGGAGAGAGAACGCAAGCCCCGTCGCGATGGTCCACATCGGCATGACCCAGGCATGAACGCCAAAGACGCGAAATCCAACGGCATAGATGAGATCGGTACCAGGTGTAACGATCTCGAAGAAGTCACGATACGGAACCTGGCCCTGAAGGATGCGCACCGCGCGCGCAAAGAACAAACTCTGGTCGCCGGTTGCGGCAAACGGAGTTGCCGGCAAGAGAAAGGTCCTCAGGTAAAGGAACACACCGGCGCCGGCGAGAAAAATCGCCAGGTGCAGGCGGGAAAGGGAGGGCTCCGTCTGTTGTGCTGTGAAACCTTTCACGACGCCTCGCCGCTGACCAGCGTTTCCATCGTGTCACATCGAACGTGGACAGATGTCAGCAAAAAGTAACTATTTGACCCGAAGGAGCGGCGGGTGTTTGAATCTCTCGAGTTCAACCCATTTTGAAATCCAACAGGATCGCACAGTGCTGACATCGATCGAAGGACGCTCGGTCATCGTGACCGGGGCAAGCAAGGGAATTGGAAAAGGCATCGCCCGTGTCTTTGCCGGCCAGGGAGCTCGCGTGCTCCTGGCGGCGAGGAACCTCTCCCAGGCGGAAGCAGCAGCTGCTGAAATCCAGAGCGGCCTGGTGAGTGCGGTTGCCGTTGATGTTTCCAGGATGGAAGACAACCTCCGCATGGCTCAAACCGCGATCGATCGGCACGGCGGTATCGACATCCTCTGCTGCAACGCGGGGATTTTTCCGGCCGCGAAACTCTTCGACATGAGCGAGGCCGATTGGGACCAGGTTCTCGATGTCAATCTGAAGGGAACCTTTCTCTCGGTGCAGGCTTGTCTGCCTGCACTGAAAGCTCGGGGAAAGGGACGTATCGTGGTTACGTCTTCGATCACCGGTCCGATCACCGGCTACCCGGGGTGGAGTCACTACGGAGCCAGCAAGGCGGGACAGTTGGGTTTTATCCGCACCGCGGCGATTGAGCTTGCTCCTCTCAATATCACGGTGAATGCCGTGCTTCCGGGAAACATTCGCACCGAAGGCGTGGAGGCTTTGGGACCCGATTACATGGCGAAGATGACGTCGGCGATTCCCGCGCGCAGGCTTGGGTCGGTGGAAGATGTCGCGTACGCGGCGCTGTTCTTAGCCAGCGATGAGGCGGGATTTATTTCCGGGCAGACGATTGTGGTCGACGGTGGACAGGTGTTGCCGGAGTCTCATATGGCGCTTGAGGATATCTGCTAGCCATACGCGTGGGCGATGGACTCAGAGCTGGGCGTATTCCTTTTTGGCTTCGGCAATGATGGGCAGGCCGTCATCGGCGTTCTTCCACTCGGTGAAGAAGGTGTCGTAGGCTTTTTTCGCGCTTGCTTTGTCGCCAGCCAACAGGTAAGCGCGACCTAGCCCGAGAAAGGACAAGGCGTAAGGACTGCCGGTGTTGTAGGCGACGCCCTTCATACGGCTCGCATCCTGGAATGCTGCGATGGCATTCCGCGCATCTTTGAGCTGCAGGTAAGCGAGACCCCGCAGGTAGGGGGCAAAGGAAGCATTGTCATGGGCGCGAACCCGATCCAGCAGGGCGAGAGCCTGCTGTGCATCGCCCGCCTTGAGCGCTAGCCAGGCGCGCGCCTGGGGCACCGTCAGCTCCCGGATTAGACTGTCTTCCGGGTAGTGCTTTTCCAGGTCAGAAAGCATTTGATTGGCTTGCTTCTGCACATTGCATAGCGCCAGCGTAGTCGCTGCGGCGATTTGTGTGACCTTACCTTTATCCAATTGTAGGGCATGCTTGACGGTTGGCTCGGGGTCGACGCACCGATCGACCACCCAGCCTATGTTGGCGGCGGTGAGCAGGTTGTTGGCCTGGGCATCCTTCTGTTGCGCGACCCCGGCCTGCTCGGCGGCGTGCAGCAGCGTAGTTCTTGCCTGCTGAAACTGGCCCAGCTGCGGAAGTAATGTGCCCCAATTGCCAGTAACAGAAAACCCGTCTGGCCGTCCCGCGGTCGCCGCCAGAAGTTTCTGCACGCTGTTCCAGTCAGACTGGGTGGCGTAAAACGTAGCTTCGATCGTTAGGAGTGAAGTTCCAGTCAAGCCGAGACGTTGTGCTTCGGCGATGTACCGCTTAGCCTTCTCGGGTTGACCCAGTTGCGTTGCTCCGGCGATACCGTTTTCCAGGGCGATGGCATTGTCGGGCTGCAGCGCGAGGGCCCGCTGATTGGCGGCATCGCTCTTCTCGACGTCGCCGTTTACCAGGTAGGAGACACCGAGGTTGATGAAGTTGCTGACGTCGAGCGGATACTCCTGGGTGGCGACCTGGAGGGTCTCAATGCTCTTATTTATATCGCCCACGACCGTGGAGTAGTAGTGGCCGGCGATGTAGAGTTTCTCCCGCTCGCTGACATTGTCGCTGAGCTGATAGGCGCGAGAGAAGTACTGGGCTGCGTCGCTAACTGCGCCGGTGTTCAGTTTCAGCACGCCGAGGCGGGCCCACGCCATTGCGAGTTTGGGATCCAGCTCCAGGGCGCGCTTGAAATGGTCGTAGGCCTCGGGGATGTCGTTGCCTTTTTGGTGTGCTTCATCCCCCAGGGCGTAAGCCCGAAATGCTTCGAGCGAAGGAGTGGTGGCCTGGCCGAACGGAGCATTCAGCCTCTGGATACTGGAGAGGCTTTCTCCCAGTTTGGCGCGCATGGCGGTCGCGACCTGGTTGAGCGCTTCGAGCACGTGCTCCTTGTCAGGCGCGGTCGCTTGTTCGCTGGCAATGTCGTCCCCGCTCACCGTGTTCTGAGCAGTCAGGGTGAGGACGAAGGCCTTGCCCAGAGCGGCGATGTTGCCGTTAAGGATCGCCTTGACGCCCTCCCGTTCGCCGATCTCGCGGGCGATTTGCGGAGTAATGATCTCATCCTGCTTGCGGCCGAGATACTGCAGACTCTGGCGCAGGTGCTGCTGGCTGATAATGTCGAGCACCGGAGACTGGCCAAGTTGCACCCGGAGCGCCTGGTTCAGGGTGGTATCAAATATGGGGTCGCCCGTCTTATTCATGAAGTCCGCGACAATGATGCTGTCTCTTGCAGAAGCAGGTTTGGCGGGTGCGGATGGGCTCGATGCCGCGCCGGTTGCAGGTTCAGGCTTGCTGCCCAGGCGATCATGGAGTAGAAAAGCTGCGCCTGCGCACGCCACCAGGAGCAGCGCCCCGATGGCAATGATGCGGTTGCGCGGGCGTCGCCGGTCTGGTTCCGGCGGAGGAGGTGGGGCCGGTGGAGTGGGGACGGAGATAGCCGGGCGCGAGCCGGAACCAGAAAGGGCCTCGAGGTCCGCCAGGAGCTCCTCGGCGCCGCGGTAACGCTGATCGCGGTCCTTGGCCAGCAGCCTCGCGATCACGGGATCGAGAGCCTTGGGCATTTCCGGGTTGAGGCTGCTAACCGGTGGTGGATCTTTCATCAGCAAGGCGGCGAACACTTCGGCGGTGCTGCGGCCGGCGAATGCGGCCTGCCCGGTGGCCATCTCGAAGAGGACGCTACCCAGGCTAAACAGGTCGGTACGGGCGTCGAGGGGATCGCCCTTGGCTTGCTCCGGAGACATGTAGGCGGCGGTGCCGACGGTGGAACCGGGAGTGGTGAGGTCGAGCGTGCCCGTGGCGCCGTCCGCAGGGCTTTTGGTGTCGAAATAGCGCGAGTCAGGTGAAGCCTCGGCGCCTTGTTTTTTGGCCAGCCCGAAATCGAGAATCTTGAGTTGCTTGCGGTCACGGCCGCTCTCGACCACGAACAGATTGGCCGGTTTGATATCGCGGTGCACGATACCCCGGGCGTGTGCGGCCGCCAGAGCGCTGGCGGCTTGTTGGCCCAGAGTGATGACCTCGAGCGGAGACAGACGATGGTGAGTGAGATAGGCCTTGAGCGTTTCCCCGCGCAACAACTCCATGACCAGGTAGGGCTGTCCGTCTTGCTCGCCCACGTCGTGGATGGCGCAGATGTTGGGGTGATTCAAGGTGGCGGCGGCGCGGGCTTCGCGTAGGAAGCGTTCGTGGGAAAGGTGGACGCGCGAGTGAGGAGTGCCGGCGGGCGAAGGACTGCCGGCGCCCTGATCTGCGTTCAGAAAGCTGTCGGAGATGAGCTTCAACGCGACTTCGCGTTCGAGCCGCGTGTCCAGCGCGCGATATACATCACCCATACCGCCGGCGCCGATTTTTTCGACTATTTTGTAGGGCCCGAAAACAGTTCCAGAAGCGATCATCGTTGTCCGAGGCGCACGTAGAGCCTTACCTGGGGTGCGGGGGTGATTCCTGAGTGTACACGCGCTTCGGCTATAGATACCAAGGGATATTGACGACTACGATTCGCTGATTACCCTTTACCAACAGCAATATCTTCAGTAACTGCACCCGCTGGTTGTGGAGGAGATTTTCCCACCAGTGACGCACAACGAGCTCAGGCAACACCACGGCGACTTTCCTGCCGGGATTTTCGGTTTCGAGGTGCAGGATGTAGTCCATCAGGGGAGAAATGATGAAGCGAAATGTCGAAGGGATGGTGACTAATTCAGGGTCGGGGAGACCAGCTTCGCGGATGGGCGCCACGATCTTTTCTTCCCAATCCTTATCGATTCCGTGCGCTTCATCCTCGGAGTGAACATGGACGACTTTGATTTCCTTGGAAAGCAGCAGGCCGAACCGCAGCGCCTTCTCTGAAATCCGGTTCCATCCAGCCATGGGGATGACAACCAGAGGCTGCTCCAGGTTGGTGACTTTGAGCGCATCGCAGTCCCGGGTTTCGAAGCGCACGCGGTTGTAGTGCTTCTTTACGGAATACATCAGCAAAATCAGGGCGGGAATCAGCAGGGCAGTGACCCACGCTCCGGTTCTGAATTTCGACGCCAGGACCACCAGGGTTGTGACTCCAGTCGCAACTGCACCGGTGCCATTCACCAGCATGTGCCAAACCGTGCCCTCGTGATCGCCTTCCTGATTCTTCCAGTGCATGACCATGCCTGCCTGGGAGAGAGTGAAGGCGAGGAAGGCTCCAATCGCATACAGCGGGATCAGCCTGTCTGTGACCCCTTTGAAGAGGATCAGAATGACTGCCGTGAGGCCGGTGAGGGCGTAGATGCCGTGGGAGAAGAGGAGGCGCCGTCCTCTGAGCACAAAGACGTGCGGCAGGTAGTCGCGCAGCGCGATGGCCCGGGTCAAGCGGGGGAAATCGGCAAACGCCGTGTTCGCGCTGAGAGCCAGGGCCACCAGCACGCTGCCCATGGTTAAGAAGTAGAACCAGCCCCGGCCAAAAACGGCAGTCACCAGCAGGCTCAAAAGGCTCTGATATCCGCGTGCATCCGGGTCCATGGCCGTAATTTGATAGTGCTTGGTCAGCCACGCTGTGCCGTACAGAAGAATGATCAGGATGGCGATGATGATGGTGAGAGCGCGTTGTGCGTTTTTGGCTCGGGGCTCGCGAAAGGCCATCACGCCGTTGGAAACGGCCTCGACTCCGGTCATGGCGGCACAACCGCCCGAGAATGCCTTCATCAACATCCACAGGCCCAGAAACCGCACCGTCTGCGGCAACGGCGGCGGCATGGGGTCCACCGGGTGGGGATGGCCGCCGGCTGCGATCGTCTTATATACGCCCACCGCAATCAATGTCAGCAAGGTACCGATGAAGAGAAACGTAGGCACGACGAAGGCGGTGCCGGTATCCTTTACCCCGCGCAGGTTCACGATGGCCAGGATGGCCAGAATCAGCAGGCAGAGAGCCAGGGTGTGCGGCTGAAACCTGGGCAGAGCCGAAGTCATCGCGGTCACGCCGGCGGAGATGCCTACGGCCGCGGTCAGGATGTAGTCGATCATCAGCGCTGCGGCGGCCAGGAGTCCTGCTTTTTCGCCCAGGTTCTCCGAGGCTACGGTGAAGCTGCCGCCGCCGCTGGGATAGGCAGCGATGGTCTGGCGATAGCTGAAATAGACAATCACCAGCAGGATGAGAATGGCGGTGATGATGGGCACGAGGTACTGCGTGCCGATGATCCCCAGGGGAATCAACAGGGAGAGGGCAGCCTCCGGACCATAAGCCGCACTGGTGAGCGCATCGAGCCCAAATATGGGGATACCGGCCCCAACCCCAATTTGTTCGGCGCGTTCTTCACTCGTCGCCAGCGGTTTGCCAAAAATCTTGTCCTGAATCGCCATTCCGATGTAGATACTACACCTGTCAAGTGTTCTTTCCGGCTGATGTGGATCCGGGGGTTGTAGCAATTTGGGAGGTATCGTGCGGCGTCGTGAATTTTTAGGGGTTGCGGCAGCAGCGCTCGCGGCCAGTGGCCGGGGGGAGGCTCTTGGGAATGATCAGGTGGTGATCGAGCGATCGAACCCACAACAGCCTCATCGGGGGAAGGTTCTGGCGCTGATCACGCCGCATCTGGACGATGGTCCCATCTTCGCCGGCGGCACGTTAGCCAAGCTGCTGAGCGAGGGCTATACCGGTTACTTTATTCGGACCAGCAACGACGAAAAGGACTCGTATCACATGACGCCTGGGGGAGACGGTGCTGGCCAATGAGCGGGACACAGCGCGGCTGGTCAAGAGTCTCGGGCTTCAAGAAGGCCTACGATCTCGCGTATCGGAATCATCGTATCGATGAGGTGTCGAGGACCGAGATTCGTGGCCGGCTGATCTTCCTGTTTCGTTTGCTCAAGGTGGATACCGTATTTAGTTACGATCCGTGGGGGCACTACGAGGAAAATCCTGATCACTACGTGACGGCGCAAGCGGTGGAGGCGGCGTGCTGGATGTCGAGCGGCCTGCTGGATTTTCCTGAACAGTTTGATGCGGGGTTGAAACCGCACGCGGTCTCGGAGAAGTATTACTTCGCGCGGGGACCGCAGTTGGTGAACCGGGTGGTGGATATCGGGCCCTGGGTGCCGCAGAAGATCGCCGCGATCGAGTCGTGCGAAACGATGATCACCCATATGGTCAAGGATTTGAACGACAGCCTTGCGGAACGAGGACTGCGTGTTCCAAACCTGAACGGGGCTAAGGAGACGGCGGCGCAGGAGTTCATTCAGGCTGCGTTTGTGACGCGCGATCGCGCGACCGGGGGGAAGTATGGGGTGACTTCGGCCGAGGAGTTTCATTACATTGGCCCGGATGCGTCTTTGGATGAATACATTCGGCGGAACGCGGAGCGGATCTGAAGTTTCTGCGTGAAGACACTTGTGAAGTGTCTTCACGGTGTTCGCGTGGAATCCGGGGTTCTCTCCGCTCTGTCGAAAACATTCCCACGAAGGGTCCGTAGAACCGCAGGTCCCTCGTCATCCCGTCGAGCCTGTAACTCTTTTAATTCTCCTTATAGTTTGTGGCGAGAAAGCTCGGAATAGCATCTGCAAATGAGCATCGCCGGGGTCCTTCGACTTCGCGCAATACATTTCTTTATGCGACAGATCTGTAAGGCGCTTCGCTCAGGATGACGATGGGGAGGGCGGCGCTTCCAGCTGGGATTGGTTGCTGGTGAAGTGAACTGCAGGTCCCTCCCCTGCGGTCGGGATGACAGATAGGAGAGGGTGGTTGCAGGGAGAGAACAGTTACAGGGGGACAAGCCGGTTGTGGGACGGGAGGCCTTTCCATTGATAAAAAGTCACAGCCTCTCAGGATGACGGCTTCGTTGGGTGTGCGAAAACACCGATAGTTCAAAAAAGTCACAGGCTCCGAGCGAAGCTGTCCTTGTGTCAGAGGTTCTTTGACATCATTTAAATCGCTGGGCACACGTCGGCTTCGATCACGTTGTAGCGTTCGAGACGGATTGTGTCTTTGATAATTCCGGAAACCGGGATCTGGTTGACGCGCGTCAGTTGAAGGTTGTGCCCCGGCAAGCGCACAGGCTGCGCTCGACCGGTGGCGTTCATCATGCGTAGCCGATAGCGACGGCCGGGTTGAAAGGACAGGTGGTCAAGATCCGCGTGGGATTGGCCATCGATGATCCAGCGACTTTTCTCAAGCAGCATTTCGATTGTCTGATCGGCCGGCGGGATCAAATGGGTATCCGCACTGAATCGGGCGTAGGACCAGTCGACAACTGCGGGCGCATGCCATTGCGCCTGGCTGTTCTGGCTTGCATAAGCCACGCGCACTCCAAGGCCGCCCGCCCGCTCGGCGTCGTTCAATGAGCCAAGCGTCCAATGGCCGGGGTTGTTCATCGCTACGATCGCTTCGACACGTTCGCCCCTGGCGAGCGAAAGGACTTCTACTGCGGCCGGGGTCGGTACTGGGTTTCCATCGAGGGCAACTACGTGAAAGCGATGCCCCGGCAGATGGAGGTGAACTTCGTCCGGGGCCCCGGCATGAACAAAGTGAAACCGTACACATTCGCCGGCTCCCACTCGGATTGCGTCTCCGCCATCGAGCGTCCGGTCACGGATCGTGAGGAAGATTTGCTGTTCGTGGTGAACGGACGCGAGTGCTGTGGTGCGCACCGCGGCGGCAGCAGCCGTGCCTGCGGCTAATTGAAGGAAGCGTCTGCGTTTCATCGTCTAACCCCCTTGCCAGGTGGCCAACTTTGTAAGGAAACGTTCTATAGTACAGTGGTCGAAGTGTAGCACCACATCGCGTGAGGAGAAACCGAGTGGGACTTCCGCCGCAAAAACCGCAGGGCTCACCAGCAGACCGCGCGCTCGGCATGGATGCCGAGATGGCCCGGGCCGATTTCCTCGATGGACGTCCATTCCCTGCACCGATGATGGCCCAGGAGGATTGGGACGGCTACGGCGGCGTGGGCGACTATGCCACGGCAAACGGCAATACCCATGCGGTGATGACCGCAGGTCACGGCATCCGGGATGCGCTTTATACCGGGCAGCTCAAGACTGCGCAATCCACCGGAGAGACGTTCGATTGCGTGGTCGTCGGTGGAGGAATCAGCGGATTGGCTGCCGCTCATCTGTTTTCGGAAAAGACTACGCGGTCGAAACGATGCCTGGTGCTGGAAGACCACGCGATCTTCGGTGGGGAAGCACGGCGTAATGAATTCATGGTGGATGGGCACCGGTTGATTGCCGGTCAGGGCTCGGCCACTTACTTTCCTTCCCTGCCCTCCTCGCTCACGCAAAGGTTCTATGACTCGATCGGCTTTGATGGTAAGCCGCTCGAGTATCAAAAGTGGGGCGGAGGCCAGCCTGAGCTGGATGTCAACACACTTCCCTACGCCAGGGGCAGTAAGAGTTCGGGAATGTTTTTTGGCGCACGTCACGGCCATCCCGAGGGTTTCTGGCTGTTCGATGCATGGGGAAAACGGCTTGCGGGTGCACCCCTGCCTGAAGCGACGAAGCAGCAACTGCTGAAAGAGCGCGATGGGAATTCATCGTTTGTTCCACCCAAGGTGGACGGTGATGAGATTTCGCGGGCCCTTGACCGCATCAGTTTGGAAGAACACCTGATGCAGCGAGACGGCTTCACCCGTGAATTTATCCGCACGTACATGCCGGTTGCGGCGGATTGGGCGGGATCTTCAGCGGACGAGAATTCCGCGTACGCGAGTTATGCGCCGGAAGTATTGTTCCCCTGGAAGAACGAGGTTGGGCCGCAGATTTTCCCCGGCGGGAATACAGGCATCGCGCGCTTTATTGTGAAAGCCATGATCCCGGAGGCGATGCCTGGTCCGAACACATTGGCCGGGATGTGCAATGGTCCGGTGGATTTCACCAAGCTTGATCGTGACGGCCAGCCGGTACGGATCCGGCTCGGCGCAACGGTCGCGGACGTGCGGCATGAGGGTGACGGGGTGCGCGTGACCTACGCGGTGCAGGGCCGGCTGCACACCGTACACGCTCGATCGGTGGTGATGTCTGCCGGTTGGACAACGGCGAGAACGATTTCTGATTTGCCGGAAAACTATCGTGCCGCGTACCAGCAGTTTTATCGCATGCCTTGTGCCGTCATTAACGTTGCTGTGCGCAACTGGCGATTCATGGCGAAGATGGGGATTACGGAATGCCAGTGCTTCGAGGGGCTGTATAGCTGGCTTGCGGTCCGCAAAGTGGCTACCTTTGCGGAGGTTCCGCCTACGATCAGTCCCGATGATCCGACGGTGCTGCGTTTGAAAATCACTTTTACGGAGCCAGGGGTTCCGCTGCCGCAGCAGTGCACGCGAGGACGGATGCGCTTGCTGAGCACGCCGTATTCAGAGTATGAACGGTTGATCCGCGAACAAATGACGTTGATGTTTGCGCGCAGCGGGTTTGATGCGCGGCGGGATATTGCCGGGATTATCGTCAATCGCTGGGGCCATGCTTACCTTTGCGGCCAGCCTGGATTCTTCTTTGGGACCGAGGGAAAGATTGCTCCCCGCGAGGTGATGCGGCGCGCCCCATTTGGAAAGATTGCGTTTGCGAATTCTGATCTTTCGGGGATTATGGATCATCGCGCTTCCATTGGTGAGTCTGATCGGGCTGTCAATCAACTGCTGGCGTGATCCGCGACGTGCATGCTTTGATCGCATATCGGGGTTGACTACCCCGCGGAGACACTTGCGGATGGTTATGAGCACCGCTCGGGCATGCTCTAAGATGGTTTGACACTCAAAGCACCCGTGTGGTCCACTCAAGGACGCTACTTATAAAACAAACATTAGAAACCAGAGAAGGCAGAAGGCACAGTGTCTAGTCGTCGCGTTGGCATCATCATGCATGGCATCACGGGCAGAATGGGCTACAACCAGCACCTGGTGCGTTCGATTCTGGCTATCCGGGAGCAGGGCGGAGTCACGCTCTCTAACGGCGACCGGGCGATGCCCGACCCCATCCTGGTGGGACGCAACCTGGAAAAGGTATCTTCGCTGGCGGCACGCCATGGCATCCAGCGGGTCGCGAAAGATGTGGAGTCTGCGCTGGCGAATCCGGAGGACACGGTCTTCTTCGACGCGGGCTCGACCCAGATGCGCGTGCCTCTGCTGAAGCGCGCTATCGAAGCAGGGAAACATGTTTATTGTGAGAAGCCGCTCTCGGAAACTCTGGAGGAGTCGCTCTCGCTGGCACGCCTGGCAGACGCTCGCGGGGTGAAGAGCGGCGTGGTGCAGGACAAGCTGTATTTGCCCGGCCTGCGCAAGCTGCGCATGCTGAAGGATGCCGGGTTTTTCGGGCGGATGCTCGCGGTGCGAGGGGAGTTCGGTTACTGGGTGTTTGAGGGAGATCTGCAACCGACGCAGAGGCCGTCATGGAATTACCGCAAGGCCGACGGGGGAGGCATCATTCTCGACATGCTGCCCCATTGGCGTTACGTGCTGGACAACTTGTTTGGTGCGGTGAAGGCGGTCAGCTGCATCGGCGCTACCCATATCCACGAGCGTGTGGATGAGAGCGGTGCATCCTACAAAGCCGATGCGGATGATGCGGCCTATGCCACCTTTCAACTGGAAGGCGGCGTGATCGCGCATATTAATTCGTCATGGGCAGTGCGTGTCAGGCGCGATGACCTGGTGACCTTCCAGGTAGATGGAACGCATGGTTCCGCTGTCGCCGGTTTGACCCGTTGCTACACGCAACATCGCGTCAACACTCCGCGCCCAGTGTGGAACCCCGACCTTCCCCAGACCATGGTGTTCGCGGACCAATGGGAAGAAGTGCCCGACACGCAGACTTATGAGAACGGGTTCAAACTACAGTGGGAAGACTTTATCCGTCACGTGGTGGAGAATAAGCCGTGGCGCTTCGACTTGCTTGAAGGAGCGAAGGGCGTGCAGTTGGCAGAGTTGGGAATGAAGAGTTGGGCAGAGCGTCGTTGGATGGATGTGCCTCAGTTGTCTTTGAAGGGATAAGGTGATGGCATTCGAGTCGACAAACCCTACTACCGGTAAGCTTCTGAATGTCTACCCAGAGCATAGTGCCCAGGAAGTAGAACAGCGCTTGCAGAGCGCCTGGGATGGATGGAAGAAGTGGTCGCGTACCCCGCTTTCTGAACGTACAGCCTTTTTGATCCGGTTGGCGGAGGTTTTGGAAAAGCGCGCAGACGATTACGCGCGGCTGATCACATTGGAGATGGGTAAGCCGATCGGCGAGGCGCTCGGCGAAGTGAAGAAGGCAGCATTTGGTGCGCGGCATTTTGCCGGGGACGGTGCAGGGTATATCCGGCCTGAGACTATTCCTGGAACGCCTGGCCGCGTAGTTTACGAATCGCTGGGTCCGATCCTGGCGATCATGCCGTGGAATCTTCCGTTCTGGCAGGTGCTGCGCTTCTTCATTCCGGCGGCGCTGGTGGGGAACACAGTGGTGGTGAAGCATGCGGAGACGGTGCAGGGATGCGCCCTGGCTTTGGAAGCACTGGTTCGGGATGCCGGTGGCCCCGAAGGGCTCTACGTGAATGTTTCGGTTCAACGCCAAGCGGTGCCCGCCATGATTGCAGATCGCCGGATACGCGCAGTGACGGTTACAGGCAGCGTGGCGGCCGGTCGTGCTGTCGCTCAACTTGCGGGACTTCATGGCAAGAAGGTGGTGCTGGAGTTAGGTGGTTCCGATCCGTTTGTCGTGCTCGAGGATGCTGATATCGGGAAAGCAGTGCAGTTGGGTGTGACTTCGCGCTACTCCAACAACGCACAGAGTTGTATTGCGGCCAAACGGTTTCTGATCGCAGAGCCGGTTGCGGATGCTTTTATCAAGGCATTTGTCGAGCAGGCTTCCATGTTGAAAGTCGGAGATCCGCTCTTACCGGCTACGAGGCTGGGTCCGCAGGCTCGCGCGGATTTGCGGGCGACAACGGAGCGCCAGGTAGCCGATGCGGTGGCAGCAGGCGGGCGAGTGCTCACCGGTGGTAAGTCGCTTGAGGGGCCGGGTTACTTTTATGCTCCCACGGTGCTGGTCGATGTGCCTCACGACGCGCCCGTTGCCCGGGAAGAGTTTTTTGGTCCGGTGGCGTTGATGTTTACTTTCAAGACTGAGGAAGAGGCGATAAGCCTGGCCAACGACACCGAGTTTGGCCTGGGGGCAGCGGTGTGGAGTAGGAGTGCCGAACGCGCCAATGCGGTTGCGTCGCAGATCGAGGCAGGTGCGGTGTTTATCAATGACTTTGTCCGGTCGGACCCGCGGGCGCCGTTTGGCGGGGTAAAGGGCTCCGGCGTTGGGCGGGAATTGGGTGCGCTGGGCGCCCGGGAATTAACCAATGCCAAGCTGGTTTGGGAAACGGCTTAGACGACCTCGCCCGAAGATCTGGGTTACTTTCAGAAATAAGTTGCACAAGTAGGCAGGTTGTGATGGGGTAAAGCCATCCCCTCGGTTATTTTCTTATGGCTCATAAGAACTTTGCCCTGCGTTTACCTCGCGAACGGCTGTCAGGCTGGGTCGCGCTTCTGGTGCTGGGCCCCTGTTGCTGTCTACCGGCTTTTTCCGCTACGGTGCGGCTTTCTGAGTATCAAAAGCAGGAGTGGCAAGTGGAGGATGGCTTGCCGCAGAGTGAATTGCGTGCGATTACCCAGGTGCCGGGTGGCCGATTGTTGATTGCGACGTACGGCGGTGTGGCGTCATTTGACGGTTTGCGTTTCAGCCCGATTCGCGTAGACGCAAAAGACCCCGCTGCCAGCGAACCCGTGAACTCCCTGCTGCTCAGTCGCAGCGGCGATCTATGGATCGGCACGGACGACCGGGGAATTATCCGGCAGAGCGCAGGCACAGCAGTGAACGTCAGCGAGCAGGCAGGGTTTTACCAGGAGCGCATTCGCGGCTTGTTCGAAGACGCGGGCGGCACGATCTGGGCGGCTACCCACGATGGCATCGAACGCATCACGGTCCACGGCGGAACGCAATCCGTCGAGCTGCTCGATCGACTCGGCCCGGTCTCTGGCGATATCACGACGCCGTTTGCCGAAGATGGGCGCGGGGGCATCTTCGTGCTCACCTCCGACGGTATGTTTCATCTGACAGCTCGGGGCGTGCATACCCACGTTGTGGAACACCATCAGTTGCACCACAAGACGACGGGCGATGCCGTCGGAATTTATTATGACCGCCGCGGTGTGCTCTGGGTCGGTCTGCGTGACGGGTTGGTACGCCTGACGCCTTCTGCAGGTAAGGGCGCCGACCAATATACGCAGGAAGAGGTGCCAGGATTCAGATACGAGGTTACAGCGTTGGTTGGCGACTACCAGGGCAACATGTGGGTCGGTACACGCAACCATGGACTTTGCCGGGTTTCAGGATCGAAGTTTTCGTGCTGGGCAACCAAGGATGGCCTGGCCGACGACTTTGTACGCTCACTCTACGAAGACGATGAGCACAATCTGTGGGTTGGCCTTGAAGGTGGAGGCCTCGCTCGCTGGCGCATCGCAACGCTGATTCCGTTGCGCGATGAACCACGAGAACTGCGCGAGGCGCAGCCTGCCGCGATCCTCTTGGATCACGAGGGTTCCTTGTGGATCGGGACCTGGGGTAACGGATTGTTCCGGCTTAAACAGGGACGATTTCTACGCGAACTTTCATCGGAAGCTTCGACAGCGATTCGAACGATGGAGGAGGACGCCGCCGGAAATGTCTGGATCGGCACCTGGTTCAACGGGCTGTTCCGCTACAACGACGCTGGCTTCGAGCAAATTCTCCTGGGCCGGGAAACGATCACGGATGCGATAAGTGCGTTGCTTAGCGACAAGAGCGGTGGGTTTTGGGTGGGCACGTACACCGGATTGCTGCACTACGCTGACGGGATTCCGGCAAAGGGCAAGGGTGTCCTTCTCCTGAAAGACAAACTGATCACCTGCCTGGCGCAGAATGACGATGGTTCGATTCTGGTGGGCACGTCGGCGGGGCTCTTTCGCGTGGTGGGCGACAAGGTCCGCATGGTGGCAGGGCTTCCTCATCCCTATGTGTTGTCTATCTCCATCGACAACGCCCGGAACGTATGGGTGGGCACGAAAGCTGGAGGCCTCGACTTGCTGAAGGGCGACCATCCGATTCACCTGGACACGACGAATGGCATGGTGGACTACACAATATTCTCCGTGCTCGATGACGGTCAGGGATTTCTATGGATGGCCACTTCGCGCGGAATTGTCCGAGTACAGCGACATCAACTGGAAGAGTTGACAGCGCAGAAGCGCAGGACCCTGGATTACGTACTGTTAGGCAAGGCCGACGGGATGCCCAGCAGCGAGTGTCTTGGCGTGGCGCAGCCACACTCAACCCGGGCAAAGGACGGCACGCTGTGGTTTGCCACGGCCAAAGGCCTGGTTCACACGAATCCCGATGGGGCGGTTCCCCCGGCCGCGCACCCGGCGGAGTTAACTGGCGCCTTGTTGGACGATGCCAGCGTGCAGGTGGGCAATCGTTTGGACCTGTCGCCGGGCCTGGAAGATCTGGTCTTTCAGTTCAATTCGCAAAATCTTTCGAACCCGGCGCAAATGGAATTCCGTTACAAGCTGGATGGATATGACCGGGATTGGACAGTGACCCGATTCAGGGCTGCTCATTATCGAAAGCTTCCTCCCGGTCACTACCGTTTTCTCGTCGACGCGCGGAACGCGGGTTCGGCATGGAATGATGATGTGTCGAGCATTGGTGTGTATCAGCGGCCGTATTTTTATCAGGCGTGGTGGTTTTACGCGCTGCTGTGCGTGGCGGCCGCGGTGGCCGCGGTGCGGTTGTTCCGTTGGAAGCTGGCTCGCGCCAAGGGAGAGCTGGGCGTAGTCCTCGAAGAACGCAACCGTATTGCCCGGGAGTGGCACGACACATTGATGGCGGGCTTTGCTGCCATCGCATGGCAAATGGAAACCACGGCACGTCTGCTGGGCAGCGAGAATAGCGCGGCAGCAAAGGCTTGTGAGCTGGCAAGAAACATGGTTCGTCATTGCCAGGCGGAGGCCCGCCGCATCCTTTGGGACTTACGTGAAAATGAGGAAGCCACGGGGCCGCTCTCGAGCGCGTTGTCGAATGCACTGAAGCCCTTGAGTGCAAAAGAGGGCGTCGATATGCGGCTGGAAGTGGAAGGGCAGGAAGTGCCATTGGCTCCCGGCTCCGTGCATCATCTGGTCTGCATCGGGCAGGAGGCGGTCACCAATGCTCTCCGTCATGCGGTGCCGAGCATCATCTCCGTGCACCTGCAATACCATGCGGACTGGCTCAGCTTATCGGTCAAGGATGATGGACGTGGCTTTCGGGCATCCGACAAGCTGGCTGCGCTGTACGGGCACTTTGGGATCCCCGTCATGGAGGAACGTGCCCGCAAGCTCGGTGGGAGCCTTCGGGTAGAGACATCGGCCGGCAGTGGCACCGAGATATTGGTCCATGTGCCCTTTCGCATGCAAGTGCAAGGAGGATGACGCAATGTCTATCAGGGTGCTTTTGATCGAAGATCATTTCCTTGCGCGCATGGCCCTGCGCTCGGTCTTGAACGGGCGCGGCGACATTTCGCTGGTGGCTGAGGCCAGCGACGGAGCCAGCGGCGTGGAGATGTACCGCCAGTGCGCGCCGGACGTTACCGTGATGGATCTCCGCTTGCCCGGCCTTAGCGGATTTGATGCGATTACCGCCATCCGCAAATTGTGTAAGACAGCCAAGATCGCTGTTCTTAGTAACTACGAGGGCAGCGAGGATATCTATCGCGCCATCCGCAACGGCGCCATGGCCTACTTGAACAAGAATGCAAGCGGAGAAGAGCTGGTGGAAGCCATTGTTACGGTGCACAAGGGCCTGCGTTATCTTCCCGCCGATCGCGCGGGACCGCCTGGCGGAACGGACTTCTCTGGTGGAGCTGACTCCCCGCGAGCACGAAGTACTTACCTGTATTACGCGCGGGCAGAACAACCGTGACATTGCCCAGCAGTTGGGTATTGCCGAGAAGACGGTGCGCATCCATGTGAGCAGCGTGCTGGATAAGATGGGCGTTCGTGACCGGACCCAGGCTGCCATTTGCGCGATCCAACGCGGGTTGGTGCATTGGGAATAGAGCGCTTGCGATCGACGATGTGCGTCCTGAATTCGACCAGCGGACCAGGAATTCTCAATTCACGATATCTCGAGCCGTTCGGACACCTTCCAGTCGTCCCTGCGGGACTTTTCGTCAACAAATCTGTACCCAGGACGGCGTCCTGGGCTAAGTTCAGCCGTCCCTACGGGACTGATTATTGCAATCGGAACGTTATCACGCGGCCCTAAAGAGGGTGTGTAAGATTTTGCTTTTGAAGGGTACGGGCTTCGGCCCGTACTTTGACTCCGCAACATAGGACGGCTTCAGCCCCTGCAGGCATTTCTTGTGCTGGCTTGAGCAGCCCTCAGGGGCCGAAGCCGATTCATTTTTATGCTAAGCGCACGGCCCAAAGGCGGCACCCTTCAAAGAAGTCCGTCTCCTTTGCGCAGACGAGGCGGCTAGACTGGGTATAGGGCAATTGTCCTATACCCACACATGTCTGCAGCCTGATGACAGCTTGTTGTTCCTGTAGTGAAATCCTGGTTAATCCTTGCGTTGCGCACCCTTCTACGTTGGCGGTATCTGGACTCGGGTCAGACTTTTCCTTGGGACAAGTGTCGGTCTAAGTCCGTGGGCGCGGTGATGGTTTCGTTTAGGCGGGCCTGGTTGGTTTGACAAACTCGCGGGGCGAAAGCTCTGCATACGTATAAGTTTCCCACCGGGCGCAGACTCTTTTGCGCCCCAACTGAAGGGAGCCCACGAGAATGAAACGTCTACTTAACCTTTGTGCCAATCCTGATTGTGTTTGCTTTCGTCACGATGACATATGCTCAGGTTGCGAATAACACCGCCCTGGTGGGGACGGTGCTGGATTCGTCCGGCAGCGCGGTGGTGGGAGCCAAGGTGACGGCCGTGGAAGAATCAACCGGAGTCGTTTATCCGGGTACGACCAATGCGCAGGGCTACTATTCCATCAAGTTTATTCCTCCGGGCACCTACGACATCACGGTCGAGCAGCCAAGCTTCAGCAAGTTGACGAAGACGGGCACCATCGTGCCGATCGATCAGGCAGTGCGCACGGACTTCTCGCTCAAAGCCGGGTCTGAGACTCAGACTGTTACGGTTTCGGCCTCGACGCCGCCGATACAAACTGATGACGCCACGATCGGCGAAACCTTCGATACCAAGGCGGTGCAGGATCTGCCGCTGATGGGGCATAACGCCCTGGAGATTGCTGCGACTGCGTCGAATGTCACCATTGGACCCTCGTCGGGTTATTCCAACGTGCCACCCGGAGAGGACTTCATCGGCGCCGGCCAGCGTGAAATTCAAAGCAGCATGACGCTGGATGGCGTTTCGATCATGAACAACCTGATCACCACGGCGCCGGCGCGGCCAAGTTCAGACATGATCTCCGAAGTGCAAATGCAAACCGGAAATTACCCCGCGCAGTATGGGTCTTACCTGGGATTACACGTCAACCTGGTCAGCAAGTCGGGAACCAATGATCTGCACGGGGCTGTCTACGACTACATTCAGAATACGGCCCTGAATGCGCACGATTTCTTCGATCAACCAGGGGCCGCCAAGCCGATCAATCACTACAACCAATATGGATTCGATCTTGGTGGCCCGGTCTATTTTCCGAAACTCTACAACGGCCGGAACCGTACGTTCTTCTTCGCTTCCTGGGAAAAACTTAACCAGGTATCGGAGTCTACCGGTACAGCATCGACGCTCACGCAGGCAGAGAGGAATGGAGATTTCTCCGCCATTGGGGTGCCCATTACAGACCCGTTCACTGGTTCTCCTGTACCCTAACAACCAGATCCCGACCTCCGAATTGAATAGTCCAGCCGGCATGATCTCGCAGAAGCTCGAGAAGTACATGACGCTACCCAATCTCAGCGGCGTGCAAAATAACCTGCACAACAGTTTTCCCAACAACCTGGTGATTACCCAGACACTGGACCGCGTGGACGAAAATATAGGTGACAAGGACCGGTTATATTTCCGCTACCACTGGCAGAACATTACGATCGACAGCGGCTCTAACTTTGCCACGAACGCGTCGTTGGGGCCCACGCACTCGCGAAACTACGCTATTGGTTATACGCATATCATCAGGCCGAACCTGGTGAACGATTTCCGTGTTGGCCTGAATACAGTTCTCTCGAACAATCTAGACTATTTTGCTGTCAACGGGCCAAAGGATGCAGGTACGGCACTGGGAATTCCTGGCTTCAATTCCGACACCTTGTATGGCAACCCCGGAATACCGTCCATCTATGTTGATGTTCTTGGGACCGGCGACGGCGCGACATTAGGAAACACCGGCGCAAACTGGTATCAGGACGATCGAACGATCGACGGTTACGACGAATTGAGCTACACGAGGGGGCGGCACAACATCATGGCCGGCCTCGAGCTGCGCAAGCTCACCATAGGCCGGGAAGCGGCGAACGATGCGCGCGGCGTGTTCAATTTCAACGGAACTCCCGGAAGCGCGGATGCGGGCTATACAAGTACGGGCTATGGCGCTGCCGATTTCGTTTTGGGCCTGGCCCAGTCGTCAACCACGCCAGTTTTCCCGACCAAGGGATCGATCGGTGAATGGCGAGATGGATTCTTCGTGCTGGATAACTGGCAGGTACTTCCGAAGCTCACGCTTGAATTATGGTTTGCGCTACGAATTACCGACTGTGCCCTACAGTTTGAATGGCTACACACGAATTTTGAATGCGACCAATACCGCTCTTATTCCGGCAACAACCGCAACCACGCCTGCGGAATTCAAGCCGACACCGGGTTTCAAATTCATCAACCCGACGCACAACAATTGGGCGCCGCGGCTTGGTTTTGCGTATCGGGCCACGGAAACCACGGTGCTCCGCGGAGGTTTTGGCATCTACTGGAACGCCAACCAGCTAAATACCTATACCCTGACCACCCAGAATTATCCGCTTTCCGCCTCTGTCGCGTACAACGGCGAGGCGACGAGCCTTTTAACTTTCACCAATCCCACTCCCGGCGCGGGCGCGGGTTCTCCCATGGCGGGCATTCCCGGCACCTACGTGAATGCGGTTACGATGGGTCCGCACCTGCCGACCCAGGAACTGTATCAATGGAACCTGTCGTGGGGGCAGGAGTTGTGGAAAGGCGCGGGCGCGGAGTTGCAGTACATCGGATCGCACGCCATCCATCTTGACCGGGACTTCTATAACAACTCGCCCCAGCCGGGCGGTCCGGTGGGAGCCATCAACGAACGGCGCCCCAATCAGCTCTTCGGCAGGATCCGCACCATTCAGAATGACGAATATTCTCACTACAACGGTTTCACGGCGATTCTGCGCCAGCGCACGACCCATGGGCTGTCCGGCCAGGCGAGTTACACCTGGTCGCATGATCTGGATCTCTCGGATAACTCGAACAATGGCGGCACCACGATGGATCAGTACAACATCAACCTGGACTATGCGAGCTCGAACTGGGACATCCGCAATCGTTTTGTCGGCATCGCTACCTATGACCTGCCCAAATTCGGCGGCTCCAGCTATCTCTTGCAAAACACGCTGGGCGGCTGGCAGATCAATGCGATCGTGACCCTGCAGACCGGCATCCCCTATAACGTCTACCTTGATGACGACCAGGCCAACGTCAGCCAGCCGAACGGAAACGTGCAAAGGCCCAATTGGGTACATCTGCCCTCTGCCAATTGCACCACCAAGTTCTACATAAGCAACCCGGGTGGCTCCTGCATCGATGGTTCGGCTTTTGAATATCCGGCGCAGTTTACCTTCGGTACGGGACATCGCAACCCGCTCTACGGCCCTGGCTTTGAAAATGTGAATGCGTCGATCTTCAAGGAATTCGGGATTTGGGAGAGGTTGAAGTTCCAATTCCGAGCCGAGGCTCAGAACGTTTTCAATCATCCTAATCTGTCGAACCCGAACTCAGATATGCAGGGTGGTTGGGATCCGGCTGATTCTACGACGTGGGGAGATTTTGGCACCACGACGAGCACACAAAAGAACAGCTCCGGGAGCAGCGGGCGAGTGCTTCAGCTTGCAGGAAAGATAGTTTTCTAGCGCGGCGTGGCTCATGGCTTCTCCATACAGCCGCTGGAATGACAGCGGCTGTGTCTTTGCGCACATCGATAAAAGTTTGCTTGACCCTTCGAGGGGTACCTTATCGTGGATGTTCGTTACGCTGTCGAAAAACGAGATCATGCTGGACCATGGCGTTTATCCTCGCTTTTCCTGATGCTTTTGCTTCTGCCTTCGCCGATGCTTCAAGGGCAATCGTCGTATGACCTTGTGCTCAAGGGTGGCCATGTCATTGACCCGAAAAATGGGATCGATGCGGTTCGCGATGTAGCGATCAAGGATCACAAGATCGCGGAGGTTGCGGAGCATATTCAAGCGGGGCCCGGGGTAAAGGTGGTGGATGTTTCCGGCTTCTATGTCACCCCTGGCCTGGTGGACATCCACGTGCACGTGTACGCGGGCACAGGGGAACGCCACGCATACGCCGGCGACCACAGTGTGTATCCGGATGGTTTTACGCTGCGTAGTGGAGTGACGACCGGCGTAGATGCGGGCAGTTCGGGGTGGAGGAACTTTCCTGAATTCAAGGATCGGGTGATCGATCGCTCCATCACCCGCATCCTTGCCTTTATCAATATTGTCGGCAGCGGGATGCGTCCGAAGTATGAACAAAGCCTGAGCGAGATGGATGCCCAGGCGGCCGCGGCACAGGCGTTGAAATATCCGCAGGTGATCGTGGGCATCAAGACGGCTCATTATGACGGCCCGGAATGGACGCCCGTGGAACGCGCGGTGGAGGCGGGGACAATCGCCAACATTCCGGTGATGGTGGACTTCGGAACGTTCCGTCCAGAGCGGCCTTATGAAGAGTTGGTTTCAAAGAAGTTGCGCCCGGGCGATATCTCCACACACATGTATTTGGATGACGTTCCGATGTTGGATGCACAGGGAAAAGTTCGGCCCTACCTCTTCGCGGCGAAGAAGCGCGGGATTATTTTTGATGTTGGTCACGGTGGCGGTAGCTTTATTTTTCGACAGGCGGCACCCGCGATCCAGCAAGGCTTCGTGCCGGACTCGATTTCAACGGATCTCCATAACGACAGCATGAATGCCGGTATGAAAGACATGCTGAATGTGATGTCGAAGTTTCTTAATCTGGGGGTTTCGCTTGAGGATGTGATTCGGATGTCTACGTCAAACCCGGCGCATGAGATTAAACACGATGAGTTGGGGAATCTTTCGGTGGGGTCGGATGCGGATGTTGCTGTGTTGCATTTGGAGAAGGGGCATTTTGGGTTTGTGGATACCTACGGTGCACGCATGACGGGCGATGAGAAGTTGATTTGCGAGCTGACGGTGCGTGATGGCCGGGTGGTGTGGGACTTGAACGGGATTACGCGCGAGGATTGGACGGGGCTGGGGGCGTATCACACGCAAGGTTCGGCGGTTTGGGATCGCACGATTATTGACCCGTAGGGGGTCATGCAGTAGGTCCCTGGGATGACAAATGAAAGCGCCGGTGCTTACCTGGGGTTATTACAGGGGACTTAATTAGCCTCTACTAGGAGGATCCCAGGTCTCAAAAGCGAGACCTGGGGCACCCTTCGGTGTGAACTTCAGGCTTTGTTGCGGTGAAGGTAGCGGCTTCGCATTCGCCAGGTTGGACGTCACTTCACCGGTGAATTGGTTGACCCTCGATTGTGAACATCAGGCTTTGGTTGCGGTGAAGGTGGCGGCTCCGTATTCGCCGAGCTTGACGTCGCCGGTGAATTGGTTGCCGGTTACGACTCCGGTGAAGATGAAGGGTACTTCGTAGCCGTTGGCAGCCATCATGCTGGTCAGCGTTACGTGATCGGCATCGACCTTGCCCTGGAGAGTTGCCTGGAAGATCTCGCCTTTCTGCTCTCCGGAAAGTTTGGTTCCGTCCTGCTGCAGGATGAACTGCTGCTCGCCTACGCCTCGGGTGTATTGAATGCTCACGTTCCAGTTGCCGGCAAGGTTCGCGGTTGTTCCGGTGTATACCGGCGGATTCTCGTAGTGGCCGGGGTTGCGCAGGTATTTTGAAACGGTCTCGGCGACGATTTTGTAATCGCCCGGCTGCATCATGTAAGGCATGATGCCGAGCGAGGACGCCATCTTGTCCGGACGGCTGCCGTGTCCGCCGGCCACCAGAATGCGCGGTGTGCCCTTGTCCAGCTTTTCCACCAGCTCGGTGCCCGTGATGCCCACTTTGCTCGCGTCCCAATGAATCGTGAGAACCGGGGCACGGTTGGAGAGGTCTGCGTCGGGCATTTTTATTTCCGTCTTTACCGACGGAATGTCCTTAACCGCATCGGCGATGTAGTTGTCCCACTCGAGCCATTGTTTCTGCTCGGCGGCGTGATCGCGCTTGTACCACTGGCGGACTGCGGCGAGCATGCCCATGGCTTCTTCCTTGCCCACCTTGAGCGCGCGGCCCCAGTTGTGGTGAGGGGCGGAATTCCAAAAGGCTGCGTAGCAAAGATCCTTGGGGCCAAGCAGCACGCCGGCGGCCTGCGGACCGCGCATACACTTGCCGCCTGAGTAGCCGACGAAGGTTGCTCCAGCGGCGAGGTGGATGTTGGGAACGATGGGCTCCTCGGCGGCTGCGTCGACAAACACCGGAATGTTCTTCTCCTTGGCAATGGCGCAGACGGTCTTGATGGAGAGGGGTTCCTCAAAGGCGCGCGGCCCGGAGAGGAGGTAGATCATGGCTACGTGTTCGCCGAGCTTGGAACGAAATTCTTCTTCCGTTTCTACTTCGACGATCTCGGGTCCGGACATGCGGACACCGAAGTCGTAGGGGTTGCGGGAGTACTTGGGAATGATGACCTGGTTGCGGCTCTTGGTATAGGGCATCGCCTGCGAACGCTCGGGATCTGTACCGCAGATGCAGGCAACGGTCGCGGCCGCGATGGCGGCTTCGCAACCAGTGGTGACGAGGGCACTGGGAGCTCCCATGTGCGACGCGATTTCCGCTCCCACAGCAGCCATCATCTCGTCCATTTGCACGTAGTAGTGCGAGGCTTCGAACATGGCCTGTTTCACCTCAGGCAGCGATTGCGAACCGGAGATGATAGTGAACGTGCCGCGGGCGTTCAGGATGGGCCTGACACCGATTTGAGTGAAAAGATTGTCTGCCGGAGTACCAGAGTTGGCCGGGTGCATGGTCGTGGGAGGCTCCATCAAGGTAGCCGCGGAGAGCGACAACGGAGCGGCTGTGGCTGCTGCGGCAGAAAGCATGCCGGTCGATTTTAGAAGGTCGCGGCGGGTTACGCGCGTGCGGGTGTTTTGATTTTCCAAGGTGAAGTTCCTCTTTTGCTGAAATGACTATGCTTTGCTGGTGAGTGCCTCGCGAATGCGGCGGCCGACAATCGCGTCTTCGCCGGGCTGCATCATCCAGACGCCAACCACCAATGTATTTGCGTTCGAAGGGATGCCCTGGTTGGGTGGTTTGCCGGTGTTGGGATTCAGTTCAATCGATGGCTTCCCCTCCCGCAGCTTGGCCACGATCTCTGTTGTGGAGCAACCCGTCACAGACGGATCGAAGCGGATGAGCAGGTGTGGGACGTGGTTGGCTATGCGGGGGACGACCGTTTCGGTCGTGACGGAGGGGATGCCCTTTACCGCAGCCACAATGAGGTCCACGCGCTTTTGATAGTCGCCCTGCATGGATTCTTCGGTGTGGGAGAGAACCCAGTCGACGGCGGCCACCATGCCGACGATCTGCTCCTTGGCCACTTTCATGCCGCGGCCCACACCTTCATTCGGGTTGTTGTTTTGCTGAGCGAGATCGGTGAGATGTTTTTTGCCGAGCAGCAGGCCTGCGTTTTGTGGGCCGCGCATGCCCTTACCGCCGGAGAAGGCAACCAGGTCAAAGCCCATCCCGGTGTACTTCCAAAGGTTGGAGATGGGGGGCATGTCCGCCGCAGCGTCGAGATGGCATGGGATGTTGTGCTCGTGGGCAATGCGAAGCCACTCTTCGCGGCCGATCTGTGCGGTGCCGGCCTCGCCGTCTTCTTCTTCCGCAGCGTTGAAGAAGTTGGTCATCACGGCGTTGCCGGTGGCGCAGGCGCGCTTGTAGTCGTCCAGGGTCACAACTTCGGTGACACGCGCTCCACAAAGGAACATGGCATGATCGTAACCGTAGCGGTGCGCCCGCTGCACGATGACCTGGTTTTTCATGCCGTCGATCGCCTGCGGCATAGACATGGGATCGATGTTGTTGGCCGATTGCAGGCAGGCGGCAGTGGCCAGGGTGATGGCTCCCGCGGCTCCTGAGGTGACCACGGCGCCCTCGCATTGGAGGCGCTTGGCGATGTATTCCCCAGCCTGGGTTTGCAGATCGTGCAGTCGCACGGGGTGGAGAGCAGCCTTTTGCACGGCTGCCAGGACCACTGGAGGCATGCAGGCCGCGGTGAGCGTGGTGTAGGTTCCGGCCGCGTTGATGATGGTCGGCACACCCAGCTTGGCGTAGTAGTCTTCGCCCTCGACTTCTTTTGGCGGAGCAGCGAACGACTTGGCGGAGGAGAACAACGGCGTTGCGGCGAGGGCGCTTGTCCAGCGAAAGAAGCGCCGGCGGGAGAAGATGCCGACAGCTGGATCACTTGGTTCTGACATAGGAATGCTCCCGTTCAGTGTTGCGGATTCGTAGCAACATCCATTATCTCGCAGGTTCGCGACGCCTGCGTGAGAACCAGCCTTTTGAAGGGCACGGCCTTTAGGCCTGGGGGCTGCTTGAAGGCTTCGAAACGCATCGACGATATAGGTCAAATTACCTATAGGCGTGAATCAACTCGACGCTGACGCCACCGATGGAGTCTGTATCCATGTAGGCATACTGTCCGGAGTCCTTCTTGCCTACGTCTCCCCAGGCTCCGGATTGCCATACGTGATAGCCGAGCTTCTCGTAGCCGGAGACAGCTTTACTCAAGTCTTCGACCGGCATACCCAGATGCTGAATGCCTTCCTTGTGTGCCTTGAGGAAGTCGGCATAGATGTTTGGGGGAGTCGCCGGGGAGGCGATCCATTCGTAGCTGAACTGAGTGTAGTTCTGATAGCCGACATCGAAGGCAAGCCACAATGGTTTTCCGCGGTAGGTCGAATCTGGCCGAGGGGTAGCATGCTCCATACGAAACGCTGGAAAGCCTAGTTTTTGCCAATAAGCAGAGACGGGCTCCAATTCGCGAACTACGGGTGCGATGTGGGAGACTTTGCCCGGTGCGCCGGCGGGTGGGGCGCCACCGGGTGAATAGACCAGGCCTAAAACAAACTTGCCCTGCGGTTCGGTATCGAAGTAGGTGTAGGTGACGTGCTTGCCGTCGCGAACGAGACTCAACTGCTGCAGCACGCCGACTCCAAGAGCGTGCATGCGGCTGATTTCCCTGGTCATTTCGGCTGGAGACGACACCTCGTGGACGATGGAGAAAATTCCATCGCCGTGCTTGCCCAGAAAATTGTTCCAGGCGTTCAGCTGCCCTTCGGCGGGCTGGATCATCTCGACGGTCAGGTTGCCCAGGTGGCCGGTGATCTCCCACGCCCACATCTTCACTGGCTTGCCGTGGTCTTGTCCGGTCACGACGACATCGGGATACTCGTGGATGTCAGTCAAGCCGAGCGGAATCCAACCCTGTTTCGCCAGGTCGACGTTCTGTACCAGCCAGACGACGCGGTTGACGGATTTGTAGCAGGCGGGCATTTCAGCATGTCCGATTCCGGCCAGCGCACATAGAAGGACGAGGTAGCTCAGAAGCTTCATTTCAGGTTTACCTGGCTGTTAAAAAAAGATTGCCCTGATGAGTGGATGCGGTAGATACTTGTTGGCGACATACTAATGAAACATTCCTAATTAATCAATCGAGTTGATTCAGCATGAAGCGGACGGCACTGGCAATCTTCGCATTGGAAGTATGCGCTACTCCTTGTCTGCTGGGGCAAATGACCGGGATGGCCACACCAGACGCCGCTCCCATTTCTGTTACGCGGCCTTCGAACGTGACCTTTGCCAAGGATGTTGCGCCGATCGTGCAGCAACATTGCCAGGGCTGCCACCGTCCGGGAGAAGGTGCTCCGTTTTCGATGTTGACCTACGAGGATGCGCGGCCCTGGGCCACTGCGATGAAGCGGATGGTCGTGAGCCGAGCGATGCCGCCCTGGTTTGAGGATGGGCATACGGAGAAGTTCGGGAACAATCGGTCGCTGACGCAGGCGCAGATCGACACCATTGCCGCCTGGGTCGACGCCGGCGCCCCCAAGGGGGACCCTAAGGACTTGCCCCCGCCGATCGAATTCGTGAAGGGATGGACCATTCCCAAGCCGGACAAGGTCTATCAGTTGCCGCGTGCGTTTTCTGTTCCGGCGACAGGCATTCTGGATTACCAATACGTGATTATTCCCACCGGCTTCACCAGGGACACGTGGGTGCAGGATGTGGAGGCTGCGCCGACCGATCGCTCGGTGGTGCACCACATTGTTGCCTATGTACGCAAACCGGGATCGAACTACTTCAAGGACCAGCCGAAGGAGGAGTTCTTCGTAGCTCCGCCGGCCAAGACCGGGGAGAAAGTGGCCAAGGATGATGTTCCCAGTGATTGGCTGGTTGGCTACGCTCCTGGGCAGCCGCCGGACATGTTCGAGCCCGGCCAGGCGAAGCTGATACCCGCCGGCTCAGACATCGTGCTTGAAGTGCATTACATGCCTGAAGGAAAGGCGACGACAGATCAGGCCAACCTGGGGTTGGTGCTGGCCAAAGAAGCGCCTGCCGAGCGGGTGATGACATTGTCGACAGGCAACGAGAAATTCAAGATTCCGCCGGGCGATCCGAACTACCGTGTGGATGCTTCTTTCACTTTCCGCCGCGAAGTGACGCTCCTGGGCATGCATCCCCACATGCATATGCGGGGCAAAGACATGGCTTACCGGGTGGTGTTTCCCGATGGAGAAACGCGCTCCATCTTGAATGTGCCGCACTACAACTGGCACTGGCAGCTTTGGTACAACCTGGCCAAGCCGATGGTGTTGCCGGCGGGCAGCAGAATCGAGTGCACAGCGCACTACGATAACTCGGCGAAGAATCCTGAAAATCCTGACCCCAGCAAGACGGTCACGTGGGGACAGCAGAGCTTTGATGAAATGATGGTTTGCTTTTTCAACGTAGCCTTTCCAGCCGACACGCCTGCGAAGGATCTGCTGCCACTCCCTGAAACTGAAACGGCTTCACGCACACCATAAGATGATCACGCGAACGATCCTTGCCAAGCCGCCGTCGGCCATTGAGCTAAACAATTACTGGCTGGAAAAATGACGAGTGCCTCGGCGTATTGCCGTACGAGGATAGCTGTCCTGGTGACGATCCTTGCGCCCCTCGCTTGCGTGGCGCAGTCGGCAGTGGCGACTGTGGCGGCCGGCACTACTCCGATCGCAGTTGAGGCGAACCCGGTCACCCACAAGGTTTATGTGGTGAACCACGGCAGCAACTCGGTGACGATTGTCGACGGGGTCACGCAGGCAAGCTCCACCGTTGCTGTGGAAGATCGTCCTGAGGCAGTCGCGATCAATCCGAAAACGAATAAGGTCTACATAACCAATGCGGGCGCGGATTCGGTTTCGGTGATCGACGGTGGAACGGATAGGTTAAGCGCGACTGTGCACGTAGGCAGCTATCCGCAGGCACTGGTGGTGGACCCGGTCAGGAACAAGATCTATGTGGCGAACAATTTCGGTCATAGTGTGACCGTGATCGACGGGGCGACCAACGCGACGTCGACTGTCCAGGTTGGGCAAGGCCCCCGGGGCATTGCTCTGAACGCTGTGACCAACAAGATATATACGGTCAATTACGGAAGCGAAAGTGTCACGGTCATTGATGGAGCGACCGGAGCGACCACCTCAGTGCCGGCGGGCAAGCATGCCTGGGCGATCGCGGTTGAACCCGGCACAGACAAGATCTACGCGGTGAATGAAGACAGCGCCAGTGTGACGATTATCAAAGGGACTACCAATGCCGCGACCACGGTGGATGTGGGTGCAATTCCGTTTGCGGTCGAGGTGAACCCGGTGACCAAAAAGGCATACGTTCTGAGCTACGGCGACGACACCATGTCGGTGATCGATGGTACGAGCGACGCTGTGATCGACACCATTCGCCTGGGAACACATCCCCAGGCAATCGCCATCGATGAGCAGAGTGATCGAATCTACGTGGCAAATCAACGCACGGCGAGTGTGACGGTGTTTGATGGCAAAACGAATCTTCCGGTAACCACGGTGGATGTGGGGACAATTCCGTATGCAATCGGGCTGGATGCGCCGTCTCATTTGGTTTATGTCGCCAATTACAGCAGCAATAGTGTGACGGTGATCCAGTAAGAAGGTTTGAGTAAGGAAGGGCATCCGGACGAAGGGCACGGGTTCAGCGGTGCCGCAAATTATTCGGACATAGACGGCTTTAGCCGCTGTTTCCGAGCGACCGAACTTGAGGAATGCAGAAGAGCGTACCTCAGGGGCTAAAGCCCTCATCAATCGGTTTTTGTACGGCACGGCTAAACCCGTGCCCTTCGTCTAGAGCATTTTCTTCGGTCGGATGTGGCCTCAGAAGTCAGAGTCATTCAAATTACGGTTGGTGGACAAAATGAGCGTTTATAAAAAGTGGTTGCTTTGTTTATTTCTCCTTGCCGCGTGTCTCCCTACGTTTGCGCTCGATGATTCCAGCAAGCCGGTGAAGTTCCGGGTGGTGGCGATTGCTGAAGAGGGAAATAGCCCCCACAATGAATTCGTCGCGGCTGCCAAAGTGTGGTTGGGCCAGTTGGCTGCGGAGAATAACTTTGCGGTCGACTACATCACGAACACAGACCCCATCAACGATGCATTCCTGGCGAAGTACCGGTTGTTTATTCAACTCAACTATCCGCCTTACCGCTGGACACCCGTGGCGAAGAAAGCTTTCGAGCGATATATCGAGCGCGGAACCGGGGGCTGGATCGGCTTTCACCACTCCATGCTGCTGGGCGACTTTGACGGTTACCCGATGTGGACCTGGTGGTCACATTTTATGGGGGATATTCGGTATACCAGCTACATCGCGCAATTTGCTGCCGCCACTGTGAAGGTCGATGATCCTAACCATCCGGCGACCAAGGGTCTGCCGGCCTCGTTCGTTGTAGACAAGGAAGAGTGGTACACGTGGAGCCGGTCCAATCGCGCCAACGTTCATGTTCTGGCCAGTGTTGACGAGTCGACCTACCATCCCAAAAGCATGATCACCATGGGCGACCACCCTGTGGTTTGGACGAACGAACACGTGAAGGCACGGAATATTTATATTTTTATGGGCCATGGTCCGGACTTATTTCAGAACAAGGATTTCACGCAGCTTTTTCGAAACGCCATTTTTTGGGGCGCCGGCCAGTGAAGAGTTTCTTCGCGCTGGTCTTCTGCTTGGGGATGCTGTCTTCGGGGGCGGACGCCCAGACCGGACGGCCAAAGGTCTTGATTTTTTATTCTCTGAATGTCGAGACAGACCATGTTCTCTTTGCGCTGGATGCTTTGCGGTATTTTTCGGAGCTCGCCCGGAAAGACAATTTTGCATTGGAAGCGACAACCAATTGGGAAGATCTCAACGATGCGAATTTGAAGCCATACCAGTTGCTAGTGTGGCTCAACGAGTTCCCACACACCCGAGCGGAGCGGGAGGCGTTTGAGAGATATATGACCGGGGGCGGCGCGTGGCTTGGCTTTCACGTGTCCGCATACAACGACAAGGACACGAAATGGCCATGGTTTATGACGTTCATCGGTGGAGGGGTGTTTGATGCCAATAGCTGGCCTCCGCTGCCGGCAAGGCTGATGGTGGACGATACGGCTAGTCCGGTCACGCGGAATTTGCCGGCGACGTTTGTCTCGCCTACCAATGAGTGGTACCGGTGGAAGCCCAGCCCTCGCGCGGATAGCCATATCCATGTACTGCTGACGCTGGATCCTGCTAACTATCCTCTCGGGATCAAGGGACTGCTGACGTATGGGGATATTCCGGTGGTGTGGACGAATACTCAGTACAAGATGCTGTACATGAATATGGGACATGGAGACAAGGTTTTTAGCAGTCCAGTGCAAAACACATTGATCGAGAATGGGACGGAGTGGCTGCTGGGTGAGGGGCCGCGACCGTCGCAGGGGAAGGTCGAGTGAAAAATGCGGAATTCCGGGCGACATGCTGGCTCAATCTCACGCGAGGATTTTGATGGTGAAGAGGTATTGCGCCACCTCGACTGTACTGCTCGCGCTCTTGCTGGGTACTTCGGCCATGCATGGTCAAGCATGCAAGAGCGAGCAGTTGCCGCAGGGTTCGGCTTGGCCTGTCTATGGCGGACAGGTTGAGGGCGATCATTACTCAGCGCTATCGCAAATCAATCGAACGAACGTGCATCGGCTCAAGGAAGCGTGGAAGTTCGATTCCGCCGAAGAGGGTGGACTGGAAACGAATCCGATCATCATCGGGCGCACCCTCTTCGCGTATACGGCTTCGCAAAAGGTGATCGCGCTGGATGCCTCGACCGGTAAGCTGCGGTGGAAGTTTGATTCCGGTGTCCACAGCAGCCAGCCGGCGCGCGGACTGGCCTTCTGGAGTGATGGGCAGCATGGCCGCATCCTTGCCGGAGTGATGAACTATCTCTACGCACTCGATGCGGACACGGGCAAAGTGATTCCCTCTTTTGGCGAACAGGGAAGAATCGATTTGCGGAAAGGACTGCGTGGAGACTATCTTTCCCAGTCGGTCACTCTCACGAGTCCAGGCATCGTTTACCAGGATTTGATCATTGTTGGCGGCCGTAATCCGGAGACGTATCCGTCGCCACCCGGAGACATTCGCGCCTTTGACGTTCGTAGCGGCAGTCTCCGCTGGAGCTTTCATACCATCCCGCACCCGGGCGAGTTCGGCTACAGCACCTGGCCTACCGATGCGTGGAAGACCGCAGGCTCGGCCAACAATTGGGCTGGTATGGCACTGGATGAGCGACGGGGCATCGTTTATGTTCCGACCGGTTCGGCTGTGTTTGATTTTTACGGAGCGGATCGGGTGGGCGACGATCTTTTCGCGGATACTCTGCTCGCCCTTGATGCCAGGACAGGCAAACGCCTTTGGCATTTTCAAGGAGTCCATCATGACATCTGGGATCGCGATTTTCCGTCGCCGCCGGCGCTGGTCACGGTAAGACACAACGGCAGTTGCGTGGACGCCGTGGCGCAAACCACAAAGCAGGGCTATCTCTATCTATTCGACCGGACGACCGGCAAGCCGCTCTTTTCCATCGAGGAACGCCCCTACCCGCGGAGCGACGTGCCGGGGGAAGTGACTTCGCCGACGCAACCCTCGCCTGCTTTGCCGGCGCCGTTTACCCGTCAGATGCTCACCGCAAATCTGCTGACAACGCGCACACCGGAGGCGCATGAGCAGGCCGTGAAGGAGTTCGCCACGTTTCGGAGTGGGGGACAGTTCGTGCCCATCGGCCTTAACCAGGAGACGGTTGTATTTCCCTGCTTTCTTGGTGGCGCCGAATGGGGAGGGCCGGCCGTGGATCGCATGCGCGGCGTGATTTACGTGAATGCCAATGAGATGGCGTGTGTGTTGGGCCTGACGGAGAACAACCCGACTGCGAGCACCGGGGAAAGGATTTATCACAATCAATGTAGCCTGTGTCATGGCAAGGATCTTGCTGGTTCGCCGCCGCAGTATCCTTCGCTCGTCGATGTGGGAAAGCGTCTCTCGCCGGAGCAAATCGAAGCCAGGATTTCGCTGGGTGGCGGCCGCATGCCATCGTTTCCCAACCTCCGCGATGCACATTTACACGCGCTCATCCGGTTTCTGACCAAACAACGTGAGGCGGGTGCTAAGGATCCTGATGAAGGAGGAATCTACTCTGCCGCCGCAGACGGCACGACGATGAAGTACGAGGTCACCGGATCGCGGGATTTCCTGGATTCTGAAGGCTATCCTGCGATTGCTCCGCCTTGGGGAACATTGAATGCGATTGACCTGAACACGGGCCGTTATCTGTGGAAGATCCCGTTGGGCGAATATCCGGAGCTTGCCGCCAAGGGCATAAGCAACACCGGTTCAGAGAACTACGGCGGCCCGATTGTCACTGCTGGAAATCTGCTCTTCATCGGTGCGACGGCGCACGATAAGAAATTCAGGGCTTTTGACAGCCGGAATGGGAAACTGCTTTGGGAAACGGTGTTGCCCTTTGCGGGCACAGCAACGCCGGCGACCTACATGATCGACGGCAAGCAGTACGTAGTGATTGCCAGCGGCGGTACGCGATTCACCAAAGGGCCCACGGGCAGCGTGTACATCGCCTTTTCGCTACAGTAGCCGTGCTTAAAGCTGCATACGCAGCTTCCAGCGGGTCAGGATAGCGGATATTCCCAGGATCACCAGGGTGAATATCGACGACTGCACTACCCCTTGCCAGCCATGTCCCCATGGGTTTAGCGACGCCAGGCCACCCAGCGTCACGAAGAAAAGGTCGGGCAACAGATAGGTGAGCAGGGTGTTGGATCCTGCCGGTTTGACGATGGCGGCCCAGCGGACATGCTTTTGCACATCACAGACCCAATACAACGCAAGGAACGCGAGGGTAGCTGCTCCGGCTGAATAAAGGCCCCAGGTGGGCGTGGCTCGCATTTTTGAGATGCCGAGGGGCGTAAGCAGCCAGCCGGCCAGCAAGAGAGCCGCAGCGAAGGCTACGGCCCACAAGGCCTTTTGCTTTGCGGTGGAGGCGAGAGTATCGCTCAAAAAGATCGCCGATGTGACGATGCCGGCCATGGTCAGCAGACAGAAACAGCCAGTGTTCCAGGGCCAAAAGTAGTAGGGCAATTTAGCGCTGAAGGTGATCCAGTGCGCGATGGATGCAGCATTGAGGGCAACCAGGCAAACCAACCATGCGAGGGGAGCCCAGCGCCAACGCCGCGTGGGAATATAGAGGATCGACACTGCGAGGTAGGTCCAGCCGATCAGGCCGAGAATTTCCCAGTAACTAAAGTCGAGCCATGCCGCGTGGCCGTCCGCGGCGGCCCGGCGAAAGATAGCAAACATGGCGACCATCAAGAGCAGTCCGGCAGCCTTCATCCCCATGAACAGCGTTCTGTATTTAGCGGAGCGGGGATACACATTCCAAAAGAGAATTGCTCCGACGAGGGTGAGGAGCAGCCAGACATTGCCGTTGACACCCGTACGCAGAGCGTCAACCTTTTCCCCGTTTGCCAGCGCTATGCCCAGGACGACGAGGGCAAAGGAACGGGCAATGATGTGACCCCACAAGCCGGCGATGCTTCCGTTTTTGGACAAGCGGTGGCGGACGGCGAGCGGCATCGATATGCCGACAATGAAGAGGAAAAACGGAAAGACCATGTCGACGTAGGTCATGCCGTTCACATTTCCAGGTAGATGGTAGGTCCACCAGGGAAGGCCTTTCACGCCGGCGAGATCGTTCACAAAGATCATGACCAGGATGGTCAGGCCGCGAAAGATATCGATCGAGGCCACTCTGGATTGGCGGCCCGTGGAGGGCGCGAAGCCTTCTTCGTGTCGAAGTACGGAGGGCGACGCATCCGTGTTTGCCGTGGCCATGGAATCAATTCCTCCCGCCGGGCTCCGGCGCCAGGCCCCGATGGATGCTGTTGAGGAGCGCGTGGTCTGGAGTATCGCTCAGGTAGTCCCAGAACATAATCCCACCAAGATCTTGTTTGAGGACGTATTGGCATTTTGCGGCGATCGATTCAGGGTCCTCATAAGACACAAACATGCGGGTGGCGGGATTATAGAGATAGGGTGCGGATGCGATGCTGTCCCAGTAGCGGACGAAGCCGGTGCTGAGAAACGTACCTGCAATGTCGTGATACGTCGCCCACACGGTGGCGTTTTTCCCTGGCTGGTAGAGCCCATGATTGGTGTCGCTGACATCTGCCCAGGCGCGGCCGTAGAAGGGTACTCCCAGAATCAGCTTGTGGGCGGGAACGCCGGCTTGTTCAAACAATTTAACGGAAGCATCGGCAGAGACATGTTTTGGGTCGGCGGGATTAGTGTAGAGCGGTGCATGGTGTCCAGTGGTGGCATCGGATGACGACTCGTAATAGTCGTAGCTCATCAGGTTGACCGAGTCCACGTAGCGCTGAACCTGGCTCATTTCTGTATGAGAGATGAACTCGGCCGAGGCCCCGACGGCGATCGAGGTGACGAGATGACGGCCGAGGTGTTTTCCTTCGAGGTCGAATCGGCTTCGAAGCTCTTTCAGGAAGAGGGTGTAGTTCTGTTTATCCTGGGGTCGAAAAATGTTTCCGTTTCCGATGGATCCGGGATATTCCCAATCAACATCCAGGCCGTCCAGTTGGTGGTCGCGCACAAACTGGACGGCGCTGTCGATGAATGTCTTCCGGCTGGCGGCAGTCAGCACCATATCAGAGAAAGCGCCGGACCACGTCCACCCACCGACAGAGACGACGATTTCCAGCTGAGGATTCACCTGCTTCAGATTGTGCAAGACCTGAAAATTTTCGCGGTCGTGGGCAAAGCCTTCCACAATTTTTCCATGTTCGATGTTGGCGAAAGCATAGTTCACCCTGGTGAGAGAGCCGGCCGCCACGTCGTTCGGGCCGAGGACCGCGTCTTTCACGAAAACGTAGGCCACGATTGCCTTTTTCGGGGGAACGCGAGCGAACGAAACGGGTGCAAACGCCAGGCAAAGAAGAAGAGCGGAGACGACGCGGAGAGTGATGGTCATGAATTACCAAAGTACGATCAATTCAGTACGGGCCTGGCCGTGTCTTGTCAGGGGCTGGGAAGCAGGACCGAGGGGATCATCTCGAGCGCAATCGCAATCGCCCCCCACAGTACAGAAGTGTTGCCAAGTTTACCGGGGCCGATTTTGGTAACCGCGAACTCGCTCTCCTGAAGCTGCTTCTGCACGGCGTTGATCAGAGTGGGGTGGCTGCCAACTTCCCCTTCCAGCAAAATGAGGCCAGGATTCAGGATAAGCGAGAGGTTCACGATAATATCCGCAACGATGCCGGCGCGGTGCTGCACGATCTTTTCGGCACGGGCGTCGCCGGCCTGGGCGAGGTTCAGGACTCCCAGCGCATCCATCTCGCCCTCGTCGTTCGCATCCTGAGGCTTCTTTTTTGCCTCGTTCCAGCTGTCGAGGATGCCAGCACTGGTCAACACGGTTTCGAGCTCGCCGAACTCATGCAGGGTGGGGCGCCGGCGCGAGGTGTTGGGCAGGCGAAGGTATCCAATCTCTCCGGCGGACCACTGGGAACCGTGATAGATCTGGCCGCCCAGCACGATGCCCGCGCCGACATTGGGGCCGATGTGGATCAGGATGAAGCTTTCCTCCGCCTGCGCGGCGCCGCAATAGCGCTCGCCCTGCGCGGCGAGGTTGGTGTCGTTCTCAATGATGACCAGGCAGTCGACGATTTTGCTCAGCTTGGTACGCAGTGGAACGGAACGCCAGTTTTCCAGGGTGCTGATCGATAGCACGATGCCCTCATCCACATTGGTGATGGCAGGCACACCTACCACAACGGCGAGCAGTTGTTCACGCTTCTTCCTGTGCTTGCGCAGCAGTCGCCGTACCTCTTCGCCGATGAGGACACAAATGGCGTCAGGGGTTGTTTTCCGGTTGGCGAGAGGGATTTCGAAGAGGTCGAGTTCGCGGCCGTTCAGATCGGCGAGCAGGAAGGAAAGGGTGTCTGCGGTAATTTTCACGGCGAGCACGCACCCGCGCTCCGCCTTGAATGCGATCATGTCCGGAGGCCGGCCGCCGTTGGACTCGCCCTCGCCAAGAGGTTTTATCAAGCCGGCGGCCAGCAGATCGCCAACCACGTTGGTGATGGTGGGAGCACTGAGACCTGAGGCGCGCACCAGGTCCGCTTTTGAACAGGAGCCGGTCTCGCGCAGGAGCTTGAGAACCCGAAGCGCGTTCGTATGGCGTAGAAGTGAGGGCCTGCCGACCGAAATAGATTCGTTCTTCAATGAAAACCGACTTGAAAATCCCAGCGACCGCGTGATTGGTGTTGCACCAAGCGTACCTTTATACCATCTGTGAAAAAGCAGAGGCGCCGGCCAGATGGATGCAATTGCCTACCATTGTAACTAAAGTTAATGAAGTGTGCTACGATTCACAAACCGCAATCGCGCCAGCCAGGAGTGACACGGATGAGAGCCTTCTTTTTGGGTCTGATCGCCTTTTCCATACTTAGCGCATCGCTGAGTGGCCAAAGTACCATGCCGCACCATCCGCTGGATGCGCTCACTACGCAAGAATACTGGACCATTCACGATGTTCTTGAGCAAAGCAGTCATTTAACAGATAAAACGCTTTTTTCGAGCGTACTCCTGCACGAGCCCGCCAAAGACCAGGTACTGGCCTGGAAGGCCGGTGACGCCATTCCCCGCGAAGCCGATGTGATTCTCGAGGACGGGGGCAAGACCATCGAGGCGCGGGTGGACATCACGGCGCACAAGTTGGAGTTCTGGAAGCAGGTGCCTGGGATGCAGGCGCCCATTACGGAGTCAGAACTTGACACCATGAACGACATCGTCAAGAAGGATCCGCGGGTGATCGCTGCGCTCAAGCGCCACGGGGTGACGGACTTGTCGGGCGTGCGCTGCGAGCCTGTCCCCATCACATGGATGATTTTTCCCGAGCAGACAAACGGGCGGATCGGGTTTGGCGATTGCACCGATTCCCATGGCGTTTACCATCCCTGGGGCCGCGCGATTGAAGGGGTCTATATTCTTGCGGATCTCACCAGCGAGAAAGTGCTCAAGGTGGTCGACAACGAGCCTGTGCCCATGTCGCAAGCTGATATCAACTACGAGGAAGGAGAAGCGACGCCGCGGCCGGGCACAAAGCCTTTGCTGGTAACGCAGCCCCTGGGTCCTAGCTACACCATCGATAAGGGCGAAGTGGTGTGGCAGAACTGGCACTTTCGCTTTCGCCTCGATCCTCGTGTGGGCCCGGTCGTCAACCTGGTGCGCTACCAGGATGGCGACAGGCTTCGCTCCGTGATGTACGAGGGGTCGCTCTCGGAGATGTATGTGCCCTATATGGATCCCGATGAAGGGTGGAATTCGCGTGCCTTTGTCGACGCGGGAGAATTTCTGCTTGGCGGACTGATCAAGCCGGTTGGTCCCGATGACTGTCCAGCCCATGCGCAGTATTTCACCGGACTCGTGCCTTCCGATGCGGGTGCCCCGGTGCTGAAGCCGCAACTGGCATGCTTGTTTGAACGGCCCGGCGATGGGCCGGCGTGGAGACATCTCGAGGGAGCGGTGATCAGCGGGCGTCCCAGTCGTGAGCTGGTGCTGCGCACAGCCGCGGTTGCGGGCAACTACGACTACCTGCTCGATTGGGTATTTCAGCAGGATGGCACGATTCGCGTTGCCGTTGGCGCGACTGGGATTGTCGAGACGAAAGGCGTGAAGGAGCAAACAGTTGCCATGGGAGATGGCCCGGGCAAATTGGAGCACGGCACGTTGGTGGCGCCTAATTTGCTGGCGGTGAATCACGATCACTATTTTTCCTACCGGCTGGATCTTGATGTGGATGGGCCGAGCAACAGCTTTATGGTGGACCGTTTGGTACAGGAACCGCTTTCGGGGCATCCGCGAAAGACTATTTGGGCAGCGCAGTCTTCGATTGCTCACACGGAGAAGGAGGCCATTCTCGATCTGGATTTGCGTAATCCGTCGATGTGGCATTTCATCAATTCCTCGCAGCACGATGCTCGCGGATACCCAACGGGGTGGGAGATCATGCCGGGTGCGACGGCGGTTTCGAGCATTTCGAATGACGACCCGGCGCAGCGGGTGGGGGCTTTTTCGGGACACCAAATGTGGGTTACCCCGTATAACCCGGAGGAACGGTATGCTGCCGGCACCTATGTCACCAACAACGAAGGCCTTCGCGGGCTGCCCGAGTGGACAAAGGCGAATCGCGTCGATCGAGAACACGGATATTGTTGGGTGGTATACGCTGGGCTTCCATCACGTGGTCCGGGTGGAAGACTGGCCTGTGATGCCTACGCTTTGGCATGATTTTCTGATCCGGCCGGTTAATTTTTTCGATCAGAATCCTACGTTGACGCTGCCTCACGAGCCTTAGGAGTGGTCGTCTTGTGAGGACGAAAACCGGAGGGACCTGCGGTTTCCCTTTCGTGCTTACGTTGCGCTACTGTTCCATGACTCCGTATTGAAAGCGTGGCGGTAACCGGCAGCCTGTTCGCTCCACCATGGCCAGGGTTAGCGCCTGTGGGACTAGTAAGGACGTGATGCCCTCCCACGGTTCTGCAACCGCTTCGATGCGGACGGGGAATAGTTTCTCGGTGGCGGGGTGCTCTTCACTGGACACCAACACCACTTTGCCTCCGCGACGGTTACATTCCTGAGCCAGCTTGACGCCGAGTTCGGCGGTGTGGCCCAGGGCAAAGATGATGGCGACGTGGGTCGCATCCACATCGAGGTTAGGCCCGTGTTTGAAGCCGGCTCCGGTGTGCGCGGCGGCGCGCGTTCCGGTCATTTCGCGGATGCAGAGCGCGCTCATGAAGGCTCCGCCATAGCCTGCGCCGCGGCCCACGACTTCTATATTTGCTGCGCCGCGGCAGAACATTTCGAGGTCGGCGCGCTGGGCGAAGACGGGATCCAGGTGGCTGGAGAAAACTTCGGCGGCATGCTCCGCGTCCTGCTTCCAGGGGCGGCCGACGATTTCAGAGGCCACGATGATAGTCGCCGCAGTCGCGTTGGTGTAGGTCTTGGTGGCGTTGCCATACTCCGGCCCCGCGAGGATGGGAAGCTTATTTTCGGCCAGATGCCAACAGGTGCTTGCAGAATTGTTACAAATCAGGCCAAGAGCCCGGTCTCTCCCTCTTTTGAAGAGCTCGACGAGCTCGGCGCTTTCCCCGGAGGTGGTGAGGAGGATAGAGAGAGCGGCATCATCCCACACCGAGGTTGCATAATTCAGCCACTCTCCGGCATCGACAGAGAAGGAAGGCCGCGCGTGAGACTGCAGCAAGACCGACCCGCTGATGGAAGAACAATACGAGGCTCCCATTCCGATGAACAACACGGGGCCCTTGTTCGTGGCGAGGCCGCGGAACTTCTTCAACTCAGCCTTGATAGCGGAGTCGGTCGAGTATTCCCGGAGCAGTTCGCGAAGCCGTTCCGGTTGTTGCCGGCACTCAATTTCCAGGATCTGGGTTCCGGTTGCGGTGAGCAGCTCCTTCGCCGGCTCGACCCCGCCAACCCAGCGCGGGGTCCCCGGCAGCGAAGCTGCTGGGGTGTAGCGCGGGGCTGCTCTTTTGTTATCTTCCATGTCACCTTCCTCAGTTACCGTAGCGCACACTTTGTTAGAAAAGATTCGTTAAAAAGAGGGTCACAAATCGGTAGAAAAGCGTCTAGATAAAGGTATCATTCGATAGGTGAAACGTAAGTGAATGAGCCAGCCGCCGTCCAGCCGTACGTGAACCAGGCGTTCATCCGGAGAGTTTCTTTCATTGCTGGACTGGGCGGAATTCTTTACGGCTTTGACATGGGTGTCATCGCAGCGGCCCTGCTTTATGTGCGCGACTCGTTCCACCTTTCCACGGTGATGCAGGAAGTGTTGGTCATTGCTGTGCTGATCGGAGTGATGATCGGGGCACTGGTAGGGGGCACGGTTGCCGACCGCATCGGCAGACGCAAAACGCTCATTTGGGGAGCAGTTCTTTTCATCGTCGGGTCGATCCTTGCCCCGCTATCGCCCAATGTCTACGTGTTGTTCGTTGCCCGCGGATTGCTGGGGATCGCGGTTGGCTTTACTTCAGTTACGGCGCCGGTATATGTGTCCGAGCTGGCTCCTCCGCAATCGCGCGGCATGCTGATTGGGCTGTACCAGTTTGCCCTCACGCTCGGCATCGCACTGGCGGACCTGGTGGGTTATTGGTTTGCCGCATCGCAGGGATGGCGATGGATGTTTGGCTTTGGACTCATCCCCGCAGTGTTTTTTCTGTTCATGGTCCTCACCGTACCGGAGAGTCCCCGCTGGCTATTCGTGCAGAACAAGTTGGCGGAAGCGGAATCCGTGCTCAAGTCCTACACCGATGAGGCGGGAGCAAGCCTGCTGCTGGAAGACATTCGGCTTAGCCTGATGACGAAAATGGAGCGCCGCTGGAGCGCGCTTTGGAGCCCGGCCGTACGTGGCCAGCTGTTTATCGCCATTGGCTTCATGGTGTTGATCCCGGCTACGGGGATCAACGCGATTCTCTATTACGGACCGCAGATATTTTCTCTTGCCGGGATCAGTTCGAATAAGAGCGCGATTTTCGCCACACTTCTGGTTGCCATTACGAATGTGCTCGCGACCGTGATCGCCCTGGTGCTGGTGGACCGGGTAGGGCGGAAGCCACTGCTTTACGCGGGCATCAGCGGGATGACAACGGCGTTGCTGGTGCTTTCGTTTTGCTTCCACCAGCATGCGGAGCTGGGGCCTTCGCTGGGCAAAATTGCCACGGCTTGCCTGATGTTTTTTATCACCTGCTACGCCTTCAGTATTGGGCCGATCGCATGGATACTGGTTTCGGAAGTATTTCCGTTGCGGGTGCGCGGCCGCGGCGTCGCTGCGGCTACGCTGAGTTTCGGTACTTCAAACTTTCTGGTTTCGCTTACATTTCTGTCTCTCATTAAAGCTGCAGGCACTTCGCTCACCCTCATCATTTACGGGGGATTTTGCATCCTAACACTGTTCTTTGTGGCCTTTGTGATTCCGGAGACCAAGGGGCGTGAGCTGGAAAGTATCAGCGCGAGACAATCGACAGTTGCGCCGTAATCACAGACAGGCCGTCCGTGCATCCATCTGTATCCGAGGTAAGTGAGTCGATGTTGCAACAGAAAATGTCCCGTGCTGCGGGGAATTCTCAGGAGATCGAAGCCGGGTATGTCGTGGGCACCGACATTGGAGGCACCAGCCTTCGTCTTGCTCTCGCGGGCATGGATGGGAAGGTTGTGGCCAAGTGGAAGGTTTCGACCGCGGGTATTCGCGACCCCCATGTGGTCGTCGGCCTGATTCACGAGGGTGTGGAAGAACTGTTGCGGAAGAATGGTATTGAGCGCAGTTTGCTTCGTGCGGTTGCGGCAGGAGCGCCCGGGGTTACGGATGTAGACGAGGGCATCGTGATTGCCACGTCGTATCTGATGGGCTGGCGCGACGTCCCGCTGCGCGCCTTGCTGGAAGCCAGGTTGGGTGTTCCCGCGGCAGTCGAAAATGACGTGAATACGGCGGCGATCGCGGAGTATCAGATCGGAGCGGCGCAGGGGGTGCGGGATTTTGTCTTCATCGCGGTGGGCACCGGAATTGGCGCGGGGATCGTGTTGCATGGGCAACTGTTTCACGGGATGGATTGGTCGGCGGGTGAGATTGGTTACCTGCTGGTGCCCGGAACTTCCGTGCAGCCGAGGGAGCGGGGCGAGCCCGGGGCGCTCGAAAGTATTGTAGGGGGCGAAGGTATTCGGTCGCAGTGGCAGAGTGCGTGGCGCGACGAGCTTACGCCGCTCCCGAAAGAACTGGTCGCCACGGAAATCTTCGATCATGCGGGTGCCGGAGATGGGCTTGCGCAAACCATTCTTAAGAGGTCGGCGCAGACGTTGGCCTACGCAATCTATAACCTCGCTGTTGTTCTCAACTGCCCGTTGTTTGTGTTAGGCGGCAGCGTGGGGATGCACCCGGTGTTTTGGAAAGCGACACAAGAGATTCTTGAGCAGCGGGATAAACGTGTGCAACCGAAACTGTTGCGTAGTACGCTGGGGGCCGATGCGCAGGTGAACGGCGCCGTTTACCTGGCGATCGAGGCGGCGGGGTCGCGGGTACTTTCCACTTGAGCCTAGTGCGAAAAGCCACTTCTTTGAAGTGGTACGGACTAGAGGCCGTACCCTTCAGCACCAGTCCGATTCCCGATAGCCATATAGCAACACAGAGTTCGCAGGCTAGTTATTTTTCCAGTATTCGTTGAAGCCTTTGTAGTCTGAGGGCAGGTTGGCGAGGATGATCCGCTTTAGTTCAAGCAGGTCCGCGGAGCCTAGCTGCTTGTAGAGCACTTTGCCGTCCGCCGATAGAAGGACGGTGTAGGGCACTGCCGAATCCCATTTGGGATCAAAGGCGGTTTGTAGCGAGGCTGTGTCTTGCGAGTCGAAGAGGTAGTTTTTGCTGGTCGCATGCTGCTTTTGCAGGAAACGCAACACGCCGGCCTTTTCATCCGGCATGTTCGCGGAGACCGTCACCACGGAATAGTCGCGCGTGCCGTACATGCGCAGCGTGTTCTGCAGGTCGGCGAACTCCACGATGCAGGAGCCACACCAGGTAGCCCAGAAGTCCACCAGCATCATCTGGTGGCTGGGATTTTTGCTCAGCTTCGTCAGCTCGGCCTTGGAGATCATGTCCACGCTGACCGGTTGCTCGTTGATTTTCTCGAGCGCCGCCACCCGGTCTGCTGACTTCTCCTTCCACTTGGTGGAGCAGCCAAAGACGCCGGTGTGCTTTACAGCGACTTCTTTGTGGGCGAGCAGAGCATCGATGGCATTGCGAGCATCCTGGGTTTTCACCAGCTCCATGCGGTAGCTGTTGTCCATGCGCCCTTCATAACGAAGATGCCTCTGCTGGTCGAAGATGAAAACGTGGGGCGTGGCCTGTGGACCGTAGGCTCGTGTTACCTGTTGGGTGTCGCCGTCGTACAAGTACGGATACGTGAGGTGCTTGTACTGCACGCGGATCTTCATCTCGGGCAAGCTGTCGCTCACGTCGGATGAGTCCAGTTCGTCGATGCGGATGGCCTGGGGATCGTTGGGCTGAATGGCCACGACCGCAACACCCTTGCTTTTATAGTCGGCCGCCAACTGCTGGATGCGACGCTCATACATCTGCGCGATGGGGCAGTGGTTGCAGGTGAAGACCACTACCAAAACGGGGCTGGAAGCATAGTCGCTCAGCTTATGAACCTGGCCGTCGACACCGGGAAGCGCGAAGTCGGGAGCAGGCGAACCGAGAGCAAGAATGGGATGAACTTCCGCCGAAGCAACTCCCAGGGATAGGAACAAAACTACGAGCAACTTCCACATGGTTGCGAACCCTCGTTAGCTTAGTTTACTTGCAGGCCACATTGCTGGCCGGCGCAGGCTGTGGTGTGATGTCCGCGGACTCCAAACCCATGGCCCACTTGATCGCCTCGGTGTACATCTTTTGCACCCGCGGATCGTCCCAATTTTCTTTTGGATGTCCAAGGGTCGAGTAATAAACCCGCCCCTTGCCATAGGACTTGGCCCAGGTGACAGCAAAATCGCGATCCTTGCGATGTACCTTGGGATTCGCCAGATCGAGCTTGCAGGGATCAAGACGCATCAGCACCCTGCACCTTGTCGCGGGAGAAGTCCTTCATCTGGTAGATCTCGTCGTGCAGGGTGAACTCGTGGGGCCATTGCTGCATGCCGGGAAACTTCGGGTCTTCGACAATGATGGGCGCATCGAAGGTGAGCCAGGGATGCTCATCGAAGTCTCCACCGAGCAGGTCGACAAACTCAGGCCAGTGTACCCAGGTGATGGCCGCGGCGTGGACACCGATGAGCCCCTTCCCATCGTCATGGATGAAGGAGAGGAAGTCAGCCTTCTGCTGTGCGTCCATCTCCGGGTCGCCGCCGGTAAACATAAAGATGGCGTCGAAATCGTTGAGGTTCTTGGCGTTGTATTCGAGTTTCTTCCTGGTCAGAATTTCGGTGTCGGTGCGGATGGTGGTATCCCACAGGCCGGTCTTCTCACCGAGTTGCTCGATGACAGCCATGGCATGAGAAACCGATTCGTGCCGGTATCCCTTTTCCTCCCCCAGAACCAGCAGAGTGCTTCTTCTGGGGGGTGGGTGTTTGCGCGATGGCCAGGTTGCAGACCAGGACTGCGGCGGCAAGCCAAGCCGAGTGCTTCATCGTCATGAGAAATACTCTTTCACAAAATCCCCCTGGGCTGATCAGAAGATGAACTTGCCGCTGATCTGGCCGACGCGACCCGGTGCGGTGTTGGTGGCCTGACCGAACTGGCCGCTGTTGGCGTTGCCGCTCACAGCGCTGGTGAGGAAGTTGGCATGGTTGAAGACGTTAAACATCTCGATACGGAAATTGAGTTGGGTTCGCTCGGTGAGTTTTGTGTCCTTTTCCACGCCCGCGTCGGTGTTGATCGTTCCCGGCCCGTGGAACAGGTACTGTCTCGCAGTGCCAGTCTGGCCACAAACTTCGTAGCCACAGCTGAGGTTGCTCGCGAATGACGACGTATCGAAGTAAGTATGTGCCGGAGCATGAGGATTCAGCTTCTTGATAGCAGATACCTGACTCGGATAATCCAGTCCAATGTTGGTGAGGGCAAAGTCGCCGCCGCTCTGCATGTTCACAGGGAAGCCACTATTGAAACGGGTGATGCCCGTAATATGCCATCCCTGGCTATAACGATGTGGGCCAAGGAAGCGATAAAAGGGAAGCTCCCAGTTATAGCTGGCAACCAGGTTATGCCGCAGATCGAAAGTGGAAAAACCGTAGTTGTTTCCATCCAGTGTGCGTGGATCGTAGATAGCAGCAACGGTATCCATGGATTTGGCGTAGGTATAGCCAACCAGGAAGGTAATGTCCCGAGAACGGCGTTCCACCGAGGCCTGCAACGAGTTGTAGTTCGAGTTACCTGAATTTTGCTGGTAGTTCGATTCGGCGAAGGCCACCACCGGGCCTCCACTCGAGTTGTGATAGTTGGGGCTGATGGCCTGGTTGTCGATTGCGCCGACAAGGGTACCGTAGATCGTTTTGCCATTCAGGTCGTACACGCCGCCTTCCCCGCCGGGCCCGCAGCCTGGAAGGGATTGGCAAAGAGAGGCACTTCCCCAAAGAGTATTGACACTGTGCTCAATGTGGTGGCCCAGGGTTCCCACGTACGAAACGGTCAGGACGGTCGACCGATCGAGTTGGCGCTGAATGGAAAAGTTAAAGTGCTGGGCTGCCATGGTCTTGTTACGGTTGTAGTAGCCCGGTACATAAAGAGGCATGAGGTTGCCGAACTGGAAGTCGGGAAACGGTCCGGCCCCTTCCGGATAGGCAAACGGGAAGTGTTGTCCCTGCGTAACTCCGTTGGCGCGGGTTATATAAGGGCTGCCAAACTGTGTCGGCTGCGGTGAGGACCAGTAGAGTCCCCAGGGTGCATCGCCCAGGATGCCGAAATTCCCCTGATCCGCAGGCCCCAGGTAGTAGATACCGTATGCGGCACGAATGCTGGTTTTGCCCGCAGCGCCCCAAATGCCTCCCGAGGGCGCGTAGGCGATACCAAAACGCGGCGCAAAGTTGGTATACCGCATGGGAGAAATCGTGCTCGGCACGCCCGGATCTCCAGGAACAAGGTTGCCCGGAGGCGAATTAGGGAACTTGACCGACTGCACACCCGGAACCGGTGTGGTCAAACGGCCGTAGATATCGCTCCATGGCCTGGGGATATCCCAGCGAAGGCCGTAGTTAATGGTGAGATTGGGAGTCGCCTTCCAGGAGTCCTGTCCAAAAAATCCAAAGTACCTGGTGCGGTTGTCAAGAAACTGGATGGAGCATTGGACGAACTGTCCGGGAGCGCCGACAAAGTAGTCCGACACGTCGGCGCCTGTTTCCTGGCCGCTAAAAGCGAAATATCCGTTCGGCCCGCAAGCGTTTCGAGCATTCAGCTGGTAGTAGCGGAAATCTGCGCCAATGCTGATCGAGTGGTTGCCCACTGTCTTGCTCACCGAATCGCTTGCCGAGTAGGTCGTGTCGGGCTGATAGAGATTCAACCAGTTGTTGCCGATGCTGAAGGTGTTGAAGATCAGGGCCGGCACCGAGGACGGATATCCTTTTGGCCCAGTGTTGATCAGGCCGCCATTTGCGGGATCCGTATTGAAGCCATACTGAGAGTAAGAAGAGATCGCCGAACTCGCGGACGGGTTTGCGGTGTGCACAGCGGTGCGGAAAAACGAGATGCGGGCAACGTTGACCGTGGTAGCACCGATGGTTTTGGTGTTGCTCGCCGTGAACAGCTGGTTGCGCGAGGGCACGGTGGCGGGAAAGCCGGGCAGGTTTTCCTGGCCGAAGTATTGCTGGTTATAGACAGGATTCACCGCAGTCGCATCGTCGTAGTGATAATAAAATGCCCAATCCCCAGTCTTGTGATTAACAAAGTCAATGCGCTCGGCCATGTTGGTATCGATGATGGATCCCTTGTGGCTGGAATCGTCATACCCAAAACCGTCCGCCTGGTTGGCCATCGGAATAAGCGGCAACGTCAACTTGGATACCGGATCAATGTAGGCAGAGATATCGTGGCCGGGCACGGAGTGACCACTGCTGTCGGTAGTCATTACGGCTTTGCCGAGCTCGTTATACATGGTGGGAGTGCATGGAGATTGGCACGACCCTCCTGCTCCATGGATGACGCCGCCACCGCGGCTCTGCAGTGTGGCGGCCCAGGCGTCGCCTTGCACCGGAGTGTTGAGGATGTCATCGGAGAAAATACCATTGCGTTCGTCGTTGCTGAGAACCTGCACCACCCCGGTGCTGGAGCCGGATACCTGGCGGGTTTGTTGGAAGTCGGTAAAGGTGAAGAGCCGGTCTTTCCAGATGGGTCCGCCTATCACTCCACCGTACTGATGACGTTTCAACTCGGCCTTGGTGCTATCGAAGTAGTTGATCGCGTCCAGCTTCTGGTTACGATAGAACTCGAAGAGAGTTCCGTGAAAACTATTCGTTCCGGACTTGGTCACCGTGTTCATGACCGAACCGGTAAACTTCCCGTACTCTGCGGCGAAGCTATTGGTAATCAGGCGAAACTCGGCGACCGAGTCGGCGTCGGGAATCAGGCCTGCTCCCATATTCTTGGTTTCGTTCACCTCGGCGCCGTTCACCAGGAAGGAGTTGCCCCCCTCCGGCATACCGTCGGTCGAGACATTCCCCGAGGAGTTGTAGAGACCTGAGGAGGGCGAGCGGTCGTTGTAGCCGCCGTTGGTATTCGAAGGCGCGACCCCCGGCTGCAGGGACAGCAGGTCGAGGTACGAACGGCCGTTCAGCGGCATAGCCAGGATCTGAGACGAGGTGATGGTTGTCCCTTGAGAAGTGCTGGAGGTCTCAACCTGCACCGCGCTGGCATCGACAGAGACTGTCTGGTTCACATTGCCGATTTGCAGGGTGAAGTCAAAGTTCAGCGCGTCGTTGACGTTGAGGACGACCTGATCAATGACACCCTGGTCGAAACCGGCATCGGATGCGATGAGCTTGTAGGTTCCCGGAGGCAAAGCGAGCAGGGTGTACTGGCCCGATCCGTCACTGGTAGCCGTGCGGCTGTATCCGGTACTACCCTGCACGGCGGTGATGGTTGCGTTGGGGAGGACGGCGCCGGACTTGTCACGGACGTATCCGCGAATAGATCCAGTCACGTCTGCCCGCAGCTGCAGGGTGCAGAGCAGCAGCAGTAAACAGAGATAAGAGGGACGGGCAACCAGCACAGCGAAGGAAGGGATGACGAACTGCTTCTTCAGCTCTCGGAGAATGTGCATTTCTAACCTCGCAGAATCGCAGGAGTCTGGGGGCCGGCAGGCGCGCTTTGCACGAGCCTGGACAATTACTTTGTAAAGTTCCATAAGGATGTAGGAAGAGCAATGTTTATTGCAACTACTTTTTTACAGGCTTTTAAAAAGTCGGCAGGAATGGGGCCTAAGCGGATAGCGCCGGGTCACGGGAAAAGGCTTGCCAAAGCTCCGATCGAGCCGGATAATAATCAACTATTACTAAGTGGGGCTGGTTTTCGCTCCGGCAAAGTCGCTGCTGTCCATTCTTCCGGTTGCTGGCCGGGGCGGGTCTGCTGCTGTGTTTAGGAGGCCGGCCACCAGATTGACGGCCGCCAATATTTGATTACGGCTGTCGACAGTGTGGTTTATGCCTTGACGGTGCCGCCCCCGCCGCAGGGACACTGACCCTGATATTAAGGGCCACTCCTAAGGACAAGAGGGGAGTGCGCGTTTCCATTCGGGATCGGTTGCGGGGATCCCAGGTCTCAAAAGCGAGACCTGGGATCCCCATCGGTTCTTACCGGGAGTAAACTAAAGTCCACTATGGCGACCACGACCCAGGTTCCGGTTGAGGTTTACCTGCGCTCCTCCTATGAGCCCGATGCGGAATATGTAGACGGAGTGATTGAGGAACGACCCGTGGGTGAGAACGACCATTCGGCCTGGCAACTGGCGATTTTGAAGTGGTTTTTGCAGCACGAGAAGGATTGGAACCTTCGCCTTCGCCCGGAATTGCGGATTCAAGTAGCGCCGACACGTTTTCGCGTTCCGGATGTAACAGTGCTTGATCGCGCGCAACCCATCGAGAAGATCGTGACTCATCCGCCGATAGCAGTGTTCGAAGTGCTTTCACCTGAGGATACGATCCAGCGTCTCAAGCGCAAGCTCGAAGACTACCGAACCATGGGCATTCCGGAAATTTGGGTGATCGACCCTCAGGACGGCGCTTATTACCGGTATGAGGAGCGCCAGCTCCTACGCAGGGATTCTTTTTCCCTCGACTCCCGGGGCATTGTCTTCGAGATGGATCGGATCAAGGAGCAACTCGACTAAAGCATTTTCGCAACGGTGCAGACCGGAGCACAGAAGTTTACGCAGCTTTCCGCCAAAGAAAGCTGCTCGTAACCGAATCTAGAAGCTTCTTAGTATTGCGAAAAATGCTCTAGACCGTCGAATGGATAGAACCGGCAACAGGGCTGGTTGCGTTGCTCGTGGAGCTCAACAGGGCGCGGCGCTCTTTCGTTACCTCCATCCCTATTTGCAGAATTGCCCGGAAGGAGTTGAAGGATTCCTCAGAGAGCTTGTCGGCGTCGAGGTCACCCACGGCTTCCGTAAGAATCTTCAATAGCTCACGCCACGTTTCGTCGAGGGGCGCCAGCGAATTTATCTCTCCTACTGCGCCGATCAATGCCACCACTCGGTTGCTGTATTGGTCCGCGTTCGTCTTTTGTTGCCTTTGCATCCATCGCTTCAGTTCCCAGATCCAGGACCCGGCCATCAAGCCCACCGTCAATATCAAACCGACATAATCCGCATGTGCCAGCAGAAACGACGGCTTGTCTTTGTCGTAAAAGCTAAGCGCACCGGGATGCAGGGCAGGGCCCAGGCCCGATTGCGGCTGCGGTCTGCGGGTTTGCACCAGGAGTAGGCGCACCTCCGTCATCCTGGCCGGGATCTCATCCATGATCTCCTGGCGCCGCTCGAGCAGGCTTTCCGTGACGGCCCGGATCGCAGCAGTGTTGGCACGATCGCTCGCCAGCAGGGTGCGCTGTATCGACACGGTGGGGAAGTCCTGTGCGGGTATCGGGGGATTTCCCAAATAGGCGCCCACGGGGATCAGAGCGGCCTGAAATGCGGGGTATTTGATCTTCATCGCCGCGGCGTGCGCAATGGGAAGAAACCGAACTTTTCCCGATTGCGCCAGCTGCTGAATCGACGGATCGCCGAGCGCACGGACCCTGAAGATGGCGTCGGCGCGTCCACTCATGAATGCGTCACCCGCGTCCTGATCGCTGGCGCCGACAAACTGAAAGTCTTCCCTGTGCATGCCGAAATGGTCGGCCACATGCAGAAAGGATTGAAATTGTCCCCCGCTCTGCGCCAGGGCAATCCGCCGGCCTTGCAAGTCCACCAGGCTTTGGACCGGGGAATTCTTAGCCACCAGGAGTTGGAAAGTGTCGTCGTAGAGCACCGCCACGGCCCGAGCCTTCGGGCCAGGCAAGATGTCGGACTGTGCGGTCGCTAACTGCGCACGCCCGTCCTCCAGCATTCTGAGGTTCTCGACCGTACCTCCGGTCTCGAGAACAGTGATGCGAATCTTAGGGTTGTGCCGCTCGACCACGGTCTTCAGCGCATTGCCCAGGATGTAGCTTTCTCCGCTCGATGCGCCCGCGGCCAGCGTGAGCTGTTCCGTCTTTGATCTTTGCCAAGCAGCCAGTATCAGGCCGACAAACAAACCTACACTGAGCACGACCAGGGTCATGCGCAGAACCCGATTGAAGTCGAGTTTGGCCATAACCCAGAATGCGACCGTCATGGTTAATAGATCGTGAAGATGAAGCGCGCTCGAACAAAGCGAAATGAGTGAGTCGTTAAAATTCGCCCCGCATCCTTGTCTTTGTGAGTGCCTGCCGCTAGCATTCGTTTCGTCGCACCTCCACGCGTTCCGCGGAAAGTTGGACATTTCATGAGCCGTTCTGTTCAGGAAGAACCCGTACAAACTGTTATGGCGGCAGTCGATGATGACCGCACCGGTATTAAGGTCGAAACGCTGAAACAAGCGATCCTCGAAAACCTGCGCTACGTAATGGGCAAAGACCCAGAGTTCGCTACCAACATGGACTATTTCATGGCCGTCGCGTACACGGTTCGGGATCGGATCCTGGCACGTTGGCTGGAGACCAGGAGAAGCTACGCCGAGCACGATGTCCGCCTGGTCTGTTATCTTTCCGCCGAATTTCTCATGGGACCACACCTGGCGAACAATCTACTCAACCTTGGAGTGGAAGATCCCGTTCGGCAAGCCACCAAGGAGCTCGGCCTCGATCTGGATCGGATTATCGCGGAAGAGAGCGAGCCTGGGCTCGGAAACGGGGGCCTCGGCCGGCTCGCGGCATGCTACCTGGATTCTTTGGCTACGTTGGGAGTCCCCGCCATTGGTCACGGTATTCGTTACGAGTTCGGTATGTTCCACCAGGAGATCCACGACGGCTGGCAGGTGGAGTTGACCGACTATTGGTTGCGGTATGGAAATCCCTGGGAAATCCGGCGGCCGCATGCGGCGGTCGATGTTTTATTCGGCGGCCATACGGAGTATTCCCATGATGCGCACGGAAACCTGAAAGTAGCCTGGATCCCCGCTTCGGTGGTCAAAGGGATTCCCTACGACACGCCTATACTCGGATACGGTTCGGGGAGGGCCAACGACCTTCGACTGTGGAAGTCAGAATCCGGCGAGTCTTTTTATTTCGACAGGTTCAACAGCGGTGATTACCAGGGCGCGGTTGCCTCGAAGAACTTTGCGGAAAACATCACCAAGGTGCTTTATCCGAACGACGACGAGATACAGGGTAAGGAACTTCGGCTGCAACAGCAATACTTCTTCGTGTCCTGCGCCCTGCAGGACATGATCCGCATCCACCTGCGCGGGGGACACTCGCTGGACAAGTTTCATGAGAAGTGGACCATCCAGCTGAATGACACCCACCCCTCGATCGGTGTCGCAGAGCTGATGCGTTTGCTGATAGACCAACATGAGTTCGGATGGGACAGGGCCTGGGAAGTAACGTCGCAGACGTTCAACTACACCAACCACACGCTCCTTCCGGAAGCGCTTGAACGTTGGCCATTGCCCTTATTTGCCGGCTTGCTGCCCCGTCATCTTGAGATCATCTACGAGATCAACAGCCGCTTCCTCAACGTAGTGCGGGAACGGTTCCCGGGCGATGAGGGCAAAGTGAATCGCCTCTCCATTATTGATGAGGTTGGGAGCAAATTCGTTCGCATGGCACACCTGGCGTGCGTGGGGAGTAAGCACATCAACGGCGTCGCCGAGTTGCATACGGAACTGTTGAAGAACGAATTGCTGCGGGACTTCCACGATCTGTGGCCGGATAAATTTACAAACGTCACCAACGGTGTTACACCCCGCCGCTGGCTCGCCGTGAGCAATCCGGAACAATCCAAATTGATGACCAGCAAGATTGGCGATGGCTGGATTTCAAATCTGGAGCAGCTGAAGAAACTGGAATCTTACGCGGAGGATTCCGCTTTCCGCGCCGAATGGCGGAAGGTGCAATACGACGTTAAAGCGAGACTGGCGCAATACATCGTGGAGGAGACCGGCCACGCGGTAGATCCCAGCTCCATGTTCGACACGCAAGTGAAGCGCATCCACGAATACAAGCGCCAGCACCTGAACGCGCTGTATATCCTGACGCTTTATCTTCGTCTCAAGAAAGATCCCTCGCTGGATATCACACCACGTACCTTCCTCTTCGGTGGCAAGGCGGCCGCCGGGTACGCGATGGCCAAGTTGATCATCAAGCTGATCAATTCCGTCGGGGAAGTGATCCATCAGGACCCGGAGGTGAAGCAGCGGATCAAGGTGTTATTCCTGCCCGACTACAACGTCACCTTCGGACAGAAGGTCTATCCCGCAGCCGACCTGAGCGAACAAATATCGACTGCCGGCAAAGAGGCTTCGGGCACGGGAAACATGAAATTCGCCATGAATGGGGCGCTCACGATCGGAACCCTTGACGGGGCAAACATCGAGATCAGAGATGCCGTCGGGCACGAGAATTTCTTCCTGTTCGGCCTGACGGCCCCGGAAGTCGCCGCCACCAGGAACGCCGGCTATCATCCGCGGGCCATCTACGAGTCGAATTCTATGCTTCAGGAAGTCATCGACAGCCTGGCGAGCGGCCAGTTTTCGCGGGGCGACCGCAACCTGTTCCGTCCTTTGATCGACGGCCTGCTCAATAGCGATCCTTACCTTCTATTTGCGGACTATCAGTCTTATGTCGATTGTCAGGATCGAGTTTCCGCCACATTTCTTGACCAGGAGAAGTGGTCGAAGATGTCGATCTATAACGCGGCGCGTATGGGGAGATTTTCGTCCGACCGGGCAATTCAGGAGTATTGCAGGAACATCTGGGATGTGAAGGGAATTCGGTAGAGCTCAATAGCGTTCCTTCGCCCGGATGAAGGTCTCCGGCGTGCCGTCTGCCGGGTCTACAAAGATGATGTCCTTCGGGTCGCGCCTGGGCGTGTCAATGGCGAGGAAGACCACGGGCCCCTCGATCATGCTGGGGAGAGCGTGAACGATACGGCGCTTGAAGAAGAGTAAGTCGCCTGGGGAAAATTCGGCCCCATTGGATGGGTCTTCCATCCAAAACGTGCCTTTGCCTGATAGCACGTACAGATATTCGTCGGACCCCTCGTGATAGTGCGCCGGCGTTTCCCGGTAAACCCTGAAGACGCGCGCACTCGCGGCTATTTCGTTGGTGAGGTAGGTATCCAGCAACATGGTTTCCGCAGTCTCGGGAAAGGAGCGGGCGACCTCATTCAGATTGAAACGCTTGAAGGTTGGAATGTCTGCCATGGGATTCTCTCTCTATTCAAGGATACTGCTCTCGCCCGCCGCTGCTTCGGGGGAGTCAAAGTAACTCGAAATGCCCGCGCGGAAGTGCAGATCCCTCCGCTTGCCCGTCGAAAAACATTTCCACGAAGGGTCCGGTAGGACCGCAGGTCCCTCCGCTTCGCTTCGCTCCGGTCGGGATGACAAGGGGGAGGCGGTGCTTCCATCTGGAATCGGTTGCACGTGGGAGCGAAGCCGACCTGTCCCGGCGTGCCGTGGAGGGATCTGCAGTTCGCTCCACCTGCAGCCAATCTCCAGATGGAAGCGCCACCCTCCCCCTTGTCATCCCGACCGGAGCGAAGCGAAGCGGAGGGACCTGCGGTTCTACGGACCCTTCGTGGAAATGTTTTTCGACGAAGCCGAGAGATCTGCCCTTTCGTGAATATGGTGGCTCTGCTACCTCGGGGCGGGCGTGGGTGCCGGGCTGGCGCCCGGAGAACTGCCAACCGCGTGGGCGTTTCCTGGCCCTCCCACCTGTTGCACGACGGGGAGCCTCTGGTCCGAAGCCGGTAAAGGCGGAAAAGGAGCGTGCGGCTCAGTCTGATACCAGTAAGCGACCGAGTAGAAATTATCTGAGCGGTGGTTGGCGTTTCCGTGTTCGATGGTGGCCTTGAAAGACCTTCTGAACGGTATGGGCGCGTCCAGATGAAAACGGTAGACGCTCGACCGGCCGCCGGCTAGCTCCGGGCCTACGACCGGTGCGCCGTAAAGCTGGTAGGAAAAAGGCTTTCCTCCAAAGTCCCAGGCGCCCAGGAAGTAATCCTCTGAGCCAGTGCCGTTGATAGCCGGGGTGTTGTCGTCATCGACGAAGAACATGTCATCCCCTTCGCCCCACCAGCCGTCCTGGTTTTGCATCACCGACATGGTGACCCCGACAAATTGGCCGCTCCCCTTTGCCTCCATCCAGACGTAGTTATCCTGGCCGTTCAGGTTTCGCTTGTCATCGACCAGGGGATCCCCATTGCTGGTCCACTGGTTGGTCCATCCATGGTTGGGTTGGGCCTGACGATACTGAGCATGGAAATACAGCGTGCCAGGGGCCAGCGGATGAGAGTCCGTCTGGTAATCGATGTTGTAGTAAAGACTGCCGATGGGCTGCTTGCCCTCATTGCTGACAGTCACCCGGGCATGCCTCTGGAAGGGCATGGGGAAAAAGCTGTTCATGCTGTTTTCGCTGCCCACCGATAGCAGCTCAGACTGCCAGGAGTAGTAGTCGCCCAGGCCTAAACCGAAGAAGTCCCCGATCGGCGCTTCCACGCTGGGAGTGGCCTCGCCGTCCCAATAGATTCGCAGCACGATGCGCTTGAGATGGTAAGGCTCGTCGCTCGAGATCGTGAACCAGAGATGCGAAATTTTGCCCGGGCCGTCGGTATCTAACAGCGTGAGCGAAGCGCCGGGCTCGACTCTGCGGGCGTCGGCATTGGCTCCGGTTGGGTCGGCACTCGAGGCACGGTGCGAGGTGTAGGTCTGCAGGCGGGTAAGATCCGGTTGCCATCCGGCGTTTTGATCTTGGGCCAGGAGCGAAACGCTCGTCGCCAGAAATACCAACCCGAAAAATCGCCTCACAATAGATTCCTCATGCTTAAAGAGAGATTATAGTGGTCCACCCTTGCTCAGCTCCCTAAAGCGATGATGTGCTGCAAGATAACTTCCCGTGTGCGGGCATCTGCGCTGTTGGCGCGAAACGCGCGAGCGTTTTTCTCAAAGCGGAGATTTTTTACCTCTTCGATTTTTCGCAGGATGGTCAGCTTTCCGTCGCGCTCAAGAGCGGCATCCACTGCGCCCGGTTTACCGGCAAACAGGCTGTACGCGGGGGTTCCCAGGATGGCGGCTTCGCGGGCCATGGTGCCCCCTCCGCTTAAAACTGCATCGGAATGTGCCATCAAGCTGAGCGCGTCCACGGCTTTGTCAGACACCTGAAAGGGGGCCGACCGCATGCCGTAGGCACTTCTCAGCTCCTCCCCCTGTTTATGGGTGCGGGGTAGCACGATCACTTGCGAGTCCCGGTCTCCGCGCAGGCGCTCGACCAGCGCCCGAAAGAGAACTTCTGAAAAGGGGTCCTGGTAATGAGCCCAGGTCGCAGGTGGACGGACGGTGATGATCAGCCGGCCGGGATCCAGTTTCAGGTCATCCATCACGCCCGGTGAGTTGTGCCATCCACTCAGATAAACGTTCTCTTTGAAGCCTGGATAGCGGATCACCTTGTTCATGTTGACGCGCTGGCCTTGAAGCGTCAGGGCAGGAATCGTCTCCGGCAGAAGGAGTTTCGTGGCCATCTTGGAAAATAGTTCCGAATAGACGAATTCGTAGTCGTAGATGGTCATGACGGGAATGCCGAGGAACCATGCGGCGAGCACCTGGGCACGGGAACCGTGATTTACCGCGATGGCGGGGCGAATCTTTTGACCGTACCAGGCCAGCCGCAACGCCCGGATGACAGTAGCCATTCCGCGGGTGAGAAAGAAGTGGGGAGTGCGGTGTTGGCCGATGACCACGAAGTCCAGGTTGTGGGAGCGGGCAATCTCTTCTACCTGGCCGAAGCGCCTGGCGGTGAGCTCCACGGCGTAGCCTGCCTCTTCCAGCCTCTTGATAATAGGAGGGAAGAAGTGAGCGTGGGGCGAGTTGTCCAGGTCGATCCAGATGCGCATTTTGGTTACCGCGAGCATCATAATCCAACTGGGGCGTCAAAGCTGCTGCTTGCGACCAGCAGGCGGGCGAGGGCCCGGAACATCCAGGCCTGTCCCCAGCGCATATAGGGCGTACGGTTAGTCCACAGACGATGGCGCTGATAGTAAAAGGAACCGTCTGCCGCGGCCATGTTTGCCGCCGTCCAGTGGAAGGCTTTCCAGGCCCGCTCCAGGGCTCCTGGATCGATTGCCGAGAATGCGGTGAAGTGCAGGATGGCCTGAGAACACGCGTGAATGTCGATGGGGAAACGGCGGTTATGAAAGTATCCAGGCGCTCCTTCTTTGAAGAACGTGGCCTGGTAGTAACGATGCCCCTTCAGCATGGCGTGTTCAAAGGTTGAGTCTCCGGTGATGTGCTGGTAGTCGAGCAGTGCGCAGACGTTATAGGACGTGTGAAAACTGTCGATCCAGCGTTGCCGGCGAAGTTGCCCGTAGTACCATCCGCCGCTTTTGAGCTGGCCCTTTTCCAGAAAAACCATGGCCTTGCGCGCCAGGGAAAGGTAGTTGGCATTGCCAAGCAGCTTGCCGACGCGCGCCAGGAGTACACCAACCAGGGCGCTGCTGTTGTAAATCCACGTTTTGCCGTTGGGCGTATAGCTGAAACAAACTTCATCTTCAGTTTCGAAGGAGCGCTGCAAACGGGAAGCCATGAAATGGGCGACCGATTCTCCCATCGCCCGTGCCTCCGGGTCGCCAAAAACCTCGCTCATCTCGAGCATCGCGGTTGCGCAAAAATAGGACGCGATGCAGTTCGGGGAGAAGGCCGGCAGGCGCGGGCCGCGCAGGGAGAGGAAATCCCAGTCGTATCCCCAGCAGAATTCTGATTCATCGGGCGATCGTAGCCGGATCAGCTCGTTTTTGAGCCAGATTGCCTGCGCGGAAACATCGCATCCGGACCGGGCCAGGTCGCAATAGGCCGAGAGACAAAGGCCCAGGGCCTTGGGATTACGACTCGGAGGAACCTTCAGGAGCCGGCGAAGCCGTTGACCCGCGAACCGCTTGCCGGCCTGGATAAGGATGATTCCCGGGAACGCCTTTCGGGCCCAGGCGCCAGCTAGATAGGGCGAGTTGAGGAGATCAAACGGCTCGTACCCCTTGAATTGCCTGCTTTCGATCCAGGTGCGCAGTGCTTGAACCGCTTCCATTGGACCCGGCGGCGGGCTCTGGGTCACAGAGGCACATGCTCCCCGGTGCAGGCCGGATCGCGTTGATACGCCTCCTTGAGAACACGCACGATGCGCGGAGCCGTTCGTCCATCCCACAGCGGAGGGTGGATAAGCGCGGCTCGGTCCTTTTCCTGGTTGTGGTTGGCGTTGGCATTTTCGAGGGTTTCAAGGGCACTGAGCAGCAACTGTTGCGGGTCGCATCCCACCACCCGATTTGTACCCATGGATACGGTCACCGGCCGCTCGGTGTTTTCCCTGTAGGTAAGGCAGGGCACCCCGAGGAACGTCGTCTCTTCCTGCACTCCGCCGGAATCCGTAATAACCATGACGGCATGGCGGATGAGGTCGAGAAAATCGAGGTAGGAGGCCGGGGGCATCATCCAAAGACCACACTCCGGGAGCAGGCCGCCTTTCCAGACCCTTACCGCGCTGTGCCCGGCCACATCGATGTTCCGGGCAGTTCTTGGGTGGGCCGGGAATACGACCGGGAGGCGCTCCGCGATCTCGGCGATGGCCTCGAGCGTGCGCTTCAACTCATCTCCGTGATCCACGTTGGAAGGGCGGTGGAGGGTGAGCACGGCGTAGGGTTTGGCCCGCAGCCCTAACTCGGAACGCAACGAGGAGGGCCGGGTAATCTTGAGGGCCCTCACCAGGGAATCGATCATGAGATTGCCGACGAAAAAGACCTTGTCGGGTGCGACCCCTTCCTTGGCGAGATTCCGGTTCGCGCTTTCCTCGGTGGTGAAAAGAAGGTCTGACAGGGCGTCGGTCAGGATGCGGTTGATTTCCTCCGGCATTGACCGGTCGAAACTACGCAATCCGGCTTCGACGTGGGCTATGGGAATCCTTTCTTTTGCGGCCACCAGGGCACAGGCGATGGTGGAGTTCACATCCCCCGAGACCACCACCATGTCTGGACGGTCCTGCTGGACGAGGTCGCCAAACTTCCGCATGATTTCCGCGGTTTGCGCGTAATGCGGGCCTGAACCGGCATCGAGGTTGTAGTCGGGAGGCGGAACGCCCAGCTGATCGAAAAACACCTGAGACATGGAGTAGTCGTAATGCTGGCCGGTGTGGACCAGGACCGGATCAATATCATCGTGCCGGCGCAGTTCCGCCAACAGCGGGGCCACCTTCATCATGTTCGGCCGAGCGCCGACGATGCTCATGATTTTCAAGCGGTTGTGGTCCATTCGTCGCATCACGATCTGGCGAAGATCAGGGCTTGGCGTCCCCTAAACAGCTTCATGTCTTGCGCGGGACCAAGTGCACCCAAAGGTGCCAACCTAGAACCCTCGCAAAGGGTTTGAGCCACGACACAGGCAGCGGTGGTGCATGCATGTACTCCTGATAGCTCTTCTCAAGCTGAAAGGCCGGAAAGTCCTTATTGATCGTAGTCAGATCATAAACTTTACTATACGGATTGAAGGGACCGTCGGTGTTGGCGTGTATAAAGTTGGACAGCCTGAGGTACTCCCTCAGGCCCATGCGCTTGGCATTCGCGATGTGTCCGCCAACCAGTCCGCTGCCGTCGTGCGCGCCCCAGGTAAAGAGCGGCGATACCCGCACGTCGCACGATTGAAATCGCCAGAAGGTAGTTCAGCGAGCGGCGAGCGTAGAGCATGGCGATCAGATGACCACCCGGCTTTAGGACTCTGGCAATTTCCTTCTGTGCGGTGATCACGTCGGGGATATGGTGGAGGACCCCGTGGGAGAAGACAATATCAAAACTGTTGTCAGGGAACGGCAGCACCAGAGCGCTCCCACATTCAAGCCTGTCATAAGGCAATCCGCGAAGGCGTAGCCTGGTGGACACGCGGCTAACGGATTCGGGCGACAGGTCCAGCCCCGACCATATGGCTCCTCGCCGGATGATCTGCTCGGAATCAGCGCCCTGCCCCAGACCGATCTCAAGAACGTGTTTGCCCTCGAAATCAATTGCGTCCAGGCGCTTCAGAATGTGCGCTTCCCGTTGATACCGGAACGCATCGTAGCGGCGGAAAAATGCCTCGTGATCCTCGCGGAGGCTATCGACCAGGCTTTCACCGCAAGGATGAGATTCCCAAAACTCGCGGATAGCCTGCTCGGTCATTTCTTCCATGTCAGATCCTGGTGTTAGGGTATAAGCTCGGGTGCCTGCGGATGTGCGGAATCTCTGGAGTATTGGCATTCAAAAACAGCAACTTCCAGGTGACTGCGGAATATCTCGTCCGTATGCGGGAGACCATGGTGCATCGCGGGCCGGATGGCGCCGGGCTGTGGATTTCCCCCGACCGCCGGGTCGGCTTAGCACATCGGCGGCTTTCCATCATTGATCTTTCTGATGCGGCTGCTCAGCCCATGAGCAATGAGGATGGGTCGCTGCAGATGGTCTTCAACGGTGAAATTTATAACCATGCGGAGATAAGGCGGGAGCTCGAAGGACTCAGCCGCCGCCGCTGGAAAACGAATCACTCCGACACCGAGGTGATCCTGCACGCCTTTGCGGAATGGGGGATCGATTGCCTCGAAAAGTTCCGTGGGATGTTCGCGATTGCTCTGTGGGACGCAAACGCACATCGCCTCTGGCTTATTCGTGATCGGGTCGGTATCAAGCCGCTGTACTACAGCATTCATCACGGACGCCTTACGTTCGCTTCGGAAATCAAAGCACTGCTTCAGGATCCTGACCAGGTTCGTGCAGTCAACGAAGAAGCGCTGTTCCATTATTTGTCTTTTATCTCCACGCCGGCCCCGGCCACGTTGTTTGCCGGAATCCAGAAATTGCCGCCTGGATCGTTTCTGACGATCGATGCGTCCGGTCTGCAGCGCGTGGAGCGTTATTGGGATGTTCTTGACCACACCACTCCGCTGACCGGCATTTCAGAGGATGAGATCGCCGAGCGCCTGCTGTCGGAATTACGCACCAGCGTTGCGCTGCGGACAGTCAGCGACGTTCCGGTCGGAGTTTTCTTATCGGGTGGAATCGACTCCAGTACCAATGCCGCGCTTTTTTCGGAGTCAGCTGCAGAAAAGGTAAAAACGTTTTCTGTCGGATATGACAAAGACTATCGCGGTTGCAAAAGTGAGTTGCCGCATGCCCGCCGCTTCGCGGCTCACATTGGAGCTGTTCACCAGGAACGGGTTCTCACGCAAGAGGATTTTCTCGACTTCCTGCCGCGCATGGTCTATCTGCAAGATGAACCCATCGCTGACCCTGTCTGCATGCCGGTGTATTTTCTTTCCAGGCTGGCACGCGACCATGGTGTCGTTGTTGCGCAGGCCGGGGAAGGAGCAGATGAGCTCTTCTGGGGCTATGAGCGCTGGAAACAGATCCTCACTCTGACTCGGTGGAATGAGTATCCAATCCCACGCGCGATCAAGAGGCTCGGCCTTCTGGGACTGGGTGCTTTGGGCAAGTCCGGTAGTCCGGCGTATGAGCTACTTTGGCGTGCGAGTGCCGGATACCCCGTTTTCTGGGGGGGTGTGCACGCCTTTTCAGAACGCGCCAAGCTGAGCCTGTTGTCACCCCGGCTGCGGCGGCGCTTTCAGAACAAGACTTCCTGGGAGGCGATCCGCCCTATCCATGAGCGTTTTACGCAGAATGCCTGGGAAAGAACGCCGGTAAAGTGGATGACCTACCTTGACCTGAATCTGCGTCTCCCGGAACTGCTTCTGATGCGGCTCGATAAGATGGGGATGGGGGCAAGCCTGGAGGCGCGCGTTCCTTTTCTCGACCACAAGTTCGTCGAACTTGCTATGAGTGTTCCTGAGCAGGTGATCACGCGAGGTAACGAGTCAAAGCACATCATGAAGAAAGCCGTACGCGGCGTGATACCTGACGACATTATCGATCGCAGGAAGCAAGGCTTTGGCGTGCCTATCTACGAATGGTTCTTTGACCGATTCGGTGAATTCACCAAGCACGAACTGTCGGCGTTCTGTGAACAGACAGACTTTTTGGATCCAGCTGCCGTTCGTCGCCTGATCCGGTCTGGTCGAGGACGCGATGCCTGGTTCCTCTTGAATTTTGCTCTCTGGTGGAAGGAATTTGTGAATGGTGATATCCGTAAGTCAGCCAATCCAATGGAATCGCTGGTGGCCACGCGGTAGCTTTCTTGAACGCAGGATGGTGTGAGTGATGCCTGACGCTGCGGAGCTCGCACAAGCTCATTGGAATGAAACTCCCTTGTTCCTGACGGAAGAGGAGCGCTACTCAACCTACCCGTGGCTCTACGAAGTCGCCGAGTTCGGCAAACATCGGGGAGAAAAGGTTCTGGAAGTCGGATGCGGAACGGGAAGCGACCTGCTGCAATTCGCAAAGCATGGAGCCCTGGCTGAGTGCCGGCCGTTCCAGTTTCTGTCGCGGTGGTTTGGTTGGTTCCTGGTAGTCAAGGGCCAAAAGACCTAAATTCATGGCCACGACGGCTGGTTCCTGTTGAATTTTGCTCTCTGGTGGTAGGAATTATTGAGAGGGAGGGCCCTTCTATGGTGAATCAAGCTGAGCCACTGCTTGCCACGAATGGTCTTTAACCGCAATATTGGATTGCTCGATATGATTCAATTCTTTAAAAGCGATGGGTCGGAGTAGGTGATGCCCGATGCCGCACAGCTCGCACAAGACCATTGGAACGAGACGCCCTTATTCCTTAGCGAACAGGAGCGTTATTCCACTTACCCTTGGCTCTACGATGTGGCAGAGTTTCGTGAACACGCAGGTGAGAAAGTTCTCGAGATCGGATGCGGCACCGGCGCCGATCTGCTGCAATTTGCAAAACACGGAGCGATCGCGACAGGCGTAGATTTGACCGAGAAACACATAGCATTGGCGCGCGAACGTGTCGGTAACCTGGCGAACGTGCAACGCGCAGACATGCGTCATCTTCCTTTTGCGGATGATAGTTTTGATTACATCTATTCGCACGGGGTTCTAATGTGCTCCGATGAGCCGGAGAAGGTGGTGCGCGAGATGTTACCGTGTTCTTCGTCCAGGAGGCAGGATCAACGTTCATGTCTACGCTTTCTGGTCGTATTTCACGCTGTGGCGGCATTCCTTCGCTACGGGAGAGGTTTCAAACTGCACTTCGAAAATAGTCTTGCGCCGGTCCACGTCGACCTCTACACGGCTCGGAAGCTAAGGCGATTGTTTGGACCCAGATCTCGATCGAAAAGCACCAGTGCAAGCCGTTCGAGTTCCTGGCACCATTATTCGGTTGGTTTCTGGTAGTCAAGCATCGAAAGGATTAAGCGTATGCATATCCAATCCTGGCCTAGCTTGGGAATGTTCGCATTCTGAGGCCCTCAGATACCAATCAGTGGTTAGAAGGCACTGGTTTATCAACGACACGTGCGCCATTCCCACTGTTGCTCCTGTTTGCTCTCTTCTGCGCCACACTTACACTTTGGATTCCCGCATACTGGCCTGTCGCTCTCTTCGAAATATCCGTATTCCTCATAGCAGGCATAGTGCTGGTGCTTGGAAGTGCGCCAGCTCGCGGGACGTACTTGCCACTGTTGGCCTTGAGCTTTATCGTTTTGTGGGGATGCTTTCAATTCATCGCCGGCTTTACCGTCAACCGTTTCGCGACAGAGCGCGCAACGCTGCAGTGGATGACGTGGGCTGCGGTCTACTACATAGGCGTATCTACCCTACGAGATGGGAACCTGGGCTAGGGTATTGCGAACAGTGCATGGTCTGGTTTGGCTTTGCCCTCGTCAATGGAAGCGATTCTTCAGGCCTATCTGTCTCCAGGAAAAGTGTATCGGCTTGTTTTCCAGTGGCTACCATGATTTCGTGATGGGCCCGATTGTCTATCACACGCACTTCGCGGTCTTCGTAGAAACAATTCTTCCCGTCGCTCTTGTTCTCGCAGTCGGCGAAGCGACAGGAATTCGTATACCTTCCTTGGGATTTCGGCGGTACTGCTTGCGGCCTTAGTTGTCAGCGCCTCGCGTGCAGGACTTTTGATCGGCTTCGCGGAAGTCCTTGGCGTTCTGCTTCTGTTGCATTTACAGAAAGGTAAGGCTGGCCGAAAAGTCCGGTTTGCAGCCCTAACCTTGGCAATTGCGACTGGCGTTTTGACGTTGATCGTGGGATTTGAAACAGCGTCGGCGCGATTTTCTTCAGAGCCATTGACTGCAGGCCGCATTCAATTCGCCGTCTCGACCGTGCACATGATCGCGGCTCATCCCTGGGTCGGCTGGGGGCTCGGCTGTTGGCCTGCAGTTTATCCAGCCTTTGCCACATTCGACCCGGGAGTCATCGTCAACCAGGCTCATTCCGACTGGTTGCAGTGGACAGCGGAAGGCGGTTTGCCGGTTGGGCTCGCCATGCTTTGTCTCGCGCTTTGGGGAATACGGCCTGCGATTCGATCGATCTGGGGAATCGGCGTCTTAGCGGTCCTGATCCATGCGTTATTCGACTACCCATTTTCGCGTCCAGCGATTGGGGCGTGGCCGATTCTTATTCTTTCCATGGTTGCGGTAAACCAGCCAACGAGGGAACTCCCCGCGACTTAGTCTGGATCTCTTACCCGCCTGAATCTATTCCGGGCTGACGGTCGACGATTTACCGCCACCCAGGCCCAGGGCCACACCAACGACGGCTCCAGCCGCAACGCCCACGATCACCAGAATCTTGGCAGTATCGCTGTGGACAGGCAGAGGGGGAGGATTGGCGGGGGCCGTCGGCTCGGGCGGGGCGGTGGCTTCAGGCGTGGCGCCCACCTCGGGCCCGGCACCATTTGCGGGAACAGTGTCACCAGAAGGTGTGGGAGGTGCTGCTGCAGGAGTGTTCCTCCGGGCGCCTGGCGTTGGTGCCGGCGTTTCTCCGCGTATTTCGCTGAGCGGCATCTGGTGAATGTCAGAGACTGCCATCACTTTGGAAGCCCCTTCTGCAGCCGCTCTGTCGTACGTGCTACCCGTGACCTCCACCGATGCGCCGACCAGATCGTCGAGGTCTGGCCCCTGGAGTTCGTAGGTTACGTTCGTCGCCATGTCGGTCAGAAGAAAGTGGCCATAACGCCCAGGATGGTCCTTGCGGAGAATGCCATGCACTGTCAGTTGAGCCCCTTGCGGGGGCGGCGCTTGCTCCCCAGCCGGGGGGGCTGGATTTTGCTGCGGCGGTGTCGGGGTTGAACTTTGCGGCTGTACAGAAAAGTTCAGTGCTTTCCCCGGCTCCAGGCGAGCGACCAGGAGCCCGGCCGGATTACGAACCTCGGCGGGTCCGCCCTGAGCAGTTACCTTGAGATGAGACTTGTCTTGCACGTCTACCAGGACTGCACCTTGCGGTGACAAGGAATATACTCTCAGCCCGTCCGCGAGCAGTGCCTGGTGACCTCGCTGTACAGCTGCCCCATGTTCCAGAACGCCATACTCACGGAAGACCGTGACGGTCGAGCCCGGCTGCAAGAGTAAATTGGATCCCCCGGGAAACATCAGATCGGAAGTCGCATCGCCGGCCCGTACGACGTTTCCCTGAAACAGGGTTGAGTTGCCACGGACGGCGGCTCCATCCACCTGAACCTGGCCGCTGGTCACGACAAAACCGATGCTCGAGGGCGACGCAGCCACGCTCACCAGGCAGCCGCAAGTGAACAATGAGATTGCGGACTGTAATTTAACGAGCATATGCGCCTCGATCGAGCGTCTGACCGGCCAATTTTATCCTTTGGGTATGAGAACCGCAACGGATTATCCTGCCCCGGGCTCGGGCATACAAGGACATCTGGGCGACTCCGCATTCGGACAACCATCCATCGAACATGGCCGAGGATGGTCTCCTGAAAGCTGCTTACCTGGGCAGCAAAAGCGTTGGAAAGGGCTGCGCCTCGCCTTTTTCGGCCCGTGTACACCAAGGTGTAAACATGGGCGTCCGTCCAGAGGATAGGGCTTCGTCCTTTGCTGCAACCACCGCTCGCCGAAAGTTGGAGCTGGAGTGGGGGACCGCAAAAAGCACAGTGTCAGAGACATTCACCGATGAGTCTTTGTCATGGTCACCACAATGCGATGCGTGAAGCATTCTTGCAGGATGGGAACATAGCGCAGCGGAGCGAGGAGCGGCGCATAGTATTTCATATGCCAGGATTCCCACTTGCGATTCCTCGACGAAAACAGGGGCGCAAGTTGGATCGAAAAGTCGGCGTCCAGGCGGTTAGCGATCCGCTTCAGTTTTCTGATTGTGATGCCATTGAGTCCCCAGAGCTTATCTGTGTGGGCGCAGCTGGTCTGGACGAAAATTATCAGCCCGCCGCGAGATGATATCTGTTCCCGCCTTAACCAATGCCTGGCACGGGAACAAGACATTAGGCCCAGGGCATTTTCGATAGCCAGCTTTCAAAATGACAACCGGTCGGATGGTGGAACGGCGGGAATATAGCGTACAGAGATCCGCCAACCCGAAGCACTCGGAGACATTCCCTCAGAGTTTTGTCGACGTCGCACACATGTTCCAGGACATCGTAGGAGAGGATGCAATCAAAGCAATCCGGTCGGTAGCGGCAACGACTCTCCACAGGCGGTCAACAAATGTTGCAGCGATCTTCGCGGTTGGCAGCAAATTCGCGCGCCTCGCAGCATTGGGGTTCCGCCGTCTCGATACCGGTTAATGATCGCGCGCCGAGTTCAGCATACCTGACGCTCCTGCCACCATAGCCGCAGCCAAGGTCGAGAACGTCTTTGCCGGTGAGTGAAAGCGCTGGGAACCAGTCCAGGAAGCCACCTGCAACTTCGTCCTCGTATTCCATTCTCGCCCGTTCGAGTGGCTTCGGTTCACGCCAGTAACCTGGTGCGAAGGAAGGAGCAATCGAAAGATACCATCTGGCTAGAGTGTCAATCACGATTCGTTCCGAACTTTCGCCAAGGAACCGTTGCCGAGCGGTCGCAACCCCACGGATGTCCGGCGTCTATGCACCCTCATGAAACCAACGCACTTCGGCCGCTGGCGAGGTCATACGTTATGCGACTTGCAGAGATGTATTTCGATCAGGAGAAATTCTAGCCGCAGCAGGGATCTTCCGGGTCATACGCCATTCTGACCTGCTGCTGATAGATCGCACAAAGAATAAAAATGTACAAGAGATTGATGTCGGAAAATGAAACGGTGGAGAAGTCCAGGCCCGTCAACACGTAAACGAGGACACAGTAAAGAAACGCCAGCCATCCGGGCGGATAGGCTTTACGTATCTTCCACATCGCACGAACTAGAAAGAACTGCGCTGAAACATACAAAAACAAGCCGACGACTCCTTCTTCCGACAGCACCGTCATCATAACGTTATGCGGAAAGTTCATCGATTCAATGCCTTTCCACTTCACCATATATCGTGGGTTCTGGGTCGCGATGTCGTGGTACAGGCCAAATCCCACACCGAAGATAGGATACTCACGCACCACCCTCAGGGTTTCCTGATGCTGTGCCACTCGTTGATAGACATTGTCGGGACCGGAAACGCGGTCGTCGTACAGGCGGGGATCGAAAATTCTGGCTGCGATCGCCGCGAGCAGGATTACGCCGAAAAATGCTGCCCAAGCTCGGCGGGGTATCAAGCGATGCTTTGAAAGCGAGTCGATGACGGCGATCGGAGCTAAGGCCAATACGAGACCACGGTTGAGCGGAAGCAGCGCTGCTCCAAATGAAGCCAACGCTCCAGCCTTATGCAAGAGCTCCCGCCCGGGAGAGATTTTCCCTGGCATGAGTCGTCGCAAATAAACCATGAAGAAGAAGGCAAGGGCTGCCACCATGGTTAATACAATTTGCTGCTCGAAAGGCCCATCCGCCCGCCTGATGTGCGTATCAGTAAACATCGGTACTGAGCCATTCCAGGGAAACAGATCTATGTCTGTCGTCAATTCGACGAGCCCGGTGAGGAAGAGCCCGATGCCCAGGATGCATGCACATACGTGTAGCCTCTTGAGGTCCTCAAGGACAGGGAAGTATACGGATCGTGTATAGACCGAGGACTGCAGGCATCAGCATGCCGTCCACCAACGATCGGTAGGACGGAAGTACTTCAGATGGCGCGTGACCGGCGAGCGAAAGAAAGCAGACCAGCAGGTACAGACCCCAAAGATAAGCGCTGATACGCACGTCGTGCGTTAGCGGGATCCCGGCAGCTTGCTGTCGCGAGACCACGACCATTTCAATGATCAGGAGCACGATCAATGCTCGATCGACGGTGAAGATGCGACCGTTCGGCCGGAAAGGAAAAGAAATAGTAACAGTACGGGTAAACGGCCACCCATAGCGGAATCACATAGTGAAAATGGCCGCGTGCGATGCTGATTGCAATCCATAACAGCGCGATCCACCCTATGATGACGGCGATGCCTATCTTCAAAGGTGCCATCGGGAGCACGATGCACAGCGGTACGAGAGAAAGCAAGCGCAAGCAGCCACGCGAGCCGATGCATCGTCGCTGACGTTCCAAATACAGGCGCATCCGCGTTGGTTCTAAAGAATTCCATAGCGATGAACGAATGAGCTTCTACGACTGTCTCTTTCGGAAGGCCGGCTCATGATGGTGAATGCTTCTCTATGGTGATGGATGGTTCTTTCTCGGCACTTGCCTCATCCACACGCACGGCCCTCTGCGTCCTGATCGCCTCTTCGATGGCGAAGGTGGCCTCTGTCACTTCTATCAGTTCTGCAAAAGGAATAGGAGCCTCCTTCCCCTGCTTCATGGCTTCCAGGGTCAACTCTACTTCCCGGCGATGACCTTTGTCGCGACTGCCTTTGATCGTGTCTGTCTTGCCGTTGCGAGAAAGGGAGAGACTCTTGAAATCATCCAGGCGCGCGACGCTGCTTCCGCAGAATACCTCGAAGTTTTCCTTGGCGACGGCTCGATCTCCGTTGGCAACGTACACCAGGTTCGCTACAGAGCCGTCCTCAAAGCGGATGGTGACCGTCACGTTATCCCGGTTGTAGCGTCCCGCATCCGGCAATGCCGCGGCGGTGAGTGTTTGCATGGGGCAACCGACGACGGCTCGCGCCCAGTCAACGAAATGACACACCTCCCCGACAATCCGGCCTCCGTTCTGCGGATCCTGCACCCAACTGCTACGGGGGATGAACCCGGCATTGCAGCGGATATGGACGAGCATGGGTTCGGTGCGGCGGCCGAAGAAGCTCTTCAGTTTCTCCGTCAACGGCGAGAAACGGCGATTGAACCCCACCATGAGGAACGGCGATCGGCCTTCCGCCAGGGCTTTTTCGTAGGCCGCTCGCACGCTCTCCAGTTGCTCGTGATTGATCGCCAAAGGCTTTTCAACGAAGACGGACTTACCGCGGCCGAGCGCGCTCTCCACATAGGCGGCGTGGCTGTTGTGCCGGGTAAGGATGAAGACGGCCTCCACGTTAGGATTGTCCAGCAATGAGGAAGGCGATTCGGCAAGCGCGAAACCGAATCCGCTGCGGGCCGAAGCGGCGGCTGCGCCCGTACTGGTCGCAACGGATTCCAACTGCAGTCCTGCAGAGGAGCGCAGATGGGGAAAGATGACCCCGCGCGCAAATCCTCCCGCGCCAATGCATCCAACGCGTAGTTTGTCCTGCGATCGTGGTTGCGGAGCATGGGCCGGCAAAGACGGCTTGGCGATGGGCTCCCCACCGCCGGGCGCGTGATAGTCGATGATCCCGGTGTAGGCGCCGGCCTCCACTGCGGCATACGCCTTCCCCCCGTCTTCGACCGGGAACTGCTGCGCAAGCAACGAATCTACCGCAAGCGAACCCGCGGACAGGAGATCCAAAAAGGCCTCCATGTTTCTCTTCTCCGTCCAGCGGACAAAGCCTATCGGATAGTCCTGGCCTCCCTCCTCATAAAGGGGATCATAGCGGCCCGGGCCATAGGAGCGAGACATCGCAAGTGAGATCTCTTTCCTGTACATATTCGCGCGAGAGACACCCATGCCGACATCTCCGATAACGGAAATGCGGCCGCGGTCGCGCAACAGCTTCGCGGCCAACTCCAACGGATCGGCGGAGCGCGTAGCGGCCGTGATCAGCGCGGCATCCACACCGTAGCGTGAGAAGGAAGCGACGGCGCTTTCGAGGCCCGGATCACTGGTCGCCAGGCCAAGGTGCGCGCCGAATGACAATGCCTGCGCCGCGCGTTCGCTGGAAAGATCGATGGCGATGACCCGGCATCCGGCGGCACGCAATATTTGGATCGCCAGCACGCCCACCAGGCCGACACCGATCACGGCCACCGTTTCCCCGAAGGTGACGTTTGCCTGGCGTACCCCCTGCATGGCGATCGCGCCGATGGTGGTCAAGCACGCAGCCTGCAGGCTCACATTCGCAGGAACAAGGACGGCAAGATTTGCGGGTACAAAATTGATCTCGCCATGGCTTGCGTAGCCTACGCCCGCGCAAGCGACGCGGTCGCCCGGCTGAAAACCGGTAGTGCCGGCGCCCGCCTCCAGCACGAAACCGGAACAGGAATAGCCCAGGGCAGACAATGTCTCCAGGCGCGCCTGTACTTTCTGGCGGGCGGCCGCAATCCCGTTCGATTGCGCGTACTCGAGCACCTGCTTTACCAGGTCGGGCCGAGCCATCGCTTTCCCGACCAGAGATTTTCGACCCGCCTCCACCGCCGCCTTCTCGGTGCCGGAACTGATCGCAGAAAAAGCCGTGCGTACGAGAATGCCTCCCTCCTGAAGTTCGGGAGCAGGCACATCATATGCAGCAACTTTTCCGGACTTCATGTCTTCCAGCAAAGCGCGCATTCAATGCCCCTCCGTGAGTGGATAGAGCTCGGGAGAGAGATCGGCGTGACGCCGGCCGTGCAGAAGCGAGTTGATCAGCGCCGCGAGCTGGCTTGCTCTTTCATCCCAGGTGCCATTCTTCACCACGGCCTGGCGCTGCGCCGCGAGAGCCGGAGTGTCCTGCTCCATTGCCGCTTCCACCTGAGCGATAAATTCCTGGGTGCCACGATAGAAGCGCAAGCCCGGCGTCTGCAGATATTCGTAGAGCGGCGCCATCACCACCGGCTTTCCCGTCGCCAGATATTCACGTACCTTGATCGCGCTTCCATAGCTGGTAAACGTGTTGGTCTCTCGCCAGGGCAAAACACACACATCGAATTGCCGAACGTACTGCGGCAGGTCGCGATAGGGCTTCGAGCCAAGAAAATGAATGTTCGGTGATGACACGCGCACCAGGTTGGACTTGAGCCCAAGCAGCACCCAGTGCCAATTGGGACGCAGGCGGGCGACCTCTGCCATGAGCTCAGTATCCATCACATAATCCATGGTGCCGAAGTAACCAAGGATGGGATGTGGGATGCCGGCCAGCTCTGCAGCCGGTTCACCCTGCAAATGCGAGAAATGTTCAAAATCCACTGCCTGCTCGAGAAAGAATCGGTGAGGCTCCGTCGCTTCACTGAATAATTTGCGCCCCGAGTACAACACCACGTCGGCCGCGTCTTTCAGCCGGCGATCGTATCCGCGGATAACCTGCGCCGATAATGCGCTGTCTTCGTTGGCGTCGTACTTGTCCGAAACCTGGTAAAGGAGCAGCTTCTCACCCAGACGTCCTGCCATCTCAGCCGCGGTGGGGATCGCCACCCAGAGAATCGGGCGCGAGATGCGGAGCAAAAGCATGGCCAGGCGCAGTTGCACAACCAGCAAAACGCGGTTGAGCCACCGGCCCATCGTCGATCCATAAAGCGGTAAGTTCACCGGCGTCATGACCCAAAGACCCTCGGGTACTTTCCGCAGCCAGCGGGTGTAGCTCCTGAGTTTCCGTCTGATCTTGAGAAAAAAATCGGGGTTCGCCATCGAAGGCAGCCCCATGCTGATGGAATTGACGAAGAGGACCTTGTTCCGCCGCGCATAGCGCTTGAGCAGATGGTTTTTGGAGTGAGGGTGGTGGTACCACCAATCCTCGCCCGCAAAGCAGACGATGCTTTCACCCTCGAGCGCCGATTTGGTTTCGATCGTCAGTTCCATTGCACTCTGGTCTGCACGTTAGCTGGCAAGCATGCCCTGGTTTGGATCCGGATACAACTCACTGGTATGGTGGCGCCATACTCCCGCGAGATCTCCGTAGGTGTCAAGATCAGCTTCAGCGAGCTATCGGATGCGCACTCGAGAGTCATCCTCCGCGGCCCCGTGATCACGCAGCTGACGGTCTTCCCACTCATCATCTCAGAAGAGGGGCGCCACGCGGGGCCGAGGATATATTGCAGTTCAACCGTATGCTCACCCGCCCCGCCGACTTCATCCTCTACCAGCAGAGACGACTCGTCCAACTGTACCCTTCGCTGGTGCTCAATGCCGATTCTCGAATAGCCATGATGCGATGCTCGCACGATCCGGTCGCCATCGATAGAGATGGGCGATACAGCCGCTTCATTGCCGCATTGAAAGAGCAGCCGGGGATCGCTGCTCAGGCTGTTCTGCTCTTCGCCATCGATCACCAGGGTATTGTGCGCCCGGGTGGAGCGGTCCTTGTTCCGGAGCTCCGCCGAACGCGTGTAACACCGGCTGCCGCTGTCGCAGAAAACTTCATCCGCACCCAACCGAAAGATGAGGGACAATTTGTCGCAGTGGGTATGACTCCCTTTGCCGTGAATTCCATTCGGCATCGCGCAAAACACGATCGACGCCTCGCCTGCGCGGAGCATAGCAAGGCCAGAATCAGGCAACAGTGAGATGGGCTTTTGCTCCCGTTTACCGGGCTCCGCAACCTTCGTGCGCCCAAACCACACCGCGTCCTCTCCTGGGCCGCCCGAACGCAGCTGGAGCAGATGAGATGCCATGCCCATGAGAGAACCGACGTGTAGCGAGTGCCGTTCGCCCGCGGGGAGCGTCGTTTGTTCGATATCGTCGAAAAGCAGCTCAACCCTGCCGTTATCGCAGTCTCCCAGATGCGGCAGCTTCCAGGCGTCGTCGGCCAGAGCATCGATCCACTCGAACATGATCCGCAAGCGAGTCTCGAACTCGGGCGCGATCACGACACCCATGCGCCGCTGCACCAGCAGCGAATGCAGAAACATCTGCGCCACAAGAACGTGGTAACCGGTGGATGCCTCGCTGTCGCCTCCGTCGGCGTAGGTCTGAATCAGGATCTCGCGCTGGACCGCGCGCGCCCCTTTTCTCAGTCGCTGCCGCATTCCGGGTCCGCGGAGATAGGCGGATAAGGTCGTCAACCCAACGATATTGCTCAAGTAATGATTGCTGCGCACCAGAAAAGAGAATTCGCTATGAGCCTCGATGAAACGGAGATGCTGCCAGAGGGAAGCAGTCAGTTGATCAAGCCAGGGCTTCTCTTCGTTGCTGAACGGCCACAGCAGGTCCATGGTAAGACAGAGGCTGATGCCGCGGAGTGCTGCTTCCATCGCCACCGTCCAATTCACGCCCTTTCCCAGCGGGTTGGCAACGATCCAGTTGGTCAGCAAAGACTGAAGAGAGGCGCGATACTTTCTCATCGCCAGTCAGCACGTAGGCCTTGGCCACGACGGGACCCCACTGTAAGCGCGAGAGCTCCCACGGGGCCTTCACATCCGATCCGTCATGGCGGACGATGCGTATCTTTCCGGAGTCTTTGAGTGGCCAGCTTTTTCCGGAGACCCAGTCGCACTGCCAATCGGGTTGGGTTCCGAGTTGGGGGCTGCCATATCCCATCAGCGGATATTCCCCCCGCAAGATGGCGTCAGCATAGGCGAGCATGGACGTGCGGGCGGACTCGGAAACAAGCTGCTCTTGCAATTGGTAGAAGCCAATGGGCTGGAAACTCACCGGGCAGCCGGCACGCGGTCCGGCAAGCTGGAAACTCGTTTTGCGTAGGGACCGAAGGCCGCGCCAAGCGGCTTCCCCTATCAAAGCCGGCGGGGGCTCTCTGCGTAAAGCACTGCCGAGGGAACGCAGTTTCAGCCCGAATTTCCGGAAGTCATCCACTCTCTTTCGTCCTCGTAGGTCTCAGCTTAACCGGAACCGGCCGGAGTGACCCATCACTCAATGCTGGATAGGACCTAAGCTTTGTATCTATCAGGGCACGGCTTTAGTCGGGCCGTAAATGATTGAGCCGGATGCATCACGTCGCGAGTTCCCAAAGGACTCATGGAGCCAGAGTTGTTCCGTCGGCGGTACGCATGACCATCCGGTGATCGCCTGCCGGCGCCGGCATGTCCATCAATGCCCAGGTTACATTTCGGGCCCAACTGTGGCGTTCGACCGCGGCACGCCGCGCGGCGGCCCCGAGCGACTTCCGTTTTGCTGGGTCCAGGGCTAGACTCCGAATCGCTTCTGCCAGCTCTCCGGCGTCGCCCGGGGTTACGAGCCACCCCGTCCGGTCATGCTCAAGTACTTCCGCCAACTGCTCCAGTCGGCTGGCCACGATGCCCTTGCCCATTGCCATGTATTCAAAAAGCTTGGTGGGTGAACCAAAAAATCGGCTGCCGTCCGGCATGGGAATATGAGGTGAAACCAGAATGTCCGAGGCATCCAGGTACTCGATGACCTTTTCGCTCGGCAACGATCCGGTAAAGATCACCCTCCCCGTCTTCTCAAAAGCTGCCAACGCGGAACGCATTTCTCCATGGAGTAGACCGTTGCCCATTAAAACGAAGCGTAAGCCGCTTGTGGAAGGGTCGCTCAACAGCTTGACGATGGCCCGCTCGAATATTTCTATCCCATGCCATAGGCTGAATGATCCGGCGAAACCAATCAGCACTTCGTCCGGCGCGACGTGTAGATGCGTCCGTCCTGCTTCTCTCGCGCGTCCAGGATAGAAGTGATCCGGATCCACACCGTTCGGATTGACCCGTATCCGATCCGCAGGGATACCTCTTGCCGCGAGTTCCTCTCGGAGAACCTCGGAAACCACGATGATCCTGGCGGCGCAGCACAGCGTTAATTCTTCGCACAACGTGATCAGTCTGCGGAAAGGAGTCGGATCCCAGTGATCCGCGATCCACCCTTGCGGCCCGTTGTACTCAAGGATCAACGGAACCTTCAGGCGCATCGAGAGAAGCGCCCCGGCGATGGCAAAACGGCAGTGTCGCTGATAGAAAGCTGCCGGAGTCGTCGATGCGAGACTTCTTTGCACCCCTCGAGTAAATCGAAAGTTATAGGAAAGCATCGCGGCTTCCCAGAAGAAGTAAGGCCGCCGGGCGGGCGCGACAATCTCGGTTTCGAATGCGTCCTGGGCCAATGGTGTGCCGCTGAACACACGGCAACATTTTCCGGCACCCTTAAGACCGTATAGGAAACCGCGGATGTGGCTGATCGCTCCGCCGCTCGCCCCCATGCTTGCCAGGCTGGGTATCAAATAGCCGATGTCCAGATCTCCGCTGCTTCGCGGGACGTCCACCGGTGCAGCACGCAGAAGCCGGAGCCGAAGATAACACGACCAGAAGATCAGCGTCTTCAGGTCAAGCAGGATGCTCCACAAAACCCCCGGCGCGGCACGGAGGATACGGGGGGTGCGCAGCGGTTCCCATCGGCCGCCGGCATCGCACAAAATGGTCTCCCGGCATCGGTGCAGGAAGTGAATGCACTCGATCATCTGCCGATAGCGGAACTCGCACAGAGACTCCAGGTAAAAAACGACGGCTCGCCCGCGAAAACCGCGCAGCAGCCGGATTCGCTCAAAAAAGTTGCTTTCTCGCAATCTGCGATGAGGAAACTCACTGATCTCGCTTCCAGGGTAACGAGCACTCAACAAAGCGCGAGCATGGCTCGCGTCTCCGGACCAGACGTACAGATAAACAACATCACGCGTTGCCGTCGATATCACTTGGCTGCTGGGTCCGCTTCTAGCGATCGCGCGTCGTGTAGTGACTGTAGTAGCGAGGGCTGTAGTAGTAATACTGCGAGCTCATATCCGCGCGGACGCCATTGAGCACGATGCCAATGATATTTGCTCGGACTCGCTTGAGTTGCTCCACCACGCTGGCTACCGCGCTCCGGTTCGTACGTCCCGCCCGGGCCACGATAATGACGCTGTCGGCGAGTGCGGCAATCTCCAGCGGTTCCGCAAATCCGAGCAGCGGCGGTGAATCGATGACCACCAGATCGTATTCACGCTCCGCCTCATCGAGAATCGAGCGCAACACCATCCCGATCCGGTCGGCAACCCGCCGCGACGACGGGCCCGCCGATAGGATATCGAGATCCGGGTAGGCATAAGGCGTCTGAACCGCTTCTTTCCAGTGCATGGTTCCATTCACCACATCGGAAAGGCCACGGTCGTTGGAAACTCCCAGCTTGATGACCGGCCGGCGCATATCCCCGTCAATCAACAGCGTCCTGCGTTGCTGCTGGCTATGTGCAGCGGCCAGGTAAAGGGCGATGGTCGACTTTCCTTCACCTGGCGACGCGGAGGTGACCAGGATGCTTCTGGGGTGATGCTCCAGGCCGGCCGAAAGCAGGATCGAGCTTCGCAGCGTCCGGATCGCTTCATCGAAGGCAGCATTGGGCGCGGCCAATGTGTCCTTGGCTGAGATCCCGTTGAACGGGGGACCGCCCGGCATCTCCTGCATGGGCAAAATCCCCATGGTAAATTTGCCCACGGGAAGCGATGGAAGCAAGGGGACCCGTAGTTCTCGCTGCAGATGCTCGCTGTCCACAACCGTCGTATCCAGCGCATCCATGAGGAAGATAATGCTCAAGCCGATGATGGTAGATCCAAGCAGGGCCAGCAAAGCGTTGAGCATGGTCTTCGGGAACGAGGGATAGAGCGCGGGACGGGCAACATCCGCCAGGCGAATCGAACTGCTTTCAAAGCTGGCGTTAATCCCGGCCTCGCGAATCTTGCGGATGAGTTCCTCGTAGAGCGCCTTATCGGTATCCGCTTCCTGCTTCAGGGCCTTGTATTCAAAGGACCGCCCGTTCATCTGGTCGAACTCAGCCTTGGCCTGGGTCATGTCGCGGCGCAGGAGGCTCTCCCGATTCACTGCCTGCTGATAATCGATGCCCACCCGTTGCACGATACGCCGGCGCAGAACGTCAATCTCCCACTGCAACTCGGTCACCTGGCTGGCAGCCTTCTTATAGATAGGATGGGTCGAGCCAAACTGCGTTTGGACCTCCGCAAATTTCTCGGTTGCCTCGTTCAGCTTGGTTTCCAGGGCGCGCAACTGTTCGCCCTCGGTGGACGCTTCCGCGGCCGGCAGCGACCCGCCTTTGACCGCATTAAATGCAGCTTCCTTACCCGCCCGGTCCACCTCGGCCGCAGTGAGATCGTTGTCGAGGTGCAGCAACCGGGCGGAAAATACGTTGGTCTTCTCCTCTGGATTGATCACGTCAAGATCTTTTTCCAGGTTAGCCAACGCGCCCGCGGAGCGCTCCATCTTGGCCTTCAGCTCCTCCAGCTGCTTTTCCATGTAGCCGGTCATCTGCGAAGCGGCCTGGTAGCGGATGTCATACGTGTGGCGGATATAGCTGTGGGCAATTTCATTGACCACGTCCGCGGAGAGCTGCGGATCCGGAGACCGGTAGCTGATCAGGAGCAGAAAGGTGTGCAGCGGACGGGTGACCTTCAGTCCGCGCAATTCAATCGGGGCATCCTTGAGCCGGGAGGAGAGGAGCGGGTCCTTCGCGAGCTTGCGAAGAGCCGCCGTCATCAGATGGTACTTCTCGACGACCGGGCGCAGAACAGCATCCGATTGGACGATTTGCTCTTGCGTGGTGAGATAGTTCTCCACGTCCGCCGAGTTAACTGCGGCAGTGCTCTCGTTGCCCAGAACCGCGGCTGGAGTCTGGCGATCGATATCAATGACCGCCGTAGACTCATACAGGGGCGTGAGCCGCTTGGACACAATGATCGTGGCGATTACAGAAAAAATTACGAAGCCAAGCAGTTTCCAGCGGTGACGCTTGACTACCCACAGATATTGCGAAAGGGAAGGCCCGTTGAGCTGCGCTCCATTTTCCGGCGCAGGAAAAAGCATACGAGGCGAGAGCGGCCGCGGCTCGTATCCGTTTGCGCTTTCATCGGCTCTCTCGTTCGGAATCGCGATTTCTTCTTTGCGCATCTCGCCAGTCTCAGTGCCAGATAATGTAGTTGGTGGCGGTTGCGGAGCCTAAACCAGCGAGCCGGTCGATGGCCTGGGCAGTGAGACGCCGGCCTTTATTGTCCGGGATGTATAGCACGTCATTGGGCCTGCAAGGGCACGTCAGGCGATTTGCGCTCCATGATCTTCGCCAGCTCGATGGGCACCTCGGTCTTGGCGCCGCCAGGAGCCTTGCGATACACATAGGCCACTTTCGCTGAGTAAGGGGCCAGCCCTTCTGAGAGAGCTAGCAACTGCAGAATCGTGGTCTCTTCGTCATTGCGCACCGGGTACGCGCCTGGCTTCTTGACGTTTCCCACCACATAGATCTTTAGAGCCTCCGGCACCAGGACTTCCTCGCCCCCATGGAGCATCACGTTGGCGCTGGGATCGGCGTTGTCGATCAGTTTCCGCACGGGTATGGTTTGGGCCACCCTGGAGGGCTTTCCGTTCTGCACCACCTCGCGGCTGACCACAATATCGGAGCCTGCGTCCTCTCTCATCCCCCCGGCCCGGGCGATCGCATCCAGTAGCGGGATGGGCCGCGTGGCCTGAAATACCAGCGGGTTTTTGACCGCCCCCACCACATTGACCGGCCGGCTCTGGTATTCGACGATGGTTACGGTCACGATCGGGTCCACCAGGACTTTGCCCTGGGTCAAGGACCTGGCGATCGTGGTTTCCACCTGGGACGGAACCAGGCCCCGCACCGGAATCGGGTCTTTGAGCATAGGCAGGCGTATGTTGCCGTTGGCATCCACGCGCACGGTGCGCGTCAGTTCCGGAGAATCATAGACGGAGAGAGCCAGCAAGTCGTCGGGACCCACCGGTTGGGTAGGCAAATTGGAATAGGCGTATTCAAGATTTGATCCGGTGGCGATGGCCCGATCAGATTGTTGGGCATACACACACCCAGCCAGTACCAACCAGCAGCAGCCAGTGCGCGCGGCCAAACGGCCCCACCGGCATGGATCAGAGCCGCGGAAAACAGATTGGATCGTTTTGCTGTGCGTCATGACAGATGCGTGAGGAAGCCTAATCCGGTCGGCGGTGGGCCGCGGGCAAGCTGCCGCTACCGGTAGGCGCATTTATACGCCTCGCGGTGCCGCATGTCACCTCTTGGTCCGTCTGCCGGGTAGACGATCGATAACCCTCCAGTCGCTGGTTTCTTGAGTGTAGCCTCACGACACCGGGGAATCAGCTCTGGAATTGGAGATTTTCTCGCCCGCGCAACCTCCGGCAGCGGCGGGGACGAGCCGCACTGATTTCAGGGCAAGCTTGCCCTCGATCCGCACCGTCCCCGGATGCCGCTGGTAAAGCAGCGATAGATTCACGAAGGACCGCTCCCTCCGGGGTGGTGAAGCAGGTGGCTGCGTTGCCTCCCTGGTCGCCTCGTTCCTCAGACGACAGGCTTGTTGTCCTCGCCAGTACGGCGCCCGTCTGCTCATCGGTCACCCGCCACTCAATGCCGCTGCCGGGCGGAATGCCTGAAGTTCCGTAGTCGACGCTCAAGCCGTAGTTTTTTCCCGCGCGCACCGGAACGGTCTGGCTGAGGAGCAGAAAACTGTCCGGTTCCTCTCCGGAGAACTCAAAGCCAAGGGCGTTCGGATTCGCGTTCAGAAACGAGCTCACCCCTTCCACCGCTGGAAGGTGCCAATCGAAGCCGTGGGATAAGGGCGATTTGCCAAAGTCGCCGTTGGTCACGGGGGAGTCCGCTCCCGGTGGGCGATACGATGTCCGTGCCGCCAAGCCATTCCATACCCCTAGGGCCAGATCGGGACGCTTGTGTGCGAGGAGCCAGTCGCAAGCTCCCAGCAGCGTTCCAATGCTCCCGTTATTGGCGCTTTCCTTATCCGTGGTTTTTAGCAGGTGCGAGGCTGCCGCCGTGACTGCCTCCGGATCGGCTTGAGTGAACAGAAAATTTACAAACTGGCCTTCCACGGCCGGCCGTTTCATTTGCAGCCGCTTTTCAATCTCCTGAGCGTTGGGATTGACGTACCAGGCCAGGCGGAAAAGGGGGGTCGCGTCGTCCGGGACCATTTGCGCAGCCCTTTGCGCCCAATCCCAGAAGCGGCCAGTATTTTGCCGGCGAAAGTAAAAGTTTGTTAATGACCAGCTGGGAAGGAAGGTGGAATCCGCACTTGCGGCCTGCAACAGCGACTCTTCGGCCCGGGGTAGGTCGTTCTCCGCCTCGGATAAGAGTCCCAGCTGAATCCAGCTCGACGCGTCGTAGCGGTTGAGTCTTACCGCCCTCTGCAGCAGCGATTTTGCTGCCGGGGGGTCGCTCGCATAGAGCTCTTGCGCCAGTTGCGCCGGGAACGCCGCGTTTGCGGGCATCAAGCGCATGGCCAAACGCGTACTGTCCGGTTGATTCCGGCGGGCTGCGAGATCAGCAGCCGCGAACAGCCCATTCCAGACGATACCCACTGCCAGCGCAGCCAGGCAGAAGCCTGTGATAGCGAAGCGGCAAACTCGGTTGGTGTTCAGCACGCTGCGAGGCCTTTTTCATTTGCTGAGTTTGTCGATCTGCCGATCGAGTTCCGAGATGGCATCGAACGGTTTCCCAAACAGATTTTCCCAAACGATATGTTGCGCCCCGCCCGCACTATCCAGATTAATGATGCTGGCGGCGATGAGCTCCTTATTGATCGGCAGGTAAACCGCTGCCAGGCACTTCGTATATTTGGGTGAATAAAACACAGAGTACACCCGGGTTTCCTTGACCACGGCGGTGAACGTCCGGGCGACTCTCCCGGTCTGTGCATCGCAATCGGACTGTGCCTTACGCGCCAAAGTCTTCCCAGCCGCCTTCTGCTGCACGCTCTGGCCGTTTGCGCAGACACCGAGGAGAAGAAACGCCGCCGCGATCAAGAATGTGCGCATCGAGTGCAACCTTTCCTGAAAAGCATCCCCATATCATACTGATCCGTCTCATTTGTTCGGAGCGCGCAGCCAGGGCCGGGGGCAAAACTCGGCATTTCGGCGGGGGCCTGCTGTTCCAGGGGGGCGTGGTTATGCTGCGAAGACGTGGCTTCCGAGGCGGGGCTTGCCTTCCCGTCGAATCAACCAGCCGAGGAGCATCCAGTTGCCCGCGGCAAGGCTGCCATCGGTGAGCAAGCTGGCCCAGGCTGCCCCGCGCCAGGAATAGGCCGGAATCAGCCATAGATTGAGAGCGAAATTCAGTGCGGCGGCGCCGATCTGGGCAACCGTCCGGTAACGCTGATAGCCGGCTCCCGTGAGTGTGTCGCCCGCGCCCAGGTGGAGGCTGCGAAATACCGGTAAAAGACACAGCCATTGGAGCGCAGACACGCTGTTGGTAAAGCTCGGTCCGACGATGTGCGGAATAATCGGCGCCGCGAGAAACATGGTTGCGGCCGCCAGCAGGCCGAAGGGTAGAGTCTTGCCCAGCAGTTTGCCGGTGAACGCAATGGAGCCCCGCGCGCCATTGCGGCCGTCCTGACAAAAGCGGGGAAAAGCGGCGGACTGGAGCGCGCGGATGGGCGTGCAACTCATGTCGATGACCCGATAGGCCATGCTGTAAATCCCGTTCGCGGCCAGCATGCCGTAACGGCTGAGCATGACCTTGTCAATGTCGTTGTAGGCCGAGGTCGTGCTGGCGGCGAAGGAGAAACCAACTCCCTCCAGGGCCCGTTGACGAAGCAATCGAAGGTTCACCTTAGGCCAGCCAAGACGTGCGGTCACCAGCACCAGCGCCATTGTGGCAGAGAGACAAGAGACGCAGAGCGAAGCGATGACCCACTGACGCACGCTCGCATGGCGGAGTACGAGAAGCATGCCAGCCGCCGTGACCATACGCATGATGCTGGTGAGCGAAGTAAGTGCGGCGGTGAGCTTGAGTTGCTCAAAGGCCTGGAAGGCTTGACCGCCGGCCTCGGCCAGCCGTGCGCATGTGCACTCGCCCACGGCGACCAGGACGATCACCGATGCGCTGGCGGGCCCTACCATCCAATGTGCGAGGCGAGCGAGGGCTAAAATCACAAACAAGCCGGCGCCAAGAGTGGTGATCAGAACATTGCCCCAATACTGCGGGAATTCCTCGTGATCGCGGCTTACCTGGCGCACCAAAACCAGGCCTGAGCCAAGCGTGCTGTACTGGCTGAGCAAGGAGACGGCAGCAGCGGCCCCCACAAAAATGCCATATTGATCCGCACCAAGCAGGCGGGCAAGCAGAACGAAGTAACATGCCTGTACCGCGAAGCTGATTCCCTGGCCCAGGAACATCCAGCCGGCATTTCTGGCCAAGCGGCTTCGCAGCGGATCGCGCATCAACCTCTTCACAAAGATGTGGATGTAACCTACATCGGCAGCAATCAATCGCGCACTAATTCGTTGCTCTCTCGTCGCGCCTCGATGCTATGCGGCAAAACTGTCTCACACTTTCTGCCGGGTTATTGTCAAGTTGGGGCAGGCGAGTGCCACCTAGTTAGTAATCAAGATGCCCGATAATAGGACAGCCTCGCGCCCCAAAGCGGCGCACTGTTCTGTGCGAGCGATAACTTTCATCAAACTGAAGTTGATTTCCGACCAGGATTCTGTCACCTTTTGGCTTTGGTCATTGTTGCGAGACCATCCTTCTGTTGTTGTAGCGCGCCATAGAGCCACGATCCCGGCCGGGGCATAAGTAACGTCGATGTAAGTAATGACAATATAGCGATCAATTTACTGGAATGAACTTTCCAGACCGAAACGATAAGTTTCCTCGATAAGTTCTCCGCTTTGCCTTAACACTCCGAGCCTGGTGGTACGTAGTAGAAGATAGCCAACTCGCGAGCCGTAGGCAGTTGATCGAAGTTCAATGCAACCAAAGGTGGTAATGCATGGCGACGGATTTTCCTTTACCGGCTTCGGAACAGATGGGGTTCCGTTCTCCCTCGGTGTTAACTCAACCCCTTGTGATTTTAAGAAGCGCGGTCGGGCTCGCTATTCCGGCGTTGTTCGATCTAGGTTGCATCGCGCTGGCCTGTATCGCCGGCATCCTGCTTTATGAGCTGCATAGGCCGCTCGAAGGGCGGGAAGCGTGGCTGATGTGGGTAGAAATTTCCCTCGAGTATGGGGCCGCCTTCGTTATTCTCGCCCAGGCGCATCAACTCTACAGACAACGCGCGACGCTGCTCCAGGTGGCTGATACAGCCCGCATCCTGAGAGTCTCCACCTACAGCCTGATTCTGCTGGCTGTGGGCAATTACTTCACCAAGGCGGGGATGCCGCGGTTGTTGCTCGCCTATTTCTGGTTCCTGGCGACCCTCCTGCTGGTCATACAAAAGTACTCAAGCAGCCGGCTCATTCGCGATTGGAAATCACCTGCAGTCCGCCAGCGCAGGGTGCTCATCTGCGGAACAACGCACGAAACCCGGCGTCTGTTCTCTTATCTGCTGCACTCTCCCCACCTGGGCCAGATTCCGGTTGGATTTCTGGATGAGAGCGGTTTTGATAATCGCCGTGTCATCTACAGTCACGATTACAATCTCAAACACCACGTACCCGTTATTTCTGAACCCCTGTCGGAGTCTCTCCTCCGGTCTCTCAATGTACAGGAGATCTTCATTCCTCCCACGGTGGCACTGCCACGCATGAATGAGCTATTGGGTCTCGCGGCCGCTGCGGGCGTCAGGGTTTCGCTCGTGGGGGCCGGCCACCCGTACTTTGCCGAGCACAGCACCTCGGTGCAGATGATTGACGGCCTCATGGTGACCACGCTCGATGCCGATGGCGACCATCGGCTCCCTTACACTGCGATCAAGCGTTGTACCGACGTGTGCCTGGCTTCTCTGCTTATGCTGCTTACGCTGCCCATGTGGCTGGTCTGCGCCCTCATGGTTAAAACGACTTCGCGAGGACCGATTTTCTTCCGTCAGCAACGGACCGGTCAATTCGGTAGCCCCTTTCTCATGCTTAAATTCCGCAGCATGTATGTAGACGTTCCGAAATACGAACGCTCGCCGGAAAGCCCGGAAGACAAGCGCGTTACGGCGGCCGGAAGATTTCTCAGACGAACCAGCCTGGATGAGCTTCCCCAGTTGCTCAACGTTCTGACTGGAGATATGTCACTGGTTGGGCCTCGGCCGGAGATGCCCTATATCACCGACACCTACACGCCGCTCGAACGGCGAAGGCTCACGGTTCCCCAGGGCTTGACCGGCCTTTGGCAACTCAGCGGCGATCGCCGGTTTATCATCCATGAAGCCATTGAGTACGACCTTTACTACATAGAGAATCGCGGTATCTTTCTCGATTTCGCCATTCTTCTCCACACCTTGTTCTTTGCCATGAAGGGGCTGTAGGGTCTGCGTGAGAGCTCAGTCCCGAAGGGACGGCTGAACTTAGCCCAGGACGATAGTCCTGGGTTGGGTTTGAACCAATGACCTAGTCCCGCAGGGACGGCTGGAAATGGACCGCGGTGCCATCCTGGAGAACCGTGAGTCGTCCCTCCGGGACTTGATCATGTTTCGTGACACCCACAGGACTAACGTCCTGGCCGTTCGGGACTGAGTTCGAAAAGGAATTCTCCCACACCCTCTCAACGCCGCTCCCAACAAAAGTGAATTCTCACCCAGACGCCTCAATCAGGTGATGCTGATAAGAGCGGCGCTGAGCGCCGGGAGGAAGCAAGTTGTTCGCCCGTCCGCGGGAGTCAGCGTGCCAGGGCTTGCCGGAGCAAACGTGCCGTCCTTGTTCATCGTGGCGCCCTGAATGGTGACCCCAGAGAGAGCGGTTAGGCCTGGACCGGTCATGGTTTGTATGCTCGCAGTGTTTACGGGCTGGTTGGCTTGTATCGTCAGGGTCAGGTTCTGCAGGGTGTCTTTGTTGACCAGAACTATATTCAAGCCTCCGCTCGGAGTCTTTACCGCATAGGCCGTGGCGTCGACACTGCCCACCGAGATCTGGGTTTCCAGCAAAGTGCCCGTGCCTGCAAGGGCAAAGAGGAGCAAGCCATAGTACTCGGGGCGTGCTTCGATCACTGCGCCGGAATCATCGGCAATCGGAGTATAGCCAGGAGCATTTCCGCCGCCATGCATGTTGACTCCGGTAGCACCACTCATCGCCGCATTAAAGAGAAAATCGAGAACCCATAGCGCAGAAGCATAGCTGTTGCTGACGCCGGCAGCCCCACCATGAAAAAAAGAATTGCACTCACTTATGCGGTAAGGAATGCCCAGTTGTTGTGCGCCCGCTTTCAGGATTCCGAGGTCGGTCGTAAGTTGCTCATCGGGACTGATTAAGAAAGAAGCCGTTGAGGCAGGGCTTACTCCGCTTTGGCGATAGTAATGCTGGGTCAACAGCGTGATCTCGCTTGGAGTGGCCATTTGGCCGAAAGGCAGTGTCCAGGTAGAAATATGGTTGCCGCCACCCGCAGCAGGTCCAGTGATAGGGACATGGGGTGTGGCCTGGAGGATCGCTGAGCGAAACGCATTCCAGCGGTCGAGAAAGTCCTGGAACGTCCAATTGCCGGCAAAGTGGTTACCCATGACACCGTATTCGTCAGGCTCATTGCCGATCTCGATCCCAAGCAGACTTTCGCCAAGAGCAGATACGGCAACACTGACTTCCGCCGCTGCCAAAGCAGGAGTCGAGGTAGCCAGGTTAACCGCGTAGAGGCAAAGCCAGCCAGTTGCCCGGAGGAAGCCGGCGAGATTCTTGACGTTGGTGGGCGAGATCTGCTGATGCGTACCGTTGGGACTGGGGGTCCACAGAAGGCTATCAACGTACCCGCCGCCAAGGCGTAACACGCCGGCGCCGAGATGACGAAAGAGTGCGATGAGGTTGTGGTTCGAAGCGTGGAAGTAGCCATAGCTCATCGCCAGCTTCTCGTAGCTCAGACCCATAAAGCGGGATGGAATCGCCCCGATCGCGGTCGCCGTCACCGTGAGAGAACCCTGGATGACAGGTCCGGATGGCAACGGCAGAGGAGTGCCCGAAGGTGCGTGATACTCGTAATTCGCATGATAGCCGCAGCCCGGCAGCGCGGATAGCGCAGCCAGGGAGGCCGCTCCCTGGAGGAGCCGGCGCCGGTTCATGAGTAAGCGCACGTGGTTCACCTAAGCCGAGAGCGCTCTCTGGATATGCTCCACCTGGGCTCGCACATTGGACCAGGTAAAGCGTTCAAGAAATGCAGCAAAGCCTTGTTGGCCAAGACGCATCCGCAGTTCGGGGTTCTCCGCCAGAAGACGCAAGGCGGATGCCAACTGAACGGCGGATCCGCTTTCCACCAGAATGCCGCCGCCGTGAGCAAATATCTCGCCGGAGCTGCCACCGTAGGTACTAACCACCGGCAGAGCAGAGGCGAAGGCTTCGACGTTGACCAAACCGAATGGCTCTTCCCACACGGAAGGTGAACAAAAGATGTCGGCTTTCCGGAATAAATCTCCCAGCCCGGTCCCGCTACAGTAAGGCAGAAACGTAACGTTCGCAGGTGCGGTTCGTTTCAAACGCATGGTGTAATCAGTCTCCTTTCCCGATCCGAAACTTGACGAGCCGACGATCTGTGCCTGCAGCCGCACCCCTTCCTTCTCGAGCAGCCTCATAGCCTCGAGCAGAATGTGAACGCCCTTGTCTGCAACCAGGCGGCCGGCGAACAGCACAGTCGCTATCTCCGGATTCTTCTTCCGCTTCTCGGCAGGATAGAAAATCGACTGGTCGGCTCCGTTATATAAGACGGACGAACTATCCAATTGCGGGAACTTGCTCCTTGCCTGTCGCTGCAGAAATTCACTTACAAAGACCAACCTATCCACGCGAAGCTGCCTCATGAGCCGCTCAGGCCGTTCCACCAGGTGAGAGTTGTGCAAATGAAGAACCACCCGCCCGCCGGCGCGATGAACAAGCGGGGTGATCGCGACGGCAAATTCAGGGCGATTGTGAATCCACACGATGTCGCCGCACCGTACACGTTTGATCAAAGGGCTAAAGACTCCGCGTATCACCCGGCAATGAAAGAACCAGGGCAAGTGCTCAAGGTGTCTTCTAAGGTGTTGATAGAGCACCATGGCAGGGAGAACGTGGACAGACTCCGGGGAGAAGCGCCAGGTTCTATCTGCATTTGGGCAGACGACTACAGAGTGGGTTGTGTCGCGGAGTACGTTTCCAGCCCAGCGTGAGATTGCGCCTCCGGCAAAGTCAGAAAATGTCTCAGCTTCGGTTAGAAGATGATAAGTAATTCCGGGCATTCGAACTCCGAGTAGGTCGGCGCATGCGTAGAAGGCCGCCGCGAGTGTTGTACAAAAGGGAGACCGTGGCTACCGTTGGCAACGCGCGACGCATTGTCAGTAACCGGTGACCCAGCCTGGTTTCAATATCGACTCTTTTAGCCCAAGAACCTTCCGAGATACGACTCTATCGTGACTCGCGTGGAACTGCTCTGCGATTCTGCGGTAGTCATCGGTTGGAGTCAAAATAGGACATCGCGGTTCCAACTTAGAACTGGGCTCATCACTAGTAAAGCAATTTGTAAAAGCCTGGGTTGCTTTACGGGGACCGTTCTGTCACCTTTGCCTTGGATCACTCACAAGCGTAATAACTCTGACGCGCCATTTGCTAACGCAAGCATCCGTGGCTGGCCTCATGAGCAGTTGTTGACGATAAGCGTAACAGTCTAAATTCCCGGAAGTTAAATGGAGATCCCCCGCATGAAAGCCGCAAGCCCGGCCTCTGCAAATATTTCCGACACGGTTGCGTTTCTAGGATTGACGCTACAGCCCAAGTCGATGCCAGAGCTGAACGATCTGGTGGACCAGGGCATTCGCGAGCGTCACAAATGGATTATCGCGAACCACAATCTTCACAGTGTCTACCTGCTTCACAGGCACCCCAAACTTAGAGAATTCTATTCACATGTTCACTGGACTTATGTAGACGGCATGCCCTTGGTAGCTCTGGGACGACTCTATGGCTACCCATTGCAGCGAGACCAAAGGGTGACGAATGTGGATTGGACAGGCCCTTTGATGGAGCTGGCCGCGTGCAGAGGATGGCGTGTCTTTAACCTTGGTTCGTCCAAGCAGGTCGCGGAACAGGGTGCTGCGAAGCTACGCAGGCTTTATCCCGGATTGCAGATCGAGGTGAGCGATGGATTCTTCGACGCGCGCCGTGGCAGCCCTGAAAATACAGCCCTGGTCAAGAGGATCAATGCTTACCGGCCTGACCTGTTGATGGTGGGAATGGGTATGCCGCGGCAGGAGTATTGGACGCAGGAGAATTTTGCGCAGCTGGATGCCCATGTGATCTTGTCGTCGACTGGAGCAGCGTTAGAGTATGTCGCCGACGCCGCGCCGACCCCTCCGCGTTGGGCCGGGCGGATCGGATTGGAATGGATGTTCCGCCTGGCTCATGAACCTCGTCGCCTCTTTAGCCGCTATCTCCTCGAGCCTTGGTACATCCTGCTGCTTCTGCTCATGGATTACCCGCGCAGCCGGTATGCAGCAAAGGAGCAGGGCCGCCCGCAAGCGGCCTACGCCGCCTCAGAGGAGCAATCGAGCCCCATCCAAATGCGGGGCGACTGACCTATGGAGTGCAGGCAGAAAATGGATCGCCGGGACTTCATCAAGAAGCTTGGCGTGTTGGGCGCGGCGCGGTGGGCCTGGACTCAGCCCGAGTTGCAGGCTGCCACGTCCTCGCTCAAACAGCTGGCTCAGGAAAAAGGTCTGTTGTTCGGTTCGTGCCTGGCGCTGAAATATTGCGCTCAATCTGCGGCCTATCAGCAGCTGTTTCTGGCGCAGTGCGATATCGCCACACCGGAACTGCACATGAAATGGAACTCGCTGAGCAGCCGGCCCGGAGTGTACGACTTCTCGGCGGCTGACAAGTTGGTCGCGTTTTGTTCGAGCGCCCACATCAAGGTACGCGGGCACACTCTGGTCTGGCACGACGCTTTGCCGGCCTGGGTGACAACACAGCTTACCGCGGGGACTGGGCAAGCGATGATGACTGGCCATATCCGCGCGGTAGCCGGACACTTTGCGGGCAAGTTGTACTCCTGGGACGTGGTGAACGAAGTGCTTGATCCGGCAAGTCATCGACCGGATGGGCTACGCGATAGTCCGTGGTTGCAGAACTGCGGAGCCAACTACATGGAACTGGCTTTCCGGGCGGCCGCTGCCGCGGATCCCCATGCTCTGCTGGTTTGGAACGAGACTTACCTCGAGGTGTCCAACGGCTTTGGCCGTGCCAAGAGGACGGCCATGCTTGCCCTGCTTGACGGCATGCTGACACGCGGAGTTCCCATCCACGGGATTGGGCTCGAGGCGCATCTTCGGGGCGATCAGGCAGCCGTGCTGGGCGATGGAAGTTACGAGGAGTTTCTCGGCGAGTTAGCTCGCCGTGGAATGAAAATCTTCGTGACCGAACTCGATGTGCAGGACGTGATGTTACCTGCGGATGTGGCCGTGCGCGATCGAGCCGTGGCTGACATATACGGCAGATTTCTCAGCGCCACCCTGCGCCAGCCGGCAGTAAAAGGAATTGTTACCTGGGGACTCGCGGACTGCTTTACCTGGATTGCCGGATACCGTCCGCGCAAGGATGGTTTGCCGGTGCGGCCTCTTCCCTTTGACTCCAACTGCCAACCGAAGGCCGCGTACTATGCGATCGCCCAAACGCTTCAAGCAGCGCCACGTCGAGAAAACGAACGAGGCTGAGGAGTCAAACCATGGTTATTGTTTCTGTCGTCATACCTACTCGTGGCAGACCCGATCTATTGCAGAGGGCAGTGCGGAGCGCGCTGGCCCAGACTCTGCGCGCGATCGAAGTGGTCGTGGTCATCGACGGTGAGGACCCTGGCACCAGTCTGGCCATGGAAAGGGTCGCGCACCAGGACCCACGTCTGCAGGTGCTTACGCTGCCCAACAGCGTTGGAGGATCGGACGCGCGTAACCGGGGTGTCGACGCGGCTGCCGGAGAGTGGATCGCCTTTCTGGATGACGACGACGAATGGTTTCCCGGCAAGCTCCAGGCTCAACTCGACGCGGTGGCGCCGTCGACCGCGCCCGTCGTCATCGGGACCTGCAGGATGATCGCGCGTACGCCGGGAAGAGACTATGTGTGGCCAAGACGCATGCCCGAGAGCAATGAACAGATTGGCGAGTACATTCTGGCGCGCCGCACGCTCACCCGCGGAGAAGGGTATATCCAGACTTCGACTCTCTTTGTCCGGCGCGACGCTCATGCTGGCGCAGCCGTTTAAGAGCGGCCAGTTGAAACATCAGGATACCGAGTGGGTGCTTCGCTTGGGCCGCCTGCCCGGGGCAAAGGTGGTGTTTGCCGATGAGGTGCTGGCGATTCACAACATAGAAGAGGACCGGCCTACCGTAAGCAGCAAAGCTAACTGGCGGTACTCTCTCGCATGGTTGCAGCGCGACCGGCACCTGTTTACGCCGCGCGCATTGGCCGCCTTCGCCTTGTACCAGATCGCTGCCGAGGCTTCGGACCAGGGAGAGTGGGCTGCATTCCATCTGCTGCTGCGCGAAGCCCTGCGCCACGGCAAGAGCACGCCCCGTGACTATGCGATATTTCTCGCCATCTGGTTCTTGCCCCGCCGCCGCCGCCGCCGCTTACGCGATTGGGCGGCGCAACGCCCGGCCCTTCGTGCGGTGGTGCACTCGCTATGAAGATCCTTCAGCTTAGCCGGCAGTTTCTTCCTGCCGAGGGAGGTATGGAGAGCGTGGTGGAAGGTCTGAGCGTGGCATTGCAACAAAGAGGACACACCGTGCAGGTGGCGACTCTTCGCTTGCTTTTTTCGAACGGTACCATGGCGCCGGCGGAGTCCGTCGAAGCCGGCCTTAAGGTGCGCCGTATGCGCCACTGGGGCCCTCGCCGCTATCCGGTGGCGCCAGGCGCGTTCACCGCGATACGCGGTTACGATCTGGTGCACATCCATGCCATCGATTTCTTCGTGGACTATCTGAGCTTGCTGCGCCTGGTACATCGCATCCCGCTGGTGATCAGCACCCATGGCGGTTTCTTTCACACCCAGCGGTCAAGAGCATTTAAAGAGATGTACTTCCATACGGTCACTCGCCGCTCGCTGGGGGGTGTGGGGGCAGTGGTGTGCGTAAGCCAGCACGATCGCGAGATGTTCTCGAGGATTGTGCCCCCGCAGCGCATCCGCGTGATCGAGAATGGAGCCAATATTGATGGCCTCTGGAGCCTGGAGAAAACGCCGCAGCCTGGCCTGGTGGTGGGTGTCGCGCGCCTGGCCGAAAACAAGCGCGTGCACAAGGTGCTGGAAGCGATGGCCTTGTTGAAGGATCGCTATCCGCACCTCCGGTTGGAATGGGTGGGGGCGGATTTCTCCGGATTGCGCGCCTCACTTGAGCGCCGCGTGATCGAGCTTGGCCTGAGCGGAAGAGTATGTTTCCACGGTGCCGTCAGCCGCGAAGAGCTATACCGAATGCTGCAGCGAGCTCACCTGTTCGTTTCCGCTTCAGCGTATGAGGGCTTCGGGCTGTCGACCATCGAGGCCATGAGCGCCGCAACGGTGGTGGTCGTGACCGCGGTCGGTGTGCATCCTGATGTGGTTCAGGACGGGGTAACCGGGTTCCTGGTAGACCAGGACGCCACCGGGCTTTCCGCGCAAATGGAACGCGCTCTATCACTGCCGGGAGAGAAGCTGGCAGCCATCGGCGAACAAGCGCGTGCGGCTACCAAACGCTTTTCCTGGAGCCGGATCGTCCTTGAGTACGAGCAACTTTACCGCGAAGTTCTTGGCGCGGAAACCTACTCCGCGGCCTAACTCCATGAGGCAAATGACCATCTCAGGCACCAACCCGAAGACTAGCCAAAGGACGAGCCAGGGTACGGTCGTGGTCTTCCGCACCCTGCTGCTGCCGCCCTCGGAGACATTTATCGCGGCGCAAGCTGTCGCCATGCGGCGGTTCTCGCCGTTCTTTGTAGGCTGGCGCAAGACAGCGGGGATCGACTTGCCGGAAAACACCAGTTGGACGGTCGATGACGGCGGTTTGCGGGGAAGATTGCGGGAGCTTCGCTTTCGTTATGCGGGGCCCACGCGTAAACAAGTTGCGCGGCTGAGGGCCCGCACTCCCCGCCTGGTGTACGCGCATTTTGCACCCGATGGCTATGCGGCAATGCGACTCGCAGAACAGCTCGGTGTGCCTTTGGTGACCGCTCTGCATGGATACGACGTGACCATAAGCGACGAGGCCATGAGCAGGACCCGCCTCGGTCGCGCCTATCTGCGGGGACGATCGACGCTGCAGAAAACCGGTGCCCTCTTCCTAAGCTGCTCGGATTATGTTCGCGCTCGCGGGCTGGAGATGGGATACCCGGCGGATCGCACGATCGTTCATTCGATTGGAGTGGACGTGGAACGGTTTAAGCCTCCAGGAATCTTGCGGCCAAGGGAAAAGTCGGTCTTGTTTGTTGGGCGGCTGGTCGAGAAGAAGGGGTGTGGCAGCCTGATCGACGCCATGGCCGCCGTGCAGCGCCGCTGTCCGGCAGTCGATTTGGTGGTCATTGGTGATGGCCCATTGCGCGCGGACTACGAGGCGCGGGCCATTGCCCTGGGCGTGCGGTGTCGCTTTTTGGGCGTCCAGCCGGCAGCCGTGGTACGGGATCGGATGTCCCGGGCGTCAGTCTTCTGTGTGCCCAGTGTGGTTGCTGCCACCGGCGATGCCGAAGGCTTCGGGATGGTATTCATCGAGGCCCAGGCGATGGGCCTGCCCGTGGTCAGCACTCTCAGCGGCGGAATCCCGGAAGCGGTGAAAAACGGCGAGACGGGTTTGCTGGTAGCCGAGCGCGACTCCGTGGCGCTGGCTGAGGGGATCCTCCGGCTGATGCAGGACGAGGAACTGTGGCAGCAATACTCGCTCGCGGGCAGAAGAAATGTAGTCAACCACTTCAACCTGGCACAGCAAACCGGTCGCCTGGAAAATCTTTTCGACCATCTGCTGGCTGAGCCATACAAAACAGGAACGGGTACGTAATGGGGCAATTGACAGGGGTTTTACATTCGGCCCCGATGGCGGCGGCGCATCCCCAGCGCCGCTTCTATCAGCCGGAGCTTGACGGGTTGAGATTCTACGCATTCCTCGGCGTATTTATCTGTCACACTCTGCCCTTTGACGGGGCGTTCTATCGCAGGTTCCATCTGCCGATCCCATGGCTTTGGGGGGCGATTGCGAAATCGGGCGCGGCCGGGGTCGATTTGTTCTTTGCCCTGAGCGCCTTCCTGATCACCTCCATCCTGCTGCGAGAGCGGGAGGAGACTGGGGGCATTTCGCTGCGAAGATTTTATCTTCGACGCGTCCTGCGCATCTGGCCGCTGTACTTTCTGCTGATTGCCCTGGGCGTCGTACTCGCGCACACCATGGTTAAGCAGAGTCTTCCCTGGTATTACGTCGCCGGCTACCTGCTGTTCGTCGGCAACTGGGTGCACGCTGTCTTTGGCCGGCCGGAATCGATTTGCTCTCCGCTGTGGACGGTCTCGATCGAAGAGCAGTTCTATCTGATATGGCCGTTGCTCATGAAGATGCTCCGGCGTCGCGGCATGATCGTAGCAGCGATCGTTACCTTCCTGCTGGCGACCGTATGCCGGGTGGGGTTCATGCTGGCCGGCTCGAGCGGCGGGTTCATCTATTACGGCAGCGTATGCCGCTGTGATTCGTTGGCCCTGGGTATTCTTCTGGCGCTGTTTGCGGATCGTCTGCCGAGGCTGACGCGCAGCATGCGGTGGTTGCTGTTGTCTGGTGGCCTACTGGGGTGGGTCGCGGCTTCGGCTTGGCTAAATGAACAGCCAGGGCCCGTAGACATCCGCATGGTGCTGGGACGGTTGATTGTATCGCTTGCCGCGGGCGCGATTCTGTATGCGTGCCTGCACAGCCACAGCAAGTTGGTGAGGGGCGAATGGGTGGTCCAGTTGGGCAAAATCAGTTACGGGCTTTACATGCTGCACCTCACTGGAATCCTCATCATGCTGAGCCTCTTCCATCCGGTTTGGGGATGGCAACTATTGGCAACCAAAGCCCTGGGATTTGTGATGACGGTGGTTCTTGCCCTGGCGTCGTATCGCTGGGTCGAGACGCCCTTCCTGCATTTGAAAGATAAGTTCGCCACCGTGCTGAGCCGGCCGGTTTGATGTTAGTGACGCGTCGTGTCAGTGGAGGTACTTCTGGATAAGATAGCGCTGCAACCCTCGCATGTCGTCATCACCGCAAACCAAAACCCTCCTGAGCTCACGCTTCGGGAGATAGGGGCCATGCTGGCGCGCCGTCGTGGGATCATTTATGCCAGCCTGTCCATCTTCTTTCTGCTCGGCATCCTGGCGCTCATATTTTCCACCCGCCGGTATAAGTCTGTTGGCGAGATTGAACTGCAGAAAGACTCGACCAGTTCCCTGGTGATTCAAACGGGCTCGGCGGATGCCCCGTCGGACGCGCTGGAAGCCAACATGATTATTCAGACCCAGGCGAAGATCCTGCAATCGGACTCTCTCGCCCTGAACGTAATCAAAGAACTTCACCTGGAGCAAACGGAGGACTACCAACAAAAGGGGTCGCCGGTGGATTGGTTGTTTGAACTTTTTACACCGCCCGGGCATGCGGACCCAAAGAGTGCGTCGCTCGAGAACTCGCCTCACCGGCGGATGCGCGTGCTGAAGATCTTTCACCGCAAGCTGACCGTGCGGCCAGTCGCAGGGACTCGTCTGATCGATGTGGAGTATCTAAGCCCGGATCCACAGCTCGCGGCGGCGGTGGTGAATCGCCTGCTCCAGGGGTTGATCGAAAAGGGCTTTCAGGCCCGGTACGACGCAACCATGCAGGCGACCTCGTGGTTGGGCTCACAACTTGCGGACCTGCGTGCCAAAACCCACGAGTTACAGGCGAAAGAAGTGAAGCTACAACAGGAGGCCGGTGTTTTCGCAATGGGGCAGGTCGATAAGGACGGTAAAGACCAGGTTTACAATCCGATTCTCGACAAGCTTCAGATGGCGACACAAGCAGAAGCGCAAGCGCAGTCGAACCGCATCCTCAAGGGCGCGATCAATGAGGTGGTTAGGACCGGCGACGCAGAGCTCATCTCCGGGCTCGGTGGAAGTGCAATTACGGGAGGGTCCTCCTCCGCCGTCAATACTTCCTTCAACCTGATACAGAACCTCCGCTTACAAGAGGCTAGCCTTCAGGGGCAATTGCAGGAGCTCTCGGCGAAGTTCGGTCCGGCTTATCCGAAGTTAACCGAGGTTCGCAGTAACCTGAACGCGGTACAGGCTGCCATTCGGGCCGAAGTGACCCGCGTCGCAGGGCGAGCCCACAACGACTTCGCGGTGGCAGAGCAGGCAGAGCTACAAACCCGCAGAGACTTCAATGCATACAAGAGCGAAGCGAAAGCTCTGAACAATAAGACAATTGAATACCAGATGGTGCGACAGGAAGCCGACCAGACCCGGTCGCTGTACGACGATATGTCTCGGCACCTTAAGGAGTCCGGCTTGTTGGCCGGCTTGCGGTCGACCAACATCTCCATCGTTGATTGGGCTAAGGCCAGCGATAAGCCGGCTAAGCCGGTCGTTCTGCTCTACCTGGTGGGGTCGATTGCGCTGGGGTTGATTGCCGGCGCTCTCGTCGCCTTGCTGCGCGATGTGACAGATACCAGGATTCAGGATTTGCGGGAGATATCGCGCGAGTTGGGTCCGGCGCCGATCTGTGTGCTGCCGTATCAAAAGGAACAGGCTGCCCTCACCGCGGGGACTGACTGGGCGAGAAAATCAGCGTTACCGGCGTTGGATAGCCCGCGTTCCCCGTTTGTAGAGTCGCTTCGCTCGCTCCGGACTTCTCTGATGTTGTCTCGGATTGGAGCACCTCCCCGTTCCGTGCTGGTGACGAGTGCGCTCACGGGTGAAGGCAAGAGCTTTGTGAGCTGGAATCTCGCAATTCTCTTTGCCCAGCAGGGCAAGCGGGTATTGCTGTGTGATGCAAACCTTCGCCACCCGTGGTTGCATCGCAACCTGGAGGTGAACCCGCGCGTTGGGTTGAGCACCGTGCTCGCCGGCCTGTCGCCAGACCATGGCGCTTCCGTGGTAGTCCCGGTACTGGAAGTCCCTGGCTTATTCCTCATTCCCTCCGGACCATTGCCTCCTTACCCGGCTGAGATGCTTGCGTCTCGTCATATGGCAGATCTGGTGAAAGCGTGGGAGGCGAACTATGACCTGGTGATTCTCGACGCTCCGCCCGTGCTGCAGTTCACGGATCCGGTGGTCCTCAGCTCCATCGTAAATTCCGTTCTGCTCATGGCCAGGCACCAGAAGACTCCATTGTCAGCGCTCGAGAAGAGCTACAGGATGCTGGACGAGGTGCAGTCGAGCGGCGACCGCAAAATCAATATCGTGATCAATGGAGTGAAAGATCACTCTGTCGAAGGATACGTCTCTTTCCAGGCAAGAGAGGCTGCGAGGGCCTAATGAAAGATCTACCGCGGTGCGTTCTCCTGTTGTTCCTTCTCTTCAGCCTTAACGCCAGGTTGCCGGCGCAAAACGAGAGTCTGCTGATCGGGCCCGGCGATCTGCTTCACCTTCAGGTCTATGACACGCCGGAGATGGAACAACGTGCGCGTGTCACGGATGGCGGGACTATTCCCTTCAGCTTTCTGGGTAGCGTGCGCGTGTCCGGCATGACGCCGGAGCAGGCAGCCGGGCAGATCCAGCATCAGCTGATTGCCGCCGGTGTGATGTTGCACCCGCAAGTCACAGTGCGCGTGGAAGCTTATGCGACTCAGAACGTGTCGGTGATGGGTCAGGTGCAAAAGCCGGGCATCTACGAGATTGACACCGCGCGCAAAGCAGTCGAGGTGCTTGCCCTGGCCGGTGGGCTCACCGATCTCGCGGATCGCCACATTACCATCCAACGTTTCGGCCCTGCGAAACAGAAGATCGAGTACTACTATTCGAACGCGGCCCTGACAGCCTTGTCTGACGATCCCATGGTCTACCCTGGCGATACAGTGATTGTTCCTAAAGCCGCGGTGGTCTATGTGCTCGGCGACGTATCGAAGCCTGGCGGATATCCAATCAACACCAACAATTCAAGCATGACCGTACTTCAGGCGATCGCCCTGGCGGGCTATGCCAATCACACTGCGGCCGTGGGCAAATCAAAGCTTGTGCGTGAAACCACTGCTGGCGTGCAGGAAATCGATCTGGAAGTAGGTGCAATCCAAAAGGGCAAGAAGCCTGATGTGGCCTTGCTCCCTGACGATGTCGTCTACATCCCCTTCAGCTTCATGCGCAACATTGGGATCAATGGTCAAGGGATCCTGGCATCCGCCGCTTCCGCCGCCATTTACATTCATTGATGCTGACCCTACCTGCAAATTCGGAGGTTGGGCAAAGGCTCGGTTCCCTTGGTAGACCGCAGAGCCTGGCGGAGGCAACGGGAAACGAGCCGGATGGTATCTGGAGTTATGCTTCCACCTGGGCTCTATTGCTCATTTTGCTCTACTTTGCCCTCGACGGTGTCTCGCCGTTTGTCAATGAGCCGACGGCAACCCGCGCCGTTGCCACCAGTTCCGCCGGTGGCGTTCTTACCGATCGCCTGAGCAAGCTGTTGATGTTTGCCGCCTGCATGACCCTTGCTATGCGGGGGCACCGGGCCGTTCGCCGGCTGAGCATGCAGATGAAGCTGGTGACCTGCTTCCCTATCCTTGCGCTTTTGCTCTCTCCTCTGTCGCAGCTGCCGACGAGGACCATCAGCTCTGGCGCGCTTCTGCTGGGAAGCATTCTGCTTCTGTACCACGTCATGTCCCGTTATCAACTCGATCAGGTGCTTGAATTGTTGCTGGTTCTCGGCACCGGCACGATGGCAGCGAGTATCGTTTTTGCCCTCGCACTACCGCAGTATGGGCTCGATCAGATGGGTGGGCATTCTTCTGCTTGGAAGGGCATCTTCAGCGCAAAGAATTATCTTGGGAACCTGGCATTATTTTTTCTCACCGCGACGGTATCGTATCGCGCACGCACGCCGTTCCTCCGGGTCACCCAGCTTTCACAGATTGTTTTTTGTCTCACTGCGATCGCCTTTTCGCGTGCCGCCACAGCGTATATGCTGACCGCCGTCTACGTGGGATATTTGTTGACCGTGAAAAGTCTTCATAATTTCCGTAAGAAGGACTACTTTGTCGTCAGTTTTCTCCTGCTGGCCGCCTTTTTCTCCATGGCAGCCGTGATGGTAGTGTGGCCGGACTCTCTGTTCAGCCTGCTGGGTAAAGACGTGACCTTGACCGGGCGCACCGAGATTTGGAGCGCGGTCCTGGATTCGATAGCCAAGCGGCCGCTGCTAGGCTATGGCTACCAGGCATTCTGGCTTGGTCTTCAAGGCGAGTCCTATCGCGTAATTCTTGCTGTTTCCTGGGTTCTGGCCCAGGCGCAGAATGGATTTCTGGACGTCACGCTTGAGATGGGTGTGGCCGGCCTGACGATCGTACTATTGGTCTTCGGCTTTGCATTTCGCGATGGTGTAGTTTGTCTTTTTCAGTCTCGCGACCAGATGCAACTTCGGGCGGTCGAGTGGTATCTCGCTATCGTAGTCCTCACGCTTTTCTACAACCTTGACGAGAGTTTCCTCTTCGATCCCAAGCATCTTGGCTCGATGATGTTCCTGCTAGCTTGTGTGGGTCTGAGAATTGAGTGGCTGCGTTTCCGGGCAACCAGGGTTTAGACGGCTGGAAATCGTGCTTTGCAGCCTGCCGGAGTCCTGGAAGCGAGCCAGAGATCCGCAGTTCGCTCCACCCGCAACCAATCTCAGATGGAAGAACCACCTCCCCCTTGTCATCCCGACCGGAGCGAACCCGGATTTCCTGTCTCGTTACCCTGGACAAGGCCGCGTGTGCGCCTTTCTCTAAGGAAAGGCGCATGCTGTTCCCAGCGCCACCAACTTCCACAGGAAATCCGGGGGAGCGAAGCGGAGGGACCTGCGGTTCTACGGACCCTTCGTGGAAATGTTTTCGACTTCGCTCCCACGGCACGCCGGGGCAGGCGGAATAACTAGAAGAGAGTGGACCAGAAATGAAGTTCTGACGACTGAAGGGCACGCTCTATTTCTTATCAAGAGCAGATTCGATGGCTGCCGTAACCTGCGGCGAGTCAGGAGTGACGGCCGGCTCGAACCGCTCTAACGGCTTGCCATTGCGGTCGAACAGGAACTTGGTGAAGTTCCATTTGATCTCGCCGCCAATCTGCGGATTGACCGATTTGTCAGTCAGGAAAGAGTAGAGCGGCGTCTTATCCTCGCCCACCACCGAGACCTTGGCCATCATCGGGAAAGACACGTTATAGCGGTTGTGGCAGAACTTTTTGATCTCGTCGTTGGTGCCGGGCTCTTGCTGAGCGAAATTGTTGGCCGGAATACCGACAATCACCAGGCCGCGATCCTTGTATTTCTCGTAGAGGGATTCGAGGCCGGCATACTGCGGAGTGTAGCCGCACTTGCTGGCGACGTTCACCAGAAGAAGCACCTTACCGCGGTAACTTTTCAAGCTCACCGGTTGGCCGTCAATGGACTTCAAGGTATAGCTGTAAACGCTGGTGGACGGCACGGCCATGCAGACCGCAGCGATGCAAAAAGTAAGAACGAGAACTAACTTGCGCATAGAACCTCCACCTATTCTTATACATCGCACAGGTCAACTGCCTGTAAAAGCGAGGTTTTTGGATCGCCGGTAGGGACAAACTCATGCGCTACATATCCTTTGTACCCGGTTTCCACGATGCCGCGCATGACGCCGTCCCATTGCACTTCCTGCGTGTTGTTCAACTCGTGGCGTCCTGGTACACCCCCGGTATGGAAGTGGCCAAGCCATTGAATGTTTTCTTTAATGGTGGCGATCAAATCGCCCTCCATAATTTGCATGTGATAAATGTCGTAAAGCAGCTTCACATGGGGGGAATTCACTTCCTTCATCACCGCGACACCCCAGGCGGTGTGGTCCGCCATATAGTCCTTATGGTTGACCTTGCTGTTCAGTAGCTCCAGATTGAGCACGACGTTATTGTCTTCCGCAATCTTTCTTGACCCGGTTCAACCCGAGGATCACATTCTTCGCGCCCTCTTCATCGGACATGCCCCGCCGATTTCCGGAAAACGTGATGACGTTGGGCACCCCCGCCTTGGCGGCCAGCGGAATATTCTGTCGCAGTCCCGCCTCGATCTTGTCATGATTGGCAACCACGTTGAGCGCGTCGGGGATGGTTCCGGCATTGGCGTAACCCATGGTGCAGATCAGCCCGTACTTCCTGGGTACTTCAAAGTCCTGCGGCTCCAGCAGGTCGACTCCCTTCAGCCCGATCTGTGCGGAATAGGCGCATAGTTCGTCCAGGCTCATCTTCGCGTAGCACCAGCGGCTGACAGATTGACGAATATTTCCCTTCCGCGGCATCGGCGTTCCGGGGGAAGCTGAGGGCTTTTCCTGGCCCCAGGAGATGGACGACGCCATCGGAACGCTGGACGCGAGGGCCGTGCCTGCGATCGCGCTTTTGAGCATCTTGCGGCGGGAGATGGAAGACATCTTGATATACCTTTCAGACCGTGGTGGAAGCACGCAGGTATTTAATCATCTTTTGCTGGTTCTGGCCGGATATACAATTTTGAGCGCGGCACCCACAAATGAATATCCACGCGCTCATGCGAGTTGTTTTGGTTCTCTCCTTACTGTCTCCCGCTCTCATGGCACAAGTCGTTGTTTTCTGGCAGCCAGGTTTCCCCACCGTTGACAGCCGGCCTGTGGACCGCGCCACCCTGTCCGCAGCATTAACCCCCGCCTTCGTTGACCTGAAGGCTTTAGAGGCCCCGGGCGCTCTGGACCAGGCCGAGCTGTTGGTGCTTCCCTACGGATCTGCCGTGCCTGCGGATGCCTGGAAAGCAATCGAAGATTATCTTCAGCATGGCGGAAATCTTCTCGTCCTCGGTGGCCAACCTCTGCATGTTCCGGTGACCCGGGAAGGAACAATGTTTGTTCAGGGCCGTCCACAGGATACCTATGCGCGATCACTGGATTTGCGTCACACCTACGAAGTCCCGGTGGCGCCGGATGCCCATTTCGCCTGGAGGCAGGGCTACGACTTTGCCGCGACTCCGAAGGTGGAGGCGGAGAAATTCTTCACCGTGGAGGGCCCCCTTAGCGGACTCGGCTATATGGTCGACAACACCGGTTCGCGCGTAGCAGCCCCGGTCATCGTGATCGATCGTAAGACCGGCGAGCCGTGTCGTGTGTCTTGATTTTCAGCCCGCTGCCGGGTACTGGGAGAGTGAGGCCGGCACGTCCCTCATCCGCGAGGCTGCAGGCTACGCGCGCCGGGGTTCGGCGAGCCTTTCGATCGAGACGCTGTTTTCCGCCCTCAGGCCAAACGAGCGGCCGCAGGTCACCGTTCAGCTACAGCAGGCGAAACCCGCAAAGGGTGAGGTACGGGTGGAGCTCTTATCCGCGGACAAGGCTCTTGAAGCAGTGACGCTGCCGATCGAGGGCCAGCCGATCTCGACCCTGACGGTGCCCTTTCAGAAGCCGCTGCCAGCCGGCTTCTACAAAGTTCGCGCCACCTTTCGCCAGCAAGGACAATTTCGAGAATTTTACGAAAATGGCTTCTGGGTGGCGGACCTCCGTGCACTCGACGAGGGTGACGCGCTTGGCGTTCACGGTGATTTCCTCACTCGCGGAGGAAAGCCCTTTTTCCCCGTCGGCACGAACTACTTCACCACCGAAGAAAACGGCTGGGATTTTTCCGGCCCGCGCAACGCGGCGGTGTGGGAAAACGATTTTGCTGATATGGCGGCGCACGGTGTAACCCTGGTCCGCACCGGCGTCTGGATGAAGAACGCCAAATTTATTGACCCTGCCACGGGAGAACCGGACGAACGCTTTCTGCGCAACCTCGAGGCCTTCCTCCACTGTGCCCATCACCACGGCATCTCGGTCAACTTCACCTTCTTTGCCTTCTCCCCAGTGTCCGGTGCGGCCACGCCGAAAAATCCATACATCGATGAAGAAGCTGTGCGCGCACAGCAGGCCTATGTCCGCGCCGTGGTACGGCGCTTTGCCAGTGTCCCATGGCTCTGTTGGGACCTCATCAATGAGCCAAGCTTCTCCAATCCCAACCAGATATTCAAAGGGAACATTCCCAATGGAGATGCGGCCGAGTTAACCGCGTGGCACGAGTGGCTCCGTGACAGATACAAAACCCTCGCCAGGCTGGGAGAGGCGTGGGCTGAGACACCGGAGCAGCTAGGCAACTTCGACAACATTCCGCTGCCCGGCGCCGCCGACCTGAGGTACGAGCGTTACGGAAACCGGCAACAGGTACGGACCATCGACTACAACCTGTTCGCACAGGACATGTTCAGCCGTTGGGTGCGGTCGATGGTCGCCGTGATCCGCCAGACCGGCAGCAGCCAGCTTATCAATGTTGGGCAGGACGAAGGCGGCGTGACCGACCGCGTGTTGAATCAGTTCTATGGCCTCGCGGGTGTATCGTTCACCACCAATCACACTTATTGGCAAGACGATGCGCTGTTATGGGACGCCGTTGTGGCCAAGCTTCCGGGAGTCCCAAACATTACCGGCGAAACTGGCTATCAACCCGTCTGGGCTCCCGATGGAACGTGGCGCTACGACGAGTTCACCGGGCTGGCCCTGACGGAGCGCAAGTGGGCTCTTGGCTTTGCCGCCGGGACCTCGGGAGCGATGCAGTGGGATTGGGCGCGCGAAGTCGACTTCGGTATGCAGAGGAGTGACGGCTCGGCCAAGGTTTGGGAGCACATGCTGCGCGATGTGGGAGATTTTGCAAAGACAGCCGCGCCGTATGCAACGGACTTTATCAAACCGGATATTGCCCTCATCCTGCCTCAGTCCCTCCAACTTTCTACCTTCAACTATTTGGCCATCGAAGCCCAACAGAACGCGGTTCGGGCGCTTTACCACTATGCTCGCGGAGAAGCTTACGCTGTTGGCGAATATCAGATTGGATCTCTCGGAGCGCCGAAGCTCATCATTCTCCCCTCGCCGTCCACGCTCACCGAAGACGCATGGCAGGCGATCTTGGCCCGAGTTCGAGCAGGAGCCGTACTGCTCGTGACCGGTCCGTTCGATGGAGACGCGCATTTCCATCCGACAGGCAGGCAGGATCAGGTTGGCCTTGCCTACGCAGGCGTACCGCTCACTCTGCGTAGCAATGTGTTCAAGTGGCCTGGCGGCGAAGCGGAATTAACGTTCGCTGGTAACAAGACCACGATACTCAGCCGCGCGCAAATGCCCGGAGATCAGGATTGGGCAGAGAGACCGTTGGGTAAGGGAAGAATCCTCTTTGCGGCGCTACCTCTCGAACTCAATCAGAACCTGCAAGCGGTGGGAGATGTTTATCGCTACGCGATGAAGGTAGCGAATATCTCGCCGACTTACACCACTACGTTGGTGAATGCCGGCATACTCATCTGTCCCACTCGGTTGCCCAAAGCCACCCTTTATGTGCTGACGTCTGAATCGAATCAAAAGGCAGTTGAGTTTCATGACGTGCGTAGCGGAAAAGATTTCTCTGGTCAATTGGAAAACGGCCGCGCGGCACTCTTGCTCATCGACGATCAAGGGAAGCTAGGTCGCCACCTACAACTGGCCAACCGAAGCGGAAGACGTCCATGGACGGATCGCACACAGATCCCTCGGCTTCGCTCGGGATGACAAAAAGGAGAGGGTTGTAAGGAGAGGCGTTGCCAACGGAGAGGACGGCTGCTGAGGCGGGAGACACATCAGCACTGCTCTCCTAAGCAACTGCTCTCTCCTTAAGCAACTGCTCTCTCCTTAAGCAACTGCCTCTCCTTACAACCCTCTCCTTTTGTCATCCCGAGCGAAGCCGAGGGATCTGCGGTTCCCCAGGACCTCCTCCTGGAAATGTTTTGCGAATCCCAAAAAATTATTTGATTGCTGTAGGGTACAAATCCGGCAGCGGCTTGTTCTGTTCTTCCAGCCGTTCGGGATGAGGTAACGGCTTCCGCGGAATCATCTGATCCCGCATCGCAGCGTTATAAACAAAGATCGCTTCCACCACCGCGATCTGCTTCAAGTCCCCCGCCTGCAGGCGCTCGTGTGTGTCCATATTGGAGTGGTGCGTCCGCGTTTCGTAATCCATCGGATCCTGAATGAACTGGAAGCCAGGAATCCCCACCGCATCAAACGATAGATGGTCGGTGCCGCCCGTATCGCGGTTGGTGATCGTGGTGACGCCCAGGTCCTTCAATGGCGCCATCCATTGCTCAAAAATATGATCCACCGCGGCATTTCCCTGGGTATAGATACCGCGAATCCTGCCCGTCCCATTGTCGACATTGAAATACGCGGAAATAAGCTTTTGTTCAGGTTTGAGTGCAAGCGGCCCCGCCGGCTTTCTCAAAAACTCCGGCATCTCCATCTGCTCCGGAGTGGTAGACAACGGGAAGCTACCGAAATGCTGAGTGGCGTATCCCTTACTGCCGAACAGCCCTTGCTCTTCGCCCGACCACAACGCAATGCGGATGGTCCGCCGCGGCTTGATCGCGAGCGCGTTCAAAATCCGCATGACCTCCATGGCAACCACCGAACCTGCGCCGTTATCCGTGGCGCCGGTACCGGCGATCCAGCTATCCAGATGACCACCCACCATCACCACCTCATCTTTTAACTGGGGGTCGGTCCCTGGAATCTCGGCGACGGTGTCGAAGCCATGCTCATGGTCGCCCGAAAACTTGGTCTCCACGTTCATCTCAAGCGAGACCGGCACGTGGTTTTCCAGTAGCCTGAATACCCGTCCGTAACTCTCAATCTGCGTGACCACCACAGGAAACGGGACAGCCGTGTCCTTATGGTAAGGAGCACGTCCGAGTGCGGCACTGTTGTCGTCGAAAATAATCCCCGTACCCCCGCCGTCGCTGCTATCCCGGCTGGGCACAATCACGCCGGCGACCTTCTCTTCGGCGAGGAACGGAATGACGAGGCTTGTGAGCTTGCTTCGTTTTACGTAGCGTTCGATCCGCGCCTCCATATCAAGATCCCGGCCATCCACCGGTAGCGTCTCCAGCTCCTTGAGCTCCTTGTCGGTGTAGCGCTCAAAGAAAGGTTTATCCGGCACCGGTACGTCGCGCATGGCGCCCAGCAACACAATCTTGCCGGAGAGTTTGCCCTTGTATTTCGCCATATCTTTCTCGTCTGTAATCACGACGGAAATAGCCTGAGCCGTTACCGGACCATTGGTCGAAGGCGACCATGGAGTGGCCTGGGCCATCAACACAGCCGTATCCGGTTCTGTCATGCGCACCCAGGTGTTGAGCTGCTGCCAGCCCATCCCAAACTCACCCCAATCCTCCAAATGCGCGTTGACGCAGCCCATTTTGGTGAGCTGGTCCCGTGTCCACGCGTTGGCCTTCGCCATGTTCGGCGATCCCGTGAGCCGCGGACCAATTCCATCCATCAGGCCCCCGGCGTAGTCCATCACGTGCGAGTGCTGCAGGCCTTCTTCGCGGATCGCGTTGTACGCGTTCAGGTCGATAGACTCCGTAGCGGGCTGCTGCATCTGCGCATCAGTCCAGCCTGGCTGGGAGTCGGTTGCCTTGCTTTGCTTGGCCGCGCCGAAACCACAGGTTGTGAGGATGACCGCCGCGGTGAAGATCATGGCGCCTTTTAGAACCACGAATATTGCCTCCTGAAAGAAATTAACTCGTTCTAGCCCATTCGAAGCAGCGGCCCGCGCAATCGGTGCAACCAATAGCATCAGGGAGAACCCAGCATGAAGCGGAAATCGGTCCTAGCGAAAAAACGTTCAGTCCGTAGCTTGAATCCTAAGTGCTCTGGAAATCAGCGAACAATGCAAACTCCGGTCCGAGAACGTTATCATGGAGCAGAAGGGCCATTGGAGAACAGCATCATGAGCAAGAAGAGACGTGAAACCTCGGCTGGGCAGTTCAGCCGCCGCTCCTTCCTTTCCTCGCTGGGCGCAGCCGGGGTGGTCGTCAGCGCCGGGCCCCTGGTTGCCGCGGCGCCGGCGGCCCCCGCAGTCGAAGTGCCCGCGGAAGCCACCGAAGGGGCTGTTCCGGTCAGCCTCCGCGTCAACGGGAAAGAACTCGATCTCCACATCGATCCCCGCACTTCGCTGCTGGACTGCCTGCGCGAGACCATCAGTCTTACCGGCACCAAGAAAGGTTGCGACCACGGCCAGTGCGGAGCCTGTACCGTCCATGTGAACGGCCGCCGCATCAACTCCTGCCTCACGCTGGCCATCATGCACGAAGGCGACGAGATCACCACCATCGAGGGCCTGGGCCAACCCGGCAACTTGCACCCCATGCAGGCCTCCTTCGTCAAGCATGACGGCTACCAATGCGGTTACTGTACCTCGGGCCAGATCATGTCCGCGGTTGCCCTTCTGAAAGAGAAGTGCGGCCCCTCGGACGCCGATGTGAAGGAGCTGATGAGCGGCAACATTTGCCGCTGCGGCGCTTACCCCAACATCGTCGCGGCCATTCAGGAAGTCCGCCAGCAGGCATAGGAGCCACATCATGGAGACGTTTACCTACACCAGGGCTACCGGCGTACAGCAGGCCATCCAGGCGGCCGGGCAGTCCCAGACCAAATTCATTGCCGGCGGAACCACCCTGCTCGACCTGATGAAGCTGAATGTTGAGCGGCCCTCCCAACTCGTCGACATCAACCGCCTGCCGCTCGACCAGGTGGAAAAGCTGCCCGATGGCCGCCTGCGCATCGGCGCCCTGGTCCGCAACTCCGATCTGGCGCATCACCCCGCGGTCGAAAGCGACTACTCCGTGCTCTCCCAGGCTTTGCTCTCGGGGGCTTCCGCCCAACTCCGCAACATGGCCACCACCGGAGGGAATCTGCTGCAGCGCACTCGCTGTATGTACTTCCGCAACGATGCCATGGCCTGCAACAAACGGACACCCGGGTCGGGCTGCTCCGCGATCGAGGGTGACAACCGGACGCTTGCTATCCTGGGCGCCAGCAAAGACTGCATTGCCACCAACCCTTCCGACATGAATGTGGCTCTCACCGCACTTGAGGCCACCATTCACATCCAGGGCGCGAAGGGCGAGCGGGACGTGCCGATCGGTGACTTCTTCCTGGTTCCCGGAAACACGCCGCAGCGGGAAAATGTCCTGGAGCCGGGTGAGCTCATCACTTCCGTCACGCTGCCCGCCCCGAAGACGGGCAGTAAGCAGGTCTATCTCAAGCTGCGTGACCGCGCCTCCTATGAATTTGCCCTATCTTCGGCGGCCATCGTCGCCGTAGTGAGCAACGGCAAGCTGGACTTTGTCCGCGTCGCCCTGGGAGGAGTAGGCACCAAGCCCTGGCGCTCGCTCGAAGCAGAGAGGGTTCTCCACGGCAAACCGGCCGACGGAAAGGTATTCCGGCAGGCCGCCGAAGCGGCTCTCCACGGCGCACAGCCGCAAAGCGAAAACGGCTTCAAGGTGCAACTGGCCAAACGCTGCATAACCCACGCTCTCACGCTCGCCACCGCGTAATAGCCATCAGAGGAGACAGATCCATGGCGTCTACACTCAACCTTCCCCCGCCGACCAACGCCGGATTACCCCGCGTCGATGGCCCGCTCAAAGTCAGCGGCACCGCCAAGTACACGTCCGATCACAATCTGCCCGGCATGCTATACGCCGTACCGGTCTGCGCCACCATTGCCAACGGCACCATCGCCTCGCTCGATACCAGTCGCGCATTGGCGATGCCCGGCGTCAAAGCCGTTTACACCCGCCAGAACATCGGCAAGCTCTTTCGCACCGCACCAGCCCAGGACTTCACCGGAATTCTCGACGAGCGCCGTCCTCCTTTTGAGGACGACACCATCCGTTACTACGGTCAATACGTCGCCGCCGCGGTGGCGCTCACGTTTGAGCAGGCGGTCGCCGCGGCCAATGCGGTCAAGGTCACCTACAACAGCAAGAAGCCTGATGTTCGCAAACACCTGGAGACCGACGAAAAGCCCAAGGTTGACAGCAAGCGCGGCGATCCGGAGCCGGCCTTTCAATCCGCTTCGGTCAAAGTCGACGAGGTCTACGTCACGCCGACGGAGACTCATAATCCAATCGAGTTGCACGCCAGCGTAGCCGTGTGGGACGGACAAAACTTCACCCTTTACGAGACCTCGCAAGCGGTTTGCAACCATCAGGACGTGATGGCGCAAATGCTGGGCGTTCCCCAGGAAAACGTGCGCGTGATCTCGCGCTTTCTTGGCTCAGGCTTTGGAGGCAAGCTGTGGCCCTGGACGCATTGCATGATCGCCGCCTCCGCGGCGCGTAACCTCAACCGGCCAGTCAAGCTGGTCGTGACTCGCGACATGATGTTCCAGAACGTAGGCCATCGCCCGCGCACCCAGCAGCGCGTCCGCATCGGGGCCAACTCTGACGGCAAACTCGTCTCGCTCATGCATGACTCGCTGAATCACACCTCAATCCTCGATGACTACTCCGAGGGTTGCAGCGAGGCGACTGCCTACAGCTACAGCACTCCCAACCTGCGAGCCACCTCTGGTCTCGTGCGCCGCAATGTCGGCACACCGACCTCCATGCGTGGGCCAGGCGCTGTTCCCGGCCTCTTCGCGCTCGAGTCTGCGATGGACGAGCTGGCGGTCAAGCTCAACATGGATCCAGTCAAGCTACGCCTGATGAACGAGCCCGAAAAAGACGAAGGATTGAACCTGCCCTTCTCTTCCCGGCACATGGTGGAGTGTCTCAATGTCGGCGCGGAAAAATTTGGCTGGTCGCGGCGTACTCCTCAAGTTGGCTCGATGAAGAAAGACGGACTGATACTGGGGTGGGGCGTCGCTGGTTGCTCCTGGATTGCCGAGCGCATGGGCAGCGAAGCCACCGTGGAGCTTCGTGACGATGGGTCCGCGCGAGTCTCCTGCGCTACCCAGGATATTGGCACCGGTACGTACACAGTGCTCTCCCAAATCGTCAACGATAAGACGGGCATTCCCCACGACAAGATCGAGGTCGTACTCGGAGACACCAAGCTCCCACCGGGGCCCATCTCTGGTGGCTCCTGGGCTACCGCTTCGGTGACGCCTCCGGTGATCGAGGCGATTGAGAAGGCGCAGAAAACTCTCTTTACGATTGCCGGCCAAAGCAAGGATCCTGCGTTTGCCGGGAAGAAGCCTGAGGAGATGGCTTTTACCGACGGCTGCGTCCATCTAAAGGGCAAGTCGCCAGACACCGGGGTGCGCTTCGAACAGATCCTGACCAGTGGCAATCTCCGCGGTGTCTCAGGCAGTGGTAAATCTGAGGGCACCTTCGGTGATCCCAAGAAGAAGTTTTCCACCCATTCCTTCGGAGCGCACTTTGCCGAGGTGACCTGGCAGCCGGAGACTGCTCGTCTTCGTGTCTCTCGCGTCGTCACGGTGATCGATGCCGGCCACATCCTCAACCCCAAGCCTGCTCGCAACCAGATTGAGGGCGCGGTGGTCATGGGTGTCGGCATGGCCCTCTTTGAAGAGACGGTGTATGACCCGCGTTCCGGCGCTCCCATCAACAACAACCTCGCCGACTACATCGTGGCCACCAACGCCGATGCTCCGGTGATCGACGTCACTTTCCTCGACCATCCCGACAAGGTCATCAACCCTCTCGGGGTACGGGGCGTAGGCGAGATTGGCCTCGCGGGAATCGCTGCGGCCATCACCTCCGCCGTCTACCACGCCACCGGCGTTCGCAAGCGCGAACTCCCGGTGCGCATCGAAGATCTGCTGGTCGAGGACAAAGCTTAATCGTCGCACAGCGTCCCACAGCAGATCGGAGGCCCAGTCGAACGTCGGGCCACGATGGCGCCTCTTGTTTGAGGCGTCCGAGGGTTGGTTCTCTGAGGAACTTCTCCCTCGCAACCGCGTCCATAGGAAGGCCCATGCAGATCGTCGTCTTGCACCATGGCCCTATCGGCTGCGATCATGGCTGCGGTTCGAAAGGTCCTTCATGCCCAAGATCTCACTGATCCTAGCCACCGCCGCGCTGGCGGTATCCGCTACCCTGTTCGCACAAACCCCAGCATGGCCACCCAGCCCCGATCATGTCACGATGCCACTTTGGCCCAACGGAGCTCCAGGCGCGCAACCCGCCTCCGGGCCCCGAGGGCGACATGACCACCGCCAAAGACGGCCGACCGGGTGGAAAATCAGTGATCCGGATCGGCAATGTTTCCAATCCCACGCTCACCGTCTACGCGCCTAAGACCAACAACACTGGAGCTGCGGTCGTCGTATTTCCCGGCGGCGGTTACCGCATCCTCGCCATCGATCTCGAAGGAACCGAAGTCTGCGACTGGCTGAACTCGACCGGCATCACCTGCATTCTGGTGAAATATCGCGTCCCTGAGCCCGGTCCGTACCCCAAGTCTTCCGCTCCGCTTCAGGATGCGCAGCGCGCCTTCGGGATGGTTCGTGCTCACGCCGAAGAGTGGCACATCGATCCGAACCGCATCGGGGCGCTGGGCTTCTCCGCGGGAGCACACCTGGCCGCGGCTCTCAGCACACACTTCGATCAGAGACTCTACGATCCGATCGACGCGTCTGACAAACTGAGCTGCCGCCCGGACTTTGCCGTGATCGTCTATCCCGGCTACCTGGCACTCTCGGAGCAGAACTACGCTCCGAATCCGGAAATCCATCCCACCGCACAAACCCCGCCAACGTTCATCGTGCAGGCGGAAGACGATCCGGTCCACGTAGAAAACGCGGTGGTGTATTTCATGGCGCTCAAGAACGCCAAGGTACCGGCCGAGCTGCACATCTACGCCCAGGGCGGCCACGGTTACGGCTTGCGCCGGACTGAGCTTCCCGTGACTACCTGGCCCAGGAGCGTGGAGATCTGGCTAAGTACCATTCATGTGTTGCCGGCTACCAATTGAACTGGAGCCGGAGCGAGGTTCGGAGTAGACATGCTAAGAATTGTTTTCATCACGGTTGCCTTTTGCTCGATTGCATTCGCACAGGCAGAACAGCCCTCAGTCGAGCCTCCCGCGGGTGCCTCGCTCCTGCTCAGCGCAACAGGAGACGGTTCGCAGGTTTACACCTGCACCGATGCTCACTGGACCCTGAAAGCTCCGGACGCCCGGTTGCTCGACGAACACGGCCAGGCGATTGGCACGCATTTTGCCGGTCCCACCTGGCGGCTCACGGATGGCAGTGAAGTCAAGGGAAAGATGATCGCCAGCCGGCCCGCCGCAGACGGGTCCTCGGTTCCCTCCCTGTTGCTGCAAGCCGTTCCCGCAAGCGGAACCGGCAAGTTTGCCAATGTCACCTACATTGCCCGCACAGACACCCACGGCGGTGCAGCGGGCACCGACCCGTGTACGAGCGGGGAGAAGCGAGTTCCGTATACGGCAAAATACAGCTTCTACACGAGCAAGCAATGACGAATATTCACCACGTAGCGGCGGAAGGGTTTGCGTTGGGCGCGGCCAGCTACGTGGCTGGGCGTCCCGACTATCCGCCAGAGATAGAAGATTGGCTGAGTCGCGACCTTGGGCTCGGCAGCGGCAAAACGGCACTGGATCTCGCAGCGGGTACGGGGAAATTTTCGCCCAGGCTGTTGGCAACGGGGGCGCATGTAATCGCCGTTGAGCCGGTGCGGGAGATGTTAGACCAGCTGATCCGTCAATTTCCCCAGGTCGACGCTCGCACCGGTTCGGCCCAACACATACCGCTCGACGACGCGTCAGTGGATGCCGTGGTCTGCGCACAAGCATTTCACTGGTTTTCGACCTCTGAGGCGGTCCGTGAAATTCATCGAGTATTAAAGCCGGGCGGTGCGTTCGGATTGGTCTGGAACGTGCGCGACGACAACGTGCCCTGGGTCGCGGCGCTGACCCGGATCATGAAGCCCTTTGAAGGCGATGCTCCGCGGTACCACTCCCAGAAGTGGCGGAACGTCTTCCCCGCGGAAGGGTTCAGCCCTCTCCGTGAAAAACGCTTCCCTCACCGTCATACCGGCCCGCCCGAGAAGGTTATTATCGAGCGGATTCTATCGGTGAGCTTTATGGCGGCCCTTCCGCCGGACCGCCGGGAGCAGGTTACGTCTCAGTTGCGGCAAGTCATCGCCAACTATCCGGAGCTAGCCGGTAAGCCTGAGGTGACCTTTCCTTACGAAACGCTGGCCTGCGTTTGCAACAAGCTGCCCTATACATCCCCAGCAGAAATGCTCTAAGCTTCTCCCCACATTTGGGAGGGCATTTATGTCTGAGGCGAACAAACTTCTTCTTCAGCGCTGGTTCGAGCAGGTCTGGAATCAGAAAAGCGAAGCAGCGATCGACGAGATGTTTCACAAGCAGGGCAAGTCGCACGGCTTCCCCGATGCGGACTCTGTTCTTGCCGGGCCCGAAGGCTTCAAGGCAGTCCATCGCACCTTCGTCGGGGCTTTTCCCGACCTTCATATAGACATTGAAGACATTGTTACCGAAGGTGACCGAGTTGCCGTTCGCTGGCGGGTCTCCATGACTCATCTTGGCGACCATCTCGGCTTTCCCGCCACCGGCAAGAAGGGTACGCTGGACGGATCGTCCTTCCTGATCGTCAAAGATAACCAGGTAATGGAAGGCTGGAACCAGATGGATCTCCAGGGCCTGATGCAACGACTCCAGACAAACTAACTTCTCACCAGGGCTAAAAATTATTTTTAGGAACTGTCGATTACCCGGGACTCGAACGTCGTAGTGGCAGGAGGAAAAGAAAATGCAATATCTAGTCCTGATCTACGAAAGCGAAGCCCGCTTTGCCAACGGATATCCCGAAGCTGAATTCGCCGAGTACGGTGCTTTTGGCAAGAAGCATGCGAGTGCCATCAAAGGTGGTAACGCGCTCCAGCCAACAGGGACCGCGAAAACCGTTCGCGTACGCGACGGCAAGGCGCTCACCACCGATGGTCCCTTCGCAGAGACGAAGGAGCAGCTAGGCGGGTATTACCTGATCGAAGCGGCGAGCATCGACGAAGCAGCCTCGATTGCATCCGGCATCCCAGCCGCTCGTTACGGTAGCATCGAAGTCCGGCCCATCATGGTCTTCTCTTAGCTCCGGGAGACGCCGGAAACCCCGGCGTTTCGGATTCAACTTTGCACATCGGTTCCAAGGAGGCGCCGTGTACAACACTTCGTCCACGATCATTTCAGATACCGGACTGACGACAGAAGAGATCACCACCGCCTCGCGTCACCTGTCTGTGACGCGAGGGTTTCTGCTCGAATCAGTGGGAGGACTCTCCCCGGCACAGTGGGACTTCAAACCCGCAAGCGACGCCTGGTCGGCCGCCGAGAACATGGAGCACATCGTGCTCATCGAAAGCCGTATCCATGCGATTATCGAAGGCATGAACGAAGCTTCCGGGCCACTGCCCGAGGGCGACCGGCGCGAGATGGATGAATTCATCCTCAACCAGATACCCAAGCGGTCCCGGAAGGTCAGCGCTTCCGAGAGCGTCTGGCCGACCGGCCGCTGGGGCGGACCAGAAGCCGTGCAGCAGTTCGTGCAGTGTAGGGAGCAAAGCCTCCGATTGCTGGTCACACGCCAGCTTCGCGCTCATGCTTTCCCTCATCCTCTCTTCGGCGCGTGGGATGGCTACCAATGGCTGCTGGCTGCCGCATCGCATGGCGCCCGGCACACAGAACAGATCCGCGAAGTGAAAGCAGACAGGAATTTCCCCCAGGCTTGATGGGATCGATGAGGCCGCCATGCGTTACATGATGTTGATCTATTCCCGCGAAGATGAGACTGCCACGCCTGAAGATATGCGCGCCGTCGCCGCAGCCCACAAAACAGTGATGGACCAGACGCGCGATCAGGGCATCTTCTGCGCGGCCGATCCTCTTCAAGCCAGCGTGACCGCCACCACCGTTCGCGTACAGGATGGCCGGTCCGTGGTCACCGATGGCCCCTTTGCCGAAACCAAAGAGCAGTTGGCGGGCTACTACATTCTTGATTGCAAGGACCTGGATGAGGCGCTCACCTGGGCTGCCAAAATTCCCACTGCCTGCGCGGGTGGGGCTGGATGTATTGAAATTCGCCCCATCCGGGAATTCCCCTCCCGTCCAACTGTGAATGCATGACCATCGCGCCACCGTCGAAGCTGTTTTCCGAAGCGAGTCGGGGCGGATTATCGCCGGCCTGATCCGCATCTCACGCTCTTTCGATCTGGCCGAAGAAGCGATGCAGGATGCCTTTGCCGCGGCCGTCGTAAGCTGGCAAGCCGACGGTGTGCCGGACAACCCTGCCGCCTGGATCACGGCAACCGCTCGTCGCAAGCTGATTGACTATGCTCGCCGCGAACAGACACGCCGTGACAACGAAGGCCAACTGTTGTATGAGTACGAATCGCGCACTTGCACCATTGACGACATGGATCAGCCTTTGGAAGATGACCGCCTCAGCCTCATCTTCACTTGCTGTCACCCCGCCATTAACATGGAGGCGCAGATTGCCCTGACTCTGCGGACCCTTGGCGGGCTCACGACGCCAGAAATCGCGCGCGCCTTTCTGATTCCTGAATCGACGCTGGCGCAACGCCTCGTGCGAGCCCAACGCAAGATCCAGCAGGCGGGCATCCCGTATCAAGTCCCCGCTCCCGGGTCTTTACCTGAACGCCTTTCCGCGGTGCAAAAGGTTCTTTACCTCATCTTCAACGAAGGCTACTCCGCCAGTTCCGGAGACAGTCTCCTGCGCCGTGAACTTTGTGCCGAAGCCATTCGCCTGGCGCGCACGCTGGTCGAATTGATGCCCCACAATCCTGAAAACATGGCGTTGCTGGCTCTCATGCTGCTGCATGATTCGCGCCGCGATGCTCGCTCCACGGCTGATGGGCAATTGATCCCACTCGAAGAACAGGATCGCTCGCTCTGGCATCAGGACCAGATCAAGGAGGGTATCGGGCTGGTGGAGCGTGCCCTTGGCCGCCGTAATGTCGGCCCCTATCAACTACAGGGGGCCATCGCCGCGATCCACGCGGAAGCCGGGACAGCCGAACAAACGGACTGGAAACAGATCGCGGCTCTCTATGCCATCCTCGACACGGCCCAGGCGTCACCGATCGTTGCCCTCAACCACGCGGTCGCGGTTGCCATGAGTGAAAGCCTCGAGCGTGGTCTGGCCATGATTGAGGAATTGGGCGCCGGGGGCGAACTCAATTCCTATCGTCTGTATCACGCAGCTCGCGCCGATCTGCTGCGTCGTATGGGACGCAACCCGGAAGCGATTGAGAGTTACCGCCGTGCGCTGGCTCTCACCGCCAATGCCGTCGAACTGCGCTATCTCGGCCGCCGGCTCTCCTCGCTCGAGGGGCTGGAGTGACAGCTTTAGTTCGTCGTCCGCCACGCGAGAACGGTGTTCTTCACGGCACTCCCGCTCATATTGTTCGTGCCCAAAACCATTTCGAAGTGGGGCAGCGTACCATTCGCGCGCTGTATCCGTTTTAAGAACGGTAACAGTTGCGAATCGTCAGAGACAAAGTCCCAGGCACTTTCTGTGCCTGCCATCGACGTTCCCTCAAGGATGAGTGCGTTTCCATTTCCACCCAGGTTGGGGAGAAACGCGACCACTGCATAGACGCGATGCTGTGCATCTGTGTATTGGGAGTCCCATTGCCGCGGTTCTCCTCCGCGGGGTTCGCGGTTGAGCACGGAGAAAGTTTTACCAACGCGGTCATTGAAGAACACGAAGTTCATGTTGTGTTCAAAGAGCTCAACCCAGGGGTTGGCCTCCGCAGCGCCAACGAGAATCACGTTGCCCAGCTTCAGATCGTTGGGCCGCACATCGCGCGCATAACGCACCTCGAGTTTGCTCTGGGCGGCCTGTGCCATCAGCGAAAGCGATTTGGCTGCTTCCAGGTCGACGATAGAGGTATAACGGCGGCCGCCCATGTCCACGGCAGTGTCGTGCAAGGCGGTTACGTTCCTGGGGAGCAGACTGGTCCGGTAATCGCCGTTGAGGTACTCGGCGAGGCCCACGCTTCTGCCCGCTATTCCCTGCCACATCACCAGGCCGCTATCTCCCGGCACCTCCAGTGTTCTCTGCTCGGAAATAAAAATTTGATTCCACAACGGATGAACCGGCGGCCGAGCCGCTTGCCCCTTGGCAGCGGCGCCTCGGTTGACGAGGGAAATCGTCACCAATCGCGACTAACAGGATGACTACCAGCGACCATGCAATCGCCGCGCTGCGCGAACCCCAGAAAGTCCCGCGCTCATCAGGTTTGCCCGCCGGCTTCTCCGGCACGACCGTGGGCGTGAGCAGCGGCACAACCGGCGACGATCGCGGCTCGAACACCGGCACATATCCCCCGCGAGGGATCACGACCCGGATGGGCTCATCCAACCCTTCTTCCCTGAAGTACAGTTCGAGTCTCTGTCGCAGACGGCTGGCCTGCGTGCGAACGATGCCATCGATCGATGAATCGTAATTGCGCGGCCGCCCAAAAACAGCCTCGCCTATCCTCTGTTCGTTGATCTCTTTCACTCGCCCGTTCAGGGCCAGATCGCAAACATAAGCCAGAAGGCTGGAAAGCCGCTCACACCTGGCAAAGGCCGGAGACGCGATGATGCGATCCACCAACGCACGACGAGGGTCGCTCGTAGAAGGTTCTGGAGAGCCCACCTCTTTGGCAGCAGATATCATCCCGATCCATTTCAGTTGACCAGACGGATATGAACCTGACGTAAATCAAATTGAAACATTCCTTTCACTGTATCGGTTACCGTTACCGCGCGATAAATCGCTGTGGCCATGGAGGTTATGGCGTGTATCGGTTGCGTGTCGGTGAATTGCCTTGGTGGAGCGGAACCCGGGTGCTACTTGTAAGTCGGCAGGGCCAGTCCACACAAGAAAAATTCCAAACGACCATTGCGGAGCCAGAGCTATGACGATTGACGCCACTTCCCAGATGCGGCCATCCGAGACCATCCAGGCGAACGATATTTGGGTTCGAGTACTGCACCTGTTTCTCCTGGCATTCCTCTTCACGGCTTGTTTGCCCAACGCAGCGTGGGGCCAATTCGATTCCGCGAGCGTGCTTGGGACCATAAAGGATCCCAGCGGCGCCGCGATCCCCTCTGCTACCGTTCAACTCCTGAACACAGCCAAAGGCGTTACGACCGCCCGGGAGACGGACGGCAACGGCGACTACGAGTTCACCAACGTCCAGCCTGGCGACTACTCCATCACCGTAACCGCGCCGGGCTTTGAGAAGGCGGAGACTGACCGGTTTACGGTGACGGTAGGAGCAAGGCAGCGAGTCGCGTTGGTTCTCAAAGTCGGCGCCGAGGCCCAGAGTGTGGTTGTCTCCGGCGCGGCCAGCCAACTCGAAACCGATACCAGCGATCGGGGTGAGACGGTCCAGTCCCGCGAAATCGTGAATCTGCCGCTCAACGGACGATCCTATGCGGATCTCTCAACCCTGGTCCCGGGAGTGCGCAAGTCTCTCCTTGAGGTATTGTCCAACCCCAGCCGCGACGCTTCGTACGACGTCAACGGCATGAATTCCATGGTCAACAATTTTCAGCTCGACGGCCTCGACAACAATGCTTATCAGATCGCGAACCAGGGTTATTCCAATGAAGCCATCATTCCCTCACCGGATGCGGTGCAGGAGTTCAAGGTTCAGACCGACAACTTCAGCGCCGAGTATGGCCGGGCCGCCGGCGCGGTGATTAACGCGACCACCCGCAGCGGATCCAATAGCTTTCACGGCGTGCTCTACGACTACCTGCGCAACACGGTGCTCAACGCCTATGGTCCGTTCATCGGTACCGGAGTAAAACCGACCCTGGTACAGAACCAGTTTGGCGCTACCGTTGGCGGCCCGATCCGGCGCGACAAGCTCTTCTTCTTCCTCGACTATGAAGGGCTGCGGCACATCGATCATTCGATCATTACCGCGGTGGTGCCGACTGCCGCGCAAGCCGGTGGTTCGTTCACGGATGCCTCCGGAAAGCCGATCGCGCTGGTGAACCCGATCACGGGAGCCGTCTACGCGAACGGACAGATACCTGTCGCTGATCAGAGCCCCTTCGCCGCCAAGGTGCTCAGCCTGCTGCCGGCCGCCAACACCGTGGTCGCCGCTGGAGGCAATAACTACGTCTCCGCGCCCGCGAATCAAACCATCGACGACAAGGGCGACGGCCGCGTGGATGCCTTCCTTAGTCCCAGGTCGACCGGGTTCGGACGCTACAGCCAGCGAGCGGTGACGTTTTTCCTGGCGCCGAACATTCCCGGTCTCGCAGGCGGCAACAGCAACGGAACCCTCTATGCGCGCACCCGGCAGGTTGCCGCGGGTTACAACTTCACACCCAACGCGAAATCCATTCTGCAGCTTCGACTCGGTCTCACCTGGACCGAGAGCGGCAAGAGCCCCATCAACCTTGGCGCCGAGAACCTGCTGAAGGAGTTCAACATCCCCAACATTCCCGACGATCCCAGCATCAACGGTGGTCTCAACACGCAGAGCGTCACCGGCTTTTCTCAGTTCGGCCGCCAGGCTACGAATCCCCAGTTCACGAATCCATACCTTGCCAATCCCAAAGTGAACTACGGCTTTCTGAAAGGGCGCCACAGCTTCAAGGTAGGCTACGAGTATGGATACCTCGAGATCGCCATCTCTGACTTCCATCCCCAGTTTGGCGCGGACACGTATGCCGGGCAGTTCAGCCGCAGCACTGCTGCGCAAGCCAGCGACGCGGTGCATCGGCAAGCCTACAATCTCGCCGACTTTCTGCTGGGCGCGCGTAGCCACTACGAGCTGAACAATCTTGCGGAGATCAACTACGAGCGCCGCTGGCACATGGGCTACATCCAGGACGACTACAAGGCCAGCGATAAGCTCACGCTGAACCTCGGTTTGCGCTACGAGCTGGTAACGCCAAACTGGGAGCAGCATAATCTGCTCGCCAATTTCAATCCCACCACCAATACCCTGGTCCAGGCGTCGGGCGGCTCGCTCTACAACCGCACGCTGATCAACCTGAACACAAAGAACTTCGCTCCGCGAGTGGGCTTCGCCTACCAGGCCGCGCCTACGACCGTCATCCGCGGCGGATACGGGATGGGCTATCTCCACTACTTCCGTTTTGGCGGCGAGAGCACGCTTGGATACAACGGTCCGAACATCGTCGACGCAACTATCGACCAGACACCTCCGTTCCAGGCGAGTGGAGCGACCCAGCCGCTCTGTACTTCGCTTACACAGAACCCGAGTAGCTGTTTCCGGACTACGCAGTCAGGCTATGAGACCGCATTTGCCACGGCGCAGAACTTTTCTACGCTGAAGGCCCAGACGAGATACATCCCGAGGGACTTTCCCACCGGGTATGTGCAGACATTCCATCTGACCGTGCAGCAGCAAGTCATGAAGGACACGACCCTGGAACTTTCCTACGTAGGCAACCACGCTACGCACATTCCGGTTCTGGGCGACTTCAACCAGGCTTCGACGGAGCCCGCAAGCTGCAACACCGGAGTTGGGTGTCTCACCCAGCAGGCGCGACGCCCCATCTCAACCTTCACCAATATCCTGACAGCGCTGCCCTCGGGATATCTCATCTACAACTCGTTGCAGGCCAAACTCGAGCGCCGGTATAGCAACGGGATCTATCTTCTCAATTCGTTTACCTGGTCGAAGGGGATCAACAATGCCTCGGCCGATCTGGAAACCAACGGCGGCGACTCGGCGGTCGTAAACATTGCGAACCCGGCGGCGGATCGTGGTCTCTCCAGCTACGATCAGACGCTGAACAACACCCTCACCGTGATTGCCGATCTCCCCTTTGGCAAAGACCGGATGTTTGGTCAGAGCGCGCCAGGTTGGCAGCAGGCAGTGCTTGGGGGATGGCAGCTTTCTGCGATCAACTTTTACAGCAGCGGGTTGCCGATCAACCTGACGTACGCCCCCAATGCGCAGTACGCTGTTTCGAGCACCAGCGCTGCCTACGCTGTGCGGCCAAATCTAGTGAGTACGGCAAGCGCGGTCTATGCACCACGCGGAAATTGGGTCAAGACCAAGAGCGCACTGAGCGGCACGTTGAACGCCAGCCAGGTGAGTGTTCCCACGCCCAGTCAATACTTCGGCACAGCGGGCCGTAACATCCTGCGCGGACCAGCATTCGGACAGCTTGATCTCGCCGCTCACAAATCGATCTCCCTCTGGTCAGAATCGAGCAAGCTGGAGTTCCGCATTGAAGCTTTCAACGTGCTGAACGCTACGAACTTTCAGCAGCCCGATGGTGCTATCACCGATGGAGCGAGCTTCGGTACTTACACGGCGGCGAATGCCTATCCTGCCCGCCAGGTGCAGCTCGCGCTACGTCTCAACTATTAAGACCGTACGAACCGGGCATTGTGCCGTCCCTTCCGGATTTGGCAACGTTGCCAAATAAGTCGTTTGTTTCTTGAAGATGGCCAAGGTGGCCAAGTAATTGATTTGGCCATCTTGCCTGGTTGACCGGCGGGTACTACTCCTCCTGAGGCGGCAAAGTCCACCACCATACACCTGATTTTCCGTCCTTGGAGCTACGAACACGGATATCGAATTTGGCGCGGCGCAGGGTGCGTATGCAGACACCATCGCGCTCGGCGGCAAACTCGATGGAGCCCTGGGTCTGGCCGCCCTGTTGCAGATGGTCACGCAGCCATTGGGCGGCAAACTTGCGCTTGGGCAGACCGGCACCGGTGGGGCGGGCGGCGAGAAGATCCTCCGGGGTGAGGTTGCTGAGCCCCGTCCACTGGAAATTGCCGGCTTCTCCAATGCGGTAATCGAGCGGCGGAGCCAGCGGCCCGAGGTTTGACTTGACGTGCAGCAGAGCTGTTTGCGAGGGTGCATCGGGAGAGCTGCCGACGAGAAATTCGGTGCGGAATGCGGCGGATAAGTCCATGGATGCACGACCTCGATTGGCATGCCTGCCGGCGGCAGGTTTGGCGAGGTGGCGAATGAGGAGAATGCAGCAGTGGTGAAGCTCCGCCAGGCGGGCGAGACGATCGAGAAGAGGGCGCGTTTGGGAAGCGCGATCGAGGCCAACGTCGCAGAGACCGTCCCAGGGATCGAGGATCACGAGGTGGGCGTGGGTTTTCTGGAGGACGTTCTCGAGATCGCGGAGAGCGGAGTCAGGCGAGGATACGGGACGCGCCGAGGCGGGTCGATGCAGGACGACAAGGCGCGCGGGATCTCCGTGGAGTCCGGCGAAGCGAGGTTGAATGACTTGCGCCGCAGGGTGTTCCGCCGAGGCGTACAGGACAGTGGCTGGTTGGAGCTCTTCGCCAGTGAACGGGTCGCGGCCGCGTGTGAGCGCTGCGGCGATGGCGAGGGCGACCCAAGTCTTTCCTGATCCTGGATCCCCGGAAAGCATCGCTAACGTGCCGGCGGCGAGCCTGTGCTGCCAAAGCCATTCGACGGGTTCGGGCTGGAGGTCGGCCAGGTAAAGGATATCTGTGCCGGTTGCAGTTTCATCTGCATCCGCGGGCAACGGTGATGGCGCGTAAGGCGAGAGTGCATCGTTCATTGTGGCTAGCTGTGGGATCATCGCTTGCTCCAGGGTGGTCGGTCGGTTTTGCGTAAGAATCTTGTCCTATGGCCGACATTAATATGCCTGGGAGCGGCCGTCCATGGGCCTGGAGAATAATCATGTGGAAGCGCGGGTAGTAAACTCGTGATTACTCCCTTGTGTTCAAGGATAACTAAGTAGTTAGCTCCGCGCCGTCCGCGAAGATAGAAGCCGCTGTTGGCATCATCGGGGCAGTTTACTTCGAAGTGAACCTTAAAGTCGGTGAATTGTTCGTTGCTCTTCAGGTTGGCACCATGATTTTCATTGAGGAGAACGCCGTCCTGAACGACCCAGTGACTATTAGCGGTGTCGCCGATGGGTGTCCAACCGCTTAGATCCTTACCATCGAAGAGCTTTACCGGCTTGGTCCAAGCCTTCGGTTCGTGGCCTTTCAACGCAGGAGCCGGCAGACCGGTGAGTTCTATGCCGTGACCAGCGTGTTTTTGGGTTCCAACGAGCTTGCCATCCTTCGCGTCCAGCGCGATAGACGTGTCGTGCTCCATATTGAGCGTGAGATGAGAACCACTCATTTTATAGTCCGGAACCTGGAAGACGTGGCCACCGGCAGGCTGATACCAGATATCGAGGCCGCTTCCTTTCTCCTTAATGCCGAGCCAGACGGCAGCCCGTTTGCCATTTGATTGAGTAATGTTGAAGCCCGAGGCGCGCGCATGCCATGCTCAGCGCCAGGTCACGCACCTCGCTCACCCAAAACTCAGCCTGCCAAAGCCGCCGGCGTTCGATACAAAAGCGTGCTCGCACAGCATGATGCACGGCATATCCAGGCGAAGGCACTGGAACTCTCGCGAACTCCTGTTCTGTAGCATCCCCGAACAGCAGCCGGAACTGCGCTCCGCGTGCTCCGAACTTCGCCGCGGGCGCAACGGAGAGATCCACCTGCAGCGCTCCGCCCAACAACAGCACGCGGTAGACAACCCCGTCGAACGGCAAGTCGAACAACCGCACTGCGCCAAACTCCACCGCCAGAACCTCAGCCAGCCCGTCCAGCACATCGATTACCTCGTTCTCCAAAGTGACGGCAAACGTAAGGTCCAAATCTGACCACCGGTCCCCCTCGCCCACGGCCAGAGACCCCACCACAGCGCCAGCAATCACTCGCGCGTCCGCTTTAGCCGCCTCGAGCGTCCGCTCAAAGACCCTAGTCCGCTCCTGGACCGTGAACACCTCACCTTTCATCCAACGCCACCTCGTCACCCCGCATCCGAGCCGTCGAGTCTTCGCGGGCGCACTCGTACCCACTACCCCCAAGATAGCTTCACTTGACGCTTGCCGCAGCCGCTAACGCAATCGCAGTGTCCTGTTCTCCTGAACCGCCCGATACACCTACACCGCCCACAACTTCTCCTTCAATTTTGATCGGTGCTCCTCCGTGAAGTGCGCACACGTCCGGCAGAGATAGGGCATGGTGTGCTAATTGAGCTGGCAACGTCTTCACATACTCTGCCGTCGTATGAGTTGCAATCCGATATCGAGCCGCACCTTTGGCCTTCATGATGGATGCTTCTGAAGAGCCGGGAGCGGCAGAGTCCGCGGTCTCCATGAGCAAGATAACGCCAGTTCTGATCCACAATTGCTATAGAGATCGGCACGCCCAACTCCAATGCTTTCATCAAAGCATGATCGCGTACATGCTTCGCCCCTTCCAGGGTGATGTTGTGCCAAACCTTCCGAAATTCGTTCACAGTGAGATTTCTCCTTCGGTCAGGGGCCACACTACAGAAAAGGGCGGCCCTTGTCACCTGCTGCACTGCTCAGCAGAATTCGCTACAGCTGAAGACCTAAACGTACGATTTTTGACCTTTGGTGTGGTGACCCCGGTTCCAGCCAGAATCGTGCAGCCAATCCAGGAAGGAAAACAAAATCTGAAGTAACGGTAGTGCTTTCGTCCCGTTACAGGTTCTCCTCAGGATTACTCCCCATAAGTCGACCAAGCTTCGTTAATTCGGAAGCGACGTTTCGCGGAACCCTGAAGCGATTTAGAGGAGTGATGCTGCTCGCTGGACTAAAACGGTCGATTTTGGGCGAAGGTGAGCGGCACCTCCGAGGGACACGGCGCTGTCGGCTTCACAGACCTTGGCGGGCTGTTACTCAACCAGTTACTGACGAGTGGGCTCTGCGAGAGCAGAGAATGAAGAGAAGAGTAAGCGACCGCCCGCCAACGAAGAACATTACTCTAAGGGGTCGCGCTGTGGATTCGCCACCGCGACGGAGACAGTCCCGTAGGGACGTGACAACCTGTAGGCCGACACGTTAGTGCCGAGTAGGATTAGGGTTTTGAGGTGAGTCCCGGTGGGACGGAAGAATGGCCAGCTCGTAGGTCAGCGGTCGAGTCATGAGTGACCAGACGTCCCTACAAATCCTTAAAGGGATGACCGTCGACTGACTTAAACGGTTTCGTAGAAGATGGCCTGCCCTTTCGCGTCAAGTTGCATAAGCAGGTCGAATTCTGAAAGGTTGCGAGTGAGGACCGCACAGCCATTCTTAGCCGCTGTCAGAAAGATCAAGGCATCATTCAGCGCCCTGCGCTGCTCTTTCTTGGGGTAACCCAGCAGGCGGGCCAGAAGGCCGGCGAGTATGCCGGCTTCGCGCCAAATATCCCGATTCGGAGCGAGGATGCGATGGGCGGGTCGTAGGTCGATGGACGCCGCGACCTGGGCGATCACGCCTGCCGTCTCCCGACGTGCGGGATCCAGCAGACCGGCGAGGGTCGCAAGCTCAGCTTCCGTAACAGTAGAGTGCCAGAGACTCCCGGCTCGTAGAGCAACCTCCGCGTAGTTCGGGAGCCTTCCTTGCAGAGCGTCGATATAAACGGTGCTGTCGAGGAGCAGTTTCGGAAACGGAGGCTTGAGGCTCGACAGATACTGCAACTGAGAACGATCGCGGTACATGAGCCCCTTCTGATGCTTCTCCGGTTTAAGTCGACGGAGCGACTGCCGAAAAGAGGCGCTAGAACTCAAGATCGAGATCCTTGCTCACGGTACCACGCTGGGCAAGAAGCCAGTCCGCATAATCGTCCGCGGCCACAATGTTGGCAAGCGCAGCCTCGATCAGCTTGGAGTCGGATCGGATACCGCTTTTCTTTTTTGCCCGCTCGACGAGAAGCGATGGCATGCGACCGCGCACGATGAGTGTTCGGCCGCCACTCAGTAGTCCCTGCTGCTCCGCGATGGACAGAGCATCGCTCAGCCGACTACCCGGCTTAGGCTTTCTTAAGCCGTTAGTTGCTTGGAGTGCCTTTGCCTTGACCATTGCGAGGACCTCAATTGCAATGTAGCACATATTACGTGTATTTGTGCCACGCATCCGGAGGCGAAGGTTAATCCTGACACACGAGATGCTGGCAGGCCTCTATGCGCAAAGAAACAGCCGGAAGACGCGATGGGGGAATATAGACTGGGGATTCGGAAACGCGGTTAAAGCCTCTTAAGCAAGACGTGTTTGCGGGTGCGGGAGACCTTTTTGTCAGCCGCCTCGACGGTAAGCCGCAGTCCCACCGCCTTGGTGACAGCAACCAACGTAGAGAGTCGTGGATTCCCTTTGGCAGATAACGCGCGATAGAGGCTCTCCCGTTCAATACCAGCTTGTTTCGCAACCTTGGCGACCCCGCCTCTGGATTCAGCAATGCGTCTCAAGGCAATCAGCAGAATCTGCGGATCATCTCCTTCCTCGAGCGCCGCACGGAGATACTCAACGGCGAACTCCGGATTCTCACGCAGCTCTTTCGCGATAGCCTCGTCATGAGAAATGCTGGCTTTGCGGTTCATTCCATCTCCGTCCTTTTCTTGTAGTCCTTCCAATACGCCCGCGCTTTTTTGATGTCCGCAGACTGTTTGCGTTTGTCTCCTCCGCACAACAGCAACACGCAAGCCGTTTCGATTTTCCCGTAATACACGCGATATCCAGGCCCCCAGTCGATGCGGAGTTCGTGCAGGCCTTCGCCGATCGACTTCGAATCTCCAAAGTTGCCGCCAGCGAGCCGATCGATGCGCACGACTATACGTGCGCGTGCTTTGAGATCGGCCAGCTTGGCCAGCCACTCCCCGAAAACATCTCTGCCCTCCGCAGTCGTATAGCGGCGGATCTCCATCACAGTCTCACTGTAACTTATAGGTTACATTCTGTCGAGGACTGCTCAAATGCTGGCCGTTTTTGGGGTTTGCAGAGACACTACGGCCTCATAGGGTCCCGCCAGCCAGAGGAATCAGCCTTCGCAACCGCACCAGGTTGTAAGTTGCAGCTGCAAAGCTGGCGATGCATCCCCAGCTTGGGAGAATAGGTATCACGTCACCGGATAGCGATCCAGGAAGAAAACGGCGAGATCGTCCAAATTTACGAGAAAGGGGACGACCTTCCTTCCATATGTATGGATCTCTGGGTTGAGGATGCACCAGCAAATACGGAAATGGTCTACTTCGAGATAACTGACAGGGGTATCTCCGACAGGAAGTGGTCTCAAAAGAAGTCAAAGGGTCCAAGGGCTTTCCTGGCGGATGATCTCAGTCTGTGGGGAGATGTCGAAATCTGGGCGCGGGGCACCCTGAGCAGTGGTGCTGAATGGAAGACCAAGTCAAGTCTCTACGACGCACTCATTCGCCACTACAAAGGCCGCAGGCAAACGGAACAAATCAAGCAAGCGCTTGATCAGATTCAGAACAATTGAGGCATTGAGGCATTTGCGGGACGGACGGAATAACCCCATGAAAATCCGAGGTGGGGCGTCCGCACAACGTACCGCCGCGACTCTTCTCTATCCCATACGGACGAATTGAACGCTCTCTACACAACATAATTTCGGACACAACATATGAAATCAAGCTGGATGGCTACCGGCTTGAGGCTTGACGTTGTGCGCCGTGGAGGTAAAACAACACTTATCTATTCCCATACACCCTTCCGCACTTCGGGCAGCTGTCTAGATCCCAGTGCCAGCCGTGCACCAGCAGGCAGCGGATTTCCAGCAGCAATTGCCTCGTCCAAGGTGTGCATTTGCCGGCAGCCGGCAGAGAAAAGTTGTGCGCGACGAAAGTCGTTCCACCACTGCCGAAGCCGCCGTTCACCGCGATGCAGTAGGGCTCCCTGGACGCGGCGAAGCTTTGGCCGGGAGCGACGAGCAGGAGCGACAGAACCGCGCGAGACGACTGAGCGATCGAATTGAATTTCATGACGTCCTCCTTGGGGCTACTTGCGGTGGAACCCAACTTAGTTTGCCATCTCAAACTCTCAAGCCTTCGGCTCTCAGTTTGCTTGGATGCACTACCAATTGCATGCTGTGGACCAAACGCGAATGCTCGGCGGCGCTTATATGGGCTCTTGTATTTTCAATAACATGCGCGAGGGCATCTCTGATGAAGGAGGGGAAACGGTAGCCGAACGGCTACCTGCGCGGAGCCAGTGAGTTCCGGCGGCCGTGCGGTTGCATGGGCGATTTTGCATCGTCATTGGCATCTCGGCGGCATTTCGGGAACGGACGTCTGTCCTCACAACGTTCCGTCATTTGGGACGACGGTGCATGTGAACGATGGCGAGGCTATCGCGAAAGAGCTTCGTGACAATCCGGAGTTCGCCGTTGAATATCTCCGTGCGGCACTCGAGGAAGGAGATGATCCGCAGATTCTGCTGATTGCCTTGAGACGCATTGCTGAATCCAGAGGCGGGGTCGCCAAGGTTGCGAAACAAGCTGGTATTGAACGGGAGAGCCTCTATCGCGCGTTATCGGCCAAAGGGTCCCGCCAGCCAGAGGAATCAGCCTTCGCAACCGCACCAGGTTGTAAGTTGTGGCTGCAAAGCTGGCGATGCATCCCCAGCTTGGAGAATAGGTATCACGTCACCGGATAGTGATCGTCACCGAATAGCGATCGATATCAGCTGCCGTATCTGCTGCGATCGGGACCGACGTCCCTCAAGGATGTGTGCCGCCCCTACGGGGCTCGATCATTTTGCTATAGGTACCCAGGATTCCGTGCTGCGCACTCCATCCTGGGCTGGTATCGGTCGTCCCTAACGGGACTTGGCGCGATGTAGCTTGAAAACATGGCTTACCGACTCAGAGCCGAATCGCCGTTCATCGTAATGCCAGGCGCGAACGGCCACGATCTGCGATAGGTAAGCGCATCAAGAAGCGATGTCCGCGCAGGTGCTCGTGCAGCGCCGCGGATGAAGTGTCCGGATCGAGCTTGGACGTCGGTCGTGCCTCTTTCAGAGCGTGTTCCATCACGCAGATCAGGCTGTCCCCCTTCACGCCCGCCTTGCACGCGTCCCCTTGCACGTCACCTAGCTCACGCCCGTATCTGCTGCGATCGGGACTGACGTCCCTCAAGGATGTGGTGCCGCCCCTACGGGGCTCGATCATTTTGCTATAGGTACCCAGGATTCCGTGCTGCGCACTCCATCCTGGGCTGGTATCGGTCGTCCCTAACGGGACTTGGCGCGATGTAGCTTGAAAAGCACGGCTTACCGACTCAGAGCCGAATCGCCGTTCAACGTAATGCCAGGCGCGAACGGCCACGATCTGCGATAGGTAAGCGCATCAAGAAGCGATGTCCGCGCAGGTGCTCGTGCAGCGCCGCGGATGAAGTGTCCGGATCGAGCTTGGACGTCGGTCGTGCCTCTTTCAGAGCGTGTTCCCACGCAGATCAGGCTGTCACCAACGTCAAGGAGGGCCCAATGCTATCGCGCTCGGCATCCCGAAAGCATATCGCCGATTGAGCGTCAATCGAGCCGACGCCGGCAGGTACAGAGCGGGTGCAATTCACGTGGATGCGCATGCAACACAGCGATCGAGATAGAGATAGTGAACTCCAGCTGGTGTAGTGCGTCAGTAATAAAGGCGGTTATGTCAGCTGCCGTATCTGCTCCGATCGATCCCCCAAGAATGTGCGCCCTACGGGGCTTGATCATTTTGCGAGGTACCCAGGATTGCGTGCTGGCACTCCATCCGATCGGCGAGTCCCTGACGGGACTCGGCGCGATGTAGCTTGAAAGGCACAGCTTACCGGCGAAGAGCCGGATCGCCGTTCAACGTGATGCCAGGCGCGAACCGCCGCGATCTGCGATAGGTAAGCGCATCAAGAAGTGAATATATCCGCGCAGGCGCTCGTGCAGCGCCGCGGAGGAAGTGTCCGGATCGAGCTTGGACATCGGTCGTGCCTCTTTCAGAGCGTGTTCCCTCACGCAGATCAGGCTGTCCCCCTTCACGTCCCCCTTCACGTCCCCCTTCACCCTTTTGGACGGAGTAAGCTGCGCGTCCCAAAAGGCACTTCGCAGCATCCGAAATGGTCGCAAGCGATGACACGAGGGTCGATCCGTCTCAGCTTCTGATACTGAGGCAGGTCTTGATAATGTGTTCGAGAGCAGAATAATCTCGCCCGAGGAAACTGCGCTTCGACGCATCGATTATTTCCTCAGGAGTGTGGGCTGTCCATACCAGGGAGTGGCCGCCTGCCAAAGCGAGTTCGCGGATGAATTCCCGCTGGGTCCGGCCATTTCCTTCTCGGAAAGGATGAATTGCGTTGATCTCTCCGAGGTAGTACGCGGCGCGATTCGCCCAAGCGGGAGCCGATAGGTCTTTTAAGAAGTTCTCTCCTGCCAATTCCCCAAACAAGGACTCGAGGCTCGGCTTGAGATATTGCGGGGGTGGGAACGTGGCATCGGGTTTCGAAATAGTGACGGAGCGAATTTCACCTGCCCAATTGTAGACATCTTGGAAGAGATATCGGTGAATGGCCTGTAAATGCGCGACGTCGAAATTGCCCAGGATCGGTCTGTGCTGGAGTTCGATCAGGCGCCGCAACGCCAGCGGGGTTTCACGCCGCTGCAAGTCCGCGTAGCTCTTTAGCTGGAACTTGTTGCTTGGAACATCGTTGTCACCTGGCATGAAACGAGAGGACATTCACCGAAAAGAGTCTAAGATTTGACTGGCCCGTCGGCGGCCTCCCTAGTCTCCAATCGAGCGACGTGGTCTTCTATTGCCGAGCCGAACTGTTCCAAAGAGATGGAGCCAGCCGCATATTCCTCCAGGATGGCAGCAGTGCCGGCATCGGGTTCCAAACCTTCCATGCGGAAGGATTCCAGAACGCTGCTTACGGCCGTACGACGATCCGAAGTCTCGATTGCGGTTCTGAGCAGCTGAACCATTAGCGTAACTCCCATTCTCTATTTTACCCGTATCCACGATTGACCGTCGAAGCATTTATGCGACCAGACGGTTACGATCGATCAAGGGGCTAGTGTAGTGTCTCAGTAATAAAGGCGAATATGTCAGCTGCCGTATCCGCTGCGATCGGGACTGACGTCCCTGAAGGATGTGTGCCGCCCCTACGGGGCTAGATCATTTTGCTATAGGTACCCAGGATTCCGTGCTGCGCACTCCATCCTGGGCTACTATCGGCGAGTCCCTAACGGGACTCGGCGCGATGTAGCTTTGAAAAGCACGGCTTACCGGCTAAGAGGCAATTCAGGATCTTCAGATGAGATAAAGGCCCATCTGTGTGATGCACTACACTAGTGAGCGCGAAGCGCGTCGACAGGATCGGCGGCCGCGGCTCGCGCGGCCGGGAGCGCGGAGGCCAGGAGAGCCAACAGCAACATGGTCAGGGCTGCTAGCGAATAGACGAGCGGATCAGTCGCGCTGACATTAAACAGGAATGCATTGACCAGGCGCGAGATTGCGAAGGAACTCAACACGCCGAGCACGCTCCCAATGAGAGCCAGTTTCGTTCCGGAAATTAAGACGAGGCGCGCGATGCTCGTTCGTTGCGCCCCGAGCGCGATGCGAATCGCAATCTCCTGAGCGCGCAGAGAAACAGAGAAGGCAACCACTGCGTAGATGCCGGTGAACGCTAACAAGAGCGCACCCAGGGCAAAGGTGGTGATCAGGCCGGTGTTGAAACGCCGCGGCGCCTCCGAGTCCGCGAGCACGTCGCTCAGTGGCAGCACCTCCTTCAATGCGAGCAGCCGATCTATCCCGGCCACTGTCGATCGCAGCGTCTGCACCATCTGTTCAGGCGGTAGCGTTGAACGGAGAGTGATATAGCCTCGCGTCGGCCTGGTGAGCTGTCCACGCGTGTCGCTGCCGTTGAGCGTTGCCGACTGCAGCGCTGGGATGTACCACTGTTCTCTGTCGGGCGCATCACGGCCTCCAACCTTGGTGTCTGCAACCACTCCCACCACCGTTGCCCACGGCATGGGTTTGTGAGGATTGCCCACATGCATCCGTTTGCCGATTGCACTCCGGCCATGCCAGTTTTGTTTCGCCATCGACTCATTCACGATCACCACCGCGGGTGTGTCGTCGCGATCATGCATCGTAAAGGTCCGCCCCTCCAGCAAGGGGATGTTCATGGTTTGAAAGTAATCGCCATAGGTCGAAGTAAACAGGGCAAACTTCAGCTTCCACGTGGAAGCAGGCTCACCTTCAATCGTGTACGCGGATGCTCCGTAGAATTCCGTCGGCAGCGTGGTTGTTATGCTGGCCGCCACAACGCCCGGCTTGGCGGAGAGACGTGCTACCACGTCTTTGTTAAAGGCATCGACCGCATCGTTCGTGGAGTACTGCTTCTTCGGCAGCTCGTACCCGGCGACCAGCACGTGAGCGGGACGGAAGCCGGGATCGACGGTGCGCATCTTCTGGAAGCTGCGCAGAAAAGCCCCTGAAACGGTAAGCAGAACCATCGCGATGGCAATCTCCGAAACGACCAGGGTGGATCGCAGCATAACGTGGCTGGCCGCTCCCATCTCCGCCCGGGCTCCTTCCTTCAAGCTGTCCGTCAGGTTGGTCTGCATGGCCGCAAATGCGGGGGCCAGGCTGCAGAGCGTGCCCGTCAGCAGCGAAAGCAGGAAACCAAAGGCAATCACGCCTCCGTCCATGGCGATTGAGTTCAGCCGCGGCATCGAGTCAGGCAGCAGATGGAGAGCGGTTCGGATGGCGGTCGCGGCAAACCCCAGACCGAGCACGCCGCCGATCAAACTCAGCAGCACGCCTTCCAGGACGGACTCGCGCAGGATCGCACTGGAGCGAGCACCCAACGCCAGGCGGACCGCAAAATTGCGCCGCAGGCGGATGGCCCGCACCAACAGCAAGCCCGCGACATTGATGCAGGCAATCAGCAGTACCACGATCACTGCCACAAACAATGTCCGCAGCAAGGGGCGGACCTCAGACACAGCTTCCTCGCGAACCAGCTTGACGTCACCCCGTATGCGGAGCGCGGACTTACTGGCAGGAAAATTGCGCATGATCTGCCGCGCTACCCGGTCGGCGTCCTGCGCCGCCTGGGAAAGGGTTACGCCTGGCTTAAGGCGGGCCACGATGCTGTAACCCCACAAGCCTGATTCGGGATCCAGCTCGTGGGCTGTGAGGCTCAGCGGCACCCAGAGCTGCGTCTGGTCGAGGTAACCGGTCTGCAAGGGATACTCGAAAGTGCGCGGCATCACGCCGATGATCGAATAGGGTTTGCGATCCAGTACGATGGTACTGCCCAATACCTGCGGATCGCGATGGTAGCGGTTAAGCCACAAGGCGTAGCTGATGACGGCAACTGGTTTCTCCGCATCCTCTTCCTGCTGGTTAAATACTCGCCCCAAAATCGGTGGGACGCCGAGCGTCGGAAACACGCTCGCGCCCAACCGTGCGGCAGGGATTTCTGCCGGCTCTCCACCAAATGGAGTGTTGCCGGAAAGTTCAAAATGGGCCGGCGTGGTGGCGCCCATGGAGGCAAAGGCGCTCGTGGCTTTGGCGTAGGTGGCAATCTCCACTGCGGTGACGCCTATGCCGGGGCTGTTTCCCAGGTGATCTCCCAGTAGCACGAGCCGGTCTGCATCCTTGAATGGCAAGGGTCGCAGCAGGATGCCCTCTACCAAGGAAAAGATCGCAGTCGTGGCCCCAAGGCCAAGAGCCAACGTGAGAATGACGGTCAGACTGAAGGTTGGTGTCTGGCGCAGGCGGCGGACTGCAAATTGGAAGTCACGGAGAAGCGCGAACATATCTTCGTCGCGAGCAATTGACACGCCGAAACCAGAGGACAGTAAACATTGTCGTTGCAAAGCGAAGTGGTTCCAAGGCTAGCAAGCCGGCGTCCATTCGCGTGATTCCGTGTCCAGATGTGGACAGTTTCGTACGCCAGCAGTCAGGCCGGAATCGTGTTGCCGGGGGCCATGTCTGTCCCGCTGCCAACGCACATAATCTCAATTGCTAGTGGCTGCGGAAAATGTGTCATTTGTATAGAGAGGAAGAACATACCTCAGGGCCTAAAGGCCGAATGATTTTGCTGGGTTAATGTACGGGCTAAAGCCCGTACCTACCTTAGGGCCTAAAGGCCGAATGATTTTGCTGGGTTAATGTACGGGCTAAAGCCCGTACCTACCTTTCTCTGTCCGGTGGAATTCACGGGCTGTCTGGACATTCCTGATCTGTAGCCGAGACAGACGCTACCACTCGCCTCGGAGCTTGTGACTTTTTTGATTTTCCTTATAGTTTGTGGCCGGAAAGCACGGAAAAGCATCTGCCAACAAGTATGTCCGAGGTCCTTCGACTTCGCGCCTAAACGCAGCGGTAGGCGATAGATCTGCGAGGCGCTTCGCTCCCACGGCTCGCCGGGGCAGGCAGGATGACGGCTTTGTGGAGGGGTTGAAAACATCTGGTCGGCTGTGCGAAAAACACAAAAACATTAAAAACGTCACAGGCTTCCAGGATGACAAAAAAGCGAGTGGCGGCGAACGGTAAATGTGGGTCGACCGAAGGGCGCACTGCAGGTCCCTCCCTACGGTCGGGATGACAGATAGGAGAGGGTGGCTGCGGGGAGAGAACAGTTGCTGAGGCGGGACGCCTTTCTGCACAGACAGCGATCATTTGCGCGAATAAAAAGTCACAGGCTCTCGGGGTTAGCGGTGGTACCGCAGTCTGCGTCACATTTCCGCTAGCCAATAGCTCGAGGGAACCTCCGCTCCCGCTCTCACGTATACGGCAATGAGAGCCAATCTGCGCCTGAGGAAGAACGCACATGGCGGTACTGCGTCAAAACCTGAGCTATAGCCTGCGGCGTCTTTCCCGGTCCCCCGGACTTGTATTCGCCGTCATCCTCTCCATTGGACTGGGCATTGCCGCTAACTCGACCATCTTCTCCATAGTCAGCCGCTTCGTACTCCGCCCTGCGCCGGTCGGCGATCCCGGCACGCTCATGTCTCTTCATACCACCTATGAAGGCGACCGTTGCTGCAATAGCTTTCCCTGGCCGGTGTATACCGACGTGCGCGATCAAACTCGCTCCTTCTCCGGTGTGGCCGCCTATTATGAACTCCTGCCTGCCTCAATTGGTGGCACAGGTGAGCCGGAGCGAGTCTGGGGACAATCGGCCACCTCGAACTTTTTCGATGTGTCTCAAGTCCGCATGTACCTTGGCCGCGGCTTCCTGCCCAGCGAAGAGCGGCTGCCGGTGATCGTCCTGAGCCACCGGCTTTGGCAGCGACGCTTCGCGTCCGATCCCGCCATCCTGGGCAAAGCCATCTCCCTCTCCGGCCACATGTTTACCGTGGTCGGCGTGGCCCCGCCGGGGTTTCGCGGACTGGACCTCATACTCGATCCTGAATTCTGGGTGCCCCTCGGCAACGTAGAGCAACTCGCCCCCAATGTTCCCAGCCGTAGCGCGCGTGACTGGAACTGGCTGGCGGTTGCCGGCCGCCTCAAACCAGGCGTGACCCAGTCGCAGGCAGCGGCGGAACTCGCCACCCTCGCGCAACGATTCGCCAAAGCCTATCCCGCCACCGATAAAGGTCGAGGCTTCTTCATGGATCAGGCCGGCTCGCTTCCTCCCAGAGACAAATCGGCCGTCCTGCTCTTCATCGCGGCATTATCGGTGGTGGTGTTGCTCGTCCTTGGGATTGCCTGCGCCAATGTTGCCAATCTCCTCCTTAGCCAATCGGCCAGCCGCCAACGCGAAATGGCGGTGCGCATCGCGCTCGGGGCGACGCGCCGTCAATTGTTGGGGCAGATGCTGACGGAGAGCTCGCTGCTGGCGCTCGCCGGCGGGCTATTCGGCACGCTCCTGACTCTCTGGGCAACCTCCGCACTCTCCGCATTTCGTATTCCTGCTCCGGTCCCGTTGGACACGACCGTCAGCCTCGATTGGCGGGTCTTGCTGTACACCTTCCTGCTCAGCGTGGGAACGGGCCTGCTGTTTGGGTTCGGGCCTGCATGGATCGCTTCGCGTCCTGTTCTAGCCGGCGCGCTCAAAGGCGAGGATGGTTTTGTCCGCCCCGGCCGCCGTCTGAATTTGCGCAACGTTCTCGTGGTTGCGCAGATTGTCATGTCGCTGGTTCTGCTCTGTGTCACCGGCTTGTTTCTGCGCAGCCTGGAGCGCGCTGCCGGCACTGACATCGGCTTCCGCTCGCGTGATGTTCTCATGCTGTCCGTCGATCCGCGTGTTCACGGCTACACACCGGAGCGCACTACGCAGTTCCTCGAACAATTGCGCGAGCGGGTCGCCGCGATTCCGGGCGTACTTTCGGTCGCGGCCACCGATAGCGCTCCATTGTCTGGAGGAAATCGAAGCGATGGTTTCCACACGGAGACATCGAAGCCCAATGACCCGTATCCAACTGTGGAGCTGTATATGGCAACGCCGGGTTATTTCGAGACCATGGGCATCCCGCGGCTGGCGGGCCGCGACTTTAGCCATGAAGCCGCGAATACCACCAGGGTCGGCATCGTTAATCGTGCCTTCGCGGAGCACTTCTTCGGCCATGAGAATCCCATCGGCCGGCACGTGACCGGGGGAGGAGTGACCTATGAGATTATCGGCGTCGTTCAAAACATCAAATCACGAACCGTGGGTGAGGATACCCGATTCGTTCTGTTCCGTTCCCTTGCACAGAGCACGGGGAGCGACCCATCCTTTCTCGGATATCAACTGATCGTCCACTTTCAGGGCAATGCGGCCGGTATTGCCGGTGCGGTACGCGGTCAGATCCACGATCTCGATGCGACCATGGCTGTTTACAACGCCGAAACCATGCAACAACATGTCCGGCAGGCGCTCTTTCTGCCTCGGCTCGCAGGCACGCTCTTCGGCATCTTTGGCTTTGTAGGACTGGCATTGGCCGCGATCGGCCTTTATGGTGTGATCAGCTATTCTGTCAGCCGGCGCACCCGCGAAATTGGTATTCGCATTGCTCTCGGAGCTCAGCTCAGCGCGGTTCGTCAGCTCATTCTTCGCCAGGGCATGACACTCACCATCATTGCGATGGCAATTGGACTGCCTGCAGCCTTCGCGCTCGCGGGAGTATTGGGCAGTTTCCTCTACGGCATCCACCCCCACGACACCATGACCTTCACCATCGTGCCGTTGTTTCTAGCCGTGGTTGCGTTCGTTGCATGCTGGGTTCCGGCGCTTCGTGCAACCAGGGTTAATCCGCAGAGTACGTTGCGATACGAGTAGTTCTCGGGCGTTGGCCAATTCGCCAGCGCCCGAAGTTTGTGGAAGGTTTGTTGCTTGCCTTATGTTTACCGTTGCGGCATCGGTGGTCTATGGCCAGGCATTCACCAGGTTGGTGACGTTAATGGTGCCCAGGCCGGTGGCAAAGTCCCAGCCGGTTTTTGTCGGGTAAGCCTGAAGCAATCTCTCATCCGACCTGGAAAGTATTCCATACTCGTTCAAAGTGGAACCGTAACAGTCGTTGGTACCGTAGCAGGGCACGGTGATATTTCCCGTAGTGACGTCGTTGAAAATACAGGTAGACGCTACACCGTTGCCCAGGTTTGAGTTGCAAGCCTTCAACTGGCTGGTATTGGGGTCTGCAGCGCTCCCGTATTCCAGCCTCGCCAGGTCATACAGAATCGGATTGGGATTGCCTTGAGGAGCCCCTGCTTTCTGATTAATAAGCGCCTGGATGCTGGCAAATTGCGGGGCCGTGAAGGAAGTGCCGCCGGCGCTGTTGTTAAAGATGTTTACGGGCTTGGTGTAGTCGCATGGAGAGCCTCCCTGCTTGGCATCCGACATGCAAAACACGATGGCATGCGACCAGAATCCGTTCGAGGCAAATAAGGAAACATCCGGCAAGTCGCGTTTGCCGTCGTTCGGAATACCGATGATCCCGGTCTGCCACACAGGTTTGGAATACACAAAGCTGGGAGCGCCGCTACCACCGACGATGTCAAGGAAATTGGAACCCTTGGTGCTATTGCAAAAGGATTTCGCGTTTTTGTATCCCTCGAAGGTAAAGAGCACGCTGCTGGCGCAGGAGTCGTTCCAGGGCGCCTCTGGGATGTAGGATTTCGCTGATCCGCCACCGGAGTTGTTCGTCGTGTTCCAGTAAGTGCTCAGGCTACCTTCGGAAGTGTCCAGAAAATCAGTACCGCCGGTAGCCACGTCGTAGGGAGTGGAAGCGAGTGCGTTGGCCGCGATGCCGGTGGTCGCAAAGCTTGCCGTGTTGAAGTCGTCGCAGCCTGCCGCGGCGTTGTCTCCGGAAGCAACGAATACCGAAACCCCCTCGCCCGCTGCCTGCTGCCATAGGTTGTTGACGAAAGCGTTCCCCTCGAGGGTCGTTCCCGGTCCGTTGTTAGTCTCACACTCAAGAAAACTAAGACTCATGATGGCTGGAGGTTTCTTTAGGTCCAGCAAGTTTTGGGCGGCGATGAAAGCTCCGAAGGCGGTTGCAGTATCCGCACAGGAGGCAAGTTCTACTGCCGCATCCGGCGCCACGGCGCCGCCCCACTCAGCATCCAGAGCTGCCTCGCCCTCCGAGGCATTCACGCCGGGATCATCGCACCCGATGCCAGGATGAATCTGCTTGAATGTGCCGGCATAGGAGGACAGGCCAAATGCCTTTCGAAATGTAGCGACATCCGCCGGATTGATATCCGTGTCCTCGAGCACCACGACCGTTTGTCCCTTGCCCGTGATCGGCTTCTTTGCTTTGTACAGCGGTCCTACGTTGTAGATTGTGGCCAGGTCAGCCGGCGCCTCGTCAAATTGCACCGTACCATCGAACCCGTCGGGACATCCAGTGCAAGGAAACGTCAGCGCGTTCACTGGTTTGGTCAACGCCGGCTTGGGCATGAAGTTATGCAGCGCGACGAAGCCCGCCACCACGGGCGCCAGGGCGGCTGGAATTTGAACTTCGCTTGCGTTGGCGATATGTTGCTTGCCATTCACGAGATATTTATGGATCTCGGAGTGAAATGCCTCACGCACCTGACCCGCTGTGCCCGATACATCGATCGTCAGGCCATTCTTGTGAACCGTGTTCACTTGAAATCCGTGCAGGCTGAGCCATTGGGACACAGTTTCGATATCCTGCTGTGCAGGGCCGAATTTCGTCCCCATTTCTTCGGCGGTGAGCCATTGATGATATTTGGCGGAGTGCGGATCCTGCAGTTCGTCGATGGTTTGCTTCAAAGCAGCTTCCTGCTCCGGGCTGCGCCGCAGTTGCAGCAACATGTGTTCCATGGGCATGCTGTCTTCCACTGCCCCCTGATCGTATTTTGGTACGGCGAGCCGGTGCATGCTGCCGGCAAGCGTAACCATCTTTGTCTCATCCAATGCGGCTACAATGCGCGGAGCTACCGCAGGCGCTCCGGCCTGGTTAGCGGCAAATGCAGTGCCCGAGAAAATACTCAGGACCAGTATCGTCAGCAGCCCGAAATGCGGCGCATGTTGGGGGAAACGGCGTAAAGCCATGGACGACTCCTTTGACCTTGGATTGAACCAGCACAAAAAATCGGGCCCTGAGTAAGTGGGGGGAGTATACATGGTGTTCGCCACTCGCAGCCACAGGTAGATTTAAGGATGCAGGCGCTTTTGCATCGCGTGAATCTCAATTAAATTTCAGAGGCAGGAGTGATCGTGAACGAATTAACACAGGCCCTTATTGCTGATAGCGCAGCCGCACCCCCGGCCCACATTCTTGAGGGAGTCAACAGTGACCTCGCTCACGAAGCTTTCCCTTTTGCTCCGCACACCATCTATGAGGAGCTATGGCATATCGCGTTCTGGCAGCAAGTCACCCTGGATTGGGTGCGTGGTATCGAGACGCCCTTTCCTGTCGAGCCTGCAGCAGGCTTTCCCAAAAAAGCTGACGCCTCCGTCGAGCCCTGGGACCAGTTACGGCGACGATTCCTGGATAGCCTCAAACAGGTCGCTGCCATCTCGGAAGACGAGGCTGGACACGACAAACAGGTTCGGTGTCCTTCACGGCCTGGCAATCCCGTCCGCGTCATGACCGTCCGTGAACAACTGGAAAGCCTGGCAGCGCATAATGCCTATCACTTCGGGCGGATCGTTTTGCTTCGCCAGCTTCGGCAGGCGTGGCCGCCTCCCTCGGGAGGTTTTAGTTGGTAATCCATAAGAATATGCCCACCTGACGGTATGCTGAGAGAACCACTTGGACATTTCGCTTAGCCAGGAGCTTGGAACCGATGCGCTTTGAAAGTCTGCTGATGGCTGTTTTTGTTCTCTTACCGCTTTCGGCTGCATGGTCGCAAACGCCCGCGCCGATCTCTGCCGCAGCAGCATATGACCCGCGCGTCGCCTTTGCGCCGCTCACCCTACCCGACCCGGTCAATGCGTACCGGTCGGGTAACGGAGCTCCCGGGCCCGCCTACTGGCAGAACGAAGCGGACTACGAGATGCATGCCGCGCTCGACACCAAGGCAAAGACACTGCAGAACGACGAGATCATCACCTACACCAACAACAGTCCTGACGCCCTCACCAGTTTGTGGATCCACCTGGACCAGAACATCTATCGCAAGGATTCGCGCGGTTACCTGGTCAACGGAGGCTTACGGCGCAAGAAGCCCGTAGCCGACAGCGAGGAGAACCCTAACGCGCGCACCACCGATGGGTATGCGCTGGACTCGGTCGAGATCGAGCGCGGCAAGGAGATGGTGAAGGCGGAGTATGTCGTGGACGATACGCGCATGCAGATCCGGCTGGCTCAACCGATGGCGCCGAAGGGCAGCGTGCTCAAAATCCACATCAAGTATCACTATCAGATACCGGGTGTGTGGGGCGGCCGCACCTCGTGGGGAGCCTCGCAAAAGGGAGACATCTACGACATGGCCCAGTGGTACCCGCGTATGTGCGTCTATGACGATCTTCGCGGTTGGGACACGCTGCCTTATCTCGGCAGCGAGTTTTACCTGGAGTATGGTCACTTTGACTATTACGTAACCGTGCCTAGCGAGATGATCGTGGCCGGGTCTGGCGAGTTAATCAATCCGAAAGACGTGCTGACCAAAGCGCAGATGACGCGGCTGGATGAGGCGCGGAACAGCGACAAAACGGTGATGATCCGGAGCGCGGACGAAATCAACGATCCTGCAAGCCGGCCGAAGGCTGGGGGCACGCTGACGTGGCACTTTCACATGGACCACACACGCGACGTAGCGTGGAGCGCAAGCCCGATATTTGTGTGGGACGCGGCGCGAATCAACCTGCCGGACGGCAAGAAGAGCCTTGCCGAAAGCGTCTACCCGCCGGAGAGCGTGGGCGAAGGAGCCTGGGGACGGTCGACGGAGTACGTAAAGGATGCGGTCGAACGGTTCTCAACCGATTGGTTTCCTTATCCTTATCCGGCCGCTATTAACGTTGCCGGATTCTCGACTGGTATGGAGTATCCGGGCATCATCTTCGATGGCATTGACGACAAGGGGAAGACGCTGTTCTGGATTTCCGCGCACGAGATTGGGCACGTGTGGTTCCCCATGATTGTCGGCTCGAATGAGCGCAGAAATGCTTTTATGGATGAAGGTTTCAATACTTTTATCGATATCGATGAGTCGGCGAAGTTTCAGGGTGGCGTCTATGGCCCTAAGCGAGATTCGGAATACTCGGCGGGAGGCGAGCCGCCCGACACGATCCTCAAAGTGCTGGATGATCCTGCCGCTCCTGTTCTGTTGATGCCGGCCGATGCGTATACCTGGCCGATCACTCATCCGGTGAGCTACTTCAAGGGGGCGTACGGCATGGTGCTCTTGCGCGAGCAGATCCTGGGCAAGGACCGGTTTGACTGGGCCTTTCGCAAGTACATACGAGACTGGGCGTTCAAGCATCCCGCTCCTTCAGACTTCTTTCGGGAGATGAGCAGCGAAGGGGGCGAAGAGCTGGACTGGTTCTGGCGTGGCTGGTACATGCATAACTGGCGGTTTAATCTGGCTGTCAGGAAAATCGATGGGGACCAGGTCACATTGGTGAACAAGGGACAACTGGTCCTGCCGGCAACCGTAGAAGTGCGCTATACCGACGGCACGAGTACGCGGTTTCGCTTGCCTGTAGAAACCTGGGAATCCAAGGCTGAGACGGTTTGGCAGGGCGATAAACCGGTTGCCTCGGTGAAGATCGATCCCGACCACATGCTGCCCGACGACGACCGCTCCGATAATTCGATGGAAGCGAAATAGTTTTAACGCTACACGGCGCTGGCTTGGATGTCCGAACCTAGTCCCGTAGGGACGTCTGAACTTAGCCCAGGATGCTAATCCTGGGTACATCATGGAACATGATTGAGTCCCGCAGGGACGACTGAAGATTGCTAGGATTGCGTCGCGGCTCATTTCCAGTCGTCCCTGCGGGACTTTTCGTCTCTCCAATCTCTACCCAGGACTGCGTCCTGGGCTAAGTTCAGACGTCCCTACGGGACTCATGTGCAGCCGACGGGTTCTCACAGAGACTCTAAAGCCCTCAGGGGCTAAAGCCCTCATTGGCTTGCCCTGTGCGGCCCGACTAAAGTCGTGCCCTGATACAGAGCATTAGAGCAGTGGCTATCGGAGAACGCGACGCATTTCCGCAGAGTTGGGTCTGTCGATAGGCTGTCTTGTCCAAATTGGCTAGCTGAAAAAGCCTAATTTGGACAGGTCTGAAGTCGAGCCGTCCCTTTGGGACTCATTCGTGGTTCTCGCACACCCGAAGGCCGGTCCCCTTTAAGTAAACATCGTCGTTACGGATTCAGAATGCGATGCATGTCGAGGGAAGGCGGGGGCACATTTGTTTGGCTGAGCATCACGTGCACCTGGCCGCGATGATGCGTCTGGTGATTGAAGAAATGCAGTACGGCGTGGGGTGCGGAATCCGTACAGTCCTTGCCCAGGCTATTGGTGTAACTGAGCGACCGGCTGACAAAACCGTCGTCCACGTTCGCGAAGAATGACTCAATGGCGGCATCCATCTCGCTACGCGCTTTGCTGAGTTCCGCAAAGGTGTCGAACAAGATAGTGTTCAGTGGCGGTGTCGTACTGCCTCCACCGGCAAACCTTGACATCCAGATGCGATCGCCCAGCAACATATGGTTTAGCAAGGCGTGGATGCTGCCGAAGGACCCAGGGCGCTCGCGGCGGTACTCCGCAAGCTCAAGTTTGCCGCACTGCTCATAGAGTCGAGCATTTGCGACTTTGTTGTAGCGAGCGAGCGTCCTGAAAACGTCGAGTAGATTCATGTTCAATCGATCGACGCGTATGCGATCGAGGTTAGAAATTCGGGCATTTCTTTCGCCGCCGTCATCTGATCGAAGAGTTTGCCTGCCGCCGTAAACTTGCTCGCGGCAAACCGTGCTTCGCCCAGCTCCTGCTTGATCCGGTCCAGGACGACCGGAATCGTCGCCTGCACCAACGGAACATCCAGCGTCACCCCATCCGTCATGCGGCCCGCATGATGCGCCCATTGCCAGAGTTGCGCGCGCGAAATCTCCGCGGTTGCTGCGTCTTCCATCAGGTCATAGATGGGCACGCATCCCAACCCATCGAGCCAGGCCGCCAGGTAGCGCAGGCCGATGTCGATGTTCATCTCCAAACCCTTGCGGGTGATGTCGCCCTCTGGCACGGCCATCAAGTCGGCCGCCTTCACCTGGATGCCCGGATTGCGGCGCGAAATCTGGTTAGGTCCAGGCATGTGTTCGTCAAAGACGGCCTTGGCCACCGCAACCAGGCCAGGATGCGCCACCCACGTTCCATCATGCCCAGCTGTTACCTCGCGCAGCTTGTCCTGGCGCACGCGCTCCATGGCAGCGTCATTGGCAGCCGCATCGCGCTTGATAGGAATCTGCGCCGCCATCCCGCCCATCGCATGGATACCGCGGCGGTGACATGTCTCGATCAGCAGATCGACATAGGACTTGAGGAAATGCCGGTCCATGGTAATGGTCGAACGGTCGGGAAGCGCCAGATCTTCGCGATAGCTGAATTTCTTGATAAAGCTGAAAATGTAATCCCACCGGCCGCAATTCAAGCCGGCCGAGTGATCCTTCAGCTCAAACAGAATCTCATCCATCTCAAAAGCCGCGGGCAAGGTCTCGATGAGCACCGTGGCGCGAATGGTGCCCCGGGGAATGCCCAGCGTATCCTGCGCGAAGTTGAACACGCTGTTCCACAAGCGCGCTTCCTTATGGCTTTCCATCTTGGGCAGATAGAAGTACGGGCCGGTGCCGCGCGCTTTCAACTCTGCCGCGTTGTGGAAGAAGTACAAGCCGAAGTCGAACAGCGATGCCGACATAGGCTGACCCTGGATCAACACATGCTTTTCCGGCAGATGCCAGCCACGCGGGCGTACAAAAAGGACTGCCGTCTTCTCATTGAGCCGGTATTGTTTGCCTTCAGGACTGGCAAAGCTGATCTCACGACGAATGGCATCCCGCAGGTTCACCTGGCCTTCGATCACGTTGCGCCAGGTGGGCGCGGTGGAGTCCTCGAAATCAGCCATGAAGACATTGGAGCCCGCATTGAGCGCGTTGATCACCATCTTGCGATCGACCGGGCCTGTGATCTCGGTGCGGCGGTCCTGCAGGTCGGCGGGGATTGGAGCGACGCGCCACTCACTCTGGCGCACGCTCGCGGTCTCCGGCAAAAAATCGTAGAGTTGTCCCTTACGCAGCGCTTCGCCCCTGGTCACGCGCGCGGCCAGCAAGCGTTGACGCTCTGCTTCGAAGTTGGCAGACAGGGCTCCAAGAAATTCGAGTGCCTGCGGAGTAAGGATCTCCGCTTCCGCGGCTCCCGCTGTTGCTTCGACCTTCACTGTAGGAACCGTAACTGTAGAGTTTGCCATCGTCCCTCCGTAACACTGTATTTTACTGTTTCTTCGCCATGCCCGCGAGCGGAGCATTGCGTATGGAAGCGTCCAGCAATTCCACCATATGGAACGTGGGCATCGCGTTGAGGCCCCGGCGGCGCAACCCGCTCATCAGTTGCAGCAAGCAGCCGGGATTGGCAGAGATAACAGCCTCTGCCTTGGTGGCCAGCAAGTTCTCTACCTTGCGGTCGCCCAATTGATTGGCCGGCTCGGGGTTGAGCAGGTTGTAGACGCCTGCGGAGCCGCAACAGAGTGAGGCCTCATCGACTTCCGCGACCTCAAGCTCAGGAATGCCGGCGAGAAGGCGACGCGGCTCCGCGTGAATGGCCTGCGCATGGCGGAGATGGCACGCATCGTGGTAGGCAACGCGCATCGGCAAAGCGTGGCGTTTCGCCAGGGGCGGCAGCTCGCTAAGAATCTCTGAGATGTCTTTGCACTTGGCACTGAAGGCAACAGCCCGTGCGGCCCAGGCAGGATCGTCGCGCAGCAGATGACCATATTCCTTCATGGTCGATCCACACCCCGCGGCATTGATCACGATCGTTTCCACATTGGCACTTTCAAATGTAGCAATCATGGTTCGCGCGAGCGCCGCGGCCTGCTCATCCAGACCGGAGTGCAGCATGAGGGCGCCACAACACTGCTGCGACTGGGGAATCACCACCTCGTACCCTTCGGCGGCGAGCACGCGTGCTGTGGCCTCGTTTACGTGTTGGAAGAAGACCTGTTGTACGCAACCGGAGAGCATGCCAACCCTGCGCCGAGGCGTCGAAGCCGGCGTAACCCGCGAGGGCAGGCCTCGCATAAAGCCTGTGGGCACGCGTGGCAACAGGGCCTCCATCTGCGCGAGCCGTTTCGGTAACAACCGCAGTAAGCCAGTGGCGCGTAGCAACTTCTGCAGGCCGGTGCGTTGGTAGATCAGCATTGGGCAGAGCCAGTAGCCGCAAACGCTTCACATAGGGGAAGGTAGCGAAGAGGAGCTTGCGGAAGAACCCATCGGCTTTGCTGCGCGGAATATTGCGTTCCACCTGGGCGCGGGTATCTTCGATGAGCTTGTTGTATTGCACTCCCGAAGGACACGCGGTCATGCATGCCATGCATCCCAGGCAGTTATCCATGTGCAGCCGAAACCGCTGGTCCAGTGGGGCCTCGCCCTGGGCCGACTTCTTCATCATGTAAATGCGCCCGCGCGGTGAATCCATCTCCTCGCCCCACAGAACATACGTGGGGCAAGCGGGAAGGCAAAAGCCGCAGTGCACGCAATCATCGATCAGCCCCATTTCCGGCGGCTTATGAGCATCGAAGTTCGAAGGCTTCGCAGGTTCGAGCTGTGTGAGTTGAGTCATAGTCAAATGTGCCCGAGAAAGCGGCCGGGACTGAGAATACCTTTGGGATCGAAACGGTGCTTGACCTCGCGCATCAGTGGAAGGCTATCCGGCGGCGTTCCCCAGCAATCGAGCTTCGCCTCTGCCGGCTGTTTAAGGACCATCAGCGATCCCTTAGCCTCTTCCAACTCGTCGCGCAATTTCATCAAGCCATCGGCGGCCTCGGCAGGGAAGCCCGCAATCATAATCCCCGTGGCCTGGATCACCGACTCGCCATGCAAGCCCCGCACGCGCTCGGCAAAACGCGCAACCTCTGAAGGGAGCATCGTGCCCTTGCAGACAAACGCATGATCCATCTGCTGTTGCCGTGCATTCCAGACATCCTCTTGCGCGGCCTCGGAATGCAGCCCTACACGCTGCGCCATCGCTTCCAGCGCAGCCGCTTGGGTATGCAGCACTTCCGCCAGCGAGGCCAGCTGAACGTCGAGAATAAAGCCGGCCGCACTTCCCCGCAATTGGATCGCCACCGTGCTCACCTGGGCGTGGAGCAGCATGAGCATCAGCTTGCCCAGTGGTTCCGCAGCTGGTGCAGACACGCTAAAACTTTGTGTGCACTGCGGCTTGGAGTGCACACGGAAATTGATCGAGGTAACGACGCCGAGGGTGCCGAACGCACCGATCATCAACTTGTGCAGGTCATACCCGGCGACGTTCTTCACCACTTTGCCGCCGGTGTGGGCGATGGTCCCATCGGCCAGCACAATCGTCATCCCGATAATCAGGTCGCGCAGCCCGCCATACTTCAAGCGGAGCGCGCCCGAATCATTGGTGGCGACAATTCCGCCTATCGTGGCCTGCTCGGGCCAAAGCGGATCCAGCGCGACGTGCTGGCCATGTTGTGCCAAGCCAGATTGCAACGCAGACCAGGTGCAGCCGGCTTCCACGGTGCAGGTCATATCCTGCCAGGTATGCTCCCGGAGTGCGTTCAGGCGATGCATTTCGAGCAACAGCGCCGGCGCCACGGGGTAGCCCCAGCCTTGTTTCGTGCCACCTCCCCAGGTGACCACGCTCCAACCCTTTTCGTTGGCGAAGCGAAGGAGAGCCGCGACTTCTTCGGTGTTGCCGGGGGCGACCGCGAGGCTGCCACCCGAGTTCCTCAGATGTTCGGCCCCAACGATGGCGGCCAGAGGTTCGGTCATGTCCTGCGTATTGATCAAAAGAACTCTGCGACCCCCGCGGTTTCCAGTGGGTGAGGAGTATATTTGCCGGTCTTTTCCCCGCATAGCCGGGGACGGGGAAACAACTTGTCCGGATTTGCAATATTGTCCGGGTCAAAGCTGCAGCGCACCCGTTGCATGGTGTCGAGGTCCGGTTCCGAGTACATATACCCCATCGCCTGCTGCTTCTCCCTGCCCACTCCATGCTCTCCGGTGATTGAACCCCCGTGGTCGACGCAGAGATAGAGAATGCGCATGGAGAGATCGACCGCGATCTCTTCCTGGCCCGGGATGGAGCGGTCATAAAGCACCAGGGGATGCAGGTTGCCGTCTCCCGCATGAAACACATTCGAAACCCTCAGCCCAACCTCGGCGGCCATTTCCGCCACGCGCTCCAGCACCATGGGGAGCTTGGTCCGCGGGATCACTCCGTCCTGCACGATGTAGTCCGGCGAAAGGCGGCCTGCGGCGGCAAACGCTGCCTTGCGGCCCTTCCATACCAGCATCCGCTCCTGTTCACTCTGTGCCAGCCGATCCTCCCAGGCTCCGTTCGCCCTACACAGCTCACGCACCTGCTTCATATGGAGATCGACCTCGGCCCCGGGGCCATCCACCTCCACCAGCAATAGAGCTTCACATTCCGGGTAGTGCGGGTGCACGGCAGCCTCCGCGGCTCGAATGGAGAGGCGGTCCATGATCTCCATGGCTGCCGGCAGAATGGAGGCGGCAATGATGTCCGAAACCGTCTGGCCGGCGGCGGAGATGGAGTCGAAAGCAGCCAGCAAGACCTGCACCGTCTCCGGACGACGGACGATCCTCAGCGTCATGGAGGTGGCTACCCCCAGTGTGCCCTCGGAACCCACGAAAACTCCGGCCAGGTCGTAACCGGGTGGGTCGAGCGTGGGCGAGCCCAGGTGGACGAGCTCCCCGGTCGGCAGCACCACTTCCATCGCCAGCACGTGGTTGGTGGTGAACCCGTACTTGAGGCAGTGGGCTCCCCCGGAGTTTTCCGCTACATTGCCGCCGATGGTGCATACGGACTGGGAGGAGGGGTCCGGGGCATAAAAGTGACCGTCGGGCGTCACCCGCTGGGTGACATGGGCGTTGATCACCCCTGCTTCCACGGTGACCCGTTGGTTGGGGATGTCAGTGGCCAGGATCCGCGTCATGCGGGCAAAGCTGATCACGATGCCGCGATCATCGGGCAGGGCCCCCCCGGACAGACCAGTCCCGGCGCCGCGGCCGACGAATGGTATCCGGTGGCGGGCGCAGACCTGGATAACCGCCTGCGCCTGGGCGGTGGAACGGGGCAGAACCACTGCTGCCGGCAGGCTGCGCAATACGGCCAGCCCGTCACATTCGTAGGTCTGGAGCTGATTCCGGTCGATGATCAGACCATCGACCCCGACAGCGGCGCGCAATTCGGCTAGGATGGAGGCGGTGAGCATGCTGCTAATATCCTAAGGCGGTTCTCAATCGAGTGGATCCCTAATCGCAGCGAGGCTTGGTTTTCTTTGAAGAAAACCACGACAGGCCCCGCTGGTTTGGTATACACCGATGGTGAAACCGCGCATTAAAGGCCCGATATAAGGCCGGATATATTGCGGGGAAGATACTGCTTCAGCCGCGCAATAAGCACGTACTGCCAAAATCCAAGAGAGAGCCGCCCGCATGAGCCCAGTCTGGTCCCAAAGCTACACCCTCTTCGGGCGTGGCCTCGCTTTTTCCGCGGTTATTGCCTCCCTCCCTATTCTCCTGCTGCTGTTCCTGCTCGGTGTCCGCCGCAAGCCCGCATGGTTTGCCTCCCTGTTCGCGCTGCTGGCGGCGTTGGTGATCGCGCTCTTTGCCTACCGGTTGCCGCCTACCCTTACCTTTAGTGCCGCGGGTTACGGGGCCGCTTTCGGCTTATTTCCCATCTGCTGGATTGTGTTCTGGGCGATTGCCCTCTACCAGGTGACGGTGGATATGGGGAGATTCGAGATCATCAAGACGTCGATGGGAAACCTGACCGGCGATGCGCGCCTGCAAGCCCTTTTGATTGCCTTCGCCTTCGGCGCCTTCGTGGAAGGTGCGGCGGGTTTCGGAACTCCCGTCGCCGTTGCCGCGGCGATGTTGGTTGGCCTCGGTTTCTCGCCTTTCTATGCATCTGCCCTTTGCCTGGTGGCCAACACCGCTCCGGTCGCCTTCGGGTCGATCGGGATCCCCGTGATCACCCTTGCCGGGATTACGGGCCTGCCCGTGAATCAACTAAGCGCCGCGGTCGGTCGCCTTTGCGCCCCGCTCTCCCTGTTTATCCCCTGCTACCTGGTCTGCATCATGGTGGGTTGGCGCGGCATGCTTGAGGTTTGGCCGGCCGTGGTGGTGGTGGGCGGTGTTTTCGCCTCGGTGCAGTTCCTGATGTCGAATTTTGTGGGCCCGCAACTCACCGACATTATGGGTTCGCTTTGCGCCCTCAGTGCGTTACTGGTGCTGTTGCGGTTTTGGCGGCCAACCAAGATGTGGGATAGGGAACTGGAGCCGGTGGTCCCGGTTGGCCAGGAGAGAAAGTTCTCGGCCCTGGCCCCAAAATCGAACGATCGGAAGGACACCCCCGGACAGATCTGCGGCGCCTGGATGCCCTACTTTGTGCTTGTGATCCTGGTCCTGCTTTGGGGCTACAAGCCCTTCCAGGCAGTGCTGAATTCCGTCACCATCAGTGCCGGCTGGCCCCTTCTGCACAACCACATCATGATGATGCCCCCGGTTGTCGCCAAGCCCACGCTTTACAAGGCGCTCTACCAGATGAATTTCCTCTCCGCGGCCGGTACTGCCTGCATGTTCTCGACCCTGCTGGCTGCTCTTTTGCTGCGCATGTCTCCGGCGGCCTTTGGGCGTCTGCTGCTCTCGGTGAGCCGGCAGCTCTTTTTGCCTATTTTGACCGTCGCTGTGGTTCTCGCCATGGCCTTCGTCATGAACTACTGCGGGGCCACCGCGACCCTGGGACTTGCCTTTTCCGCGTCCGGCAGGCTCTTTCCTTTCTTCAGCCCGTTGCTCGGTTGGCTGGGGGTCTTTCTCACCGGCTCAGACACCTCGGCTAACGCCCTCTTCGGCAACCTGCAAGTGGTGACCGCCGGCCGGTTGGGATTTGAGCCTACCCTGATGGCGGCGGCCAACTCCGCGGGCGGTGTGGTGGGCAAGATGATCAGCGTGCAGAACATCGCGGTGGCGGCTGCCGCTACTGCGATGACCGTCTCCGACCAGGCCAAGCTCTTTCGCTTCACTCTGCGGCACAGCATCGTGATGGCTACTGCCATCGGCATCGAAGTGATGCTGTATGCCTACGTCTTCCACGTTCGATAGCAAAATCTCATGAGGAGCAACATCTCGTGGCAAAACTAGGATTTTTAGGTCTTGGCATCATGGGCGGTCCCATGGCCCAGCACCTGGTGTTGGGTGGTCACAACGTGTCGGTTTGGTCGCATAACCAGAAAAAGGCGAAAGCCTTTGCCGATGCCAACGGAGCACTGTTCTGTGCTACCCCGGAAGAGGTCGCGCAAAACAGCGAGTGTGTTTTTCTGTGTGTGGGCGACACAGCCATGTCGCGGGAAGTCATCCTCGGCGACAAGGGCCTGGTGAAGGGCGCCAAAAAAGGTTTCGTGATTGCGGATTGCAGCACTGTCTCGCCGATCGAAAGCAGCCGCATCGCGCAGGAGCTTGAGCCGCAGGGTATTGAATTTCTCGATGCTCCTTGCACCGGCTCGAAGGCGGGCGCCGAAGGGGGAACTCTCACCTTCATGATTGGCGGTAAGAAAGAGGTTTTTGAGCACAGCAAGCCTTTTTTCGAGGCGATGGGCAAGGTTCTCTATTATTGCGGGAAGTCGGGTATGGGGTTGCGTGCCAAGCTTACGCAGAACTTGATTCTGGGCAACCTGCTGCAGGCGTTTAACGAGGGCCTGGTGTTGAGCACCAAGGCTGGGGTTGATCCTGAGCTGATGCTCGATATCCTGAATAACAGCGCTGCGCGCTCGGGCTTGATTTCTGCCAAGGCGCCGATGGTGTTCAAGCGTAATTTTGCTACCAACTTCTCGGTGAAATGGCTGGAGAAGGATATCGGCCTGGCGCTCGACCTTGGATCTGCGATTGGCGTTCCGCTGCTTCTTACCGGCCTGACACAGCAGCTGTTTCAAACAGCGATGGCTAAGGGTTATGGGGAAGATGATATCTGCGGATCGATTCGTGTGCTTGAAGAGGTTGCTGGTGTTGAAGTCAAGGGGTGAGATGCTTCACTGGCCGGCTTCGCTCTGTCGAAAAACATTTCCACGAAGGGTCTGTAGAACCGCAGGTCCCTCCGCTTCGGCCACGCTCCGGCGCGGGATGACAAGGGGGAGAGTGGTTACAGGACTGGAAATGTGGGACGTCCGACGGGCGCACCGCAGGTCCCTCCGCTACGCTGCGCTCCGGTCCCACGGCACGCCGGGGCAGGCGGGATGACAAATAGGAGAGGGTGGTTGCGGGGAGAGAACAGTTGCCAAGGCGGGATGCCTTTCCACATCGACAGCCATGATTTTTGGCGAACCTGGGGGCACTCCGATTTCCTCCGGCCTTTGCTGAATAGCTAGGCCGTTGCTACCTGATCGAACTCGTTCGCTGTTGTTCCTACAGGACGGCGGGCGTTTTGTTCGGCCGCTTCGGCCTCCGCCTGGAGGTGGTCGATTACCTCTTTGGAGTAGAGGACGAAGTGATGAGCGGAGAGCAACATGGTGAAGCCCAGCCAGAGCTTTGCCGGGGAACGGCCGTACGAAGAAACCATCCGGAAGAGGAATTTCCAGTAACTGCGGCGGTAGCTTGAGCGCATACCCTGGAGCCACATGGAAGAAAAAAGCACACGCAGGTTGTAGGCCATGCCCAGGTTCGGCGGCTTCTGCGTCGGTTTTGGGTTCCAGACTTTCAAGGAGTTATACGAGCGCTCAAAAAAGGCATCCGGCCGGTATAAGCCTTCGAGCAAAGTGCAGAGGCCGCGCAACAGGATAGGCAACGGCAAAATAGTGCGGAAATTTGGAAGGCCAAACTGGGTGGTGGACTGGCTGTCCTCAATCAGGCGCCCTTCGCGTTTCATGCGATCGAAGAGGGCCGTCGTGGGCGGAGCCATGAGGATACCAGCCATCGCCCACGGAATCGCCGTCAGATCAATGAACTCCAATTGACGGGCAAAGATGGTTTCGTCGTCGGAGTCGAAGCCGACAATGAAACCTGCGAGTACCCAGAGGCCTTTCTCCTGGATAATGCGCACCTGCTCGACGTTGTTCTTGCTGCGCAGGTTTTGAAATTTGCGGGACTCTTTCAATGCTTCGGCCGAGGGAGTTTCGATGCCGATAAACACATACATGAAGTTGGCCTCGACCATGGCATCCATGAGTTCCGGTTGAGCTGCCAGATTGAGCGAAGCTTCGGTATAAAACGAAAACGGTTGCTGATGCAGTTTCTGCCATTCGATCAGCTCACGCGTGAGCGCCAGAGCCTGATGAAGGTTGCCGATAAAGTTGTCATCGACGATGAACACTTCGTTGCGCCAGCCCAGTTTGCGGAGTACATCGAGCTCACGAATCACCTGCGTCGGTGTCTTGGCCCGCGGCCGCCGGCCGTAGATGGTGATGATGTCGCAAAACTCGCACTGGAAGGGGCACCCACGCGAGAACTGAATGGGCATCGAAGTGTATTTGTCACGATGCAGCAGATCGAAGCGGGGCACGGGGCTGCGCGTCATGTCGGGCTTGTCGACAATACGGTACAGAGGGCGAGCCGTCCCGTTTTCGAGTGCAGCAGCGATTCCGGGAAATGCCTCTTCCGCTTCCCCCACCATGACATGATCCGCAACCAGCAACACGGCGTCAGGGTCTGTACTGGCCCATGGTCCGCCCACGAAGGTGCGCCGGCCCAGGTCCCGGGCGCGGCGGAGGACGCTCAGAGCATCCGCTCGTTGGGCATGCATGGCGCTTACCATCACCAGGTCGGCCCATTTGAGGTCCTCGTCGCGCAACTCCTGGAACGCGTGGTCGATCAGCCGGATCTCCCACGTTGCCGGACAAAGCGCGGCGACGGTGATCAGGCCGAGCGGCGGCGTCATCGCCCGCTCCGGAATCATCTGTAAAACTCCCTCAAATCCCCAGAAAGAAGGAGGAAAACTCGGCCATACCATCAGGACTTTGATATTCGAACCCAGCGGCGGTAACGAAGCGTACGGTGTGCTCTCGGAGTCAGTCTCTCCGGACGCAGGGACAAGGACAGGAAGGGAAGAAATCGATGGCGGAGCGCTGGGCAGAACGTTCAATCGCGGATCTGGTGTTGAGGGCATGGTGCCCCTTTCTCGTGAATAGAGGGCCCGTGTCACAACTGGGATACAACACCAATCAGGAGGATATTGCGGCGCAGCTTCAGCGGCAAAAAAGTCGAACCAGTGAGTCTCGGCGCAGTGGGATTGAGTCTATCCCAAACCCCAAAGGCTGTCATCTCCTTGGAAATGCATCTCATACGACAATATGATGCTTGAAGGGGGCGGCGCGTTTCGCGTTTGAGACGGCGCGACGGGGAGGTCTGCACCGGCTTGTTTCTCGCCGCGAGGCGAGGGGCGGCCATTCCTGGCGGAACGGCCACCCGTTTTTTTACTAACGAACCCTTGCGTTGTGTTTGTCGCGATAGATGCGACGAGACTCCTGATTCTGCTGCGCGTGAATCGTCCGGCGATCCAGTTTGGTCAGGTGTCCATTATCCTGCGCACGCATAGCGCGCTCTTCGCGGTTGATTCCGGCTTCCTGGTGCTCCAGGCGCGAAGTTTCGCCTGCGGTCAGCTGGCCGCTCTTGACGCCGTTTCCAATGCGGCCTTGCTGGTCGACCTTGCGTTGGTTGATGTTGTAGTCGTGTGCGCCAGGCGTGGGTGTTTGGGCAAACATTGCCGCAGGCGCGATGGAAAGAGCGGATACAAGAACTGCCGTGAAGACTTTCATGGAATTCTCCTTTTTCCTGGCGGCTGGCCTTGAGATCACATCCTTGCCGCTCGCCCCACATAGACACGAGACAACGAAAGCAGTTGCAGCATCTTTGGTAACTTATTTTGTGACGTTCGCACCGCAACTTTTTCATCCTCAGTGGCAAGCCAGGCCTGGAAACGTGGCGCATGAAAGGATCTGGGCTAGACTTGAAATATGGCTGGTACGACTTCTGAGCAAGGAACCAACCCTCTGTGAATGCCCTCCGCAAGCCGAATCGTTTTGGTTTTTGTATGCTTCTGCTGATCATCGCGATCCGGTGCGCTGCGGCGCAGGACGCGAGCAAAGCTGCCCCCCCAAAGGATGCCGCCAAGGACGATGCAAAATCGGCGGAGCCTGTTTTCCCGAAGGATTCGACCACCGAGGGGACGGTCACCGTTGAGGGCCACGCCATCAACTACCGGGCTGTGGCCGGAACCATCATTGTGGCTGGTTCCAACGATGCCGACGCCGCCATTGGTTTAACTTCGCCGCCGCCCAAAGAAACCCCCGACGCCCCACCTACGGCGCGCATGTTCTACGTGGCCTATTTCAAGAAAGACGTCCCGCCCGAATCACGGCCAGTGACCTTTATCTACAATGGTGGGCCGGGCAGCTCCACCATGTGGCTGCATATGGGGGCCTTCGGTCCCAGGCGCGTAGTCACAGCCGACGACCAGCACACCAGTCCCGCACCCTACGAACTTGTGGACAACGCCTACAGCCTGCTCGACGTAAGCGATCTGGTGTTCATTGACGCTCCGGGAACAGGCTTTGGCCGCATCTTTGGCAAAGAGAAAGAAAAGGCATTCTGGGCCGTCGATCCCGACGCCCATGCATTCGCGCGCTTCATTGCCCGATTTCTTTCCAGCAATCAGCGCTGGAACTCGCCCAAATATCTCTTCGGAGAAAGCTACGGCACGACTCGTTCGGCAGTCGTGGCGGGCATCCTGGAGACGGAAGGCCACATCGACCTGAACGGCGTTATCCTGCTCTCGCAAATCCTGAATTTCGACGACAGTGCGGATGCGCCGCAATGGAACCCGGGTATCGATGTTCCGTACGAACTGGCTTTACCCACCTTCGCCGCCACTGCTTACTATCACAAACGCTTGCCCACGCAACCGGCTGCGCTCGAGCCCTTCCTCGCGGAAGTAGAACAATTTGCCCTGTCTGACTACGCGTCGGCTTTGGCTCAGGGCGCGCAGTTGCCCGAAGCCACTCGCCAGGCGATTGCTGAAAAGCTTCACCAGTACACGGGCCTGTCCGTGGGCTACGTTCTTAAGGCCAACCTCCGCGTCAATGTCGGGGAATTCAACCACAATCTGCAGGGCGATGAAGACTTGACTACCGGCCGGCTTGACAGCCGTTTCTCCGGGCCGACGATCGATCCTCTCGCTCAGGAGGCTGCTTATGATCCGCAGGCCGCTTCGATCGCGTCGGCCTACGTGGCTGCCTTCAATGAATATGTCCGGCGCCAGCTCAAGTTTGGGGAGGGTCTCACGTATCTCCCGATAACCGACGCCGTTGGCGATGCCTGGGAACTTAAGCACAAGGCGCCAGGGGCCCCTGCCGCATCTTACGGCACCAATGTCATGCCGGACCTGGCCACGGCGATGAAATACAACCCGCGGCTCAAGGTCCTGCTGAACGGCGGCTATTACGACCTGGCGACCCCTTACTTCGCTGCCCGGTACGAGATGTCGCACCTTCCCCTCCAACCCAACCTGAGGCCGAATATCCAGTACGCGTGGTACAAGTCGGGGCACATGGTCTATGCCCATGAGGACTCGCTCAAGCAACTCCACGACAATGTGGCTGCCTTTATTTCGAGCACCTACAAATCGGTGAAATAGCTCGCGGGCTAGAGACGGTTGCGGCTTTAGGTTTGCGGAAACTCGTTTTCAGGGTGGGCCGGGATTTATCCGCAGCATCGGAAGAGCATACCTCAGGGCCTAAAGGCCAAATAATTTTGCCGGATTATGTACGGGCTGAAGCCCGTACCTACCGTTCCTTGTCCCGCACCTACCGTTCCTTGTCCCGGTACCTACCGTTCCTTGGCCCGTACCTACCGTTCCTTGGCCCGTACCTGCCGTTCCTTGTCCCGTACCTACCGTTCCTTGTCCCGTACATACCGTTCCTTGTCCTCGAAATGTCAGCAGGGCCGTCAGGCGCGTCAACTTCTTATCAAAAGGAACGCGCCATTCACACAACCCCCAAGGAACTTTCTGCGTCGAGCGGTCATCTAGTTCAATGTCGTCTTAACAGGCGGCTTGTACGATCAGTATTTCAGGAGGTTTTATGCCGAAGATGCGCGCAGTCCAGGTTCCTTATGCCGGAGGGCCCTTTGAAATTGTGGAGCGGGATATACCCGAGCCCGACGCGGGTATGGTGCGCGTCAAAGTCCAGGCCTGCGGCATTTGTCATAGCGATCAAGTGACCAAGCTGGGACAATTCCCAGGCATACAATTCCCGCGCGTACCCGGTCACGAAGTTGTTGGGGTGATTGACGCTGTGGGGCCAAACGTTCCCCCGCGCTGGACCGTTGGCGAACGAGTGGGAATAGGTTGGAATGGAGGCTACTGCGGCTACTGCGACAGTTGCCGCCGGGGAAACTTTTTCGCCTGCGAGACCAGCACCCAGGTCACCGGGGTCACACGCGACGGTGGCTATGCTGAATACCTGGTCACGCCCTTTTCGTCGCTGGCCACTGTGCCGAAAGAATTGTCCGCCGAAGAGGCTGCGCCTCTCATGTGCGCCGGGGTCACCACCTACAATTGTCTGCGCAACAGCGGCGCACGGCCGGGCGACCTGGTGGCCGTCATCGGCCTGGGTGGACTGGGTCATCTAGGTGTTCAGTACGCCTCCAGGAGCGGGTTCAATACCGTCGCAATCGGACGGGGAAATGACAAGGAAGCGCTCGCCAGAAAGTTGGGCGCGGCTCACTATCTCGATACCGCGACCCAGGACCCCGCAGCGGAACTGCAGAAACTCGGCGGAGCCAAGGTGATACTGGCAACCGTGACCAGTGCTGACGCGATGAAGTCGGTGATTGGCGGACTTGCTCCAACCGGGACGCTCATGATCGTTGGCGCTGTACTTTCGTTGGAAGTGCCCGCGCTGCAGTTGCTCTTGAAATCACAGCAGGTCAAAGGCTGGTACTCCGGGACGTCCCTCGATTCTCAGGAGACGCTTGCATTCAGCGTGCTCTCTGGTGTGCGTTCGATGAACGAGAGCTTTCCGTTGGACCGTGTGAATGAGGCTTACGAGCGGATGGAGCAGGGCAAAGCGAGATTCCGAGTAGTGCTCAAAATGGAGAAGTAACTCTTCGCGCTCAGTGAGACAGGCTCTATGCTCAGGAAGTGAAGATCAATTCCTGGGTCGCATTCGTTCTGCTCCTTTTTTGTCTTTCGCCGGGAAGGGCACAGCAAAGTAAAGGCTTTCGGGCCACAAGCTGGTCCCCGCAACGTCTGGAAAGCGGCTCGCCCGTATTCTTCAAGGTTGAGCTTGACCAGCCGGCCAGCGCGCTGCATGGCACCTGGCTGAAACACGACATCGTGTTCACGAGGGCCCGCGACGGCAACATCTGGTATGCCCTGGCCGGTATCGACGTAGAGCAGGCGCCGGGCGCGTATGCCCTGGAACTCACCGCCACCACCATGGATGGGCATTCGCTGTCCACCAGGCGAGAAGTAACTGTGCTCCCGGCCCATTACAAGACCACCACGCTGCACGTCGAGGAAAAGTTCGTGCAGCCCGACGCCGTAACACTGCAGCGCATCGCCACCGATAAAGCCGTGAAAGACGCGGCCTTCGCTCACCTGACGACCGAGCCTTTGTGGAACGGCAGTTTCCGCTCACCCGTGCCCTTCAGCGCAACTGACTCCTTCGGGACCCGTCGCATGTTCAACGGCGAGCTTGCCAGCATCCATCGTGGAACCGACTTTCACGCGCACTCAGGAACGCCGGTGTTGGCCGCCAATGACGGCGTGGTGATCATCGCCCAGCCTATGTTTTATGAGGGCAACATGGTCGTGATCGACCACGGACAGCAATTCACAACCCTCTATATGCACTTCTCGAAGATTGAGGTAAAGGTGGGAGAGCGTGTCAGAAAAGGGCAGCGCCTCGGTCTCAGTGGCGCCACGGGCCGTGTAACCGGCCCGCATCTCCACCTGAGCGCGCGGTGGCAGGGACAGTGGGTGGACCCGGTGATCCTGCTTCACCTGCCGCTACCTGCCCGCTAGTGTAGTGCGTCAGTAATAAAGGCGATTATGTCAGCTGCCGTATCTGCTCCGATCGGGACTGACGTCCCTCGAGGATGTGTGCCGCCCCTACGGGGCTTGATCATTTTGCGATAGGTACCCAGGATTCCGTGCTGCGCACTCCATCCTGGGCTACTATCGGTCGTCCCTAACGGGACTCGGCGCGATGTAGCTTGAAAAGCACGGCTTACCGGCTAAGAGCCGACACAGGGTCATCAAGATGAGATAAAGGCCCATCTGTGTGGCGGACTACACCAGCGTACGTGCTACTTGTTGATGTCCTCAAGGGCGAATCTGCCCAGCTCAAAGGGACGCGACGTAGGCGGCTTGTTCTGCAGGGAGTTCGAAGGGTAAGACTGTGGCGCATTGGTCGGGAAACCCCAAATCTTTCCCGTCCGCATATCCACCATCACCTTTCCGTAGACCTGGGCGGTGCCATCCGGCTTTCGCAGCAACTCGGAACCGGGCTCAATGTAGAGCGGATAAACCGTGGATTGCGCCTCCGCGGTTCGGGGCGCGAAGATCGGTCGCACAGCAATGCCAACCAAAGCAGCTGCAATGATCGACAGCAAAACAATGGTAAGGTCTTCTCTCCGCATACTCTTCCCTCCTGGGTGTGTAAACCCAGTGTAAGAGTTTCTCAGGATCACGCCACCCCTACTGGGGTGGCGGCTGAGTTGCAGGAGCGCCAGGCGTCTCTGCCGGTGGCGTCTTGGGGGCAATCGACATCAACTCCAAATCAAACACAAGCGTGGCGTTCGGTCCGATAGGCTCCCGGCCCCGCTCGCCGTAAGCAAGGTCTGCCGGAATAAACAGCTGCCACTTCGATCCCACGGGCATCAGCTGCAAAGCCTCGGTCCATCCCTTGATGACACCGGTCACGGGAAATGTAGCCGGCTGCCCGCGCTTGTAGGAGCTATCAAACTCCGTGTTGTTCAACAAAGTTCCACGGTAATTGCAGATCACTGAGTCTGTGGCCGTAGGTTTGGGCCCGGTTCCGGGAGTCAGAATCTTGTATTGCAGTCCACTCGGCAGCGTGACCACGCCCGGCTTGGTGGCATTGGCTGCCAGAAATGCCGCGCCCTCCTTCTTGTTACCCTCCGCCAAGGCTTCCCTCTTGGCTTCCTGCTGCGCGCGCACCTTGGTCTGCAGGTCGGTCATCACGGTTTTAATCTCATCGTCCGTCAGAAGTACGGGACCACCGGCCATCGCGTCCTGCAAACCCTGCAGCACGAATTTGGGATCGATCGCGATATCATCCCGATGCAGGCTCTTGCCCACATTCAAACCGATGGCATAACTCTGTTTGTCTTTTTCGGTGGTGAGCGGGAGAGGTTTCGGTTTGGCGGCGGCCGTAGTGGTGGGCCTGCGGTGAGTCGTGGTCGTGGTGCCCTGCGCAGGCTTTGCCGGCGTCTGCTGAGCAGCAGCGCCCCCCAGGAGAACAATCCCGGCAGCCAATCCGGTTGCCGTGTTTCTAAAAGATCTTTGCATGTTGCTATTTTCGCATTGTCTACGGGTGACTTGCAGAAAGAGACGCCTGGGTAATCGCGAGTGATAAAAATTGACAACATTTTCAACATTCGCCGGAATCGTTGTCTCGGTTCCGCACCAGCTGTGGCCAAAGATGGGGTCAAGCAACGCGCTCCTGAAATAATGGAAAGAATGCAGCAAGCGCAAGACCAGGTCCCGGCCATCGGTATTGACTTCGGCACTACCAACAGCACCGTAGCCCGCGCCTCCGGCAGGTCCCAGGTGGAGGTGGTCGCCTTTCCTACACTTGCCGGCGAGACCTTTTCCTTTCGATCGGTCCTCTATTTGCAGCAAGCCAAACAAGTCAACCGGGTACGAACGCATGCCTGGACCGGTCCCTCTGCCATCGAACACTACCTGGCTGCGGAGAACAAGGGCCGCCTGATTCAGTCGCTCAAATCGTATCTCTCCGATCGCTCCCTGACCGGAACAGCGGTGTTCGGCCGTCACTACACGCTCGAAGATCTCATTTCCCGCATTCTTGGCGATCTGCGCCGCCAGGCGGAACAGCAGTTCCACACCCCAGTGAGTTATGCCATGGTGGGGAGGCCGGTACGTTTTGTGGGGGCGGAAAAGGAAGAAGATGAGGTCTATGCGGTCTCTCGGTTGCGCCAGGCCTTTCTGTCCGCGGGCTTTGAGAAGGTTGATTTCGAAATGGAGCCTGTTGCGGCAGCCTACGCCTACGAATCCACTCTCGATCACGACGAGCTGATCCTCATCGGCGACTTTGGCGGGGGCACCAGCGACTTTTCCCTGTTACACGTTGGGCCCGGCGTACGCAAGCGCGGTCGCAAGCCGCAAGATCTGCTGGGTAACAGCGGTGTGGGTCTCGCCGGAGACGCCTTCGACGCCAGGATCGTTCGCAAGCTCGTCTCCCCCGCGCTTGGATCCGATTCGCTTGCTCGCTCGCTGAACAAGCTTCTGCCCGCTGTACCCGCATGGATCTATAGCAATCTGGAGCGGTGGCATTACCTGTCGTTCTTGCGGACCTCGAACGTCATGGAGATTTTGAAAAGCGCTCGTCTCCGCGCACTGGAACCGGAGAAGATTGAGGCACTGATTACGTTGATTGATGAAGATCTCGGTTACCACTTGCATCAGGCGGTGCAGCAAGTGAAGTTCAAGCTCTCTCATGCGGAAGAAGCGGAGTTTCATTTCAGAGATGGCAGCATGGATATCACCATCGCCGTCACCCGCGAGGCGTTTGAAGGTTGGATTGCCGAAGAACTGCATGCGATCGAGGAGTGCGTCGATTCGCTGCTCGAAACTTCGGGCATACGCCGTGGCCAAGTCGATCGCGTGTTTCTCACCGGGGGCAGTTCGCTCGTGCCCGCTGTGCGTCGCATTTTTGAGGTGCGGTTTGGTGAACAGCGGATACGAACCGGGAACGAATTTATATCCGTCGCCCGGGGTCTGGCGCTCCGCGCACACGAGGCTTTGGGTGAGACTGGTTAGGAGATCGTGGGGTTCCGGTCTGTCGAAAAAACATTTCCATGAAGGGTCCGTAGAACCGCAGGTCCCTCCGCTCCGGTCCCACGGCTCGCCGGGGCGGGCGGGATGACAAGGGGGGAGGTGGTGCTTCCAGCTGAGATTGGTTGCTGGTGGAACGAACTGCAGATCGGCTTCGCTCCCAATGACAAAGGAGAGGGTCACGTTTGCCGGCGGAATGCGCAAAACACCCTAGAGTAGTGCGTCAGTAATAAAGGCGATTATGTCAGCTGCCGTATCCGCTCCGATCGGGACTGACGTCCCTCGAGGATGTGTGCCGCCCCTACGGGGCTAGATCATTTTGCTATAGGTACCCAGGATTCCGTGCTGCGCACTCCATCCTGGGCTACTATCGGTCGTCCCTAACGGGACTCGGCGCGATTCAGCTTGCAAAGCACGGCTTACCGGCCAAGAGCCGACACAGGATCGTCCGATGAGATAAAGGCCCATCTGTGTGACGGACTACACTAGCCCGCATTTGGCCTCAGAAATGAAACCCTAGTTCCGCCGTGAGCGAGCGCGGCGTCACATAATGCGTTCCGCTGAACGTGGACAGGAAGTTGTAAAGCGCAGTCTTGTTCGTCATGTTGACCCCGGTCACCTGCAGGCTCCACTTGTAGCGGTCCCCACGGAATAGGTTGTCATCCCCGAAGGAAACGTCAAAGAGATTCCGCTGCCGAATCCGGGAGGGATTGCGATCGTTGTCGCCTGTACCCGGGGCGGGAATCCTCAGCAGCGTCGAGCCAAACTCAGACGCCAGGCATGGCGTTGGCAGTGGGGTGCTTGGAGTGGCCTTGATTCCTCCACAAGTCAGGCCGGCTTCAGCCTGCTGGTCTGCGGTCAATCCGCTCAAGTCAATCGCCGGCTGCCCGTTGAGGGTCGTCGAGGTATCGGCACACGCACTATTGGGATCGTTCGAAAGAGGGTTGTAACAAGGCGCCGACCCGGCGACCAAACCGCTGTCGTAACGCCAGTTGAACCCGACCCAGGGGCTCCAGTGAAACGGCAGCTGGTACTGCACATGCGTCGTCTGGTTAAACCGCTCATCGTGATCGATTCGGAAGGGTAATCCAGGCTGCCCGACCGTAGCTCCCGCTCCGGCAACCTGGGGCGGAAAGAAGCGAGCGGCGACAGACGACATCACGACAAAGGCACTGACGTGATGGAAGTCAGGTACATCGGCGCGCAGCGCAAGTCCGGGAACCTTTGAATTGTGCCAATCAATGGGAAAGGTAATGGGAGTGTTGCCAAGGACGCTGAAGTCGAATGCGTTATGGGTGTACTTCCAGATGTATTCCCCGCTGAACACAAGATTTTTCCCGAAAGCCTGTTGCAGGCCGGCATGGAACTCGTTGCGAAAGCCGGGCTGCAGCGTGCCCTGCACTCCTGCTGTGCAAGAGAGCAGGGGAGACAACACTTCATTCGCGCAACCCTGGCTGGAAAGCACAAGATTCTCGTTGAAGGGCGTTTCCAGGGTCCGGGCATACGAAGCGCGCAGCACCGTATTCGTCCGCTTGATGCTGTAAGAAGCACCCAGGCGAGGCTCCGCTTGCGAGGCGCTGGCCAGGCCATTGTAGATATCGCCGCGTATGCCTAAATTAAATAGCCAGTTGCCGGCCTTGATGGAATCCTCGATGTAGAGAGACAGTTCCTTCACATCCGCATGGCCAACGTAGCTGTAGTTGCCACCGGCGCGGGTAAGGTCGTACGGCAACAGGACTGGATTGAAATCGCTGTTCGGCTGGTATCCTGCCGCGGCACACTCCGCGGGGCTCAGGAATCCGTCAATCGGGGTCCCGCCGGAATCCACGCAGGGCGAGTTGAAGGTTGGATTCACAATGCCAAGGCTGTCGCGCTCCCGGAGAAAGGTCTGGGCGTACAGCACGCCTCCCTTGATGCTCTGGTTACCCCTGGTATAGGTCAGATCGGAATGAACCCCGGCATTGGTCAGCGTCCGGTACTGTCCGATGGTTTGGTTCTGCAGATTAGGGGGACCAAGATCCGCCAGCGGATTCCTGCTGGGAAAGTACTGATAGCTGTCCTTTCGGATATAAGGACCGAAGTTAAGGACCGCATCCTTCCCAAAAATTCGGGTGTAGGTCGGCGCGATGTCGAAGGTCTGAATCTTTGATTTCTGATCGGTGTTGCCCACATTGTTGCCAAATTGATCGAGCACGTTCAGGTTGTCGTAGGAGTTGGGTGTTTGAAACCACGACCGGCTGTAGTTCAGGTTCATATGGACGGCATCGACCGGGGTGAACTGGTAATCCACGCGATCGAAGACATTTTGCTGATTTCCCTTGTCGTGGAACACCACAAATTCCGGTGTGTCCAGAAAGCGGCCGGTATTCAATCCGTCGAGCTCAAAGAAGTTCCCCCACGTTTGTGAGCCATATCCAATATCAAATCCGCCCGTCGCCGAGCCGAATGAGCCGTACGAGGTCGTAATGCTCCCGGTGGGCTTGGTAAGACCCTGTCCGGAGCGCGTAGTCACTTGAATCACCAGGCTGGTCTTGTCCCCGTACTCGGCGGGCGGCGCACCCGCAATCACCTGGATCGACTGGATGGAATTGGAAGGGATCTGATTGGAGAACACCTTGCTTTGCTGATCGCTGATCGGCTGGCCATCTACGGAAAACGAATTGGAAGCGTGATCCCCCAATCCGTGGAACAGTCCATTGGAGTCCGCCGCGACCCCAGGGGTCGAGAGCGTGACCAGCGAACTCACCGAAGACGATGAACTTTCGAGCGGCAACTTCTCGATGAGGTTGCGGTCGATGTCGGTGTGCAGCGAGGTGTCATTCTCCACCAGGTCGTCCGCCGTGACCATGATCGTGGTCGAAGCCCCTCCAATCTGCATCTTGATGCTGGGGGTCACGGCTACGGACGATCGCACCGGTACATCGGTAGTGAATTCCGCAAAGCCAGCGGCCTTCACCACCAGGTGATAGGGGTTGAACGGCAGATTGGTAAATTGGTACCGCACCGCCAGCGTCCGTTTTGGCACTTCTTTTGAGCCCGCTGACCGGGTTTTCGATGGTGACTGTGGCGTCCGGTATCACCGCGCCCGCACCATCCGTGACCAATCCAGTAATCGTGCCGGCCGCAGTCTGGGCGTGCAAAGGCGCTGCCGGTGATAGCAGCAGAAATGGAAAAAAAGCATAGACGAAACGTCTGGAAAACGAGTGCATGGACCAACCCCCGGGTCTTCGTTATGAATGCTTGTTGAAATCGCTTTAGGAAAAAGCAATCGCGACAGGCGGGGGTCTGGTGTAGAGCGAAAAGTTGGAGAATCGGTGTGCAAACGCAGTTTGCAGATCGACGACGGGCGCCGTCGTCTGTCTCGCTGCCAGGGGAACCGTAGCCGGCGTCGCCGGAGAAATGACTACATGCGCAGTCGCGCAAAGAGCGCATCCGGTGTGTGATACACCTTCCGCCGAGTGAACGTGCGCGATCTGAATGGTCGCGGCGAACACCAGCAAAAGAGCGCAGCAAAGAGCAATGGCTAACCGCCACGGGTGCCGTTCGTGCTCTTTGTATTGCTTGTTGTGCATCTTTTTAACTATAACTTGCCGCTTTTGAGAGGTGGAAAGGCGATTGGGTGCGGTCAAGCTCCGTCACTTAGACGACCGATTGAGGAAATAGGTTTTACTCTGGAGATAATTAGGCGAGAGCCCGGGGCAGTGCCTCTTCCCATCTTCCCTGGGCCTTCAGGATCAGTTCCACAATCTCCCGGGCACTTCCGTCTCCGCCTCGAGCATTTGTTACAAAATGGCACATTGCCTTCAATTCCGGGGCTGCGTTGGCTACCGCGATTGCCAACCCGGCCCTCCGGGCCACCGGCATGTCCGGGAGGTCGTCGCCCATATACGCCGTTTCTTCCTCCCCCACCCCTGCCTTCTGCAGGCAGTCATTAAATGCTGCGGTTTTGGTTTCCTGGCCCAGGTAGACGAATTCCACTTTTAACTCCTGGGCGCGCTGCGTCACGGCGGGGGACTTTCTCCCCGTAATGAACCCGGTGCGGATCCCCATAATGTGGGCGAGTTTCAACCCTGCGCCATCCTGGGAATTAAAAGCCTTCATCTCAGCTACTCCGGCATCGCCGGGTAAGGAAATGAGGTTGACGCTGCCGTCGGTGATGGTGCCGTCAACATCCATAAGAAACAGCTTGATCTTCTTCGCGCGGTCAAGAACTTCAGGAGACGGTGACATGGAAATATCATACCGGCGTGGATGGACGCGAGTCCGAACGGGTGGCCCGCTAGTGGAGTGCGTCAGTAATAAACGCGATTATGTCAGCTGCCGTAACTGCTGCGATCGGGACTGACGTCCCTCTCAAGGATGTGTGCCGCCCCTACGGGGCTTGATCATTTTGCTATAGGTACCCAGGATTCCGTGCTGCGCACTCCATCCTGGGCTACTATCGGTCGTCCCTAACGGGACTCGGCGCGATGTAGCTTGAAGACCAGCATCAAGCAGGCGAGCAAAGAGCGGTTTGACTTTCTGGGATACACGTTTGGGCCGCACTGTTTTCGGAAGAATGGCCGTTGGTACCTCGGGGCGAGCCCGTCGAAGCAGAGCGTGCTGCGAATCAACGCGAAAGTGGGAGACCTGCTTCGGCCCAACAATGTTGGAACCTGGGAGGAAGTACGCGACCGGCTCAATCGGATGTTGCGAGGCTGGTCGTCATATTTCTGCTACGGGACCCGGCTGATGGCATACCGAGCGGTCGACAATTATGTGTCTCACCGCGTACGCGACTTCCTCACTCGGCGCCATGGGGTGCAAGCGCGAGGCACCCGACAGTTTTCTGATCAGATGGTCTTTGGCAAGTTAGGCGTTGTCCGGCTTCGCCATGTCCACCTTGGCCCTCCGCCGTGTGCTTTGAAATGAAATCAGTCGGAAAGCCGGATGCGGGAAATCCGCACGTCCGGTTTGATAAGCGGGGAGTGGAAACGGACGGCGGCCACCCGGCCCCCTGCACCGCGCCACTCCTCGACTCTACTGGAAGTTGGTGGCGCTGGCGAACAGCATGCGCCTTTCCTTAAAGAAAGGCGCACACGCGGCCTTGGCTAGGGGAGCGCGGCAGGAAATCCGGGTTCGCTTCGGTCCCGCGGCACGCCGGGGCAGGCGGGATGACAAGGGGGAGGGTACCGGTTCCATTGAGATTGTTTGCCGGACCGAAGCGAAGTGGAGGGACCTGCGGTTCTATCGCCCCTTCCTGGAAATGTTTTAGACCTGGGAGACCGAGATCTCTTTCGGGCCCCTTCTCAACCCGCATGTAAGCTAGTAGGAACTCCGACCTATGGCTCTTCACATTGCGCTGAATCACAAGACTCACTATCGTTACGACCGTCCGGTGATGCTCGGCCCGCAAACCATTCGCCTGCGGCCGGCTCCCCATTGTCGAACGCCCATCCTTGCCTACTCGCTCAAGATCCTCCCGAAAACACACTTCATCAATTGGCAACAGGATCCGCAAGCCAACTACCTCGCACGCCTGGTTTTTCCGGAAAAGACCAATGAATTCCTGGTGGAGGTCGATCTGGTTGCCGAAATGGCAATCTTCAATCCCTTCGACTTCTTCCTCGAGCCCTACGCGGAGCAGATCCCATTTCCCTATGAGACCTCGCTTGCTCGCGAGCTACGACCGTTTCTTGAAGCCGAGGTGCCAGGTCCGCGTCTTGCCGGCTTCCTGGCGCAGGTGCCCCGGGTCAGCACGCCCACTCTGAACTTCCTGGTCAGCCTCAATCAACGCATCCAGCGCGAGATCGGCTATGTGATCCGCCTGGAACATGGAGTACAAACCTGCGAGCAGACCATCAGCCTGGGCACCGGCTCCTGCCGCGACTCGGCATGGCTGTTCGTGCAGATCCTGCGCAACCTGGGCCTCGCCGCCCGCTTTGTCTCCGGCTACCTGATCCAGCTCACCCCGGATGTGAAGCCTCTCGAAGGCCCCTCGGGCGCCTCTACTGACTTCACCGACCTGCACGCGTGGACGGAAGTCTACCTCCCCGGCGCCGGTTGGGTCGGGTTCGATCCCACCTCAGGCCTGCTCGCCGGAGAAGGACACATCCCGCTTGCCTGCACGCCCGATGTAGGGAGTGCCGCTCCCATCTCCGGTCCGCTCGAGTTCTGCAAAACCGAATTCAGCTACTCCATGTCGGTGCAGCGGATTCATGAATCCCCTCGTGTCACCAAGCCATATTCGGAACAGCAATGGGAGCAAATCCAGGCCCTGGGTCACCAGGTGGATGTCGATCTGCGAGTGGGAGACGTGCGCCTCACCATGGGCGGAGAGCCCACCTTCGTCTCGCTCGACGATCGCAACGGAAGCGAGTGGTCGACCACCGCCATGAGCCCGGCCAAGCGAAAGCTGGCGGGGGAACTCCTGCTCAAAATGCGCGATCGTTTCTCGACCGGCGCACTGCTGCATTTTGGCCAGGGCAAGTGGTACCCGGGCGAGGAACTACCCCGTTGGGCCCTGGGCTGCTATTGGCGTAACGATGGCGTCCCCATCTGGGAGAAGCAAAGCCTGTTTGCTCAGGACGGCAAGAACTACGGCTACGGCGCCTCCGATGCACGCAGGTTTCTGGACGCCCTGACCCGCCGCCTGCAAGTCAGTCCTGACTTCACCATCACCGCCTATGAAGACATGTTCTTTCACTTGTGGAAAGAACGGCGTCTGCCCGAGATCATCGATCCCCTGGACCCCAAGCTGCAGGAGTTTACCGAACGCGCCCGCCTGGCGCACCTGTTCGAACGCGCCGCGGACCAGCCCGTCGGTTTCGTGATCCCGTTGCGTCGCATTCCCACCCGGTCCGGTACTCCGCGCTGGACCAGCCAGCCCTGGTTCGCGCTGACCAACCGCATGTTTCTCACCCCCGGAGACTCGCCCATGGGCTACCGCCTGCCCCTGGAAGCGATGCCCTGGACCAAGCCGGAAGATCTGGCCTGGTCTTTCGATACCGACCCGTTCCATTGGCGCGACAGGCTGCCCCAACGGCCGGAACGCCGCATGGATCTTTTCAGCCTGCCCCCCGCGGAGGATGAGCCCCAGGCCGCTGCGGACAAGGCAAAACCGAAACCAGACGAGGAGAAAGCGCTCACCCAGACCCGCCCCGCGCTTTGCGTGCAGGTGCGCGGAGGAAAGCTCTGTCTTTTCATGCCCCCGGTCGACTACCTGTCGGACTACCTCGACCTGGTCGCCGCCATCGAGGACACTGCGGCCCATCTCTCCATGCCGGTATCGATTGAAGGGTATGCCCCACCCACCGACACCCGTATCTCGGTCTTTAAAGTCACTCCCGATCCAGGGGTGATCGAAGTCAACATTCAGCCCGCCGCCAGCTGGGACGCCCTGGTCGAGAACACAACCGCCGTCTATGAACTGGCGCGCGAGACCCGCCTGGGAACAGAAAAGTTCATGCTCGATGGGCAGCACACTGGAACCGGTGGCGGGAACCACCTGGTGATTGGTGGACCCACTGCCGACGACAGCGCCTTTCTGCGCCGGCCCGACCTGTTGCGCAGCATGGTCAATTACTGGCAAAACCATCCCTCGCTTTCCTATCTGCTCTCCGGTCTGTTCATCGGCCCGACCAGCCAGCATCCCCGGGTCGACGAAGGCCGGGTGGAATCGCTCTACGAGTTGGAGATTGCCTTCGACCAGATCCCCGAACGGGGCTCGGCCCCGGTATCAAAACGCATGACGGATCGCCTCTTTCGTCATTTGTTAACTGACGTAACCGGCAGCACCCACCGCGCGGAATTCTGCATCGACAAACTCGATCCGCCGGAAGGTGCGGGAACCCGCCTCGGTCTGGTCGAACTGCGCGCCTTCGAAATGCCGCCCCACGCGCGCATGAGCCTGACCCAGCAACTTCTGGTGCGAGCGCTGATCGCGCAATTCTGGCGTAAGCCATACCGGCAAAAACTGATTCCCTGGGGGAACAGCCTGCACGACCGCTTCATGCTGCCGTACTTTGTGCAGACCGATTGGGAGGATGTGGTCGAGGATCTGAACCGGGCCGGTTATGGCTTTCGCAGCGCCTGGTTTGCTCCCCACTTCGAGTTCCGCTTTCCACCGATCGGTTCCGTGACCGCCCGCGGCATCCATTTGGAATTGCGCCACGCTCTCGAGCCGTGGAATGTGCTCGGCGAAGAAGCCTCCAGCGGCGGTACCGCTCGCAGTGTGGATTCCTCCGTCGAGCGGTTACAAGTGAAGGTAGCGGGCATGTCCGGCTCCCGCTTTGCCGTGCTGTGCAATGGCCGGCCGGTTCCGCTGCATCCTACCGGCAAAGAGGGCGAATTCGTCGGCGGAGTTCGTTATCGGGCCTGGCAGCCCGCCTCGTGCCTGCATCCCGATATTCCCGTTCACAGCCCGCTGATATTCGATATCGTAGATACTTGGTCTGGTCATGCGATCGGGGGCTGCACCTACCACGTAGTGCACCCCGGCGGTCGAGCCAACGAGCACTTCCCGGTAAACGCGTATGAAGCCGAGAGCCGGCGCCTGGCCCGGTTCAGCAGTTTTGGCCACACACCCGGTCCAATGACCATTCCTCCGGAAAGGCCTAACAGCGAATTCCCGTTAACCCTGGATCTACGCCGGACCCCTTAGAGAACCCGCCGCATGAGTATGGCCGAGATACTGGATGATCCGTTACTGACCGCCGAATACCGCCAGGCCCCCGGCGTTTACGACGAGATGTGCGTGGAGCCCGGCCGTCTTCGTCCTCATTGGGATCGCTACATCGCATCGTTGACATCGCTCGGCGGTAAGGAACTCGCCCATCGCTGGCAGACCGCCCGGCAGCGTATCCGCGAGAACGGCGTCAGCTACAACGTTTACGGTGATCCGCTCGGCACGGACCGCCCCTGGAGCCTGGACGCGATTCCGCTGCTCATTCCACCGGAGGAATGGGCCTACCTGGAAGCCGGCCTGATCCAACGGGCCCGCCTGCTCAACACGATCCTTGCGGATCTGTACGGTCCGCAGAAGCTGCTGTTGAATGGGAATCTGCCCTCCGCCCTCGTCTTCGCCAATCCGGCTTTTTGGCGCGCTTGTCATGACGTTCCGGTGCCCCGGTCGAACTACCTGCATTTGCTTGCCGTTGACCTGGCGCGATCGCCGGATGGGCAATGGTGGGTGATCTCGGATCGCACCCAGGCCCCTTCCGGCGCCGGCTATGCTCTCGAAAACCGCATCGTCATGGCAGAGACTTTCCCGGATCTCTTTCGCGAGGCCCAGGTGCACCGCCTGGCATCGTTTTTCCGGGACTTCCGCGAGACCTTGCTGCATCTCTCTCCCTCCGCCCGGACCCATCCGCGTGTCGTGCTCCTCACTCCCGGACCGCTGAACGAAACCTACTTCGAGCACTCGTACCTCGCCCGATATCTCGGTTTCACGCTGGTTCAGGGGAGTGATCTCACGGTGCGGGAGAACCGCGTATTTCTCAAGTCGCTCGAAGGACTCAGGCCGGTGGATGTGATTCTGCGCCGGATGGACGATGGCTTCTGTGATCCGCTTGAGTTGCGCTCCGATTCTTATCTGGGAGTGCCCGGCCTGGTCGAGGCTGTGCGCAGCGGCAATGTAGCGGTCGCCAATGCGCTGGGCAGCGGGTTGCTCGAAACTTCGGCATTCATCCCTTTTCTGCCCGGCCTGAGCCGTAGCCTGCTGGGGGAGCGCCTCGCCCTGCCTTCTGTGGCTACCTGGTGGTGCGGCCAGCCCCCGGCTCTTCGTTATGTGAAGCAGAACCTGGATTTTTTGGTGATCAAGCCCGCTTTCCCGGCCCGGGGGATGGAGCCGGTTTTCGGAGGCAGGCTCGGGCCTACTGAACGCTCCCGCTTGCTGGCGCAGTTGGAGGCGCGGCCAAACGATTTTGTCGGCCAGGAACTGCTCAACCTGTCCAGTGTCCCGGTGTGGTCGGAAAACGGACTGATGCCGCGGCGGGTGGTGTTGCGGGTTTACATTGCAGCCGCAGGGGACAGCTGGATCGTCATGCCGGGCGGCCTTACCCGGGTTTCCCCTTCTGCGGACACCCCTGTTGTTTCCATGCAGCATGGCGGCGGCAGCAAGGATACCTGGGTTCTCTCCTCCGAACCGGTCGACAACTTTACCATGCGCCGGCCACGCGATTTGCCGGTAGAGCTCCACCGTGGAATCAGCAGCGATCTGCCCAGCCGCGCCGCGGAACATCTCTTCTGGCTAGGGCGTTATGTCGAACGCTGCGAGCACCTGGCGCGCGTGCTGCGCTGCATCCTATCGCGCATCACCGGCGAATCCTGGGGGCCGGAGACTCTGGGCTGGCTATCGTTGATGAAGCTGTACGAGTGTCTCGAGTCTCCCTATTCGCGTTTGGCCAAGGATGATCCGCAGGGCCATCTCGATCAACAGGGCGATCTGGAAAAGGAAATATTGTCGCTGATCTTCGAAGAACAACGCAGCGACAGCCTCAATGCCAATCTCAGCCGCGCCACGCGCGCCGCGGCCCAGGTGCGGGATCGCCTTTCGACGGATCTGCTGCGGATTGTGAGCCAGATGGGTAGCATCGCCCGAGCTTCTGACCGCGTGGCCTGGGGGTATGTTTCTCCGGCAGATGCGTTGGCCGTGCTGAACAGCTGTATCCTGACCCTCGCCGCTCTGCGCGGTATTGAGGCCGGCAACATCACCCGCGGGCCGGGTTGGCACTTTCTCAATATTGGCCGCAGGATCGAGCGTTCCGTACAGATTCTGGAGTTGTTGCGCTCGATCGTAGTTCCGGTGGACCCCGAGAACTGGGCTTCGCTCGAAATGTTGCTTGAGGTTGCGGACAGTTCTATCACCTACCGCTCGCGTTACTTCACCGTATTGCAGGTGGCGCCGGTGGTCGATCTGCTCATGAACGATGAGGCCAATCCGCGCTCTCTGGCTTTCCAGCTCAAGGATTTAGCCCGGCACTGCGCGGGGCTCTCCGGCATGCCCTCCGGCTCAGACTGGCCCGTTCTCAAGCAAAGACAAATGGAGGCTGCAGCTTCCAAGCTGCTGCATGCCGACATAGAAGCACTCTGCGAAGCTCGAAACGGAAGCAACCGTACTCGCCTGGATACCCTCATCGGAGACCTCAGCGGTGCTCTGCCGGCGTTCGCAGAGGCGATCTCCAACACTTATTTCAGCCACGCGCAAATGGAGCGTGCAACCTGAAGGTGATGCACAGAGTCGGTCGAGTGCGAAGCGCTTCTGATACTCGGCCGATCTTCGTTTGGGGTGTGGTGAAACCGCAGGTCCCTCCGCTACGTCTTACGCTTCGGCCGGGATGACAAGGCGTGGGGATGATGTAAGCAATCCTAGACTGGTTCCGCTAGTGGACGGCTGAACTGCTGATTCGAGGCTCGGCTCGCTCTGGCGATGACTGGAGACGCAGGCTCTTTTGGCTAACTCAGGATCTATCGTCATGGACTAAGTTCAGCCGTCCCTCTCGGGACTGAGTCCTGACCGATAGTGGAGGGACCTGCGGTTCTACAGCCCCTCGGTCGAAATGGTTTTTCGACGTTTTCTACGTGCCATCGTCAAAAGAAAGGCAAGAAGAAATGCTCTACCGCGTACGGCACCAAACGATCTATGACTACGTAGAACCCGTCTCGGTTTCTCATCACGTAGTCCGGCTGACGCCGCGCGATCTTCGTGGGCAGAAGCGGCGGTCCATGGAACTATCCGTTTGGCCCCTGCCGCCTTTCCAGGCCACCACGCACATCGACTACTTCGGGAACACCGTCACCTCGTTCATTTTGCCCGAATCCCATAGCCGCATGAGCGTGGAAGCAAGTAGCGAATTGGAAGTACAAGCCCAGTCCCACCCGGTCTTTTCGGAATCGCCCTCCTGGGAAACCGTGCGCGACAGCGTTGCCTCCGAGCAGAGCCAGGAAGGCCTGGAGGCGTACCAGTTCGTTTTCGACTCCATCCGCGTTTCGGCTAAGCCGGATTTAGCCGCCTATGCAATGGAGTCCTTTCCCACCGGGCGGCCCCTGCTGGAGGCGGTCCTCGACCTCACCGCACGCATCCATCAGGATTTCCGGTTCGACCCCAAGGCGACGGAAGTGACCACCCCCGTCGAAACGTTCTTTGAAAAGCGGCGCGGAGTCTGCCAGGATTTTTCTCATCTGCAAATCGCCTGCATGCGTTCCCTGGGGCTTCCGGCGCGCTACGTCAGCGGATATCTGCGCACGATTCCTCCAGCCGGCCGGCCTCGCCTGGTGGGAGCCGACGCCTCCCACGCCTGGTGTGCGGCCTGGTGCCCCGGGTTTGGATGGGTCGACTTCGATCCGACCAACAACTGCGTCCCCTCCGACGGCCACATCACCCTGGCCTGGGGGCGTGATTACAGCGACGTCAGCCCCATCCGCGGAGTGTTGCTTGGGGGCGCCAAACATAGCCTGAAGGTCGGCGTGGACGTGATGCCTCTGGAGTGATCGGTAGTCGAGCATAGGCAAGCCATGAAAGACTGGAATCCACCTGCGAGAATTCGCCTGGAGAGATCGAATTGAAGCTCAAAGCCTTGTTGTCTCTGCTTTTCCTGCTCACCGCGTTTGCTTCGCGTGTCCATGCCGCGGACCCCAGCAACGTGACCCGCGCCACTCTCTCCAACGGCTTGCAGGTGGTCATCGTGCGCAACGCGCTCGCGCCCGTGGTGACGGTGGAGCTGAACTTCAAGGTCGGCGGAGATGAGACGCCCGCCGGTTTCCCGGGATCGGCCCACGCTTTGGAGCACATGGCCTTTCGCGGATGCACGGGGATGACCGCGGATCAGACCGCCGCCATCTATGCCCAACTGGGCGGCCGGGACAATGCCGATACGCAGCAAAACATCACCCAGTTCTATACCACCGTGCCCGCAGCCGATCTGGAAGTTGCCCTTCACGCCCAGGCTGCTTGCCTGCGTGGCGTGGATAATGCTGAAGCAGAGTGGGCCCACGAACGGGGCGCCATTGAACAGGAGGTGTCCCGCGATCTCTCCAATCCCACTTACAAATTCATCGATCGTCTGAACGCCGATATGTTTGCGGGCACGCCGTACGCGCATGATCCGTTGGGGACCAGGCCTTCGTTTGAAGCCACCACCGGCGCTATGCTGAGCGACTTCTATAAGAAGTGGTACACCCCCGGCAATGCGATCCTGGTGATCGTGGGCGATGTGGATCCGGCGGCAACCATCGCCAAAGCGAAGGAACTGTTCGGCGACATTGCCAACCATCCGGTGCCGGAGCACCCCGCGGTCAATCTTTCCCCGGTCAAGCCGGAAACCTTCACCCTCGATAGCAATCTGCCTTATGTTCTGGGCTTCATCGCTTATCGCATGCCCGGCACCGATTCTCCCGATTATGCGGCGGCCCAAATCCTGTCCGATATTCTGGCCAGCCAACGCGCTGATGTCTACGGCATGGTGCCTGCGGGTAAAGCCCTCTATGCCACCTTCGGCATGGCGGAGAACTATCCCAAGGCGAGCGTTGGATTCGGTGAGATCGCCTTGCCTGCCGGGGCCGATTCAACCGGTCCTATCAACGAGTTGCGCCAGATTGTCGAGGGCTACGCGCAAAAGGGCCTTCCTCAGGACCTTTTCGATGCCGCCAAACGGGACGAAATTGCGTCTGTTCAGTTTCAGCGGAACTCCATCCCCGGGTTGGCTTCCGTCTGGTCGGAAGCGCTGACCGCCGAAGGGCCGCAACTCTCCTGATGACGACCTCCAGGCCATCAAGGCGGTCACGCTCGCGGATGTGAACCGGGTGGCCAAGCAGTACCTGGTCAGTTCGAACTCCATCACTGCCACTCTCAAACCCTCGCCCTCGGGCGAAGCCGTCGCCGCTAAAGGTTTTGGCGGGGGCGAGAAGATGACCTCGGCGCCCACCAAGCCGGTCGTGTTGCCGTCCTGGGCCGCAGCGTCGCTCTCGGCGCTGAAAGTGCCGTCGGACTACATCGTCGCCTCGGACACGACCCTGCCCAACGGCCTGCGCTTGATCGTGAAGACCGATCACACCAGCCCTACCGTAACCGTCGTAGGCACAGTTAAAGAACAACGCGGATCTGCAGACACCCAAGGGCAAGGAGGGTGTTTCCGACGTACTCGACGGCCTCTACTCCTATGGCACCCAGACTCTGGACCGTCTTGCCTACCAGAAGGCACTCGATGACATCGCGGCCAACGAGAGCGCGGGCTACGACTTTTCGCTCCAGGTGCTGAAAGACAACTTCTCCCGCGGAGTGGAGCTGTTGGCCGACAACGAACTCCATCCGGCATTGCCGGCGGAAGCCTTCAGCGTGGTGAAGGATCAGACAACTCAATTTGTTGCCGGCAATCTGAAGAGCCCGGGCTACCGCACCTCGCGCGCACTGGATCTCGCCTTGCTGCCGCCCCACGACCCGGTTCTGCGAGAGGCGACCCCGGCTACCTTGGCCACAGTCACGCTGGACGATGTCAAGCAGTTTCATGCTTCCACCGTGCGTCCTGATCTGACCACGATTGTGGTCATCGGCGACACCACGCCCGATGAAGCCAAGGCGGTGATTACCAAGTGGTTCGGTACCTGGAAGGCCGAGGGTCCCAAGCCGGAAACGACACTAGCCGCCATCCCTGTGAATAAGGCGTCGGCAGCCAACGTACCCGATCCGCAGGCGGTGCAGGACTCCGTCATCCTGGCGCAGCAGCTGAACCTTAATCGGTTCGATCCCGACTACTATCCGCTCCAGTTGGGCAATCACGTATTGGGCGGAGGCTTCTACGCCACCAGGCTCTATCACGATCTGCGTCAGGTAGCTGGATACGTCTACAACGTCGACGTCAGTATGGAGGCATCGAAGACCCGTGCCAGCTACTCCGTTACTTATGGTTGTGATCCGCAAAACGTTTCCAAGGCCCGGGCATTGATCGAGCGTGATCTGGAGCAGATGCGCTCCCAGGATGTCTCGGCCGACGAACTGCACCTGGCCAAGGCGATGCTTCTGCGGTCCATTCCGCTGGGTGAGTCAAGCGAAGAGGGAGTAGCGCAGGGTCTGCTCCGCCGGGCGGTCATCGGTTTGCCTCTGGACGAGCCCATCGTCGCGGCCAAGAAATACTACGAACTCGACGCCGGCCAGATCAAAGCCGCCTTTGCCCGCCATCTACGGCTCGACGACCTGGTCCAGGTGGTTCGGGGTCCCGCCCCGCAGTAGGCGGGCCAGGACCCCGGGTGATCAGACAAAGCGTTCGTGGGGGCTTCGCCCATCGTTTTCGGCCCACGTACGCTGTGGCGAACGTGGGGCACCCATCCGATTTCCTTTGATCTCGTTTTTGGACTGGAAAGGCGGGAGTTCGCGGCGGCGGACCGTCCCGTTTCTCATCCCGCCCCGACCGAAAAACCCGGGCTGATAGACTATAGGAAAGGCATTGCCCAGTTGTCCTGCCTGTTATTTCCAGCCAGCACGTCAACGCAAGGCTAGTCCATTTCAACGCAATGTCTTTCCGCGAACCGGAAGAAGAGGAATTCTGCGCCCGTGAGCACCCCCATCCGAAACATCGCCATCATCGCCCACGTCGACCACGGCAAAACGACCCTTGTGGACGCCATGTTGCGCCAGGCCGGCACCTACCGCGCCAACGAAGCCATCACCGAACGGGTCATGGATTCGAATGAGCTCGAGAAGGAGCGGGGAATCACCATCCTCGCCAAGAACACCGCTGTCCAATTCCAGGACACCAAGATCAACATCGTCGACACGCCAGGCCACGCCGACTTCGGCGGTGAGGTCGAGCGCGCCCTGAAGATGGTCGACGGGGTCATGCTCCTGGTGGATGCCTCCGAAGGCCCCCTGCCGCAGACTCGTTACGTGCTCTCGAAGGCCCTCGAATCCAAGCTCGTGCCTATCCTGGTCATCAACAAGATCGACCGTCCCGACGCGCGTCCCAAAGAAGTTCTCGACGAGGTATACGACCTCTTTATCGATCTCGACGCGCACGAAGACCAGTTGGATTTCCCCGTGCTCTACACCAACGCCAAGCAGGGCACCGCCAGCACCTCCCTGGAGACGCCCGGGGAAAACCTGCAGCCGCTCTTTGAAACCATCATCTCCACCATTCCGCCGGCCAGTGGAGATCCGAACGGCCCGCTGCAGATCCTGGTCACCAATCTCGACTACTCCGACTACCTGGGCCGCCTGGCGATCGCCCGCGTGTTTAACGGGACGCTGCGCAACGGGGAAGAAGTCAACATCTCCAAGCGGGACGGCTCGCTGCTCAAGACCAAGATCACCAAGCTATTCACCTTCAACGGATTGAAGCGTACGGACACGGAAGAGACCCAGGTAGGGGACATCGTGGCCGTCGCCGGCGTTACCGGCATCACAATAGGCGAGACGATCACCGGCATCGAAAACCCGTCGCCGCTGCCCCTGATCGTCATCGATGAGCCGACGATTGCCATGCAATTCTCCGTGAACAATTCGCCCATGGCGGGAAGGGAAGGCCAATTTGTCACCTCGCGCAATCTGCGCGAGCGCCTGGATAGGGAACTGCTCACCAACGTCTCCATCCGTGTGGAAGAAACGGGAAGCCCCGACAGCTTCAAGGTTCTCGGCCGCGGAGAACTCCAGCTCGCCATCCTGATCGAAATGATGCGGCGCGAAGGCTTTGAATTGATGGTAGGCCGGCCCGAGATTGTCACCAAAACCGATGACGGCAAAGTGCTGGAACCGGTGGAACACCTCACCATCGACGTTCCTGACGCATTTGTCGGCACCGTGATTGAGCGTCTTGGACCGAGACGCGGTGAGATGCTGAAGATGCATAACCACGGCTATGGCCGCGTGCGTCTGGAATTCCGCGTACCCAGCCGCGGGCTCATCGGCCTGCGCAGCGAAATGCTGACGGAAACCCGCGGCACCATCGTGATGAATTCGCTCTTTGACGGTTACATGCCTTATCAGGGCGAGATTCCGCAGCGGCCCAGCGGAGCTCTCATTTCCGACCGCAACGGCGCCACGACCGCGTACGCCCTCAACGGGCTGCAGGATCGCGGAGTGCTCTTCATCACAGCCGGCGTGGAGGTCTACGAAGGCATGGTGATCGGCGAGCATTCCCGCGACAACGACCTCGACGTAAACGTAGTGCGCGAGAAAAAGCTCACCAACATGCGTGCGTCGAGCGCGGACGACGCCATCCGGCTCGTGCCCTTCAAGCCGATGAACCTGGAGCAGGCCATCGAATTCATTGCGGAAGATGAACTGGTGGAGGTCACACCGAAGTCCTTGCGCCTGCGCAAGAAAATACTTCAGGCCAATCGTCGTCCCCGGCGTAATCCGACACCAGTATGAAGCGTTCTCCCCTCGTTCTGGGCACCGCCGCCATACTGCTGATAGCGGTCGGGTGCATTGCCTGGTACGCCGGAGTCAAACACAGGCAGCAGCCGGCTCAACTGCCGGCGGCCGCCACAGTCAATCAGGCCGCCCAGGTCCCTGACGGATCGAACGAGCTAAGCCCAACTCGCATTTATGCGCACAACCTGCTGCTGCGCAAGGGCCCTGATTTTCGTATTTACGTTCGCTGGCTGAATGGAGAAATGCGGCGGACAAGAACGAACGTCAACCCGTCGTTTGATGAGCCGGAATCCTTCGTCCTCGAAGTGAAACGAGGCATCATTCACGCGAACATCGGCGACATCGCCCACTACCTCAATACCGGTAAGGTCGCAGGCTCTCCGCTCACAAATATTTCGCTCGTTGGGAATGGCAACCAGATTTCTCTGCACGGCACAATTCACAAGCTGCATATTCCGCTTCCCATCGGATTGGATGGAACACTCTCTCCTGCGCCGGATGGCCGCATCCACCTGCATGTGGACCGGTTATCCGTGTTGAAGCTTCCGGTCAAAGGCCTGTTAGGTGATTTTCACGTCCGCATCGCAGACCTGATGGGAAAAACCAGCGTTGCCGGCATCGAGGCTTCAAAGGACGATCTCTACTTCGACACGCAGAAGCTACTGCCGGCGCCGCATATCCACGGCATCCTGACCAGGGTTCGCGTGATGAACCCGGATATCGAAGTTATTTACGGGGAAGCGCAGAACGACGCTGCCCGCACTGAACAGTGGCACAACTTTCTGGCTCTGAAGGGCGGCACGCTGGATTTCGGCAAGCTGACTATGCACAATGTCGACCTCATCATGATCGATGCGTCCAAGGATGCGTGGTTTGATCTGGACCTGGTGAACTACCAGGCGCAGCTGGTGAACGGCTACACCCGAATGACCCCGCAAGCCGGCCTGGAAATCTTCATGCCCGATCTCGACGAGCTCGCTCCGCAGCACGTCCCGCAAAGCATCAGCAAAGAGTGGCTCAAGAACCGAAATTTGCCGCCTCCGCCGGATGTTCCTGTTAAGAAGTAGAGCAAAACGAAGCGGGCCGTTGAGGCCAGCAACACGTGGGCTTCGGCGTCATGAGAGGCCGCGACTTTTCCCGAGTCACAGCTTTCATGCTTTGTATCAGGGCACGACTTTAGTCGGGCCGTACCGATTCAGACAGATGAGGGCTTTAGCCCCTGGGCCTTTTGACTTTCTCCAGACGTCTCTGCGGGACACTCCCTAGCAGGGGCTAAAGCCCTCATCGGCGGCGATTGACGGCCCGACTAAAGTCGTGCCCTGATACAAAGCATGAAAGCTGCGATGTGGGAAAGTGAGAGTTCTCACGCAGGCACTTTTAGCCCTCGTGGTACGTCATTGTTTCCGCAAAGCACGGACTGCCCGCCTTCATTACGAGACTCTCTCCGCGACCAACTTCGCCTGGGTAAACAGCAACAGGTAGTCCGGTCCGCCAGCCTTGGAATCTGTGCCGGACATGTTAAACCCGCCAAACGGATGCGCCCCTACCATGGCCCCCGTGCACTTGCGGTTGAAGTACAAATTTCCTACATGATAGGTCCGTCGCGCGTGCTCCAGCTTCTCTCGCGAAGTCGAATAGACCGCACCCGTCAGCCCATACTCCGTGTTGTTGGCGATCTCCAGCGCATGATCGTAATCCTTGGCCCGGATTACCGCCAGCACCGGACCAAAAATCTCCTCCTGGGCAATGCGCGCGTTCGGGGCCACATCCACAATCACTGTCGGTTCCAAAAAGAAACCGCCCTCGTCCGTGGTAACCGCATGCCCGCCCGTCAGCAGCCGTCCTTCGCTCTTGCCAATCTCAATGTAGGAGAGAATCGTATCCATCGCTGAGCGGTTTACCACCGGCCCCATATTAAGGTTCCTGGTTGGATCGCCAACCCGCAGCGTTTCCACCTTCTCCCGCACTCGCTCCACAAAAACGTCATAAATCGGATCTTCCACGATAGCCCGCGAGCATGCTGAACACTTCTGTCCGCTAAAGCCAAAGGCCGACGCCACCACGCCCTCAACCGCCGCATCCAGGTCGCCGTCCGTGCTCACGATAATCGAATCCTTGCCCCCCATCTCGAGAATGGTTCGCTTGATCCAGACTTGTCCCGGCTGCGTCTGGGCTGCGCGCGCATGGATATCCAGACCCACTCCCTTGGAGCCGGTAAAGGCGATCAGGCGGGTCTTGGGATGTTCCACGATCGCGTTGCCGAAGGTGCTGCCCGAACCCGGGCAGAAATTCACCACGCCCGGCGGCATACCCGCTTCTTCCAGCACATCCAGGAAGCGCGCCGCAATCGTGGGAGAATCACTCGAGGGCTTCAGGATCACGGTATTGCCAGTGACGATCGCAGCCGCGGTCATCCCGGCCATGATGGCGAAGGGAAAATTCCACGGCGGAATCACCGCGCAAACACCCATTGGTATATACAGCAGTTGATCGTGTTCCCCGGGATATTGGATAGGCGTCGTCGCGCTGGCCAGCCGCAGAGCCTCGCGCGCGTAGAATTCCAAAAAGTCGATCGTCTCGGCGACATCCGCATCCGCCTCGACCCAATTCTTTCCCACCTCGTACGTCAGCCAGGCGCAGAATTCAAACTTGCGTTTACGAATCAGCTCCGCCGTCTGCAGCAGTAGCGCGGCGCGTTCTTCTACTGCGACAAATTGCCACGTCGCGAACGCCTCCAGGGCAGCCCGCATCGCGCGTTCAGCGTGTTCGAGCCCGGCCTTCTGGTGCACACCCACCACTTGCTTCGGCCGCGACGGGTTGAGCGATTCGATTTTGCTCGTGGTGCGCGAACGCTCTCCGCCGATCACCAATTCGTACTCGTGGCCGAGCATGTCTCCCACTTTGGTCAGTGCAGCTTGCATCGCGTGCACATTTTCCGAATCGTGGAAATCAATGAAAGGTTCGTTGCGAAATTCGCCGCGGGGCGCAATCGGCTGGATGACGGTGCTGATCTGGGCAGTTGACATAACTCCCCAATTTTACTCTTTATCGCGTGGCGGTGAGCCGCTCGGTCTGGGCCGACATCTTCGCCGTTCGTTCCAGCTTGTCCCAATTGAACGGGCGTCCATCGATCGCCCGTTTTACCGTCTTGAACAGCACCAGCGAAAAGAGCTGACGATAGGCAAACCGCTGCAGCCAGATGTGGAAGAGCAGCCACCCGTCCCCCTTGTTCGCAGGATGCCGTCGCTCCAGGCTAAAGGCCAAAGCCGAAGTGACAAAGTCGATGATCAGGAAAGCCAGGAAAAAGGTCAGCAGCTTTTCGAAGTTACCGGCGTTGGCCGTCTCCGGGTGGAAGTGCCGGTCGATCAAGTAATGCACCACGCCCGCGACAAACATCAAGTCGATAAAAGGCGAAACCAGCGGCAGCAGGATCTGAAAGATCAGGATGTTGGGCAGGGCAAACAATCCCATCGCCTTGTTCTTGAGAAATGCGGCCTGGTGCTTGTACACCGCTTGTAGCGTACCAAAGGACCAGCGAAATCTTTGCCGCATCAATCCGCCTGCCGTAGCCGGCGCCTCGGTGAATGCCAGGGCGCGATCTTCATAGATCACCTTATAGCCCTGCTCCAGCAGATTCATCGTCAGGTCGGCATCCTCCGCCACCGTATTGACCGGATACCCGCCGCCCTGCTGTACCGCCGCGGTCCGCCACGCGCCAATCGCACCCGGAACCACCGTGACCACGTCAAACAAATCCAATGCCCTACGTTCGAAATTCTGGCTTGTGATGTACTCGAGTGCCTGCCAGCGGGTCCATAAATTAACGCGGTTGCCGACCTTGGCATTCCCTGCAACGGCGCCGATCTTGGGATCGGCGAAATGGCCCACCAGTTTCGATACCGCATCGGCCGCGATCACGGTATCGGCGTCGATGCCCACATAAAACTCTTCCGTGAGATCGGCGACCGCAAAGTTGAGCGCCTCCGCCTTACCCCCATTCGCTTTGCGCAGCACGGTCAGCATGCCGGCGGCGATCTCTTCCGGATACGCTTCACGCGCCACTTCTGAAGTCCGATCCGGAGAACCATCATCGATCACGATGATGCGCAGATGGGGATAATCCGAATTCAGCACCGAGCGGATGGTGCGCACGATGACTTTTTCTTCGTTGTAAGCAGGAATCAATACCGCTACCCGGGGCAGAAATCCCCCAACCACTTCGGGTACAGGGCGTTTGCGCAGCCGGTCGATCAGCGCGAAGATGCCCACCATGATGAGCCGGGCGCTCATCAGAATATCGCCCACGAAAAAGAGGCTGACCACAAAGTGGTTAAAGAAGGCCCAGGCAAAGAAGGCCACGGAATCCACCCGAGCCTGCCAGCGCTCTTTGTAATTCAGCGGCGGCATCACCTCCGCGCGTGTCTTGCCCATGAGGTCGGAGACTTGTTCGAAGGTATAGCCATGCGCGCGCAGACCCGCGATCAGCACCGGCAATGCGGCGACGGTTACGCTGCGGTCACCTCCGCCGTCGTGCATCAGGATGATGCTGCCGCGAAATTGCGGCTTGGTCTTCATCAGATCCAGCTGCACCAGCACGTCGTTGAGGATGCCTTCCGGGGTCTTCCGTTGCCGCTCGTCCCAATCGCCGGTGTCGATCTTGTTGCCGACGATGGTGTAACCCATCTTCTGGACCAGATACGCTGGCGCCGTTTGGTCATTGGTATCCGGCTCCTCGTCAATATCATAGGGAGGGCGGAAATAAAGGGGCTTGACCCCCAGCTTGCTGCCAAACAGCCGTTCCGTAAGGTTCAGCTCTAATTCCATCTGCCGGGGAGAGATCTCGCTGATGTCGGGATGGCTCCAGGTGTGATTGCCGATCTCGTGCCCTTCCGCCATCACCCGCTTCATCAGGCCGACGTTGTCCTGTGCCTGTTCGCCGATCATCATGAAGGTTGCTTTGACGTTTTGCTGTTTGAGCGCGTCCAGCACCCTGGGCGTCCACTTGGGGTCGGGGCCGTCATCGAAGCTCAGCGCCACCACTCCGGGTTTGTAGCCGTAATACTCAATCGTGTATGGGGATGGATACGTCAACATGTGCTCATCGGTCACGGTCCAGTTGTAGGAGTCCATGTCGATGGTGCGGGAGCCCGGATGTGGTTCTCCGGTAACGCGTACGATGTCGCCAACGCCGTCCGATACCACGTCATCGCCGGGCGGGATCTGCTTGAGCGACTGGGGCGCATTCACGTTGCTGGGGTGGTCCCAGATCGACCAGAGGGAAGCGTCCTCCTGTCCCAGCCGCCACAAAGCAATCGTCTGTACCCCCATCTGCCTGGCCGCGCGCAGCTCATTCAACGCGGTCACTGCGTCCAGCATCCAGACCTGGTGGCGCACGTGAGTATCTTCGTCGTCGTAGGCAAAATGTGGATTGAGCTCGTCGCCCGCCAGGCGTACGTCGGCATTCGCATCCGATGCCGTCTGCCATCCGTCCTGTACGGTAATGTCGTCGGTATTCAGCACCTTGGCTGTGGCGTGTTTGCCCTTCGGCGAAGACATCGTCCAGTCGTAGCCATAGTTGCCAATGGAGCAGATCAACTTCTCTTTGGGCACTACTTTGAGCACGCGCTTCAGGTTGTCTTCGAACCAGTCCTGCGCCGCGATCGGTCCGGGACCGCCCGTCTCCTCGTGCTGGTCGTAGTTCATCAACAGGATGCCGTCGGTTTGCTGAGCCAGCTCGGCGAACTCGCTATCGTCTGCGCCGACGCCCTCGTTCACGAAGAGGCGAAGATTGCGGGGGTGCATGAGCGCGTACAATTCGCCGATCAGCAGGTGGTATCCCGGCAGTGCATCGTCGGGCAGATCTTCCAGGTCGAGGCTCAAGCCGCGGTAGGAGGGATTAGCCGCCAGAAACGTCATCACCTGGCGCTCCAGGTTGAACCGCGCAGCGGGATTTTTCAGCATGGCGGTTGCGTGCTGGTCCCACCCCTGCGTCAGCACGTTGTAGTTCTTTAGCTCAGGAAAGATTTCAAGGTCTTCATGTGCGGCGGCAATCAGGTCATGAACTTTGTTCTGCGGGTCGACGCTGTGGACACCGTGGGCTTCGAGGACGGGGAAAGCGCGCAGCGGCGCCTCCGCGGTGTATGCGCCTTCGAGGGTACCGTCAGCCCGGGTCACGTACAGCCAATCCGGGAAGAGCATATCGAGCTGGTGGATGTGGCTTTTGAGCGAAGCAAAGCTACCCGCATCGTCATCAACGTAATACGCCGCTCGCAGGCTCTCGCCCGAATTGAAGGGAATCTCTGAGGGTCTGCGGCTCGTTTTACGCCGCGCGCCTTTTGAGTATTTGGCCTTGATGGCAGCGGCGGCTTGTTCGCGGATGGCCCGGTAATTCCGTTTGGGTGTAGGCAGAAGCAGTTCCGGCAGGTGCTGCGTCTTCACCACGTTCAGAAAAAACAGAACTAGAATCACGGTGGAGAAAACCGCCACCGCGTCCAGAATTCGCCGTAGACGTTTCCAGCGTTTCCGCTGTGGATCGAAGAAGATCTGGCGATTCATGCCTGCTAGAAAGCTTACAGGAACTCAAGCAGCCCCTGTTGACGGGCCAGTCTCCTTAGTACCCAGCTCCACCTCCGGCGCTGGCACCGGAAAAAACTGGCTTATGGGATGCTGGAGCATGCACGTACGCACCCCACCCTCGGGGAGCGGCCGATGGCTGTACACCCTGCTCGTGCTCGCAGCCGGAGGCGCTCTACGCCTGTGGTTTATCCACGCCTACCCGCAAATCCAGGGTGACTCCCTGGTCTATGGGGACATTGCCACCAACTGGCTCACCCACGGTATCTACGGCCATTCCGTGGGCCACCCATCCGGCGTACCCACCATCGAGCCCACCCTGGTGCGCCTGCCCGGCTACCCGGCATTTCTTGCCCTCTGTTTTGCTCTCTTCGGCGTGGCCAATTATCAGGCTGTCTTGTACCTGCAGGCGCTGATCGACCTCGTTACCTGCCTGCTCATCGCAGGCCTGGCAGGCAATATCTGTGGTCCGCGTGCCGCCCGGATCGCCCTGCTGCTCGCCGCCCTCTGCCCTTTCACCGCCACCTACGCCGCCTCCCCACTCACCGAAACGCTTTCCATCTTTTGCGTCGCACTGGGCTTTCGCGCCCTCGCTGAGGTGCTGGAGCGTCCCCGCCTGCAATGGACCGCCGCGCTCATCTTTTCCTGGAGCTTTGCCGCGCTCCTGCGTCCCGATGGGGCCCTGCTGGCGGTGGTCCTCTGGGCGGCCCTATTGGTTTACGGTCGCAAGTCCCTGGGATTCAGGTCCGCTCTTCGTCTCGCGATCGCGGCCGGGTTGCTTTCGTTGATCCCATTCGTCGCCTGGACAGTACGCAATGCGCGCACCTTCCATGTCTTCCAACCGCTGGCCCCGCGCTACGCCAACGATCCAGGAGAATTCGGATCTCCCGGCTTTGTTCTTTGGATCAGAACCCTGACCGCCGACTTCACCACCACCAATGAAATCTACTGGGCCGGCAACAGCGACAGTATCGATGCGGCAAATCTACCCCCGCGCGCAATCGACAACGCAGCCCAGGACCAGGAAACCCGCCGCCTGTTGCAGGACTACAACTCCATCACCACGCTGACCCCCGAAATCGACGCCCGCTTTGCCCAACTCGCTCAGGAGCGCATCCACGCGCATCCCTTTCGCTACTACGTCACCCTTCCCTTGCTGCGGCTAGCCGACATGTGGCTGCGCCCCCGAGTGGAGACCATGAACATCCATCTCCGCTGGTGGCAATATGCCCAGCATCCCGCGGAGACCCGCCTGGCGCTTTTCTTCGGCGCACTCAACCTGGCTTATCTGGTGGCTGCTTTCCTGGGGGCTCTCCGCTGGCCACGCATGGCCGGCGCCGATGGTCGCGCTGATCATCCTGCGCAGCGTGCTGCTGGCCACCCTCGAGGCGCCCGAGCCCCGCTACACCCTGGAATGCTTCCCCCTGGTGATCGCGCTGGCTGCCTGTTACTTCACCACGTGGTTGGTGCCGGGTGGCGGGTTGATCTTGAAGACATCGGATGCCAGAGGCGTGTTGTAGTGGATGCTCTTGTAGGTAGCCGTGCGCAGATCGCCGCTGGGCTGGTAGAAAATCTGCTTGTGACTGATGCCCCGGCTGGGTTCGACCCAGATGGTCACATGTGTGAACATGTCCAGGACCTTCTGTTCCTTCGGCACCAGGTCCAGCTTGGCGACCGCGACCCCGTCCATGTTTTCCGTGCCCACGAGGGTCACTTTCCAGTTCGTCTCCAGGTCCTTGCCGCTGCCGCCAAAGCCCAGGGTTAGAAAGCTTTCAAACTGGCCGCGATTGGCGCCCGCGCGAACGGTGGTCAACTGCTTGATGGTGGGCTCATAAAAGTTGACCTCGCCCCCCTCATAAAGCACCGTTTTGGGCGCGTCTTTGCCATTGTCCTGCTTCAGATAGGCTGCCATGCGGGTAACACCTTTCTTCCGCTCAAAATAAATGGTGCCTGTCTGTGTTTCGTGTTCCTGGACCACCGCCGTGAACTGATCCCAGGTGAAATCCGCCTGCGCGCTCGAAAACTTCGCTGCGGCGGCATTCAATTCGCCAATCACTTTCTGTAAATCCGCATTGCCGGCCGAGGCTGCGTCCTGGGCTAGCAACGACCCTGGGAGTAACACCACCAGGCCAAGGCAAATCAGCGCAATTCTCTTTCCCGCATGAACCATGAAACTCCTCATCGGCTGTTGGAGTAGTGAGAGCCGTCCCGGGTTTTCTTTTTACCTATCGATGTGCCCATACCCGATACTGGGTCACCCGTCCGCTGGCATCCTTCTGCTCCTGGTACCGGTCGATCTGCACATTGCCGGAGATGGCCTGGATACGCTCAAGAAACGCCGCCTTGAGCTTGTCCTCGTTACCGGTATCGGGCAGTTGGTCCGCGCCAATCTGATAAATCAAAGCGTTCGGCCCGTTCCCGCGCACCAGAATGTCCTTGGTGGAGGTGAGTGTTTCCTGGGGCCGATCGCGATAATTGATCAATCGCGGCGAAACAAAAAGGAAGATCAGGATCAACGTCACCATCACGTCGTAATGGAAGCTGCCCCGCGGATAGGTCCAGAACAAATAGCTTTTGAGAATACGCTGCATTTTTGCCGCCCTACTGTCGTTCAATCACTTCTGCGCCGCCCATATACGGCTGCAGGACCTTCGGGACCCGTACCGTGCCGTCAGCCTGTTGATAATTCTCGAGGATCGCCAGCCACGTGCGCCCGATAGCCAGACCGCTCCCGTTGAGCGTGTGGACAAATTCACTCTTGTTCTTGTTCAGCGGCTTGTAGCGGATGTTCGCCCGCCGCGCCTGGTACGCCTCGAAGTTGGAACAGGAAGAAATCTCGCGGTAAAGCCCTTGCCCGGGTAGCCAGACTTCCAGATCGTAAGTCTTGGAGGATGACGCACCCGTGTCACCGGCGCACAGCAGTACTTTGCGATACGGCAGGTGAAGACGCTGCAGGATCGCTTCCGCGTGGCTGGTGAGCTTCTCGTGCTCTTCGTTCGACTGATCGGGCCGCGCAAATTTGACCAGTTCCACCTTTTGAAACTGGTGCTGGCGAATGATCCCTCGCACGTCCTTCCCGTAAGAGCCGGCCTCGGAGCGGAAGCACGGTGTATAGGCGACCAGGCTCAACGGCAGTTTCGTTTCCTCCAGCACTTCATCGCGGTAAAGGTTTGTGACCGGCACCTCCGCAGTCGGGATCAGCCAATGATCGCTGCCTTCCGTCTTGAACAGGTCCTCTGAGAACTTGGGCAACTGCCCCGTGCCAAACAGCGACTCGCTATTGACCAGGAAGGGAGGCAGCACCTCAAGATAGCCATGCTCCCGGGTGTGCACATCTAGCATGAAGCTGGCCAGTGCTCGCTCCAGCCGAGCGCCCAAACCCCAGTACACCGCAAAGCGGGCTCCGGAAATCTTGGCTGCCCGCTGGAGGTCGAGAATCCCCAGGCTTTCGCCCAGCTCCCAATGTGGCTTGGGAGCAAAATCAAACGCCGGCTGCTGGCCCCAGCGCATCAGCTCGACGTTCTCCGCTTCGCTCTTGCCTGCGGGCACGCTGTCCTGGGTGAGATTGGGGATGGTCGCCAAAAGAGCGCGCATGGCCTCCTCAGCCTCGGCCGCACTACGCTCCAGCGCGTCGGTCTCCTGCTTCAGCTCTCGCGTCTGATCCATGACCGCAGTGATCTGGGACGCGTCCGCGCCCGCCTTTCGGCTGCGCGCGACCTCCTGGCTGAGTTTGTTGCGCTGCGCCTGGAGCGTCTCGGCCTGGGTAATGCGCGAACGCCGCTCCTGGTCCAACTCCCGGAAATTGCCGATCAGGGCGTCGGGATCCATGCCCCGGGCACGCAGCTTGGCCTCTACGAGCTCCAGGTTGGCCCGCACAAAATTCAAATCGAGCATAAGTGCTTAGTTTACCGGAACCGTCGCCTCAGTACTTCCAGCTCATGTCGGCGTTGGCGGGGGCGGTCTTCTGGATCCGCTCCATGATCTTGGGCAGGTACATGGTGTTGTAGTGCAGGCGAGACAGCGCGTTGGGCAGGTTGGGATCGCCATTCCAGCAGTGCTCCGCCCGGTCACCGTATTTCACTTCCCCTTCGTATGGAACGCCATGGCCGGGAGTACCGGTCTTGTCGAGAAAGTCCTGCATCAGGTAGACGGCGTCGTTGAGAAAGTAAGTGTCAGCCGATCCGACGTAGATGTGAAGCTTCCCTTGGAGCAAGGGACCCAGCTGGTCCCAGTTTTTCTGCAAAATCGCGTTCAAGTCATAGTGATCGTGCCAGTAGGCGGCAACCTGGTGATCGATGGCTCCGGTTTGCTTATCGAAGATTTGCGCCGGGTAGCCGTCCGGTCCGACTGGACCATAGACAGCCTGCCAGATGTCGAACTGCTCGCCCGAGCGTCCGTGATCGCCCAGCGCAGCCTCGTAAGCGACGTTGTCCCGCATGGAGATCAGGGTCTGGCCCAGGTAATTGCGCATGGCCGGCTGCTCGACCTGTTTGTGCGCGCCCTGGAGGTAAAAAGCATTCGGCTGATCGTATAGGTTAACCGCCATGTAGGCGTGAAAGTCGACAGGGTCGGGGCAGGCAACAAATGCGCCGTTGTAATCCTTGGGGTAGAACATCTGCACTGCCAGCGACTCCCATCCGCCGGTCGAGCCGCCATAGACGAAGTGAGCCCATCCGTCGGTCAGCCCACGAAACTGTTTCTCAATGGCTGGCAGCAGTTCGGTCTCGATGGCATCCCCGTAAGGACCCAGGTTGGCCGAGTTCACCGCATAGGAATCGTCATAAAACGGGTTCGCATGCTGGATCTTGACCACCAGGATGCGAGGAAAACCTGGACTGATCCATTGCTGGTACTCCTTGTACGCCTCCTCCTGCTGGATGCGGTTATAGCCGGCCAGGTGGAAGCGATCTGAGTAGTCAGGCTTGAGGTCGGCGTCTGGCGGCGTAGTGCGAAAGTCGTCCATGCCGTCCACAAAGTGGTCGTGAAAGATGGCGATGGGAAAGTGAGCATCGCGATGTTCATCGAAACCCTCGGGCACCAACACGATGGCGGAGAGATACATCGGCGTACCCCAGAACCTGGTCAGCAAATCACTCTGTATGCGGATGTGGCGGATAAATTTTGTGTCCGGCTGCGGCGCAATCGGAGGAATGATTTCTGTCAGCGAGATACCAAGCTTGGTCTTCCCATCGATGTGTACCTTCATCGGCTTGGAGTAAAGATTGCCGGGCGCGATATTCCAGTGCTGTCCTTCTCCGCGATCGGGCGCCATCTTCACCGTAGTGCCGTTCGCCCGGTGGAATGTCTGGTAAACGTTCAGCACCGCTTGCACGAAGTAATCGCCCGGTGGCACGTCGCTGAGCGCTCGGATGGGATAACCAGCCGCGGAGCCGTTGATCGTGACTGCCTGCCCAGGAGCCAGCCCATCCACTGTGGTCCCAAAGACAATCTGCGAGCGCGGGGTGTCATTGATCTGCATCCGCGGTTCGGCAGAGGGATCGGTCGAAAGCAGGAACAACACACGCCCATCGAGCGGTTTGGAGGACACACTCGCCGGAAAACTGACCGTAATCTGTGCCCCGGCAGGGGCCGCGGCAGCAAGCAGCGCAATCAGGAGGAGGAAGGGAAGACTCCGAGGCATAGCCAAGAATAAATGAGGAGAGTAGCCTTCCAACGACAGTCCTGGAGGGACGGCCGAAATCGCCCGCCCAAAACCGAACTTTCCCGAGCCTCAACATTGCGAGTCCCGGTTCTCTCCCAAGAGTCTTTACCCTCCTAAGTCACATGTTTTGCGATACTGGTCGGAGCCACATGTCTACCCCCAAGCGCTGTGTCTGCAGGTTGCTTCTCGCCTTTCTCGTTATCCCCTGGGCCCCCTTGGCTTGGGCCACCGCCTACGAAGGGCGCCCTCGGCTGGTCATCGTCCTGGTGGTCGATCAATTTCGTGCTGACTACCTTGATCGTTATCGCGCGGATCTCAAAGGTCGCGGGTTCCGCCTCTTCCTCGACAAGGGAGCTTATTTCGAAGACTGCTACTACGACTACGCCAACACCAAGACCGCTCCCGGCCACGCCACGCTGGGAACCGGGGCCTATACCGACGGGCATGGCATCTCCTCCAACGCCTGGTGGGACCTGACGCGCAACAAGACTCGACCTGTCACCTCGGTGGAAGACGATCGCTACCACATCGTGGGCGCGGTTCATTCCGGCAACGAGCCCGGAGCTTCCCCCTTCAACCTGCGTGCCTCCACCGTCGGCGACTCCCTGCGTCTGGCAACACAAGGCCAAGCCAAACTCTTCGGCGTCTCCCTCAAGGATCGTTCCGCCATTCTGCCCGCCGGCTACTCCGCCAATGGCGCCTATTGGATCGAACCTTCCTCCGGGGCTTTCATCACTTCCAGCTATTACATGGAAACGCTGCCCGACTGGGTGACCGCCTTCAACTCGGGAGACCGTGCCGCGCGAGCCGAGCAGGAAGCCGGTAATCCGGGGACTCGGGACTTTTACGAGTCGGTGGGCTCCACCCCGGCCGGCAATGCCTACGAGCTTGATTTCGCGCGAGCGCTCATCACCAACGAGCAACTGGGTAGCCATCCGGTCACCGACATGCTGACCCTAAGCCTTTCCGCCAACGACCTGGTGGGCCACGCCTTCGGACCGGACTCGCCCCAGTCAAGGCAGATGGTAGACAGCCTTGACGTCCAACTGGACAGCTTCTTCTCCTGGCTGGACAAGAACGTTCCCGGCGGTCTGGCAAATATCTGGATTACGCTCTCGGCCGATCACGGCGTCGCTCCCGTCCCCGCCGCTGCGCAGGCCCTGGGCATGCCCGCTGCCACCATCGATATAGGCAAGTTCGTGGCCAACCTGAATGACGCGATGAACGCCAAATTCTCCCCCGGAGAAAAAGTGGAATACCTGCTACCCCATCAGGAGCTGCCCTACCTCTCGCTCAATCGCCCATCCTTTGATGTTGCAGGCATCAACGAGCAGGAAGCCGAGCAGGCCATCCAGCAGGCCGTCCCGGCGGCGGTGGCTGCGCTGCCTCCAACGGCGCCACCCCCTGCCGCTCCGCCGGCCAGTCCCCCGGCTGCTCTGGCCCCGCCACCGTTGGCGAAAACGCTACCTCCGGCCGGAGCCAGGCAACGCGCTAAATCTCGATCCAGCATCACCGCCACCAAGCCGGTCATCAGTCCGCCCGCGCCGCCACCGGTCCGGCAGCCTGCTATACCCATCGTGGTGCATACCTACACCCGCCAGGAACTCGCCGCGGGCCAACTGCCCCCTTCGGAGTGGGGACTGCTCCTGGCCCATAGTTACAGCCCGAATGGCGGCTGGTACGTGATGGTCATTCCGGAAGCATTCCAGATGCAGGCCCAGCCGCCCGGCGGGACAACTCACTTTAGCCCCTGGTCCTACGACCGCCATGTCCCGCTGGGTTTTTTTGGCTCGACGTTTACTCCGGGTATCTACCACGGCCGGGTGCAGCCGGTGGACCTGGCCGCCACCCTGGCTTCCGCGCTTGGGGTGACACAGCCCTCGGCGTCGGTGGGTAAGGTGCTGACCCAGGCGATCCACTCCCTCCCACCTCTCCCCGCTCCGCGCGTGGGGCGCCGTCGTCCGGGAACCAGCGACGACGCTACGCCCAAAGGGAGCCCAACCAGCCCGTGAAGCCGGATATGAGCGTTCGCTTCGCTGGGATGCTGCTGCGCAACCCGATCATTGCTGCCAGCGGCACCTTCGGCTATGGGGTTGAATTTGAAGACGTTGTTTCTCTGGACCGCATCGGCGGATTCATCACCAAAGGCTTGTCGCTGGAACCCATGGCCGGCAACCAGGCTCCGCGTCTGATCGAGACCCCTGGCGGCATGATCAACGCCATCGGACTTCAGAACGTCGGCGTTCGCGCCTTCATCGAAAAAAAGCTGCCTCTCCTCCGGCCCCACTCCGGCACTGCCTGCATTGCCAATGTCTTCGGCTACGAGATCCGCGACTACGTCGCTGTCATCGAGCTCCTCAACGCCGCCCCCGGTATCACTGCCTACGAGTTGAACGCCTCGTGCCCAAACACCCAACACGGGGGAATGGTCTTCGGCACCGACACTGGCATCCTGGACCAGCTGGTCACGCGGGCCAAGGCGGTCTCGCGGCGCCCGCTCATCGTCAAGCTTTCTCCCAACGTCACCTCCATCGCGCAGATGGCGCGTTGTGCGGAAAATGCCGGTGCCGATGCGCTCTCCCTGGTAAACACCTTCTTATCCCTGTCAATCGACGTCGAGACCCGCCGTCCCCGGATAGCCAACAACACTGGCGGTCTCTCTGGCCCCGCGATCAAGCCAATCGCCGTGCGCATGGTCTATGAGGCCGCGCGTGCCGTCCGCATTCCTATCATGGGGTTGGGGGGCATCACCACCGCCGAAGACGCGGTCGGAGTTCCTCCTGGCCGGCGCCACCGCCGTCCAGATAGGAACCGCCAGCTACGCTGATCCTCGAGCCGTCCAACGCATCGCCGACTCGCTTGAGAAGTGGTGCGCTCGTCACCAGATCGCCAAGGTGAAGGACCTGATCGGCGGCGTAAAGGTAAACGAGTAAAACTGCCGTGGGTTTTCCCCATCGACAGCTCTTCGATCGGGCAAAAAGAAAAGCCCCTGTTTCCAGGGGCTTTTCTTAACACTTTTTCAGAAACTCAAGCCACGTTACGCATCAAGCCGCTCGCGCAATTCCTCAGGAATGCGATCCTGCAGCACCTTCGCTTGGGCCATCGCCACTTCGGCGAGGTAAACCGGAGCCGGAGTAGCAACGGCTACCAGCACCCAGGTCATCAACGAAATCAGCAAACCCGCAATCGCCGCTGCCTGCAAACTCAACACAATCGACATTTGCCACAAATGCAGATCCACCAGCGCCCAATGCTGCAAAGGCTGCACGCGGTGAATTACCGCCAACCCCAGCAGGAAGGCCGCAATCGAAACCGTGCTCAATCCGATTAAAGCCACATCGATTGTCCGATGTAGCCGCTGGCGCGAAAGGCAATGCGCACACTCAACCAGATGCTGCTCGTAATCTCGGCGCATCTCAGGAGTAATCCCTGAAATGTCATACCTCCAGCTGGAAAGTATGTCGCCTACCACTCGATCTGTACAAGTCGTCGTTTGCATTGTTATATTTAGCCGCTTAACACTATAGTAACAACTTCACCATCGGCTGGCGATAAAAATTCGCGTTAAACACCAGGCCCGACCCAATGAAACTTACCTGATTATAAGCAAATAGGCTCAAGAGGCGCATCCTGCTGGGCCAGAATCAGCTTATTGGCCAGCAAGCTCATGCGGTCACGCAACGCCCTTTCTGCGGTAACTCGTGCCAGTTCAGGCAAATTGTTACATTCAGATAGATGCGCGAGAACCACATAAGACGCGTTTCCATCGTAATTCTTCTCCAGAAAATCGGAAACCGCCTCATTCGATAGGTGTCCCACCCGGGACATCACCCGCTGTTTGACCGACCATGGATAGGGTCCATCCCGCAACATCTCGAGATCGTGGTTACTTTCGATCATAAGAACGTCACAGTTTCGGATCGCCATCTTGACATTCGGAGGCATGTATCCGAGGTCGGTGGCGATCGCCATCCTGACCCCATCGGCCTCAAACACAAAACCAACCGGGTCGGCCGCGTCGTGGGGAATGGTAAAGGGAGTAATAGCAATGTCCCCGATTGAGAAACCGGTGCCAGAGGCAAAGTACTCCACCCCGGGAAGACTGCACGGATCTTTCGGTGGATTTTCCGCGGGAGACTCGTCGGCGCACTCTGCCTCGGGAGCCGCCCCGGCTGGCGCCACATCCGCAGCCTGGCGCTGCGCAAGATCCTGCTGCCGCAGGGCCAGCCACGCGGCGTAGGTCATACGTTTGTGAGGCATCATCGAGCGCATCCAGGCTCGATGCGTTGCCTGGGTAAAGTACACAGGCACGCCTAGTTTGCGAGCCAGCACCGCCAAACCCTGCACATGGTCCTGATGTTCGTGCGTGATCAGCAGAGCGTCGATGGCCGCAGGATCTTCATCAGCCATCTGCATGCGCTTCAGCAGTTCCCGGCAAGAAAGCCCCGCATCCACCAGGATGCGCGTACGGCTGCTGGACACAATCGTGCTGTTCCCCTTAGAGCCTGAGGCCAGCACAGTCATCCGCATCATGCGAAAAGCATACGCTGTCTTCAGGTTGAAAAAGAGACCATCGGTCGACAGGTGCCAGCCCGGATACTCCCGTCGTTCAATACTGGTAAAAGCCGCGTCCCGACTTGCGGCCCAGCCAGCCCGCGTCCACCATGCGGATCAACAGCGGGCAGGGACGGTATTTGGGATCACCCAGACCTTCGACCATCACCCGCATGATGTCCAGGCAAACATCGAGCCCAATGAAGTCGGCCAGCTTCAGCGGCCCCATAGGGTGGGCCATCCCCAACTGAAACACCTGGTCCACTGCTTCCGCCGTAGCCACGCCCTCCATCACCGCATACATGGCCTCGTTGAGCAGCGGCATCAGCACCCGGTTGGAAACAAAGCCCGGCGCATCGTTCACCTCGACCGGCGTCTTGCCCAGCTCTTCGGCCAGCGCTCTCACCTGGGCAAACGTCTCGTCGCTGGTTTCCAGGCCGCGAATCACCTCCACCAGCTTCATGACCGGGACAGGATTGAAGAAGTGCATCCCGATGACCTGACTTGGTCTTTGGGTTTGGGCTGCCAGCCGGGTGATGGAAATCGAAGAAGTGTTGGAAGCCAGGATGGCTTCTGGCTTCATCACCGCGTCCAGCGTGGAAAAGAGTTCCTGCTTGAGTTCGAACCGCTCCGGTGCGGCTTCGATCACAAAATCGCAAATCCCCAGGTCACTGCCCTGCAGGGTGCAACGAATCAGGTTCATGGCGGCTTCCGCGTCCGCCGCGGTTAGTTTGTTCTTGGCTACCTCGCGCTCCAGGTTGTTGCGAATCGCCTCCAGCCCGCGATCGAGAAAGCGCTGTTCCACCTCGCACAGGATTACCTGAAACCCACCCCGCGCAAAAACATGCGCGATCCCATTGCCCATGGTTCCGGCGCCCACCACACCCACTACCTTGATTTTGTTCATAGAGAGATGAATACAGGAGGAATGATTTATCGTGCCCGCACCAGCACGCAGGTGATGTTATCCCGGCCTCCCGCTCGATTGGCGGCCTCAATCAGTTGTGCGCACGTCTGTTCCAATTCCCCGGAAGCGCGCAGAATCGCCGCAATATGCTCGTCATCGACTTCCCGCATCAAGCCATCGGAAGCCAGCAGGTACAAGTCGCCGGGCAGGACGGCAAACTCGATGACGTCGGCGTCCACCTCATCCTGGGTCCCCACCGCGCGGGTAATGACATTGCGCATGGGAGAGGTCTCCGCCTGCGCCTGGGTCAACTGCCCCAAACGAACCTGCTCATCCACCAGCGAATGGTCGTGGGTCAGGCGCTCCAGGCCGCCATTTCTCATGCGATAAGCGCGGCTGTCGCCGACATGCGCAATCCAGGCATGGTCGCCCCGGGTAGCCATAGCCACCAGCGTGGTGCCCATCCCGGCACGAGAGGGGTCCTCCTCCGCACTGCTGTGCACACTGTTGTTGGCCGCGTCGACCGCATACTGGAACGTTTCCCGGGTCAACACCGGTTGGTCCATGGCGCGCAACATGGCCTCGACCGCCATGCGGCTGGCGACTTCACCCGCGGCTGCGCCCCCCATGCCGTCGCAAACCACAAAGTTGCAGCTGCCCTCTTCGTTGCGGAGCTTCAACCCATACGAATCTTCGTTGCTTTTCCGGGTTCGCCCCTGGTCGGACGCACCGGCTGCCTCGTATTCCAGCACTCTCTGCTGTTTGTCTGGCATCTGCTCTTCCTGTGAGGCCACCGCGAGTAATTCAGCCACCATAATCTGTCCTGAACCCGGCGTAAAGCAGTTTTGGGAAATCCCTACGGCCCTACAGGAAGAACACCTGAAACCAGCTAGCTAGCCAGCCCCAGGTCTTTCAACTGGTGATGAGAAAAGATTTGCCGATGGCCGGTCGCCCGGTCAATCAAAAACGCCGTTAACCCCGCATGCAAGGTCCGGTACATCACCTTGAGATGAAAAGGGGTGCTGCTGGCCACCGCGGATAACCGGTGGGACAACGGCTCCCAATGATCAAAGTGCGCCCGGCGCGGTTCGCCCGGCCCTTCCGGCAATGCAATCAGTTCAACTTTGTGTCCGGCAGGATCGCCCGACGCACCGCCCACCAGCCGCAACTGCAAGGAATACAACGTAGCTTCATGGTTGTCCATAGGAGCCTCTTTGCGGGGGAGTTGTGAAATTTCAACTGGTTTAGCTAAACATGCTCGGATGCCGAAAACAAAGGAGGAGTTGCGGGCCAATGACCCAGAAGTAGTACAGCCACAGGGTTTGGGTTACCTACAATTACGTCCGTTGGTAACGCCTGACCCAGCGGTTCAGGAAACGCCGGTCTCTTGATAGGTGCCCAACACTGCGCGCATAGCGTCGCAGATTTCGCCTAGAGTAGCATAGGCGCGCACACAATCCAGTAAATAAGGCATGGTATTTGCGCTCGAAAGGCTGCCCGAGCTGGCTTTCGGCTCCTGCGCCAGCACGTGCCGGAGTGCGTCCAGACTCCGCGCGACCGCTTGGCTTGAGCGCCGGGCTCGCAGCCGTTCCAGTTTGCCCGTCTGCCACTCGCGCACCGACTCCCCGATACGCAGAATCTCCGGGGGATCCTCGTTCACGACATATTCATTCACGCCGACGATGATCTTCTCCCCCTTTTCGACCGCCCGTTGGTAGGCATAGCTGGCGTCCGCAATCTCTCTCTGGGGATAGCCGCGTTCAATGGCCCGCACCATCCCGCCCATGGCGTCCAGTTTGTCGAAGTAGCTAAATGCGCCCTGCTCCATATCCAGGGTCAAGCGCTCCACAAAATACGACCCACCCAGGGGGTCAACGGTATTGGCCACCCCTGACTCGAAGGCCAGGATCTGCTGCGTACGCAGGGCAATGCGGGCCGCGTCCTCGGTCGGCAATGCCAGGGCCTCGTCAAACCCGTCGGTGTGCAGGCTCTGCGTGCCCCCCAACACCGCTGCCAGCGCCTGGATCGCTACTCGCGCGATATTGTTCCTGGGCTGCTGGGCGGTAAGCGAGACGCCTGCCGTTTGAGCGTGAAACCGCAAGCGGTGGGAGCGCACATCCTGGGCGCTAAAGCGCTCCGTCATCAGGCGGTACCAGATTTTGCGGGCCGCGCGGAATTTGCCGATCTCTTCGAAGAAATCGTTATGAGCATTGAAGAAAAAGCTCAGCCGCGGAGCGAAATCATCGATGCGCAGACCCCGGCGAAGGGCCCACTCCACGTACTCCACCCCGTCGTAGAGGGTGAAGGCCAATTCCTGTAGCGCCGTCGATCCTGCCTCACGAATGTGATAACCGCTGATCGAGATGGGGTTGAAGCGAGGGGTGAACATCGATCCGAACTCAATGGTGTCGATCACCAGCCGCATCGAAGGGGCAGGAGGAAAAATGAATTCCTTTTGCGCGATATATTCCTTGAGGATGTCGTTCTGCAGCGTGCCCGCAACCTTGTTCCAGTCGCCATGCTGTTTCTCGACCGTCACCAGGTACATGGCCCAGAGCACGTTGGCGGGGGAGTTGATGGTCATGGACACGCTGGTCGCTTCGAGGTCGATCCCCGAGAACAGGGTCTCCATATCTTCGAGCGAATCGATGGCCACTCCGCACTTGCCTACTTCGCCTTCACTCTCTGCGGCGTCCGAGTCATACCCCATCAGGGTAGGCAGGTCGAACGCGACCGAGAGCCCCCCTCCGCCGTTGGCCAGCAAGTAGCGGTACCGTGAATTCGTCTCCTCCGGCGTAGCAAATCCGGAGAACTGCCGCATGGTCCAAAGTTTGCCGCGGTATCCGGTGGCGTGTATTCCGCGCGTGTAAGGCGCCTCGCCAGGAACTCCCGCGGACCAATCCGGCGGCAAATCCGCGGCGGTGTAGAGCCGGCGCACGGGAACACCGGAAATCGTGGTAAACCGCGCCTCAGGACCCTCTTCGTTTGCCACACCCACACCTCGACTGACCAGCATAGGCGTGGCGCTCCAAGTGGAGCAAGCAAAGGAGCGTCAACCTAGTGGACTGTAACAGCTGAATCAGTAGAGCCGCAGGGGCTAAAGCCCAATTCTTTCTCAACCCTTTGCGGCCCGACTAAAAGTCGGGCCCTGATACAAAGCATGAGAGCCGCGGCCCAGTAGAAGGCGCAGTTTCACAGATCGGGTTCTACTCCTGAATCAGCTGTTACAGGCCACTCGGACAGCCAGGAACCCTACCGCTCCCGAGTCATCTCCCAGGCCTTGGCATACTTCCAGCTGACATACACCGAGTGGTACAAATGCAACAACAACCCTTCTCGCCCATCCAAAAACCCCAAACGGAAAAAATAGTTATAAGCAAACGTAGCCAGCGGATTCACCACCACATCCGTCACAAAAGCCCAAACGGGCCTGCTCCCTTTGCCTTCTCGAACCGCATGCTCCGCGCCCAGCGTGGAATATCGGTCCATATGCTCGATGTACGCCTCCAGGCTGGGATAAGCTTCATGCACCATATCCCCTTTCAATCTCCCCGCCTTCCCCGGAAAATGGAGGGTTTCATGCACCGGCCGAGCCTCGAACTCGGCCGCCCCGCGGCGAAACAATCTGAGTTTGAGATCCGGATAAAACCCGCCATACCGGATAAACCGCCCCAGAAAAAGATTTCGCCGCGGCAGCGCATATCCATCGAACGGAGGATCGCGCTCCAACAATTCCCATATCTCCTTGGCCAACTCGTCGCTCAACGCCTCATCCGCATCGAGTGAAAGAATCCATTCCCCGGAACATTTTTCGAGCGCGGAGTTCTTCTGAGCCGCGAACCCTTTCCACTCTTCCACGTAGAACCGGGACCGATAGCTGCGAGCAATCTCCTCGGTCCGATCGTCTGAGCCCGAATCGACCACCACAATCTCATCCGCCCACGCCACACTGCCCAGCGTGCGCTCGAGGTTGGCTTCTTCATTGCGCGTGATGATGGCGACGGAGAGCGTTTTCCGCATTCCTGTTGGTTATTGCTGATGTTCCAGGATCACCCGATCCACCACCTGGGCCAGTGTTTCCCCGGTCTTTGGCAGGACAAAGCTCTTCGCGTTCTCCGACCAGTCCAGCTTGAAGCTGGTGGAAAGCGCGGAAATCCATACCTGGCGGGGCGGCGTGTTGGGCGTGATTACGAATTTTCCCGGTGGGTCGTCAAACAAGATATTCAGTATGCCGTTTTGTTCTTCCACTTCAAACCCGCCCTCTTCCTCCCGCTCGATAAGGCTCTTCTTGAGCGCCTCGATCGCGGCATCACAGTGGCGGCGGAATGTACTCTCGTCTAGCATGAGTTGAGTGTAACAAGGCGCATGACGAGATCCCTTCTGCCCCTGGCCGGGCTACTGCTGCTCTGTGCCGCGTCCACACTCCGGGCGCAAAGCCCGACGGAGTCCGCCCACGACCTGGTCAAGGACGTGGTTTATAACGAGCTCCAGGAACGCCGCCAGGTCAGCTTGTGGCAATACCGGGTGGACAAGCGCGTTGGCAACCAGACAACCATCGAACAGGAAGTGGAGACCGTCGTCCGGGCCGGTGTCCCGCGTGCTGGCACGCCAGGGGAAGCCACTCGATGCGGCGGCACAGAAAAAAGAAACCGACCGCCTGAACAATCTCCTGCGCAATTCAGCCGAGCAAGCCCGCATGAAGCAGGACCATGAGGCAGAGGAGCAGCGCCTGGAGCGCCTGATGGGCGCCATGCCCGAGGCCTTTCTCTACACGTACGACGGCGCGGACGATGGCAACCTGCGGCTTTCCTTCAAGCCCAACCCGGCTTATAACCCACCGACTTACGAGACCCGCGTCTATCACGCCCTCTCGGGACAGATATGGGTTCAGCCGCAGCAAAAGCGGCTGGTAAAGATTGATGCCCATATCCTGAACGAGATCGACTTCGGCTACGGCCTGCTGGGACGTATCGAGAAAGGCGGCCGCTTCCAGATTGCGCGTGATCCGGTATCGGAGAACCGATGGAAGACAACCATGTTGAACGTCCACATTTCCGGGCGCGTTGTGTTCTTCAAATCCATCAACCGCGATCAGGACGTAACGCGCTCTGCCTTCAAGCCGATGCCCCCGAACACCAGCGTTAGGGATGCGGTCGCCTTACTGAATGAAACGCTTAACCCTTAGCCGCCCAAATCCTGGGGGAGACCAGAGACGCTGGCCTGCAGCTCGGGTTTGCTGCTGCAGGGTGTCCAGCACCTTTCGGATGATCTTTCATCTGCTTGGGAAATGATGCCGGCGCTCTCTTAATTTGTTAAGATCGCTGAAGTGCTATAGCTGCAGTGCTGGGTTGAGCTTGGCCGCACGGCAATCCGTTCGCATCACAGCAAGAGACATGCTCGTAAACTCAAGTCGGCGGTGAGGGCCAACTGCTTGTCACCGATGCCGGCATCGCGGGAGGGTTGAGCGTTGGGTAGATCGCAGAGGCTGCTGGATTTTCCCTTGTCCACGCAGCATCGGACCTGTCCGTTTCTGGTTCTGGCTGTCCGGCTCGTCCCCTTCCTATTTCTGGGCGTCCTGCACATTTCAGCGCAGACCATCCACTACACCAAGCGGCCGGATGCAAAAAATGGAGAACGTATCTACAAAGGTGGCTGCATCGCCTGTCACGGGAGCGAGGGGAAGGGTGCTCCGGAAAGCAGCACCGTCTTCACCCGGCCGGACACCTTTCCCGACTTCACCCGCTGTGACCAGACCACTCCCGAGGCGAACTCCGCGTGGAAGGCCGTGATCCTTCACGGTGGACCCTCCCGTGGGTTTTCCCAGATCATGCCCGCGTTTGGTGAGCTGCTGACCAACGAAGAAATCGACGATGTAATCGCCTACATGCGCGGCTTCTGTAACAACACGCATCACTATCCCGCGGGCGAGCTCAACCTGCCACGCGCGTTGGTGACGGAGAAAGCCTTTCCCGAAGATGAGCTCGTCATCTCCACCGCCATGAATGCGTCCGGCGCCCCCAACTTCACCACCGACGTAATCCACGAGCAGACGTTCGCCGGCAGGAACCAGATCGAAGTCGATGTGCCCGTGAACTATGCGGACCAGAATCACAACTGGACCAGCGGGGTGGGCGACATCACCCTGGGCTTGAAGCGCGAACTCTATTCCAGTCTCAAGACGGGATCCATCCTAAGTGTGCAGGGTGGCTTGCTCCTGCCCACCGGCGACCGCAGCCGTGGATTTGGGAACGGCACGACCACTTTCGAACCGTTTACTTCGTTCGACCAGCTCTTCAAGGAAAATACCTTTGTCCAATTCCAGGCCGGGGCAGACTTGCCCGTGGATACCAGCAAGGCTCCGCGCAGCATGTTCTGGCGGACGGCGATCGGGCAGGCGATGGCTCCCGACCACGGTCTCGGTCGTCTGTTTACCCCCATGGTGGAACTTTTAGCAGTCCGCGACTTTCAGAACGGCGCCAGCACGAATTGGGATGCTCTGCCGGAAATGCAGGTCACAGTCAGCCGGCGGCAACATATTCGGGTAGACGTCGGCGTGCAGGAGCCGTTCACCAATACCAGCGGACGTCCGGCGCAGGTGCTCTTCTATGTTCTGTGGGATTGGGCTGACGGAAAATTCTGGGAAGGATGGCGATGAGGATCAAAGCGACTGACGCAGCCGCCGTGGCACTTTTCGCTGTCATTGTGTCCGGCAGCTCTTCCGCGTCCCGGGGCGAAAACCAGCCCGACAAGCCTGCCATTCATCCGCAGTTCCGCACCTCCGACCGGTGCGTCGCCTGCCACAACGGGCTCAAGACCAGCTCTGGTGAAGATATCTCCATCGGCTTTCAGTGGAGCGGCAGCATCATGGCCAACTCCTCGCGCGACCCATACTGGCAGGGCAGTGTACGGCGCGAATCGATCGATCACCCTGCATCCCAGGCGGCCATCGAGAATGAGTGCTCCACCTGCCACATGCCGGCAAGCCATTACGCAAACCAGTTCGATGGACGCATGACCCAGGTCTTCAGTCATCTGCCGCTGAAAACCACAGCCAAGGGAGATCGATCCCCAGCCGACGGAGTTACCTGCTCGGTGTGTCACCAGATTGCGCCCTCCGGCCTGGGCCGGAGAAGACGTTCAACGGCGAGGTGGATTTCGCCCAGCCCGCCAAAAAGGACCAGCGGCCGGAGTATGGGCCCTTTGACATCGACGCCGGTCATAAGCGCGTGATGCAATCCTCCACCGGTGGATTTGTTCCCATGCAAGGCGATCAAATCCGCGATGCGGGTCTTTGTGGCAGCTGCCACACCCTGATTACCGACGCGCTGGGACCGAACGGTGAAAAAATCGCCCGCTTTCCCGAGCAGGTGCCGTTCCTCGAGTGGCAGCACAGCGACTACGTGAAGAAAGAAACCTGCCAGAGTTGTCACATGCCGGTCGTGGACGAAGCCGTTGCTGTGACCGCCTTGTATGGTCAAGCCCCGCGAGGGTATGCACCGGCATGTCTTCGTTGGCGGAAACTTCCTCATGGAGGGCATGCTGCAGGATCATCGTCAGGACCTGGACGTCCAGGCACAGCCCGAGGTCCTGGACGCTGCCATCAAGCGCACCATCGAATTTCTGCAAACAAAAACAGCGAAAGTGACTATCTGCGGAACGGACGTAGCGCAAGGTCAGCTGACGATCCATGTGCAGGTGCAGAATCTTACCGGGCACAAGCTGCCCACTGCCTATCCCTCACGCAGAGCATGGCTGCATGTCGCAGTGCATGATGCCAATGGGCAGGTGGTGTTCGAGTCCGGGGCGCTCAACCCGGATGGATCGATTGTGGGCAATGACAACGATGCCGATCCGCTGCGCTTCGAGCCCCACTACAGCGAAATCACCAGTCCTCAGCAAGTGGAGATCTACGAGCCTATCCTCAAAGATTCCGAGGGCCGGGTCACCACCGGTCTGCTGCATGCCGTGGGATACCTCAAAGACAATCGCCTGCTGCCCACTGGCTTCAACAAAAGCACGGCGGAGAAGGACATCGCGGTAACCGGGAAAGCGGCTGACGACCCAGACTTTACCGGCGAGGGAAGCCTGGTGAGCTACAAAGTATCCACCGGCAATGCGAAGGGTCCCTTCCACGTAGCGGTAGAGCTGTGGTACCAGCCAATAGGTTTCCGTTGGGCCCATAATCTGGGCGGCTATCAGGCAAGTGAGCCGCAGAGGTTTGTGCGCTACTACGAACAAGCTGCCTCGAAGTCAGCCGTGCTGTTAGCTAAGGCAGAGGCCACTCCATAAACAACATAATCAATCCATTCTTTCCCTGAATTTCTCGTAGACGAGTTGCGCCGCCGCAATGTCCTCGACCGCGATGCCGACAGACTTGAACACCACCGGCAGGTCGCCGCGGTCAATCTGGGCGCCATTCAACAACTCACCAATCTCGGCACTCACCTGGGCCTGGGCAAGAACAATGTCACCCGCTTCTTTAAGCGCCGCCTCGCGCGATTCGACCACCACCGCGCCGCGCATGGTCTCTGCATCCAGTTCGCGCCGGTCCGGTGTAGCCGCGCCGATCGCACACACCATGGCGTGCGGGCTTAGCCATTTCCCCTTGACGATCGGCTCCGGCGAACTGGTCAGCGCCAGCACCACATCCGCTCCGGAGACCGCCTGCTCCGCGCTCATCACCCGGGCGCCGATCTCGCTGGCAAATTTTTCTGCATGCTCCTGCGACCGGCTCCACACCCTAATGTCTGTAAATGTTCGAATGCCGCGAAGTGCACGCATATGCGAACGAGCCTGCACCCCGCTGCCGAGAATGGCCAGCACCTTCGCCTCCGCAGCAGCAAGGTGATCGATGGCCACCGCGGATACGGCCGCCGTACGCATCTCGGTGATCAATCGCCCATCCATCGTCACCAGCGGCTCTCCCGTATCGGCGCGGAACAATTGGATCATCGCCATGTGCGTGTGTTTCCCCAGGTTCGCGTTGCCGGGATAGAAGGCGACCATCTTGGCCCCCATCACCGTGCCGTATACGGCCGGCATCACCCCGAACCACCCGCCATACGCAGGCACCGGAATGATATTGCGCAAAGGCTGCCGCACGCGGCCGCGCGGAAAAATCCATCAACGCCTGCCGGATTGCCGGGATCAATTCCTCGTAGGAGAGCAGTGCTCCCACCTGTTCTTCCGTCAACATAGAGCTTCCTTATTCGATCTTCATACGGTGAAAACCTTCATGGGTGGTGAGCGCCGCTCCTGGAGGCTACCATCGATACATGGACGTGATGCACAACCTGGAGTCTGCTGATCCGATCGAGTTGTTCGGCCAATGGCTGGCTGAAGCCGAACGAAGCGAACCGAACGATGCCAATGCCGCGGCGCTGGCGACCTCAACCCCGGACGGTTCTCCCAGTGTGCGCATGGTTCTGGTAAAGCGTGCGGATGACGCGCGGCTTCTGTTTCTTCACCAATGTGGAAAGCGAGAAGGGAAATCAGCTGCACGCGAATCCCCGCGCGGCCCTCTGTTTTCATTGGAAGTCGTTACGCCGCCAGGTACGAGTGCAAGGCCGGGTCACCGCGATGCCGGCGGCCGATGTAGACGAGTACTTTCACAGCCGATCCCGCGACAGCCAGATTGGCGCCGCCGTCTCGCAGCAAAGCCGCCCGCTTGCCAGCCGCGACGAATTGGAAGCCCGCTTCCGGAAATTCGCCGCGGAGCATCCGGGAGAAGTACCGCGTCCGCCCTACTGGTGTGGCTTCTGTGTGCACCCGGAACAGATCGAGTTCTGGATAAACGGAGACAACCGCCTGCACGACCGCTTCTTGTTTACCCGCGATGCCGGAGGCATGGAGAACAACCCGGCTGTACCCCTAGGCTAAGAGGATGAGTTCGTTCAGAATACAAACACGCGCACTGCTACGAGGCACTCGGGACAGAGAACGGATGCCGGTGAGCTTTCTCGATAGGGGTTATTTCGTCTGCCCCTTCAATGCCCGGAATAGACAAGGCAGGATTTCGTCTCTGAGTCATGGCAACTCTGCAACCCAGACCTAAGATTGTCCCGTGTGGCGTTGCTATAGAAACCAACTCACGGTCTGAAAAGCCTAACGTCGAACAAATGTTTTTCTACAGTTACGATTCTCAGCCGGGGAGCGGCTTCATGTCTTGGATTAAGAACCCAATTCCAGGTTTCGGGAGTGATAGCTGATGGCACGCGTAGAAGCGAAGTCTTGCGGCGTGATAGCCATGCGTCGCCGAGTGCTCGGGTCTCCAACTCGTCGCTCTTCCAGGCTGGTGACAGCGATGAAAGCTCAACCGACTCAAAGTCCAGACCATCGTCCACTTCGATTTTCAAAGGTTGATACGCATCGGGTCGATGATCTTCATTAGTCTCGAGATGAACAAACACCTCGAGAAGCGCCGAAGAAGGAGTTTCTGCGAGATAAGCGACCGGCTGCCCGGCAGTGTGCCATCTCGCGGATGCTGTCATGCCTCCTATGCCCAGCAGATCGGCGTAGTTGCTGATACGCCAGAGAACCATCAGGCAAACATGCCTTCATCCAGCTGAATCAGCATTTGTTCTACGAGGCGCGCTCCCGCCTCGGTTTGCAGCATTTCCATTGGGGTTTCGCCATGGAATCGCTTCTTTGCTTTTCGCATCCAGGAGAATGCCTTGTCCCGGTTGGCAAAGACTCGTTCAGCCAAAGCGAGAACGCGTGCGGCACGTAGAGCCTTGTCGGATTCATCAGAGGTCAGAACCTGCTGGAGACCCTTGTTGAGGCGCTCGGTTCGGTGACGGAAGGTTCGATGTGGAATGACGATCATATGAAACTCTTCCTTCGTCATTCCGTGAGACAGGAATACAGATTGGATGGTCAACGGAAGACCCTTGCGCACGATCTGTGTCAGGTCAAAATCATTTCTTGGTTTTGCCCCTAGCCACTCTGCGATCTGTTGAGCCGATGCGGCCATCAAAACCCCTCAGGTGCCATTATGGCATACAAAATCAAGGCAAAATGGCGGAACAGCCGATACCCATCGTCAGGCTAGCTGTTTCCTTGACGTCAAGTCCGTGCGATCGGCTCGGAAGATCGGGAAAGATGCGGCCCGGCGTCATGAGGTCGGAGTTGCCTGTTTTGCTTTATGCGATCGCTGGCATCTGGTATTTCGCAGTGACGCTGTGGTGGCACTTGTCAAGATGGCGAGGGCACTTTAGAACCTACGATTGGGTTGTCTTTATCGCACTCAGCTCCCTATGTCTGTCCATTTGCTTTTTGTTGGGCTATTTCGGGATCAGGCTCTTCCAAGGGAGGGCGTCTATAATCCCTTGGAATATTGGTCTGTTTGCGAGCGAGATTGTGTACGCTCTGTTTAATGTCGTGGCGTTTTGGATGATTCCTCAAATTTCGATGAGGGGCGTGACTATCGGTTTTTGGCAGGTTGCAGAGGGTCGTTTGGTTCCTCAAATTATTACTGGTTACCCGCTGTGGGGAATGGTGCTTCTAACCGTATTGTGGAAGTTCCCCAATCTGTTTAGAAGGGCTGCGTGAACGTAGTGGCTTCTAGTACGAAAGAGCGCGGAATATGGCGACTACTCGGGATAGTCCTCAAAGCCTTTGCATACTTCATGAACGGATTTTGAATCCTGGGTGGGAAAGGGGGGCGAGAAGGGGCACAGCCTGAACTGCACGGGAGGAGATGCGGCGACAGGATACCCATCCCCAACACGAAACATAGATCAGATCCGTAACTGGGCACATCGACGACGCAACTAACGCCTCCCTCCCGCCAATCAGAAGGGAAGACGCCCGTCCATGATCTCCGGCGAAGTTCCCTCAACGCACAAGATCGATGCCTTAGACGGGTCGGAGCTAAGCTCCTCTCCTCCCTCACCGATGACTAGTAGCGGTGAAGAAGGACTCGTAAACCTAAGAGGAATGAGGTGCGCCGATTTGTCCTGCCTCACCGACATGCGATGCGTCGGAAACGCATTTACCGGTTAGCCCACCGTCCGCCGCACCCGCTTAGTGCGCACGTTTTTCCAAACCAACAACCTCTCCCGCTTAGAAAGGAATATCGTCGTCGGTAATTTCCGTACCGGCAAACTCCTCATGTTGCACCGGTGCCCGTTGATCGAACGATGACGTATTCGAGCGCGTCCCGCCACCGCCACTCTCTCCCTCGCCGCGTCCCGACAGCAGGACGATGTCGTTGACGATAATTTCGGTGCGGTACTTTTTCTGCCCCGATGCCTGGTCATCCCACGACCGGGTCTGAATGCGGCCCTCCACGTAGAGCTTGGCGCCCTTCTTCACGTAGTCGCGGATAATCTCCGCCACCCGTTGATACGCGGTCAGGTTGTGCCACTCGGTGCGATCCTGCCACTCGCCGGCCTTGTCCTTGAACCGATCGGAAGTGGCCAGGGTGAGATTCGCCACCGGCAAACCGCTGGGTAAAAATTTGACTTCCGGGTCTTTGCCGACGTTGCCCAGGAGAATGACTTTGTTAACGCTCTTTGGCATGATGTTCCTTCTCTTTTAGGTAAGGCAGAAGCATAGCAGAACTTTCTGCCGCGTTGTTCTCAACACAGACGGACATTCGAGTTAACTTTTCTTTATATCGTGGGCGCGCGCCAGGCGGCGGTTGCGCAGCCACTTCGCCGCCCCCAGCAGCGTCAGCATACTGCCAAACGGCAAGCACATCATGGCCAGCAACAACGCCAGCCATCCGGAATTGGTATGCGGCCCGTGTATCCCTATGCCGCCGAAGACAGTCGCCGTCAACAGCGCCGCCAGGCCCCCAACCACCAATATCCATATGCCCGCTCGCAGCAGTTGGACGGTGCCGTCGTCGGGCATCCCATTCGCCATCCCCTTGACCAGCTGCGGCTTCGCCTCTTGCATCACCAGGGGTGCTGCGTTCAACGCCACGCTGCCAGCATGGCGTACACCACTACACCGGTGACGGAGACGTAAAGCCAAATGGGAAGCGTGAAGCGCGCAATCTTGCGATGCTGCCGCAAGCGGCCGCTCAGAGAGAAGAAAAAAGTAGTCAGCACCATCGGCAATGCCACGACCGAGAGAACAATGTGGCTGGCCAGGATGCTCAGGTATACCGTCCTCACCGTCCCAAAACCGGGAAAATGCGTCTCTCCATGCAGCGCGTGGTTGGTGATGTAGCTGACCAGAAAGAGCGACGAGAAAACAAACGCTGTGACCATCGACACGCGATGGGCCGGGATATTCCTCCGGCGAATGAAGTAAAACCCTGCCAGCAGCGAGACGGTGCACAGTCCATTGAGCAGCGCATTGAGTCCCGGTAAAAAGCGCAGCCGCGAGACCGAAGCATCCAGCGGATGATGCAGGTAAAGCAGCCAAAGCAGAAAGCAGACCGCGCCCGCACTCACACCGATGATCAACGCTACGGGGAGCGCAACCGAGGGCCGCTGGTTGGTTTCCGCTACCAACATGTTCCTCTATCCTTTCCGGCTACGCAGCCGGCCGGTTCGTCCGCCGGTTCACAATCGCCCACGATGCGGCAAACGTCAGCAGGCAGACAACCGCCGTGACCGCCAGGTTGACGGGCAAAGAAAACGCCGTGGGCGCATCGGGAAACAGAGCCCCACGCAGCGCTTCCACGCCGTAGGTCAAAGGGTTGAGCATCATGCAGAAGCGCATCCAGCCTGCGGCCCCGCTCAGCGGGAACAGAGCTCCCGAAAGCAGCCACAGCGGAATCAACAGCATGTTCACAATGGCGTGAAAGGCCTGGGTCGAATCCATCGGCCAGGCAATGGCAAAGCCCAGCGCCGTCAGCTCGAAGCTGATCAGTACGACCGCCAGGATGCTCAAGCCGATCGCCAAGGGCGTCAGGTGCACCCCGACCAATGGAGCAAAGACCAGGAAGATGATTCCCTGAATCGCAGCCAGTGTGGCGCCGCCCAGCACCTTGCCAAGTACTACCGACGACCGGCTCACCGGAGCCGCCAGCACGGAAAGCAAAAAGCCCTCATTGCGATCCTGAATCAGCGACATCATGCTGAAGATCGCGGTAAAGAGCACAATCATGGCTACCGATCCCGGAAAGAAGTACCCCAGGTAATGGGCGGACGATCCGGATCCGGTGCTGAAACTATGCGCGAAGCCCGCGCCCAGCACCACCCAGAAGATCAGCGGCGAAGCAATCACCCCGGCTACCCGGGCCTTCTGGCGATAGAAACGAACAATCTCCCGCTGCCACAAGCTGTAAGCCGGTAGCCAGATGCCTGGCGATGCCGCCTGGCGCGTGCGCGGAGCGGTTGCAGCTATGGTTGCCATCTACTTCTCCTCGGCATCGGTCCAGAAGCGATGCCCGGTGCGTTGAATGAATACGTCCTCGAGCGATGGACGAGCCACCGAGATGCCGTCCACTTCTCCGGGAAAAGCCTCGACCACCGCCGTCACCAGGCGATGCCCCTCGGGCCGTTCCAGGCGGACCGTGCTGCCCATGACGTTCGGCTGTACCCCAAAGCGGGCGCCCATGCGTTCAGCCAGCGAGCGCGCAGCCTCCGGGCTCGCCGTCTCAAACAGAACCACATCGCCGCCGATGGCTGATTTCAACTGAGCCGGCGAGCCCAGTGCCACCAGGCTGCCCTGATTCAGGATGGCCAGCCGATCGCAATGCTCCGCCTCCTCCATCAGGTGCGTGGTCACCAGGATGGAGACACCTTCCTGATCACGCAGTGTTTGCAGATACTGCCACATGTCTCGGCGCGCTCCGGGATCCAGGCCCGTGGATGGTTCATCCAGCAGCAGCACCGCCGGGGAGTGGATGAGGCCCTTGGCCAACTCCACCCGCCGCTGCATGCCGCCGGAGAGTGTTTCCACGTAATCTTTTGCGCGGTCGCTTAGCCCCACCCGGCGCAGCACTTCTCCGCTGCGGGTCTTGAGCGTCTCGCCGCTGAGCCCGTACAGGTGTCCCTGGTGCTTCAGATTCTCGGCCACCGTCAACTTGAGGTCCAGGCTCCTTGCCTGAAAGACAATGCCAGTTTGCTGCCGTGCCCGGTTTGGTTCCCGGGCAACATCGAATCCCTGGATCCGCGCTACTCCCCCACTCGGCACCATCAAGGTCGAGAGGATGCGGAAGAGGGTAGTCTTGCCGCTGCCATTGGGGCCGAGGAGTCCAAAGATCTCCGCGGGCTGGACGGCAAAGCTCAGGTTGTCGAGCGCCAGGCGATCGCCATAGTTATGCGAGAGCCGGTCCAGCTCAATCGGCATCGCTTCGGCAGGATTGCCGGAACGGACGTTTGCTGCCGGATGTTCGCTCAGGGTAGCCATGCGCTTATCTCCTCCCGCTTGCGTTCAGCATCATCACCGTGAGCAGCAGTGGCAGGTGAATCACACTGGCCCGCAGCAGGTCCCGCGCGTACTTCCGCGATTCCGCCGTGGTGAGCGCCCGGGTAATGCGGGCAAAGCGAATCGTGTAAGCCAGGTAAACCAATCCCAGCAGCACAGCGGTGACCAGGTAAAACCGCCCGGTCAGGTGCAGGTAAAACGGTACGACACTGACCGGAATCATCAACACGGCGTAAATGAGCGCCTCGCACGCCGTGGACCAGCCATCGGGCTGCACCACCGGAAGCATGCGGATCCCGGCTTTGGCATAGTCATCGCGGTAAAGCCACGCGATGGCCATGAAGTGAGGAAACTGCCACACGAAAAGGATGGCAAACAGGGCCACAGCGGGCCACTCAATCACTCCCCGCGCGGCGGTCCAGCCCAGCAGCGGAGGCATGGCGCCGGGAAATGCGCCGATGAAGGTAGCCAGCGTGGTGTAGCGCTTGAGCGGGGTGTAAACCGCGACATAGCTGAAGCCGGTCAACAGGGTCAACATCACCGTGACCGGGTTGGTGTACCAGGCCAGCACGACTGCCCCGGCGGCAAAACACAACAGGCCCAACACCAAGCCATAAAGCGGTCCCACGCGGCCGGCAGCCAGAGGGCGCTGCGCAGTCCGGGTCATTTTCGCATCGGTTCTGCGTTCGATGACCTGGTTCAGGACGCTCGCGCCGCAGGAAACCAGCGTGATGCCCAGGAGGGCCTGGACCAAGCCCCAATGAATGCTGGTGATGCCGGACCGCATGGATCCCAGGTAAAAGCCGGCCCACGCGGTGAGCACCACCATGGAGGTGACGCGGACCTTGAAGAGCTCCTGGTAATCCGCCCAGAGGGAATGTCGAACCGGGGCCGCGGATAAGGCGAGCCCCGGCACAGCCACATCTCCAGCCGGGATGCGGTCAACGGCGTGGGCGGCTGGGGTCATCGGAGCGAAATCCTGGGTTGCGGCTGGTTAGAATTCATCGACGCGGCTACCTTCATGATAGCAAGCACCCGCCGGGGTCCGATGTGCCTGCGTAATTCCTCTTAGTCGGCCGGCTCGTTATGGTGCGGCTTCCAGAGTTGCCGGTTCCGGCTCATCATGCTGCACCAGGTACTCCTGGATCAGCACCGAAACCAGCACCGCCGTCGGCACCGCGATCATGGCTCCGACCACTCCGGCCAGCTTGGATCCCATCAGCAACGCGATCAGAACTCCCAGGGCGGAAAGATCCACGCTGCTCTTCATGATGCGCGGGGTCAGGTAAGAGGTCTCAACCTGAGCGTAAATAGCGTAGAAAATCGCCACCCCAGCCACCTTCTCCCAGGAATCGGTGGCCGCCGCGAGCAACACCAGGGCCATCGAGACCATGGCGCCGACGATGGGGATAATGTTCAAAACCCCCATCAGCACCGCCAAGGCATAGGCATAACGGATTTTGAGCAGAACAAACACGATGAGGCTGCACAGCCCGAGGATGAGCATGAGCCCGCCCTGCCCCACCAGCCATTTGCCCATCCGCGCATCCGCCCTGAGCAGGGTTTTGTTCAGCCGTTCCCGAGCGGGCTTGGGGAAAAAGGAAAGCACCCAGTGGTAGGCCTCGTCACCTTCCAACATAAAGTACACGGTCAAAAAGAGGACTGCTCCGAGATCGGCCAGCTTGCTGGCCCAGCCGCTGAGGGAGAGGAACAGGTATTCAGCGAAGTTGGACGCGAACCCCTGCAACTTGGCGTTCAAACCAGAAAGATTGACGTGCGAGACGAAGGGGATCCTATGCAACTGGTCGAGCAACTGCGGCCCGCGCGTGGGCATCTCCGCGACGAGAGATTGGACGTCGCGTAACACAGGCGGCAAAGCGAAGGCGAAAAACAGGGCGGCCGCCGCCGCCAGGCTCAGCAACAGGAGGAAGATGGCCAGCCCACGGCCGGGACGCCATTTCCCAATGGGGATGTGGGTGATCCCCCGGATGACCGGGGAGAGGACGACCGCGAAGAGAGCACTTACGTAGAGCAACATCAGGATTTCCCGCATCAGGTATGCGGTCGCCAGAACCAAGGCAATGGCGAAGGCGAAAACGATGTTGGCGCGCGCCGAGCGCGTCCGCACCGTCTCTACCCGTTCGATCGCTTCACTCGCCATGCATCGGTTACCTCGTTCTTCTTTCGATCAGCCATTGCAGGGATACGTGCGCCAATACTTGATTTGCCACTTCCTGAGGCGCCAGGCCGGTGGTGGTAACCGTGACATGAGCAGTCCGGTAGTGCGGCAGGCGCAGGGTGTGTCGCGCTTCCAGGGTTTCCGGCGCTGCCAGCAAAGGACGAGCCTTTCCCTCCACCGTGCATCGCGCCAGCAGGTCGGGCAATTCAGCATGCAGAAAAACTACGCAATTTCCAGGTGAATGGATCAACAGTGTTCGTGTCGATGCGTCTTCCACCGTGCCCCCGCCGAGTGCCAGCACAACTTCTTCGTCCTTGCTCAACTGCTGTACCGCTTGCCGCTCCAGCCGGCGAAACGCCGCTTCGCCATCTTCGCGGAAGATGTCGGCGACGGTGCGCTGACTGCTGGCCTCGATGACCTGGTCCAGATCGAGGAACCGCCAACCCAGATCCCGGGCCAGAATCGCGCCAACGGTGGACTTTCCGGCGCCCATGAACCCCGTCAGAATCAAGCGGGAAACCCGCTGCATCTCTTGCTGCCCCCGCTTGCTCATGCCATCAGCGGATTATAGAGCGCTGCGGGTGAATACCAAATCTGTCGTTCCCGAAGGGCTCAGGTTCGCCAGCGCCCAGATGCAGGATCTCGCCGGCTCGTCAGGACGGTGATTCGGCCTCGATGCCGGCTTCGTGGAGGCCTGGGGATTGCGTCCCCGGAGGTCAACGGGGCGATAGCTGCCTTTCGCGGATTTGGCATGGGCCGTGGATGGAGTGGTCACGTGCATATAAATGCAGATTGAGTGCGGGTCCACTCCGCTGGGCAAAGGAATTTACTTGTACTTTGTGGCTGGAAAGCTCTGGATTGCACCGGCAACAAGCATCGCCGGGGTCATCATAGCGGCCGTGCGCTTAGCGCGCGACGATATTTCGCGGCCATCACCGCGTCTCTTCTCGGTCGTTGCTGAAAGCATTTCCGTCGCTCGAATGATTCTTTCGCGCGTGACAGGCAGTCGCGGGGCAGGAGACGCTTAAGGCAACGGGGGTTCGACTCCCTCGCTGCCTTCCTATCTTGGAAATATCCTATTCAAATTGTTGATAATAAAAGCCTTGCTAATAATTTTTCTTGAGGAAATCTTTAATAACACTTGCGAAAACCTCGAAGAAATCTTATATTTAACTTCTACCCGCTAGTAGGGCCGGAAGGTCTTATTAGCCCAGAGGCCGCCAGGAGCTTTCGCTTTTGGTGGCTTCTGCATTTTTAGGAAGAAACCGATTGTGAAACGCACCTTCGTTTATGTTGACGGTTTTAACCTCTACTACCGAGCACTGAAAAAGACCAAATACAAGTGGTTGAATCTGGAAGCTTTAGTGAAAGGCCTCCTGGATCCTGATAACGAGATTGAGTGCATTCGTTACTTCACGGCCCCCGTGAGCGGGAAGCTCGATCCGGGCCAGCCAATCCGCCAGCAACGATACCTTCAAGCCCTGAGCACGCTTCCGTGCATTTCGTTCCATCGGGGCAATTTCCTGACGAAACCGAAGTGGCGGCCATTGGTGAATCCCGTGCCTGGCGGCCCTACGCACGTTGAAATCTGGAATACGGAAGAGAAGGGCTCAGACGTGAATCTGGCGACATATCTGATTCACGATGCCTGGCGTGACCTCTTCGACGTGGCCGTGGTGCTTTCCCAGGACACCGATCTGAATGAGCCGGTTCGGATCGTGCGCGACGAAATCAAGAAGGATGTCGGCGTTATCTGTCTGGATGGGAGGGCACCGGGCAAGCTGGCCAGCCATGCGAGCTTTGTGCGTCATGTGACGGGCAGCCGGTTGGCCGCAGCACAGTTTCCCGATACGCTGCCGTTTGGGAATAAGGGGAAGACTGTGAAGCGGCCGGTGGAGTGGAGCTAGGATCTTTGCGCGATCAAAAAAGTCAAAGCCTCTCAGGATGTCGGCTGGGTGGGAGATTCGACGAAGCATCCGAGACAAGTTGCCGCAGGGGACGCCCCCTCGCTATGTTCAGGCGTCCCCGATTTGATAAGCTCAGCCTCACTTCGCGCGCGAAGGCTCCTTCTTTAAGGCCGTCTGGATGTTTTCCCATACCGCCGGGCTGGGATCGTGGATAGGCAGTAATAGCTTGGCCTGTTCGGCAATGTATTCGAGGTCTCGCACCAGCGCGCTGCAGTTTTCACAGGTCTTCAAATGTTCCTGCGCGGCAAGGTCTTCACCCGACTCGAACAAGCTCGGAAGCTGGTCCTGAAAAACGACGCAATCGACGGTCTTCCCGTTCGCTGCTTTCCGGACATCGTTCATAGAACTGCCTCTTTTCGTTGGCCCGACTTCAGAAGGTCGCGCAGCTTCATGCGCGCTTTGTGCAGCTGCGACTTGCTATTGCCGATGGAGCACTCCAACATGCCGGCAATCTCATTGTGTTCATACCCTTCTACATCGTGCAATACAAATACGAGCCGGTAGCCCGGGGGTAAATTCTCAATCGCTCGCTCCAGAGTAACGCGATCCACGGAGCCCGAGAGCGTCAGGTCGCGTGCGCCAATGTCTTTTCGTGGCCCATCTTCCTGGGAAGGCTCCAGGGTCTCTTCCAGAGAAACCTGGGGCAATCCCTTCTTGCGCAGGTGCATGAGCACGACGTTCACCGCCAGCCGATGCAGCCAGGTGGAAAACGCCGAATCTCCGCGGAAGGTCGAGATTTTGCGATAGAGCTGAAGGAAGGCTTCCTGCGTCAAGTCCTCTGCTTCGGCCACATTGCCTAGCATGCGCAGGCACAAAGAATAAACTCGCCGCTTGTGGAGCGCGTACAACATTTCGAAAGATGCCCCGTCCCCCGCCTGGGCCTTTTGGATGGCCTCGGCTTCGCCCGCGATCGGGGGATTTCGGCGCAGATGCTGGTTGGGCGCTTTGGCTGGGGCTGTTGGCCCGGGCGTCGTCGCCAAGTCCTTACTGGGTATAGACATTGCTACCTCTAACAGTGAAGTCATCCCGCCGCTGTCTGTGCTCTGCCGGCGGATGTTCGCTTCAAGCATAGGAAATCACTCGTTTAGGACAGGAAACCTATACCTGGGAAGCGCAATGTCCCTCGCGAGTTGCTTAGCTGCCGGACGCAGAGACACTCAACTGCCAATAAACCGGGCATATAAGCTACGGGCGACGGTCACGTCGGTTGTGCCCTGGACGAGCGCCCGGCCGTCCGCAAACAGCGTAACCGTATACTTGTCCCGCTCAAAACGCAGCAGAAGCTGGTTGAACTTCACTTTGCCGTGTGGCGCCAGCCGGCGTTGCATCTCGGCAAAATCTACCGGGCGGTGATGTTCATGGATCTGCACCGAGTCTCTGCCGCAGAGAGTGATCTGGGGACGATCCTCGCCGCGGAGATGGGCGAAATCCCTCTGCTGGCAAACAGGGCACCGCGCCCTGGGTGTGGCAGCGCTGATTTCCGCTTGGTCATTGGTCCAAAGATCACGGCCCAGAAGGGTACGCCGCATCTTGTCCTGCGCGCCCACCAGAAATTTAATCGCCTCGGTCACCTCCACCGACGCGGCAAAATTGACGGCAGTGTTCAAAATGCCCGAGGTGTCACAGGTTTCTACCATGCCGGCCGGAGGCCTCGGAAAGAGGCACGCCAGGCAAGCCGTCTTTCCAGGCAGGATATTCATGGTGGCCGCGTATGCGCCCACAGCAGCTGCGTAAATCCAGGGGCGGCCTTGTTCGACGGCGTAGTCGTTCAGCAGGTAGCGAGTCTCGAAATTATCGGTGGCATCGAGCAGAATATCTGCCCCGGCGAGCAGGGCATGGATGTTGGACGGCACCAGATCCGCCACTTGTGCGTGCACCTCGGTCCGGCTGTTGAATTGCGCAATCTTGCGCCGGGCGGCTTCGGCCTTGGGTAGTGCTTCGCGGGCATCGGCCTCGTCGAAAAGCACTTGCCGCTGCAGGTTGCTCTCTTCCACAAAGTCGCGGTCCACCAGGGTCAAGGTTCCTACCCCGGCCCGCGCCAGCAGCGCCGCGGCCGCAGCCCCGGTCGCGCCACACCCCACGACCGCTACATGACCCTGGGCCAGCCGCCTCTGCCCGCTCGCCCCAATCCCCGGATAAAGTACCTGGCGCGAATACCGTTCCTCATTCTCTTCCACTGCACGCTCCCGTAACATCCGGATTGGCGATCACGTCTTAGTATAGAGATTCGGATAAAGAGAGAGCCGCGGCGGCGGTCCTGGCCGGCAATCCAGACCGGCAATTCTGGATACCCATCTGAGAGGGTCTTGTTGCTTTTGACACCATTGCTACCATCGGCGCGCCGACAGCAGAAATTTGTACGGCCCTTTGCATTAGGGCCGCTGGCCGTCCTGTATCGAAGAAGCGCCATCAAGCCCGTTTTTTCGCTCGCCCTGTTCGGGTCGTTGATGCTCCACGTCGTTTCTTCTCCGAGCGCGGGAGCTCAGGCAACGCCTGCTCCCCTCGCACCCCAGGACGCTGAAAAGGGGCTACTGCTCGACTGGGCGGGCCTGCAAGTGGTGAGTATCAATTTCGATGGCGTAAACGCAAGTTTGCTGAAGCCGCTGCCCAGCCAACTGGCTCAGCAGCCGGGCTCTCCTCTGGACCCACTGAAGATTCGCGAAAGCCTGCGCAGCCTGTTCGCTACCGGCCTTTACCAAACCATCGAAGTGGCGGGCGTACGCGCAGGCGACAGTGTCACCATCGTATTTTCCGGCGTTCCACGCCTCTTTGTCGGCCGGGTCAATGTGGAAGGGGTGAAAGACGATCGCCTCGATTCTGTGCTGGATAGCGCCACCCAACTGCAGGCGGGAACTCCCTTCTCTGAGACGAGGGCAGCCCAGGCAGAGCCGTCGATCAAGACCACGCTTGAAAATAATGGATACTACCGTGGCCAAATCGCGTCCACCAAGGTCATTGACCGCGAAAACTCTTTGATCGATGTCAATTTTGAGGTCACGACAGGGGATCAGGCCAGGATCGGTGACGTCGAGCTAACCGGCGACAGTGGCCTGACCGAAGCTCAGTTCCGCAAACAGGCGAAGCTCAAGCGCAACGCCAAGGTCAACCGCAACACCGTGAGCCGCGCCCTGGGGAACCTCCGCAAGCACTACAACAAGCGGGGACATCTGGCCGCAACTATCAGTCTTACGTCGAAAGAATACGTGCCCCCAACCAACCGGCTGAACTATACCTTTCTTGCCCACCAGGGGCCGATCGTTCTGGTGAAGCTGGAAGGGGCGAAAATCAGCCGTGCCCAATTGCAGAAACTGGTGCCGGTCTATGAAGAAGGTGCGGTTGACCAGGATCTGCTCAACGAAGGCGCACAGAATTTGCGCAACTACTACGAGAGCCACGGGTACTTCGATGTGAAGGTTTCACACCACCCGGTGGAGACCGATGCGCAGCATGTGACCGCGCTCTACACCATCCAGTTGGGCAAGCGCCATGTGGTCGACTCGGTCGGGGTTGCCGGCAATAAGTATTTCAGCACCGAGCTGATTAAAGAGCGTCTGAGCGTGCGGCCGAATGGTTTTCTGGACCGGTACGGCGCCTTCAGCCAGCAACTGGTAGCTCAGGATATAGCCAGCATTAAGGGCCTCTACATGAGCAACGGGTTCAGCGCAATCAACGTGACCACCGAATTTACTGACAGCGATACGGGCGTGCTTAAGCCCAGCAAGATCTCCCACTTCAAAATCGTCTATGTCATCGAGGAGGGCACCCAGCGCCGCGTCGGCAAATACGACATTGAGGGCGCCACCGAGGAGCAGCTCAAGGAGTTTCGCCCTTTGCTGAATACCCAGGTAGGGCAGCCCTACTCCGCCATCAACATCAATCAGGATCGCGATCTGGTCCAGACCTACTATTTCAGCAAGGGCTATGACAATGCGCAGGTAAGCCTGTTCCAGCAAGCCGAGCAGGATCACCCGGACGCCGTGGACTTCACCATGAAGATCGTGTCCGGTAAGCAGTTCTTCGTGCGCAAGGTGATTGTCTCCGGCGTGGAGCGAACCAAACCCGCTATCGTGCAGCAGCGGATCACCCTGCATCCGGACGACCCTCTCAACCAAACCGCCCTGCTCCAGACGCAGCGCAGGCTCTATGACCTGGCCTTGTTCAACGAGGTCAATACCGCGATTCAGAATCCGAACGGCGATGAAAGTTACAAGAACATCCTGCTGAATCTCACCGAAGCCAGGCGCTGGGACATCAGCTACGGGTTCGGTTTCGAGGTGCAGACGGGTACACCCGCGCAAGGCTGTCTCTCCCCCGCGGAGCAGGCGATTTTAGGCATCACCAATAGCTACTCGTGCAATCCCAACGGGCATACCGGGGCCAGCCCTCGCATCCTGTTCAACGTAAGCCGTACCAATCTGCGCGGCACCGACCAGTCGATCACGCTGCGGACTAACTACGGAACCCTGGAACAGATCGCGCTGCTTAGCTATCAGGATCCGCATTTTCGCAATAAGCCATCGCTAAACCTGACGCTTTCCGGCGGATACAACAACAGCGCCGTGATCACCACGTATCGGGCGTCCATTCTTTCCGGCGCTTTGCGTCTGTCGCAGCGCGTGACCAAGCCCACCACCTTGATCTACTCCTTCTCCTACCGCCGGGTTTCGGTCAATTCGAATACTCTGCAGGTCAGCCTGTCGCAAATTCCCTTGCTGGCCCAGCCGGTGCGGGTAGGCGGCCCCGGCATCACGGATATCCGCGATACCCGCGATGTGCCTCTCGATGCCCACCACGGCACCTTCACCACAGGAGAGATTTTTCTGGCGGATGGCAAGTTCGGCTCCCAGGCCAATTTCGACCGCATCGACATCAGCAATGCTACCTATTTCGATTTTGGGCCGAGGCACTGGGTATTTGCGCGCCAAACGAGGTACGGACAGGAGCGCTCGTTCGGCGATGGCGACGAGCAGCTGATCCCTCTCCCCGAGCGGCTATATGCGGGCGGCGCCACCTCGCATCGTGGTTTCCCCATCAATTCCGCTGGGCCTCGTGACCCTCAGACCGGTTATCCGGTTGGCGGCGCGGGCGTATTCGTCAACACGCTCGAGCTCCGCCCACCGCCTCCCACATTGCGCTGGGTGGGCACCGATCTCAGCTTTGTCCTATTTCATGACATGGGCAATGCGTTCCAAAAGTCTTCCCAGATATGGCCGAGCGCGCTGCGCATCAAGCAACCGCACAGCTATACCTGCCGCAATGTCACTACGCCTTACACCACCTACAACACGCCGGACACCTGCGACTTCAACGACTTTTCCCATGCCGTGGGACTGGGTTTGCGCTACCACACACCCATTGGCCCGATACGCGGAGATTTCAGCTACAACCTCAATCCGCCGATTTATCCCGTTTTTTACGACTACACCACTTCTTCGCAGACTCCTAACCCGCACGTGGGGCAGGCCAGCCACTTCAACTTTTTCTTCAGTATCGGACAGAGCTTTTGATGTTGATGCAGCTGAGAACGTGGTCTCCGGTATCTCGCGAGAGACATGGGCTAGCCACGTTTGTCAGCGTGTATGGAGTTTGGGGTTTGATCCTGTTGTTGATGCAGGCAATGATCGCGGGGAGCGGATGGGGACAGCAGAGCGCCCCACCTCTGCCGCCGGGAGCCGTGGTGCTCGATCACGTGGTCGCGGTGATCAACGGCACCGTGATCCTGGAGAGCGATGTGCAGGAAGAGATTCGCTACGGCGTCTTGCAGCCATTCAGTGTGAATCCCGCGCGTAACACCCCGCAGCGTGCTCTGCAGCGCCTGATCGATCGTGCGCTGATTCTGCAACAGATGCAGGCGACCCAGTCCGCCACGCCTCCGGCGCCCGAGGAGGTGCAACACCGCCTCAAGGAGTTGCGCACCGTGATTCCTGAATGTGCGCAATACCATTGCCAGACTGAAGCCGGTTGGCAAGCGTTTCTGAAAGCACACGGCCTGACGGAGCAAGAGGTCGAGAAGCGCTGGACGGAGCGGATGACCATCCTGTCCTTCATCCAGTCACGTTTCGGCTCCGGTGTTCGGGTTACGCAACAGGAGATCGCGGATTACTACAACAAGACCCTGGTACCCCAACTCAAGGGGCAGAAGCCGCCGTCTCTGGCATCGGTTTCCGACCGCATCCAGGAGATCCTGCTGCAACAACGAGTGAGTTCTCTGCTACTCGAATGGTTACAGAGCCTGAAGAGTGAGGGCAGCGTCAGCATTCTCGATCCCGCCTACGGGCAGGTCGGCACCACAGGTTCCGGCGACGAGTCCGAGTCCGGGGGGCAGTCATGAGCTCCGGAAAGACAGCCGTGAGCACCTGGGGTTGGATTCTAAGGGTAGGCGGCGGCATGTTGCTGCTGCTGGTCCTGATCGTCGCCGGGTTGCTTTACTACGCCTCGACGCCGCACTTTGCCAACATCGTCCGGCAGAAGGTGGTGACTGTACTTGAGGATGCCACCGGCGGCCGGGTAGAGATCCAGTCCTTGCGCTGGAATCTGCGGCACCTGGCCGTGGAAGTGAATGGCCTTACGATCCATGGGCTCGAAGGCCGCGGCGAATTGCCCTACGCCCATGTCGACCGCCTTTATGCGCGAGCTAAGATCCTCTCCTTTGTCAATGCGCAGTTGGGCCTCGACTTTTTGGAGGTCGACCGTCCGGCGATCCATCTCATCGTTTATCCCGACGGCCACACCAACCAGCCGGCTCCAAAGGCCAAGCAAAGCACCAATGGGCCCGCCGTCAAGACAATCTTCGACCTGCAGGCCCGCCGGGTAGAAGCTCATAACGGCGTGGCGCTGGTCAATGACCGCTCCATTCCATTCCAACTGGCCGCGAACGATCTGGGCGTGGTGGTCACCTATGAGCCGGCTTCGAAGCACTATGTGGGCCAAATCTCCTGCTCCGATATCAACGCACAGAAAGGCAAGTCCGCTGTTGTTCGCAGCAAACTGGATCTGAGCGTGGAAGCGGCGCCCGATGCCGTGGAGATCAAGGGTCTGCACTTTACCACCGGCAAAACCAGTCTTGAAGCCTCAGGCAATCTGACGCATTTCGCGCAACCGCAATGGAAGCTTTCCGCGAGTGGCCCCGTGGAACTGGCCGAGTTGACCGGGCTCGGAGTGGTAGACGGTTTCCGGCGCGGCAGCGTCAACCTTGCCATCACGGCCCATGGAACCGGCGCCAGTGAATACGCGATTGACGGCAATGCCAAGGTGATCAACACCAGCTATGCCATGGAATACTTCTGGATCGATGGAGCGAATGCCACCACCCACTTGCACATCACTCCGAGCGAGATCTCGTTACCGGATCTCGTAGCCCGCCCGCGGCAGGGCGGGATCGTCTACGCGGGCCTTCGCTTTCTCAACTGGAGCGCTCCCGACGGTCCGGCGAAGGCGCCCGGGGCCCAGGTGTTGAACATCCGTGCCCGGGTGCGCGGCGTACGGCTGACGACCATCCTCGAAAGCGTCCTCCCTCCGCACTATAGAAACCTGGGGTTCGATACGGCGGGCGAGGGAAATGTAAGCGTCGACTGGACGGGCTCGCCGGACGACCTTACCGTCGCCGCCGTCCTCGCTATGAGTGTTCCCGACAAGCCCATCTCCGGGCTGCTTCCGCTCAGTGGAACGGTGGATGCCAAGTACTTCCAGCGCGGAGGTAAAGTTCAGATCAATCGACTGGAGGCGAATAGTCCCGCGACCAACCTCAAGGTCTCTGGCTTGCTGGGTGTGTATCCGGTCGAGAGGCCTTCCGATCTCACCATCCACATGGTCAACCACAATCTGGGCGAGTTCGATCACGTGCTGAAGGCGCTGGATTTGGGGGTTAACGGAAAGCCGGGGATTGGAGGCCTTCCCATCCAGCTTCATGGCGATGCCACGTTCGACGGTGCGGGGAGTGGCTCGCTGGTTGATCCTGCGTTCAAAGGCCACCTCAACGTGAAGCAGTTCTCTACCTCGTTTGTGCTTCCCGCATTGGGTAGCAAGGCGCAGCCGCAGCCCGCGCCACGAGCGTCTGAACCGGTCGCCCAGCCGGCGGCCGATTCAAACGCCGCCGGCACTCCCACGAGCATCTTTTGGGATGAGCTGGACACCAATGCGAGCTACTCGTCCAGTCTCATCTCTGTCGATCACGCGACCCTCACCCGTGACAAGACCGTGATCCACGCCTCCGGGCAACTGGAAGCGCATCACATCAATCGCCGCCGGGTGGCCTTCGATGACCAGGCCACGATCAACGCGACCGCCCAGGTGCAGAACGCTTCTCTTACCGATCTTTTGTCCCTTGTCGGGCAGGATTTCCCGGTGACCGGCACCCTGAACCTGCAGGCTCATGCCGGGGGAATGCTCGGCGACCTGAACGGCGGGGGCAATCTGACTCTTCTGGGCGGAGCCATCGAAGGGCAGCCCTACCACAGCCTTACCGCAGCTGCGACTCTGGCTGGACAAGACATCAATCTGACGAAACTAACCCTACTCCAGGATGGCGGAACGGTGGAGGGCAACGGGACTTACAGCCTGAAGACGAAACAGTTCCTGGGCAATCTGGACGGAACCAACTTCGAGCTGGCTCATTTCCCGCAACCTAAGGATCCCCGGCTCTCGGTAGCCGGCGCGGTGAAGTTCGACGCGCATGCATCCGGCACTTTTGATTCCTTTTCCATCCTGGCTGGGCTTCACATGCGCAACCTCGTTCTGGGAGGGCAGCCTGCCGGTGCGGTGGAGATGATCGCGCACACCCAGGGCACAACGGCCTACTTTACGGCCCAGAACAGTCTGGCGACCGCGCAGCTAAAGGTCACCGGGCAGACGCAACTGCACGACAATTTCGACACCCGGGCCAACGCGGTGTTGACCAACCTCAATGTGGCGCCCTTCCTGCGCGCTTTCCATGTGCAGACGGTCAGCGGCAATTCTGCGATTGGGGGCACGATCAATGTGGCCGGCCCGTTGCGCCAGCCGAAGCAGTTCAGCGGGGACGCGGAGATCACCCAGTTCGCGGTCACCTTGCAGGGCATCGCACTCCAGGCCGAGGGCCCCATACGCGCCTCGTTGCGTGAGGGCGTGCTCCACCTCAACCAGGCTCACATCACCGGGCCGGACACCAACCTTTCGCTCACCGGCACCGCGAACCTGATGGACACGCAGGCGCTGGATGTCACCGGAAACGGCTCCGTGAACATGAAGCTGGCGCAGACATTCGATCCCGACATTACTTCCTCCGGCCATGTGGATTTTAATGTCGAAGCCGGCGGGACCCTGACCAAGCCCTTGTTTTCGGGACGGATGCACCTTACCAATGTCGGTTTGGCCCTCAATGATCTGCCCAATGGCATCAGCAAATTGAATGGAGACCTGATCTTCGATCAGAACCGGCTCCAGGTGCAGAACATGGTGGGCACGACCGGGGGTGGCCAACTCAAAATCGGAGGGTTCTTAGCCTTCCAGCAGGGCCTCTACGGAGACTTTACGGCAACGGGCAAAGATATCCGGGTTCGTTATGCAGGCATAAGCGCGACCACGGACACCACCTTGCATTTGATCGGATCGCAGAACAACATGACGCTCAGTGGCAGTGTCCAGATCACGCGGTTCATCATCGGCCCGAATGTCGACTTCGCCAGTTTTGCTCCCAGTCCAGCGGCGAACCTGCCGCCGGACCCGAACGCGCCGTCCAGCCACGTGCGGCTGGATGTTCACGTGTTCTCGGCGCCCCAGCTCGACTTCCAGAATTCCTACGCCCAGCTGGCCGGAAGTGTGGATCTGCGTATCCGCGGGACCGTGGCCCAACCGGCGATCCTGGGGCGCATCAACATCACCGACGGCACCGCCAACTTTGCCGGAACCACCTACCGCCTGCAGCATGGGCAAATCTTCTTTACCAACCCGGTCATGATTCAACCCTTTATCGACATCGATGCCACCACCCGGGTGGAAGAATACGACGTGACCATCGGTCTGCACGGCAACATTAACCAGCTCACGCCGACTTTCCGCTCCGAGCCCCCTCTCGCCCAGGCGGACGTGATCTCTCTGCTGGCGCTGGGCCGCACCCAGGAGGAGCAGGCGCTGTATTCCCAGCAGGAGCAGTCCATCGGCTCCGACTCGACCACCAACGCGTTGTTGGGAGGCGCCCTGAATGCGGCGGTCGGCAGCCGGGTGCAGAAGCTCTTTGGCGGCGGCAGCGTTAAGATCGATCCGACTTACGTGGGCACCGTGGGCAGTTCCAGTGCCCGCATCACAGTGCAGCAAAACATTTCCCGCAATGTTCAGGTCACCTACGCCACCAACGTGAATGCCACCGCGCAGCAGTTGATTCAGGCACAGGTGGACATCACCCAGAGTGTTTCTGTCGTGGCCTTACGCGACGAGTCCGGCGTCTTCAGCGTGGTGCTGAAAGTTCATAAACGCTATCGTTGACGCCCGCTCTGGAGTCGTAGTAAACAGGGAGGGGCAACCCGGGCCTTGATTTTGTGTCTATATAAGTGGACTTATTCGCGAAGCAGTGCGAGGTCGCGGAAAAACAGGAGAAGAAATGAAAATGGCAAGACATGCTCTCACTTTGGCGCTGGCTGCTGGTCTGGCTCTGGGTTCTCAGGTGATGACTCCCTCTGCCTCGTATGCTCTGGGTCAAAATGCGCAGACCGATAACAATATTCAAGCTCAACTGCAGAACGAATTGAAGAAGTACAAGGACGTACAGATATCGGTCAAGAACGGGGTCGTGGATCTCGAAGGCACGATCAAGGACTTCGCGACCAAGGAAGAGATCGATAAGAGAGCCCATCGCACGAAGAATGTTGTTGCGGTTCGCAACAATCTTAAGATTGCGGGTGCTGGAGAGATGTCCGATGCGCAGCTGCAACAGAAGATCGTGCAGAAGCTGCAGTACGATCGCGTAGGTTATGGCAATGCGTTTAACGCCATCAGCGTCAACGTGCAGAACGGTGTGGTCACCCTGGCCGGCAACGCGCTGGGCCCGGTTGCCGCTGATTCCGCAGTTTCGCTCGCAAGCCATTTTCCCGGCGTGCAGGACGTGGTCAACAACATTCAGGTCGATCCCCTGTCGCCCATGGACGATCAATCCCGCCGCGCAGTTTACCGGGCTATTTACGGCTATCCTAGCTTGAATAAATACGCCATCGACCCGGCGCAGCCCATTCGCATCACGGTCGTGAATGGCAATGTCACCCTGAATGGAGTCGTCAATAGCCAGGCAGACAAAGATGTGGCGGGCATTCGTGCCAATAGCGTCCCCGGCATCTTCAAGGTGACCAACAATCTACAAGTCGCCAAAGGATCGGTCGAGCAGTAGATTAGCGGCGAATCACACGTGGCTGGCCCTCCGCTTTCTGGGAGGGCTGGCTTTTCCTTTGTTTGCGGACCACATGTGGAATATGCCACGCATATAACGCTTACCGGAACGAGGTTAGGTACAGGCTGGTATGTACGGGCTAAAGAGTATGCGTGAGAACCCATCGGCTGCAACATGAGTCCCGCAGGGACGGCTGAACTTCAGACCTGTCCAAAGTAGATTTTTTCAGCTTCCAATTTAGACAAGACACCCTATCGATAGAGCCGACTCTGCGGAAATGCGCGCATTTTCCGATGGCCACCGCTCTGATGCTCTGTATCAGGGCACGACTTTAGTCGGGCCGTACAGGCAGGAGCCAATGAGGGCTTTAGCCCCTGAGGTACGCTCTTCTAAATCTAATGGCGAAGTGAATCCCATCTTTCCCCGTCTCATTCACCAATCAAGTACCAACCTGATTCTGTTCGGCCGAACGCCCCCAAAGCAATCAGCGAGTCACACCGTTAAACAAGTTCTTCCGCCAATTTGGACAGCTCTGAAGTTGAGTCGTCCCTGCGGGACTCATGCAGCCGACGGGTTCTCACGCAGACTCTAAAGCCCTCAGGGGCTAAAGCCCTCATCGGCCGCCCTGTACGGCCCGACTGAAGTCGTGCCCTGATACAGAGCATCAGAGCAGTGGCTATCGGAGAACGCGACGAATTTCCGCAGAGTTGGGTCTATTGATAGGTTGTCTTGTCCAAATTGGCTAGCTGGAAAAATCTAATTTGGACACGTCTGACCGAACTTAGCCAAGGACGCAGTCCTGGCTAGAGATTCAGAGAGACGAAAAGTCCCGCAGGGACGACTGGAAATGAGCCGCGACGCAATCGTAGCAATCTTCAGTCCGGCATAACCTGAAGAGAGTTTTCCGCACCCTCCGAAAGCCGTGCCCTTCGTCCAGAGACGCTGTCCAGGGATAAACTCGATCCTGGTCTCGACCGGTACACTGAATACATGGCATTGCTGCGCAACGTAGGTACCACTCTGGAAATGATCAAATGGGAGCACTCCATCTTTGCCCTCCCGTTTGCTCTCTCGGGCGCGATGCTGGCCGCCGCCGGATGGCCGTCCTGGCACAAAGTTCTCTGGATTGTGGTCTGCATGGTAACCGCGCGCTCGGCCGCGATGGCCTTCAACCGCTGGGCGGATGCCAGTCTGGACGCGGCCAATCCAAGAACCGCCGCTCGCGCCATCCCCGCGGGCCTGCTCAGCCGCGGCTTCGTCGGCGGCTTTACCGTTGTCATGTCTTTAGCCTTCGTGTTGGCCGCCGCTCAACTGAACCGGGTCACGCTCCTGCTTTCTCCTGTGGTCCTCGCGGTGCTCATGCTCTACTCCTATACCAAGAGATTTACCCGCTGGTCTCACCTGGTGCTCGGGTTGGCATTGGGGATTGCTCCCGCGGCCGCGTGGATCGCGATCCGCGGGTCATTGGATCCGCGCATCGTCGTGCTCACCGCGGCGGTGCTGTTTTGGGTGGGGGGATTTGATGTTCTCTACGCCTGCCAGGACATGGCCCACGACCGGGAAAACGGCCTGAACAGCATCCCGGAAGCCTGGGGCATTCGGGCGGCCTTTTGGTTCGCGCGCGCGATGCACCTGGTGATGATGATCCTGTTGTGCTGGCTGCTCAGGCTCTTTTCACTCAACGCCATCGCTTGGGCCGGAGTAACCGCGGTCGGCATCCTGCTGCTCTACGAGCACCTCATCGTTTCTCCGACTGATCTTAGGCGCCTCAATGCCGCATTTTTTACGTTGAATGGGATCATATCGATGGTCTTCTTTTTCTTTGTCGCGGCCGCCCTTCTGCTCTCGCATTAGTGCAGCCCTAAAGCAAAAAACGCACCCGTCCAGGACGGGTGCGTTCCAACCGGAAAGAATCAAGTGAAGCTAGGCCGTTCTGGCTTTGTTCCGCTCCTCTGCCTTGTGGGCATCGATCCTTTCATTGATGTTCTCGTGAATCTCGTCGACCTTCTGGCGAACCCCAGCCCGCGCGTCATTGGCTCTCAGTTCCGCCTCGGTCTGGTGGCGATCCGCCGTTGCTTCGGCCGCATCCTTTACGTTGCCCCATGTCTCCTTGGCGGCGCCCTTCACCTGATCGGCTACGCCCTGGTTGGCCAACTTCTGGTTGCCCACCGTTTCACCTACGCCCTGTTTAACGCGTCCCGCTACCCGCTCCACCTTGCCCGTCACTTGATCCTTATTCATGACTTATCTCCTTGTGCCTGCACATTTCCAGGCACTTAAACTGAGATGCCACCGGATGGTTCGCCGCCTACCTGCTCGACCCAAAAAGGTCCTTAGCTTCGGTAAGCGGTTTATTTGCAACGCGTCAAATGGCTCGTCGCCCGCCGATCAGCTGAATAACGAGCACCACCAGCGCAATGATCAGCAATAAGTGGATGTACCAGGCAACCACGTGGAATCCAATAAAGCCGACCAGCCAAAGTACCAGCAGAACCAGAAAAATTGTCCAAAGCATCGTGTTTCTCCTGAATGTAAAGTCTTGCTACGCTGTACTTTGGTGCGTTTGCACCCGAGTGGGTTGCCGTATCATCAGAATTAAGTCTGTGGGGCAGGAATGCGGATCGCCATCCAGGGAGAGCCAGGCTCTTTCAGCCACCAAGCCGCATTACAGATGGAGCCGCAAGCAACCATTGTTCCCTGTGCCTACTCGGCAGAGGTTTTCAAGCTAGTGGAGAGCGGTGAGGTGTGTGCGGCGGTCATTCCCATCGAGAACTCTCTCGCCGGTTCTGTAGTTGAACACTTCGATCTCCTCTTTCAATCCGACGTGCAAATCGAACGGGAATCGCTGCTGCGCATTCGTCACAATCTCATCGGTGTCCCAGGCAGCAAACTAGCGAATATCCGCAAGGTTCTGTCTCATCCGGTCGCGCTGGCCCAGTGCCGCCGTTTCTTCGCGGAGCATCCGCTGATGACGCCGACCGCTTTCTATGACACGGCCGGAAGCGTCAAACATATAACCGCCCTGGGCGACGAAGAGAACGGCGCAGTGGCCAGCGAGCAGGCCGCTGTCGCCTATGGGGGAACCGTGCTGGCTGCCGGTATCGAAGACAATGCGGCCAACTACACTCGCTTTTTTCTCATTCGCAGCAGTGCTCAAGTCAGGCCCCTTCCCGGCCCTGACAAGGTCAGCATTGCCTTTACGGTCGAGAACAGCCCGGGAACCCTGGTTTCGGCGCTTCAGGTGTTCGCGGAGCACAATACCAACCTGTGCAAGATAGAATCCCGTCCGGTACAGGGCCAACCCTGGCAGTATGTCTTTTACCTGGACTACCAGGTGGCCGACCCGGCCGCAACCAAGGCGGCCCTGGATCAACTTCGCCGCCAGTGCATGCTGGTGAAAGAACTGGGACACTACCCGGCCGCCCGGTTGCCGGTCTGACCCGGTGGTTCTCCTGAGAGTGCCCGGGTCCGTCGATAGAGGGGAAAGAGCCGCCTTTTGCGACTTTCCGAGACCTTCAGCATCTACATTAAGTAATCTGATAGAAGGATACTCATGGCTAGCGACTTCTTAAGCATTATCAATCCTACCGACCCCAGTCGGCGCGAGCAGGGCGGCTCACAGGGGAGAGTCCTCCCCATTTTGCCCGTTCGCAGCACGGTGCTCTTTCCGCACGCCGTACTGCCCCTGACCGTCGGCCGGGAAAGCTCCATTCAACTCATTCAGTCCCTGGGAGAGCAGAAGACCATCGTCGTGGTGGCACAGCGCGACGAGCGCATGGATAGCCCTCAACCCAGCGACTTGTACTCCGTAGGCACCCTCGCGACGGTACACAAAGTCGTCAAAATGCCCAACCAAAGCCTGTTTGTGTTTACCGAGGGCACCGAGCGGGTCAAGCTGGCAGAATTTGACCAGATAGAGCCGTTCATGATGGCTTCGGTCGACCACCTGGCGGAAGTGGATCCAGGGAAAAGCGCCGAGTTGGAGGCGCTGCAGCGCAACGTAATCGCGCAATTCCAACAGATCGTCACCACCTCGCCCACACTTTCCGACGAACTCCAGACCATTGCGTTGAACATCGAAGATCCAGGGCGCCTGGTTGATTTCATTGCGTCGTCCCTGCCGTTCCTGGCCACCACGGACAAGCAGGAACTTCTGGAAACACCCGATGTGATGTTGCGCATGGAGCGCATCAACAAGCATCTTGCCAAGGAAGCGGAAGTCCAGCAGCTGCGGAACAAGATCCAGACGGAAGTCCAGGACCAGGTGCAGCAATCGCAGCGCGACTACTACTTGCGCGAACAGCTCAAAGCCATCCAGAAGGAAATTGGCGAACTGGACGACGGCCAGAAGGATATCGAAGAGCTGCGGCAGAAGATCGAAGCCGCCGGCATGCCGGAGGACGTGAAGAAGGAAGCCACCAAGGAGCTTGGCCGGTTGTCCCGGATGTCTCCCATGGCTGCCGACTACTCGCTCACCCGCAACTACGTGGAATGGCTGGCAGTCCTGCCGTGGACCAAGTCGACGGGCGGCGAAGTGGATATCACCAAGGCGAAGGAGATCCTCGACCTCGATCACTACGATCTGAAGCGGGTGAAGGACCGCATCCTGGACTACCTGAGCGTGCGTCGTCTCAAGCCCGACATGAAAGGGCCGATCCTCTGCTTCGTCGGGCCTCCCGGCGTAGGCAAGACGTCGCTTGGCCGAAGCATCGCACGTGCTTTGGGCCGCAAATTCCAACGCATTTCGCTCGGCGGCATGCACGACGAGGCCGAAATTCGCGGCCACCGGCGCACGTACATCGGGGCCCTTCCCGGGCAGATCATGCAGGCGCTGCGGCGCGCGGATGCCAACGATCCGGTCTTCATGCTGGACGAAATCGACAAGTTGGGACGTGATTTCCGTGGGGATCCAGCGTCCGCGCTGCTCGAAACTCTGGATCCGGAGCAGAACAATACGTTCCGGGACAACTACCTGGATGTACCGTTCGATTTGTCCAAGGTGCTCTTTATCTGCACTGCGAACATGCTCGATCCCATTCCGGAGCCTTTGCGTGATCGCATGGAGATCATCGATCTCTCGGGCTACACCGAGGATGAGAAAGCTCACATCGCGTTCCGCTACCTGATTCCGCGGCAGATCAAGGAAAACGGTATCGATACCAAGGAAGGGGAAGCGCCCCAGATCGAATTTCCGGAAGAAGGCGTTCGCTACATCGTGCGTCACTACACGCGAGAGGCGGGCGTCCGCAAGCTGGAGCAGCTGATCGGCACCGTATGCCGCAAGCAGGCAAGGCGCATTGCGGAAGGGAAAACAGGCACCCTGGTGGTTGACCGGGCGATCATTCAGGAGTTTCTCGGCGGCATCAAGGTCCGCGTGGATACCGAACTGGCTGAGCGCACCCGGCGTGCCGGTGTGGCTGTCGGACTGGCCTGGACACCGGCGGGCGGCGATGTGTTGTTCATCGAAGCCAACAGGATGAAAGGCAAGGGCGGTTTCAAGATGACCGGCCAGATTGGCGAGGTCATGCAGGAATCCATGCAGGCTGCGCTGACCTGGGTACGTTCCAACGCCCCCACCCTGGGGCTGGAGGAGGACTTCACCAAGGACCTGGATATACACATCCACGTTCCTGCGGGAGCCATCCCCAAGGACGGGCCTTCGGCCGGTGTAACCATGGCAACCACCCTGGTTTCACTGATGACCGACAGGGCGGTTCGTCCGCTTACCGCGATGACCGGTGAGATAACCCTCAGCGGCAACGTTCTACCGGTGGGTGGCATTAAGGAGAAATTCCTCGCCGCCAAGCGAGCCGGCGTGCAGGATGTCATCCTGCCAGCGGAAAATCGCCAGAACGTCGAGGAGGATTTGACCGCCGACCAGATAGAGGGAGTGAACATCCACTATGCCAGCCGCATCGAAGACGTCTTGGCCGTGGCGCTCCCCAAGACTCCGAGCGAAGAGAAGAAGGACGAGGCAGTCCGCGAGAACATCATCGAACACGCCGGAGTCTAATATCTCATTCACTGTCTTAAGAAGGCCCGCTCACCAGCGGGCCTTTTCTTTTGGTACGCAGGGCGCACTCACCGGGAGGTGCGAGGAATTGAAGAAGGAAAGGAAGGCGCAGCGGAGTCAGCGCTTGCCCTTACCGATTGGGACCACTTGCACCGTGGCATCGCGTATCTCGGCCAAAAAGCGGTTGATTACCGATCCATGCAAGAGAATGTCGAACCGGGACCGTACCGATTGCCCGAACACGACGTGCGAGATGCTCTCCTGTTGGGCAAATTCGATCAATGCGTCGGCGACATTCTTGTCTTTCAATACCACCACCTGCGCACCCAGCTCCCGGGCTAGACGCTGATACTCCTCCATGCGTTGATACTCTTCCGGGTCCCCATGCCGGGCATCCTCATTCGGTGATTCCACGCGCACGGCATACCAATTCGTGGCCAGCCGGCCGGCAATGCGGGAGCCCACACGCAACAGCCGTTCGGCGCCCGGACGAGGGGAAAGACAGACCATCACCTTCTCCGGAATCGGAGCCTGTTCTAAACCCTGGCTGCGGCGGTACTCCGCCGCCTGCGACCCGACCTCTTCCGCAGTCGTGCGCAGCGCAAGCTCGCGCAACATACTGAGATTGCCCTTGCGGAAAAAATTGGCGAGGGACTGCTCAATCTTTTCCGCGGCGTATATCTTCCCCTGCTTGAGCCGTGAACGCAGTTCCTCCACGGTGACATCCACATTCACAACTTCATCGGCCCGCTTCAGGAAACTATCCGGAATCGTTTCACGAATCTGCGTAGCGGCGGAACGGGAAACTGAATCGTTCAGCGTTTCCAGATGCTGTATGTTGACCGCGGTCATCACGTTGATGCCGGCGTCCAACAACTCCAGCACGTCTTCGTAGCGCTTGCGGTTTTTCGATCCTGGCACATTCGTGTGTGCCAGCTCATCGACGATGCAGTATTGCGGATGCCGGACCAGGATGGCGTCGAGATCCATCTCTTCCAGAACCACGGATCGATAGGGGATGGCGCGCCGGGGAATGAGCTCCAGATCCTTGATCTCGTCCTGCGTATCTTTCCGCCCGTGCGATTCGATCAGCCCAATGACGATGTCGATGCCCTGATTCCTCATCAGGTGGGCATCCTCGAGCATCTGGAAGGTCTTGCCCACGCCGGGCGCTGCGCCGATATAGATGCGCAGCTTCGCCAGTTCTGGAGCGGCGGGAGTGGTGTCGGTCGAGATTCCTGTCATGTCCCTTGTGAAGATGAAAGCATCAGATGATTACGCTTTAACCAATCTCTATCGGATGCCGTGTCGCGACCGTGGTGGCGACGGGGAGGGTAAAAGTGAAAGTTGCTCCGTGGCCGAGTCTGCTCTCCACGGACACTTGCCCTCCAAGCAATTCCACCAGCCGGCGCACCAGGGCGAGACCCAGACCGGTCCCCTGATCATGCGCCGCGTTAAAACGGCCGAAGATGTTCGCCAGCCTCTCCGCTTCGATGCCCCGGCCCGAGTCACGCACCGAGAATTGCACCGTATCCTTCTGCTCCTTTGCTTGTAACAGGATGGTGCCATTCTCCGGAGTGTAACGGACAGCGTTGCTCATCAGATTGTCCATGATGCTGCGCAGGGCGCGGCGATCTCCGTTGACATACGAGAGGTCGGCGAACGCCTCTATCTGCACATCGATGTTCTTGGCCCGCACTTCCTCACGCAACCGGGAGCTGGCATCGCGGAGAATATCAACCGGGCGGAATCGATCCATGCGGAGTTCGCGCCGTCCGGTATCGAGTTCGGAGACCTCGATCAGATCGGACATGAGGTCATTGAGGCGCTCTGCGTCTTCCTCGGCTCCGTGCAGCACATCCGCCTGCAAGGGCCGCAGTTCGCCCGCGAAACCCTGGGCGAGCGTGTAAAGGCTCAAGCGGAGCTGCTCCAGAGGTTGGCGCAGTTTCCGCGAGGCGACACTGAGGAATCGCGTCTTGAACCGGTCGATGTCCTGCATCTCGGTGATGTCCTCAAGCACGCTGACGGCTCCCAGCAATTTGCCATCGGCATCCCGCATGGGTGTGGTGCGCAGACGATAGCTGCGATCTCCCTCCCCCAACTTCATGGGCAGGATGGCTGCGTCATCTTTGCTGGCGATGGACTGGCGCATCGAGACTGCGTCGCGGACAGCCCGCAAAATCCTCTCACCCCCTGGTGTGTTGGTCAGGGCCATGCGATCCGCGGCAGCTTCGCCCAGCACTTCGTTCGCGGCCTGGTTGAGTTTCAGCACATGTCCTGTCGCATCTGTCACGATCACCGGCTCGAAGATTGACTGCACCACGGCATCGGAAAGCTGCTGATCCATTTGTTTGCGGCCATATTCCGTATCGCGCAAGTCGCGCAGCCGCACGGCCATCCGGTTGAGTTCGGTGGCAATCGTACCCAGGTCATCCCGGGTACGCCATTCGATCCTTTGCTGTAATTCGCCCTGGCCAATGCGGCGCGCCACGGCGGCGGTCCGGCGAATCGGGCGGATGATGGAGATGAGAAAGCCGATCGTGATCGCGATCCCGCTCAGGACGCAGATCCCGGTAATGATCGTAGCCCGCCGGGCCAGGGCAGCCCGCGCCTCCACTGCCCCGGACAGGCTTGCGTGGTGATCTAGAGCGGCTGCCTGGTGAAGGGACATGGAATCGTGCAAGCCGACGGCAACCAGAAGGGCAAGCAGGAGAACGTACCCGAAAATAAGCCTCTGATACAGCGTCAACATGAACGGCCTCTCCGCGCTCTTCCCCAGTCATTATTTGAACATTATTTTGCGCCATCCGCTCCGTGAAGCAAATTTCCGGTTAGCCGGCAAACCCGCACGCGTGCGTTGCTAAAGGGACATGGGAAGCCCGTTTTCGCCCCACGGCCAGCTCCACGGCGAGCAGGGACAGGCGAAGCGGCCCCGGCAGGCAGCACGATCCAGGTGACGCCAAGGGGCCGAAGCCGGGCCAACCGCTCTTCGTCGCTGGCCTGGTTGAGCCGCTCGGTGGCTGTCGATCCTTGCCACCACAAAGCAGCCGCCTGGGGAAAATTGCTCGCGATGCCCCCGTCTTTAAACCAATCGGCGACCGCACTTCTTTCCGCGGTCGCACGAAAGCCCTGAGCATCTTCGCCCGGGGTCTCGATGTAATCGTTATCGAGCGCAAAGATGGCGTCGCCGGGCGTGTTGTCGCGAATCCACAGGAACGCCTGCTGCCATGGGTTTCGTGGTTTTACATCCGGCCATTCCACATGATTGGATTCGGGGTAGGTGAACCTCTGCCCGGCAAAGAGAGCGCTTGATACCAGAAGGCAGAGCACGGCCATCGCACGCATATGCTGTCGCGTCCATCTTCCCAACATTCCTCCAGCCAGCAGTACGCCGGCAATGTAGACCAGGTGGAAAGTGCGCAGCACCTGCAGCCGCGCCAGCAACAGGCTTCCGCTGCGATGCACAAAACAGAGGGAGGTGAACAGCGCCCAACTGCCTGCCAGGGCCGCGCTGATCGCGAGCGCTCGGGCCGGCCACGGCAAGCGGCTGCGGAATCCGGCGAAGCCCAGCAGAAGTAGCGGGATCACCAGGCCGGGATATTCGTACCATTGCCAGCTGGAGAGGAAAAAGTAGGAACGGCTGAGGGCCGCACGGTTATAGGCCAGGCTCGCGTCCGCTGGATGCGTGGCGATGAAGATGACCGCGGATAGCAGCCATCCTATGGAGAACATCAGGCCGAGGGCACGCCACATCTTTTGCTGGGCAAGCGCCAGCGTGAGCATGACGATAGCCGTGTAACCGGCCATTAAAGGATGGAGCAGCGCAGCGAAACCAAGCCAGAGGATGGAGCCTATCCAGTTTTCATCGAGCACGGCTGCTACCGCAAAGAGACTCAGCGGCGTGGAAAAGGAGCGTGCGGTGGCGTAGGGATCCATGATGGACAGCGACGTGCCGGCGACCGGAAGAGTGAAGCAGCAAGCGGAAAGCAACACTGCTCCCCAGGAGCTGCGGCGGTCGGAGAATAAGCGCGTCGCCACTTGCCTGGCGCCAAGTAGGAAGAGGAAGATCGATGCCACGTGGCAAACCAATAGCAATACCGGCAAGGGGCTCCAGTGAAGCAGAGGAGCCATAACGTGGGCAAAGATAGAGAAACGTGTCGGCGATAAAGCAAACACCGCGTCGGATTGGTAGAGGGTGGGATTCGCCAGTTTTTTGATCCCGGTCACATAGACGGCGCCATCATCGGCCAGCGGGTGGTAACCATGGATGAATAGCACCGCCGGCGTGAGCAGTGCGATGGTGTAAATAGGGTTGCGGGTCAGCTTGTCTGAGATTCGGGTGCCCTTCGTAGGTAGCGTCTCTTCCATGAGGTTGATGAAGAAGCGTACCTCAGGGGCTATGGATGCCTGCAAAACTAACGTCCCCGTCAGTTTCTTTCGCGCGACATCCAACCAATGCTTTGTATCAGGGCACGACTTTAGTCGGGCCGTACAAGCCGCGCATGACGAGGGCTTTAGCCCCTGCGGCCCTCTTTTCATCGCAGTTGGGCTTCGCGCAGCGTTCGCTGGCTCCCCCTCCCAGGATGACATTATTTTTGCAGTGTTCAATAAAAGCGCTCGCGTGGGAACGTCAACTCCAAAGTCAGTCCCGAAGCGAGGTTTGAACTTAGCCCCAGGACGTCAGTCCCGTAAGCGCTACCTACGAGATGTTCTTCTCAAAACTTACACAAAATCGTCATCCTGAGAGGCTGTGATTTTTTATCAATGGAAAGGCTTCCCGCCCCACACCGCCTTGTCCCTCGGCAGCCGTTCTCTCCCTGAAACCACCCTGCGGTCGGGATGACAGATAGGAGAGGGTGGTTTCAGGGAGAGAACGGTTGCCGAGGGACAAGGCGGTGTAGGGCGGGAGGCCTTTCCATCGAAAAAGTCACAGGCTCTCGGGGTGACAGGGAAAGGGCAACGGTGCATGGAGAGTGGTCCACGGCACGCCGGGACAGGTTGCTGGACCCCGTCGTTTTTCATCACCTTCAGTGAGAGGCCCATGACGGGATGGCAAAGGGCTTCCCCCCTCACTTCTGCTGGTAGCGTCCGAGGACATCTTCGAGGGTCACAATGCCCTCCAAAATTCCCTTACTGGCGCGATTTTGAATGGGCAGGACCGGCCAACGCGCCAGGTAGGGGATCGCGCTATCCAGGGGCAAATCCGGAAACAGCAAGGGCGTACGATCGGCCTTGATTGCGCGCTCCAGCAGCGTATCCGGCGTTAACGCTGTCGCCAGTGACGTGAACTCGCTGCGATTCATGGAGTACCAGGAACCATCCCGTAGCTTTACCAGCAACATGGGGGAGTCGGCGGTTCCCAGTTGAGCGGACACTTCCTCCAGCGTCGCCGTACCAGGGAATACGGGCAGGTTCACCGGGCGCAGGGCGTCCTCCAAATGCAAGACGCTCTCCTCCCTTTGCTCCTCCATGGAAGGCAGATCGAGTCCATCCTGATGGGTGAAGGTTTCAAAAATCGGGTACGGCTGCAAACTTCGAGACACCAGGTAGGCGATGGTATTCGCCAGAATGACGGGAAGCACAATGGAGTAGTTGCCGCTAACCTCGAGCACCATGAAAACTGACGTCAATGGGACCCGCAAGAATGCCGCGAACAGCACCCCCATCCCCACCAGCGCATAAGAACCCACGGAGATGGGGAAGGCGGGGAAGAAGATCTTCTCGAAGGTGCCGATCGACGCCCCCAGCATCGCACCAATAAAGAGCGTGGGCGCAAACATCCCGCCCGGGGTGCCGCTGGAGAACGAGATCGTCGTCGCCACAATCTTGAGCAGGGCCAGGGCGAGAAGAAACTTCCAGGTGAATTGGCCGTGCATGGCCTGGTCGATCACGTTGTAACCAGGCCCCATTACCTGCGGAACACCAAAGAACGCGATAGCCCCCACAATCAGTCCCGCGATAGGCGACTGGATATAGAAAGTCCAGCGGGGAAGATTGCGAAGACGAGGCCGGGAGTAGCCGAGCGCCTTGGAAAAAAGCAGCGACGCGACCCCACCCGCGACGCCAAGAACCGTGTAAGCAAGAAGTTCCTGTGGGCCCTTGAGCGTGACCACGGGGATGCGAAACATCGGCTCCGCGCCCCAGAACCAGCGGGCGACGACCACACTGGAAATCGCAGACAGCACGATCGAACCCAGAACCGCCGCGCTCCACCGTCCAATGACCTCTTCCACTACGAAAAGAATCGCCGAGATGGGAGCGTTGAACGCCGCTGCCAGGCCTGCCGCAGCCCCAATCGGTGCAAACATGCGCAGCCGCTCCCGCGACAGATTCAAGCGGCGGCTGACCATCGAAGCCACACCGGCCCCGATTTGCAGCGACGGATCCTCAGGTCCCAGCGAGAACCCACCACCGATCGACAGTGCCGAGGTGATGAATTTCCCCAACACCGTCCGGAAAGAGATGTAACCGTTATAGATATAAAGCGCGGCCTTGGTCTGGTTGATGCCGCTGCCGCGGGCTCCGGGAAAGACCAGCTGCACCAGTACCGCGACCAGCAGCCCAATGCCCATGGGTACAAAAAACAACCGGAACTGGCCCGGGTGGGGCGAGGATCCCAGGGTCAGGACCTGGATCCAGTTGATCGCGACACGGAAACAGACCACCATCAAGCCGGAGATGACCCCGATAAAGATGGAGAGGACGAGGAAAAGGCGCTCATCCCGGTTGGGCGCCAACCTCTGCACTTCTGCCGGATTCGGCCGGTAACGCCTCTCCGCGGCAACCTCTACCGGATCGGCTCCCGGAACCACGCCGGGAATTGGATTGGCCCCAGGAGATTCCGTGGCCGTGCTCATTCTTCCTCCACTTGATTGGGTGCCTGTGCAATCTTTAACAGCAAAGCGTCGTCTCCCGTGGGAGGTCCACAAACTTGTTGGGTGACGAGCTCAGTGTCGTAGACAAGTTGAATTTGCGTTTCCGCCAGTTCAGGATCCTTTTCGAGCTCAGCCAGAGTGACCTTGGAGGGCAACCGCTGCCAACGGTCCACCAGGCCTTGCAATGGGTCGGCCGCGGGAGGAGCCGCCGCAACATTTGCTGCAGGCTTGGATGGCTGGCGGGAGAAACGGGAGGCCAGGCTTTGTAGCGGGTTGGAGGAGGACCTTGGGCGCAGGCGCTGCGGATGGAGTAGCCGGCGCCGCCGTCTTTGCGTTCAGACACGTCGTCAGCCGCGCCATGGCAAGCTTGCGGGCGGTGAGAATGCGGGCGTCCCGTTCCGCCGGCTTTAAACGCGACGATGGATAGACCGCCAATATCCTCGATGCCTCGCTGAGTTGATCGCGGGTTTTCTGCAAAGCGGCGACCGCGCTCTCGTCTGCGTCTGCTTCGGTCGCCGGGAGTTCCAGGGCGCGAGAAAGATAGCGTTTTGCCTCCAGGTACCGCCCCATCTGGAAAGCCGTGCGGCCGGCTCCGTCGAGGGCCTCGCGCAACGAGGGATGATGGTGCAGGATCGTCCGGTACACATGAAAGGCGTCGCTGGGGTCCTGCGCCAGCTCCATGTTGCGGGCAATTTCCAGTTGGACGCTGATGTCGTCCGCGGGAGCGTTTCCCGAAGCCACCAGCAACTCATTGCGAGCCTGCTCAAGCCGGTGATTGGCAATGAGGTAGTGGATGAGCTCGAGGCGAACCTCGCGCCGGCGCACATAGCCATCGCCCTCCCAGTTGCCGTAGATCGCTCTCTGGTAATCGTCAATCGCCTGGCTTTGGTTCCCTTGCCGGGCAGCCAGCCGGGCAAGTTGCAGGTTGATGACGCCGCTGCCCTGCTGCGATTCCAGCAGCGCGTTGAAGTAAACGGTGGCTTCCTGAATCCGGCCTGCGGAGGCGAGCGCCTCGGCCAGCTTGATCGCTGTACTGCGGTCATTCGGCGCATAAGCTAGGGCCGAGCTGAGCGCGTCAATCGCCACCTGTGGCTTGTGATCCCGCAAAGCCTGATCGCCTCTCTGCAGCCATCGGGCAGCGAGCGAAACCTGGTGGGAGGCGTAAGATTGGTAGAGATAATTGGTCAGAACGGCCAACACGGCTGTGATCGCGAACAGGGTGACCAGGGATAACGTATCTGGGAAAATCAGACGGCGCCGCCCGATCCGGTCGGCAGCGCTCAGAGGGGTCTTTAAAGCGAAAAACGACATCGCTTATTCAGTTTACTTGGAATCGATCATCCCAACTTCGTGGATTGTCCGCACTGCCGGGGGGCGTACTCACTCATGAATCAGACCAGCGGCCCTGAAACCAATCTCGCTCAGGCCGTCAGCCTCGAGGAAAAAGAACAAGCCCTCCATGCGAGACTGGGCTCGCTCAAGAGCGTCATTGTGGCCTATTCCGGTGGGGTGGACTCCGCTTACCTGGCTTACGCGGCCCATGCTGTGCTTGGACCGCAAATGCTCGCGGTCATTGCCGATTCTGCCAGCCTGGCACGGTCACAGTTGAGCGACGCGCAAGAGTTCGCTCGCGAGCAGGGCATCCCTTTGCGCACCATCGAGACCCATGAGCTGGAACGGGAAGCGTACGCGGTGAATGGGCCCGATCGTTGTTTTCACTGCAAGGATGAACTCTTCAGCATGATGGAGCAGGAGCTTGAGCGCACCGGCTTTGAAGCGCTTGCCTATGGGTTAAACCTCGATGATGGGCAGGACTTCCGTCCCGGCCATAAGGCGGCGGCGCAGCATCGAGTGGCGGCTCCATTGGCCGAGGCGGGCCTGACCAAAGCCGACGTCCGTGCCCTTTCCCAGCGAGCAGAACTCAAGGTTTGGGATAAACCTGCTTCGGCGTGCCTCTCCTCGCGCATGGAGTATGGGCGCCGGGTAACCCCGGAAGCACTGCGCATGATCGAACAGGCAGAGGATTCGCTGCGCGGCCTGGGCCTGAAGCGGTTCCGGGTGCGGCATCACGGCTCGATCGCGCGCATCGAGATTGCGGAGGAGGAGATGGCGGGCGTCCTGCAGATGGGGAAAATGAAAGCCATGGCCGCGGTCGTGCGGGCGGCAGGATTCCGCTATGTCTCCCTGGATTGCGAGGGTTACCGCTCCGGCTCGATGAACGAGGTACTTCCCATTGAAGTCCTGACCGGTTTTCAAAACGGCAGGCAAGGTTGATTGAGAGCATGCGCATCGGCTACCTGGAATGCTTTGCGGGAATCAGCGGCGACATGCTCATGGCAGCACTGGTGGACGCAGGTGCACCCATCGATCTGCTGCAGCGAACCGCGGCTTCGCTCGGCCTGGGCGCTGAACTACAAGTCACCCGGGTAAACCGGAGCGGCATCCAGTCAACCAAGATCGATGTGATGGTCGATGGCCGGTTGCATGAGCCGGTCCAGCCCTCCGGGCCGATCGAGCACGAGCACAACCATCACCATGACCACAAACACGAACATTCCCACCACCATGACCATGACCTACCACAAGCACGAGCATGGTCGCAGCCTGCCGGAGATTCGCACCCTCCTGATGCATGGGAACCTGACGGGCCGCGCCCGCGACCTCAGCCTTCGCGCCTTTGGTTTGCTGGCCGAGGCAGAGGGCCGCATCCATGGCATCCAGGCGGAGAAGGTCCACTTTCATGAAGTGGGTGGGATCGACGCCATCGTGGACATCGCCTGCTCCGCGGCGGCGGCAGATGCGCTCGATTTGGACGCCTGGTATTGTTCGCCGGTGAACGTCGGCAGCGGCTTTGTGAACTGCGCCCACGGACGCTTCCCCGTACCTGCGCCAGCCACCGCGGAATTGCTTAAGAACGTACCGACTTATTCCGCTCACGTGCAGGCAGAACTGGTCACCCCCACAGGAGCGGCTTTACTGCGGGCATTGGATTGCCGGTTTGAATCGACTCCCATGATGCGCACCCAGGCGATCGGTTACGGAGCCGGCACGCGCAACCCGGAACGCTTTCCCAATGTGTTGCGGGTAAGTGTCGGTGAGACTGTCCAGGCGATCGCAATGGATCGGGCGAAAAGGTCACGGTCCTGGAGTGTGCCGTGGACGACTTGAGTCCACAGGTTTTGGCCCATACCGCTCAGTTGGCGTTGGAGCGCGGCGCCCTCGATGTCATGAGCGCACCTGTGACCATGAAGAAGGGGCGTCTGGGAACTCTCCTGACAGTGCTGTGCAAGCCCAGCGATGCTGAGCGGCTGCAGCAGTTGATTTTTCGCGAGACCACTACGCTGGGCATCCGGGTGCGGGAGGAAGATCGCGTGATCCTGGCCCGTGAGATCACTCCCGTGCAAACGGACTTTGGCGTGATCCACATCAAGACCGGTTCTGGGCAGGGCGAAGAGTGGAATGCCGCCCCGGAGTTTGAGGATTGCCGCCGGGCAGCCGAGGCCTTCGACGTGCCGCTGAAGACGGTCATGCAGGCGGCGCTGGCTGCCTGGCGCATTCGCCAGGTGGGCCTTGACCCTACCGGCACAAAGTTGGAAGCTGGATCGCGATCATGACCACTGAAACCATTCTCGAGATGCTGCAGCGGGTGCGCGACGGAGGTCTGCGACCGGAGGAGGCGATGGAGCGGCTCGCCAACCTGCCCTACGAGGACGCAGGGTTCGCCAAGATTGACCATCATCGCCAGCTCCGTGTCGGCCTGCCCGAGGTGATCTACGCAGGCGGCAAGACCGCTGAGCAGGTAGGGGAAATCTTCTTCCGCATGGCCGCGATGGGCAGCGATGTGCTGGCGACACGCGCGGATGAGGCGGCATTTGCCGCCGTGAAAACACTGGTCCCCGAGGCGCAGTATCACCCTGTCGCCCGCGTGATCGCTCTACGGCAGAGCCCGGCCAATGGAAATCAAGGCGGCGGTTCGCTGGCGGTGCTGTGCGCTGGAACCAGCGATCTGCCGGTAGCCGAGGAGGCTGCCGTGACCGCCGAAGTCATGGGGGCCGAGGTTCGGCGGATCTACGATGTGGGCGTGGCCGGCCTGCACCGGCTGCTCGCGCATCGGGAGGTTCTGCGCGAAGCCGAGGTAGTGATTGTGTGCGCGGGCATGGAGGGTGCGCTGCCCAGTGTCGTCGGGGGCATGGTGGGAGCACCCGTCATCGCGGTTCCCACCAGCGTGGGTTACGGTGCGGCGTTTGGTGGCATCGCGGCCCTGCTGGGAATGCTCAATTCCTGTTCGCCCAATGTTACGGTCGTGAACATCGATAATGGATTCGGCGCCGCTTACGTCGCGTCCATGATCCTGCGCCGGATCCATATGGGGAACCGGGAGCATTCTGTGTATAACCAGGTGAGCTGATTTTCCGGTTGCCCCCGTTTGCACCAAAAATGTATCTTATATTCTCCTCAGGAGAGCCATGGCATCCACAGTTTGGAAGGGCTACATCTCGTTTGGCCTGGTGTCGGTGCCGGTGCGTCTCTACGCTGCGGCGCGTGAACAGCACGTCAGTTTCAACCAGATTCACGAACCTTGCGGCTCCCGTATCAAGCAGCAGACCTTCTGTCCCGTTTGTGAACGCGTAGTGGAGCGAAACGAGCTGGTGAAGGGCTACCAGGTCGACCGTGACAGCTACGTGCTGGTCTCCGGGGATGAGCTGAAGACCCTGGAAGCGGATTCGTCGGAAGCCATGGAGATCGCCCAATTCGTCAGCCTCGAAGAGGTAGACCCGATCTACTACGAGGCGTCGTACTACTCCGCTCCGGAAGATCCGGGCAAGCGGGCCTACGGGTTGCTGCTGCAGGCGATGGAAAAGCTGAATGTGGCCGCCATTGCCAAGGTGACGCTGCACCAGCGGGAGCAGATCGTGTTGATGCGGCCGTACCACCAGGGCATCGTGCTGCATACCCTGTATTTTCCCGCCGAAGTGCGGGAGATTGCCGAATACGGCAAGGCCGAGAACATGACGTTGCAGAAGCCGGAGATGGACCTGGCGGAACAATTCATCCGCCAGCTCACGGCCAAGTTCGAACCGGAGCAATATAAGGACGAATATCAGCAGCGGGTCCTGGAGCTTATCGAAACCAAGCGCGCCGGGCAGGTCGTCGCGGGTCAGCCGGCTAAACCTAAACTGGCTCCGGTGATCGATCTGATGGAAGCTCTCAAGAAGAGCATCGCGGAGCGGGGGAGTGCGGCCGCCTCGCCGGCATTGGTGGAAGCGGATACAAAGAAGGCGCCAAAATCGGCTCCGGCAGCTGACGCCAAGCCTGCTCGCCGGCGCAAGACCGGTTAGCCATCCTCAAAAAAACCACGACTTGATGGGGACGTTCCGCCGTATTCCCGCCTTAAAACTTGACCCATAGTCTTAAGTAATTAAGACTATGAACAGCCCACATGGACACCACACCCATTCCGACCGAAATCGCTGTGTCCCTATGATCAAACGGCGACTCACTACTTTCGTGCTGCTGCTGCTCTGCAGCATCGAAGCAGTGAGCTACGGGCAAAGCGTCGCGGAGCAGCCCGCCGCGAGCAGCATCAGCGGAACTGTCCTCGATGTGAACGGCGGCATGGTTCTGGGCGCGCAGGTGACGTTCGTTGCGTCGGATCCTCCGGTCAGCCGTACGGCCATGTCCGATGACCAGGGACAGTTCAGCTTTCCTGGACTGGCTCCCGGGAAGTTCAGGTTTACGGTCGCCGCGACTGGCTTCGACGCTTACGCCTCTTCGGAGATCGTCTTGCGCCCCGGCGAGAAATTGATACTACCTGAGATACGATTGTCTCCTGCGGCAACGACCACAAACGTTCAGGTCTCTGTCTCCCAGGTAGAAATAGCCACTGAGCAAGTGAAGGTTCAGGAGCAGCAGCGCGTCCTCGGCGTTTTCCCAAATTTCTACAGCAGCTACATTTGGGACGCTGCTCCCATGACTGCCGGGCAAAAGTATCAGCTCGCGATGCATTCGCTGGTCGACCCATTCTCTTTTGTGGGAACGGGCATATTTGCTGCCGCCGAACAGTGGCAAAATACGTTTCCCGGTTATGGCCAGGGCGCGAAAGGCTACGCCAAGCGATATGGCGCGGCCTATGCGGACGAGGCACTGAGCAGGATGATCGGCAGCGCGATCCTGCCCTCACTGCTGCACCAGGATCCTCGCTATTTTTATCGCGGCACAGGAAGCAAAAAATCGCGGGCGCTCTACGCCATCTCGCAAGCCCTCATCTGCAGAGGAGACAACGGCAAGATGCAGCCGAACTACTCCTACGTTCTGGGGAGCTTCGCCGCCGGGGGCATTTCCAATCTCTACCATCCTGCGGGCGATCGTGGAGTGGGCCTGACCATCAGCAACGGTTTCCTCAACGTGGGCGCTCATGCAATCGACAACCTGGCCCGTGAATTTCTATTCCGCAAACTCACACCCAAAGTTCCCGACTACGCGCAAGGTAAACCGTAGGTGCTCTGTCCTCATAAGAAGAGTTGAAGGACTAATCTGTTCGCAGCGCCTGCATGGGCTCGACAGCCGCGGCACGTCGGGCAGGCACGTAGGTGGAAACCATCGCCACGACCATCAGGATCCCTGCCGCAATTAAATAGACTGCACCATTCATGCTCCCATCTCCCAGCAGTCTCGCATGTGTGCCCATGCCGGAGTTGGTGAACGATACCCCCGCGATGATCTTCACCGCGGCGATGCAAAGCGCGCCGCCTGCGGCAAGCCCAAACCCGGTGAGCGCAAGCCCGCGCCCGATCACCATCCACAGCACCTGGCCGCGCTGCGCGCCAAGCGCCATGCGCACCCCGATCTCCTGCGTGCGTTGAGCAACCGAGTAGGCCATGACGCTATAAAGTCCGACAGCTGCCAGTACCAGTGCGATGATTCCCATGATGGTCAGCAGGCTGGCAGCGACCTTCTGAGGATAGAGCGAAGCTCCGATGAACTCCTTGAGGGGTGCGGCGTCAAAGACCGTCACATTCGGATCGATCGCCCGGGTCTGCGCGCGCAGCGTGGAGAGGACTGCGTCTGGATCGCCTTGTGTTCGCACATAGAAAGCCAGGTTCATGTCTTCGCGAAAAACCTGCCGAAATGGCACGTAAAAATAGGCTGGCGCTGATTCGCCAAGGTAGTGATACTTCGAATCCTTGGCTACGCCGACGATGCGAAACCAGTCTCCCCACCCATGCACTCTTACGCCGATCGGATTACGGCCGTGAAGAAAGCGCTGGACAAATGCCTGGTTGACGATCATGACATGCGACGTATTCTCGTTGTCCTGATCAGTGAAGTTTCTGCCCTCAACCATCGGTATGTGCAGTAGCGGCAGATATCCAGGAGAGATGACATTGCGGAAGATGTTCATGTTTTCGTTGGGCCTGGGCGCATAGCCTTCGATCCGCAACTCTTCCCACCAACTCGGTTCGAACCCCAAGGGAACACCGTCTGAATACGCCACGTCCGTTACGCCAGGAGTGCTCGTCATCCGTTCCTCGAGGCGGCGGCAGAACTCTTTCCTCTGGGCAAGACTATATCCATTCGTTGACAGGTAGAACTGATTGAGAAGGACGTGGTTCGGGTCGAAGCCCGGATCGACGTGCAGCGTCTGCTGAAAGCTGCGGGCGAACAGGCCGGCGCCTACCAAGGCCACCAGCGCCAGCGCGACCTCGGAGGCAACCAGCACCGAACGCAGCCGATTCCGTTTTCGTCCAGCCGTCGCGCTGCGGCCGCCATCATTGAGTCGGGCGCCTGTCTCCATGCGCCCCACTTGCAGCGCGGGAGAAATCCCCGCGACCAGTCCCACGACCAGGCAGATACCTGCTGTAAACGCCAACACGGAGAAGTGCGGTCGCGTATCCATCGAGACCAGCAATTGCATCGGTCCGGGAGGCATAAAGTCGCGCAATGCGTGACTCAGCCACGGAGTTGCAGCCACCCCAAGCAAAGCTCCCGCCCCCGTCAGCAGCAGGCTCTCGGTTATCACCTGACGAACGACGCGCGCACGGCCCGCGCCCAGCGCGATGCGCGCACCAAACTCCCGCTCGCGTACCGTTGCCCGCGCCAACAGCAGGTTAGTGATATTGGCGCACACAATAAACAACACAAGCACGCATACGCCCATCAGGATGCGAAGCGGGCCAAGCAAGAGACCCTGCGGTCCGTGTGGCGACTTCCACAGCGGCATCAGTGTTGCGCTCATGCCTTCACTCACATCGGCGTTCGCAACCGCCATGCGATCGGCAAGGGCTTTCAGCTCGCCCCGCGCCTGCTCCTCGGTCACGCCCGCCTTGAGTCTCGCGATTCCGAGCATGTTGCGGTCATGGCGATCGCTCAGCATCCACAGCTTCACGCCGTTGAGTACGGACTGCTCCATATAGGGTACCCATAGGTCGAACGAAGTAACCGGGATCGACCCATGGAAGGCGGGTGCGGCAACACCCACAATCGTGAGTTCATGCTGATTGATGCGCATGGTTTTGCCGATCACGGCCGGATCGGCAGCGTAATGGGAACGCCAGTACCGGTCACTGATCACCGCGACTGGATAGGCGCCAGGCGTGTCGCCATACTCGGAAGGCAAGAACAGCCGACCCGCTTCGGGTTTCACTCCCAGCACAGCGAAAAAATTGCCGGAAACCAATTCGCCCCAGAGGCGTTCGGCATGGTCATCCTTGCCTACGCTGAATGCCGCCATATGGGTGACAGCAATGCCGTCGAAGAGCTTTAAACGATCACGAAAATCAATGAAATCCGGATAGGAATTCGGAACCCATTCGCCATTCGAGGTCACTGTTTCCACGGTGACCAGGCGGTTCGGCGCCGTCACGCCACCCAGCGGTTCCAGCATCACGGCGTTGATCCACGTGAACACAGTTGCGCTGGCGGCGATGCCGATCGCCAGAGTGAGTACCGCAACCATGGTGAACGCCGGGTTGCGCCGCATCATGCGAATTCCGAAGCGTATATCCTGCCGTAGGTTGTCCAGCCACGGCAGTCGATGCCTCAGCGCAAATCGCTCGCTCGCCACCGCTGCACTGCCAAAGGTAACCTTGGCCTGTCGCTCCGCTTCGCTTCTTGGAATTCCTTCCGACTCAAGTTCATCGGCTTCCATTTCCAGATGCGAACGGATCTCATCCGCAAAGTCATCGGCGCTTCGGCTGTCGCGCGGCATCTATGCCTCCTTGTTGCTGGGCGAAAGGATGAGGTTCATCGCTCTTGTGAGCCGGTTCCATTGATCGGCCTTCGCGGTCAGTTCCGATCTGCCCCTGGCCGTCAGCGTATAGAACCTTGCCTTGCGGTTGTTTTCCGAAACGCCCCATTTCGCGGTGATCAGGCCTCCCTCTTCCAGGCGCTGCAGGGCGAGGTAGAGCGATCCGTGATCGACGAAGAATGCTTCCTCGGATTGTCTTTGAATGCTGCGGGCAATGCCCTGGCCGTGGCAGGCGCCAAAGAGCAGGGTCTTCAGAATCAGCAGGTCCAAGGTGCCCTGCAGCAGGGCGATGCGATCGTTTTCTTCCTTATGGGTCGGCATACGACATGAGTATCCACATTCTTCGGGTCGGATGTCAACACGTCGTTTGCCCAAAGAGGGAACAGTTGGATCCGCAAGTAAAGTCGTGGGTCCTGATCTCAATTCGCCATCTGCACCCTGGGGGCGACGCAAATCCTGGCTGCCAACAGAATCAAAGTGATCCAGAGAAGGTCCCCGACGAACAGATGGGTAATCTGCAGCCACAAGGGAGTAAGCAAAACCACGTCCGCGATCCCGAGGACGCATTGCAAGGCCAGCAGCGACAGCACTCCGATCGCGAGTTTGCGTTCCTTCGGGCGGGGTACGCTGCGCAGCAGGAGCCAACAGATAAAGATGCCGGCAATCACCGCCGTGACGGGGTGAAGAAATCGCAGTTGCTGCAACCACGTGCTTCCGCTCGAAAAGTCCTGTGCCAGCGCGGCGCGCACCGACGTAGCAGGGAAGAGCGTGTCGCTGAGCGCAGCCAGCGTTCCGCTCATGCCCACCAGCAGGATGGCCGCCAGCCCGGTAATAACGCCTGGCAATTGCGAAAAACGTACGCGTTGCCGATGGAAATTTTCGCCGCCCGCGAGGAAGTGCGCACACAGCGTGAGTGCCCCCAGCAGCAGCAGAGTGTTGGCCAGGTGCAGCGACAGATAGACCGCGCGTGCGGGGGAGCGGTTGTCTGCCGTCAACCGCAGCAGAACCAACAGGGCGCCCAGCAACGCTTCGTTGAAAATGAGTACCGTCGCCGCGACCACCGCAAAGCGAGCCAGATGACCCGCTAACGTACTGCGAAAAACCCACACCAGCAGGATAAGAATCGCGATGACGGTGACACCGCTCGTCATGCGATGGGCCAGTTCGATCATGGTCGCCAGCCGCGGATGACTCTGTACCACGACCCCATTGCATAGCGGCCAATGATCGCCGCAGCCGGCGCCGGAGCTGGTGGCACGCACCACAGCCCCCCACAAAACCACGGCCACGTTGTAACCCAAAACGATCCAGGCAAAACGAGGCAGCAGACTCGAGGTGCGCGAGGTCCGAGGTGTTGCCGAAGCGGGAAGGGCGTGGGCAGAACTCATTGGTATCCCCTTCCCATCTTACCCGGCTAGTTCCTTCGCGCGTTGTGTGGCGCGCATCACGGCTTTGATCAGGGTCACCCGAAGGCCGCCCTCTTCCAGTTCCAGGATGCCGTCGATGGTGCAACCCGCCGGTGTCGTCACTGCGTCCTTCAACAGCGCGGGATGGTAGCCGGTCTCGAGCACCATCTTGGCCGCCCCGAAGGTGGTTTGCGCAGCCAACAGGGTCGCCACATCGCGGGGCAGGCCGACCTTCACGCCGGCTTCCGCCAGCGATTCCAGGATGATGTAGATAAACGCCGGTCCGCAGCCGGAAAGACCCGTCACGGCGTCCAGGTGCTTTTCTTCCACCACCACCGTGCGGCCGACGGTGGCGAAGAGAAAGGCCGCGAGATCCAGCTGCTCCTGGGTGGCGAACTGTCCGCGGCTGAGCGCGGCAATGCCGGCCCCCAGCATGGATGGAGTATTGGGCATCGCCCGCACAACACCGATCTCCATATCCGAGGCGTGTTCGATGGCTGTGGTCTTCACCGACGCAGCAATGGACATCAGCAGCTTTTTCGGGTTGAGGGCGGGACGAATCTGCCGGACGACCTCGGGCACCGTGATCGGTTTGAGCCCGATCAGGATCAGATCTGCAAACTGCGCAGCGGCCACATTGTCCGTCGATACATCGACCCCCCATTGCGCCGAGAGCTGCCCGGCGCGCTCCTCGTGTTCCACTGTGGCCACGATCTGTTCCGGCGCAAGTACCTTTGACTTGAGGAAAGCCTGGACCAGAATTCCGCCCATCTTCCCGGCTCCCAGAATGGCTACCTTCAGACCGGCTAGCGGTTGCGCGGTTGTAAATCCTCCCATGATCTCTCCCTTACTTTTGTGCTTTTTGCTGCGCGATCCAGCTGTCGACGCGTTGCTCCAGGATATCGAGGGGCAGCGCGCCCGAATCCAGTACCTGGTCGTGGAAGGCGCTTAGGTTGAACTTGTCGCCCAGGGCCTGCTGCGCCCTGGCCCGTAGCTCCAGGAATTTGAGTTGTCCGACCTTATAACCAAGCGCCTGGGCCGGCCACGCGATATAGCGATCGACTTCGGCCTGCACACCGCTTTCCTCTACCGCCGAATGGTCATGGAAGTAGTCGACCATCTGCTGCCGCGTCCAGTGCTTCGAGTGGACGCCGGTATCGACCACCAAGCGGATGGCGCGCCAGATGTCGCCCTCGATGCGGCCGTAGTCGCTGTAAGGGTCCTGATAGAAGCCAACATCTTTGCCCAACTGCTCGGAGTAGAGACCCCACCCTTCCACATAAGCGTTGTACCCGAGGTATTTGCGAAACTCGGGGACGCCGGTGAGTTCCTGGGCAATGGAAATCTGCAGATGGTGCCCAGGCAGGCCTTCGTGATACGCCCGGTTCTCAACGTCAGTGAGCGACCGCGTCTCAAACTGGTAGGTGTTGACAAAAACCGTGCCGGGCCGGGAACCATCCGGCGAGCCGTGTTCATAGTAGGCGGCCGCTTGATCTTTCTCGCTGTACGCGGGCACCGGCATGACGATGACCGAGGCTTTGGGCAGGCGTCCAAAGAGCTGAGGCAGTTTGGGGCGCATGCGGTCGATATAACCGCGATAGGCATCCAGAAGCTGGTCTTTGCTGGCTGGGAAAAGCTTCGGGTTATGAGTAGCGGCGTTCTGCAGCGCCTTGATATCCGCGAAGCCCAGCTTGTGGGCGATGGCCAGTAGCTGCTCCTCGTCCTTCTTCACCTCGTCGAGACCGATTTGATGAATCTGTTCCGGCGTCAGGTCGGTGGTGGTGCTCCGCTTCACCAGAAAACGGTAGTAGGCATCGCCATCGGGCAGAGCCCAAATTCCGGGATCGTTACGGCCCGCGGGAATGTATTGCGCCTTGAGAAACTTGCCGAACCGAACGTAGGCAGGCACCACTTGACCGGCGATCGCAGCCAACAGCTCCTGCTTGATGCGCGCTTGTTGCGTGGCAGAAACCGAAGCAGGAAACTTCTTGAGCGGCTGAGCGAACGGTCCGTCCTCAGGCTTTTGATTGGCGATCGCGTCCACTTGCGCCGGCACCTTCTCCATCAGGTAGGCGGGTGGCTCGCGATGGTCATCCATGCCGATCGACATGTCGTCGGTGATCTGCTGAAAGGCGAGCGGCACCTTTTTTAGCCGGGCGATGTAGTCGTCGTAGTCCTTGACGGAACTAAAGGTGAGTCGAGGAACAAGCTGGGGAAGGGAGACCTGCAAGCCGTCGAACTGGGTGACCGGCATTTCCCATGGCTTGAACCTGGCTTCCTGTTGGTTCAGGATCAGCTCGCGGACCAACAGGTCTTTGCTCAGTTGCTCCTGGGAAGACATGCCGGCTGTATCTACCTCAGCCAGCCGGCCGAGAAATGCTCGTTCCCGCGAGAGCGATTCGTTATAGGCCTGTGCGGAGTAGTCTCCCAGTTGATCGTTGTACCGGTTGTCACCGATGGAAGAGGCAAACTCCGGCTGGTGCTTGAGCTGATCTTCCCAGTAATCGGTGAAGATGGCGTTGAGCGTTTTCACGCGGCTGTTAAGGGGAAGATCTTGCGCTAAGCCTCCGCTGGCCGTAAGCGCGAGGAAGACGAAAAGGATGGCGATGGGTTTTGGTGACAAAAGGATTCCTGGGTTCGCTGGAAGCTGGATCCCGGATTCCTGTGCGGCTTGCGGAGATCGCGAAATGAAAGCGCAACCCACACGCAACGACAGATGGGCGCCCTACGCAGGAATTCAGGCCTATGCGCAGTGTATCGACATTTCGCGCAGGCGAACAGGGCGATGCCATGGATCATCGCCTGCAGCCAGAGAACTCAGTCGTGGTGAGCGATCGCGGGCGATGCCACCATTTCGTCATGCTTAACGTCGGCGGACTGCATGGGCATGGCAAGGTCGGCTTCGAGCATGCGATAAAGCGTGGATCGGCTGATCCCGAGTTTGGACGCGGCGCGCGCTTTGTTGCCATCGCACAGCTTCAGCACCTGGAGAATGTGCCGCCGGATGACCCCATCGAGGGTGAAGTTCTCGGGCAAGGGCGACTCGCCTTCCTTGCTGCCGGCGGGTTCAAGCGGCAGGATAACCAGATCGATGGGACGCAGCCACTGGGCTTCGCTCGAAAGGCATGCCGCGCGGACCACGCTTTCCAGTTCGCGCACGTTGCCGGGCCACAAGTGGCGCAGCAGAATGGGGAGGGAACCGGGGCCGAGACCCTGCAAAGGCCGCTGCTGCTCCCGGGAAACAGTATCGATGAACATCTGCACCAGGGCCGGGATGTCCTCTTTGCGATCGCGCAGTGGGGGCAGCGCGAAGGAAACAGCGCTTAACCGATAGTAGATCTCCGGCAAAAAGGCGCCGGCGAGCACCTGGGCTCGCAACGGCCTGCGAGCCGTGCAGATTAGCTGGGACGGAGAGGTTGGCACCCCCTGCTTTTCAGCAGAGAGCGAAGTTTCAAAGGAACGAATGTAGCGCAGCAGCTGGGCCTGAGGCGCGGCTGCCAATTCGTCAATGTTGCGGATCAACAGGACCCCTTCGCCCGCCCGGCGAACGGCCGCCCGCAGAGCCTCAGAACGGGGCTCGCTGTTGTTGGGGTCATCGGCCAGAAGCAAACCGGAGCCCTCTTCGACAACCATCGGACCCGGAGAAGCATGCCGCGCCTGGATATGCCGGGCAAGCAAGTGTTTCCCGGTCCCCGCTTCGCCTTCAATGAGGACCAGCCGCACCCGCGGGCCGATCTGCTGTAATTGTTCACTCACCCGGCGCATGGCCAGCGATCGCGAAACCAACTCAGGCAAAGGACCGCCCGGAGGCCGGCGCGTAGGCGCCCAACGGCCTTGTTCCCGGTGCGGTTGCAACGGTTGATTGATCATTCCCTGCTCCTCGACTTTTCCGCCTAAACAAGCTTTGAAAGCGTTCTTAGCGGTTTATCGGCGGTGGCGTAGAAGAGTTGAGGGCAGGATATGAGGAGGTAACAGAGCCGCGAAAAGCTTTTCCCAACAGGGCTTCAGCCCTTGGGCCGGCGCACACCCGAAGTTACCGAGTCAGAGGCGATGATTCCATCCCGGATGTGGACTACCCGATGAGCGTACTCTGCAATGTCCGGCTCGTGAGTCACCAGGATGATGGTGTTGCCTTTTGCGTGCAGATCATCAAAGAGCGCCATGATTTCATCGCCCGTCTTCGAGTCCAGATTGCCGGTCGGTTCATCCGCCAGAATGATCGAGGGCCGATTGACCAGGGCCCGCGCAATCGCCACACGTTGGCGTTGGCCACCCGATAACTCGTTGGGCTTATGGTTCATGCGCTCTTCGAGATTGACCGAGCGCAAAGCAGCCTTGGCCCGCTCGATCCTCTCCTCCGCGGGCGTGCCGTTATAGATCAATGGCAGTTCCACATTGTGCAGAGCGGTGGCGCGCGCTAAAAGATTGAATGTCTGAAAAACAAAGCCGATTTCGCGATTGCGAATGCGCGCCAGCTCGTCATCGTTCAACTCACTCACCAGGTGACCGTTGAGCCAGTATTTTCCCTTGGTCGGTGTGTCCAGGCAGCCAATCAGGTTCATCAGCGTCGACTTGCCCGAACCCGAAGGGCCCATGATGGCAACGTATTCATTGTGCTGAATGCGCAGATTAATCCCGCACAGCGCGTTCACCACCTGGTCCAGGCCCATGGTGTACGTCTTCCACAGATCCTCGACAACGATGACCTCTCCCTGGGCGCCATCACGGGCCATGTCGGCTTGCGCTGCGCTGGTGGTTTCGAGTGCCATCTTCTGCTCCTGTCCCGCGGTTGTTCCGTCTACGAAGATTCGGTGGTCTGGGTTGCCGCTGCATTATCCCGCTTCAATTTGACGTCGTTCTTGAGCGTACGCAGCACTTTATAGGGCCCAATGACAATTTCGTCCCCCTCTTTCAACCCACCGGTCACTTCAATGTCCGTAGAGCCGGTGATGCCGGTGGAGACGGGGACAAACTGCGATTCAATCTTGCTGCCATGGGAGCGCAACAGGAAAACTCCCTGGGTTCCCGGATCCTGAACGCTGGGTGGGGGCGCATCCCCATTGGACGCAGCGTTGACCGTCTGTATGGAGTTGCCGGGCTTCAGCGATGCCGGAGTGCGCATGGCCAAGGCCTGAATCGGGATGCTCAACACATTCTGCCGCCGCGCGGTCGTAATTTTGGCCGTGGCCGAGAGCCCTGGGCGCAATTCGGGCGGCGGATTCACGAGCGTGACCACGACCTTGAAATCCTTCGCCTCCTCGGTGCCGGTGGTGCTTTGGCTGGTGGCGATGCCGGTAGAACGCAAAATTGCCTGGTCGCCCACCTCCGTCACTTTCCCCGGGAAGACCTTGCCGGGGAGGGCATCGACCGTCACGTCCACCGGCTGCCCCATGGCGACATTCACGATATCGGTTTCGTCGACCTTGACCTCGGCGGTGATGACCGACAAATCCGCCAGCGTCATCAATGTGCTGCCCTGGGCATTCTGAATGCCCACCACGACCGTTTCGCCTTCGCGAACCGGCATGTTGGTCACAATCCCATCAAAAGGCGCAACGCTGACCGTCTTGTTCAGCGCATCGATATTGCTGGTAAGTGTGGCTTGAGCCGTGCCCAGCTTGCCACGCGCCGATGCGGTCTGAGCCCTGGCCTGCACCAGGGCGGCTTTGCTCTGCGCCAGCGTGGCGACATCGGTGTCGTAAGCCCCCTTCTTGGAGTCGTATTCCGACTTGGCGATCAGCTCCGCTTTGTAGAGCGCCTGGGCGCGTTGCCAGTCCAGCAGCTTTCTGCTGGAGGTCGGCTTCCGAGTGGGCCACCGTTGCTTCTGCCGTCTTTTCCGCCGCCAGGTAGGAAGAGATGTCTGTATCCGCGGACCGGATACTGGCTTCCTGGGCGGCAACACCCGCCTTGGCCTGCACGCTCTCGACGGTCGCCAGGATTTGCCCACGCTTCACGTGGTCACCCTCCTTGACGTACAGGTGGGTGATGCGGCCGAAGGAGGTAGCTCCGATGTTTACGTAAGTCTTGGGTTTGATCTGGCCTGTCCCGCTAACGATGGAGACCAGGTTTTGCCGAACCACCTTGGCAGTAAGCACCTTGGTATAGCCCGATTGAGCGCGGACGATGGTGAAACCGGCAATTCCCGCTGCCACCAGGACCGCACCTGAGATGATCAGTATCTTCTTAAGTTTCATGGGTAGCGGTATCTTCCGCCCTCGCCTACATCATACGTGGACCGGGGGCTGAGGGTTCCCGGCTTTTCGCTCGAGTACCTTAAATTACGGTTACCCGGGCGCCCTTACCGTAGGGTAGAGATGGCGGAAATCGCATTCCCTGCTTGAATTCGCCGTTACCGAACCTTAAACTTGTTCTGCCGTACGGGGAGTATCGCGCAACTTATGCTAAGGGTTGATTCCACCCTTTTTCTGCTCTTGTCTTTGGGCCTGCCGTCCATGGTCGTTGCTCAGACTGCACCGTCGCAGAACGGCACTCCAGCCTCTGCGAACGCAACGCAAGATAGCCCGAGCACCCCAGCTAATCAGGATCCGCTGAAACGGCCGCTAAGTGATAAAGAAAAGTTTAAGCAGCAGAGGGAACTCCGGAACGAATTGAAGGGACCCTATAAGAAATGGGTCGACGAGGACGTGCGCTGGATCATCACCGACCAGGAACTAAAAGCGTTTAAAAGCCTGTCGAATGATGAAGAGCGAGACAACTTCATCGAGCAGTTCTGGCGCCGGCGCAATCCAGACCCCGATTCTCCTGAAAACGAATACCGCGAAGAAAATTACCGTCGTATTGCTTATGCCAACGAGCATTTTGCCGCCGGCAAGCCGGGTTGGAAGACGGACCGCGGACATATGTACATCGCCTATGGCAAGCCGGACAGCATCGAATCTCATCCCAGCGGCGGTTCCTATGAGCGGCCCATGGAAGAGGGCGGCGGCGAAACCTCGACCTTCCCCTTTGAGACCTGGCACTACCGCTATATCGAAGGCATCGGCGAAAACATCGATATCGAGTTTGTCGACACCTGCATGTGCGGCGATTACCACATGACCCTGGACCGGTCGGAAAAAGACGCCCTCCTGCACGTCCCGGGCGCTGGCGCGACCCTGGGCGAACAGATGGGAACCTCGAAGCGGACAGACCGCTTCAACGGCGGCCTGGAGAACCTGGGCGGTGGTCCGATGGCTTCCTCGAATCAGGCCAAGGAGTTTGACCGCCTGGAACAGTTCTCCAAGCTGCAGGCCCCGCCGGTAGTCAAGTTCAAGGACCTGGAATCGTTCCTGGTGAACCACAAGGTCCTGAGCGGACCCTTCTTCCCCTTTGAAGTGCGCACCGACTACGTGAAGGTCACCGAGGACACCGTACTCGTTCCGTTGACCCTGCAGATCAGGAACCGCGACATTACGTTCAACACCAAAGATGGGGTAGCCAAGGGCCAGGTAAACGTCCTGGGCCGCATCGCCACCATCACCGACCACGTGGTCCAGACCTTTGAGCAGACCCTGGAAGTGGAGGAGCCGAGCGAGTTGCTGGGTAAGGCCCTTGACCAGGCTTCGGTCCACTGGTGGGCTTTGCCCCTGAAACCCGGCCGGTACCGGGTCGATATCGCCATCAAGGACGTGAACAACCCCGACCACATAGGTACCTGGGCGCAGGGGATTGTGGTGCCAAAGTATGACGATGAAAAGCTTTCCGCTTCCTCATTGATCCTGGCGGACAAGATGGAACAGGTGCCGACCAAGCAGATTGGCACCGGGCAGTTCATTTTGGGCAACACCTACGTCCGTCCCCGGGTCAGTTCGGGGCCCCTGGTTGCGGTCAATTTCCATCGCAGCCAAAAGCTGAACTTCTGGATGCAGGTCTACAATCTGGCCATCGACGACAAAAGCAAACAAAATGCTGCCACCATTCAGTACCAAATCATGGATATGGCGTCTAACAAGGCAATCCTGGATACTTCGGAGACCAGCGCCGCGTTGGGAGACAACAGCGCCAACTCCGATCAGTTGACAGTGAGGAGATCGGTACCCTTGACCAGCCTGCAGCCGGGCAAGTACCAGGTGACCATCACGGTTAACGATCATGTATCCAAGCAGCAGGTAGCACAATCGGCCCCGTTTACGGTTGACTAGGCCTCTGATAAGCTCAAAAGAGTAACGTGACTGGCCGGAGTAGGGCCGCCCGTCGATCGGCAGGACTGGGTTACTGCAATGCGTTTGAGTGAGTAGCGTATTGAGTGCGTAGAAAGTATTGCCAAGTCGCAGCTCTGATGGTGATGACCGTGGCCGGGCTCTTGTCCGCCTCGGCCGCGCCTTTCCCTGGCACCGTTAGCGGAGTAGTGCGCGATGCCCGGGGCACTCCGCAGATGGGCGCGATGGTCGAGTTGATGGCTGCCAATGCAACCGTGGTTGCCCGGGCCTACACCAACATCCGCGGTGCCTTCAGCTTCGATCACGTTTTTCCCGGAACCTACCAGATAAAGGCAACCGGTGACTCCTTCCTACCCACATTACGGGAAGACCTCAAGCTTGGTTCCCGCAGCAAAGTGATCGTCAATCTCACCCTCAGCACCCTGTTTGAGGCCATCCAGTGGCTCCCGGCAAGACCCAAGTCGCCGGACGAGCCAAGTGATGACTGGAAATGGACTTTGCGTTCTTCGAGCAACCGTCCGCTATTGCGGTTGCTGCAGGATGGTCCGCTGGTCGTGCTTTCCGGCGATGACCACGGATCTGGTCCCCAGTTGGCAGCCCGGGTCGAAATGACCGGTCCCTCGCGGGCATTTGGCCAGGGCGGTCCCCATCATGCCTTTGCTGTAGAGCGATCGAGCGCCGTGGGCGGCCACCTGATCTTGCGCGCCAACCTGAGCCCGCAGCCCGAGCAGGGCTCCGAGTACATGGCGGGATATCAACTGGGTCTCGGGCCGGAACGCCAGATCCGTAATGTGCTCAGCGTGCAACAAATGAACGCTGTCGAAGGCGCAGGCAGCCAGGGCTTTTTTGCTCTACGCTTGCGCAGCGCCGAGGCGGTAAATCTGGGTCCCAATGCTTCCCTCGAACTGGGCAACGAGGTGCAGGCGGTGCATGGGCCTTCCGACACCACGGCCAGCCTTCCGTTCGTCAACGCCTCCTGGCATGAAGACGGCATCGGTGTTGCGTATCGCGCGGCTACTTCGCCGGAAATGCAAAATGCCGGAAACGTGGCCGACAGTGCCACGCTTGCCCCCATGTTTTCCGAAGAGGGCGGCCGGGTACGTATCCAGCACGGCCTCCATCAGGAACTGCGGCTGGAGGACAACACCTCATCGCGTCGCGCCCTGGTGGCTTTTTATGAGGATGAAATCCAGAGCCCGGTGATCGGTGGCGGCGGGTGGGTATCGCAACAGGATCTGGCCACCGGGGACATCTTGTACGATCCGGTTTCGCAAGGCTTCCGCGTCACCGGCCCTGGCTACACTTCGGGTGGAATCAGCGCAGTACTGGCGCAAAAAATCGCAGGGTCAACCTGGGCCACGGTCTCCTATGCCAACGGCAAAGCCCTGGCCTTCGATATCCCGGAGTCTGAGGTCACCCTGGCCGACGCGGTACAACAATTGACTCAGCGCAGAACAGAAGCCGTTACGGCGTCGCTCGATGGTCGCGTAGTGCGGACGGGAACCAGCTGGCATACTTCCTACCGGTGGCAGCCCATGAACACGGTGACCCCGGTAGCGATCTACGACAGCTTCGGGCAGGGTGCGTATCTGAACCTCCTGATTCGCCAACGTGTCCACTGTGGTCACCTGCTGCCCAACGGAACCGAGGCGTTGGTAGATGTGCGCAATCTGTTGGCGGAGGGATATCGCCCATTCCTTACGCGTGATGGCAGCACACTCTATTTCGCTCAGAGCGAGCGGTCCATCCAGGGTGGTCTCTCCTTCTCGTTTTAACCCGGCAACACTTCTCCTTCAGCTCACACCCACACATCCGTTGCACTGCTCGTATTCGGGCGCAAGCACTCGGAACGACGGTGTCGATTATGTTATATTTTGCTTGGGCACGAGACGCGCTCAACGCGCTTGTCTCCCGAGTGTTGCTGACATTCGGCCTTCCCAGCCCTTCCGGACGCGTAGCTCAACTGGCAGAGCATTCGACTCTTAATCGACAGGTTGGTGGTTCGATTCCACCCGCGTCCACCATCACGCTCAATTTTTGTGCCCCCGCCTGAGACCATTTTTTCGCGCTTGGTACTCCATCCGCTGGCACACATGCCTGAGGAAAAATAGCACCCGATACATCGCGAAATGATAGAACCAGAACATTCGGCCGGAATCGGCCCATCGCCTGAAGAACCAGGAGGCATCAGATGAAGGCATTGATCTTTCGCGAGACCGGTGAACCCAGGAACGTATTGGAACTGGCAGAGATCCCTACTCCGCCCTTGGGACCTGGCGAAGTGCTCGTGCGAGTTCTGTTGACCCCCATCAATGCATCCGACCTGCACATGGTGCGCGGACGCTATGGCTATCAGCCGGAGTTGCCAGCCAGCCCGGGCATTGAAGGGGTGGGGATTGTGGAGGCCTTGGGTCCGGGCGTGCAAGGTCCGGTGGCCGGAACGCGCGTAATTTTTATTCACACGTGGAACACCTGGCGCGAGCAGATCGTGTGCCCAGCTGACAAACTCGTGCCCGTTCCAGATGACCTGGACGATTCGGCCGCCGCCTCCTCCTACATCAATCCTTTGACGGCATGGGCATTGACCATATCAACTCACAACCTTAAAGAGGGCGACTGGCTTCTGCAGACGGCGGCTGCATCCAGCGTGGGGAAGTTTGTGCTTCAACTGGCGCAGCAGTATCGATTCAAGACGATCAACGTCATCCGGCGCCGCGAGCAGGAGTCGATCATACGCAACCTCGGAGGTGACAAAGTCATCTGCACAGCCGACGAGGATCTCAGGTCACGCCTGCTAGAATTGACCGCCGGCAAGGGCGTTGAACGAGCGATTGACTGCGTTGCCGGAGACCTCGGCGCCGAGATCGCCCGCAATCTCGCTCCCGCGGGCACCATGCTGGTGTACGGAGCCCTTTCCAGTCACCGGCAGACGGATCCCGCGAAATTCCTCATGCCGCTGTTTGCTCCGCGGTTGATTTATTCCACAGCGACGGTTCGCGGCTGGTGGCTTCCGCGTTGGGTGCCTTCCCAGCCCCTCGCCGAAGTGCGGGCAGCGATGAGCGATCTTCTCGCCATGTTTTCGAAGGGAGCACTTACGCCGCCAACGAGCGTGCGCTATTCAGTGAAGGACTTCCAGGAGGCAGTAGCCCTTGCAGATGGGGAGGCAGGACAGGAAAAGGTCTTGCTGGATTTCTCCAATTAATCTGTTGCGGGGGCCGGGCTGAGCAGGCCGGAATCTCCAGCTTTTCAGGACACTCCCGAAGTACGCTCTTCTAGTAACCTTTCGAGCAGGATTTTTTGTGACTGGCCACTCTCTCATCGTGAAGGGAGTAATTTAAGGGTCGCGAACGAAACCGTCCCGCATGCTTGTGTGACAGAGTAAGACTCCGTCACACACAGCGCCGAGTCGATCTAAGGCGCGTTGCGAACCGACATCTCTTGCATCAGTATTCAGCTCAATTCTGTTAGCCAAAATCATTTCGAAAGCATGGTTGAGCATCAAATGTGTGGGTTACAGAACAATCAGTCTTGTCCAAATTAGATTTTCGGTTGGCCAATTTGGACAGCACCTGAAAGGCTGGGGAAGAGACTATCCAACGAAGGGCACGGGTTTAGCCGTGCCGTAATTGCCTGCGCGCTCGACGGCTTTAGCTGAGGTACGCTTTTATCATTCCTCACGCGCAGTCGCTTGGCAGCAACCTGATTTTGTTCGCCCACGCTCCCTCGAAAGCAATCAACCACTTACATCGTCAAAAAACAAGTTCGTCCTCTAATTTGGACAGCTTTGCAGAATAATATTCCCGAGACAAATCTTTCTGAATCGCTGGACCGACCGGTCTACTCTATTTCAGTGCGAGGCGAAATACCTCGGGGAGTTTAGGAGGATTCACACCATGTCGGCATCCACGTCCAAAGGCACCGCTCTTATCACTGGTGCTTCCACCGGCATCGGCGCAGTCTATGCCGATCGCCTTGCAAAGCGCGGTTACGATCTCATTCTCGTGGCTCGCACCCAGGAGAACCTCTCTCAAGTTGCCGCACGATTGAAGTCCACCGGTCGCAAAATCGAAACGATCGCTGCCGACCTGACGAAGGCGGAAGATGTTCGCAGCATCGCCGAGCGTTTGCGCACTGACTCCGCAATCACTGCGCTGGTAAACAACGCCGGCCTGGGCAGCACAGGGAAACTTCTCGATTCGAACATCGACGATCTCGAATCGATGATCTATTTGAATGTCACCGCTCTGACGCGGCTGGCCCTTGCCGCCCTGCCTGGTTTTGTTGCGCGCAAAAACGGTCTGCTGATCAACATTGCCTCCGTCGTTGCTCTTGCCCCCGACCTTCTGAACGGCACATACAGCGGCACCAAGGCGTATGTCGTGAACTTTACGCAAGCGCTAAAAACCGAAGTGGAAAACGCGGGCGTCATTGTCCAGGTTGTGTTGCCCGGCGCAACTGCAACCCCGTTCTGGGCAAAGGCCGGTCGTCCGGTGGAGGACCTGCCGAGCGAAATCGTTATGGCGGCTGAGGATATGGTGGATGCATCCCTCGCCGGTCTCGACCAGCATGAAGTGGTTACCATTCCGGCTCTACCGGATAGCGCCGACTGGGAGAAGTACGATGCGGCGCGCAAAGCTCTGGGGCCGAACCTTTCCCATCGGACGCCGGCGGCTCGTTATGGGATTCAGAGCTGATCCCCTTGGGAAAAGTTGCGTAGATGTGGTCTAGGGCTGAGCGGTTTCGGAATAAGCCCAGCTTTCGATCCTGGGTACAAGGTGAAGAGGGATTCTTATGACCGCAAAGTCTACACGTGATCATTTGCTCGATACGGGTTTGAAGCTCATGCACCAGCATGGTTACAACGCGACCGGGCTAACCGAAATTCTGAACGCGGCGGATGTAGCTAAAGGCTCCTTCTACCACCATTTTGGAAGCAAGGAAGACTTCGCCGCGGCTGCACTGGAGCGCTACACAACGCGCGAGGCGAAACATTCCACCGCTGTCCTGACTGGATCGAAGGCTCCCCCGCTCAAGCGTCTGAAACGGTACTTCATGGACCTTGTCAAGTTCTACGGCCAGAAGGGAGAGATTCCAGGATGCATGATGGGTCGTTTCAGTTTGGAGGTCGCGGCAGCGAATCCGCAGTTGAGAAAGCAAATTTCCAACACCTTCACGCACTGGCAACACACCATCGCGACGGTCATACAAGAGGCGGTCGAGCAGGAAGAACTGCCTGGAAACACGGATCCCGAATCGCTGGCAGGGTTCCTGCTCAATAGCTGGGAGGGGGCGCTGTTGCGTTCGCAGGCTGAAGCGAGCGACGCTCCGCTCGAAATCTTCATGCAGATCGCATTCGATCAATTGCTGAAGAAAAACGCAAATGCTTGACCTCGCACCATAGGGACGGCACCCCGCAGCCTGGGAACAGCCGAAGCTCCGCACGAGCTTCAAATCGTTGCGTAACAAAGCTTGAAGGCAGCATGCGCTGTCACTCAATGAGCAGTTTGAACCGAAAGGAGAAACACATGTCCACGATCCATCTCCATCTCACAACTACTTTGACACCCGAGCAATACATCGCAGGGCTCACCGACTTCGGGCCTGGCCGTTCGAAGCTCTTTGGCAACAGCGCCGATGAGTACCTCAAGGTGCATCAGCTGGGCCGCGCGGAGGCCGATGTCACCGAGGGCTCGGGTGGCATCTGGGAGCGGCTACACTACGACTGGTCCGACCCGAACCATGTCGTACTCACGACGACCGGCTCCAACCTCTGGGGAGGCGCGTCCGGCCATACCTACAACTTCACGCGTCAAGCCAACGGAACGACCGAGATTGATGTTGACGTCGTACGCGAAGGCAAGAACCTCAGAGGACAGTTGCTCGGCTTAGTGCTTGGGACCGTCGGCAAGGGCGTTCTGGAAAAGGCGTTTGTGAACAGCGTCAAGGCCATCGAAGAGCGGAACGGCGCGGCTGGAGAGCGAATCGCGGCTTGAGCATGCCAACGCCATGCAACGGCTCGACAGTTTTGGTCTAGCCCCTTTCTTCGAACCAACAAGGAGAGAAACGATGGATGACTGATTACAGACAACAGTGAATGCCGAAGAAGGCCGCCGCTGTCAACGCCTTTCTGTCAACGCCTTTCTATCCAATCGTCTATCTCGACGCGCTGGTGGTGAAGATGCGGCCCGAGGGGCGTGCGGAAAACCGCGCCGTGCATCGAAGACCTCTCTCGATGCCAGCATGCTCGCCGGTACGGCGTGCATGCCTCAGAGTTGAGACCACCCTCCGTCTACCGGGATCTCTGCTCCCGTCGTGAAGGTTGCGTCAATCGCCAGGTATGCCACGGCTTTGGCAATTTCCTCCGGTTCGCCGAGACGCTTCATCGGAACGCTTTCCGCCATCTGAATGTAGACCTGATCTGCTGCCTCCTTCGGCATTCCAACCTTCTGGAGTATGTCCGTCGCTCCAATTGGACCTGGATTCACCGCATTCACACGGATTCCACGGGGCGACAGCTCACCAGCAAGGCTCCGAGTCATGGAACGAAGCGCTGCTTTGGCGGCGCCGTAAGCGCTCAAAGCTGGCACCGCCTTTATGTTAGCCAACGAAGTGGTAAAGACCACCGAGCTTCCTTCCGGCATGAGCGGCACCAGTTTTTGGACGATGAAATATGGGCCCTTCGCGTTCAGGTTGAGCATCTCGTCGTAAACTTCCTCCGTCACCTGCTCAAATGGGATCCATTGACCATATCCCGCGTTGACGAACAGCACATCGAGCTTGCCGAACGTCTCCTTGACCAACGCCGCTAACGCATCCATATCGGAAAACGAAGTCGCGTCGCTGCGGACTACGATAGCGTTATCGCCAAGCTCAGCCTGAGCCGACTTGATTGTCGTAGCGGCGCGGCCAGTCACGATCACGCGGGCGCCTTCGTTGATGAATAGTTTCGCGGTCGCAAAGCCGATGCCGGTTGTTCCGCCTGTGATAAGTGCTGTCTTTCCTTCGAAGCGATTCATGTTGTCTCCTTTGTTAGCGGTCCAAAAACTATTACGAACTTAAGAGTACGGTAAGCATGGAGGCGATGCAAAGTTTTCGTACTTGAAGGTAACAATTCTTCCGAGGCGCCCCAGGGACGTCCAAGGCGACGCCATAAGCGCGTTCTTTCCTGCGAACCTATCCATGCTGTCTCCCGTGTTCATCCGCCTTGCAGTATTACAAACTCCTAAGTACGATAATCAAAGTAGCAATGCAAGGAGATTCGTACGCCATGGTATCTATTGTCGAGAAGCGCCCCCGAGGACGTCCAAAAGCCTTCATCCCCGACGAAGCACTAGACCGTGCCGTCGAGATGTTTTGGGAGCATGGCTATGAAGGAGTTGACGTGGACCGGATCGCGCGCGCCGTGAACGTCACCAAACCCGCGCTGTACCGGGCCTTCGGAGACAAATCTACCCTGCTGCTGAAGGCAGTCGAGCGCTACAGCCTGACCTATGTAGCCCCTAGAATGGCCGCATTTCAAGCGGAGCCGGACATCCACAAAGCCGTGACCGCCTTTTGCGAGGCTACCGTCAACGCCGCTTCCGACGACGCTCGCGGCGGCTGCATGATGGCCGCCGCTGCGACGGGTGAGTCTGAGCGGGTAACTGAGATCCGGTCGTACGTTGCCAAGGGCCTGACCGCAACCGCTGATCTTTTCGCCAAACGGTTCGAAAGGGAGATGAAGACGGGGCGCCTAAGCCGGACACCCTCCGCCAGGGTAAGAGGCCGTTTGCTCGTTGACTTGTTGCAGGGTTTGCAGCTTCGCGGCAAGGTCGGCATTGGCCGCGAACAGCTGCTGCAAGAAGCCCGAAGCTATGTGCCTCTGATTCTTGGGAAGCAGACATAAAGGCACTTTTGGGGCTATGCTTCCTGACGAGTGCAAAATCGTAGGGAAACGCCTTTCCCGGATCAGGGCAGAACCCTGATGCTTGACGACCTTGAGACGTCGCATGCGAGGACCGAGTAGGACACTGGCTTTATCCAATCCAGCCGCACAACGTGGATTACAACCCCAAGATCAATGCCGTGACAGTGGACGCATTCGCCGACCAATACCGCAGTTTCGATAAAGTCTTGGGAGTGATTCTCAAGCACTTCGACGAAAACACCTATGTCTTCGACATTTCGGACCATGGGATCAAAGCAGTGCGTAAGTTCGAGGAAGATCCGCACATCACCACGGCGGCACCACACCAGTCATCGCCAAGCATGATTTTACCGACGGTGACGATGTGCCTGGAGCATTCATCGTCGCTGGACCTGGAATCAAGCGTGATCAGCGTTGATGGAGTTCCAGGCGAGCGTCTACGACGTCGCGCCAACCTTGCTGCACACCTATGGCGCTCCATCATTGATGTCGGTTGGCGACTTCACCGGTTTCATAAACCACGCGCCCACCGACCACGGTTTGCAGGACCTTGATGTTCGCGATCTGCTCGGCGGGGACATAAAAGAAATTGCGGTCGAGCACGATGAAATCGGCGAGCTTACCCACTTCGAGCGAGCCTACGTTGGCGTCCTGATGCAACTCATAGGAAGCGCCGATCGTCATCGTCCGCAAAGCCTGTTTGCGAGTGAGGCCGCTGTCCTCGCTCAGGCGCCCCGCGTATTGCTTGCCGGCTTCCGGAGAATTGGTGCGTGTGACGCCGACCTTCAGCGCGAACCATTCGTTGAGCGGATCCACCGGCCAGTCGCTGCCGTAGGCGATGCGCGCGCCGGCTGCGGCCAATACACCCGCTGGCTCCATGTACTTGAAACGTGCCCAGATAGTCCCGCGCGCCGTCAACGGTGTCGGGTGCAGGCTTTTCCCATTG
>CAWKKM010000020.1:0-168206 GCA_963850235.1 uncultured Acidobacteriaceae bacterium | reverse complement strand
CGTTTTCAGTCTTCGCGAATCTTGGCTGCCGCTGCGGGCGGGCATATTGTGCGCCCTTACTGTGCCCCCGCCTGCCATAAATTGAACCGGAGTCATTTCGCAAGTGGATAAGTTTCCGCCGCTGATGGCAACAACTGACACGGCCCTCTAGTCAAGGTCTCAAGCGGCTCCTGGCCCTATTTCCGGTTACGAATTTGCGCGCGGCGAAAAAAATGTCCGGTCCGCTACTGTCCTGCATGCTGCTTATACTGCACAGGACTGGCGCTGATTATTTAGGCGCATCGTCTCTTGCACGAACTTACCGATAACCCCGTTTTTAAAGCACACCGCTCCGAAGTTGTTGCGGGCCACGCAGTAATGTCCGGGTTTCCGACCAGACGGAACCTGGAGCACCTAAACTCCGTATGTTTAGGAGACTTGGATATGGGCCGCTCTGGATGACCACTCAATTGCGTTTGGACCACTTCTCGCTCTGGATGCGTTGGGCAGTGGCCTTGATATGCACCACCTCCGCCGCTCTCTCCTACATTTTTTGTATGGCCAACGGAATGGTTGTCGGCGACCTGATCGGGCTGCCTGGTCGGGAGCAGCAAATCGCTTTGGCCCACCACAGAGCCAGTATGTGGCTAGGTGCATCGGCCATATTGGAGGTGGGTGCTGTCCTCGCTGTGTTCTCGCTCTTGGAAATCGGCTCTGATTCCGATCCCCTAGCGCGATTCGTCGCCCGGGGTGTGATAGCTGTTTTCTCGTCCTTGACTGCCACGTTGTTGATGGGCATTGTCATCGTCAGAGTCTTTCGCTAGGTTTCCTGGGCTCTCTTTAGAGAATGACCGGCAACTTGGAACGCCGCAAAAGTCGCATTTTCGGTAAATTCCCTCGCACCCAGGGCACCGGGCTGGGCAAGTTACCGACAATCCCTGTTTCAAAGGAACTCGAAATTCACATTGATGCTCGGCAAGCGCTTTTGTTGGTAACAAATCCACGGCCGGCAAGCCGCAAAAAGCCAATGTTCCCGAGGCTCGCTGATGCGGTACAGACCATGCAAATAGCGGTGCGAACGTGGTGCGCATAATAAACGGTCACTGCAGATGCAAGGTCATGGCCCCAAAATCAAGCGCGAAAGAGTGCGCCTGTTTGAGAAGATCCATGCCAAGATTGCCTGCGGCCCACGTCCCGTTTCCATGTTCCGTGAAGACGTGCGCTGGTCTGAGGAAGACGTTCTTTCCACCAATTCCGAGCAGGACGGACGGCAGCAGAATTGAAGGGCTGCTAGTCCTTCCACCCAATCCTTCAATCGACCTGTTCTCCGGCGTTCCGGTCTTGATCAAAGATGGAAGAGACCTTGCAAACTCCGGATTGAGATCGGTATCGACAGCACCGGTATCTAGCGTGAAATCCAGATTCTTCCCTTCGACAAGTACGTTGATGACCGGATTGGAGTTGTGGAACAGCATGTTGCAGGTGCCCACATTGAGGGCCTGCGCGGGGAACCCAAACTCGAACTTGCCTGTTGGCGTCCACCGGAGCGTGTGCATTGCAAGTAGGAGCGGAAGGCCAACGATTCCGTGCCTGCTCTGTGGGAGATCGGTCCATGGTTCACCTGTGTCGGCAACCACGATAAAGGGGACGTTCCGAAGATGAAGGTCCCCTATACGGAGGTCCGCCACGAGCGTGATTTGTAAACTGGCGATGTCTTGGCCGCTTGCGTCACCCATCTTTCCTTCTACAGGTTTGGCCACAAGTCCGAGTTCCCTGGCCTCCGAAGCGCCGATCACTGAAATCGAAGCACCTGTATCGAAAAGGAATTCGGCGTGCCTATTATTAATTTTCAATGGCAGGAACGTGCTGCCAGGTTCGATTTGGAGACTGCTTGGCTTTGAGTCCTTGATGGTTGTCTTCGGCAATCCATTGAGAGCGGTGAGTATGAAAAGCATGCTCTTCGCATCTGAACCGTCGGGGCGCTCATGCAAAGCCGCCACGATCTCATTAAACCCCTCGCGATACATACCGTTTCGGAAGTACATATTTCCAAGAAGATCATGGGCTTCGTAAGCATCGTTGGAGTGTGGGTCTTTTCGGATTACGGTACGAAGATCCTTTTCGGCAGCCTGCACACGGTTCAAAGATGCCTCGACAGCCGCTCTGTAAAAGAGTGGAGTTCGGGAATGCTCGATGGCATCCCTCAATACGAACACCTGATTCGCATCGTATGCGGCTTTAAAGCTGTTGGATTGCGCTTGGGTAGGCAATCCAATGAGTAGGATCGGCACAGCTAACAAAGATTCAAGCTGCATTCCCAGTTTCCGTCTTATGCAAAAGATAATCGTGGATACGAAGGTCACTCCACCACGCTCCTTGTGCCTGGAATGGCCTAATTCATGAGGCTCCTGTGGGCAGCATACGCCTTTACGACGTCGTGAGGGGCGAAAGCGGGTTGTCTACTGGCTTCATCGTTTTGTCACTTGTGAAGGCTTGTCGGAGTGACCTGCTTTCAATTTTCACCGCCCCGCCCACAAGCGATACCGCCATGTGCCCGTAAAGTCGGGTTTTCGGGAACTTCACCGATCACAGGCACCCTCACGTCAAGTTGCCCGACGTCGGGCATCAAGGTAGTCCGATGAGACACCGAATTTTGTAGACGCTGTAGCCAACACCCACACCCATCAGGCCATAGAGGACAAAATTGCCACCAAAGGTAAAAATGGCCGTTATCGCTTTGGACCAGGCGGTTGTCGGGTCGACTAAACCAAGGATCGATGCTGGCCAGAGGAATAAAGCCACAGGGGGTGGCAGGCTACAGCAAAACATTAACACCGTTATCGCGGCAGCGACAGCGAGGCCGATGCACCCCGGTATGAGAAACCACCGAAACAGATGAGCTTCCGGTAGCTTTTCTTGCTCAAACATGACAGAAGGTTATCCCAAGTTTGGGTATTGCCTGCAAAGTCGCATTTTCGGTAACTTCCCCGCAGCCGGGCCACCGGGCCGGTCAAGTTACCGGGAATCCCGTTTCACGGGATGTCCAGCAAATCACGCTGAGGAAACGGTTTCCTTCTCGGCGGGGGGGCGCAACATTGAACTTGCGTTGCTTCTTGTTCATTTCAACGAATCAGAAGACCTAGGGGATTCGGAAGAGACTCAGTCTTGCGGGACTTCCCGTTACAAAGAGATGTCCATCCCTCGACAACGCCGCCCACGATCGCCGTTCAGGAAGAACCTTCGACTTCACGATCGCAAGAGGCACAGCGCTGTTCGTGTCGTAGATGGTGAAGGTCTCAGAACGGAGGCGTGGAGGGTCGCCCCAAGAGCTGTCCGAAGCCTGAATGGCAAACCGCATGCCATCTCGCGATGCCCCGGCAAAATCCCCGGCTTTTTGTTGAAGGCTCGCTTCTTTCAATATTTGGCCGGACGTATCGAGTATGGTGAGCTTTCCGCATCCGGTCACAAGAACCTTGGTGTCGGTTAGAAAGGCCGGACGCCCACTACACTGCCCGTGGTAAAGCAGATGCTGGCCCCTCTTGTCGGTCAGCGTGACGAATGATACATCGTGCGGATACTGTCCGACCCAATGGACATTGTCAGTCAGAACAGCATCGGTACTCACCGCAGTCGGACGGATTCTGCGAGACGAATCCCTGTAGGCAAGAACTTATGTGAGTCTAGCAGTTCAGTCCCCGGTGTCGTTTCATGTGCGAGAATACTTCCGTCCGGTGAAATCTGAATCGTCCGCCCGTGACCCTTTTCCGTGAAGACCTCACTTGTAGAAGTCAGGTCTGAGTTTAATCTCGTGAGGGAAAATTCACCCATAATCACGTGGTCATCATCAGTAGCGTAAAGGTCAGGCATTCTGTAGTCAGTGATGTCCTGCTGATTCCTGACCACGCCAGAGTTGAGATCTAAAGAGAGTAGGCGATAGGTACTCTTCGGGCGGCCATTCTCGAATACCAAGGGGCCAACATCGAGCATCACAACGACACGATCGCCCGCAAAGACCGCTCTTCGCAACGCAGCAAAGTCAGAACTTGTGTTTCCTAACGATGCATTCTTCTCTAACGTGACGGACCAGACCAATTCAGCATCGGGAGCTGGGCTTTGTGCAGGTGATAGTTTGCAGCCCAGCACTCCGAGGCACACGAGAAAAACCGGTAGCATCTGCTTCGCATCACAATCCACGTGGTCGGCTCCCCGCACTGACAGATATCATCATCCAACAACGCAAAGCTCCTTGGAAGTCTGGTTATCGGTAACTTGCCTCATAAAACTAATGTGTCGCGCCCTGGCCGGCTTTCGCAAGATCACGGGGGCTAGTGTCAGGTACAGTTGATAGGTGAAATCGGACCAACCCCATTCCGACGACTTGCGAGCACAGGTGCTTGAGGACGCTGAACGCAGGCAACAGAACACCCTCTGGCCGAACGCCATGGTTAACAGCAGCAGCGTCGATGGTCTGCTCTGGAAGGGCTCTGCAAAAGCCACCAAAGTGCAGCGGGCTGGAATTGCCATCTGGGGGCTGACCTTTTTAGGTGTTGGAATTTGTCTGCTCTTGATGGCTCGTGAACGACGCGACGCTATCATGGGTCTAGTCAGCACTTTTTCTCTCCTAGTCGGGACTAAGATCACTGTCAACGTATTCAAACGGCCCTCGAAGCGAAAAGGCAAGATTCCCAGTCGCAATAAATAACAAGGCATAAACACGAAGGAACCACCGCATGCGCCGGGTCTCCGCTTGCCGGGCACGCAGCCCCTGCAAAGTCACGTTCTCGGTAACTTCCCCCCGAGTCCAGAGACCGACGACCGGGCAAGCTACCGGAAATCGCGACCGGCGATCAAAGTGGGATACCTTCCGATCACCCGGCACTGTTTGTTCTTTCTGTGCCAACATGAAGAGAGACTCGTCCATTTAGGTTGAGGAGAAACGATCGATGTGTGCAAAGATCTCGCGTTTTATGCTGGCTGGTGTCGCGTTGGGAGTTGCTGTGTTTGTCGCTCCCAGAAGCTGGGGTCAGATGGCAGAGCACCCGGTGTTGCTGGCGCTCTCGAAGACCGATCACACGCTCTCGATCGTCGATCCAGCGACGCTGAGTGTCATTGCGAAAATGCCGGTAGGCCCGGATCCGCACGAGGTGATCGCGTCCGCGGACGGAACGCGCGCGTGGGTCTCCAATATGCTGGGCAGCCAGGGACACGAGTTGGATGTGCTCGACCTGGTGAACCACAAGGCGCTGCCGAGCATTGATACAGCGCCCATGGTCGGTTTGCACGGTCTGGACTTCGAGGGCGGCAAGGTCTGGTTTACGGCGCAGGGCGCGAAGTCGATCGGCCGGCTGGACCCAACAACGGGCAAGACGGATTGGATCATGGGAACCGGGCAGGACTTTACACATCTCATCCGGGTGATGGCGGACGGTCAAACAATCTGCGTCTCGAACGCGCATTCAGCGAGCGTCAGCATCATCGAAAGTCGTGAGATGCCGCCTGATCCGACGCATCCTGCTCCGCCCGGAATGGTGCGCCGTGACTGGCACGTGACGACAATACCCACCTCGTTGGGTACAGAGGGATTCGATGTGTCCCCCGACTGGAAAGAGTTGTGGACCGCTGCGGCCAGCGATGGCAAGCTCTGGATCATCGATATTGCGCAGCGCAAGGTGTCTGCATCCATCGATGCGAAGCTTAACGGCGCCAATCGCCTCAAGTTCACACCCGATGGCAAACGCGTATTGATCTCTATCCTGTCGACGGGCGATCTGTTTGTGTACGACGTTGCTTCGCGCAAAGAGGTCAACCGGATAAGCTTGGGCAAAGGGTGCGCCGGCATCCTGATGGATCCTGACGGCTCACGCGCGTTCGTGGGCTGTACTGCAGCGAATTACGTTGCGGTGGTGGATCTGAAGACGCTGACGGTAACGAGCCATTTGGATGTGGGCGGTGGACCGGACGGTCTTACCTGGGCGAAGCGACCATAACGAGTCGGGATTGTGCGGTATTCCGGCCTGCCGGGCCCAACAGGTTAACTTAGCGATATATACCTTCACTCATAATCGGAAGGAGTTGCAAGGCTTGCCTTGACGTCCTCTCTTTACGTGTACGCCTTCTCTCCGCCGAGCTGCGAATCCCACAAACAATGGCGCGCCATAAAGTATGATAAAGTATGCACGTAGAGTGAATCAGGGGACCACCGTATGGCTGATCTTGAGCGTCTGACGATTACGCTTCCTGCCGATATGGCAGGATTAGTAAAGGGTGCCGTTGAAGGCGGAGATTATGCTTCTTCCAGCGAAGTCATTCGCGAGGCTTTGCGGGATTGGAAGATGAAGCGTCAGCTCCGCTTGGGTCAACTCGCCGAGCTCAAGGCCGATATTGACCGTGGTTTGGCGGATGTGGCCCATGGCCGGCTCGCTAAGTTTGACGCTGAGCGCATTATCGCGCGCGGGAGGAAGCTATTAGCAGACCGCTCAGCCTTTGCCTTACCGAGACGGCAGAAATAGACCTTGCTGAGATTTGGAGTTACTTCGCCGGAGAAGCCTCTGAATCCGTGGCTACAGACTTTCTCACCCGCATTGAAAGCCGATTTGACCAGGCACTGCAGGCCCCATTCTCTGGCGCGCCTCGTCCTGTTCTCGCACCTGGATTACGAGCAATGTTTTACGAGAAGTATGCGATCATTACCTTCCACGTCCCGAAGAAATCATCGTTGTCCGCGTCTTGCATGGTTCCCGCGATGTTGTTTCCATCGCGGAGGACGGTGGGTTTTTCCTCGGGGGCAAGTAGCTGTTTCGGGGACGGGACGGAGTAACCACCCAAAATAGCTACAGGGGTTACTCCGCCTGTCCCTTCAGTCGCCCGCAGTCGCCAGCGAATTGAAGTAGGCCCGAATAGTGCATTTCATCCGTACAACCTAAAATCGCGGGAGAGCTGATTGATGAAAATGAGCATCTGCATGCTGTTTCTGTTATTGCTGGAGCTAGGTATTTCCGCTGGCCGCGGAGTTGCGCAGGAGCAAGCGTCTGCAGCGGATTTAGTCGTGCTGCACGGCGAGCTCTATACCGTTAATGCCAAGCAGCCGTTGGCGGAGGCGCCGGCGATTCGTGGTGGCAAGGTACTGCAAATGGCGGGCATAACCAAAGATACGCCCGATCCGTTCAATGGCATCGTGGTCAAGGATCCCAAAACAGACGAATCGACTGTGCCTGCCGACGCCGTATATCGCAGCGGCTATGTCTATACGGTGGATGCCAAGGACAGCGTGCAACAGGCTTTGGCAGTGCGTGATGGGAAGATCGTGTACGTGGGCAGCGATACGGGTGTGAAGTCATTCATCGGAAAGGACACCAAAGTCACGGATCTTCAAGGGCGAATGCTGATGCCGGGGCTCATCGACGGTCACATGCACCCGCTCGCGGGCGGCGCCGCGCTGTTGAAGTGCAACCTGAATTACGAGCGGCTCACCGTCGCGCAAATGCAGGCGAAGATCCAACACTGCCTGGACCAATCCAAAGACCAGGAGCCGAATGGTTGGCTCGAGGTCGTGAACTGGTTTCAGGAGGCGATGCTACCGGCCGGAACCGTGACCAACAGCGCGGTGTTGGACTCGCTGCATACCCGGCGACCCATCTTCGTTCTCTCGTCTTTCGGCCACACAGGCCTCGCCAATTCGCGAGCCTTGGAACTTGCACACGTCACAGCGAGCACACCCAATCCGCAGGGCGGAAGGATCGCCCACGATGCATCCGGTAAGCCATCGGGCATCCTCGAAGATGCCGCCTACCAATTGGTAGGGGACCTCGTTCCGCCATCGACGCCTGCCGAGGACATCAAGGCAGCGGAGGCGGCCCTGGATGCGCTGGGCGCTCAGGGCGTTACCGGGTTTTTGGACGCGGCTGCTTCGCCGGCATCGCTCGCCGCATTCGCCGGGGCGGAGAAGGATGGCAAACTGACGGTGCGCACACATTTCGCTGTGCTCGTCAGACCACCCGAGGGGAAGGATCCCCAGAAGGCAGTGGCATACCTGCAATCGATGGCGAAGCAATATGATCAGGGGCCACTCGTCCCTGAGCCGCACTTGAGGGTGCACAACGTCAAACTCTTTTTGGATGGTGTCATCACCGCGCCGGCGCAAACCGGTGCGATGCTATCCCCCTATTTCGTGAATCAAGGCACCGTGACAAGCCCGCACTGGGCACCGGGTCAGAACCGCGGACCGGACGTATATTTCCCCGCATCGGTGCTCAACGCGTTGGTCATCGCGGCAGCCAAAGCCGGGTTCGAGCCGCACATGCATGCCGACGGTGATCGCGCGGTCCGCGAAGGGCTGAATGCCATCGAAGCGTTGCGCAAGGCTGGATTCTCGGGCGACAACATTCGTGCAGCGATCGCGCACAACGAGATCGTCGATCCGGCGGACTTCTCGCGCTACGCATCGTTGGATGCGATTCCCGTGCTGTCCTTGCAGTGGGAAAAGCCTGCACCCGATACCGTTGACGGCGCGCGGGACTATCTGGGCCCGGCACGTTTCAAGTACATGGAGCCGGCGGGTGTATTGGCCGCAGCCGGCGCGCGCATCGCCTACGGCAGCGACTGGCCGGTGGATCCGCTCAACGAATGGTTCGCGCTGAAGGTCGGCGTCACACGCACCAATTCTCCGGAGGCCGGCAAGCAATACCCGGGGCGCCTGAGCGAGGACAGCGGCCTCACTCGCAAACAGGCTTTGCGGGCGATGACGATCAACGCTTCCTATGAGTTGCATCAGGACGCCAACGTAGGCTCGCTCGAACTGGGTAAGCTCGCCGATTTCATCGTGCTCGACCGCAATTTCTTTGATGTCCCAGCCGAGCAGATCGCGAACATCAAGGTCCTGCAAACGGTGGTCGGTGGGCGCGTGGTTTATGAAACCGGTGAAGTCGCCAACCGGCATCAATGATGGACCACACGAGTCCCAGGCCTGGTTGGCTCGGGAATATCACCGGACGTCAACCTACCGAATACGTGAAAACGTGTTTATAGGTGCCGAGATACATGAGCACCGTGGTGTCCGACACCCCGTGAAGAACGCGAATCTTTTCATTCGTCACCCGCAGTAAATGCTCGTGACTCTCGCAAACCAGTTCGGCGATCACGTCGAACGCACCCGCCGTTGCGACGACGTAAATCGATTCTGCAAGGGCACTGATCGCCTTGGCCACCTTGCGTGAATCACCGGTGGTTTTTATACCCACCATGGCCATGAACTTCGAACCGAGTTGAATGGGATCCGTCACCGCGGCAATCTGCATGACTCCACGCTTCAAAAGTCGCTGGACTCGCTGCCGGGCCGCCGCTTCCGAAAGACCCACCTTCAGTCCCAGTTTGCTATACGGCAGGCGACCATCTTTCTGCAGCTCTCGAATGATCGCTATGTCGGTGGCATCAAGTGCGCGCTTGCCGCGAATAACCTGGTCACCATCGGGTTTTTGTTTTGTCATCATTGACTGTCGACCCCGTTCGATACTCGCCATCCCGTTCCGCGCATCTGATAAAACGTTCAATTTGGCGCTTCTTCCATGGAACACATAGCCAGCTACGACAAATTGTACGGAATCAGTTGCTTTTTCTTTGATAAACAACTGATACAGTTGTACTCTAGGCTCGACACCCAGTGACGTCAACGCTTCCATTTTCCATGTTCCGAGCAAGGTAAAAGTCCCATGTCATCTTCAGCCACCGGGAATACCCACCCTGGATTGGACAGAGCACGGCTGCGGCGCCTGACGGCGAGGGAACTGGAACAGTTCGCAGCGCTTCATCCCAGGTCGCGGGCATTACACGAACGCGCTTCAGGCTCGATGGTGGGGGGAGTCCCCATGCCATGGATGGCGCGCTGGCCGGGCGGATTTCCGGTCTATGTCAAACATGCCGCCGGCGCGCATTTAGTCGACGTGGACGATCATGCCTATGTTGATCTCTGTCTCGGTGATACGGGGGCGATGGGTGGTCACAGCCCGCCCGCCGTAGTACACGCCGTACAATCGCAACTCGGTCGCGGCATCACGATGATGCTACCGACAGAAGACAGCATGCGGGCGGCGGAAGAACTCGCCCGCCGGTTTCGGGTGGGCCACTGGCAGTTTACGCTGTCGGCGACCGACGCCAACCGCTGCGCATTGCGCCTGGCGCGCCAGATTACGGGACGCAAGAAGATCCTGGTATTTAGCTACTGTTATCACGGGACTGTCGATGAAGCCTTCGCCGTGCGCGACTCCCACGGGAAAACACGCCTTCGCGAAGGGAATGTCGGGTCTGCGGTTGATCCCGCCACCACGACTCGCGCCATTGAATTCAACGATGTCATGCAACTTGAGCACGCGCTTGCCGACGAGTCGATTGCTTGCGTCCTGGCCGAGCCGGCTATGACCAATATGGGCATCGTGTTGCCGATAGCGGGCTACCACGACGCGCTGAGAACGATCAGCAGACGGCACGGAACCCTGCTCATTATCGATGAAACGCACACGTTCTCAATGGGCGTTGGTGGCTGCACCCAGGCGTGGGGCTTGGATCCCGATATTGTGACCATCGGCAAAGCCATCGGCGGAGGTATTCCAAGCGGCGCTCTCGGCATGAGTGCCCACGTCGTGCGGGAACTGGGTTTGCAGCAAGGAGTTGACTACGAAGATACAGGCGGCGTTGGCGGAACCTTGGCCGGCAACGCGATTTCGGCTGCGGCGATGTGCGCAACCCTCGAACAGGTACTAACGGCCGAAGCCTTTGACCGGATGATTCCGCTTGCCAGTGAGTTGCATCGCTCAATCCTGCGACTCATTGAATCGCGCCAGCTACCCTGGAATGTGGTCCAACTCGGATGCCGTGTGGAGTACGGATTTCGACCGAAGCCCGCGCAAAACGGTACGGAAGCGCATGCTTCCGCCGATCGCGAACTGGAGTCTTACTTGCACCTATACCTGCTTAACCGCGGCGTATTGATCACACCGTTCCATAACATGGTGCTTATGTCGCCCACCACCACCTTGGATGATGTGACCCTTCACGACCGGCTCTTCACGGCTGCCATCGATGAACTGATGGCGGCCGTTTAGCGCCAACACAAATATTTTCAATTGGTCTAGCGAGCATACAAGAGGGTTTCCGGATAGGGTTTGACGATAGCGTGGACGATGAGCCTGGTGTAGTGCGTCACACAGATGGGCCTTTATCTCATCGGATGATCCTGTGTCGGCTCTTAGCCGGTAAGCCGTGCTTTTCAAGCTACATCGCGCCGAGTCCCGTTAGGGACGATCGATATTAGCCCAGGATGGAGTGCGCAGCACGGAATCCTGGGTAGCTATAGCAAAATGATCTAGCCCCGTAGGGGCGGCACACATCCTTGAGGGACGTCAGTCCCGATCGGACCATGGAGGGACCATGAGGGACAGGGACCATGGAGGGACAGACGAAGTAACCCCCATCGGCGTTGTGCCTTCTCCACCACGACGCCATTCCGAAGCAGCGGGGTTTACTTCGTCCGCGCATCTTCCGGGCGATCTGTTTCAACATCTTCCTGACAACAGTGTGCGAGCCAATCGCGGGTTGACCGCAGATGCTTCCCACCGTAGCGCCGGCAGGCACTTACCCTTTTCAGTGCGTTTGCGAAATGCGCATCCACCTCCCACGGTCGCACAACCTGCTGGCTGTCGCGGTCGATGTGGCATTTCTTGTACTTCTTGCCCGACCCGCACCAACATGGGTCGTTGCGTACGGTTTTTGGGTCATGACGAATTACTCAGGAGATCAGGTGAGGCGCGGCCAGGCTGATAAATTCACGCGCTGTGATGATTTTAGTCTTCTTCCAGAAATTGGGAAAATGCCTGCTGTTTCCTGTGATCAGGTAATCGGCACCGGCTTTGTCGGCGCATTCCAGAAAATTGTTGTCGTCAGGATCGCCGCACACGTCCAGGCGGCGTGATGGAACGACGATATGGCTGCTGTTCTCGATGAACTGGAGCAGTTGCAGGCGGAGCCCTTTGCGGATGCGCAGCTCCGGGCGTGAAAGCACGTCTTCATACTCGTCCATGATGGGGCGCGACACATAAAGGCGGGCGGGCTTGGTCGTGGCGAGGATCAAGGTGGTGCGCTGCAGGCCTTCCGGCTTGAGGGCGGCGGACACCAGCACATTGGTGTCGATGACAAGGCGGAGCGGAAGCATTAACGCTTCTTCTTTTGCGCCCTGGTCGCCTTGATTACCTGGTCGATCTGCCGGGGGGTAAGGGTGTTGGTCCCGTTGCGCTCAGATTCCTCACCGATGATGCGCAGCACGTCGGGCTCCGGGGCCGCCAGCTTCACATAGTCGCGGATGCTCAGGAGCACGGCTTTGGGCGTGCCACGCTTTTCGATGACAAGCGAGCGCCGCTCACCGTCCACGCGGTCAAGCAGCTTCCCGAAATTCGCCCGCGCGTTCAGCGCGGAAACGACGATGCTGCCGGTCTTGCCGGTCGTTGCGGTTCCCATAAACTCTCCACTTCAATAACTTGAACTGTACAGTTCACCGGAGGGGACAGTCAATGACGGAGTGCGGGATGGGGACTATCCCCTCCCCCGCCGGGCGAAAAGAGGGGGCGAAAGGAGGAGGCGAAAGGAGGAAGGCGAAAAGAGGGACAGCCTGAATCCGTGCAATTTCTCTACTCTCAACCAGGTAAATCACGCAGGAGCGGGGTTCTCTGCTTGGACCAAGGAAGAACGCCAGAAGCGCCTCACCTCATATAGTTGAATGGGCCAGAAGGTAACGATTCTACTTACGGCCATGGTCAGTCCAAGTCCGCTCAAACCCCAACGGGGCAACAGCCAGATGGTTGAGCCGATCACACACAGAGCACAGAGCGTAGTGGAGAGGGCCAACGGATTCACTCGCTCCAAGCCGGCCAACATCTGGCATATGGGGATCAGCGAAATGGCGCTCATCACATAGACACTCAACCACAAAACGAAAGGAGTAGTAGGCACGGCCGCCGCGCCGGCCCAGATGCGGATGAGGGGCTTGGCGAGCAGAGCCATGATAGACACCACGGGAAAACCAACGGCGATGCATGCCCAGGTTGCGTTTTTGAACGCTCCTTTAATCCAGTGCCAGTCCTGCCGTGCTTTTGCCTCCCCAAATGCTGAAATAAATGGCTGAGTCGCGATATAGACCAGGTCTAACGGCAGCGCGACGATCTTGTAGGAGACAACGAAGATCATCACCTTGGCAGGCCCGAGCATCTGCGTGATAATCATGGGCTGGCTCTGGAACATGCCGAGAGCGCCTAATTGCACCACCATGTACTTGCCCCCGAGGCTGAAAAGACGGCGAACGCAGCCCCATCGCACCGCTGAAGGAAATGGAACGAGCCAGGGATAGCGACGGAAGAGATAAACATTGTTGGCAACCGCGACCAATATACGAGTTCCGGAAATAGCAAAGACGAGTTGAGCCAGACCGCCGTGAAAACGCGAAACGATCACCAGTGCTATCAGCGCGACGCCGTTCGTTGCTATGCTCCAGATGTTTGCCAGGAAGCCGTCCTGATAAGCGCTGTAGATCGAATATGTCATGCTAAGTGGAAATCCCAGGACAAATAGTGTCAGAGTCAGGCCGCATGCCAAATACAGTTCATGAGTGGACGTCGCCGCAGAGACGCGGAAAACCTCGCGCCACGGGATCCAGTGAAAAGTAAACGCAGCAAGAACGCCCGTGACCACGCCGATGCCTGTAAGCACCCAGAACGCGGAAGCGGCGAACTGCCGCGCTCCCTCGCGATCATCCCGGCCATTTTTTTCCGCCAGGACATTGATCAGCGCATTGCCCGCGAGCCCGAAATCCGTCATCGCCATCCAGGTGAGCAGACTGCTGATCGTTAGCCAGACACCGTAGCGCTCAGCGCCGAGATAATGCACGGTAAGCGGAACGGAAAGAAAGCTGATCAAAATATTGAGCGCTTTGGCGACGAAAGATGAAGACGCGGTAATCCCCGCCCGGCGATATCGTTCTCGTCCGCGATTAGTACTTGCCTGGGTAAGAATTGCTTTCACAGACGCGAAGCTCAATTTGCCTACCTCAAATAAATACTCACGAACTTACACCTTAAAACCCGCTGACACACGGACCATTGCCTTTCGCGTACGCTCGCCAAGCCTACCGCCAAAGCGCTGGCCCCAGTTTTGGAGAATATAGAGTTGCAGGTGCAGTTCGTCGGCCAACGGCAGACCGGCACGGCGAATCGCCCGAATGCAAGCACACTGTAGTCCGAAGCGCTGCCATCGGTTATGCTGCCATGATCGTGAGAGACTTTGGTGGGTGAAACGTTTCACAACCAGCGACTCCGGAACCCGAACAAACTCACCAACCAGGGCAAGCCGGAGCAGCCATAGCAGGTCGGCGGAACACTCTCCAGCGAGGTGCTTTTGCATGCCACCGATCTCACGAGCAACAGAGCCACGAAACAGTCCCCGATTGGGCGCCCACCATGTGCCCTCGCGGCTCAGCACCCGGCGGCCCCGCGCGCGAACCTGCCTGACTCCTTCGAGCAGAGTGTATTCCTGCATTTCGATGGTGCCGTCTAGATAATGCGTCTCCAGATTTGAAAATGAGATCACTGCTGCCGGATTCTCTGTCAGGGCGCTGGCAAGTCGCTCGACGTACATAGGCTTCAGCAAATCGTCGTGAAATGCAAAAAAGAAATAGTCGCCTTCCGCTGCCGCAAGAAGAGCGTTTACGTTATCCACCCAACCGAGGTTCCTGGGCTGCCGAATCACGCGCGTATTTTCGCGCTGCGCGGCAAACTCCTCACAAATCTGCGCCGTATGGTCTGGCGAAGCGTCGTCTGAGATCAGAATATGAAGGTTCGGATAGGTCTGCGCAGCAAGTGAAGCAAGCGTCTCCTGAATAAAGGCCGCGGAGCGCCACGCAGGTACAAGAGCCACGACCCGTGGTGCAGACGCCGTCTCCGTCACTTCGTGAGCCCCTCATCATAGAACCGGGCGTATTGGCGTGGTTTGCCAGCCCGTTCCGCTATCCGCTCGGCAGCCTCCAGGGCAAAAAGCGGGGCGGTCGTCATTTTCCCCGGATCTACCGTGTGATAGTTGTTCATCGATGTCACGCCAATGCGGGTGCGGTCATGCAGACCACTACTTGCATCATCCACATCTGTGTGGCCGACTGCCACGATAGCGCCGGCATCCAGAGTCACGATGCGGCTGTTAGAAATCCCTGGGTACCATTCGTCGATATATCGGAGGGCGCATTGTCCGACTTCGCGTGCAATGTTCGCTGGCGGATTTCCGCGGCAAGGCTCGTCCCACGAACGCGGGGGCTCGATTTCACTGGTCCAACCGCGCAATCCAGTCGGGTACCAGGAAAGATAGGAGTCGCCTTGCGGCCGTATCACCACGTCACCATATCGTCCCACCACCATCGTTGCCGATGGACCGTGCTGCATCGCCGCGGGCAGCTGTACCATGACGCGATACTTCAGCCTGTGCAGCAGCCCTTGCGGCGGCGCGATCCCCATGCCGCAGTCGAGTGCTGCCCGCCGTTCCCAGGTTGCGTTCACCACCTGTTGTGCCGGAATGGAGAAAGCGCCATTCGGTCCGTCCCCCTCGATACGTAGCGTATCCCCGAAAACCTCGATGGCGCGTACGGCATGCCTGTTCCGGAAATCGATCAGCCGCGAAGCATGCAGCGCCGAACGGATCATGCACGCAAGCCGTTCCGTATCGATCGCTAGTTCCGGGGTCGCAAAGGCAGCCTGGAAGCGATCGGGCGCAAACTGCGGCGGGATAGCGTCCAGTTTGCGTGCAAGAAATGATGGTTGCGTCCCCAGATAATCCAGCTCAGGATCCACCCGCAGCTGCGCTCTGTATTCCTCCGCCAGGCGCGCATAGTGCTCGGCGAGTTCTTCCGGCTTCAGCACAGAATCGCGAGCCACCAGGTAGGTAAACGGAGTAGAGTAAGGCAGCTCATTCGCGGCCTTGCCAATCCAGCGTTCGAGCAGGCGGCGAAAGCGCAATCCGCCCGTGAGCTGCAAGCGCGCGGTTTTGAACGTGGGATCGTTGGCGTAAATCAGGCCAAGGTGAATCTTGCCTTCATTACGAAGGCTCGCCCGGTTCATAGGCTGATGATCCTGATCGAGCAGCAGCACCGGCAGGCCGCGCAGGGCCAGCTCCAATGCGATACAAGACCCCTGCAATCCTGCACCGGCGATGAGAATGGGCAGATCTCTTTGCGTCATCCATTCCCCCGATTGCCGCAGGCCCTGATGATGGTTTCCCCAAACGTGATGCCTCAGACCATCCGCGGGGACAGATGGCATAGCGACATCTTATCGTTCGATAATGCAGTTCCAAGCTATTGCAAGCACCAGCGAAGATGCAACTGTCAAGCTTCAGCGAGGAGTCCCAGGGAACCGTGAGCGATACTGATGATGCCCCTCGCCTCGCCTGGGAGCCAATAGGAGATCGACCGCAACCATGGAGTTCAGAGGCCCTTTCACCGCGCTGCCGACGAAGTCGCTGACCTTGATCTCATCGAGGCCGGAGGGGACGACGTAGGCATACGCCGTGTAGGGTCCGGTCTTTAGCGTGAAGGTGCGGCCGTCCCGCTCCTTGACCGTGATGCTGCCGTCATCGATCCCGATGATCGTGCCGCGGATCCTGGCCGGCGCTTTGCAGAAGGCTGGTTGGATGGCAACGAGGGCAGCTACGGCTGTGCAGACGAGCAAGCGAAAAGAGTGCGTGGGGGAATACCTCGCCTCCGGCTAGCAGACGACGAACCCTGTACTACCACATATCGCATAGGACTCACCGAGGAAGGTCGCGAGTGCCTCGGTCGACTTTTCCGTGAATTCGCGTGGACGATGAGCCTAGGTCCACGGATCTCCGTTGCCGAAGGACCAATCCGAACGGTCAACATAGACCATGTTGATCATGATGTCATCAGGGCGAACGGATAGCTTGCTCTTCAGTTCGTCGGCAATAAATCGGAAGAAGGCCAGCTTCGACTCCTTATTATTTCCTACTGTGCTGGTCACTTGGATCAAGAGAAAGTCAGGCGATCGGTCGAAGCCAAGAAATTTCTTGTCGTAAATCAGATTCTCGGGTGTGTGTTCGCCGACGACTATGAAGCGATCCCCATCGGGAGCCTTCAGGACATCGACGATCCCGTGGTACACAATGTCCGCCACAGTGGCGCGGTATTCGGGAGTTTTCCCTTTAAGCAGATCAATACGTGCAAACGGCATGATCGTCTCCTACGATACAGAGTTGGTTGAAATCATTCGGATTTCTCATCAAAGCGGTGGCTATGGGAGTTCTTCGTGCCGCCGAGTCGGTTCACTCTCAGCATAGGCTGCCGTATTGCTCTCGTGAATGCCGGATGCTTTCAAATACATGCCTAATCCTGTCACGTAAACTGGACCTCCATGAACCTCGTCGAAAAGCACGATTCGAGAAGCATACAAGAACTGAAGCAGAAGGTCCGGCAGTACACAGAGGGTTTCGATGGAAGCGCCCCGATCCCGACTGCGATTGAGGGATTGCGACTTCTTCGCTCCAATGAGGCGAATCGGCCAGGCATTTGCCTGTTCAAGCCTGCGCTCTACATGACTCTGCAAGGAGCCAAATGGGCCACCTTCGACGAGAAGCGTTATAAATTTGCGGCCGGACAGGGCCTTATGGTCGCCGTCGATGTGCCTTCGCGTGGTACGGTCACTGTCGCAAACTCAAAAGAGCCGTATCTCGGACTTGAAATCGAATTGGACTTCGCCATCATGCAAGAGGTCGCGGAAGAGATCGAGATGGTGCTCACTGCATCCAGCAAACCGAAAGCGCGTGGCGCATTCGTTTTCGAGCTCAAGAGTCAACTCGTAGATTGTGCGCAACACGCAATTCGTCTTCTCGAAACTCCAGAGGCTATTCCGACGCTCTATCCAGGGATCATGCGTGAGATATGTTACTGGCTTCTGACAGGGCCCGAAGGCAATCGGGTCAGCCAGATCATGATCGCGGCGAACGGCCACGATCAAAGGATTATCCAGGCCATTCAAACTCTTCGAGACAAGCTGCGTGAGACAGTCCACGTGGCAGATCTGGCCGTTGCGGCAAATATGAGCCAGGCGACATTCCATCGCCAATTCAAATCCGTGACGGGGATGACGCCGCTTCAGTATCAGAAGCAGCTCCGCCTCCATGAAGCCCGTCGTTTGATGATCTTCAGCCATGCCATGGTAGATTCTGCTGCGTCCAACGTAGGCTATGCGAGCGTTTCCCAGTTTAGTCGTGAATACACCCGTACATTCGGAGCCTCCCCTCGCCGTGATGTCTCGACTTGGAGACGTTCTCGACCAATGGTGTGAACGGAAATCAAAGCACTCGCGTAGGCTGCTGCATATCGTTTTCCGTTTTCCTAAAGCGAAAACATCGCTTCGCTTAGGACGGTCCGTGCCCTGCGTGCGCCAATGAAGCTCTCGGCTTCGACAAAGGTACGGTGAACATCTCGTCTGTCAACGCCTTTGTCGGTATGGGTAACTTGCCTGTTTCGGTTTTGCCGAGACTGGGTGCGGATTCCTGCTGATCCCGATAAGCATTCGCTTCACTCTCACTAAAAGGATCGGCGAACCCCGCCCAAGGCGTGGTTCGCCGACTTGATCTCCCGATCGTGGGGAGAGTATTTAAGGAGCTAGAACGTCGCGATTCACGATTTGCGTCTCATACGAGAACACCTCGCGGCTGGAGGGATCCACGTTCACCTTCAGCCAGTTCACGTCACCGAGGTTGGGCTGATGGTCGCCGAAGGTCTCGACCCGCGTGAAGTTCACGATTCGCTTTCCGGTGGTGTCCAGCAGCGGCTTGTCCACGCGGAAGTAGTGCGAATCGCCGTTGACGTAGGCGACCGGTTTTCCGAAAGCAATCACCTGGGTGCGCAGAGCCCGCAGGAAATCCCCGAAGCCATCCGTCGCGCTCGCCGCGTCGTCCTCGATGAGGGTTTGGGCATTGCGCGTCGGGGCGCGGGTACCGTCCGTATCATCCCAGCCCGGGTCCGCCTGGGAAAAGAACATCACAGCGACGCAGTCCTGCTCGATGGCTGTCTGGAAGGTGCCTTGCATCCAGGCGATGTCGGCGGCCTTGCGTGCACCCTCCTCGATGGGATCAGGATAATCATCACAGAGGTTGTCGCAGGAGCCTTGAATGTTCAACACCGCGTACATGACCTTGCCAACGATCCAACGGCGGTTTTCCGAGCAGGCGACGTTCGTGTACGTGAACGTTTCGCTCTTGGTTTTGTCGGCCTGGGGTCCGTCGGTGCCTGTGAGGTAGCCCTTGCAGGTCGCAGTGGACTGCACCTCCTGGAGGAATTGGGTTTGGCCCAGCGTTTTGGGGGTGGAAAAGAAGAGGGACCGCTCGTAGCTGAGCATCTTCAGCGAGTTTCTGGCCTCTGAACCCAGACTCGCGCGATCGCAGTCCGACCAGTCGTTATCGCCCGTCGTGAAGATGGCCGGAGCCCTCAGGGCGTTGAAGTAACTGAGCCCGCGCTGATAGATGTTGCCGCCGTCGACGATGCCGCCGGCGCCGTTGGAGCTGTTGTCGGCGCATGACGGAACGCCGCTGCCCTGGCGCAAGTCGCCGTCGTGAACGGTGAAGACCAGCTCCTGATCATTCATGTCGTCGATCATGGCCGGGACCGCCTCGGCCTGGGATTGGGAGTACGGCAGATCGCCCCACAGCCCAATCGAGTAGGGACGGCTGCTGTTTTGGTGGATGCCGTAAGGGTAGTGTTTGTTCTTGCTATAGGCATTGCCGTTTCCATTGTCGTCAGACGCGGAGGTTTGCGCCAGCAGGGCCGTTGACGCAAGTGTGATCGCGGCCACAGTCCAGACGGTCCGCAGGTTCAGGATCCATTTCTTGTTCATTAGGAGGTCTCCTCCAGACACTGTTGGGGAGGGAGGGTTTCCTTCGAATGAAGGCAATGTAACAAACCAGTAAATTTATTGCCGGACCGGGAACAACCTCTTCAGCTGACTCGATGAACCGTGCTGCAGTGGTCTGCTGATCTCAACAGATCCGACCGGCAGCATCCGCAGCAACGTTGTCTCCGCGACATAGTCTCCGGAACCCATCAAGGGCGTGCCCTATTCCGATGTGTCCGATCTTTTCAAGTTGCGACTGGATATGCTGCCCCTTTATCCCCTGATCTACTGCAGGAGGGCACCGGCCTCGCACTGAAAGGTCAGGCTTGCCGGGACAGCCTGTTATTGATCCCGCGGTCGCGTCAGCGCGATGTCTGGTCCCTCCGTTGTTGCGCGTCGCGCATCCACTGCGCCAATTTCTCGTCCTTCGAAGCTACCGCGGCCCAACCCACCGCGGTCGCGCGCCAGCGATAATCGTGGATCGTTATGTCGATGCCGCGGTCGATGAGGAATCGAATCGCTTTGTAATTCTTGTGCCACACCAGCTCATGCAGACACAAACCAGTTGACCGACAGTACCTACCCCATACGCGCACAACTGGGATTATTCCTGTCAACGCTTTTTCGGTGGTTGATCACGTGGATCATCCGTCGCCGAATTAATAAGCGGCGCCGATTTATCTCTGCAAGCTGATTCAGTTGGCGACCAAATCGCCAAACCATTCATCGAGACACTTCCGAAGGTCATTCTGGACGACCTCGCGAGTTGCGGGAGGATTACACTCCGGTTCTCAGCTAACTTGTTCGGATTTTTGTCCGCAAAATAAGTCATCTCAATGGCCATTAGGCGGCCCATTCATCGAATCGGCGCATGATGTCTATGAGCCAACATCCCAACAGGATGACAGAGCCCCACAATATGAAGGGAACGCCGTAGAGTATGGAATGCTTGCGCGAACGGGCCAACTCAAACACTCGTACCTTCACGATGGCGTATACATTCGCTGCGAGATAAGCAACCGCCAAGCAGCTCACTACTAAGTTGTGCATCTCCCTAGTCCTCCTTTACCGGCCTGCATCTCCGCGCCGATACTGCCATCTCATCAATGCCTGCAACAAAGCTGGACTCGCTTGAGGCCAGAAAGAGCGCTGCCGCCCCAATCTCATCGGGCCGGCCCATCCTGCCAAGCGGCGTCGCCGATGCGAGTTGTGCCTTTCCCGCTTCAGCAGCCTCTTTCGACCCGAACAAGTCTTCGAGGATCGGCGTTTCGGTGGCACCCGGACTGAGGACATTCGAGCGGATACCTCGATCCTTTATCCCCGCTGAAGCAATGAGGATGATGGAACCACCGTCGTTCATCAGCGGGAGCGCTTTCTGAACGGTGAAGAATGCCCCGCGGGCATTCGTATCGAAAGTCTGATCGAACTGCTCTGGTGTCGCAGTTTTTAGTGGGGCAATCTCAACAAGAGCGGCGTTCGCGACCACCACATCGATTTTGCGACCCTGCTCCGCAACTGTGTAATAGAGCCGGTCCAGGTCTTCAAGTTTTGAAACGTCGCCCTGCGCCGCGGTGACGTTTTTGCCGATCTCGGCCACGGCCTTGTCCAATTCAGATTGGCGACGACTAGTAATGAAGACGTAAGCTCCTTCCGAGACGAAACGTTTTGCGATCGCGAGTCCGATACCGCTGCTGCCACCCGTGATGACGGCGACCTTGTTGTTCAATGCAAGCATTTTTCCCTTCCTTCTCGTTCTGCGACGCTCAAAGGAAGCTGGCTAAGGCAAGCCGGCACCGGAGACACTCACGACGGCTTTCCACGCGGCTTCTTGGCTGGCGCGATCGTGGAGGTGTGGGTGGCGCTGCGCCTCAATTGGGCCTGAGAACTTCCCTTGAGCCGAGGCGAAGAATTGCCCTGAGACGCCGGTTCCGAACTCCGACGCCTGGAGGTACCGGCGGGCCGCGGTCTCCGGCGTCTGATTCATGCCGGGAATGAGGTTCACGATTGGGATAAACAGATACTTCAACAACGGGCCAGCGTTTCGCACCACCTTGGTGTCGGTAGCCCCACCCGGCGATACGGCGTACACGGCCATGCCGGAGGGCAGGCGGCGGGCCAGCGCCGCGGTCCACCAAGCGATGATGAGCTTCGCGTCGGCATACGCATTGTTGGGCACGTACTTCACGTTCGGCCCGTTGCGCAGCAAGGCTTCCACAGCCGCGGTTTGGTCGCCCCGGTAGTATTTGGCCGCGAAGGCTGGCACATCGGTGTACTTGAACATGGGCACGCCCCCGCGGGCAGGCTCCGCGCCGGCGATAACAATCCGCGCGTTCGGGCTCAGCAGGCTGGCGCGAAGCAACCCGACAGTCAGTTGATGATGGCCGATCAGCGGGGCCTGAGAAGCCTCAACGCCCGCCGCAGTGATCACGCGCTTCTTGGTTGGGACCAATCCGGCATTGAGCAGTAGGAAATCTATCGGCCGACCGCGCTCGGCGAGCTCGTCGAGGGCGGCCTGAACGCTGGCTGGCGCGTTCAGATCCAACTCCAGCGGCGTGAAGATCTTCGTTTTGGTCTCCGCCGCGAGCTGAGCGACTGTTTCCTGAGCCCGGGCCAGGCTGCGCCCGGTGACGATGATCTCGCGCCAGCCCTCTCCGGCAAGAGTGCGGGCTGCCGCATAACCGAGTCCGGAGGTGGCGCCGGTGACGAGAGCGATCGAATGTTCCATGGGCGTCTCCGTAGTGAAGGGTGAAGGCCGAGTCGCGAAGCCAGAGGCCAGAGCCGGCTTGTTAATTTTGAACTATTCAGTTGTATAATGGTGTGGATGGACATTGTCAAGGAGTTTTGAACCAAATGATTCAAAATACCGCCAGGCCGCGGGGTCGACCGCGCAGCTTCGACGAGACGGGGGCGCTGGAAAAGGCGACTCAGGTGTTCTGGTCGAAAGGCTACGACGGAGTGACGATTGACGATCTCGTCGCCGGGATGGGTGTGGGACGGCCGAGCCTGTATGCCGTCTTCGGAGACAAGCGGGCGATATTCTTGCGCGTCCTTAGGGCGTACGCAGAACGGAAGGGCGCTCGCGCAGCCAAAGCACTCCTTTCGCCACAGGGTCTTCGCGACTCGATCGCGGGCTTTCTGAGGTACGCCGTCGAAAGTGCGACCGAGAAAGGGTCCGCCCGGGGCTGCCTTCTGATGTGCGTCGCGCCGCTTGTGAACGACGCTGAGGTTCAGCGGTTCCTGCAGAACGCGGCCACTGGCGGCGCGGCGCTGCTGGAGCGCCGTTTCCGCGACGGCATCAGCGCGGGGGAAATCCCATCTGACTTTCCCGTAGCCGCGCGCGCAACCCAAGTCACGGATTTAGCGCGTGGGCTGACCATGCGTGCGCAGATAGGCACGCCGCGTAAGACGCTCCTCAAAGATGCTGAGGAAGCGGCCAACTTGGTGCTCCTGCCGGAAACAATTCACCGTGGGAGTTCCGCGCCCGTCGTGAAGCGCACCGTCCGGTGAAACGCGTAGCCAGCTTGCTCGCCGGTACGGCGCGCATGCCTCAGAGTTGAGACCATCCTCCGTCTACCGGGATCTCTGCTCCCGTCGTGAAGGTTGCGTCAACCGCCAGGTATGCCACGGCTTTGGCAATTTCCTCCGGCTGGCCGAGACGCTTCATCGGAACGCTTTCCGCCATCTGAATGTAGATCTGATCTGCTGCCTCCTTCGGCATTCCAACCTTCTGGAGTATGTCCGTCGCTCCGATTGGACCCGGGTTCACCGCATTCACACGGATTCCACGGGACGACAGCTCACCAGCAAGACTTCGAGTCATGGAACGAAGCGCTGCTTTTGCGGCGCCATAAGCGCTCAAAGCCGGCACCGCCTTCACGTTGGCCAACGAAGTGGTAAAGACCACCGAGCTTCCTTCCGGCATGAGCGGTACCAGTTTTTGGACGATGAAATACGGGCCCTTCGCGTTCAGGTTGAGCATCTCGTCGTAAACCTCCTCCGTCACCTGCTCAAATGGGATCCATTGACCATACCCCGCGTTGACGAACAGCACATCGAGCTTGCCGAACGTCTCCTTGACCTTCGCCACTAAGGCATCCATGTCGGAAAACGAAGTCGCGTCGCTGCGGACTACGATAGCGTTATCGCCAAGCTCAGCCTGAGCCGACTTGATTGTCGCAGCGGCGCGGCCAGTCACGATCACGCGGGCCCCTTCGTTGATGAATAGTTTCGCTGTCGCAAAGCCGATGCCGGTTGTTCCGCCTGTGATCAGTGCTGTCTTTCCTTCGAAGCGATTCATGTTGTCCCCTTTGTTAGCTGTCTAAAAAACTATTACGAACTTAAGAGTACGGTAAGCATGGAAGCGATGCAAAGTTTTCGTACTTGAAAGTAACAATTCTTCCGAGGCGCCCAGGGACGTCCAGGGCGACGCCATACGCGTTCTTTCCTGCGAACCTATTCGTGCTGTGTCCCGTGTTCATCCGCCTTGCAGTATTACGAACTAATAGGTGCGATAATCACGCGAGGAGATTCGTACGCCATGGTATCTATTGTCGAGAAGCGCCCACGAGGACGTCCAAAAGGCTTCATCCCCGACGAAGCACTAGACCGTGCCGTCGAGATGTTTTGGGAGCATGGCTATGAAGGAGTTGACGTGGACCGGATCGCGCGCGCCGTGAACGTCACCAAACCCGCGCTGTACCGGGCCTTCGGAGACAAATCTACCCTGCTGCTGAAGGCAGTCGAGCGCTATAGCCTGACCTATGTAGCCCCCAGAATGGCCGCATTTCAAGCGGAGCCGGACATCTACAAAGCCGTGACCGCCTTTTGCGAGGCTACCGTCAACGCCGCTTCCGACGACGCTCGCGGCGGCTGCATGATGGCCGCCGCTGCGACGGGTGAGTCTGAGCGGGTAACTGAGATCCGTTCATACGTTGCCAAGGGCCTGACCGCAACCGCTGATCTTTTCGCCAAACGGTTCGAAAGGGAGATGAAGACGGGACGCCTAAGCCGGACACCCTCCGCCAGGGTAAGAGGCCGTTTGCTCGTTGACTTGTTGCAGGGTTTGCAACTTCGCGGCAAGGTCGGCATTAGCCGTGCACAACTGCTGCAAGAAGCCCGAAGCTATGTGCCTCTGATTCTTGGGAAGCAGGCATAAAGGCACTTTTGGGGCTACGCTTCCTGCGAAAATGGAGCCGTCTTATACGATCCTGCTGCATCGGGCTTTCGGAGTACGAATTGTACTAGGCGTTTCGATTCAAGCCTCTCAGTTGAGTTGAAAAGCCCGGTGGTGAATTGGTGAAAGAAAGAACTCGCCATCAAAACGGTCGCGGCCGCTTTCGCGTTCACCTCTGAATCGATGCGCCCGAGTCTTTGCTCCTTCTCGATGTAATTTGCCAGTGTAGCGATGCCGCGTTGCGGCCCTTTCCCTGAGTTCTGAAGTGATTGCCGGAACCGCTCCAGGAGTTCGGGCTCAGACAACGCCTGTAAACAACTCGGCATCGATCCATGCGCCATGTCGGTTTTGCGTAAATAGGCAAGGATAGCGCTCCTGCATTCGTTTTGCTGTTGCCCACTCTCATCCCGAGAGAATGCAACATCGTGCGGGCACTCGGTCTCGGCGTTCCTGATTACGACTTCTGAGCAGGCTGATCCAGGTATTTAATCAGGATGACTTCGTTTCCCGTCTCGTTGTAGATGAGCTCGTCAACGGTGCCAGCGGCGAGGAGCATGCCGTAGCCTCCGGCGCGCATGCCTTGCTCACGGCGCTGTAGAGTGTGGGCTGTGAGGTCGCCGGGCGGGTTTGCATAGGCTGCGTGGGTGATGGCTTCCTTGCGGAATCCCGCTCCCGGATCGCGTACCCGGAAAGTCATGGTGCGCGCAGTCCGGATGGCGTTCACCTCGACCACCTGATCAGGATTGAACTTAGCGCCGTGCTCCATCGCGTTCATCAGGATCTCGCGGAGCGCGACCATGATCTCCTGACGCGCGGTCTCGGGCAGCTGCGCGGCAAACTCTCTGGCAAAGGACATGAGGCGGTCCGCGGTGGCCAGACGGCAATTGACGCGAACGGCGACCCAGCCCGGACGCGCGGAGAGGACTTCAATGTCTTCGTTTGACTCGTTGCCGGTAGCCGCGTTGAGCGCGACGCAGAAGATCGAGTGAGCCTCGAACGGCGGCGTAAAACATCCGAAGACGCGCGCACGAAGCGCCGCAATGACTTCGTCCGGTGTGCTGTAAGGCGCCAGCACGATGCACTTCAAATTAGGACGAATGAGCCTCATCTCCTGGATGAGGGCGAGGGCCTCTTCGATGACCCCTTCCGCGCTGGTGATGATGACGCTGAACATCCGGCAGCGCAGGCGGTGGAGTGCATCGATGTGGCCGGCGGCATATTCGATCGGTAAACCAGCGGCGGTGAGCAGTTCACCGATTTCGTGGCTGACCGGGGTTTGACTGTCGATGATGAGGACTCGGCTCATAGCTATCTTCCAGCGGCCCGGGTTCGATTTTAGATCACGGGGCGAAAGAAGGCCGATCTACGTACTTTTCAGGGATTTTTTTGGGGACTTTGGGGACAGCATGAGTGTTGCACCAGCACGGAAGGGTACGGACCGGGCAAGTAGGTAACAGAAGGTACCGGGCAAGTGGGTAACACTTCTCGTTCACAGCGTAGGGCAGGTAGAAGAGAGCATGCCCTGGAAAGTGACGGACCGGATTTCGTGACCAGACGGAAGCGATCCTTTCGCCGGAGCACGGCGAATCTTCGCCTCACTCATTCCAAAGTGTCAGTCCCGTCTGGTCACGAAATTCCTCACGGCAGATCGACCGCATCTTGGGTGCGTGTTTGTAGTGGTAGCCGTTTGGCTGCGAACGCCTCGGCGGGACTAACATGGGGACACGATTGGAGTAGTCTAGGGCTCATTATTCAGAGGAGTCGCCATGTATCGAATCTGCTTCGCCGCTGTGTGTTGCGCTGCTATGTACCATCCGCCAATGGTGGCGCAGACAGTGGCTGCAAAACCCGTTTCACGAACAATTGCGGTGCATGCTGGTCATCTTTTCGAGAGTGATACCGGTACAGTGACCGGGCCTGCCACGGTGACAATCAACGATGGCCGCATCACCGCGGTCACACCCGGCAAAGCCACCGTCGCCGGCGCTGAAGTGGTTGAGCTCGGCGATGCGACTCTGCTCCCCGGCTTGATTGATGCTCATAAGCACATGGGAAGCCCGCCGCACTTCGTGATGAACACATATGAAGCGCGGTTGACTATATCTCACCTAGAAGTCGCGGTGGCCGCAGGTTCGACCGCACGCAAGCTGCTCGATGAGGGCTTCACTAGCGTGCGCAATGTCGGCTCCCGTGAAGGGCTTGATCTTGCGATCAAGCGGGCGATCGACAAAGGATGGGTTGCCGGACCACGCATGCTCGTCTCGCTTGAGCCGATCTCTTCCACCGGTGGCCACAGCGATCCACAAGACGGAATCGATTCCTCCTGGGGCAATAAGGACTGGGGCGGCTCGGTGGCAGATGGGCCGGACGAGGTCACCAAGCAGGTGCGCGAGCACCGGCGGCGCGGGGCGGAAGTGATCAAGATCATGCCTTCCGGCGGTGTGCTCTCCAGCGGTGATGACCCGAAGGCCCAGACCATGACCAATGAAGAGATCAAGGCGGCCATCGATACCGCGCACTCGCTGGGGATGAAGGTTGCGGCGCACGCTCACGGCAAGGCGGCCATCGACAACACGGTGCGGCTGGGTGTCGATTCCATCGAACATGGCACGTATGCCGATCAAGCGAGCTTCGCGCTAATGAAAGAACATGGTACCTATCTCGTGCCAACCCTGCTGGTGGCGGATCAAATTCTCAAGGAGGTAGTGCAGCATCCTGAGGCATTCTCGCCCTCTTCCCGCGAGAAGATGAAGGTGGTAGCTCCTCTGATGGCGAACATGCTCCACGGCGCTTATAACGCGGGAGTGAAAATTGCCTTCGGCACAGACACCACCGATGGCGTCAATGCGCATGAGTTCATTTTGATGGTGAACGCAGGCATGTCAGCCAAGGATGCATTGCTGGCTGCCACGCGCAACGCGGCAGACCTGCTTGGGATGAACGGCAAGGTCGGTTGTGTGAAGGCGGGTTGCTTCGCCGATCTGGTCGCCGTAAACGGCGATCCCACCGCCGATATTTCCATCATGGAACACGTGCAATGGGTGATGAAGAGCGGATTGGTCTACAAACGTCACGGCGTGCCGATTGCCCTGAACGACGAGTCCGATACCCCAGGAGTGAACCCAGTAGCGGAGTAACGTGAGGATGAATCTGCGGGATGCGGGACAGGGGGAAACATGGGGACGTGCCGCTGGGTTGTCCGGGTCTTTGCGTATTTGCGCGTATTTGCGGCGTATTTGCGGGACGGGGCGTATTTGCGGGACCGTCCCCAAAACTTCCTGCCAGCCTTCGGACTGCCGCGAGCCGCAAATGGATGGTGGTGGATGCGTAACGCTGCTGTTCGAGATAAATCCGATATCGGGTGACCACGGTCTTGTTGAAAGCGAGCCTCGGCTCTGAACAATACCATTCGATAAATTCTCTGATGGCATGGTCGTATGTCCGCTGAGAACTGGGAGAAGTCAGGCTGTTCAGAACTGCCGATTTGGACTGCTCAAGATCGGGAAGCTTGAGCACCGACTTCGGCGCTCGTCTACGTTTCGTCTTGCTCTTCGCCATGGGAACGGCCTCCAATTAGCCGTGGCAAACAGCATGATCCAACTTTCGCCTTAGTATCCTGGGGCGTTTACGGATATCTATCCTGCTAGTGTTGCGGAAACCATTCTGGATGAGTTCGTTGGCCTGCAGGCGCAAATTACCTTCAATGGAAGTTATCGACGAGCATGATATCGCCGTTAACGTCGTCCCATTGCACATAGAGGATCGAACGGCCATCCGGAGAGACCGAGAGCCCGCTCCCCAAATCCCGATGCAGTGTAAAGACTTCGCGTATCTGCTTGTCGGCAAAATCAAAATAGTGGAGAGATTGGGGCGCGTCGGCCGAAGCAAAATAGATACCGCCGGGAGTGAGGGCCAAAACGCCGGCGTTGCTCAGGCGCGGCAATCCACCCACAGCTGCTTCCGTACCAGGCTGCGGCGGTAGAGCCACTTTCTTCAGGGTCGATTGCTCTTCATGGCTGGCGAAATAAAGCGTCTTTCCATCCAGAGACTCCTGTGGATTGTATCCATCCATGTCTTTGGATACGACAACCGCGTCTCCCCCGGAGGCGGGACAACGATACACTCCCATCCTGCCCGGTTCTTGGGATCTGAAATAGATCCACTTTCCATCGCGGGACCAATGGGGTCGTACAAAGTAGGAGATATTTGTGACCAGCTTTCGAGGCTTCCGTTCGAGTACGTCGGCCACATATATTTCCCCGCGACCCTGGGAAAGCGAGTCAAACACGATCTTGGTTCCGTCCGGCGACCATTGCGGACTGCCGCTCGGTTGAGCGGGGTTTGAGATTTGCACCAAGTTGCCGCCATCCTCATCGCTGATCCAAACGCCATCCACGCCAGAGCGCGCGGATGCTAACACAATGCGCTTTCCGTCGGGAGAGTATTGAGCGTCCCACTGTGACAACGACGAAGGAGCGATTTCCACGGGAGGTGACTCCGGATGAGCCAAGTCCCTGCGCCAGATGCTCGTGTTACGGGAGTAGGAGTTAAAGACAAGCTTGTCGCCTCGGTGCAAAACCGCGGGCAGTTGAGCGCGTACCGCGAAACCAAGCGTCTTGAGTGAACCATTGGCGACGGTAACTTCGACGAACTGCCCTGAGAATCCTCCCCAAAGGGAAAAAATCAGTTCCTTGTCGTCTCCCGACCAGGTCAACCCGGTTGGCCAATCCTGAAACAACGTAACCATTCTGGGCTTACCACCCTGAAGAGGCAGGGAATAGAGGACGGCTTCTTTCCCGTTAAGGCACCAGTATGCGAGGTAGGCGCCGCTGTGAGAGAAGGCCGGTTCCTCTTGCCCAACGCAGTTTAACGGGCTCGGAATCCGCTCGGTGTCCCCCGTTGCCGGGGAGAGAAGATAGATCGCTGTGTGAGTGTCGTTCGGCAACCAATCGCTGAATGCGATCGACCCGCCGTCCGGAGACCAGCTAATCGTCGGAAAGTCATCTTCCCAGGGTTTTCGGGTGGACCGCAATTTTCTCTCCGGACCGCCCAGCGCGGGGACAACATACAGTCCACTATCGGCACCGGACATGCGTTCGAATGCAATCTGCGTGCCATCCGGAGACCAGGCGGCGCTAATCCATTGTGATGGATGGCGAGTGAGCCGCAGAAGTGTCTCGCTCCCGATAGCCTTTACGTAGAGGTCAAAGCCCGTGCCACCGTTTCCAGGATCACCGTTCCACGCGAAAGCGATGCGGGAGCCATCGGGGGAGAACGCTGCGGAGGTCTCTTCTCCTGCCAACGCCGTGAATGGAACGGCAGTCAAGGCCGCGTGGTCTTGCGGAGGCCTCTGCCGATGCCATCGAGAGGCAACTACAGCCGCAAAGCCAAGGACCAAAATGGCGAAGACCCCTGCGCCAACCTTCAACCACGTTTGATGACGGTGCGGAGCGTGATCCGGTTCGACCGTAACGACGGGAGCTAGGGGCTCTGCTGGTGGTTCCAGCACACCGATGAACCGATAGCCCCGGCGAGGCAGGGTCTCCACATAGCGAGGGCTCTCCGCCGAGTCACCGAGCATCTCCCGGATCTTGTTAACAGCCGTGTTGAGGTTGCGTTCGACATCGACGAACGTGTCCGGCCAGAGACGCTTCTGCAGCTCTTCCCGCGTTACTACGTCGCCAGGACGTTCCAGCAGAATGGCCAGAACCTGGAAGGGATGTCCGCTGAACCTCAGCTTCACGCCATCCTTGCGCAACTCGCCCGTCTGCACGTCTGCTTCGAACGCACCGAAGCGCACAAGCCGGGGATGGGATTGAGCTTCAGCCATTGGGGAAAGCTTCCTCGCGGTTCGAGCCGGGCTCTACTGTTCCTCCTTCACCTTACGACTGACTTATCCAACCGCAACAATCGCCAGCAGTTATGCCGGTCAACATCTTTTCTATATTTCATTGACACGAATTCTACCGCCAATCCATTGAGGTAGCCAGATATAGCCGCCAATGTCGCCTTCGGCTCGCACCCGCGAGCGGAGACCGACATGAAATTCCCATCGCTCTCGAGTTCCCTCTCTCTCCTTCTCGCCACCGCATTTGCTTTCGCATCCATTTCCAGCCGGGCCGAAACGCGCTGCCCCGGTAACATCGCCGGCCTCAAGCCTCGACTGGTCGCCGGGGCACTGCTGGTGATTCCGGTGAAGATCAACCAGTCGGGTCCGTTTGATTTTATGGTCGATACGGGAAGCCAGGTCAACGTCATAGACCCGGCACTCGCGGCTCGGCTTCAGGTGAAGGCGCAAGGCACCGTCGGAGTCCTCTCCACCTCCGACTATTTCCACGCGTCGGTCGCGGTCCTGGATTCATTGGAGGCGGGTCTACAACTGGTATCCAAGCCGATGGTAATGATCCAGGATCTCGGGCCGATTCAAGCGGCAGACCCACGGATTCGCGGCGTTCTCGGAGAGAACTTTCTCGCGCATTTCGATGTGCTCATCGATTACCGACGTGGACTGCTCTGTCTTGACCCGGCGAAGGTCATGGAACAATATCTGCGCGGCGAACGGATTCCCCTGGCGCCTTCGAGGCATCCCGAAACCGAAATGCCGTTTTCCCCACGGCTGGTGATCTCGGTTAACCTCTCGGATACAGGAACCCGGCCGATCCTGCTTCAGTTAGATTCCGGCAGCGACGGTCCGATGCTCTATGCGGACAACAGGGAGTTGGAGCAGCCGATCCTCAGGCGGGCCAGACTGCAGGGACCAGAGGTGGACGAGCGACGCCGGGCGTTCGCTCTTCTCCCCCCGCAGGACATGCGGCTTGGCACCCGCGTCATTCGCAAAGTTCCCTTTGTGACGCCAGTGCACGCCGCGCAGAATGTTCCCGATCGCGAAGAGGAGGGAATATTGGCGACTGTGCTCTTTCAGCGTGTTTATGTCAGCCACTCCGATCATTACGTGATCTTCGATCCTCGGTAAGTAAACCTGTTTCGGCTTCCGTTCATTACTCTTGAGCGCCGACGCGCCAGTTCTCGTTTTATGCATTATCGCCATCACTCGCCGAGGACAGATTAGTAACAATAAGTCGGCTTGTGTTTACGAATGCAGACGGTTTCGCTTGTCCGCCCTGCTGATGACGCTTTACGGCACGGGCATGCGTCGCACCGAAGTGTCGATGCTCAAGGTGCGCGATGTTGACAGCCGGCGCATGATGATCCGCGTGGAGCGCGGCAAGGGCGGCGCCAGTCGAGATCTGCCGCTCAGCCCGGCGCTGTTGGAAACGCTGCGCGAGTATTGGCGCTGGAAGAAGCCTCGGATCTATCTTTTCCCCAGCAGCATAGGTCAACGCGGCCAGGACAGACCCATCTCCGACAAGACCGTCTGGTATGCCTGTAAAGAAGCTGCCCTCCATGCGCGCATCGCCAAGCATGTAACGCCTCACACGTTGCGCCATAGCTGGGCTACCCATTTGCTCGAGGCGGGAACGGACCTGCGTACGATCCAGGTTCTGCTCGGCCATGGCGATCTGGAGACCACCGCCAAGTATCTTCATCTGTCGCAGCGGCACTTACAGACAGTAGCCAACCCGCTGGAGAGTTTACAACTCTCCAGCGTCAGCCAGGCAGGCCGCAGCTATCACCGGAAAAAAGATCAATGACCCGGCCTGCCGTGGAGGTGGCGGACATCCTTCGCGCCCGGGGCGACTGCTTCCGGGAACAGAACCGCTCCTGGCTGGGCTACCAGCAGCTCAGCGTGTTGCGCGCCATCACCGCATGTCGCACGGCGGCGCTGGGAGGCCATCTGGACGCTGCTCGCGTTGCGACCACCAAGCCATTTCCTACAACTCCTGCCGCAACCGGCACTGTCCCAAGTGCCAGGCCCAGGCGCGCCAGCGCTGGCTGGCACCGCGCGAACAAGATCTGCTCCCCGTCGCGTACTTCCACGTCGTCTTTACCTTGCCGCACCCGTTGAACCCGCTCTGTCGCGCTGTCCACGGCTCCTCTACGGCGTGCTGTTCGACGCCGGCGCTCAGACCCTGCTCGAGGTCGCCGCCAACCCCAGGCACCTCGGAGCCCGGATCGGCTTCCTCGGCATCCTGCACACCTGGGGGCAGAACCTCCGCCTGCATCCTCACCTCCACTGCGTCGTTCCCGGCGGCGGTTTCGATCCAAGCTATTCCCGCTGGGTTCATCCTAAGTATCCCTTCTTCCTCCCGGTCAAGGTCCTCAGCCGCGTCTTTCGCGGCAAGTTTCTCGATCTCCTTCAACGGGTACCCCGTCAGCGTCGACCCGACTTCTCCTCAACTCTCGTGCACACGCTGCTACAGCAGGACTGGGTGGTCTATGCCAAGCCCGCTTTTGGCGGACCTGCTCACGTGCTGCGCTATCTCGGCCGCTACACTCACCGCGTCGCCATCAGCAATCAGCGCCTGCTCAGCTTCGATGGTCACAGCGTGAGCTTCCGGTGGAAAGACTATGCTCACGGCAATAAGCAGCGCATCATGACTCTCTCCGCTACCGAGTTCCTGCGCCGCTTTTGCCAGCATGTGCTGCCCCGCGGCTTCGTCCGCATCCGCCACTTCGGCTATCTCGCTAGTGCTCACCGACCGCGCTGCTCGCACTCGCTCGCGCGCAGCTCGCCGAAAAACCGGCTTTCCGGACAAGCGATGCTGAGCGTGGTGAAAGGTGCGGCAGCGTTCTCGCGTGTTCCAAAGTTGCGTTGCCAATCAACCCAGAATTGCCTCGCCTCACAATCCTGGAGGTTCGTCGCCCACGAAGTGCGGGTCATATCCTTCAAAAAGGAGGCACTCCAAACGCTCAGCATCCCGAAGTATCTCGCCTGGAACCCGCTTGCGTTCCGCCCTAAGGAAATCGACGAGTCCGTTGACTGCGGCGGCAAGACTCTTGTGAAGCAGAGAATCAGACTTGGTCAATTCGAGATTTGTGGTCAGACGGAACTGCGGAGATTTGTGGTCAGACGGAACTGGAACTTTGCTGGAAAGTGTGAACCCGCCATCACCTTTCTCAACTTTTAGTGCTCGGAATCGTCAGCACAACATGAACGCGTCCTGTGCTGTTCGTACGACAAGATTGAAGCCGGAAGTTGGCTTTTGCTTGAAGAAAAATACTCCGCTGGATCTGCGCGTCGTCGAGAGAGCCGTCCGGCTTCGTCGGACGAAGCGCTAGAGATTCATGTGCCTCCTATTCGGAGCGAAGGGCTTGGGCTGGATCGAGGTGCGTGGCTCGCCATGCGGGAAGGATGCAGGCTCCGGCGGCCGTGAGAGCGAGAACGATGACGACCGTGGTGAACACGCTCCAGTCAAAAGGGCTCATGCCGTAGAGCATGGAGCGAACGAACTGGACAACGGCTGCGCCGCCTGCAAGCCCGGCGACGAGACCGATTAGGACGGGCAGGAGTCCCTCGGCAAGGGTGAGACGCGCGAGTTCGGCGCGTTGCGCGCCGAGTGCCATGCGAATGCCGAGTTCGGTGGTGCGCTGGGTGAAGAGATAGGAGAGCACACCATAGAGACCCACGACTGCGAGCATGAGTGCGATGATGGCGAAGCCAAAAACGAGGTAGGAATTGAACTGCTCCTGCTGGGTGGCGACGCCGATCTGCTGCCGCATGGTGAGAACGTCTGATACGGGGAGATCGGGATCGAGCTGACCGAAGATCTTCTGGATGGGCAGGGCGAGCGATTCGACATCGATATTGCTGCTACCCCGCACGGCGAGCACGCCGGAGCTTTCGCCATTGAGAAATGGAACATAGAAAGTCGACATTGGCGGCTCGGAGGCCATCCAGCGAGTTTTGCCGACGACCCCAACGATTTCGTAGAGTTTTGAGTCAATGTCCTCGATGGTTTTGAGATGACGCCCGATGGGATCTTCACCGGGAAAGTATTGTTCGGCAGCAGACTGATCGATGATGGCAACCTGAGTGCGATCCAGGCGCTCATCTTCGCGGAAATAGCGACCGCGCAAAAGCGGTATCCGCATCGCGGCAAAGTAGCCGGGATCGACGGAACGCCGCAATGTATCGAGGCCGCGCCCCTTAGGAAGCGGCGGATGCTCCGCGATTGAGACGTCATTGTCGCTATCCCAGCCCGATCCGGGCAGCGCGGTGGTGAGTCCAGCGGCTGCAACACCCGGCAGCGCGCGAACACGGGGGAGGAGCCCATCGAAGAATGCTATCCGCTGGACGGGCTCTTTAAAACGCGCATCGGGCAGGCTGAAACTCATCGTGAGGACGTTGTTGACGGCGCAGCCGAGGTCGCGGGTGCGGAGCTGCTGGTAGCTCTTCAGCAGAAGGCCGGCGCCAATAAGCAGTACCACCGTGAGCGAGACTTCCGCCGTGAGCAGAGCTTTGCGCAGCCGGGCGCGGCTGCGGTTTCCGGAATGAGAACGCGAAGAGCTTTGCACTGTTTCGAGAAGCCGGCCGGTGTGCAAACTGAATGAAGGGATGAGGCCCGAGGTGAGACCGGTCACAGTGGAGATCGCGATGACGAAGGCCAGAGCCCACAAGTCGAGGTGAATCTCTTGCATGCGGGCGATTTCGATCTTCGAGTCCTGAAGCCAGGCGAGCGAGAGCCAGGCGAGAAGCAGTCCAAGTGCGCCGCCGGCGATGGAAAGAACTAGCGATTCGGTAAGGTGCTCACGGATGAGTCGCCAGCGGCTGCCGCCAAGCGCGGCACGGATGGCCAAGTCGCGCTGGCGGGCGGCGGAACGGGCAACGAGGAGATTGGCGACGTTGAGGCATGCGATGAGCAACACGCAGAGAGTCGCCGCAAGAAGAGCGTAGAGAGGTGTTTTGAAGTCTTCGACGGTGGAATCGAGCAATGTGTGGCCAACCACAATACTTCCAACAGAGGGAGCGGGGTAGCTCAGCTTGATCTGCTTCTGCACAACGTCGAGCTGACTGAGCAGGCTCGCAAGCGTAGCGCCCGGCCGTAGGCGCGCGATGGCCCACCACGGATGGTTCTCAAACGTGGTCATCAATGCGTGGGAAGCTTCATGGCTCGCAGCAGTCCAGAGCTGCACCTTGGGATTAGGAAATGCAAAGGAAGGCGGCATGATGCCGATGACGGTGTAGGGTTTTGCATCGAGCAGGATTGCTTTGCCTACGATGGCTCGATCGGAGCCGAACCGGCGCTTCCAGAAGCCATTGGCAAGAATCACCGTCGCCTGCGAAGAAGGCCGATCGTCCGAGGCGAGGAAATCGCGGCCAAGAGCAGGAGTGATGCCCAGGACGCGGAAGAAGTTCCAGGAGACCCACCCAGCGGGAACGGACTCGGGTAGCTGAGTGCCACGCGCCGAAACCTCGTAGGATCTCCACGGACCGATCAGCGCTATATCCGCGGTGTTGCGCGCCACCCGCTGCCATTCCGTAAAGCTGCCCGCGGTGACTGGTATGTAGTGGTATTGGCCTCCCTTCCCTTGATCTTCATACAGCTCGACCAGACGCGAGGAGTCAGGGTATGGAAGCGGGTTGAGCAGAACGAACCGAACGATGGTAAAAAGCGCAACCGTTGCGCCGATCCCAAGAGCCATAACGAGAATGGCAACGAGCGCGAAACCCGGTGCGCGGGCGAGCGTGCGCAGCGCATATTTGAAATCCCGCAGGATGCTTTCGAGGAAACTGAATGAGTTCTGGCGCCAAACATCTTCATGGACGCGGCGGTCGGAGCCGAACTTGACGTGCGCGAGACGGGCGGCTTCGTCAGGACTAAAACCGCGTGCAACGTTCTCCGCGCGCTCGGCTTCCATGTGTGCGGCAATTTCGCGGGCAAGATCAGTATCGTGACGACGGCGGCGGAAGAATCGGAGCAGGTTCATTCTGTTCCTCTCTCATTAGCGTTCCCCGCCCGCGATTTTCCAGGCGGTGCAGCGCGGGATAGGGCGAGCCCTGCTCGACTTCGACGACGTCTTCGGAGGTGCGCTCTATGACTTTCGCGATGGCATGGCCGTGAGCTTCGCCGGTGGCAAGCGGGCACAGGATCATCATGTCGAGCATGCCCTTGAGCATATCGCTGCAGAGCCTGCTGGTTGCGCATCATTACGAGGTGTACGGCCTCCACCCGAACTTCTATGGGAGATAACTCTACACCACTCGGAGTTCTATGGGAAGTATCCTGGAACCGATTCAAGAATGAGACCCGGCCATCGAAACAACTCAGGTTTTCAGATCAGTAAGGGTGGTGGAGACGCAGTCTCAGCAATGAGCGCATTGGCCGTGTCGTAACGCTCGGTGGTTCTAGTGCAAATACAGTGTAGCTACACGTAAAGAGGTATTTTGTACGGTAAACCTGGTGAACGTCCCCACCTTATCCTCGGACTAGGCATCATCACGAATGATGCGCTGCGCACGTATTTCCCCGCGATTACACCACTTGCAATGGCAGAACGGTGGCTTTCCTTTCGCGGCCGGATAGTACCGCCAGCCGGTTACCTGTGGCGCAAGATATGTTCGCGTAATCTCTCGTGCTGTAATTTTCCTGGGAATAACGATCTCTAGACCCATCGGGTCGGTGTGTTTGAGGAATGTGCCGAGCGCTTCTGCAGCCGTCATTCCCAACTTCTCGCCGTTATATGTGCCGACCAAGACAAGGTCCTCGCTAGGAATCTTAAATTGAACACATATCAACGCCCTCATTCCCCGCCTCTTCAGCTCTCTGGACCATTGATGAGTCGTTACAAAGTTTGGGACGACAGGGGTCGCATAGACACCCCGAATCCCAGCCCGACGTTTCACCGCCTTGATGCCGTTTCGCAGAATGGCCTGCTCGTCATTCCCGTCCGCGATGTGAATGAAAGAGACCATTGAGTGCTTCTAAACCGGATCAGCGGAATATTTGTAGCACAGATTGAGGTCGCGAAGATGGCTGTCGCCGATCATTTGGGGCTGCGTACGTGCCGCTGTACACTCGGACGTTTTTCCGAAACGCCCGAAAACTCGTTAGCCCCTTTTTCGCTCTTCACCGTCGAATCCATCTACTTCGAACCTCCGTACCGCTTGATGTAGGCAGCTAGTTCCCGCTTCGGCAGTCGGACGGCGGGATCGGCAGCAAGGTGAGAAAGCGCAGCGTACAATGTTGCTGTCGTCGCAAGTTGATTGCCGAGAATCTGATCGAAGACCCAGAGAACGCCGTGGACCTCGATCTGGCTTGTTTCTCCAAGCGCTCTAAGCCGCGAGTCGCCAGTCAGCAAAATACATCCCTGATTGATCTCAGCCAGTGCGAACGCAAACCCATCGTGGATGGATAGTCGCGGTTGAGCACGAATCACTTCACGAGCACGCGAGACCTGCGCGCCTGGAAGATCGACCACCTTAAGCCCTCCGCGGAGCAGCGCCTTCTTCTCGTCGTTCGTGAGACTCAGCAGCTCGTCTTCAAACAAGGTATTGGGAATCAGGATTTCGAAGGGCAGCCGCAAAAAGACCCCAAGCAGAGAGGCCTTGCGGAGATCAATGAGGCAGCTTGAGTCACTGATGATGATCCGCATGTGACTCCTGCGGTCCTTTCAGGCCGGCCTCAACTCTGGGTAGCGGTATGCGCAGCAGTTCCGCTGCCTTGCTGAGCGATACAAGATCCTCGGCCAGCGCGCGGTAACACAGACGTTCGAAACGCAGCGGGCGTTCCCGTTGACCTCTTTCCTCCACCGGTTCAAGTTCATACGGTTCCTGTGTGCGCCAGCCGCGAGCAATAGTCTGAAACGCATAGGTCAGAATGGAGTCGTTGATCACTCCGATCTGCTTCAGGCGCATAAGAAGCGCGGCGCCGCTCACTCGGTAGAGTCGTTTCAGAGCAATCAGCTCTTTGTAACCAAGTGCATTCCGCTCTTTGCCAACCTCACGAACAAGATGTTCCCTCGGCATCAGGAACGCACCGGCAAAGAGGTTTGCTGCCTTCTCTTCCTCTCTGTCCTCCAGACTCTGCGGATCGATCAGCCGGTGGGCCAGCTCATGGGCCAGGGTCAGCCTTCGGCGCTCCAGAGAAAACCGGCTATTGATCACGATGACGGGGAGACCAGGTCTTCCTTGCTCGCGAGCAACCATACAGGTAAAGCCCGAGACACGTTCCGGGAGCGGCACCATCAGAACCTTGAGGCCCTTCTCCTCAAACAGTTCGGTCATGTTTGGAATCGGGTCGATGCCTAGCTTCCACCTCTCACGCACCTCGCGCGCCAACTCCTCCGCGTCCTTGATGGCCTTTAGCTTCTTGAGTGAGGAGAGCGGTGACTTCCATTCCGCACTGTCCAGTTCGAGCACATGTTCGATCTGGAGGTAGCGTTCGATCCATTCGAGCACCTCGGTCTCGACACTGCCCCGCTCTGCCCCAGTTGTATTGGCCTTGGTGCGAAACTCGACCCCGGAGAGGACGAGGCCCTGGGTGTCCATAAGGTAGCTGACGGACACGTCGAGAGCTTTGGCAAGGGCCATGAGAACGCCCGAGCTTGGAATGTCTTCGCCTCGTTCGTATTTGCCAATCGCCTGGGGAGTGACCTTGTGGTCCATGGCTGCTGCCAGATCACGTAGAGACAAGCCGGCTTTGCGGCGGGCGAGCCGAATACGGTCCGCGATCATTTTGGGTCTCCGGTTTACAAATATAAACTTTAGATATTTATTGTAAACTCGCTCGATGTCGCCCATCGCCTTCTTGGAGGTAACTATGGGAGCACTTCTCGCGCCGGTCTCGACCGGTACCGAACTCCCGCTGTTGATCCCGCCGTATGTCCGCTTGGCATCCCCGTGGGTCGGAGTCCGCCAGCGCTTCAATCCGGTTCGGTCGGTTAGGCTTTGGAAAGAACCCAAAGGCAGGCAGAGGTTTCTCAGTGTCTCAAATTTGGGGTCCACAGGCTGTCCCCCTTAATTCCTGATCAGTCTCCAATCCGCCGTCCCCGGAAACATTGCATGGGGGATGACAGGAGGAGACTGCGCGCTTTGTTGACCGTCCATGGCTTGAGCGGAGTGATTATCGGGCACGGCGGCATTTTGGCTTGGTGCTGGCATTGAAACGAGCAGGAACGCTACCAGGAAGAGGCGCATGAAATTCCTCATGGCGGAAAGCTGATGACCACCAACGATACCTTTCGCGCCAGGCTCGTTCAAGGGGTTCTGACAGGGCGAACAAAGGATGGTGATGTCGGAGCTGGAAAAAGAAATGGACTACCTGCGCCGGGCGACGCTGGCGGAGTGAGCTGACCTCCGTTCAATATCGGAAAGCTGGCTGCTGAGATCACGAAGACCAAAAACTGACCGAAGCTGATACTCTGACTCGCATGATTTTGATCGTCTATGCCCTGGTTTGTATCGGATGCATCCTCTACTGGGCGGTTAGGCGGACTCCACGCGGAGGGTGGGGCCTTCTGGCTCCGGTAGGTTTTATTTGGGTGATTCAGCTGGGCTGCGTTGTCTTTGTGAAACTTCACCACGACAGCGCCCTTCGTCTTTTTTGGCTGGTTCCCGTTGCCATCGTCGTGTACATGGTAATCGCCAAAATCCTCTACGCCACCGGTTTGTACGAGAGCGGTGTGTAGATGCTGCTTGGCATGTGGCGGCGATACAAAGGCACCATCATCTTGGCCTTGATCGTGGCTGCCGGGTACGGTGGACACGTGCTCTATCGCTACGTAAAGATCACCTCTGATTTGGCAAAACGAGCCGCAGCTATAGTCCATCCGAAAGAGGATGAAGATAGCGTTTCGGAGATCGGGTACATCTACGCAATGCGCGATGAGATCTTTCTCCGGGACGACAATCGCGTCAACCTCGTCTGGTTCATAAAAGTTCCTGCCACAGGTGATCGATATTCCTGCCCCTACGAAAACGGTTTTGCTGATTTTCGAAAAGGGGATGACGTTCGACTCATCCGGCCTAAGGACCTGGAATCCGAGTCAGGTTATGGCTACATGGTAGGTCTACACGAAAAGCTGACTGGCAGAGCTGCTCTGGTGGGGGTGATCGATGTGGATGAGTTGGAAATGGCCATACCAGAACCGGACCCGCCAGAACGAGAATAATTTAGCCTGTACGGCGAAACTGATAGACTGCCGCCCATGCCCCGCCCCAAGCTCACCCCGATCCAGGTCTTGCAGCGGCTTCAGCGCCGGGTCGAGAAGCGAATGGAATCCCTGCAGAGGGTGAAGCTGGGAAGCTGGCCGGGTTCGAACCGGTGATCCGGGAGTTGGAGACGGAACTGGATTTCCTGCGCGGGCGACCAGGTACTTGGAGGAGTGAGAGCATTCGGGGCCGCATTCAGGGGCTGGCATTTGCACTCTTGTAGAGCGGTGACCAGGTTGTCTGAACCGGCCCTTTAACGGCGGGCTGCGAATTCCACTTCGCGAAAGCGAAACTCTTCACCGACGAACGAGTGCGTCAAATGGTCCTCCGGCACATTTCCTGTCCACTTACCGGGAGACCCAGAACGCGGTGCAGGATTTGTATCGGTACAAATGGATGCTCCGTCTTAAGCCGGAGGCAAGGCAGCGTGTGCCGTAGCTCGTCAGCGGTGGGTTGTCCCGTCCACTGTCCTGCTCATCCGACCACGGGACATTGTCACTAGGTAAGTGGTGAGTTTCCCCACAGTGCACCTCCATGAGAGAAATGTCTTTCACTGACAGTTTCTCAGGAACGTTTGAGATTCTGCGTGGGTCTGGTGTCTGACAAAGCACTCAGCCCTCAACTAAAATTGTGGGCGGAAACGAGAGAAGGCGCAATGGGCAAATGCTAAACTCCCACCATCAATGAATCGCCCCGCTAAGGACGTTGTTTTATTGGTGGCTGATGCAGTGGCGCTGGTCTTTGGCTGGACGGTTTTAGCCAACATCGAGCCGCTTGCCCTCTCGGTGCTGGGTTGCGGGTATCAGCTCGCCCCCAACCCAGATGGCTCCCTAGGTGGTTGTCTCGGTACAACTTTAGCGGAAAGAGTCCTTGTGCAAGGTATCGGAGCCGCACTGGCTGTCAGCGGGGCAGTAGCTATCCTCATTGGGGCCGTCAAGTACCGAATACGGTAACTTTTCAGCCCTAAGCGAGTGCTACCTGTGGACGGTGCTGGGCATACAAGGTGACAGCGACGCGGATCGCGAGAAATTTTTGGAGGGCGTGCGCAAGATCGGGGAGAAGTGACACTTCCCGAGGGCGCTATTCCAGGTTTCGAGCCGGGTCATTCGGGAGCTGGGAACCGATCTGGATTTCTTGGCGGCGGGGCGCTCCAGGTATCTTGCAGGAGTCACGATCCAGCGGCGTGTACGGGAGGGATGCCACTTCTCAAGGTTCATATGAATGCTTCATTGTCCGAAGAATTGCAGCGAGTTGGCGGCAGGCTCTACCCATATGTGGTAACCCACGACACGGGTTTTGCACCCAATCCGTTCTTCGGCTATTGCACCCTGGCTTGCTGTAAGCCTGCCATAAGGAGGTCCGCACAGGTTGGAGATTGGGTTGTGGGGCTGACGCCTAAATCGCGGGGCAATCGTGTGATTTACTTCATGCGAATCGACGAGATCAAAGACTCATTCGCTGCTTACTGGATGGACCGGAGATTCGCGCGAAAAAAGCCCAGATACGACAAGGCGATTGCGATGAAGTGTGGGGACAACATTTACAAACCGAAATTGGACGGCACGTACCGGCAGCTTCGATCAACGCATTCAGACGGTGAACGGGGGAACCCGGCAAACAAGGCGCACGATCTTGGAGGAGAAAGAATCCTAGTCTCGGAGACGTTTACCTACTTTGGAAGCGAGGCCATCGAATTGCCCTCTGCACTTAAGAATCTTGTCGTTAGCGGGCGCACAAATGCCACTTTACGCCAACTGAAAAGTCTGACTTCATTGACTTCGTCTCGTATGTGGCGTGAAGGGTGTACGTGCCGCACCGAGAGCATGGTCGAGCGGCGACAAGACATGGGCGAAGACTCGCGCAGTTTAGTGCGGACACTGAAATGAAAATCATCCTCAGTAGAAAGGGATTTGACTCGTCCGCTGGTGGGGTGCCTAGTCCTATTTTTCCCGACGGCAGGCTGCTTTCATTACCAATCCCAGACAAGGCATCGGAGGTCGCCTACGGCGATATTGCCGGGAACCATTGGGCGGGCGTCGGAGACCTCGTGCAACACCTGGCCGGAAGACCACGATCCCATCGTGCTCATCTCGATCCCGACCTGAGGTTTTCGAGTATTCCGAGGGATAAGGCATGGAGGCCAATCTTTGGTCAGGCTGGGTCTGCTGAAAGCCATCTCAGGAACCAAGGCGTAGATATAGGTGATGTTTTCCTCTACTTCGGATTGTTCCGGCGGGTGGAAAAAGTGAACTCGGAATGGCGCTACCTTCGAGGCAGTAAACCGATCCATGCCCTATTCGGTTGGCTCCAAATTGGCTCTCGTGTCGTCGTCTCGGAATGGCCAGCGACCAAGGGATGGGCTCACTACCATCCTCACTTCATGCGAGAGAAAGACTCTCGAAATGTGCTTTACGTCTCCTCCGACTGCCTCAATATACCTGGCTTCAAGACAAGGAACATTGCCGGTGCGGGCATTTTTGAGAACGTCACACCACAACTGATTCTCACAGTGCCCGAATCCAACCGTCCTGGCCAATGGCTGCTCCCAGAATGGTTCCATCCCGCATCACGGCCGTCCACACTCTCTTACCATCAGGCCCATTCTCGATGGCTCCAAGATGGACGGGGAACACTGCTTTCTTCGGCGTCTCGTGGGCAGGAATTCGTACTCAACTGCGACGACTACCCTGAATCGTTAGGATGGTTGGGAAGCCTCTTTGGGTAAGTGCTCCAGCGGCTCCAGCGCCGGATCGAGAAGCGCATGCAGCCGCTGCAGAGGGTGAAGGTGGCCTACACCCCCTCCAGCAGATCGGCCAGCCCAAGCCCGAATGCCTTCGCGAGCACGGCCAAGCTGCCCAGGCATGGCTCCGTCTGACCCGACTCGAAAACTTCATCGGGGGAAGGCAAGCCGAACGTCGGCTGAGGTTTTCCCAAACACTTGCCGATACTGGACGAAAGAGAAAAAATCATCCGTTCTCTCCTTCCCCCTGCCCGCACGCCCGTTAGAGCAGGGGCGTTTTTTGCGCTGAGTTACCTGCAGTCCAAGAGCTGGGAAAGGAAGTGTCAGCATGAAAACTGTCCCGTGGATTGCAGCCATTATCGGTGGTCTGATGCTCGGGAACTGGTACGGATGGTATCAAGGGTATTCGGTCGGCTACGGTGAGGGGATTCGCTTCCAACGCGCCATCCAGCCCGTTGCTATCCAGCCGCCAAAGCTGACGCGGAAGGAATTTGAACACGAGTACGAAGTTGAAAACGCGCCAGCTTGTTACGGGCATCCAAGGAACGAAAGAGAAGTGGGAGAGATTGCGGGGTTTAACCTAAGAGAGGCAGAAGCCGAAAACCGAGCTATTGAAGAAGGTAAAGTAAACCCGAGATATTGAAGACGGCAAAGTACGATAGCGACATGCCCATGAGAATCTCATTCGACGTAAACGTTAAGGCCGTGCTAGCCATCGTGGTCAGTCAGTCAGTCTGGTTTCTCTGTGGCAGGCTGCAAAACGGTTCCCGAGCCTAGTAAGTACGGCTCTCGGGTGATCAACGTCTATCGAGTTTAGACCACGCACCCATGGCCTGTAAAGATGGCTGACGACCGCAAAAAGCAGAATACTCCGTTTTGTTTTGACGCAACAGAATTATTTAGATGTTAATTGCAACCGTTACGGAGTCTTACTGGGGCACACTTCTATGCTTACCTTATCGGCAGGGTTCCGGCGGACTTTAGCGCATGAAAGCAAAGATTTTTTTTACTGATCAAAGTATAAAGTGGACAGCATGAAGCCCGAACACCATGAGCCTGCTCCCGAAGTCAAAGTTGATCCACAGCCGAAAGCCATCACTGAAGCACGTCAAGCCGACAACACCGGAAGCGGCAAAGACACGCTTGACGCACTAAAGAAGGGAGAGCGGCTCGCTTTGATAATTGCGGTCATCGTAGCTGTCGTAACTATTGGTCAATGGGTCACGACAGCCCGCAACAATGCTTCTACGTCTGCTCAGGCTGATAAACTCATCACTGCTGCGAACAAGAATGCTGCCGCTGCTGAAAAGTTTCGCGTTGCTGCAGAGGGCATCAACAACGGCGTTGGTGATGCGGTTATCAAGCTCCAGGCCCAGGCGGACAAAATGGACGCGGCTCGTCAGTCGTCTGAGACTAACTCCCAAAAAGCGCTCGATGCCACCATTGATAGCTTTCATAGAGATCAGCGCGCTTGGGTGAGCGTGGAACCGGCGACGGGTATACCGAATGACTCGACCTATAAAATAACTATTCCCATCAATAATACGGGGCGAACTCCAGCCGAGTCCGTGATGGTTTATTTCGAGGGGAAAGTCGTCAAACCGGGCGAAGCACTTAGCTACGGTTTCACCGGGCCTCCAGTACCCTTTGGTTATGTTCCCCCTGGAAAACAATCCGGGGCTTTTAACTACAATGGTGATCAAACCAGGACGCGGGTAAATCTGAAGCAGCCTACGGGGTATTACCTTATCGTAGGAGCGATCACCTATGAAGACGTGTACCGAGGCAAACATTGGCTGACCTACTGCTTTATAAACTTCGAAGGCCAGAGCTATTCCTATTGCCCTGAGCACAATAAAATGGGGGATGGTCCTCTTCCGAAATCCGAAATGAAGTAGCGAGACCTCGAAAAGCGTGCTGGACCCAGTTGATCGGGTGACTTGTGGAAGTGCTTCGCAAACTCGGCGACGATATGGGTCTAGCGGCGGATGGTGCGTTCAGAGAAGTTACGCAGCCGGAGATCTTCCTGCATGCGCTGCCGTAGATGAGTCATGGACACCTCCTTAGGTGTCCAACAATCTACCCAAATGCCACAGAATCGTCCCCTGCCGCGCTAGCGGCTTAGCGAACTCATCGCCGAGTCACTCACCGAGAAGATTACTAACGATAAGTCTTGTGTTTACGAATGCAGGTGGTTTCGCTTGGCCAAGAAACCAGCATCTCGGACAAGCGACCGTCGCCACTACCCTGACCGGTGATCCCCTGCTCTCATGACTCGAAGCCGAGTAACCCCTGCCTGGGTACCACTGTGCCGGGAAAAAATGCGTCCTGCCCATGGCCTCCACTCTCAAGAAGTGGTATTCCTCAAAACAGAAGAAATCGGCAAGCAGCGGCTTCTCATGCAACCGCGCTTAGCCGGCAGTCGCCGGTAGTATCGGCCTTCCGCGTGAGCGAAGGATAGCTTTTCCGGCTGTCCGGTAACACACCCTATCCCTGTCTCAAAATCACCACCACGCCCGAACAGAAGCTCGATTGAACCCAACCGAGGAACGAGGATTCCCTATGCCCAAAAACCCTGCCTGCCCCGGCGTGCCGTGGGTCACCGATCCCATCACCGATCGGGAAATTGCCTTTGCTCACCTGATCATGTCCGGAGCCATGAACGACCGCCGCGCTGCGGAAGCCGTCGGCCTCAATCCCGACACCGCCGCTTACACCAAAGCCAAACCCCGCGTCCGCGCCTACATGATGGAGCACCGCGCCGCCGTCAGGGAAAAGCTGGTAGACGAAGAAGCGGACCGGCTGCGCAAGCTGAACCTTGGTCGCGACCGGCTCCTCACACGCCTCTGGGAGCTGGCCGCTCTCAGCTCCGAAGCGACGAGGGGCAGCATTGCCGGTCAGATCAAGGCCCTCTCCATGATCTCAGCCATCGAAGGCTTCATCCCGTCCGCCACCAAAAATGACCGTCGCCTCTCCCCATCCGGCACGCAACCCGTCGCCACGCCCGGCAATGCGCAAATCGACGACTCCGGCTGGCGACCCAAGGACCAGCCTGCCGCGGCCGAGCAGCCGGCCGATCCGCCTGCCTCAGCCCCGACCGAGCCCGTCGCGCCCCGCGTCCCCCAGCCTCCGCTCGCCCACGATGCCGGGCAACTTAACCCCTTCATCATCCCGCAACCGCGGAACCAGGTTCCCGCTCCAACCGCCAGCTTCTTTGATCTCGCTCTGGCCACAATCAACGCCGTGAAATTGCCCTATTCCGCCAACCTAAGCGCATTCGCGGACAGCCGCTGAATTCGAAAATAGGCAAAAAGAGTCAAATTTTATCGAATTTTATAAATGATCCCGCCCCTCCGGTCCCAACCCTTCGAGTCACGGAGTATGCAGCAACGGATTAAAAGCACCTCGTATCCCGCATCGTAAGTCGCCGCGTTTGAAGTACCTTGCAATGGCCGGCGGCTAAAACATCCAAAACAAGCGACCGTTTACGGGGCCTGCGTCCTGAGGGCTAACTTCACCGTCCTTGCGAAACTCTTTCGGCAGCCGGTCTCATCGCGGCTCAGCTGAGCATTTTGCGGAAACCCCAGACGCTCAGCACCACCGGCATGAGAGTGACTCCCAGGCGGAGAGCCCGGTCAGAAGGCTGTGATTGCGAATTGCCGCAATCGCGTCTGCGCCTAACTGTAATCGAAATGGTGTCTTTTCTGCACTCGCCGGCCCCTCACGCGATGGCGATGTCGTGGCCGTTCGTCCCCTTGCCGAACCGTATGCACCGATCAGGTCTGGTGACAGCTAAGGCGTGTTCAAGCTTCGAAATCGAGGTTATGTTCGCCGCCGCTTGGCCCGGACTGCTGGTCGCACTCGTCCTCATCTGTCTCAATTCCCGGGGGCTTGAGTTTGCCTCCCTTTTTCCTGGGTGGCAAATCGGCCATACGAGTATCCTCGGGAACGAATTCTACCCGGCTGATTCGATTGATATCATCCATGGAAACTGCCTCCGTTATCGCGAGCGTCAACAATGAACGACCCTTTCGGGATCTTCGCCCGCGACGGCTCGTCTTTTCCCCTTCAGTCTCATCTATCGACAAATCCGCGGAATCGTATCAAGGGTTGGCTGCCTCTTTCTTCCCATCCCGCAATGAGACACCATCAAGCGGATCGTTTACGAGCAGTCTCAAGAATGCGGCGCAGTCGATTGCCCACGATCAGGTCTTCCCCCGGTTGTAAGGTCATGGAAATAATCTGCAATTGATTCGGATGCTCTATCAACGATTTCTTGGGATCCGCACCTTCCTGGACAGTCGAGACCAGGCTCGGATTCGTGTTTGTCAGAACCTCAATGCGGGGCTCACCTGCGCGCAACTGCTGGTCACACTGGGCCACCGTCAAACCAAATTGCTCTTCAGGCCACTTTACGGTCAAGGTTGGGTAGCTGTTGCCCTCCTCCGGGATTTCTATCGAGGTGGTAACCCCGGGCACAGTGACGACCAGTTTCTCAATCCGTTTGACCCGGCTTTCCCACTCTTTATTCAACGCTGCAAGATCCGTACGCGACCAATAATCTACCGCAGCGAGTATGCCCATGATCTCTTCCTTGCCGACCTTCATGGCCCTGCATACCGCACCTTCCCATGGGCTGCTATTGGCCAGGGCTGCCTCGATCAAATCCTTCCGGCCTAGCAGGATCCCGGAACACTGAGGACCCCTCAAGCCTTTTCCGCCGCTGAAACAATAAAGATCGACGCCCATCTTTGCATAGCGTGTGAGGTTCTCGAAGGGAGGAATGCCTGCTGCGTCATCCACCAGCAGGGGAATCTTCGCAGCGCGCGTGATCTCCAGAGCCTTTGCCAGGCGGTCGTCTCGCCATGTGGTGTAAACCATGGCGGTTTGCTCATTGATGGCGGGCTGCAAATCTTCTACTGTACCCGCAAGCACCAGTTTGCCGCCCGCAAGACGAATTGCGCTATCGAACGCGCTCCGTCCTCCTAGCATGATGACTTCATGCTTCAGCCCCGTGGTATCCGGCAATTGCCAGATATTCTTGGGGTCGCTCCCCGCGATGCAGGCCGCGGTCGCCGATGCCATCGCGCCTGCTGAACCCGATGTCACCATCCCCGACTCTGCTCCGGAAAGCTCCGCAAGTCTCTTCCCAGCCGCCCGCTGCAATTCAAACATGTCGACAAACTGTTTGGATGCCTGCTCGGCCGCCTCGCGCACCTCAGGCAGTTCCAACGAACCGCTCAGATAGGTCCAGGTTCCCCGGCCATTGATAAACGGTCGAACGCCAAGACGAGAATAGACATTCCCGCCCAGAGGCTTAGCTTTTGCCGCAGCTACGGTCTCAGCGAGACTGCGTGACGCCAGGGTGACGAAGAGCGGGGCCGCCGCCATCATTTTGATAAAGGAACGGCGGTCGTTCAGGCTCATTTGAATTTCAGGATCAGGCAACATGACGTCTCTCTCCTCGTGCTACAAGGTTGGGCTTTAATGCTTCGGTTGTCTCACCGCAATCATGGAAATCTGCTCGTCCGTGGCAGTCTTCATATCAAAGCTGTTTTGCAGCGTTGTCCGCGCGGGGAAGCGGCCTTTGAAAAATTTGCTATACAAGGCATGGACTTGATCTGCGTCCTTGACCTCCCGCAGGTAGACCGTGGAAGAGACGACGTCTGAGAAATCGAGGTCTGCTTCCTGCAAATCATCCAGAAGGTTGCGCATGGACTGCCTCAGTTGCAAATCAAGGTCGGGGGTAACAATCCCTTGATCGGGGATGAACCCGCTTTTGCCGGACATATAGTAGGTGTCGCCATAGAGAACGCCGGGGCTTGCGGTCGGGCTGGGCGGCATGTTTCGTGGACGAATCGATTTGCGTTTTGCCAGATCGGCGCCCGCAATGCAACTGAAGACGATGTGGCTGTTGTTGGGCAAATCCACCACCTGGATCGTTCCTCGCCCCGGGGTGTTCCCAAATTCGAAGTAGCTGGCGTAAATCTTGTTCATCACGCTGGCCTGTGGAGCTTGCGGTTGCCCGTTGTGCGCAATAGGACCTGCCGCCGTCTGCTTCTCCATCACCGCGTCTGTGCTCGACATGTAAGGATTCACCCAGACCACGTTCGCCATGCTCATGTTGGCTGCCTTGAGAATCGTCCCGACGTTGTCCAGGGCCTGCTTTACCTCACCCGCGTAGTCCGAAGGCCTTGCTTTCGTCAGCGGATCCATGCCCTCCTGGGCCGACATGTAGAGCACATCCTCGACCTGGATCCCGGCAGGGTCGACATGGGGCCCCTCCGGCCATCCCTGGGGACGGATCACTTTGCGATGCTTGCTCTTGTCCGCGGCAATGCAGTTGATCTCGACGTTTTCTCCGTGGGGAAGTCCAGCAACCACGAGAACCGTTCGAGCCGGCGGGTGGGCGCCGATTGACTTCCAGTAGACCTCATTCATTGCCGGCAGATTCTGCTCGCTGGTTACATAGACGTGCATCCAGACGATATCGCCAAAATCCATCTTTGCCGCGCGCAGCACCTTCCGGAGTTTGTTCAGCGACTGGCGCACTTCCAGTTGGAAATCCTTGGGAACAGCGCCATCTGGATTGCGCCCATCCTGGGCAGCGACGTACAACGTTCCGTTCGCGAGCAAGCCGGCGCTCGACGCGGCGTTCTCGTCATCCACCTTCACCACGCTCACGACACCGCCGCTCTGGCCAAACAAGGGGGTGCCGCAAATGCCAGCCGATAGAAACAGAATTGCCGCCAGAGCCCGTTTGGAAAAGGAGATCATTGCGTCCTCGGTGCCATAGTGCAGATCCTCAGTTGGATTGTTGGCGGGCCTTCTTGAGAATCTTACGCAGGCTGTTGCCCACGATGAGATCTTCGCCCGGTTGCAGACTAACAGAGATGATCTGCAAATGAGGGTCGGCGTGTCCCCAGGAACTGGGGCGGGTTGCCGGCACATTCGGATCGTTGCTGACACGGGCGAGGACCTGGCTGGGATTGTTATTGGTCAGCACCTCGATACGAGGCTCGCCCTCGCGCAGTTGCTGGGCGCATTGTGCCAGTGTCAAGCCGAACTGCTTTTCATCCCACTTCACGGTTAGGGTCGGATAGCTGTTACTTCCCTGCGGAATGGTGATCGACGTGGTGACGCCAGGCACCGTCTCCACCAACCTGGCAATACGTTCCACCCGGCTCTGCCATTCCTTGTTTAAGGCTGCGAGATCCGCACGCGACCAATACTCAATAGCCGTGAGCATGCCGATGATCTCTTCTTTGCCGACCTTCATCGATCGGCATAGGGCGCCCTCCCACGGACTGCTGTTGGCCAGAGCCGCATCGATGAGATCCTTCCGGCCCAGGAGCACCCCGGAACACTGCGGGCCGCGCACTCCTTTGCCGCCACTGAAACAGTAGAGGTCGACGCCCATCTTTCCGTAACGCGTGAAATTGTCATAAGGCGGAATGCCCGCCGCATGGTCGACCAGTATCGGCACACCCTTTGCGCGCGTGGTCTTGAGGGCGGTTAGCAGGCGGTCGTCGCGAAACGTAGTGTAGACCATGGCTGTCTGCGAGTCGATGGCCGACGGCAAGTCATCCAGGGTGGAGGCAATCACCAGCTGGGCTCCAACCAGGCGAATCGCGCTATCGAACGGATTGCGGCCGCCGAGCATCACTACTTTGCTCTTCAAGCCCGTCGTATCCGGCAGCTGCCAGATCAGCTTTGGGTCGGTCCCCGCGATGCAAGCCGCCGTGGCCGAGGCTATGGAGCCGGCCGAACCGGAGGTGACCATGCCCGATTCGGCTCCCGATAGCTCAGCAAGCCGCTTGCCTGCGGCCTGCTGAAGCTCAAACATATCGACAAAATGGTGGGATGCCTCCTCAACCGCACGGCGCACCTCCGGCAATTCCAGGGAACCGCTTAAATAGGTCCACGTTCCGCGTGCGTTGATGAGCGGCCTGACTCCCAGACCCGCATATGTATGCACAGAGGATTTCTGAGTAGCTGCAGCGACAGCTCCAGCAAGATTACGAGAAGCAATCGCGGCAAACAGCGGGCCTGCAGCCAACGATTTGAGAAAAGATCGCCGGCCATTCCCACCCTGGATAACACGATCCTCTGGCAACGTTTGTCCTTGTCCTGGCGCGCTACTTGCTCTCGACCGGCTACACCGAGGCGAGATTGGTTTTCGCGGTGACCAGTTTGTGATTGACGTAGTTGTAGGGTGGAATGCGGTCACCCTTGATCATTGCCAGGCCCAGGTGGATCAGCCGAGCCCCGTAGGTGTTGACCTCATGCGAGACCGACCCGATGAAGGGTGAATTGGCCTTGGTCATTTCTTCGAGAGCTTCCGGAATACAGTCCTGGCCGACGATGGCCACGTACTTTTCGCGCTTTGCTTCTCGCACTGCCTGGAGTGCTCCCAGGGCACTCGTATCCGTCGCGGCGGCAATTAGCAGCCCGCGGTCCTTGGGGTGGCGGCGTAAAAAGTCGGCCATCAGCTTGTATCCCCGGTCTCGAAGCCCGCGTGCGTCCATGCGCACGAACGCTTCGATCGGCAGATCGGGCAGACCGGAACGCACTCCTTCAAACGCGCCGGTGATACGGCTTTGTACCAATGGGCCGGCTTCTTCAATATCCAGGCCAATGACCCATGATGCTTTGCTATCCCACGTCTGCCGGGCATGGAGGGCAAGATACTCACCTGCTTCGAAGCCGGCGCGATAGTTATTGACACCGAAGAAGATCGCGTGCGGATGCGGGATCTCGACCGCGATCAGGGGAATGCCCGCGTCTGCAATCTTGTCCGCAACGATCGGTGCTACCTGTTGCTCAATTTGAAATTCGATGACCAGGTCCACCCGGCTAGCCACAAACTGCTCCGCATTGCGGATCGCGGTCGCCGCATCGTAGTGGTTGTCGAGGATCATCAGATCCACGCCGGACGATGCCGCGGCCGCCCTGAGGCTCTCAGTGACTGCCTGCGAGAAGGGAAGGTCCTCCGATTGGCCTCCGAAGCCGAAACGTATTTTTCGCGGCCGCGTCGCTAACCGGTACAGCCCATTCTCCGTTTGGGCCACGTAGCCGCGATGGACGAAAGTCTTCAGGATCCGGTAGACCGAAGTCTTGGAAATTCGGGTTCGCTGGTAGAGCGCCTCCAGCGCAAGTGGCTCGTCCTCGGCCTGCAGCAATTCGAGGATGTCCAGCGCCTTCGACAATATCGGGATGTGGTACAGCCGCTTTAATCCAGACTTAGCCAAGCCTCTCCTCTTTTGAGCCTGTGCTGTCGACCGCTCAAATTCAATACGGAAATCACGATCAGTATAACGTCCGCGCGGGTGATGTCCGGCGGAATCCCCGTCGCACCGCTGATATCGACGTGCTATATTTGTGCGCGCAGCAAAACCGATTGAGGAACAATTTCAAGTTGGGTGACGGCCGCCCCACTAGACCAACCATGATGCAGAGCAGATATCGAAATTTGCGCATAGGGTTGGCCGGGCTTGGGCTTGAGGCATATTGGAGCCAGTTCGCCGGGCTGGAGGAGAGACTCAAAGCCTACCTTGGCGAGGTTGAGACCCGGATCGCAAGCGATACGCGGACAGTGGTGAACCTGGGGCTGGTCGATACTCCGGAGCGGGCGCTCGAAGCAGCGCATAGATCGCGGCGCGAAGACATCGAAATTCTTCTCGTGTATGTCACCACCTATGCACTTTCTGCAACCGTTCTGCCGCTGATCAAGCGGGCCGGGGTTCCGGTGGTCCTGCTCAACCTGCAGCCTGCATCGGCCATCGACTATCAGCGGCTCAACGCCATGGAAAGCAGAACCGCCATGACAGGCGAGTGGCTCGCCTATTGCAGCGCGTGTCCTGTTCCTGAGATCGCGAATGTGCTTCGCCGGCTGGACATTCCATTTCACCAGGTCACCGGAATGCTCCACGACGACCCGGCCTGCTGGCAGGAAATAGAGGAGTGGCTTCGCGCCGCGGAAGTCGTCCATATGCTGGCGCACAGCCGTCTTGGATTGATGGGTCACTATTACGGCGGCATGCTCGATATCGCTACCGATCTAACGCAGGTGAGCGGCCGGTTCGATTTGTACATCGAAATGCTGGAAGTGGATGAGCTCACAGCATGGAAGAAGACAGTCAGCGAAGACGACGCACAGAACAAGCTGGCAGAGTTTCGCACCTTCTTCGAAGTGGGTGACGATTGCTCGCAGGCGGAGCTTCTCCGCGCCGCTCGCACAGCAGTCGCCCTCGATCGACTGGTGAAGCAAAAAGACCTTGATCTGATGGCGTACTTCTACAACGGAACCGGCGTTCCTGAAAATGAAGACACGATGAGCTCCATCATCCTTGGCACATCGATGCTTACCGGCTGCGGAGTGCCGGTTGCCGGGGAGTACGAGGTCAAGAACGTAGTCGCCATGAAGATCATGGATCTGTTGGGGATCGGAGGTTCCTTTACCGAGTACTACGCAGTGGACTTCGCTGCCGACCTCGTCCTCATGGGCCATGACGGTCCCGGGCACATCGGCATTGCCCAGGACAAGATCAAGGTGCGTCCGCTCCGCGTCTACCACGGCAAGGTGGGGGCGGGCCTTTCGGTGGAGATGTCAGTCAAGCACGGGCCGGTGACCCTGCTGTCCGTCATCGAGGATAAGAACACCGGCTTCGCCTTGCAGGTAGCCGAAGGGGAAAGCGTTCCTGGAGCCATTCTGGAAATCGGCAATACCAACAGCCGCTACAAGTTTCCGTTGGGCGCCCGCAAGTTCATAGAAACCTGGAATTCCCATGGTCCGGCACATCATTGCGCCATCGGGGTCGGCCACGCCGCTGCGCAGATTGAAAAGGTTGCTGCCTTATTGGGATTGCGCTTCCTCCGCGTGTGCTAGTTTTCCATGGAAAGGTCCATTCAACCGTTGCTCTTTCCGTTGTCATCCTGAGAGGCTGTGACTTTTTGTCGACGGAAAAGGCGGTCCCCGATTCCACAACCGTCCCTTGAGAACAGCCGCTCTCCCTTTCACAGCCCTCTCCTTTTGTCATCCCGAGCGAAGCCGAGGGACTTTCTCGCCAGTTTTCTCCAGCAGCAACCAATCCCAGCTGGAAGCGTGGCACCCCTCCCATTGTCATCCTGAGCGAAGCGCCTCGCAGATCTGTCTCATAAAGAAAGTGTATAGCGCGAAGTCGAAGGACCTCGGCGATGCTCATTTGCAGATGCTATTCGGAGCTTTCCGGCCACAAACTACGAGGAAAATTAAAAAGTCACAAACTCCGAGCGACAGAGGGATCTGCAGTTCTACGGACTTCTCCTGGAAACACGGAAGCGCACCTCGCAAATTAAAACCCAGCCGACAAGAGTTGTTCTGCCCAGTGCGCGACCGCGGCTGCTGTAACGCCTTCCGGATGCGGTTCCTCCAACGCAGCCAGTTGCACGGCAAAGTTGCCGATGGTCGCACTTTCTACAGCGCCACAGCGTACCTCCAGACCTGTCGCAGCCTCGGTCAGCCGATTCAGAAGCGTATTGCGGCTGCCACCGCCGACGATATAAATGCGCCGCAGTTTCTTTCCGGTGATCTGCGCAAGGTTGCGCATGATCTCCCCATACCTGGCAGCGAGGCTATGCAGAATGAGGCTTGTCATTGCAGGCGCCGCCTCCGCACCCTCCGCGATAGGCCTGCATCCCCCGCCGCTTGAGTTGCCGATTGATACGCGCCGGCATCTCTCCCGGCAAAAGAAGCTCCGGGTCATCGACATTAAATAGACCGGCAGGAGGTGGCACCTGCTCTGCGGCAGCGATCAGCTCAGGCACGGTCCAGTCAATCTCCGCGGCCCATTGCGTCATGCATTGCCGCAGCGTCCACATGCCGTTCACGTTCTTGTGAAAACAAATGCGGCCCCCGACAGCGCCGAGATTGGTAAAGTCCGCTGCTTGCGCCTCGGGCCCGTTGCTGGGCTCATTGAGGAGAGTTCCCACCAACGACCAGGTGCCCGAGCTTATGTAGGCCCAGTCGTCCCCGCTATCCGGTATGCCTGCGATCGCGGAAGCCGTGTCGTGACAGGCAGGAGCGATGAGTGCGGCGCCTTCAAGTGCGGATAGATTGAGCGCACGTCCGTCCAATTTTCCGATCACCGTGCCTGGTCCCACGATCGGCGCCGCAGCCTTCTGTACCAAACCCACCGCCGCGAAAATCTCCCGCGACCAGTCACGCTTTTCCGCATCCACGAGCTGGGTATGCGTTGCGTTCGTAAGTTCGGCCACCGGCCTGTCCCCCAAGGCGATGCAGGACATATTCCGGTAACGTAAGCCATGGCGTTTCCTGCAAATCGTCCGCATCCGCGCAAAGCTGGTAAAGCGTATTGATGCGGCTCATCTCAATCCCGGTGATGGCGCGAAGGCGAGCTGCTGAAATCCGTTGGAAGACTTCCGCCTGCGAGCGGATTGTCCGTTCATCGCGATAGCAGAAAGGATTGGCAAGAGCTTCGACCATCCGTGTTCAAACGGACGTAGTCCACAGCCCATCCATCCGCGGCGATGGAGCGGATGCCTTCGGTTGCAATCTCTGCGCACTTGCGTAGGCCGATATCCATCTGCTGCGTAATCTTGCACAGGTCCCAACGGATCTCGCCGTTATGGCTTATCGGAGCATTTCCATGGCGATGAACCAACTCGATATGTGGCGACCCATTCAGCCAGCGCAGCAACGAGACGCGGCAGCTCTCCGCGCCCAGATCGATCGCAATCATCGCTCGCCGGTCTTTCGGGCAGTTCTCGCTCATCGCAGATAAGCCTCGGTCAGACCTCCATCGACCGGGATCAGGTGGCCCGTAGTGCAGGGCGCCAGCGGACCCGCCAGGAAGAGGATCGCCGCAGCACAGTCCTTCGGATCAATCGGTTGATGCGTCAAGGTTCTCTGGGCATAGAACTGCGCCAGCTGGGTGCGCAGTTCGTCGTCGGAAGCGGAGTCATCAAAAGGGATTTTGTATTTCGTCAGCGACGCCTTTACGCGGTCGCGCGGAAACATGGTCGATCCCTTGACCACCGTCGCAGGGCTAATGCCGTTGACCCGAACCTTAGGAGATAAAGTAACCGCCAGTTCGCGCACCAAATGACTCACAGCCGCTTTGCTGACGTCGTACGCTTCACTACCGCGCTTGGCCACGACCGCATTTGCCGAACTGGTCAGGACGATGCTGGTTTCAATCCCCTGTGCTTCAAAGACCTTCGCCGCTTCATCCGCCAGCAGGTAATTGGCGGTGACGTTGATTTCGAGGGTCGATGCCCATTGTGCATCGCTGATCACCCCGTCGGGCGAGGAAGGGAAAAGCGCGGCCGTATTGACCAGGATGTCGATGCCACCGTATGCGGTAATGGTCGCATCGAGCGCTGCTCGAATCGCGGCACGGTCGCGGATGTCGATTTTTGTAGCAATCACTGCCTCGCGGCCGGCAATCGCCTGTCCTTCGGTAGCAACCTTGCTCGCCGCGTCCATCTCACGGTCGGCAACGACTACATGCGCCCCGCGCGCGGCCGCCATCAGCACCACCTCGCGGCCTATACCGCTGGCCCCGCCTACCACCAACACAATGCGGCCGCTCAACTCCTTCGCCGCCGGCTGCCGGCGTATCTTTGCTTCCTCGAGGGCCCAGTACTCGATGCGAAACGCTTCCGAGGCCGGCAACGCAACATAGTTGGAGTGGACTTTGAACTCGCTGGTATCCGCCGCCGGTCCCGCCTGGGGCAAGATTGCAGGGCAGGTGCCGTCATCTAAATGCCCGGCGCCTTCCATCACGTGAATCGCGTTCACATAAAATTCGCCGGTGATTCGCGCCTCGGCCTTATTCTTTCCGAAACTGAACATACCGATACCCGGCACCAGCACGACCGTAGGGTTCGCATGGCGCATCGCGGGCGAGTCTGGAAGTGCATGCTGCTTGATAGTAGTCCGCATATTCGCGGCGATAGTTCTCCAACGCGGCCGTCGCAGACGGAAGAATTTGCGCCGCATCCTTCGACGGATCCCAGTCTACAAACAGCGGCCGGATTTTCGTCCGGATGAAGTGATCCGGGCAGCTGGTGCCCAGATGCGCCAGCTCCGCCGCGGAATGCGAATTGATGAACTCCAGGATCTCGGGGATATCGGTGAAACTGCCGATCATGCGTTGCTGGTTGGAGACTTGGCCTCGCAGAAACGGCATAAGTTTGGTGGCGATCGCCTGTCGTTGCTCGTGCGGCTGGTACCTCGCGCCACCAAACGGAGCCACGCTCTTTTTTGATCGATAGCCTTCGATGAACTGGCCAATCTGGTCGATGATGGTGATGGTATTCAGATAAGAGTCCCGCTGCGTGCTGCCCCAGGTAAACAGGCCATGGCCTCCGAGCACCACTCCGTCGCATCCGGGAACCTGCTTGACCGCACGCTCAAGCATCATGGCAAGCTCGAACCCCGGCCGCTGCCAGGGCACCCATACCAGCTTGTGATCGAACTGACGGTTGAACTCGTCCATCTTTTCCTTGCCATTCGCCGAGGCGGCGAGCGCAATGCCCCAGTCCGGATGGAGATGATCCACATGCGGGAAGGGAAGAAACGCATGCAGCGCAGTATCGATCGACGCAGCGACCGGATTATTCCCAAACGTGCAGAGCGGATACAAGCCGACGATCTCATCTTCAAACTCAACGCCACGGTAGATCTGTGACAGGGCAAGTACCTTATCCATATACAGCGTGGCGAAACCCTCCACCTTGATGCTGCCCAGGTCACCGCCGCTGCCTTTTACCCAAAGCACCTCTTTCTTCTGCCCATCCAGCGGGTCGGTGCCTTCCAGCTTCGAGCTGGTATTACCGCCCCCGAAGTTGGTAATGCGTAAATCGGATCCCAGCAAATTGGAGCGATAGCGCAAAAGAGCGGGGGCATCGAGCGTTCTGGCGCGGCTCTCATCCCAAAGATCGGAAAGATACTTGAGGGGCATATGTCTTCTCCTTTTGCTGTTCTGAGACCACGCTGGCTAGCATGAAATCAATAGGGCAAATGTTTCCAGGCGCACCAATACTATTCCATCCCGGGCCGGTTTGTCCGAACGAACGTGGTACTAAGATTCAATAGACAAAGTATTTCACAACGTTTCCTGCTTTCACGTAGGATAGGTGCGCTTGCTCCAACCCTTTTTCCCGAGGTGAGTGTGGGTCCTAACCCGTTCATTGGCGTTATCTATCACTGGATCGGCGGCCTCGCTTCTGCCAGCAATTTCATTCCGTTTCGCGGAATCCAGCGTTGGTCCTGGGAGATTTACTGGATCATCCAGGGCATCGCCGCCTGGATTGTCGCGCCCATGGTGTTAGCCCTCCTGCTGGTCCCGCATCTGTTCGACATCCTGCATGCTGCGCCGTCTGCCAGTATCTACTATGCGTGTTTCTGGGGCCTTATGTGGGGGGTTGGGGGCCTCACCTTTGGTCTCTCCATTCGCTACCTTGGCATCGCCCTGGGCTATGCGATTGCACTCGGCTTTTGTACTGCATTCGGCACCTTGATGCCGCCGATTTTCAGCGGCCAGATGTCTTCCATCCTGCATGAGACTTCAGGGCAGGTGATCCTCGCCGGAGTGGGCGTGTGCATGCTGGCCATCGCCGTTAGCGGCGTTGCCGGCTATTCGAAAGAGCACGAGATTTCCAGCGAAGATCGAGCCGAGGCCGGGGAACGCGACTTTTCCTTTGGCAAAGGCCTCGCCGTCGCCATCTTTGCCGGCATCATGAGCTCCTGCTTTGCTTATGGGCTGGCTGCAGGCAAACCCATCGCTGCCATCGCGCAAGTCCGGTTGCTGGCCGAGCATCGGCTCGATCTTTGGCAGAACCTTCCCGTTCTGGTGGTCGTTCTCTGGGGCGGTTTTCTCACGAATTTCCTGTGGTCTCTTTTCCTGATCCTAAAAAATCGTTCCTTCGCCCAGTTCGCCGGGGCGCCGGGCATAAATCCGATGGGTGCTGTCGACGTCACGACGGCCAAGTCACTGGGCGCGGAGGCGGCCTTGCTTGACCTGCCTGAGCGCCTGACAGTTCAGACGTTGGTAAAGAATTACGTTCTCGCCGCGCTGGCGGGGGTGATCTGGTACTTCCAGTTCTTTTTCTATTCCATGGGGCAGACCAGGATGGGCAAGTACGACTTTTCCAGCTGGACGCTGCATATGGCCAGCATCATCATCTTTGCCACGCTGTGGGGCGTGGCCCTGAAGGAATGGAAGGGAACCAGCCGGCGTACCAAAGGCCTGGTCGCCCTGGGATTATTCCTGCTGGTCGGCTCGACCGTCGTGGTGGGCTATGGCAACTATTTAAAAGTGCGCTAGTGTAGTACGTCCCACAGATGGGCCTTTATCTCATAGGAAGATCCTGAGTCGGCTCTTAGCTGGTAAGCCGTGCTTTCAAGCTACATCGCGCCGAGTCCCGCTAGGGACGACCGATCGTAGCCCAGGATGGAGTGCGCAGCACGGAATCCTGGGTACCGATAGCAAAATGATCTAGCCCCGTAGGGGCGGCACACATTCTTGGGGGACGTCAGTCCGGAGGGGAGAAGATGCCTCAGCTGACATAATCGCCTTTATTACTGACGCACTAGACTAGGGCTTCGGAGTCCAAGTTCAGCCGTCCCTACGGGACTCAATTCAGTCATGGTGAGTTGTCCCGCGAGGCCCTTCAGGCGTAGCTCGCGATCGCACCCTGGTTTGCCGCTGCACGTTCCTTCGTGATCTGTTCGATGTAGCCGCTTTCGCGAAGCGCCAGCAGTGGATCCTCTACCAGCCCCTTGGATCGCCTCCAACTCTTCACGATGGGCCGCACATCCTGCCAGAATGCAGAGCGAAAGCACTCTTCTGCTTCCACCAACTTGCATTCTTCCTGCAGGACCGAGAGCCGTGCTTGATCGACCAGTGCAGCCTTGGCGTATATTTCTTGCGCCGTGCAAACAGTCTGCACCATGGCTTCCATCTTGCCCTTCATATTGTGGCTTTGATCGATCATGTACGCGACATCGACGGGCGCTCCTGTTCTCCCATTCGTAGTTACGAATCTCGTGGAAGATGCGGAACACCTGGTAGGGGTCGATCGATCCCAGCGTCAGGTCATCGTCGGCATAGCGCCGGTCGTTGAAGTGAAATCCGCCCAGCATTCCAGCGCGCAGCAGCCAGGCGACAATCTGTTCAATGTTTTGCGTCTGGTAGTGGTGGCCGGTGTCGACCAGCACCAATGCCTGCGGCCCGGCGGCCTTGGCCAGCAACAGCGCCATGCCCCAGTCGGCTACGTCGGTGTGATAGAAGTACGGTTCAAACGGTTTGTATTCGATCAGCAGTCTTTGGCCGGCGCTCATGGCGGCATGCGCTTTCTTGAACGCTTGCTCAAACCAATCGATGCGGTGCCGCATACTCTGCGTTCCCGGATAGTTCGATCCATCCGGAAGCCAGGGCGCGATATCGCGCGAATTCAATTTATGTGCGATCGCGACGCAGTCCAGCAGATGATCGAGGGCTTGTTTGCGGATCGCCGGATCGGGATTGCCCAGGGCTCCGAATTTGTATTCCTGGCTCTGAAAAAAGTTGGGATTGATCGACCCCGCGGCCACGCCGCATTTGCTCGAGAGTTCCTGCACATGGGACACGTCTTTGAGCCCGTTCGGCAAATCCCAAAGGACATGGAGGGCAATGGTCGGGCAGGCTCCCGTTAACTGGTTCACCATGCCGGCGTCACTAAATTTCTCCGCCAGGTTGGTCGCTGCCGCGGGCTGCATAAATTTGCCGAACCGGGTTCCCGTGTTCGCGAAACCCCACGATGGCAATTCAATCTTGAATTGATCAAGTGCCTGCCAAACGGCGCCTTCCATGTCTTGTGCCATAGTGTCCCTATCCCGAAATCGTGCTGAACTCTTACAGCCAACCAACTTCTTGCGAGCCGGCAGACCGTTTCTACCTTGAACGGTCAAAGTCTCGAAAATTGCAATAGGGTAACAGTTTCTATCCTAAAATTCGATCTGTCAATAACCAGATATATCAATTCCTCAATTCGAGGGCGCAGCTCCGTTCAATAGGGGAACCTGTGCGTTGGAGCCCACGCAGACTGCTCCCCGGGGCCACAACTGATTTTACAATCCACCGCGTTTCCTGAGACTTATTGCCCGGTAACCTGAAACGAATAAGTGCCGGCAGGCAACTCATAAGTAGCACTCCCCTCGGCATTACTCACCAAACGGATTTTCTTACTTTTTGTTAATGTTTCCCCGTCTATCGAGGAACCTGCTCTGCTGGCCGGCGGGCAGAGGCATGTGGGCCGTCGTATTTGGGGGAACGGTGACCACCCAGGTAGCGGTCGTACCCTTCATCGACCACGCCGATCGTATTTCCCCGTAAGAGGATTGGTAGCGGAAGTCGAGACTTCCCAGGCGGGCGTCGAAATTGGGATGGAGATAGATGGTGTGGAAGCCGGCGTCCGCCGGTAGCGCGTCGACACCAGCCGCGTATCGATAGATCCAATCCGCCACTGCGCCATAAGCATAGTGGTTGTAGGAATTCATGCTGGGGTCGCCGCGCATCTGGTCGCCGTTCCAGCGCTCCCACATGGTGGTGGCGCCGTGCCCCACCAGGTAGCCCCAGGAGGGGTATTCCGTATTGAGCAACAGGCGATAGGCAACGTCGCTGTGACCGGTATCCACCAGCACAGCCAGTAAATAGGGTGTCCCTAAAAATCCGGTAGCCAGGCGTCCGTGATTGGCTTCAATCTTGGCTACCAGCTTGTCGGCCGCCGCGGCTCGCAGAGAATCGGGCACCAGCTTCATATTCAATGCCAGCACATAGCTCGTCTGGGTATCACCACCCTTGGCCTTGGCTTCGGGGTTGTTGATCGCTCCAAAGGGAGACGGACCATTATCAGCCCCTGGAATAAACCCGTCGGCATGAATGAACTCAGCGGCAAAGGCGGTCTTGATCTTGTTGAACACCTCGGCATACTTTGCTTCTGCTTCGGTCTTACCCAGGGCATGCGCCATCTGCTGCATGAGCGTGACATCGTAGGCCCAATAGGCGCTTGCAACCAGCGGCTCGAGTGTAGGCCCTTCGGGAGAGAGCCAATCGCCGAAGGGTGTACCGTAGCCTGTCTTCCAGAGGTAAGAGGGATTGGCTTCCTGGATCGCCGCCAGGTACTTCTCCATCGCATCCCAGTTTTGCTCGATGACCCGCGTATCTCCCGACTGCAGCCACGCAGTCCAGGGAATAATGACGCCGGCATCGCTCCACCCGGCGCCGAAGCCGGGGTTCGGTGTCTCTGTTCCCGGGGCAAAGATGCCGTACATCGGTGTGCCGACCTGGGTGTTCCGGATGTCGCGGGCAAATTTCTTCGAGAACTGTGTCAGGTCCATGTTGTAGGAGGCGGTGCGCCAGAATACCTGCGCGTCCGCAGTCCAGCCCAGACGTTCATCGCGTTGCGGGCAATCGGTGGGCACGCCGACGAAGTTGGACCGCTGTCCCCAAAGGATGTTATTCCACAGTTGATTGATCATCGGGCTGCCGGACTGCATCTGCACCGTGATCGGCGCGTCGGTATACATGGCGACTGCCTTCACCGCATTCAAATCCGGTTTGTACTTCAAGCCGGTCACTTCGACATAACGGAAGCCGTGAAAGGTAAAGTCCGGCTGGAACTCCTCATCGCCTTTTCCGGAAAGAATAAAGTGATCGGTGGCTTTGGCAGTGCGCAGGTTCTCAACATAGAGAGTGCCGTCGGGGTTCAGCACTTCAGCGAACCGCAGCTGAACGTCTGTACCCGCCGCCCCTCGCGCCCGCAGGCGCGCCACCCCTGCCAGGTTCTGGCGAAAGTCGTAGATATAGACTCCCGGCTTGGGGTTCGTGATCTCTGCCGCCGCCAATGTTTTTTGAGCACGGATCGGCTGGAAAGATTGCGGAACGATCTCCGGTTCCTTGGGACTCACCAAATCGACTTGCTTCCAATGAGCGTCGGAAAAAGCTGCCGTATCCCAACCCGCCTGTTCCTTGCGCGCGTCATAGTCTTCGCCATCGTAGATCTCCGCTTGCGAAATGGGAGAGATATCCGCTTTCCACGAAGCGTCGGTGGCGATCCACTCAATCGAGCCATCCGCATGCTCGCAGACGAAGTTCCGCCTTCAGAGCCGGTGGAGTGTCCCCATAGTTGTATCCCTGGCGAAACCACATCAGCGGCGTCGTATACCAGCCCGGGGCCAGCCAGGCCGCAATCGCGTTCTGCCCGGTCTTTACCTGCCTCGTGACGTCATAGGCCTGGTAAGGAACGTGAGCTCGAAAATCGTCCCATCCCGGAGGCAGGATTTGATCGCCCACCCGCGACCCGTTGATTTGAACGCGATAAGCACCTAACGCAGTTACATAAAGCCGCGCCGAGACCACCGGCCCGCTGACCGCAAAGCTGTGGCGAAGCAGCTTCACCGGGCCCGTGCGCCAGGGATTCCCCAAGGTGTCCGTGCTCATCGGTGACTTGGGGAGTACGTAGTCGATGGCGTTCTGCCATGCGGAATCATCGTACTTTGCGTCGTACCAACCTTGCTCCGCATTGAGCCTGGCTTTCCATTCCTTGCCGCTGACGAAGACGACCGTGGTGCCATCGGTCTTCTCGATATAGAGACAAGCGCTCATCGGGGTGCGGCTGGCCTCCGGTGACGGCGCCCCGCTAGCCGAGGGAGTTCCGTACAACGTGACGCCCACGGCCAGCAGGTTTTCACCGTTTCGCACGTCTGAGGTAACGTCCTTGAGCAGGTAGGTTTTCCAGGGCGCCTGCTTCCATGGCGGCAGCGGCAGTTTCTCTAATACCTGTTTCCCATTCACCCACGCCGCAGCGGTGTCTTCTCCGGTAACGAACAGGTCGGCACGTTTCACCGTCCCGTCGATCTGAAATTTGAATCGAAAATCATGCTCAGTGTCAGGACTTCCCTGGGGACTGCTGGTCTGAGTAGTGTCCGCATTGGTGATCCATGCGGCGCCCGATTTACGAACCGCGCGATGCTCCGGATCTTCGTAGCCGATCCACTCGGCTTTCCAGCTTTGCTTGAGCAATCCCGTTTCCCACCAGCTCACGTCGCTTGCCGGATAGGGCTTGCCGTCCTTGTCCCAGGCCTCCACGCGCCAGTAGTAACGGGTGGAAGCGGCCAACTCCGGACCGCCATACTCCACGCCAAACGATTTGTCCGAAGTGATGCGTCCGCTGTCCCACACATCCGCCTTGCCCGCGGTTAGCATCGCGGGCTTACTGGCGACCTCGATCCGGTAGGCTGTCTGCCGCGCCGCAAATCCGCTATCCGTAAGCTGCCAGGCAAACAGCGGTTGGGCGGAATCAATGCCCAGGGGATCAACCAGGGAGTCACAGGTAAGGTGGGTCGGCTTTCCCGAAGACGACGCGGCAAAAGCGGAGGCAAGGCAAAACGTCGTGGCGAGCCCTGTCAACGTCAGGCCGGCGCGGCGCGCCCGGCTGCGGAAAAGACGGTTCGTTAAGGTCATGTGCATTCGGCTGAAACTATCGAGTTGGCGAGGCAGGAATGTCAATAGGAAAGTGCTATACCTTTCGAATCTAAGTTTTCGTATTTGGAACTGTTGCTCTATTGCTTTACTTCTGTATGATGGGTGCGGCCTCGGAAATGGGGCACCACGTCCAGAACCATGGACCGTGGTTAGGGGATGAGATCCGCCGGCCGCCCCTCTCAAGTCCAATTTGGGACACAGATTCGACAATTGCGGAGACCAACCTTGATCCATCGATTCAAAATCCTTTCTCATCTCCTGTTGCTGGTGACCTTTTTCTCCGGCTCAGTGCTGGCACAATCGTCGAGCAAGCCGAACGAAGTCACCGTCGACTGGAACAAGACAGTGATTGTGTCCAGGTCTACGCCCACCCTGCAAGTCGTCGTGAACCCCATGTTGCGCTCTGGATCGCCCATGCACGACGCTTCATTCCAGGCGCTCAAGAATCTAGGCGCCGACTACGTTCGCTATGTGCCCTGGCTACCCTACCCCAGGCTGGGTGTCGCCGAGCTCGAACCGCCAACCAAAGAAGCAACGTCGTGGGATTTCTCGCTCATCGATCCCATGACCAAGGACTTTCTGGCGGCGACGGAAGGCCACAGCACAGTGATGAACTTCAGCACCATCCCTGCGTGGCTGTTCAAGACCGACAAACCGGTGACCTACCCGGCCGATCCCAACCAGGTTTTGTGGAACTACACTCAGGGTACGGAGCTGAAAGACCCATCCGGCAAGGAACTGGGCGACTACTACGCCCGGCTGGTGAGCTGGTACACCAAGGGCGGCTTCACCGACGAAAACGGCAAACAACATGCTTCCGGCTACCACTACAACTTTCCCATTTGGGAAGTACTCAACGAGGTAGAGTTCGAGCACAAAACCACCCCGGAACAATACACCGCGCGCTATGACGCCATCGTCAGCGCGATCCACGAGGTAAGTCCCGATACAAAATTCATGGGTCTGGCGTTGGCCATGCCCTCGGACGATCCACGTTATTTCGAATACTTCCTGAATCCGGCCAATCACAAACCAGGCATTCCGCTCGACTACGTCTCCTATCACTTCTATGCCAGTCCGGCGCCGCAGCAGGACATCAATAGCTGGCAGTACACCTTCTTTGACCAGGCCGATCGATTTCTGGCTACCGTGCGCTACATCGATGCCATTCGCCAACGTCTCTCTCCGCAAACCAAGACTGATACCAACGAGTTGGGAGTGATTCTGGCCTCCGATGAGGCGGAGATCGCGGAGAGTAAGGCGCATCCCGATACCATCCCAGCCCTTTATTGGAATGCGGCCGGCGCGCTCTACGCCTACCTCTACGGGGAGTTGGCGAAACAGGGCGTCGAGGTGATTGGAGAATCACAGCTGGTCGGGTACCCATCGCAATTTCCCAGCGTGTCCATGATTGACTGGAAAAACGGGAAGCCCAACGCGCGTTTTTGGGTGTTGAGCCTGTTGAAGGACAATTTCCACCCCGGCGACCAATTGGTCACAACGACGCTCTCTTCCCATAGCGATATCGCGGCCCAGGCTTTCGTTACTCCCGCAGGCAAAAAGCTGTTGCTGATCAACAAGCGTAATCGAGTCGTCGACGTCACGTTGCCAAGTGAGGTGCAGAACGGGAACCTGCTCACCGTCGATCAGGAGAGTGGGGAAGCCGCGGCCCGGGCTGCAAAGCACGATGGGGCGCATCTGACTTTGGCTCCCTTTGCCGTGGTGGTCGTCAGTGTTCCGTGAAGTCTATGCGCCCGCTGCCATCGGCGGAGCACTGATCACCAGGGTAAATGTCACCGATGCAGTCTGACCTGACGAACCGACTGTGATCGTAGGCATGTAGGTTCCTGGTTTAGTCGTAGAGTTCGCAATCAAAGTAAGCAGCCCTGACGGATTAGACTCCGATTCCTTGTAATTATCCGATACCCCCGCCGGCAGCCCACTTATCGCAAACGTAGCGGTTTCGGTGGGAGCGACGATCGTCACAGGTACGTTCACCGCCATTCCATTTGGAGGTACGACGACCGTAGTGTCGTTAAGGGAAACCGACAAGACGATGGGTGGCGGAGAAAAGCTCGTCTTTCCCCCGCACCCGGTCACAGGGAGCATAAATACTGTAGAAGCCAGCAGAACAAGCCTGATGGATCTCGCTCCATCATTGTGCCGAATAAAACAGGATCTACTGAACCTCGCCATTTTGCAGAACCTGTTTGGTCACTTCGCCGGGTGTGCTGGTCCCCTGCTGCACTGCAATCTGGCTGCGTAGACGCTGAAATTGCGCCAGCGCCTTGGTTTGCTCTTCCTTGTTCCCCAGGGCCCGATCCGCCTGCGCCAGGCGGTACCACGCGACCTCATCGTCGGCGTTGAGTGCGACCGCCCGCTGCAGATGCGGCAATGCAAGCTCGGGCTTCTGCTGTGCCATCAGTGTCGTCGCCAGGCCCACATGCGCTTCTTCAAAATCAGGATAGTACTGCAATGCCGATGCAAAGAGTTGCTGCGCCTGGTCAAGTTCATTCTGTTGGCGATGAATCTCAGCCAGTTCGTAAATGGCGTTCGCATTGCCCGGGTCTAATTGCAACTCCTGTTCAAATTCTCGTGTTGCCTCTGCCTTGTCCTCAGGCGCGTGGTTAAGCTGCCAGCGGGCCAGCAAGGTCCGGCCGATGCGGTAGTGAATATTCGGGCGGCGAGGATCGAGCCCGAGCACCGCGCGATACTCGCCAATGGATAGGTTGGTTGATCCCTCACTCTCAAAAGCCTCGGCGGCGGCCTGGTGCCGCCATATCGACGTAGGCGCCACCACCTCCAGCTTATGAAGAGTGAGAAAGGCGTAATTTCCGTAGACGCGACCAGTGTGATAGAGAATCTCAGGATCGTCCGGATACACGCGGTTCAATTCCAGGGCCACGGTCACAGCATCTTTGTCTCGCTGCAAGCCGGTGTAGGTTCGCATCAATTGCAGGCCCGCACATCCGTTTCGTGGCTGGATCCGATCGCCTGCGCGAAAGCCCTTCTGCAGCCCCGGCAACGCCTCCTCGTATTCCCCGACTTCGGAAAGCGACATGGCCAACAGAGTGCTCGGCTTTGGTCAAAGCCGGCTTCAACTGCAACGCACGCTTTAATTCGGGCACTGCCTGTTCGAATTTCTTTTCCTGGAAATAGACAGCAGCCAGGGCGGCATGGATCTCCGCGATACCTGGATCTATCTGCAGCGAATGCTTGAAGTCAGCTTCCGCCTCGTCATATTGACCGGATGCCAGGGCCCTTTGTCCGGCTTTGAACGATTGTTGGAGCGCCTCGTCCTGAGATTGCTGTGCTCTCAGCCGCACGGGTGAGCTCAGCAGGCGTCAGAAAAACCATACAAGCCGGCCGCTGTGGTTCGAAGAATCATGCGTGTCAGTGTATCGCCAACGACAGCTCAAAGGGAGTGCAGGCGACTCTCTCTGCAGATGTAGGAGGAGTGTGCGTGGTCGACAAAGAAAACCTGTTCCTTCAAGAATAGTGAAACCGCCACCGGATTCGCGTGGCGGTTTCGCTATATCAGTTGTTGGCCCTAGAAGCTGAGCTTGCCGCCCAGTTGGATGATGCGACCCGGCGACGCTTGGGTAATCTGGCCGAAACTTGCGTCTCCGAGGCTGCTGTCGGGGTTCGATCCTCCGCCGCTCCCGGCGGCCGCCAGTCCGCCTACGTTGATGTTGTATTGCGCGTGATTGAACGTGTTGAAGGATTCGACACGGAATGCAAAACGAATGTTTTCCGTGAAGATGAAATTCTTAACCACCCCGATGTCCCAGTTGTTAATCCCCGGCTGCCGGAGGAAGTTGCGCGACGTGTTTCCGTAGACTCCGATTGCCGGTTGGCTGAAACACGAGGTATTGATCCACTGGTGCAAACTTCTCTTGAACCCACTATTCACTTTGCAGCCGGGTGTTATGTTGGCGCGTTGCGCAAAGGTATCGAGAAGGCCAGAGCGTCGGTGGCATTAATTGAATACGGAAACCCCTTCTGAAAGGTCGTGATGCCCGTGGTTTCCCATCCACCGACTACCAGATTTTCAAGAGTGTTTACGTTACCTAAAAATTTCTTTCCACGGCCGACAGGTAGGTCATAGATGTAGCTGGCGACAAAGCGTTGATCCACATCGAAGTCCGACGGTCCGTAATCAGTCGCCGGATTGTGATTGTCCTGAAAGCCCTGGAAACCCGTGCCTGTGGCTCCAACGCCTGCTGCCGCCGACTTATCATCCAGACTTCGGGCCCAGGTGTAGATGGCGGTGACGGCTCCCTGGGTGTTGCGATGTTCCATCTTAAGGTTCATGGCGTTATAGTTCGAATAGCCATGCCAGTCGCTATCGATATAAATTCCTGAGAAATTAGGGTAAGGTTTCCGTGTGCTCGTAGGACAATTATGTGCTACATCCGTCGGATCCGCCTGACAAAAAGGCAGGTCTGCCGCGGGAATGCCATTTGCCTGCGCGATGTCGCGCCGGTCGAGTAGGTGAGTTCCCTTAGTGCCAATGTAATTTGCTTCGAAAGAGGTGCTCCGGCCCAGTTGACGTTGCACAGAGAGCGACCACTGCTGAACGTAGGGGTTCAACGGGTCTTCGGATTCGATGACCGCAAGGAAAGTCAACGATTTGGGATCAATCGGACCCAAAGCGCCGTAGCTGGGGAAAAGGTCATTTTGCAATTTTGGCGCGGCCGGATTGCCGGTCGGACTCAGATTGGTTCGGATGCTGTACGGATACAGGTCGCCTGAGTCATCGATCTCGCGGCCTTCTGAGGAATCCCAAAATACACCGTAACCGCCGCGAATGACTGTCTTATCCCCGGGTAAACGATACGCAAAGCCCATACGTGGAGCAAAAGGGGTCTTAGAGCCCGGTCGCGGCACATTGCTACCACAGTATTCGTAAACACCATTGCCAGCGGGCGCGACGCCATTTGTCAGCAAAGTCTTATCGGCGAAACACAAACCGCCCTTTGGATTATTTACATCCCGCCAGAAGAAGTGATTGTGCAGTTCATAAGGCGCCGCCCGGTAGTCGTAACGCAGGCCCAGATTCAAGAGTCAGGCGGTTGAACTTGATATCGTCTTCCACATACGGAGCGAGATAGCTGAACAAATGGGTCTGGGGATTTCCGGCGGTATCAGTAGGGCTCAACGGCCCGGGCTGGTAGGTCGATGCGCCACTGTAGTAGCCGAGCAGAAAGTCGGCAGTAGCATTGCCGGTTCCGCAGGTGACGGTCGGACAATTAGTCTGATTGGTCAGCACGGTTGCAGCGTTGAATGAATAGTCTCCCAGAAAGTCGTCCGCAAGATTTCGAATCAATCGCCACCGGCGGTAATCTACCCCGATTCCGAGAGTGTGTCTTCCACGCACAGTCGTAAAGGAATCCCCGAACTCCCAGGCCGGTTGCTCGCTTCCCGTATAAGCATTTCCTGACCCGCCGGTGTTGGCGAACTTGTTGAGGCCCAGGTTAGGCCACGTCAGCTGCAAAGGGCCAAACTTCTGGAAAATGCCATTGATTCCCAGTTGGCTACCACCGAGCGGAGGGCCCTGCCCTCCCTGAGGAGCGGTCGCGTGGAGATAACCGAAGCGAAAGTTGTTTACGTTTGCGACGCCGAGATTGATCGTATGAGAGACTTCCCAGTTTCTCTGTTCCTCAAATTGAGACAGAAAGCCGACGGTTAAGTTGTCGGTGCCATTGAGAAAGGAGTTTTTGTAATTCGAATATGTTCCACGGCCAAAAATCTGATCCAAAACGACCTAAAGTTTGATCGAGCCGGAAAGTCTGCTGGTTTGTCGTGAGCGGTTCGCCGTAGTTAACCTGGTAATTGATTGTCCCCGGAACAGCGTTGCTCGCCAGATTTGGAGTCACGAAATAATGATTCGCCAACGCAACCTGAGCGAATCTGTTGGTAATCCGAGCAGCTGGGATCACATTTCCGGGGAATGGCAGGCCCGTAAGGGGGTCGATGGGGATGCAACCTGCTCCGTTATTCAGATTTGTGGTGCAGTCTGCCGTGCCGTAAGCTGGCAGCGGTTCGTGCGAGAAATCACCGCTTAATGTAGGTACGTTGGGTTGACGGTCGCGAATCACCGCTCCATCCGTGATTCGCCATCCTTCATAGTTCGCCAGCCAGAAGGTCTTATTGCGGCCGTCGTAGAGCTTTGGGATGTAGACTGGACCGCCCGCAACATAGCCGAACTGATTTTGCCTGAGCGTCGGAATTGTAGTCTGGAAGGGACCCCTCGCATCGTAGGCATCGTTCCTGTTGAATTCGAATAGGGTACCGTGAAGGCTGTTCGTGCCGCTCTTGCTCACGATGTTGATCTGATTCGCGCTGAAGCCATATTCAGCCGAGTAGTTGCCGCTTTGGACCTTAAATTCCTGAATGGCATCCTGCGACAGAATCACCGCGGGCGTTACCAGGGCTGTGTCGGTGTTGATGAGACCGTCCAGCGTGTAGTTGTTAGACTCTGGTCTTCCGCCGTTGATGCTGAGGGCGTTACCTTGCCCGTGCCGCATCGTGCCCTGCTCGCCACCGACGGTCACGGCGCCGGCGCCAACCAGCAACAATTGCATGAAGTTGCGGCCGTTGAGCGGCAGATCATTCGGCCTGCCTGGTGCCGATCTCCTGGGAAAGCGCAGCGCTATCGGTATCCAGCGAAACTGCTTGAGTAGTGACCTCCACTACTTGGCTGACCGCGCCGGGCTTCATGCTGACATCCATACGAATTTTCTGGTCGACGGCCAAATTGAAGGAGGTAGTTCGAGACTTTTCGAAACCTGGGGCCTCCACTTCGACCGAGTAGTCACCTGGGTTCAACGATGGCGCTGAATAGTCACCAGCGGAGCTTGTTGAGGTGACATAGGCCGCGGAGGTCGCCTTATTGGTGATGGTCACCTTTGCTTTGGGAAGTACCGCGCCAGTACTGTCAGTTACCGTCCCGAGAATCGCGCCAGTACCGCCGCCCTGAGCGAAGCTTACGTTCGCCGCTAACACCACGAGAAAACAGAAGAAACAGATCCTTCTCAACGACATACGTCTTCCTCCCAAAATGACTACTGTTGCCGCGATGGGTGTTGTGCCCCGCGTTCCGGCCGCTCCAATGGTGTCGGTGCTCAAACGCCGGGAAGTGAGTCGCCCGGACCTCTCACACGTCACCCGGATGCTCAAACTGAATACGCGCCCGAAAATATAGGTCTCAAAACACGAATGTCAAGGGAAAAGAAATTTCTCAATAGAATTTCTTAAACCAACTGGGCAACTATTCCAAATCGGGTGGGATCGGCGGAAGCGGTGAGAAGCGAGTAGCCTGGGGACCCACAGGTTGGTTCTAACGGAGGGCGAGATCGGTTAGGATGCGACAAAACGTAAGCAGGCTAACGCGTAAGGCAAAAGCTGGATTGAATCAGACCTGCTCCATTCGTGCCAGGGTTCGGCGCCGCGTTTGCTGAGACTTTGTTCGTCGAGCAGAAGGACAGAATAGATTGGCTGATTCCCCTGCATCACCACTTCTTGCCTCTGACCGGTGAGGTTTGCCAGCCACGCGACTTGTCTTCCTTCTCGATCCACTCCGCTGATCGCAGCAACTCGGCCTGGATGGCTCGAGTGGCACTCGCATCGAGGATTTCCACCGAGCTCGGCGAGTCCACGCGCAGCGTAAAACGCAGGATAGGGCTTCCCGGAAAGGCCGGCGGGGCCCAGTCCCAGGCGCCCGCTCAGGCTGCCAACCGTCAGCATTTGCAACGCGGCGTCCGCTGTCTCGGCGGCGTAGCCGATCATCCACGCTGCGGCGAACAGGCTGGTTTGTCTCGGATCGGAATCCGTCATCGTAACCCGGCCGTTGGCCGGGTTCTCCATCACCCGCGCACCGTACGGGTTATGGCGCATGCCGATCGTCGAAGGACCAATCCAGTAGGCCTTGTCTTTGCCGATGATCGCGCGCGCCGATCGCGCAATGTGCGGCAGTGCCTCCAGGGTCTCCATAACGCTCAAATCGTCCGCCGCATGCACGATCGGGCAGGTACAGTGGGAGACAAAATCCAGCAACTCCACCGGTGGACGCTTGCGGTTAAGTTCCGTGAAGTAACTGAGCGTGCCGCCACCGATCGCCAACCCCGGAAAAGCCTTCCGTGCGGCCTGGTAGATTTCGGCAAGTGGTGGACAGGCCGGCCACGTGCTGCCGGGCAAGGTAGATTGGCGATCTACGGCAGGCGAAACCAGAATGCCGGTCAAACGCAGGCCGGCTGCGGCCACCATCCTGGCGATACCGTCCAACTCATCCTGCACATTCCCCTTGGCGGGCAGGACCAATTCCAACACAGCCTGTGGCGCGTCGACTGCCGGAACGCCCTTGACAATTTCCGCAAAGCCGCGAAGATGGCTCTCCCCGTGTCCCGCGGTGGGATCGAGATGTAACAGCAAAAGTTGCGGACGCAAATTGCTCAGCAACGTGGGGCGGGCGAGCGCATCCTCGATCTGATCAGGATGCAGAGAGACGCCAATGCCGGGAAAGTGGCCATGAGGTCCGGCGACCGTGACGCGGATGGGGTCCGCTTGCGAACTCGATGATTCGGCGGCCGAGCCTTGGCTGCGTTGGATGCTCAGCTCCACGGATTGCCGATTTTCCACTCCCTGTTCCATGACGTAGGGCCAGGGAAGGGAAAGCGGGCGGACGTAGGTCTTGTACGATGCATCCGACCAGTTGCGCTGGTCTTCCATTTCAAACACGTCCCCATTCATGCAGCAACGCGCCGTGATGAACGGTGTGACCTGGTGCTGGATGGCGCGAATATCCTTGAACGGCTGGGCGGGCATGATGAGGTCGGGGAAAGTTGTCTGCTCCTGTGATCCGTCGACATGCTCCACGATGGCCGGCTGTCCGGCGACACCCGCAATGGGATGCAGCACCGCAAAACCACAGCGTGCTGTGCGGAACGGGGTCAGCGGTCGGGCCAGCACTTCGAAAGCGAGGTTGCCTTGCGCATTCCCTGAAATACTTGCCTGGTAGTCAAGCACCTGGCTGGAGTCAGCGGAAACGCACCGCGCCCGATATGTAACTGTGAACGATCGAGCACTCTTACGGATCTTGCAATCGCTGATTTCCGGACTGAAGGTACCCCAGTCTGCGTTGCGCACCATGTATGCGATGGCGCGCAAGACCTCGTGTCCTTCGTAGCGAATAGCCCGCAGATTTCCCGCTACAAAATCGACGGTGAGTGGCCCAGCCTTCAGTGCGACGCACCTTGGCGCCTTTTCCTTAGTGCCGACTCGTCGCTCGATCAAGCTTGTTTTCATGTTCACCCAATCCGCCTTGCCTTTATACTCCAGACTGCTCGATCTGAGCTCTGTTTTTCCCCCGTGGTAGCACTTGACGGTTACGGGATCATCTTCGCGTGCCCGATAATCATCTTCTATCACCATGTGGCCGGAAAGCTCCGGACAGCATCTGCGAACAAACATCGCCGAGGTCCTTCGACTTCGCGCTGTGAACCCTTCGCGATTCGAGAGATCTGCGAGGCGCTTCGCTCAGGATGACAATGGGGAGGGCGGCGCTTCCAGCTGGGATTGGTTGCTGGTGAAGTGAACTGCAGATCCCTCGGCTTCGCTCGGGATGACAAATAGGAGAGGGTGGTTACAGGGAGAGAACAGTTTCCGAGGGACAAGGCGGTTGTGGGGCGGGGAGGCCTTTTCCATCGACAAAAAGTCACAGCCTCTCAGGATGACGGTTTTGTGGAGGGGCCGAAAATGTCTGGTTGGGCGTGCAAAAGCACCCAGCCAATCGAAGAAGTCACAGGCTCTATAGGATGACGGTTTTTGCTAAGGGTTTGAAGCACATCTGGTGAAAGGTGCGGGAAATGCGCGAGATCGAAAAAGTCACAGCCTCTGAGCGGAGCTCAGGATGACGATTTTGTGGGGTTTCGAAGAAACATATCCCCAATTGGGTTAGCCCCTATGGGACTCACGTCCATGGGCTCAAGTTGAGCCGTCCCTACGGACTCAATTCGTAAATCCTTCTTCTCACACATGCTCCAATCCCCCATTTTCGTTTTGCTTTACAGCCCGACTGAAGGTCGCTCAACAAAAGTTCAGCCGTTCGTGAGAGGGCCGACGCTCATCTTCCAGCGCTGAGACAAGAACAGCGCCGCAAGCCCTGCGCCTTGACACAAATGCCGCAGCTAACCCATTATTTGATGGCTCTGACTACCGGTTCCCAGGAGGCATTCTTTTTATGTTCGAGGGAATGTCGAGGCGATCGTTTGTGAAAGCGCTGGCCGCCAGCGCGCTGTCCAGCTCGACGATCAACTCGAGCCTCGCACAGGAGCGCGTGGCCGCCTCCGGCCAACCAACCGAGTGGTCCTACACCAGCGGAAAACAATATACCGATCCCTTCAATCAGGTGGACGTTGATGCCGTCATCACTCTGCCCTCGGGGCAGCAGGAGCGTATGCCGGCATTCTGGGCCGGCGGCTCTACATGGCGAGTGCGATACACTGCGCCCTCGCCCGGCCTTTACAAGATTCGATCCGTCTCCAGTGACACCAGCAACCGCGACCTTCATGATCGTGCATCCGTCCTCAACGTAGAGCCCTACACCGGTCAGAACGTCAACTACAAACGCGGTTCACTCAAAGTGGCAGAAGACGGGCGCCACTTTCAGCATACCGACGGCACTCCATTCTTCTGGCTTGGAGATACCTGGTGGATGGGCCTGTGCAAGCGGCTCAGCTGGCCGGATGGCTTTCAGACCCTGACTGCCGATCGCCTGCAAAAGGGCTTCACCGTTGTCCAGATTGTCGCCGGGCTGTATCCCGACATGGAGCCATTCGACCCTCGCGGCGCGAATGAAGCGGGCTATCCCTGGGAGCCGGAATTTGCTCGCATCAACCCCGCTTATTTCGACATGGCCGATGTACGCATGCAGTACCTTGCGGATCAGGGCCTCGTCGCCTGCGTGGTTGGCTTCTGGGGATACTTCATCCCGCGCATGGGAATGGCCAAGGTCAAACAGCATTGGCGTTACCTCATCGCCCGCTGGGGCGCCTACCCGGTTGTCTGGTGCCTGGCTGGAGAGGGAACCATGCCGTACTACCTTTCCAAAACCAAAGACCAGGATGCGGAAACACAAAAGCATGGCCTGACCGAATTGGCGCGCTATGTCCGCGCGACCGATCCGCGCCGCCATCCCATCACCATTCACCCCTCTAAGAGTTCACGGCTCTGTGTGGACGATCCCACGGTGCTCGATTTCGACATGCTGCAGACCGGGCACAACGATCGCCAAAGCGTACCCAACACCATCGAGACCGTGAATCAATCGCTGGCTGCAACCCCGAAGATGCCGGTGCTGATTGGAGAGGTCTGCTACGAAGGCATCGCGGAAGCGAGCCGCCAGGAAGTTCAGCGTTTCATGTTCTGGTCAGCGCTTCTCGGCGGAACCGGCGGACACACTTACGGAGCAAATGGCATCTGGCAAGTGAATACACGGCAGCAACCTTATGGCCTTTCGCCGCATGGCCATTCGTGGGGCGGCCCCGCGTGGGATATCGCTGCACAATTGCCCGGTTCCGGGCAACTCGGACTAGCGAAAGGTCTGCTCACTCGTTATTCCTGGTGGAAACTCGAACCTCGTCCGGAACTAATCGAACCTCACTGGAACGCAAGCGACTACTGGCAACCCTTTGCCGGCCAAATCCCCGGAGAAGCCGTCATAGCCTTCTGTCCATCAGGTTATAAACCCGTGACCTTCAAGAACCTGGATGCCGCCACCACGTATCGTGGCTTTTTCTTCAACCCCAGTGACGGCACAGAAGTGCCGATGGAAAATGTTCACCCGGATAGCAGCGGCTCATGGAAGCCGCCGGAATTTCCTATCTTCCGCGACTGGGTGATGGTTCTTGAGCACAAGGCATGAACCAGTTTCGCGTCGGCTTCTCCGCAGATTTTTGCGACCAGCAGGGCCAACCCGTCTTCCCGGATATTGGCTTATCGCTTCTGGAAGGTATTCCCCGGGTCTCTCCACGAGTTTGTCGCTGAATATCGTGACGAATATTCGCCCCATCAACTCGCAGACTATGACGTCCTGATCTCTCTGAAGCCTAAAGTGACAGCGCAATCTCTTCGCGGCGTATCTCGCCTTTGCGCGATCGGGCGTTGCGGCGTTGGTTATGACAACGTCGATCTGGAAGCTTGCACCGAACAGGGAATCGCTGTCTTTATCACCCCCGCCGGGGTCGTCCGCCCGGTCGCTGAATCCATCGTGCTCTTCGTGCTCGCTCTTTCCCATAATCTGCTGCGCAAAGACCGGCTCGTGCGCCGGGGGCTCTGGGCCGAAAGCGCGCGCCCGCTCGGGCGGGAACCACGTCAGCGCATTTTCGGTACGATCGGCTTGGGCAACATCGCCTCCGAGGCCATTCGCTTGCTTCGCGTGTTTGATGTTGGCCGGTTCCTGGCTTTTGATCCATACATCACCTCCGAGCGCGCTGCGCAACTTGGAGTGGAAGCCGTCTCACTCGAAGAGCTCTTGCGCCTCTCGGACTACGTCCTGGTGAACTGTCCGCTCACCCCGCAAACGCGCGGCCTGCTCGGCAAACCGCAATTTGCTCTGATGAAGCCGGATGCCATGCTCATCAATACCGCGCGCGGGCCCATCGTCGACGAGAGCGCCTTGATCGAGGCCTTGCAAACCGGCCGGATCGGAGGCGCCGCACTCGATGTTTTCGAGAAGGAGCCCCTGAGTCCGGACTCACCGCTGGCGGCGATGGAAAATGTCATCCTCACCTCCCATTCCATCGCGTGGACGGAGGAGCTCTTCCGCGACATGGGACGCATCGACTGCCAGGGCGCGCTGGCGGTTTACCGCGGCGAGGCGCCGGATCATGTAGTCAACCCCAGGGTGCTGAGCCATCCCGCATTTCTGCAGAAAGTTAGCCGGCTATAAGGCTGCATTTTCAGCCAAGGGTAATCTGCAATGACCACTTTTCGTGAGCGGCTCCGCCAGGGCGACTTGCTCCTGGGGCAAATGGTGCTCGAACTCTTTACTCCTGGCATCGGGCAGATGCTCGCATCGTGCGGGCTCGATTTCGTCATCTTCGATATGGAGCACGGCCGTTGTGACATATCCCTGCTCGCAGAAATGGTCGCGGGATGCCGCGGCAGCAACATCTTTCCCATCGCGCGCGTTCCTGACGCCGCGTATGCGCCCCTGTCGCGCCCGCTCGACATCGGCGCTCGGGGCGTCATGGTCCCGCGCGTAGAAACCAGGATGCAGGCCGAGGATATCGTCAGCCAGCTAAGGTACGCGCCCATCGGCCGGCGAGGCGTGGCTCTCGGTCTCGCTCACGACCTCTATCGCGCCGGAAACGCGGACTTCTTCGCGCGCGCAAATGAAGAGACTTGCGTCATCCTCCTATTGGAAACAGTGAAAGCCTTCGAGAATCTGGAAGCCATCATTTCCGTGCCCGGTGTGGACGTGGCTTGGGTGGGCCATTACGATCTCACCGTCTCCATGGGTATTCCGGCACAGTTTGAGCATCCACGGTTCCTTGCCGCCATGGAGGAATTAGCCACCGTGTGCCGGCGTCACAGCGTCGCTCCGGGATTTCTCCCGTCCACCCCAGAACTGGCCGTGCATTGGATCAGCAAGGGCTTCCGTGTCCTCAGCATGGGCAGCGATATAGGCGTGTTCCTGGACGGTGTGCGCAAGTTCCGCGCGCACGTTCTGCAATCGAGCGGTGCGAGCTGAAACGACGCGCCAAGTCTGGCTTCTGCGGTTTGACCAGTCATGGAAATGTTTTTCGACAGAGCACCGCGCAGCGGAGAGACCTGCGGTTTTCCTGATTTACACGAACCCGGCAAATGGAACACATCCCTCTGAAAACAGCCCTCCCCACGAAGCATCCAGGTAAAGCCATCGCTGCGTGCTGAACCAGCTGGTCGGCAGCTCTGGAATATGCAGCAATCCATGGCCGCCCGCGCAAATCAACTCCGTGCCGTTCCAGGCCAGAAAGTTTCGCGAAGCCTCACCCACCCGAGCCGGGTTGGAAAGCACGCGAAGGCAAACCGGACATCGCTTTCGCTGATCCTGAAGAATCCACCGAAAAGCAAATAAAAACCCGAAATACGAGAGAGCGAGCTGGATATATTGCGTGCTGGTCGAACTAAGCGAAGGAATTCCGTAGGCAACGTCCGCCGAACTCAAACAAACCAGCGGCACCACGAGCGAAACCTTACTCAACAGAAACAGCCAGCGTCTCCCCCTGACCGCCCAGGGAAGGGGGCCGCTAAGGCGCGGGTACTCACCAAGAGGCAAAGCTGTCGTTGCGGGCAACGTAATCACAGCCACTATCAGCGTGAACAAAAAGATGGAGAAAGGTAACCGCGATCGCTGCGCCAGCGATATGCAATCGAAACGATCATTGTCTCCATCTTCGCCGCGGACATTCATGGTTCGCCATCCATCCACGCGGCTCGCCGGCCCCAATGTACGCATGTGGGCCAACACGAAGCCTCTTGAGCTACGCGGCAGCATATCCAGGTGCCGCTCGTCCTCGAGCAGCCAGGCATCTATCTGGCCCGGTAACTGCGGCGAATCTTGAGCGATCACGCCGGCGATCACAACTCGTTGCCCGCCTATCTCGGTGTGATTTCCAATCACCCCGGCATCGCTGCCGAAAAGCTCACGCCACGCAGCCTGGCTTAAAAACAGCCTTGCCGCATACGGATCGCGGTCGCGATCACCGCTGTGAGGCGGGGCCGGCAGATTGAGCAATTTGAAAAGATTGTCGCTTGCCCTGCCAATGGAAAGTTCGGTACCTCGATACATGGCAATATGCACACGCTTGTGTATCGGCTGATAGAAGGCAATGCCGCTGAACAAATGCCGGGTGTTCGCCTTCCATGATTGATAATCCCGGAGCGGTATGGTCGGAACCTGTGTGCCGGCATAGCCGCCACTGGAAATCATCACCAGTCCATCGGCATCCCGATACGGCGATGGACTCATCGCCTTGCGTGCGCCCGGCAGGGATAAACAGATCACAAAACTGATCGCCGTCCATCCAGCCAGCCAGGCTGAACAGCGCGACGCCGAGCCGGCCCGCAGCATTCTGCGAGGTAGGGAACGGGGGCTATACCACCTCAGCCAGAAAGCATCCTGAAAAGCTCCGAGACAGAGATCCGTTACCTGCGAGCTGCGGCCGTACGAGTCCCAAACGTGCCACACTTCCGCCCGCCACTCAGCCAACCACTCCGCTCGTTCCCCGCCCGGCGCCAACCATGACGCGCACCGGAGAAGGAAGAAGCATGCCGGCAGGGAGCGGAGCAGCAGGCGGAGGCTCATGCGTTTTTGACCTCTGGATCAGCGATCATCTTTTTCAGGAGCGGGTAGCGTTTGTGCATCGCGTCGAGGGTCGTCTCCCCCGCGCGGGTTAGTTTGTAGTACTTCCGCAAAGGCCGCTGCTCGGCATCGGCGATCGATTGCTTTTCCCACTTTGAGACGATGAGTCCGTCGCGTTCCAGGCGGCGCATCGCCGGATAAACCGTCCCGCTGGGCAAACCTGTCGCTTCCATCACGCTGAACCCATAGATCTGGCCAGCCTGAATCGTGTGCAGAATCATGGCCGCGGTATGGGAAAGTTTGGGTTCGGTGGCCATGGTGAGCAGTATATCTATGTAGCATACTGTTGACCAGAGAAAGATAGTATGCTACATAGGGTATAGCGATCGAGGTCTTAAACCGTGCTCCAGCTCGAAAACCTTTCCAAAAGCTATCGCGGCATACCAGCCATCTCAAACGTCAACTTCCGCGTGGACGCCGGCGAGGTGGTGGGCTATCTGGGCGCCAACGGCTCAGGAAAATCCACCACCGTCAAGATCATCACCGGGCTCCTGCAGCCCAATGAGGGCCGCGTGTTATTTCACGGCAGAAATATACGCGACGACCTGGTCAGTTTCCGGGGGGCGCTCGGCTACGTGCCCGAAGAAGCGCATCTCTATACCTATCTCTCCGGCATGGAGTACCTGCAGTTGGTGGGCCGGCTGCGGGGGCTGCGCGAACGGCAGATCGCCATCAAGGCCCATAGGCTCCTGCAATTGCTTGGCCTGGAGTCGTGGCGCCACTCGCCGATTTCCATGTATTCCAAGGGCATGAAGCAGCGCGTGCTCATTGCTGCTGCGCTTATGCATGACCCTCAGCTGCTGATCTTCGACGAGCCGCTCTCCGGGCTCGATGTCCTATCCTCGCGCTTGTTTAAAGACCTGCTACTGGAACTCACAACGGCAGGCAAGGCCGTGCTCTACATCTCTCATGTTCTCGAGGTAGTGGAACAGATCTGCAGCCGCGTTGTCGTCATCGCGAAAGGCAAAATCCTGGCCGATGCCAGCCCATCCAAACTGACCGAAGGCATGGAACACGCCAACCTCGAAAGCGTCTTTGCGCAACTGGTTCAGCAGGAAGATACACGATCGGTTGCCCGCGATGTAGTGGAAGCCATCCAGGTGCATCATGATTAACCGCCTCCGCATCTTCGCTCCGCCGGAATTCCCCGTACTGTCACTCGAAGTGCAGGCTCACTTGCCCGTCGTGGAGGTGCAGGAACAAACTCAGTTCCGCCTCTTGGTTCGCCACTTTCTGGAACGGTTCTTTAACAACGATATGGTCTCGGCAGATGGGGAAACCAAGGCGCGGCTTCTTCAGGTTGCCTATGCGATCGCGCTCCCGGGAATCGTCGTCGCCTTGTTCCTGACCCCTCTGTACCATGCCCCCCTGGAACGGCCCTTCTGGTCTCAGGTGAGCGACCACTATTTTTATGTCTTGTATTCCTTCGTCGCGGTGGGAGCGGTGACCATCTTTTCCTGGGACCTGCTCTTCCCGGATCTGCTTGACCTTTTCGTTCTCTCGTCGCTTCCCATTGCCGGCTCGAGACTGTTTCGTTCGAGGATTGTCGCAGCCGTACTTTTTCTGGGTTTGTTCCTGCTTGGTAGCAGTGCGCCGGGGGTCATTTTCTATCCAATGCTATCCGATCCGTCGGGCCTGGCACGCCATGTTCTGGCCCATCTTCTTGCAGTCCTGGCCAGCGGCGCATTTGCTGCGGCGCTGATCCTGAGCCTGCATGGCCTCATGGCGGCGCTGATAGGCGAACGTATCTCCCGTGCCATTTCCCCTTTCCTGCAGGGCATCTCGATGATGCTCCTGTTGACCACCTTTCTGCTGTTCCCGGTTACCTCCCGGTTCCTTGAGGTGCTGATAAATTCGCACGCCGGTCGCTATTTCCCGCCATTCTGGTTTCTGGGAATATTCGAAACCGTTCTGGCAGGTTCCTCATCGCAGCCGGTTTTCAGCGCGCTCGCGGAAACGGGCTGCCTGGCAACCGCCGTCGTGTTTGCCTTGACCATCCTCTCTTATCCGCTCGCCTATCGACGGAGAATGCGCTACCTGGTCGAAGGGTCAGATGTATTCGACACGCGGAATCCAGCCATCGTTCCCATCCATCGTCTGCTCCACGCGACCATATTGCGCAATGCAGTCCAGCGCGGAATTTATCACTTTATCAGTTGCTCTTTGCTGAGGACCCAGCGGCATCGCGTCTACATGGCCCTGTACGGCGGCCTCGGCCTCGCTCTCCTGCTAGCCTGCACGATTTTCCTGAAACTTTCTCACCGTCATCTCGGCTTTGCGCTGTCGTCCGATGGTTTGCGGGCTGCAGTCCCGATCGCCGCTTTCTGGACAATTGCCGGTTTGCGCACTGCGTTCCTGTCCCCGACCGATAGGAGAGGCGGTTGGATTTTTCGCCTGATCCTGGGCCGGCCCACATCCGTTCAACTTGGCACGACTGTGCGATGGATACTGCCGTGCGTATTGGGCCTCGCGTTGCTCCTGGTCGCACTGATCCATCGAGTGGCGCCCCCGGAACTGCGCGGCTGGAATTCTCTTGCCTGCCAGGTCCTGGTGGCAGTTGGCCTCTGCCTGCTGCTCACAGATGCGCTGTTCCTTAAAGTCAGGACTATCCCCTTCACCGGAGAAACGAGAACGCCTGGGACGAACCTGGCGTTCATACTCCTGCAATACTTCGGATTGTTTCCGACCCTGGTATTGGTAACGGTCGGCCTCGAACCATGGCTGGAGGCCAGTGTGTGGCATGTGGCGGGCATGGTTGTGGTCATCGGCGCGGTGCATCTCGCATTGCTCGGGATTCATGACAAGGATGCTGAGTATCACGCGAACCTGATCGACCTTGATGAAGACGAGGAGGAATTTCCTCAAAGACTCGGCCTCCGCTACTGAAATTCTGGAAGCCGGGCTATTTTTCACTTTTTAAGTATTCGGCAGATTTTCCTTGGCGCTCAGATGCAGAGCCGACCGATGCGTGCGGACGATAGCTGCGCCGATAAGAATCGCAAACAAATCAGCGAAGTTCCATGTCAGTCTCCACAGAATCCAATAGTGTCCCTCGACCACCCAACTCACCACAGCGGCGCCAGTCAGCACGGCAAAAATTAAACTCAGCGTCGTCGCAGCTGGCATCTCGGTTTCCTTGGCTCCTATGGCGGCAATACAGCCAACAAACAAAAAGACGAGGAGGTGTCCGATGTCGATCCCTGTGCTGGCGAAGAAGACGTAGAGGTTGAAGTGAAGTTCCGGAATTTGAAATCTCTCAAGCACCGCGAATATTACGGGCTCCACCAACCTACCAAGCAGCTTTCGAGTTAAGAATCCCCCGGCCACGCCCGCAGCGGTCGACCACGGAGCGACACGGTACGCGGTAAAGATCAAATGCACGAGGGTTTTCAAAGCCTGTCGCCAATACCATCGTCTGGCGAAAACAACTCCTGCTTGATGAGCAATCTGGGAGAATTCCTCAAGCAGATCCCCCATGATCGCTTCTGCATTGTCCGGAACAGTGAACAGGTTGACGAGCCAAACAGCAAGACGTGGTGGCTGGATAGGAATTGATGAAGACGTCATGAGTAGTTCTCGATCAGGCCGAGGCCTTCGCTCATACTCTGGAGTGCCCGTTGCGTGCGATTCACAGCCGTCACTCCCTTAGCCGTGACACGAAAGAAGCGTTTCGAACGTCCGCCACGTTCAGGTGTGGGATCCCCTAGGTAAGACTTGACGTAGCCTTTCGTTTCGAGGCGATCCAGCGTTGCATAGACGGCGCCGATCGATACCTCACGGCGAGTGCGTAACTCAATCTCCTGCCGTACGGTGACCCCATACGCGCGTTCTTCCAGCCGCAGCAGGGCCAGCACAACGATGTGTTCGAATTCACCAAGGTAATCACGGCCAGCCATTATCTATACAATATAGAATAAATAAGCGAGCTTGGCTAAGTTGGATCTCAGACACGGATGCAAAACCCTTACTTAGTGAGGGGTTGGGCCGTGTGGGTGGGCTGATCGATCGAGGTGCCACGGCCCGGCGAGTGAAACAGCCAAACACCGACGGCTACTACCAGCGTCACCACGATGACCACTCCAAGGATCAATCGAGCGATATTTGAAGGGCAGAACTCCCCGACGCGTGGCATAATCCCTCGATTATAGCTACCCAATACCTGTCGATGCTGCAGGTAAACAATGCCTGTGAAAATTCACCCGCTGAACAGGTTGCAAAGACGGCTCTCAGCCATGCCGAAGATGCCTGCTCCGGCGCAATGCCGAACGCCCCCTCCTCTCTTACGTGTAGGTAGGATCAATCACGGAACGCACGGCTTGCACTGAGTCTGCTGGGAACTGGCCCAAGCGGGCGTGTTCTCGTATCGTCGCTTCATCTGGGGCGATATAGACGCAGTAGATCTTGTCATCCGTCACGTACGACTCAATCCATTGAATCCGCGGACCCATCCCGTTCAGCACGTTGCACGACGTTTGTGTAATGGCGGCTAGTTGCTGACGATCGAGCGCTCCGGCGCCCGGTATGTTGCGTTCAATGATGTATTTAGGCATGTCGCTCCTCAAGTCCACCCATGTTACACGACGCCCACCTTTCGCCTCGATGGGATGTAGATATTTCGGCAGAGCTTGTAAAAATTGCCCATGGCCGCCAGGAGCGCAACCCGCATCCAACGAAATGGAAAGGACTTGCCATGCAAACCCAAAAGCCATCTGTGAAGCTCGAAGATTGGGCGGTAGTGCCGCAATTGAACTCAGGCAGCTATCAGACGTTGCGACCAGGAAATTTGTTGGTAGGCAGGGCTTTCGGCCATCAGAGGATCGAGAAAGGAAAATTCATCTTCACTTCTCCCATCGTGCGCGTCGATACTCAGCAAAGGATCGTAGAAACAAGGAACACACTCTACTCGCTCGGCGAAGCGAGCGACGAATATAAAAGCTGGAGCAGAAGCCAAGGGCCAGGCGCGGCCGCATAGCCGCTTTAGTGCGACAGCAATGCAGGAAGGATTGCTGTCGCCGGCCCCAGGGCGATCTCGTCAAAGGCGTCGGCGTTCAGAGGTTCCTCGGGGCCCACGTAAATGGTACGGATGCCCCGCTGGTTAGCAATGTGAACAAACCCGGCGGCAGGGTATACAGAACCGGACGTGCCCACCACCAGCAAGTGCGTGGCCCGATCGAGTTCACGATAAATGCCGTCCATATCTAAAGGGATTTCGCCGAACCACACAATGTGCGGGCGCACCATCGCACCGCACATTTCGCATGTGGGCAGGGCATCCTCGTAGAATTTTTGGTCTGGGAAGGGAAGACCGCAGTCCACGCAGCGCGATGCAAATAGGGTGCCGTGCATGTGGTGGACGCGGTGCGAGCCGCCGCGCTCATGCAGATCATCCACGTTCTGGGTGCAGAGATAAAAGCGATCGCCCAGCGCCTGCTCGACCTTGGCCAAGGCCACGTGGGCAGTATTTGGCTCGGCAGCCAGCGCATCGCGGCGGCGCATGGAATAGAAACGCCATACTAATTCGGGATCAGCGTGCCAGGCTTCAGGTGTTGCGACCTGCTCGACCCGATACCCGTTCCACAGGCCCCCTGAGCCGCGGAAAGTAGCCAAGCCACTTTCCGCGGAAACCCCCGCGCCTGTCAGGACGAAGAGCCGGTCATGCGAAGTCAGAATCATGGTGAGTGAGTCAGCTAATTGGCTGCCGCAACGTGTGCAGGCATGGTAGCAGCCGCTCCGGATAGGCTGCTTGGCCGGTTCGCATGTGCTTCTTCCAGCGGTGGCTTGGCCACCCGGCACACCGCCGGCACATTCTTCATCTGCTTGGCGAACACCAGGTAGCTCGGGCGCGCCGGCCGCAGGGTCACCCAGTAGCTCGAGGGGGAAAGTAGCGGCTTTTTCTGCGTCAGCATCTGGTTTTCGAGGATCTTCACTCCGCACAATAGATTATTTTTGGGCGTCAGGATTGTTCTTGCAGGAGACTTCTCCCCCAGCCCTTTATCCTGTTCCCAGTTGAAGTCGCAGCCATATCGCTCTGCGTCCATGTAGGTAAGCTGCAGCAGGCCTTCCTGTCGAACGGTGCGTTTGGTAACCGAGTCTTGTACGGCTACCTCGGGTTCTGTGTGCCGTACGTTGGTTGTGGGTTTCAGGCCTGCCTCTGCCCCAGCGAGTGCCTGAAACGTATAAGCCCAGAAGGCCCGTTTGTCAGCCTCACTCAAGCTGGCGAATCGTGGGCAGAACGTTCTTACGCCTCGAGCAACTCGCGGCGACAGCATATCGGGAGACAACGCCTTCTCCACAATCACATCCCACTGGGGGTCCCAGGACTGTTGTCCGAGCTCCTCCTTCTTCTCCGCAATAGGCGTAGGCGGAGCCTGTTTCAAGGCCGGCTTGGGCGGCCCACTTGGCTGTGCCCGCTGCTCCGTAGGCTGGTGCGCAACCTGCCTCCCGCAGCCGCCGAGCACAAGCATCCAGCAAACCGGCAATCCAGCCAAAGCAAATCCTGAAATTCTCCGCGCCATAAGCTGTTAATTTGATGCCGATTTCCCCTGCAAGGAAGGCGTGAAGAAGCAAAAGTCTGGAGGGTTTGACCCCAACGAATCTCAGGTTTCTGGACGGGTGCCCCATGTTCGCCTGAGCCCCTACGAACGCTTTACCCTGACATACCAAGCGCCGGGTGCCCCACCGGCAATCCTTTCCCTGCAACAACCCCTTAAGTCTCGAGAACTAACTAGCCTAATGCGTCAGTAATAAAGGCGATTATGTCAGCTGCTGTATCCGCTCCGATCGGGACTGCCGTCCCTCAAGGATGTGTGCCGCCCCTACGGGGCTCGATCATTTTGCTATAGGTACCCAGGATTGCGTGCTGCGCACTCCATCCTGGGCTACGATCGGTCGTCCCTAACGGGACTCGGCGCGATGTAGCTTGAAAAGCACGGCTTACCGGCTAAGAGCCGACACAGGATCATCCGATGAGATAAAGGCCCATCTGTGTGACGCACTACACCAGCGAGACTACGGGATTCAGGCTAGCGGGAAGACGGCATCTTCAGGAACTCCGCCGGCGCCAACGCGCGTCGCGTAAATCGCGCCTCCAGCATCGCACCCTTGAAATGGTCCTTAAGATTGATCCGCACCCCGACCGATGAATGCCCCGGCTGTTGGGGGACCAACAGCACATTCCCCTCACCCTGCAACTCATCGTCTACGTAATTGCTGAATGTCTTGCCGTCGTACACTGCGGTCACGCGATACCACTTTCCGAGAGGATGCAGTTTCTCACAATTCAGCAGCGTCTTTGATTGACCACCGGCCATGGCAAAACTATCCAGGCACCACTGTCCGTTGACAATCCGTATCTCAAACAGCAGTCGATCATCGATGTCCTTTCCCGTTGCCGGGTCCAACACCGAGAGATGAAAGAAACGCTGTGCCGGGGCGCCATCCGCATCCGGCCTGAAGATGACCTCCCACGTCCAGGTCGCGGCGCCCGCCAGCGGATGTACGGGAACAAACAGAGCGTCGTCGACTCCGTTGAACTGGACCGCCTTGCCCAAACCCGTCTCGATCACCTCGGGATGGCCGAGCACCTGGGTCGTGTATCCACCAAGCGCGGAGGTCTGACGGAACATCCAGACTTCGGTGTCCTGAACTCCCGCGCTCTGGCCCATCAAGAGCGAGCTCGCCAATGCCAAAACCGCAAACCCGCTCAAAGTTTTCAGAAGTAGAATTTCCCGGCTATTTGGATGACTCGCGTTGCAAATCCGCCGGAAAGTCCATTATTGATCCTTCCGTAGTTCTGCGAAGTGATGTTCGTGCTGATGGTCGAAGGATCAGGATTGTAGTGTTTAAAGGCGTTGAAGAAATCAGCGCGCAATTGCAGGTTACGCGACTCTCCCAGCTTGAACCCCTTGGTCGCGGAGAAATCATCGTTGAACAAACCAGGCAGCCGGATGGCCCCAGTGCGCGGCGATGTGCCGAACTCTCCTGGCTGCGGAGCCGTGAACGCCGCGGTGTTGAACTGCTTCATCGGCGTCCTCTGTCCACGAGCCAGATTAGGAGTTTGACCGAAAACCCTGTCTGAACGGGAAGCTTGTCCGGTTCCCGTGTTCGATGTGCCGGAATAAGGCACGTTGGAAGCATCGCCGGATACCGCGGTCACGATCGTCGAAACCTGGAACCCGTCGAGCAACAACTTCTTGAGCCCGCTGGAGCTTTGAAAGAAGGGAATATCGTAGAGCACGGTGCCACTGAACCGGTGAGGGATGTCGTATAAGGACAGCGACCGGTCATAGCGTGGATCGTAAGGGTTCAGCGGGCTGGCGCCGAAATTACCGCCGCCTACAATGCCGCCGATGTCGCCCGGCCCGGAAATCGATTTGGACCAGGTATACGCCACCAGGGTGTTCAGCCCATGCCCGATGCGGCGCTCCAGTTGCGTCTGCAGCGAGTGGTAGCTGGAGTTGCCGCGAGAGAAATCTCCCTGCACCGGACGCAGGAACGTCTGGTTCGGACGCCTTGCGTTGATGCTCAGTGTGGTGCTCGCGGGGTTAATCGGGAACGGCATGTTGACGTCGTTATAGGAGATGAAGTTGTGCGTGCCGCGCGCTCCCACGTAGGCGATCTGACCGGTAAATGCTCCGGGCAGCTGGTTCTGGAACGTAAGATTGAATTCCTGCGTCATCTGGTCCTGCAGGTGCTGATCAATCGAAGTGTCAAATGGGTAGGTCAACGGTCCGCCCGTGGTCACTCCGGGGAACGGATTACTAAACAAGATGTTGGGTAGCTTTTGCGCCGGGTTGGACGCGGTCACGCCGGTGTTGCCCGTGAGCTGCGCTCCAGACTGTGCCTGGGCACCTTCACCCATGCTGAAAGGCGCGTTGTCGATTTCCGGTGTGAAGTAGATGCCGTAACCTCCGCGCACCACGGTTTTGCCTATGCCATACGGCTGCCAGGCGAAACCAATACGAGGCTGAAAGTCATGGTACGTGGGTTGCAGAAGGCCGCGCCCATAGGGAGAAGTCGCCGGGGTTACGGCCATCGAAGGATTCAGCCCGTTCGGTCCGTTGTAGATGTCGGCGTACTTGTTGTCATCCTGGGTGTAGGGCGCAAAATGATCCCAACGGAATCCGAGATTAAACGTCAGCGTCTTGGTTACACTCCAGTTGTCTTGCACCGAATAAGCCTGAATGATGCTGGAGATGTTCGTCCGCGTCACGGTCGGGTTGATGCTGTCGCTGGCGATGTAGCCGAGCAGATAATCAACCAGGGCAGATCCGGTGTATTGGCCGGTGAAGTTGAATGTGCCGTGAGGATCACGCGCCTGGCTGAAGTAATCGGTGCGCCGCCCAATATTGACTCCGAACTTTAGATAGTGCCTGCCCCACTGATAAGAAAGATTGTCCACAAACTGGTTGATGCCGTTGGCACGGTTGCGGGGACCGATGTTGCGCAAATCGGCAAACAAGCGGTGCGAACCATCGGGACCGCTAATCGATATGTTGGGTCCCCCGTAGAAATGGGGATCGGAAGAAGAGAAGGGAATCTGCATCAGGCCATTGGCAATGTTGTACTTCGCATTGTTCGTGGTTCCAAAAGTCTCGAACTCCTGGAAGTTCTGGTGACCGTAGCGAAACTCGTTGACGATCCTGGGCGAGAAGACGTGGATCTCAGACACCTCAATGAGGTGATTGAAAGCGTCGTTGTTGTCCTCGTCATTGCCGAAGAAAGAGGGCCCGTTACTGTAGGTCTCGTCGTAAATGTAATGTCCACTGATCGTATCTTTGCGGGTTAGGTTGTGGTCCATCCGGCCGATGTAGTCATACTGATAATTCAGCGTATTCACCGGCGTGGTGTTGTAGTTGTTCGTGGAGCCGGCATTGGGTACATTGGGCGCCGGAGTCACCTGCATCATGATGGCGGATCGGGGATCGACGGTGACCTGGTCTCCAATCTGGTACTTATGTCCAGAAATTGGATCGACCACGTTCAGAGGCTTGCCGCTGGATGACGTGAGCGCGGTGGCGTCGAGAATTCCCGCCCGAATGTTATTGTCCGGAACGATCGCCTGCTGCACATTGGCGCCATTCAACAGTTTGCCGGTCTCCCAGTTGAAGAAGAAGAAAGTCTTATCGTGTCCGTTGTAAACGTGTGGGATATAGAGCGGACCGCCGACGTTCGCGCCGAACTGGTTGCGGTTTAGACGTGCAGGCGTGGTGTCTTTTTTCGCAACTGCATCGTAAGTCTGGGTAAAGGCGTTGTTGCGATTGAACTCCCACAGCGTGCCGTGCAGGTTATTGGTGCCTGACTTGATGATGATGTTCACGTTGGCGCCGGCGGCCGCACCCGAATCCGTTCCGCTGGTGCTGGTATCTACGCGGAACTCCGCAATTGCGTCGACCGATGGCGAGAAGCTGTAGGTCCAGGCGTCGTAGTCCATGGCCTCCGTTCCGTCAATGGAAAAGAGGTTCTGCGTGTCCCGCTGCCCATTGACCTGAATGGAGATGGTCCCTCCGGTCGCGTCGGTGGTGGCAATCGACCCGCGAGCGCGGCGGACTGTGATGGAACCTTCGACTCCTGTGTTGACCCCGGGGATGAGCTGGGCAAGCTGCACAAAGTTACGGCCGTTGAGGGGCAACTCGACAATCTTCCTGCCGTCGATCACCTGGCCCACAGCCCCGGTTTCGGTTTGCAGTTGAGCCGCCGCCGCGCCGGCCTCCACATCGACCGTCTGGTTCACCTGGCCCACAGTCATCTTGAAGTCCTGGCGCGCCGTCTGGCTCGCGTCCAGGTGGATTCCAGTGGCTTTCTGGCTTGCAAACCCGGAAATCTCCACGCTCAGCGAGTAGGTTCCGACGGGTAGCGCAGGGATCGTATAACCGCCGTCACTATCTGTGACTGTAGTACGGACGGTATTCGTAGACGCTTCCGTCGCTGTTACTGTCGCTCCTGCCATCACCGCGCCCGTGGTGTCAGTGACATTGCCCACGATGGTCGCGTTTGTTTGCTGAGCTTTTACGGTGACAAATCCGCCCACGGCAAGCAGCGAAATGGTGATGAGCCGGGCGACGGTAGTTCGGACATTCCGCGAACTGAATAGAGGTCTGGTTACGGTGTCGATTCCTTGCATCGTTTGGTCTCCGAAAAGAAACGTTCTCGTAGCCTTTAGCCTGTTTCGGCTTCAACTGGTCATCGCTCTCCGTTACAGTTGGCTGAGCTACGCCCGATTGGAAGTAATTGTTTTCTCTTTTTGGCTACGGTCGGGATTCTTCCAGCCTTAACTTACTGGTGTCAAGGAGATAGTGATCCCGTCGTTCCGCCCTGCGGGACGCGGAGAAACACGATTTAGCGGTCGCCCTGCACCCAGTCGCGCTCGCTAAGCCGGCGGCGCGTAGTCTTCGCGGTAAGGAGTGAAGATGTCCAGCACCTCGGAATCTTCCTGCGCGGAAGCCTGGTGCACGACATCGCCCGGCACCAAGAAACTGTCCCCGGTCTTCGCTTCAAGAACCCCACCAGGATATTCAAAAGTAAGATGACCGCTGATGATATACACCATCTGCTCGTGGGGATGGCTATGTCTGGCGCCGACCCAACCCTTCTTCATCCTGTGCCGTACCAGCATCATGCCGGGACTCCAGGCCATGACTTGCCGGCGGAGCCCTGGCTCGGGTTGGGACATCGATTCATCGTGTGAAGCTGTAACCTCGATTGCCGACATGCATTCTCCTCAGTTGTGCTGCACGCAATGATTGCCGAAAAGCCCTCTCAGCGCGCCATCCAACCGCCATCCACCACCAGCACTTCGCCGGTAACGTAGTCGCTTGCAGGTGATGCGAGAAACACAGCCGCACCGGCAATATCTTCCGGCTCTCCCCACCGTGCCGACGGGATGCGCGCCAGAATTTGGCTGTTGCGAACCTCGTCCTGCCGCAGCGCGGTGGTATTTTCGGTGCGAAAGTAGCCTGGTGCAATGGCATTCACCTGAACATTGCGCGGCGCCCACTCATTGGCCAACGCCTTGGTCAACTGTGCAACGCCGCCTTTCGATGCGGCATAAGCCGGCACACGGATGCCGCCTTGAAACGACAGCAACGACGCGATGTTGATGATCTTCCCTTGCCGCCGTTCCAGCATGCTGCGGCCGGCAAGCTGGCTCAAGCGAAACACACTATTGAGGTTCACCTGAATCACCGTCATCCAGGCTTGCAGGTCGTGTTCCTCCGCCGGCTCGCGATAAATCGTGCCCGCATTGTTCACCAGAACATCAGGAGAACCCATGTCCGCCAACACCGCTTCATACAGTCGATCTGCGCCTTCCGGCTGGCTCAGATCGGCGGCGAAACTGCGCGATTGGTGGCCCAGGGCACGAATCGCTTCGCTGGTTTCCTCCGCCGGCCGGCGATTTCCGTGGCATGCCACCGATGCCCCAGCCTCAGCCAGCGCAATCGCAATTGCGGCGCCAAGCCCGGTGGCAGAACCGGTGACCAGCGCAAGTTTTCCGTCGAGACGAAACCTATCGAGAATTCCCATCGTTTACCGAACAGTATTCTTTGGTGTCACAACCTGAATGTCAACGTCTGCGGGACTCGAGAATCGTAACCAGTCCCGGCATGTGGGACAATACTTGCGAAGGCTCTATGTCCGGACTGATCCAGATCGGTTCCCAGCCTGCGAAGCCCGCCGCGTCTTGTGCGCCGGTTCCACGTTCGCGCGCCGTGTTGTGGCTCCAGACTGTCACCCTGGCATGGATGCTCATCGAGTGCGGGACAGCACTCTATGCGGCCGCCTCGGCGCACAGTCCCTCGCTGCTGGCGTTCGGTTCTGACAGTTTCGTCGAGTTACTGTCCGCCGCGGTCGTGCTGCTCAGATACGGTTCACCCAAATCAATTTCTGAACAGAAGACGGCGCGCATCGCGGGAGCTCTGCTCTTCGTTCTTGCTTTTATCGTCGCATCCACGGCTTTACTTGGGTTAGTCCTTCACTGGCGGCCTGAGACCAGTTACCTTGGCATGTTGGTGACCATCGCTGCTTTGGCCATCATGCCAATCCTGGCTACGTTGAAACGCAGAGAAGCACGGCGTTCGAACAATGTTGCGTTGGCTGCCGATGCGGTTCAGTCCGCCACCTGCGCCTATCTTGCCCTGATCACCTTGGCAGGTCTGGCTGCGAACGCAGCGTTCCATATCCCCTGGGTGGATTCGGTCGCCGCTCTGTTTGCGATACCGATCCTTGTTAAAGAGGGGCGGTCAGCATGGCAGGGAGAAAGCTGCAGTTGCTGCTGAAGAGGCTGTTCCAAAAATGCACTCCCGACAAAAAATAAATATCGGAGCCCGGAAAGCTGGGGTAAACTAGAGCAGTCTTTCAGGATAGAGCGCTATGTTGAACAACTCTCAAACCCGTAACTTCGTCCCTCAAGTCCTCCCTGCCGGGGTATCGGACTTTGTCGGTTTGGAGGAAGTAGAGCGTCCCTAGCGCACTTCGTTAACGAGTTTACGAAGGCCCTGAGGCGCAGCCTCAGGGCCTTTTCTCATTCCCCTGGGGACAGCTTCCTTCCTTGAGCCATTCGGCTCCAACTCATCGTCGAGGCACGGATGCCTGGCGATCTATCAGTTGTCCTGGTGAGTGATCTATGCGTGTTTCCCGAAGTAGTCAAAACGTAATGCGCGACGTACTGGCCTTTCTCTTTCGCCATTGGCGACGCGAAGCATGGCTGGTAGGCGGCGTCGCCTGCTCGATGGTGGTAGCGACGATTGCCGACTTGTTCATGCCGGTCTTCGCCGGCCGCATGGTCGATGCCATTGCCATGCACGGTGGAACCCACCGGCAGGCATTGCACGCCGCCATCTCCGCGTTAGCCACCATGTTGTTGTTGGGTGGCATCCTGGTTGCGGGCCGCCACTTGTCATTGATGGGGATAAGCCGGCTCACCATACGCTTGATGGCGCGCCTGGCCGGCGATGCGTTCTATCGTGTGCAGCGTTTCTCGACGGACTGGCATGCCAACAACTTTGCCGGCTCGATCGTCCGTCGCGTCACCCGCGGCATGTGGGCGGTGGACCTGATGGACGACACCCTGCTGCTGGCCTTGCTGCCGGCATCGCTGGTGTTGGTCGGCAGTGCGTTGGTGCTCGGTGCGCACTGGTTGTCGATGGGGCTGATCGTGGCTATTGGCGCGACCCTCTACGTCGGTCTTTCCATCGCGCTCTCACTGAACTTCGTGTCCCCTGCGGCGCGGCTGTCCAACGCCCAGGACACGTTGGTGGGTGGAGCCCTGGCAGATGCTGTGACCTGCAACGCAGTGGTCAAGTCCTTCGGCGCCGAGGCACGGGAAGATGCTCGCCTCGGCCGGGTGCTGAACAAGTGGAGTCGCCGGACCTATCGCCACTGGACCAATGGCACGTGGAGCGGAACCACGCAGATGATCGTGTTACTCGGTCTAAGAGGATCGGTGACCCTGTACGCGATCTGGTTGTGGTGGCAAGGCCGGGCTACGCCGGGCGGAGTCACGTTCGTGCTCACCAGTTACTTCATCGTTCATGGCTATCTGCGCGACGTAGGCCAGCATGTGGCGAACTTGCAGCGCAGCGTAAACGAAATGGAAGATCTGGTCGAGATGCATGTGCTGCCGTTGGGGGTAGCAGATCGTCCGGATGCCGAACCGATTCGCATCAACAAGGGAGAGGTGGTTTTCGACCGCATCACGTTCCGCTACGGTGCGCATCCTGATCCGCTCTTTGATAACTTCTCCCTGCGCATCGAGGCGGGTGAACGCGTGGGCCTGGTCGGCCACTCGGGTTCGGGCAAGACGACCTTCGTCAAGCTGTTGCAGAGGCTCTATGACTTGAATGAAGGCCGCATCCTGATCGACGGGCAGGAGATTGCTCGCGCAGCGCAGGTATCGTTGCGCTCGCAACTTGCCCTGGTACCGCAGGAGCCGTTGCTGTTCCATCGTTCGTTGGCAGAAAACATTGCCTACGCGCGTCCGGAAGCAACGTTGGCGCAGATCGAGCGCGCGGCACAACTGGCCAACGCGCACGACTTCATCATTCGTCAGCCGAAAGGCTACGCGACGTTGGTAGGTGAACGGGGAGTCAAGCTCTCTGGCGGTGAACGCCAAAGAGTGGCGTTGGCCCGTGCGTTTCCTGGCGGATGCGCCGATTCTGATTCTGGACGAGGCGACCTCTAGCCTCGACTCTGAATCGGAAGCGCTCATCCAGGAAGCGATGCAGCGGTTGATCGTAGGCCGCACGGCCATCGTCATCGCTCACCGGCTCTCGACGGTGCGGATGCTCGATCGCATCCTCGTCTTCGAACAAGGCCGTGTGGTCGAAGAGGGAACGCATGACGACCTGGTCCGCCGGACAGAAGGCACGTACAAACGTCTGTTCGAACGTCAGGCTCTGGGGCTGTTTGTCTCGGAGTCTGACAGTGGATGAAGCTGAGGAGCTGAGCGCTTGAACGATAGCGGTCGTGGACACGCGAAGGGATCCCAGGTCTCGCGTTTGAGACCTGCGGGCACCTCCAGAAAAAATTAGCTTGGTGAGGCGGAAGGAGAACTGCAGATCCCTCGCTTCGCTCGGGATGACAAAAAGGAGAGAGTGGTGGTGAGGAGAAGGCGGTTGCTAAAGGACAGGGTGGTTGATCAGGGTCAGGGAGAAAGATGCCTTCTTCGTTACCATCACGCTCTCGCTAAGCAATGGCCCTGTCTTCTGGCAACTGCCCCCTCCTCACCACCACCGTCCCCTTTTGTCATCCCGAGCGAAGCGAGAGATCTGCAGTTTCACTCAACCCCAAACAAGGTTTCATCTGTCAACACCTAATACAATCCCGAGCTTGTCGGATCCCAAACCGCAACCCCAACACGAGAGTCAGCGCATCCGTAATACAGGAACCACTTATTCTGGAAGACGACCAACCCTTCTGCAAACGTAGTCCCCGCGGCGTACTGCCCGCTCTGTTCCCAGGACTTTTCAGGCCTGAAGAACGGCTTATCGGTCCGCGCTAGTAACTTGCGCGGATCATTGGCCGAAAACAGAGCCTGTCCATCCGAGTAGGCACCGCCTGCAATCCCGGGCGCCCCATCCTTTTCAGCATTCTTGCCGTTGTAAACCAGCACAATGCCACGATCAGTCAGCAGCGAAGGCGGCCCAACCTCAGGGAACGCGCTGTCAAAATGACGAGGGCGATTGTGCAGCAATACGACTGCCTTGCCGGATTTATCCTCGACCGGCGTCCAGTGAATCAGGTCAGGCGATGTCGCCAGGCGCACTTGCACCTCTCCCCAGTACATCCAATACTTCCCCTGGATCCTGGCCGCGATCAACCGTCCATTCGTGAGCCGGGTAACGATGCTGGCTGATTTGTAGTCGAAGTGCTGATATTTTTCCCCGGCCAGCGCGGGCCCGTGCTTTGTCCAGTGAATAAGATCAGTGGAGGTTGCGATTCCGATATCCGTAGCCTTGCGATTCCATTGGGTGTAGGCCAGAACGTACGTACCATCTTCGCTCTCGACCACGCGAGGATCTTCGACCCCGCCCGGCCACTCCCTTTCTTTCTGGGAATCATTGTCAGGATAGAAAACCGGAGAGGGCTCCTTGGTGAAGTGCACTCCATCGTCGCTCGATGCCAGGCCCAGGCGAGAGGTGTGCATGCCGATGACCATGGTCCCGGAATCGTCCTCGGCGCGGTACAACACATAAACCTTCCCTCCGCGCACTATGGCCGCAGGATTGAAAGTATGCAGTGCCTCCCAATGCACAGGCTTGCCAAGAATCGGGTCGGTAAAGACGGCAGTTGGATTCGGCGCAATGACCGGTGCATCGACCGGGCGCCCGAAAGGGCCCAGTGTCCAGCTCTGCGTTGACTGGGCATGCATCGAACTCGCCGCCCAAAGTAAAGCCAGGGGAAGCGAAACGCGATGGGAGAATTTCTTAGGGTCGATGGAAACGTCCCTCCAGCACGGCCTTGGCCAAAACGTGTCCATCCATCGCTTTCATCACATCCGCCTGGGTGGCGTCGGGACCCAGGCTCAGCTTGGTGTCCAACGCATACAGCTCGTACGTGTAGTGGTGATAGGGTCCGGGCGCGCGGGCGCCCATGCCCATGTAGCCCACCTTTTGTCCCCGGTTCAGCGCTTGGATGGATCCATCAGGCATCTGTGCCTGCGCCGGCATTCCTTCCGGCAGCTCGCGGGTCGCGCCTGGAATATTAAAGATCATCCAGTGCAGCACCTCGCTGGTGGTCTTATTCAGCGACGTATCCGGATCATGCAGAATGAGCGCAAAGCTGACCACGCCATCCGGCACGTTGGTCCAGGTCAACTTGGGAGAAACCGGCGCGCCGTTCTCCGCTGCCTGGGTGTACTTGTTCGGAATAATTCCGCCGTCATCAAACGCCGGCGTCGTCAGCGTAAGGCCAGGCTTAGCCATCGGTGGAGGAGGAGCAGCCGGGGTCTGCGCCATCGCGCCAAGACCAGTCACGAATACCGCGATCACAACCAATTTCCTCATATTCGCTCCCTATTTTCTGCTGCGATAAAAAACGTGCCAGACTTTTCCGTTCTGGCTGTCGGTAATGAACAGGGTGCCATCCGGTGCTTGCGCCACACCATCCGCGCGCGCTATTGCGTCCGTCGGGCTCACCAGGGGATCCTTGCCCGCAAAGCCGCCGGCAAAAATTTCAGACTTGCCCGATGGTTTGCCGCCGGCGAACGGCTGGAATGTGACATTCGACGGTGCCTGGGGCAGCGGAGCACGGTTCCATGAACCATGGAAAGCAATGAATGCGCCACCTCGATACCGCGCGGGGAACTGGCTGCCGGAGTAGAACATCACATCTACCGGAGCCCAGTGCGCCGGATAGCTTGCGACGGGCAGCGCGAATGCACTGCACCGCCCGACCGTCTTGCCGTCGCCGCCGTACTCAGGATTAAGCAGCAGCTTCTGTTGCGTATAGTCGAAAAAGCAATAAGGCCAGCCGAAATTAAGTCCCTTGGTTGCGCGGTACATCGGTTCGGCAGGCCGTGTCGCATTGTCCTCTGCGTTAAACTTCTCCGGCCACAGAACGTCCAGTTGGTCGCGGCTGTTCATCACGATATAAAGCGCGCCATCGTGCCAGGTGATCGCCGGCTCCTGGCGCAGCCCGGTCACAAACTTTTCCCCATCGGCCTCCTTCTGGTGCAGCTTGTTTTCATCAAATTTCCAGATACCGCCATGGGTTTCCAGCAGCGGGCAGGGATCCTGGCCCACAATACCTTTCTGCCGGTCCTGCGACTGGCAAGCGTTAGAGGGAGAGCCGATATTGATGTAGAGCGACCCTTTACCATCAAACGCGATGCCTTTGTCGTGATGCTCGTGCTCGGTGGGCAAATCCTCGACGATCACTTCGGGCGGTCCGGCGGGCTTCAGCTGCCCTGGGGTCATCTTCCATCGTTCTACTGCCTCCACTTTGGCCACGTACAAATAGCCGTTGCGCAGAGCAATCCCGGTGCTGCTTCCATCGCCGAAGTATTCTTTGGTATCAAAGCGGCCGTCGCCGTTCTCGTCGCGCAGCGCCACTACGCCGCCGGATTTGCCCTTGCCGCTTTGCAGCGCAACGTATAGATCGCCGTTGGGTGCAACGACCGCGTGCCGGGCCGTCCCCAATCCGTCGGCCGCCACCAGCGCACAAAATCCCTCGGGCAGCGTTAACCCCGCGTCTGGATCGCAGGCATAGGGAGTGGCTGCGTGTAATGGGGCACTCGTCATGCAACACGCCGCGGCTACTAACAATCCAAGGATCGAGTGCTTCCGTCTCATTCGCTCTCTCCGGGCCGGTGTTTCACAACTACATTGGTAGGATCTGCCGTACGATTAGGTAGTGTAATCTTTTTGAGGAGTCGACACGGTGCTTGCAAAAAACAACGTCCTACTTTGCTTCGCCCTCATTCTAAGCGGAGTCTCTGGCCAGGCGCTTTACGGCCAGGCAGCCGATGATGGCCTGTACACAGCCGACCAGGCCCACCGCGGCGAAACCACCTATAAGGCGCAATGCACATCGTGCCACGGCGAGGCGCTTGATGGCGTGGGGCCCTATCCGCCTCTGAGCGGAAATGACTTTCTAACCAAATACGCGGGTCAGCCGGCACTCAATCTCTACAATATGATTCAGAAATTGATGCCCGCCACCGCCCCGGGTACGCTTACCCGTCCGCAGGCGGCCGATCTTCTCGCCTACATCCTCAGCTTCAACAAATTCCCCGCCGGGAAAACAGAGTTTCCCAGCGACGAAGATGCCATCAAGAAACTCACGCTTCCCAAGCCTGCGCCCAAGCCTTAAATGCATTTGTCGCAATAGTATGAACTTTCAAACGGCGGTTAGGAGCAGCTTTCTTTGGCGGAAAGCTGCGCAAACTTCCGCGGCTTCGGTTGATAGCTTTGCGAAAAATGCTTAGTGACCCAAAGCTTGCGCAATGGCACGCTCCGCCAAGGGCGCCATCACCGCATATCCTTTCGCTGTCGGATGAACCCCGTCGGAGGAGAGGCCCGGAAGCATAGCGCCCTGCGCGTCCGTCATAGAACTGTAGTAGTCCAGGTAGACGCATCCATTTGCGGAACAGAAATCCTGTAGCCACTTGTTGAGTTCACGAATCCGCTCCACAGGCTGGATACCGGGCTTCCATGGGTAGGCAAAGGCAGGCGTGATGGAAGCAAACACCACCTTGATGCTGTTTTGCTTCGCGATCTCCGCCATCGACGTATAGTTGTCCTCGATCATTTGCTGGGTCGATGGACCGGTGTTACCGGCGATATCATTAGTGCCTGCCAGAATGACCACCGCGGCCGGATGGAGATGGACCACATCCTGCTGGAAGCGCACCAGCATTTGCGGGGTGGTCTGCCCGCTGATGCCACGATTTAGATACGGCTTGCCGGGGAAAAATACTCCTGTGGTGGGCGTGCGGCCCCAGGCGTCGGTGATGGAATCTCCAAAGAAAACGACGCGCTGGGCATCCGGAGCGGCCGGTGGCAGAGCCTCATTATCCGCCCTATACCGCGCCAGGTCCGGCCAGTCTTGTGTCGCGGGCTTCTGCGCCCACAGGTATCCCGCGCACAATAAAGCGCCGCAAATCCAAAGACCTCGTTTCACCTTCATAGTTACAGGTGATACCAGTGGTCGGCGCCAAACACAAGGCCCAGCGTGATGAGTGCGATCACGATTTCTCCCACCGCTCCCACGATAAAGGGCCGCGCCCCCTGCTTGCTCAGCTCACGTAAGTTGGTGCGCAAGCCCACTCCTGCGAAGGTCAGCAGAAACGCCCAGCGCGACAGATTGCCCACGGCAGCGAGTTGCGGCTTGGTAAAAAAGCCCACGGTGGCAAGCAGCGAAATCAGCAAAAATCCCTAATACGAACTTGGGGAACTTGCGCCACAGAAATGCTGCCTTATTCTGCACTTCAGCAGCCTGGCCTTTTCCCGCCCAGTAGATGGCGTAGCCCAGAACAATAAATCCGATGGTGGCGTTGCGGCAGGTCTTGGCGAGCACAGCGACCTTTCCGGCCGCATCCGAGTAAAGCGCTCCGGCGGCTGTTGCCTCCGCTGTATTGTCGACGGCCAGACCGGCCCACAAGCCATATGCACGATCGCTCAGATGCAGGAAGTGACCCACGAGCGGAAAGAGAAAGAGAGACAGGGCTCCCAGCAACAGAATTGCGGCAATGGCGTAAGAAGAGTCTTCCTCATCGGCGTCGATCGCGCCTTGCGCGGCGATGATGGCGGAGACTCCGCAAATCGACGACCCTACGGCCAGCAAGCTTACCAGCTTGGGCTTGAGTTTGAATGCGCGGCCCAGGTAAGTCATGAAGGTGAGCGCCAGGACCAACTCAATCGCGATCAGCACCAGCGAAAGACCGCCCAACCGGCGAACATCACCCAGCAGAAAGCGAGCGCCCAGCAGCACAATCCCTGCCTTGAGCCAAAATTCATAGGTGGCCACCCCGGAGCGAAAGATAGCCGGGACGCCGACAGTGTTGGAGATGGTTAGGCCAATCAGGATGGCCCAAAGAACATACTCGATATTGGGCAGCACCAGGTGGTGCGCTTTACCGTAATGCGCAATGAACTGCTCAATGAATTTACCCGCATAGCCCACTACGGCGAGCAGCAGGATTCCTGGGATGAGGGCTGCCGCGTTGGCCGGCGTCGCGGGCGCCGGGGCGGCTGTGGTGGCAGGTGTTCTGATGGCGGAACTAGCCATAGGTCGTCCTCTTTCTAACGAAGCGCAATTACCAGGGAACAGACTTCAAAATTCCCAAACGAACGACGAGTGCCGCGGCGAATGCCAGCAGAACGGCCCAGGTATCGAGGGAAATGCGGCGAAGCGGCGATGGATTGGCCATGTGGGAATACTCCTTGGAGCATTTTTGTGACGATGGGACTAGAGAGAAGAAAAGAGAGCTAGCGACAACAACAGGCGGGGAGCCCGTTCATGATGCGTCCGGTAGTAGGCTGGGCAGCGTACATGGAACTAGCATAGCACCTGGTAGGATACAGGAAGCGAAATAGCCCCCGGACACTGGTTGAAAGTGTCCGCGCATAACGACGAATTTGTGACGACGGATTTTTGACCCAGACGTCTCCCGTAGACCCGCGGCCCGGACGCATAGAGGTAGGTTGAGGCTAAGTCCTTTGTTTTATGAAGGTGCTCAAAATTTGCAATTAATTATTTGAGCATCTTGCCTCCCGATCGCCAGACCGGCAGTCTCAAAAAACCTTCGCACTTCGCGTTCGCCGTAAGCGCCCTATCTGCCGTTAGCCCCTATCCAGTTGGGGGGAGATCGGGCGATGGTTTCAGCAACCAATCGCGTGCTGGTCTCCCCCGGCCGGGCCCGTGACCGGTTATGTCATCGGGTTAGGTTGTCAAAGAGCTGCTGATCTTATGAAGTGCGCACTGGGCGCACTTCTGCTTGCTGCGCAAATCGTCCGCTCACCTCACGATGGAAGGCTGGCTGGCATGCGGCGCCAAGGGGCCGTGCATCGGGTTGGGGATAGTCACGAACATTAGGTGCCGATTGGGTGTATTAAGTGTCACCGATGGTGAAGATTTATTTGGCTACCGGCTCTTTTCGACTGCGGAGAGATGCCTGCCGCGACTTGCCCAATCGGGCTCCGAGCGAAGCCGACCTGTCCCGCGCTTGCCGTGGAGGGTTTGCAGTTTCACTCCCCTGCCAACTCTGCATCGATCCAAATACGATTCCAGTAGCCAGGCAAGACGGCATTCGGGTCGTCTCCGGCAACATAGACCGCCTGCTCCCTGAAGCGTTCGGCCAACTCCACAAGCAAAGTCGTCTTGCCCACCTGCCGAGGTCCGGTCAGAATCTGGATGTGCCCCACGGGAATTTCCCGCAAACGCTCCATCAGTGTTTGACGGCAGAAATCATAGGCATTTTCGATTCCGATCATAGTCGAATAATTATTCGACTATGGTCGAATATATTTCAACCAACAGAAGGTTGTGTCCCAGACCCTCGTTATGCGGGCTGCGGGCTTGTCCGACCGTGCGCAAAAGCGGTTTCGGAATTGGCGAGAACTTGACTGACGCGGGCATTGATTTTGCACAAAGAAAGCCCAAGCGAGGTTGTCATCGGCCGTTGCCTTCGACAAGCTAAGGACAGGCTCCGCAGGACTGAGTGAGGCTTGCGCAACATTGAAAGGCACACTGCATCGCTCTCTCCCGTCCAGCTTGCCGCTAGTGTAGTGCGTCAGTAGTAAAGGCGACTATGTCAGCTGCCGTATCGGTTCCGATCGGGACTGACGTCCCTCAAGGATGTGTGCCGCCCCTACGGGGCTCGATCATTTTGCTATGCTACCCAGGATTCCGTGCTGCGCACTCCATCCTGGGCTATGATCGGTCGTCCCTAACGGGACTCGGCGCGATGCAGCTTGGAAAGCACGGCTTACCGGCTAAGAGCCGACACAGGATCATCCGATGAGATAAAGGCCCATCTGTGTGACGCACTACACTAGGGGCAAATTAGTACGGCCTCCTTTGAGGTCGTTAGAAATCCGAGTTACTGTGCCAAGCGATAGACTTCGGACCCCGCAAGCAGAAATGCCCCCGTGCCGAAAACATAGCTCGATGCCGCTGTGTAGTCCCCGGGAGCGGCGCCCACCGGCTGGATGCAACCGAGCCTGCCATCTTCGTAAATATGAGACAGCAACCCTTTCCACCCTTTCTCCACCACGGGTTGGTATTTCGCGCGATCGAGAAGGCCCGAATTGATTCCGTAGGCAAAGCCAAAAACAAAAAAAGCCGACCCGGAATTCTCGGGTAAGGGATAAGCATCCGCATCCAACAAACCGGGCCGCCAAAGCCCATCCGTGCCCTGCAGCGAAGCCAGTTCGTCAGCCATCTCTTTAAACTGGGTCACGTACTTCGCTCGCGAGGGATAGTCCTTCGGCATCTCCGCCAGGACTTTGGCCAAACCGGCAAAGACCCAGCCATTGCCGCGTGACCAGAAGATGCTGCTGCCGTTTGCCTCGTGCTTTTCAAGAAATGATTTGTCGCGAAAGTAGAGGTGGTTCGCAGGGCTGTACAACAACCCGGACGTGATCCACCATTGGTGGTCCATAAAGTCCAGGTACTTGCGGTCCTTGGTCGCCAGGCTCAGTTTCGTGAACACCGGTGGGCCCATAAACAATGCATCGCACCACCACCACAAAGGCTTTTCCGGATTATCCGGCAATGCCATCACCGCGTCTTCACGCTCCCGGATTGGCGCCAACATCGCAGGATCGTGGTGCCGGAGGTAGAGGTCCAGGTAGGTCTGGCCGATTGCCGCGTCATCGGCATTGGGTACCCGGGGTCCTGGCTGCCAGTTGAACTTCTGTGCCATCCGCAGCATGGCCTTTTGATATTTCTCGCCGTTTGCCGCTTTGGGTACAGCCATAAAGCCGGTATAGAGAGCGGCAAAAGTCCAATCCTGGTTAAACCCAGCTTCGGCCCGGGCCAGTTGCCAATCGGCAACCTTCTGCATGGCGTGGCTAACGTTCTTGCGCGTCAGCGCCGGCGAGAGATCGGTGGCCAGCGGCGGAGGGTTGGTGGGCATGTCGCCCACCCATGGAACCTTCTCAGCGGGTGTAAGTTGTCCTGGTAAACCATGCGGGATGAAAAGAATCGCGGCGGCGAGACCCACTTGCCGGATGACACGAATCATGGATGACTTGCTCCTCTCTGGCGAATCTTATACCGGCCGGCAAATTCTGTCTGAGCATAGTATTTCGCGTTTCAAGGAGGAGTCCGTGGAACTGCGGATGTCTCCACGGCACGCCGGGACGGGTCGGCTTCCCCAGATTTCCTGTCAAGAGTTGCGGCTTCGATCAACTGCATGTGGTTCTCATTAAGGAGAACCATATAAGCGGTCGCTGGCAAGAGCTGTGAAGTAGGAAATCCGGGTACGCTGGGAGGTTGTGACGTTTATGTTTGTGGCCGGAAGCTCCGAAAAGCATCTGAAGCTGCGGCCTGCAGGTCGGAAATCAGGTTGGGGTAGCAGCACGGTGGGGCGTTGTCGTCACCGTGGTGGGAGCAATGAACGGAGCCTCCATCTCTGGACGGGTGCCCCATGTTCGCCTAAGCGTACATGGGTCGAAAAAGACGGGGCGCAGCCCTCCCGAACGCTTTCTGCAATGTGGCGAGATGCTGTGGCCTAGAGCAAGAGGTGTTGCGCCATGGAGTGAAAGCATTGGAAGAATCCGTTTTCGGCCCATGTACGCTTAGGCGAACATGGGGCACCCGTCTTGAACCGACAACGGTGGTTGGGAGTTCAAAGTCCCGCCAGAGCCCACCGACCTAATTCGGACAACTCTGTCAAGTTCAGTCGTCCCCTTCAACAAGTCTTTTGCAGCTCTAGTCAATTCCCAGCTGATGCTGCATCTGCTCCAGCGATACACCCTTGGTCTCCGGGTAGTACTTCAGAATGATAAAGAAATGGATCACCATCATGGCTGCGAAAAACATAAAGGGATAGGCCCCGGACGAGCCCGCCATGATGGGAAATACCAGCGAGATAATCGCGTTCGTCACCCAATGCGAAGAGCTGCCCAGAGCCTGGCCCTTCGCACGCACGCGATTCGGAAAGACCTCGCTCACATATACCCAGATAACCGCACCCTGCGATATAGCGAAGCAGGCGATATAAGCCATCAGCAGCCATACCAGCCAATGCAAATGCCTGTGAGTCATAAACACATAGGCAACTGCGCTCAGGCATACCGTCAATCCCGCCGTTCCCGTCAATAGCAGCTTTCTGCGCCCGAATTGATCGATCACCGACATGGCCACCAACGTAGCTACCAGGTTCGTTGCCCCCACCGCCACGGCCTGCAGCGCACCCGAAACTTTGGTCGCCCCGGCAAGCGAAAAAATATCATTCAGGTAATACAGAACGGCGTTGATTCCAGATAGCTGGCAAAACATGCCCATGGTGAGCGCAAGAAACATGGGAAACGCGTACTGGCGAGAAAACAATGAATCGCCAGAGGCGGCCCGCTCCTGATGAATGGAAGCGATTATCTCGTTGAGCTCTTCTTGCGGTTTGGGAAGGCCGGTGAGCCGAAGTACGGCTAACGACTCATCGTGGTATCCCCGCATCACCAGCCACCGCGGGCTGCGCGGGATGCCAAACAATGCCAACAGAAAGAGCGCCGCCGGCAATGCGGAGATGCCAAGCTGCCAACGCCATTCCGTGGCGCCCAGATGCATGGTGTCAATCCACGCATTCGATACATAGGCAAGCAAAATGCCGATCACGACGTTCAACTGAAAGCAGCCAACCAGGCGTCCGCGCCATTCCGGCGGCGCGATCTCAGCGATATACATGGGGCCCAGCACCGACGATCCGCCAATGCCCAGTCCGCCGATAAAGCGAAAGAAGATGAGCGCAGTCCAGTTCCAGGCCAAAGCACATCCCAGGGCCGAGATTACATAGAAGATGGCCATGACACGAAGGCTGTCCCGGCGGCCGAATTTTTGTCCGGGGATGCCGGCAGTGATGGCCCCGATGACCGTCCCCAATAAAGCACTCGAGACCGTTACACCCAGAAGCGCGGGCGACAGCTGATACGTCTGAGTCAAAGCATTGGTCGTGCCCGAAATTACCGCCGTGTCGAAACCAAAAAGCAGGCCGCCCAGCGCGCCCACCACGGTGCTCTTGATCACGTGAAAGTTAATGCTCATGGACCTCCGATCGTTCCAGCACGTAGAACCTTACACTCTGATGGCAGGGTTGTCGTCATCGAACACTGTACATACAATCGCAGGCATGAAGATATCGGCGCGTAATCAGTTACGAGGCAAAGTGGAATCAGTGGACCTTGGAGTCGTCACGGCGAAGGTAGCGGTCCGCGTGGGGGAAAACCTCATCGAGAGCGTTATCACCCGGCAAAGTGTCTTAGACCTTGGCATCAAGGTGGGCGATGAGGTCACAGCCGTCATCAAGTCGACCGAGATCATGTTGATGGTGGACTAGCTGCCCGGGCGCGCTCCATCAGCATAGTACGTTCGCGTGCATTGCGAGTGAGTGCTGCCGCAGCCTCAAACTCTGCCCGGGCTTCGTCCCACCGATCGAGCTTGGCCAGCAGATCGCCGCGCACGCTTGGCAACAGGTGATAGTCCTTCAGCGAAGGATCAGAAGCGAGCTCATCCACCAACGCGAGTCCCGCTTGCGGGCCAAGCGCCATCCCCACCGCCACCGCACGGTTGAGTTCCACAATCGGAGACGGGGTGAGGTGCGCCAAGGCAGCGTAGAGTGAGGCAATCCGCGGCCAGTCCGTATCGTCCGCCGTGAGCGCCCGCGCGTGACAAGCGGCGATGGCTGCCTGGATTGCGTAGGGGCCGGGCATTGTACCCAACCGCTCCACCCGCTCCAATGCGGCCAGGCCACGGTGGATCAGCAATTGATCCCATTGCGCCCGGTTCTGGTCAAGGAGAAGAATCGGCTCTCCGCCAGGCCCTACGCGCGCCCGGGAGCGCGACGCCTGGATTTCCATCAGCGCCACCAGGCCGTGAACCTCGGCCTGCTCCGGAGCGCATTCGGCGAGGATTCGTCCCAGGCGGAGCGCGTCTTCACACAGCGCGGGCCTTAGCCAGTCGTCACCCGAGGTCGCTGAGTACCCTTCATTGAATACCAGGTAGATGACTTCCAGGACCGCCGCCAAGCGTTCCGTCAGCTCGCTCCCGCGAGGTACTTCGAAAGGAACGCGAGCTTCGCTGAGCGTGCGTTTGGCCCTGACGATACGTTGAGCGATGGTGCCCTCGGGAACCAGGAACGCGCGCGCGATTTCTCCCGTCGACAACCCTCCGAGCAAGCGCAGGGTGAGCGCCACTTGGGCCTCTCGTGAAAGCACCGGATGACAGGAGATGAAAACCAGCCGCAACAGGTCATCGCCTACCTCATCGTCGAGGGCGCTCACCAGGTCCGGCACGGCCATTTCTTTGGACGCGAGATCGCGGCCGAATTCGTCGAGTTTTCGTTCCAGACGGGTGTTGCGGCGGAAGCGGTCGATGGCCCGATGCTTGGCCGTGGCCATCAGCCAGGCTCCCGGATTGTCCGGGATGCCTGACTGTGGCCACTGCTCCAGCGCAGCGACCAGAGCGTCCTGTGCCAGGTCTTCGGCAATGCCGACGTCGCGCACCATTCGGACTAAGCCGGCGATGAGCCGCGGCGACTCGATTCTCCAGACTGCATCGATGGCGCGATGGGTGTCGGTAGAGCTCACAGCTACCCATCACACCACCTTCAATCCGGCTCCGCAACCCGGGCTACGCAGCGGCTCACGCCGGCTTGGTTTTACCCGACTGCATTTCAACGAAACCGGCTGCCGCCTGTTGGACGTCCGCAGGAAAGTCGGACATCTCCTGCACTTGCCGAACCTCGATGGTGCAGTCGTCGCCCGGGCAACGCTTGGCCCATTCGATCGCTTCTTCCCTCGATTTCACCTGGATCATCCAATATCCGCCGACCACTTCCTTGGCCTCGGTAAATGGTCCATCGGTCACTTTCGCCTTGCCGCCGGCAAAGGTAACCCGCGCCCCCATGGAGGGTGGGTGCAGCCCGTCGAGCGCCAGCAGGACGCCCGCTTTCAGCAGTTGCTCGTTGTACTTCATCATCGCGGCCACTGCTTCGGCACTGGGTAGAGTGCCAGGTTCGGCTTTCTCGTATCCGTTGGGGATCATCAGCATCATGAATCGCATGGTCGTTGTCTCCTTCTGAGTGAATTTCTGACTCTACTGGAACGTCGAACAACGAAGGAGGATATCGACATCCTCGAAATATTTTCCTGGCGACAGGGAATAGAGGAAGGGGCTTCGCCCATCACTTCAACCCATGTAGTGCCCCGGCGACGCCGGTGCAAACATGGGGCACCCGTCCAGGGGGGAGAGTTGTGCTGAACCTTCAGCTTCACGCGTGAGGGAGAACACAGACGTCTCTGGACTTCGGGCATCCTGACCTCCAGTCTTTCTCGGATGTAGGACGCCCGGTAAACGGTGACCTCGAAAAGTTACCGCGTGAAATCCTTTTACATTTCAAAGACCTGGCGTATCTCGGTTTCACCGTCGCCCGCCACCTTAAGAAACTCCTTGGTGAACTCGATGGCCTCGGCCTTCGACGCGGCCCGTATCAAGGCAAAGCCGCCGACCACTTCTTTCGCTTCGGTGAACGGACCATCCACCACACTGAACTTTCCGTTGGAGAGCCGAATCCGCGCTCCCAGCGCACTCGGCAGGCATCCCTCGGTGGCGAGCAGCCTGCCCGATTTCATCCATTCCTCAACGAGTTTGCCCATCTCGGCCATTTCCTTTTCAGATGGAGGCGTGCCCTCAGGTTTCGCGGATTTGTACAAGCACAAAAATTTCATGGTTTCGTTTTCTCCTGTTTAAGTGGAGCCAAATTCATGGGTAGAATCCGGCTCTACTTACGCGTCGAACAAGGCTAAGCGAAATCGACAATTGCCAAATATTTTTTTTGCTAACCGCCGGCCACCGCAGCAATCACCAGAAAAGGCTCCGCCTCGGTGACCACCGCGTCGGGCAGGGGAGCGTCCGGTGCTTCATGCGACAGATCCTCCCCGCAGGCAAAGAAGCGCAGGAATGGCCGGCGCTGCTGCGTAACATGGTCACGGATCGTGCCTCGAAGCATGGGATAGCATGCCTCCAGCGCATCCAGCACGGACCGCTGGGTGACTGGTGCATCGACCGTTACCTTCACCTCTCCGCTCACTTGCGCCAGCGTTCGCAAATGCGCCGGAAGCAACACCCGAATCATGACAGGGTCTGCACCTCGACGGAGAACACAGGGGGCAAATCGCGCACAATCGGCGCCCAGTGATCGCCGGCATCAGACGACGCATACACCTGTCCACCGGTGGTGCCAAAGTAGATTCCACAAGTATCGAGGGAATCGACGGCCATTGCGTCGCGCAGTACGTTCACGTAACAGTCGCGCTGCGGCAAACCGTTGCTCAAGGCCTCCCACTCGTTTCCTCCCGTTCGGCTGCGAAACACGCGTAGTTTTCCATCCGGTGGGTAGTGCTCCGTATCGCTCTTGATCGGCACCACGTAGATGGTCTCCGGCTGGTGTGCGTGCACATCGATGGCAAAGCCAAAGTCCGTGGGCAAATTTCCGCTCACCTCTTGCCATGAGTCCCCGGCATTATCGCTGCGCATCACGTCCCAGTGTTTTTGCATGAACAATACGCCTGGGCGCGAAGGGTGCATGGCAATGTGATGCACGCAGTGGCCGACCTCGGCTTCGGGATCGGGAATGTGCTCGGATTTGAGGCCGCGATTAATCGGCCGCCATGTTTCCCCGCCGTCGTCGGTCCGGAAGGCCCCCGCGGACGAAATAGCGATGAAGATGCGGCCAGGATTGGCAGGATCGAGAATGACGGTGTGCAGGCACATGCCACCCCCACCCGGCTGCCAGTGCGGGCCCGAGCCGTGCTTGCGAAGACCGGAAACCTCTTGCCAGGTTTGGCCGGCATCTTTGGAGCGAAACAGGGCCGCATCCTCCACGCCCGCATAAACTGTATCCGGATCGTTCAGCGAGGGCTCGAGGTGCCACACCCGCTTGAATTCCCATGGATGCGGCGTGCCGTCGTACCACTGGTGGGTGCCGGCAACGCCGTCATATACGAATTTGTTGTCCGCTGGCTGCCATGACTTACCGCCATCATCGGAGCGCTGGATCAGCTGGCCATGCCAGCCGGTCGACTGCGACGCGTAAAGCCGATTGGGGTCAACTGCCGAACCCTTTAGGTGGTAAATTTCCCAACCTGCAAAGAAGGGACCAGTGACGTCCCACTGTTCGCGCTTTCCATCGGACGTCAAAATGAAAGCGCCCTTGCGCGTTCCAACCAATACTCTCACCTTGCTCATCATTGACTCCTTCGTGTGTTCCGCCTCGATCCCTCGACGTCGTGCCAATTCCACTGCCCGGATTTAGGCAACAGTGGAGTATAGTCGCGTTCCTCCCATCGCCGCCGTACTTCTGCGAGCACCTGTTGGCGATGTTTTTCCATATTCTCGATGACTGCACAGGGCGCCCCCGTCTGTTCATACCGCGCCCCCCAGATCAACAACTCCAGGAGTGCAGGCGCCAGGTCAATCCCTTTCTCTGTAAGGCGGTAGTTCACTCGCCGTCCATCATTCTCGACTCGTTCAGAGACGATGATGCCCGCCGTTTCCAGCTGTCGTAACCGGTCCGCCAGAATGTTGGTGGCAATCCCTTCGCCGGCCTCATGAAACTCCTTGAATGTCCGATAGCCCCTAACCATAAGGTCGCGAACAATCAATAGTGACCATGTGTCGCCGAAAACCTCAAGCGCAATACTTACCGGGCAACCCGAACGGCGCTTCGACCTGGCCTTCCCAAGCACGAGGAAACATTAACGAGATTGCTTGTGAAATGCAAGTGAGTTGACAGATCAGACTCATTTTCAAGGACCGCTGGTCAGCAGTTGATTGGACCTGATACCATCCGCCTGCATTCGTTTTCGACTCGAATATAAGGATTTCAAAAACATGAAGTTGTTTCCTCCTGGAGGCTGTAATGCAAGAAGAAAAACGTTCGCTTTGGGGGCTGCCTAGACGCGCTCCGTGGGTGTTGTGCGCCGTATTCGCGTCCTCGATCCTTCTCCTTTCCCCTCAAGGCAGGGGTCAAGCGGTATCCGCCACTCTGCTTGGCACGGTGACCGACAACACCGGTGCGGCGGTGCCAAAGGCCCAGGTTCAGATCCTCGAAAGTGCAACCGGTATCCAGCATGCCGGGGTCACCAATGAGAGCGGCAACTTCACCTTTCCTGATCTAACCCCAGGCACCTATGCCGTAACTGCAGAATCCCAGGGCTTCAAGAAGGCGACGCGGACAAACGTCGACGTGGTGGTGAATACCACTACGCGCGTGGACCTGTCGCTGGAGCCCGGCAGCATCAACGAAACGGTTGAAGTCACCGCCGCTCCGGCCATTATGCAAACCGACCGCGCCGACGTGAGCGCGAACATCGAGGCTCATACTCTGGCGGCCATGCCGGTGCTGGTCAATCAGAATTTCCAGAGCTTGCTCACGCTCGTGCCGGGGGTCAACCCGCCGGTCTTCCAGCACTCTCAATTCTTTAACGCCGCAAGTTCCATCCAGACGGAGGTGAACGGCACGCCGCGCATGGGAAATAGCTTTCAGATTGAGGGCGTCGATGACGATGAGCGCACCGGCCTTCTGCAGATGCTGATCCCACCGTTGCAGTCCATTCAGACAGTCGATGTTTCCACCGCTAACTATGAGGCGGAACTCGGACGGGCCGTGGGCGCGGTGACCAATGTGATTATCAACTCCGGCACTAACCAATTTCACGGATCTGCGAGCGAGTACCTGCAGAACAGCGAGTTTCAGGCGCGCTCCTACTTCAACAAAGGGGTCGGACACCTGACTTATAACTACTTCGGCGGCGGAGTGGGCGGCCCGATCATCAAAGACAAGTTGTTCTTTTACGGTGACTATTACCGTTCGCCCGATCATGAAGCTAATTCCAACACCCTCACGATTCCGCCACCGCAGTGGTACACGCCGAATTCGGCCGGCTTTATCGACTTGAGCGGCCCACTGCAAAGCAGCGGTAAGGGACAGATCTATGATCCGGCAACCGGGAGCGCATCGGGAGCGGGCCGTACACCGTTCCCCAACAACCAGATTCCTTTTTCGCGCGTGAATCCCGTTTCTCTTGCACTTCTGAAGCTGCTGCCGGCGCCCAACGCCAACATCAGTACCAGCACTACCGCGCCCAGTAACAACTTTTTCATCCAACTTCCATTTCAAAAGACAACGACTCGGTACGACATCAAGATCGACTATCAACTTACGCCCAAAGATCACCTGAGCGGCCGGTACAACAAGAGCGACGTCAAGATTTTCCAGGCGCCGGCCTTTGGCGCTGCGGGCGGTGGGCCCGCGCAAAGCGCTTTCTCGGGTACGGGCACACAAAATGCCTACAGTACCGGTATCAATTACGATCGCGCTTTTTCCGGGACGCTTCTCACTGAGGCGCGCATCGGTGTCGCAAATTACGGCAACAGCGCGACCCCCACCGGCTATGGAACCGACTACGCCACCCAGGCCGGCATTCCGGGTGTCAACATCAGCCAGTTCACCAGCGGCCAGGTTGGCATCCTGATGTCGGACTTCACTCCTGGCAGCACCACGACTCCCTTGATTGGATATTCCGCTTCACTTCCGTGGATCCGCGCTGAAACCAATATCGATGGTGTGAACCACTGGACGAAAATTATCCGCAATCACACCGTCAAATTCGGTGTCGACATTCGGCGCATACATGACGACTTGCTTCAGGACCAGACATTCAGTCCGCGTGGTGCCATCACGTTCGCGGAAAACAATACCTCCCAACCCGGTGCGCAAACGAATGTCGCCAACGAAATGGCCAGCTTCCTGCTGGATGTCCCGCAGCAAGCCGGGCGCGATGTAAACACCTTTTTCCCCGCTTACCGGCAATGGTGGTTCTTTGCCTTCGCAGGCGATAAGTGGCAGGTGACGCCCAAGTTAACAACGGATCTGGGCATTCGCTGGGAATTTTACCCACCAGCAACACCGAAGAGTGCCCAGGGCTTTTCCAATTACGATCCGGCAACCAATTCCCTGGTGATCGCGGGCAAAGGTTCCAATCCGTCCAACCTCGGGATGCAAACCAGGTATACGTACTTCGCTCCGCGGGTTGGCTTCGCTTATCGAGCGTCGGAAAATACCGTGATCCGGGGAGGTTTTGGCGTCAGCTATACGCCCTTTGAGGACAATACCTACGCTTACAACTATCCGGTGCGCTCCAATAACAGTTACCAACAACTCAACCCGTATCAACCGGCACTTTTGTCTGACGGAACTCCGGCAACTTTCCAGGCCGGCTTCCCGGCGCCGGTTTCTGTAACAATTCCTGACAATGGCATCATCTCCGCGAATACACCTTCTCTGCTCAACCAGAACTATGTAGTTATCCCGAAGGACTACCACAACCCTTACGTGGAATCGTGGAACGTTGCTGTGCAGCAGGCTTTGCCGCAACAATGGACCATGACACTGTCTTATGTGGCCAATCACGGTGTGCACCTGGGCTCGGCACAAAACATCAATTTGCCCCCGGCGCTCGGGCTGGGCACGGCGGGCGAGCCGGAATATATCGCTTACAAGCGAAGCGCGAACACCACGGTCTATTTCCTGGGGTTCTCTTCCAATTACCAGTCTCTGCAGGCGCAGTTGAATCGCCGCTTCAACGGAGGGTTGGGCGTCACTACTTCATTCACCTGGGGCAAGGGGCTGGGCTATCAAACCGGCGACGATGGCAATCTTTACTTCTGGATTGATCAGCGTCACAACTACGCGCCCAATGATTTCGACCATCGGCTCAACTTCGAGGAGAGCCTCAACTACGTCTTGCCGTTTGGTCCTAAACAGCGGTGGTTGAACACTGGCATCGCGTCGTCGTTGCTGGGCGGCTGGCAGATAGCGGCCATCGTTTCCCTTTATTCGGGACTACCATTCAACGTCAGCGCCAACACCGGCACGATTAACACTCCTGGGCAGGCCCAGAATGCCAATCTCGTCGCCCCATTCCATGCGCTCCACGGCATCGGGACCGCGCACCCATGGTTTGACCCGTCAAGCTTTGCGCAACCTGCCGGCTGCCCCAAGACAGGATCCTGCCCAGTAGCCTACGGAAGCGTCTTGGGCAATGTGGGCAGAAATGCTTTCTACGGCCCGGGATATATACAGGACAACCTCTCGGTATTCAAGACCTTTGCGATATGGGAGAGCGTTTCGCTCGAGGTACGCGCAGACGCCTTTCAGTTGAGCAACAGCCCGCAGTTTCAGATCACCAGTCCCCAAAACATCACTAGCACAACCTTCGGAAAGGTGACCAGTACGATTGGTAGCGGCACAGGCATCAATGGAATAGGAGGCGGTCGCTCGATTCAACTCTCCGGCACCGTGCGGTTCTGAGGATTCAGGCGCAACTGGATTCACAGGCGCTCCGGTCGAGATAACAAAATACAAGGGGAGTGTCGCGTCCCCTCTAGTGTAGTGCGTCAGTAATAAAGGCGATGATGTCAGCTGCCGTATCCGCTCCGATCGGGACTGACGTCCCCTCAAGGATGTGTGCCGCCCCTACGGGGCTCGATCATTTTGCTATAGCTACCCAGGATTCCGTGCTGCGCACTCCATCCTGGGCTACCATCGGTCGTCCCTGACGGGACTCGGCGCGATGTAGCTTGAAAAGCACGGCTAAGAGCCGACAGGATCATCCGATGAGATAAAGGCCCATCTGTGTGACGCACTACACTAGCACAGAGCGCTACTCTCACCGAGGTAAGCTTACTGTATTTGTTTGCAGCGCTGGTGGCAAACTCGCTTACCCGTTCTGTGGCACCTGTCACCGCGCCTCTCGATTGCTATATCCTTATTCCTGGGGGGAAACTGCACCAATTCTTTCCCTTCGAACGTCTTACAGGAGAATGCTCCAAACATCGATTTTGACCAAACCCGTCCACGTGCCCTCCGTGATGATTGCGGTGTCCCGACTTGCGATCCGCGAACCGTCGGCGAAGTCTGCTGATTCGCTGCGCGATGTACAGTCGCCGTTTCAATTTCCGATGCTCGCCTCTTCGACGCTTCATCTTTGCCCTGCATGACGGCAAGCAGGCGCTCCGCTTCTCTTGTTCGTCAACGGGTTACTACCTCGAACGCCCTGGTTTGTCCAGCGTTTCCTCAAGGAGCCGCGTCAATAGGGCCTCATCTCGCACTGCCCGTTCGTGTGATCGTTAGCCCCCATCTCGTTGCATTACGATCGCTGGAAGCCCGTATGAGATCGATTCGTTTGATAGGGTGGGCGTTGCTCATGCTTTTGTTGGCTGCGAGCTCCTCATCCCCCGCCCAGACACCCGGAGTGCCTCTGACCTTGCAACAGGCCATCGCTCTGGCGCGCGCGAAGAATCCCAATCTTCTCTCCGGGCAGCAGCATGTGATTGCGACCAAGGCCAGCGAAGTCACGGCCGGTTTGCGTCAGAATCCGAACCTGACCTTGAGCGGTGCTGACGTGACCCTCCCGGCCAACAACCCAGGCAACCCGTATTCCTATGCGGCCAACCTCTCTCGCCTCTTCGAGCGAGGGCAGAAGCGGCGCTGGCGGCTGGACCTTGCTCACTCGACCACCGACGTCACCCAAAGCCAATACCAGGACACGGAACGCCAGACCATCTTCGCCGTCAAACAGGCTTTCACCCAGATGCTTGCCGCGAAGGCCGGGCTGAAAATAGCGGATGACAATCTACAGAGCTATCGCAAGACCGTCGAATTGAGCAAGCAGCGGCTCGATGCCGGAGATATCAGCGCGACCGACTTCGATCGCATCGAGCTCCAGCTCGCCGAGTTTGAAGCCGATAACGACAATGCAAATCTGAATCTGGTGCAGTCTGCCGATCAACTCAAAATGCTGTTGGGCATGGACACGGCGGCTCCAACCTCCGGTTTCGACATCGCCGGTACCCTCGATGCTCCCCAGGTCACTCTGACAGAAGCGGATGTGGAGCAACGGGCGCTTGCCGAGCGTCCCGACTATCGCGCCGCGCAGCAGTCTCTCCGCGTGGCCGAGGCCAACGTCAAGCTGGCGGAAGCCTATGGGACCACTGACCCGACTCTCGGTGGCGAATACGATCGCTCCGGCAATGACAACTCGGGCGGCTTCCAGGTGAATATCCCTCTGCGCATCTTCGATCGCAACCAGGGCGAAAAAGAACGGACCCGTTATGAAGCCCAGTCCACCCGCTTCGCTGAAATGGCCGCGCGCAACCAGGTGATCAATGACGTGGACCAGGCCTGGGCCGCCTATCAAACCGCATCGGCCCAATCTCGGCGCTACAACGGCCACTATCTGGCGCAAGCTTCACGCGTTCGCGACAATCTCGAGTTTAGCTACCGCCACGGAGGCAGCACTCTGCTCGACTACCTCGACGCTCTTCGCGACTACCGGCAAATCAATCTCGACGCCTTGAACGCCAATGTGCAGGTCTGGCTTGGTCTCCACCAACTCAGCTACGTCGCTGCATCGGAGGTGGTCCCGTGAAAATAGTAATGAACCGAGCCATGACGCCTGCATCCCCCATCAGATCGATAAGATTCTGGTGCGCAACCCTGACGCTTCTGGTCTGTCTCGGCTGCCATGACCAGGCGCCCAAATCCGTCGATGACACCGCTCCTAAGATCGCCGATCGAGGTCGCTACCGTTCATCCGCAGTCAGTCACGGACAGCCTGGTGCTCGCCGCCCGGGTTGAGCCAGACCCAACCCGGGTGGTCCATATCTACTCTCAGATCACCGGACGCCTGATCGAACTGTATGTTCGCCCCGGCCAGGAAGTGGCCAAGGGACAAAACATCGGCTTGATCCAAAGCAGTGAAATATCCGCCGCGCGAGCCGACTACGATAAAGCGAAAATTGAGGTGGCCCGTTCCGACCGGCAACTCGACCGCGCCAAGCTTCTGCTGCAACACGAAGTTCTGGCCCAGCGCGATTACGATGACCTCGAAGCCACCGATCAGGCAGCACATGCCGAGCTTACCCGCACCGTACAGCGCATTCATATGCTCGGCTTTTCTCCCGATGGATCCTCGGACTCTGTGGCCCTGAAGGCGCCCATCAGCGGCGCCGTGCTGGAAATCGGTTCGGCAAGCGGCGAAATGCAGCGTTCGCTCGATAACGCCAGCCCCATCGCCACCATCGCCAATCTCGATTCAGTCTGGATTCTGGGTGACGTCTTCGAGCGCGACCTTAGCACCGTCCGCGCCGCGCAGTCTGTCGACGTTACGTTTCCTGCCTATCCGGGCGAGACGGTACGGGGCAGGATTTCCAATATCTCCGATGCCATGGACCCCACCAGTCGCACCCTGAAGGTGCGCGTGGTCGTGCCTAATCCCAAACATCGATTTAAACCGGAAATGTTCGCCAATCTTTCCATTGCGCGTTCCACGGCGCCGGAGTTTGTGTTGCCCACGACCGCAGTGGTTCACGACGGGACTTCCAGTTACGTCTACCTCCAAACATCTCCCGAAAAATATGAACGGCATCAGGTAACAACGGGAGATTTGCGCGGCAAAACAGTCGTGGTGACCTCCGGTCTGAAAGACGGCGATCAGGTCGTCACTGCGGGGGCGGCGTTGCTTCGCCCGCCCTCCGGAGACTAAGCATGAAGGCATTGATCCGAACTCTGCTGGGATACAGCGCCATCGTGCTCATCGTATTCGTTGTCTCGTTGGAAGTCGGCGTCTACGCCTTTTCCAAACTCGACATCGAAGCCTATCCCGATCCCTCTCCACCATTGGTCGAGGTCATCACCCAGAATCCTTCCTGGTCTGCTGAGGAGATGGAACAGCAGGTGACCGTTCCCGTCGAAGCCACGCTGAATGGTACCCCGCACCTCGACCAGGTGCGCTCCATCAGCATCTTCGGTCTCAGCGACGTAAAGCTCTATTTCAATTTCGATAGCGACTACTTCCGCGACAAGCAGGAAGTCCTCAACCGTCTTCAGACCCTGGCCTTGCCGAATGGATTGCAGCCGCAGCTGTCGCCCTGGTCGCCGATCGGCGAGATTTACCGCTATCAACTGACCGGCGGCGGCTACTCGCTCAACGAACTCAAGGCCACGCAGGACTGGCTCGTCCGGCGCGAGCTGAAGCAGGTTCCCGGCATTATCGACATCACCACCTTCGGAGGCACCACCCGCCAATATCAGATCGAGGCCGATCCCAACAAGCTCCTGGCCATGAACGTGACCCTGCCTCAGGTGCTCAACGCCATTCAGAGCAGCAACGCCAACGCCGGTGGCAACTATCTCACCCTCGGCGATCAAAGCATCAACGTCCGTGCCATAGGGTTATTGAAGAACATCGACGATATCGGCGCTATCGTAGTTGCCGAACACAACGGAGCACCCGTATTGGTGCGCGATATCGGCGAAGTGAAAGAGGGGGTGCAACCCCGGCTGGGTAAGGTCGGCCGCAATGGCGAGCCGGATGTCGTGCTGGGCATCGTTCTGCTGCAGAAGCAGGAGAAGTCCCTGCCCGCCCTCGAGGGCCTGAAAAAGAAAATTCACGATTTAAACCGCGGCGGTCTGCTGCCTCCAGGCATGCATATCAGCACCGTCTATGACCGCACCAACCTGATCAACACGACCACCAAGACCGTCCGCCACGTTGTCTTCTCCGGACTCTTTCTGGTGACGCTGGTGTTGATCACCATGCTCGGCGATTTGCGCATCAGCTTCATTGCCGCAATCACGATTCCATTTGCCGTGCTGTTCGCGTTTTCCATGATGGTGCTCACCGGCCAGTCGGCCAACCTGATCTCCATCGGCGCCATCGACTTTGGCATTCTTGTGGATGCCTCCATCGTGGTTCTGGAAAGCATCTACCGCAAGCTCTCACGCCGCACCGAGAACGAAAACAACGTCGACCTGATCATCGAAGGCGCAAGCAACGCTTCCAAGCCCGTGTTGTTTGCCACCTTGATCATCCTCGTGGCCTTCATTCCTCTTTTCACCATGCAGGGGGTCCCGGGCAAGATCTTCGCGCCCATGTCGGTCACCTATGGCTTTGCGCTCACAGGCGCGCTCATCTTCTCCCTCATCTTTGCTCCCGTGCTGGCCCAACTGATTGTGCCCACCACGTTGAAGCAGGAAAAGCACGAAACCTTTCTCGGCAGCTTTCTTCGCCATCGGTATGACAAGGGTCTGCCGCGGGTCCTCGCGCATCGGCGGCTCACCTGGGTGGTGGCAGTCATTTGCCTTGTGGGGGCCGGCATCATCTTCACCTTGGTCGGCGGGGAATTCATGCCTCCTCTCGAAGAAGGAAACCTATGGATCCGCGCCACGCTGCCCCAGGATATTTCCTTTGACGCCGCTGCCAGGATTGGCGACGAACTGCGGGCGCAAATTGCCAAGTCGCCCGAAGTGATCCAGGCCGTCTCCCAAATGGGCCGCCCCGATGATGGGACCGACGTCGTCACCTTCAATGATGTGGAAGTCTCCGTCGCTCTCAAGCCGCCCAGCGAGTGGCGCCCCGGTTTGACCAAGAATCGATTGATCGACGAGATAAACCATCGCCTCTCTCGCATCCCTGGCATGGACCTGAATTTTTCCCAGAACATTCAGGACAACGTCGAGGAAGCCATGTCCGGCGTCAAGGGGGAAAACTCGCTCAAGCTCTTTGGCGACGATTTTGACACCCTCTCGCGCCTGGCCGACCAGATCACGGGTGTGATGCAATCAGTAAAAGGCGTCGCAGATGTCGGCATCTTTCGCATCGGCGGGCAGCCCAGCCTGCTCATCCGCATCGACCGCGCCAAGGCTGCGCGTTACGGTCTCGCGGCCGGCGATGTAAATGCCACCATCCAGGCGGCGGTGGGTGGTGCAGCCGTCACGCAGATCATTGAAGGCGATCGCAGGTTCGATTTGACTGTCCGTTTTCCGGAACGATATCGTAACGGTCCTGATGCCATAAAAGGGATTCTATTGCCCACGCCGGATGGTGGCCGGGTACCCATCGGCCAGATAGCGGATGTGGAAACCCGCGACGGGGCTTTCATGATCTATCGCGAAAATGGGCGCCGCTACATTCCTATCAAGTTCAGCGTGCGCGGCCGCGATCTGGCCACGACCATTGAGGATTTACAACAGCAATTGGCCAACAAGATCAAACTGCCCTCCGGCTACAACTACACCTGGGCCGGGGAGTTCGACAGCCTGCGCAAGGAGCAGCGCCGTCTCGCATTCGTCATTCCCATAAGCCTGGTAGCGATTCTGGTCCTGCTCTATATCCAGTTCCGCACCTGGAAAGACGCGCTCATCGTGCTCGGCACGTTGCCTTTCAGCGCCATCGGGGGCGTGCTGACTCTGTTCCTCACTCGCACCAATTTCAGCATTTCCGCGGCCGTCGGCTTTACCTCTCTGACCGGAGTGGCCACTTTGGGAGCCGTCGTCTTCCTTTCGGGCATCCGTCGCGCCCAGGCTGAAGAGGGCTTTGACGCCGGACTCCAGAAAGGCTGCAGCGACGAAATGCGTCCTGTGGTGATGGCCTGCATGGCCGCCGGATTGGGCCTCTGTCCCGCTGCCCTCGCCAACGGAATAGGCGCTCAGGCCCAACAACCGCTGGCACGCGTCGTGGTAGGAGGCATGCTCACCACGGTCATCGCCATCCTTTTCATGATGCCGCTGCTCATCCATCTCTTCCGCACCAAGCACGACGTCTAGCACGCCGAACACGCGGAAACAATCTCGGGACGGTCCCGTCTTGGCTCTAGCTCCTGATTGGCGGAACGGGTGTGTCCGGTCTAAGTGGCGGCCTGCGCGTGTCCCACTTGGTTTCGAGTTCGTAGGCTTGTGCCAGAGCCATGATCTTTCCCTCCGAGAAGTGCGGACCGGCGATCATCAGGCCGACAGGAAGGCCATCTCGGCTTAAGCCGCACGGAATCGAGATCGCAGGAAGACCAAAAACGTTAAAGGCGGTGCAGTTATCAAGGTCCATGATTCCAGGGTTGCGCGGCTTGGTCGACTCCTCGTTTTCCAGGACGAGGCTCAACTTCTGGGGCAGGATGCGCTGCGTGGGAAGCACCACGAGGTCGAAGTCGGTGAAGGCGTCATCGACCGTGCGGCGCAGCAGCTCCATATCCCAGCGGTGGCGAATGTAAGCGGACACCTGGGCACTGCCGGAGCTTGTGGGGGAGTTCATTTCATCCTTCAACTGTTGCAATTGCAGCCGCAGAGCTAAGGAGTAGCGGTTCGCACTGTTGGCAAACAGCTCCTCGTGGTAGGCATAAACCTCATTACCGATACTGTTGAGGTGCAGCCAGCTATAACCAGCCACCGAAGGCAGGCAAACATCCTTTGTGCTCTTGGTCATCTTAGTCAAAACCGAGATCGCGCCCTCGACCGCCTGCGATGTGTCTGCATCGACCTGATCGAAGAAGGGCACACGGGGTATGCCCAAACGCAGCCCGGAAACCGGTTGGCTGAGGGCGGCTACGTAGTCCTCCTTCGGATGCTGAACACTTGTGATATCCAGCTTGTCGTAACCGGCCATCTGGTTGAGCATAAGGGCGGCGTCTCCGACGGTGCGAGTGATGGGTCCGCAGTGGTCCAATGAAACGGCCAGGGGCACGATGCCGCGAATCGGCACCAGGCCGTAGGTTGGCTTGATGCCGACCACACCGCAGTAGGCAGCGGGAAGACGCACCGAACCTCCAGTGTCCGTGCCCAGCGCGCCATAGGCCAGGGTGGTCGCCACGGCAGCGGCGGAGCCGCTCGAGGACCCGCTAGGGTCGCGATCGAGCGCCCAAGGGTTACGCACCGAGCCGAAATAGCTAACCGCGTCGGCGAACTCATCCAGATTTACTTTGCCGATAAACACCGCGCCCGCCGCCGCCAGGCGGCGCACTACCTCCGCGTCTTCCTTCGGTACACGGTCGTCGTAAACTTTGCTGGCTGCAGTGGTGCGAATGCCGGCTGTGTCGATGTTGTCCTTAAGCGCGATCGGCACGCCATGCAGCGGACCGCGGAATTTTCCCGCCTTCTGCTCACGATCCATCTGTGCCGCCTGGGCCAAGGCGGAGTCGCTCATTACGGTGATGAAAGCATCAACTTTTGGGTTGTAGATGCGGATGCGTTCCAGGCATGCCTGCGTGAGCACGGTCGAGGTTACAGCTCCGGAACGAATCTTGGCCGCCGCTTCCGTGAGCGTCAGTCCGGCGATCTGGTCAGCGCTGCTTCCATCGGCGGCAAGGGCCGTCATGAGTGAAGACCCAAACGTCTCCACCGCGAGCGCTGCGGAGGTCCCGGCAATGGCTTTAGAGAACTGCCGGCGTGATATCGAGAGCATTCTGTTTTCCTTGTTTCCAGGTGTCAGCGATGCCGCTACCCTTTCATCACCAAGCCGGGCTTTCAAGCGAAATAACACGAAAAAAGAGAGGAATTTCTCACCATAGCCCACTGCTAGGCGCAAGAAGGAGCCGATCCCGCTAAAGTGTTGACGGTAGACAGGGTGTCGCGTATAAGCCTATTCAGGCCACTCTTTTCGCAAACCAAAAAAGCAAATCACCCCGGGGTCTTGCCTTCTTTGTCCCTGTAGTTGGTCCGTGCTGACCGATACGCCATTTTTGTTTTCAAAAAAGGGGGGACCATGCGAGCTCTCTCACAATTGGGATTCGACCAGGGAGTCTCGGCCCCAGTCCACTGGACTGGAGAGCGGCTCGACTCGTGGAAAGAAGTCGCGTCCTACTTTCGCCGGGAGGTGCGGACAGTCCAGTTATGGGAGAAGAGCGAAGGTCTTCCGGTCCGGCGCCAGGTCCACCAAAAGAGAGGCAGCGTCTACGCTTATCGCCGCGAGCTCGAGGCTTGGTGGATTGCCAGATCGGCAATCAGCTCCCGCGGTCTACCAGCTCCGGAGGGACAGTCCGGGCCTGCGGTGCGCATGAGTCAAGCGATCACGCAGGAGAGTCTTTACCGAATAGGAGTCGTCAAACAAGATACTGGTATCAGCCTGCCCCCGGCATATCACGCGTGCCAGATGGGCTTTCATTTCTGGAGGCAACGAAGCAAGGCAGCTCTCATAAAAGCCCTGGGCTACTTTGAGGATGCGATTGCTCTCGATCCCGAGTGCGCCGATGCTTACGCCGGGCTTGCGGACACTTATGTCTCCCTCTCTTACAACTATCTGCTTCCCTCGCAACCTGCAGCATCAGTGGCGAAAGATGCGGCGGAGAAAGCGCTGCGGCTCGACCACAAGTCTCTGCAAGTGCAGAACTCGCTCATCAATGTGCTGATCAACTGTACTTGGGATAGGCTCGCCGCGGAGCGCAGGTCCCTGCAGTTGATCGACTCGGGAAAAATGGACATTCGAACACTGCAACTGTACTCCACGCTGATGAACTCCCAAGGCCGGCATGATGAGGCCATAAGCCTGGCGCTACATGGGCATCGGCTGGAGCCGCTCTCGGACTTGGCCAATGGCCAGGTGGCCGTCGCTTACTTCTACGCCGGAGACTACAGCAACGCCCTCTCATTTGTAAGGCACACGATCCAGGTACAGCCGCAGTTCGTCATGGGCCACGCCCTGCTGGGAAGAACAGAGGCAGCACGCGGGAACTGGGACCAGGCTATCCATGCGCTGAATCGCGGGCTCGCGCTCTCCAACCGCTCCCCAAGTATTCTTGCGCTTCTTGCTTATGCACACGCCGGAGCCGGGGATGTGCCTACGGCAGAATCGATGTTGCTCGAACTCGCAAAGTGCCGCTCGGGTGGGTGCTTTCCCGCCTACGATGTTTCCGGCGTGTATGCAACCTTGAATCGCGAGAGAGAAGCCCTGCAAAACATGTCGATCGCTTATGACAGGCGAGACATGAAGGCGATTTACGTAAATCACGATCCGAGATTTAGCCGCCTACGCAATTCGCATCAGTTTCGACGGATCGCCTCTTCCATATCTGCCGCCTAACTGAAGTTTGCGCTTAGAAGCCCCTGCGTCGATGCGCGACATCGATCGATGACTTGTTTTTTTCGCATGATTTCGCTTGTCTCCAGAACATGATCCGTAGAACCTCTTATGACGGAGGATCCTCGATGACAGGAATTTCGAGACGCGAATTTGCGTCCCTGTGTGGCGGTGTGCTGGCCGCTAGTGGACTGGGAGCTGGATGGTCCACGCTGGCCGGTGCAACAGAGACGGCGGGCGGCGCGTCGCCGGATGAGCTCACGTCCCTCACCCTGGTCGAGGCCTCGGCAAAGATCCATAGCAAGGCTGTAACCCCAACCCAGCTCACGAAAGCAGTTCTGGCGCGGATCGCTGTCTACAACCCAAAGATCAACGCCTACATCACGGTCATGGGTGAGGAGGCGTTGCAACAGGCAGCGAAACTGGACGAGGAGCAGCGCGCAGGGAAGTTTCGCGGACCTCTGCACGGCATCCCCATCGCCCTCAAGGACAACATCGATACCGCGGGCATAAGGACGACGGCGGCCAGCCCCATGTTTCGCAATCGCGTCCCGGTTGAGGATGCCGAGATCGTGCAACGTTTGAAAACGTCGGGCGCGATCATACTAGGCAAGTTGAACCTGCACGAGTTTGCGCTCGGATGTACGGGCGACGTTTCGTACTTTGGGCCTTGCAGAAATCCATGGGCGCTCGATCGAGCTACCGGGGGATCGTCGTCCGGCTCGGGCGCCGCGGTCATCGCCGATCTCGGTTACGCGGCGCTGGGCACCGATACAGGTGGCAGCATCCGGGTTCCTTCCTCGTGGTGTGGAGTCGTGGGCATCAAGCCGACTACCGGCCTCGTCTCGATTCGCGGAATTATTCCCTGCGCCGCATCCCTCGATCACTGCGGTCCCATGGCGCGCAGAGTTGAAGACGTCGCCATGATGCTGAACGAGATGACCGGCTTCGATAACCTCGACATCTTTAGCGTGGACCATCCCCGCGAGAACTATATAAAGGCTCTGGACCAGCCGGTATCGGGCTTCTGTCTGGGCGCTCCGGTTGAGTTCTACGATCACCTCGAGCCTGAAGTCGAGGCGGCAGTCACAACGGCTCTGGAAGTGTTGGCCAAGATGACGAAAGGCGTCACCTCGCGCGCGCCCATGCCCGACATACCTCAAGGAGAGGACTTCTTCACTGCCCTTGGTGACACCGCTGCCTATCACGAGCCATTGATCAAGCTCTCCGGCATGGCCTACATGCCTCCCACCAAGCTCGATATGAAGCAGATCCAGCAGGCTTCGACGGCGGCCGATAGCGCTCGCAGCCACGATGCGCTCGCCTTGATCCGCCGCAAGGTCGACGCAGCGTTCACGGGCATCGACCTGGTGGTAGTGCCGACGACCCGAAGCCTGCCTCCGCTGATCACCGATTCGTTGAAGGAAGAGATGGGAAATCGCAAGCCTGAACATGCATACGACTTCTTTGACCCCAGGTCCGGTTGCACCAACACTGCCCCTTTCGATGTTTACGGGATTCCGGCGCTCAGCCTCCCCTGTGGTTTCTCGAAGAGCGGGCTGCCTATCGGCTTGATGATCGCGGGACCACACTTCTCAGAGTCCAAGGTCTTAGCGCTCGCCTATGCCTACCAGCAAGCCACCGACTGGCATAAGCGCACGCCGGAACTCACCCCGGCTACGACCGTACCGCCGTTGGTTGAGGCCGATAAGTAAGCGAAAACCCTAGTACCTGGCGGGAGTTCGTATCGTCACAGGGTTCCTCAATCATTTCGTGTTTTTTCGCTTGTTGCTCTTTGAGATGCCAGTTATGGTCTCCCCAATACTCTTCCCAAATCTATCTCCTGCCGGAGATAGCTATTGATCGGGCACCGGGAATCCCCGCCATACCAACGATTGGTTTCACAAAACGATTCAGTGTTTCACCAAATGCCGGCGCGCAAGATGAAACTTCAGGAGTGATACCGATGATGAGGCTCTCGACGTGTCTACTGACGCTTTTAACCTTACCCATTGCATGTGCTCCACTGTTTGCGCAGACGGCAACCTCGTCGTTGCGGGGAACCGTGACCGATCCGGCCGGCGCCCTCGTCGTCGGCGCGACCGTGAGTCTTGCCAGCAGCGAGACCGGCTTCCATCTCGTGCATAAGACGGAAAACGATGGCAGTTACCAATTTCAGCAGGTTCCACCGGCAACCTACACCTTGACTATTACCAGCCCCGGGTTCTCGGCCGAGGAAACAGTCCTGCAACTGCTGGTTTCGCAACCGGCGACCATGAACATGGTGTTGCACGTTTTGTCATCCAACACTACGGTCGAAGTCGACCCGGGCGCGGGCGCGATCATCAACACCACCAACGCGTCCGTCGGGAATGCGGTGGACGAAAAGACAGTTGAGGCGCTGCCTATGGAAGGCAGAAACGTTCCTGATCTGCTCAGCCTGCAGCCTGGAGTGCTTTACCTGGGACATGAGAATGGACAGGACACCGACAGCCGTAGCGGCGCCGTGGCGGGAGCCCGGTCTGACCAAGGCAACATTACCTTGGATGGGCTCGACAACAACAGTGTCCTGGGCTATGCGTTTACTGGGGTTCTGCGCTCGTCTATCGATTCGGTTGAGGAGTTCAAGGTGACGACCAGCAACAACGGCGCCGACACTGGCCGGTCCTCGGGCGCGCAAGTCAACATCGTTACCCGAAGTGGAACCAACAAGCTACACGGCAGCCTTTACGAGTACAACCGCAACACCGCTTTTTCCGCAAATGATTGGTTCAACAAAAACGGTGAAGCGGCTGAAGGTCTTCCAAACAAGCCCGGCGAATTGATCAGGAATACTTTTGGGGCTGCGATCGGCGGGCCTATCAAGAAGAACAAACTCTACTACTTCCTGAACTTCGAAATGCAGCGGACAGCGGAGGCTCAAGAGGAATCGCTGATCGTACCCAATGCCGCCTTCCGGACCGGATCAATTTCTTACTATTACAACAACGCATCGGGTGGACAGTCCGTCCAGACTCTTTCCCCGGCCCAATTCGCGTCGCTTGATCCGCACTGTTCCGGCAATGGTACCTGTCCTTGGGGACCGGGACCCAATCCAAATATCCTGCAGGTCTTTCAGTCGTATCCATTGCCTAATGGCAGCCTCGCGGGTGACGGCCTCAACACCGGCTCCTTTACATGGGCAGCTCCGAATCCGACAAACCTATGGACCAATATTGCCAAGATCGACTACGCGATCTCGGACAGACACCATCTTTTCGCCAGGGGCAATTTACAGGACGACAGCATTCTCCAGCCTCCGCAGTTTCCCGGCCAGCCTCCGAGTTATACCATTCGGGATAACACCAAGGGCTTTGCTGCCGGAGAAATCTGGACCATTAACCAAAACCTGGTGAACAACGCTCGCTTAGGGTTTACCCGTCAGGGAACCGGACGTACGGGCGCCTCGAATAAGCCTTGGGTAACTCTAGCCAGCGTCAGTAACCCCACGGCGGAAACCTATTCGACCGATTTTCATGTCCCAACAACGAATATCATCGACGACATATCCTGGGCCCACGGAAAACATGACTTCCAGTTCGGGGTGGACTTCCGGCTCATCTACAACAATACGAGCACCAATAGTTACTCTTTCAATGGAGCCTCATCGTCTGGCGGCGAATACTTTGACAGCCTTGCCAACACAGGTCAGGACCTCGATCCTTCTGCGTATCCTGCACTTGGGTTTCCCAATGTTGCGACCAGCTTCAACAACTCCTATAGCTACGCCGCGATGAACCTTGCCGGCATTGTTGCGTCGACCCAGCTGAACTATGTTTACAAGGTCACGCCACAGAAGAGCGGAACCTTACTGCCGGAGGGTTCGTTCGTCGCCCGGAATTTCAAGGCCACCCAGTTCGAGTACTACTTCCAGGACAGCTTTCGGGTTACGCCGAAGCTCACGATCACTTACGGGTTGCGCCATTCCCTCGCCCAAGCTCCTTATGAGACGAACGGCCAACAGGTGGCGCCCAACATCAGCGTGTCCGGTTGGTTTAAAACGCGAGTGGCTCAGGCCGCCAAGGGAATCGCCGAGCAGCCGAGTTTCAGCTTCGTTCCCGCCGGAAAGGCAAATGGTGGCAAACCCATGTACAACATGGACAAGTGGGACATCGCGCCGCGCATCGGTGTGGCTTACGCGCTCAATCCTAAGACCTCAATCCGCGCCGGCTTCGGCGAAAACTACGACAACTTCGGCATGTCTGTTGCCAATCAAGTGGCAACGCTCGGCTCGGCGGGACTTCTCGGTTCGGTGCAGACCCTCGCGGGTTGGGTCTCTACCGGGGCCTCTCCTCGCTTCACCGGCCTGCACGATATTCCGCTCGAGGCCTCGGGACTGCCAAACCCGGCCGGTTCGATCAGTTTTCCATTTACTCCGAATGTGAATGGGGAGGCCTTTACCAATGTCGTCGACGACGGATTGAAAACGCCGCACTCTTCGCAGGTCGTCGCTTCCATCCAGCGGGAGATTCCCGGCGGGTGGACGGTGGAAACCGATTATGTAGGCCGCTTTGGGCGAAGAACACTGCAGAATGTCGATTTAGGGATGCCGCTCAATCTTATCGATCCATCCTCCGGTATGGACTATTTCACTGCTGCGGATTTGCTGGAGACTCAGTTCTATCAGGGCATCCCGACGGCAAACATCGGCAAGATTCCCTACTGGGAGAACCTGTTTCCAGATGCGGCGAATCTGGGAGTCAACTGCACCGAGGGCGTTTGTCAGGAGGGCAACACTGCCACGCAGAATATTTACAACCACTTCGCCACCAACCCGCTCAATGCCTCGTACGGCATCTACAGCATGGATGTGCTCTGCAATCCGGGTTGCGGCAACGGGCAAACCAACCGGTACTACGGCAGCCAATTCAGCACCGCGCAGACATTAGCTCCGATCGGGACTACCAGCTACCACTCCGGGCAGCTGATCGTGCGGCACCCGATGACGCACGGGCTGCAAGCGGACTTCAGCTATACCTACGGCAAGTCCATCGACCTGGGATCAGACGCAGAGCGCTCGGGCGGAGGCGCTTACATACCGTCGGCGTTTACCGGCTACTCTACCTTCAGCCAGATCATTGACGCTTTCCATCCCAAGAAGAACCGCGCTGTCTCGGACTACGACACACGCCATGTGGTGACGGCTGATTGGGTCTACGAACTTCCCTTCGGCCGCGGGAGAAAGTTTTTTTCGAATGCCAATGCCGTGGCCGACGCTTTTCTGGGCGGGTGGCAAATGACCGGTCTAGGGCGAGTGACCAGTGGTCTGCCGTTCGCGCCCCAAGTCGGCGCCGGCTGGGTGACTGCCTGGTACTATCAGAGCTTCCTGGTCAAAACCGGGCCCGTCCGTATGCACAGGCACGTCATTCCGGGGCAGTCCGGGCCGAATGCCTTCGCCGACCCTCTCGCCCTTCAGTCGTGCATCGAGGTGACCTCCAGTTGTCCAATTCGCTATCCACTTCCCGGTGAAGCCGGAACGCGTAATGGATTCCGCGGTGATGGCGTCTTTGGTATAGATTCCGGACTCAACAAGGCGTGGCAGCTCCGTGAAGGGATCGGCCTCAAGTTTGGTTGGGAAGTCTTCAATGTCACCAACACGCCTCGCTTCGACGTGAACCCGAACACATCGCTCCAATCTGTTTGGGGTAATGGCGACTTCGGCGTCTACTCCAAACAGCTGCCCCGTCAGCGCATTCAGCAGTTCTCGCTGCGGGTTGATTTCTAAAACGCTCGCGTAAGCTCCACAAATACCTGCTGGGCCGCCGTACGACTCAGATAGGTGTCGATATGCATCCACCGAAAGGTTGAAATCCACTCCACCCTTCGGATGATGACGGCTCAATCAACCTTCAGCTGAGCTCAACCTGCAGCAGTACGGTCTCGTCAGGGCTCCCCTTCCAGCGCTTAGGTGACGTAAGCTAGCGTGGGAGTGCGAACATAAGGCCTTATGAGGTGTAAAGAGCTTCGAGAACGCGGGCGCTGCGACGAATCGCAGCCAGCCCGAGTAGCCGCCCGTTGCGGGATCATCGCCGCGCTCGCCTTACTGTTGGCCGGATGCCACCCCTCCGGTCTACCCAAGCCAGGCACCAAAGCATATCTGGACGAGGTGACAGCCTTCTACGTGGGCCTGGCGGCGCTGCAGGTAGGCGACGACGTGCGTGCCGACACCACCCTGGAACAAGCAACGCAACTGGCGCCGGGAGAGCCGGCCGGCTGGGCCAACTGGGGCCTGCTCGCATTACGCCAGGGGAACTTTGATGCGGCAGCCAAACGCCTGGGACGAGCGCAAAAGCTGGCGCCTAAAAACGACCAGCTCCATTATTTTTCTGGCGTACTCGAGAGCAAGCGAGGCAATCCCTCCCAGGCCATTGCCGAACTGCGCCAGGCGGTGCAGATCAATCCGCATAATCTGCTCGCCATGTACCTGCTGGCCCAGGAAGTGGAGCGCCAGGGCGATGCCAACGGAGAGACGGAATTCCAGCAACTGCTGCAGAAGATTCTTGCTGCACAACCAGACAATCCAGCCGCATTGCTCGAGCTCGGGCGAGTGGCGGCCAAGCGGGGCGATGCCCAGACCCTGCACTCTGTCGTAGCCGGTCTAGACAAGCGAGCAGCTACCTGGCCGCCGGAAGTGCAACAGCAATGGACCGCTTTGCAAGCTGCAGCCACTGGCCCTGATCCGCGATCAGCTGCCGTGCGCATCGCATTTTTGCGCAACTCGCTCATGCGCGTACCAGAATTTCGTCAAAGCCTGAACCAGATTCAGCCCACAGCAGGGAACGAGGCCACACCATTCCTCCGCTTCCTGCTGCTACCCTCGCCAACCTTCACCCCGCCGCCCGCCGATACCGCGATCAACTTTCAGGTCGGCGCCCTGACCCGTCCAACGCCCGGGGCAGGGAATCCCTGGACCTGGATAGGAGCGATCTCGCTCACCGGCGAGGGCGCGCCGGCGATTGCCGCAGCCAACAGCCACAGCGTGAGGCTGTCGACAGGCGCAGAACTTCCTTTCCCGGGAGGCTCGGCAAAAGTGCCGCTTCAGCCGGAGTCGATCCTGCCGGTCGACTTCAATTACGACTTCAAAACTGACTTGGTCCTGGCAGGGGAAGGCGGCGTTCGCCTTTTCCGCCAGGAGAGCCCCACATCGTTTACAGACGTAACCATGCAGACTAAGCTGCCGCCGGCAGTGCTCAATGCCCCCTACGGCGGCGCCTGGGCCATCGATGTCGAGGCGGATGGGGATATGGACATCCTGTTATCCACGAATCAAGCGTCTCCAATGGTCCTGAGAAACAACGGCGATGGAACCTTCTCCGCGATTCATCCCTTCAAGGGCATCGCCGGCCTGGGCGGTTTTGCCTGGGTCGACCTCGATGGCGACGGTAATCCCGATGCAGCCATGATCGATGGCAACCGCACCCTGCACTTCTTCCACAACCAGAGAGGTGGCGTGTTCAACGAGCTTCCGCTGCCTGCAAATCTGCCACCTGTAAAAGCGGTGACCGTAGCTGACGTGAGTTCCTCAGGAATGCTTGATCTCGTGGTCCTGGAAGAGACAGGCGAGCTGGTTGCCATCACCCGAACTGGCGAGGCCTGGAACGTCGCTCCTCTGGGGCACGTGCCCCACCTTGTAGCAGAAGTTCGCTTGCATGCTGCGGACCTGGACAACAACGGAGCGGTCGACCTTTTATCCGTCCCCGTCGCGCTCAATCCTGGCGAGTCCGCCGGCGCCGTTGTTTGGTTGAACAACGGCGGCGAGAAATTCAGCCTGTTACCGGCGCCCGCGGGATCCGCACGAGTATTTGACGTTGCCGATCTCAACGCCGATGGCAGGCTGGACTTGCTCGGCCTCTCCCCCAACGGGGAAGCACAGCAAGCGCTCAACCACGGAAGCAAGAATTACCACTGGCAAATTCTCCGTCCCCGAGCCCGCGTAGCCACTGGCGACCAGCGCATCAACTCCTTCGGCATCGGAGGCGAGATGGAACTACGCTCCGGCCTGCTGGTGCAGAAGCAGGCCATCACCTCACCGCAACTGCATTTCGGTCTCGGAGAGCAGAGCAGCGCCGACGTCGTCACCATCCTCTGGCCCAATGGCATGCAAAACGCCGAGTTCGCCTTGAAAGCGGACCAGGAAGTGCTGACCGAGCAGCGACTCAAAGGCTCCTGTCCCTTTCTCTTTGCCTGGAACGGTAAACAAATGAGCTTCGTGAAAGACGCGGTCCCTTGGGGTTCCGCGATTGGCCTGCAGATCGACTCCGTAGGCTCCCCCGGAATCGCAGCCACAGAAGAGTGGTACAAAATCAATCGTGATCAACTCGCGCCGCACGATGGCTATTACGATCTACGCCTCACCGGCGAGCTATGGGAAACCTACTACTACGACTACCTGAAGTTGATGGTCGTCGATCATCCCGTGGGCACCGAGATCTTTACCGATGAGCGATTCGTGGTCCCCGCGCCAAAACTCGCCATCACTACTGTCGCGCCGCCCCACAACATTGCGAAAGCAACAGACGATCACGGCGCCGACGTGACCGCAGTCGTCAGCGACCTCGACGGCAACTACCTCGACACCTTCGGCCGCGGACAATACCAGGGGCTCACCCGCGATCACTATGTCGAGCTGGACCTGGGCAACGGCGTGCCTGCGAACGGCCCCCTGTGGCTCATCGCCAAGGGGTGGGTGCATCCCACCGATTCCTCCGTAAACGTCGCCATCGGCCAGGGGCACCACCAGAAAGCCCAACCTCTGAGCCTCGAAGTTCCCGACGGCCACGGCGGATGGCACACCGCTCGGACAAACCTCGGCTTCCCGGCCGGCCGCAAGAAGACCTGTCTCATCAATCTGGAGAACGTCTTCCTGCCCGGCACCCCGCGGAGATTGCGCCTGCGTACCAACCTCGAAGTCTATTGGGATCAGATCCAGTGGGCCCAGGGCCTGCCCCAGACACAGATAAACGTCACACGCTTGAACCCATCCCAGGCAGATCTTCATTACCGGGGATACTCCGTGGTCAACCAGGCTAACGCCTCTTCTCCCGAATTGCCCAACTACAACCGCATCGCCGCCACCACCCAGATCTGGCGCGACCTCGAGGGCTACTACACGCGCTACGGCGACGTGCGGCCACTCTTATCGGCCATCGATGATCGCTATGTGATCATGAACGCCGGCGACGAGATCAGCCTGCGTTTCCCCGAGCAAGCTCCACCCCCTGCCGGGTGGGTAAGGGACTATGTGATCGCCGGGGACGGCTGGATCAAGGATGGAGACTACAATACGCGTTGAATCAAGAACGATCCAGCCCTTGCCCTATCACGCGAAAACGCAGTACAACCAGGCTCCAGGCAGCCTGGAAAACGAGTGGGTCTACCGCCAGCATCCAGAAGATTGGCAGACGTACCACACCCGCTACGTGACCCCCGAATCTCTTGACCACGCGCTGAGGAGCAGCGAGGCGCAATGAAAGCGAGCCGCACTGCAAGAGTTATCCTGGCCATTCTTTTCCTGGGGATGCTGGCCACGCCCCTTTTCATCCGGCAGGTATCCGCGCGCCGCGAAGAAGCGCAGGCAAAGCTGGATGAAGGCCAGGCGATCGCCCGCTATGGCTTCCATCTGCAGGAAGTTTCACAGCAGGCCGGCGTTCATTTCGTCCACCAGGCGCCGACCCTGGACGCCAAGCTCGAAGGCATCATGCCGGAAGTCGCCTCGATGGGCGCCGCGGTGTCCATCGTCGATTTCGACCGCGACGGTTGGCCCGACCTCTACGCGACCAACAGCGCCACCGGCAGCCAGAACCACCTCTACCGCAACATGCACGACGGCACCTTCCAGGACGTTGCCGCGCAAATGGGCCTGGCCGACGTGAACCAGCCGGGAACCGGGGTCTCCATGGGAGCCGTCTGGGGTGATTATGACAATGACGGTTACGAAGACCTGTTTCTCATCAAGTGGGGAAAGCCGGAGCTCTTCCATAACGACCATGGCCAGGGATTTACCCGTGTAGGCGACACCGCGGGCCTGCCACCGTGGATCAATGCAAATACAGCCGTGTGGTTTGACTATGACGGCGACGGCCTGCTCGATCTCTTCGTCGGTGGCTACTACCCGGAACAACTGGATCTATGGCATTTGCGTACCACGCGCATGATGCCCGAAAGTTTTGAGTACGCGAAAAATGGCGGCCGAAAGTTCTTGTTTCATAACCTGGGCAATGGCAAGTTCGAGGAGGTCAGCGAAAAGGCCGGAATCAAGAGCACTCGTTGGGCCCTGGCCGCTTCTGCCGCGGACTTGCGCGGTACCGGACATCCCGACCTTTTCATTGCCAATGACTACGGCGTGTCCGAACTGTACCTCAACGACGGCGGCCACTTTCACGAAGCAGGCGAGGCGACGGGCGTCGGCTTTGCCCCCAAGAGCGGCATGAACGTCGCCTATGGAGACATTCTGAACCAGGGCAAGTACGCCATCTACGTTTCGAACATCTCCCAGGACGGAGTGCTGATTCAGGGCAACAATCTCTGGGTGCCCCAGGAAGGGCCGGCCTTGAAATACGCGAACCTGGCTCGCGACATGGGCGTGGAACTCGGTGGCTGGAGCTTCGGCGCGCAATTCGGCGATCTGAACAACGATGGCTACCTGGATCTTTACCTTACCAACGGCTACATCTCTCTTAGCCGGACCAAAAGTTACTGGTACGACTTTTCCAGAGTCGCCGGCGGCAACAGCAAGATTATTGGAGACGCAGCCGATTGGCCCGCCTTCAACGGCCGCAGCCTGTCCGGCTACCAGCAAAAGAAAGTCTGGATCAACGACGGAGCCGCGAAATTCGTAGACGTTGCACAAGCAGTCGGCGCCACAGATGTCTACGACGGCAGATCGGTGGCGATGGCCGATTTGTGGAATCGCGGTGTCCTCGATGTAGTCGTCGCCAACCAGAGCGGCCCTTTGCTGATCTACAAGAACACTGTGAACTCACAAAACCAGTGGGTCGAATTTGCCCTGGAGGGAACCCGCAGCAACCGGAGCGCGATTGGCGCGCAGGTCACTCTTTATTGGAACGGCCAACAGCAAATGCAGCATGTCTCAGGAGGCAGCGGGTTTGCTGCGCAGAACGACCGCCGGCTCCATTTTGGCTTGGGTAAGAACACGCAGATCGAGAAGGCAATCATCCGCTGGCCTTCGGGCAAAGTGCAGACCGTTGACAACCTGGTCGCCGGAAAGCTCTACAATATCAAGGAGGCGGAATGAGTCAAGGCGCCAGTGTCGCGCGACCGGTAACGAACGAGGCGGCATGGAAGCGCTTCCTTAGCCCCTCCAACCGCTATCTCTCACCGCTCTTGATCTCTTGTGTCCTCCTGGTGGGTCAACTCTCCTACGGCATCCTCGAGAGTTACACCCGCACCTTATTAGCGATTACCGTCAGCATCATTGCGGAGGCGGTTTTGTCGCGCATATATATGGGCAAGTGGCCCAACCTGGCCAGTGCGTACATTACCGGCATCAGCGTCGGCATCCTGGTGCGCTCGCCTGCCTTCTGGCCTTACGCCCTATGCGCGCTCATCTCCATAACATCGAAGTACGTGCTGCGGGTCCACGATCGCCACATCTGGAATCCATCCAACTTCGGAATCGTCGCCATGTTCATCCTGGCGTCCGGAACCGTGGCCGGCTTGAGCATCCAGTGGGGAAACTTCGTCTGGCCCATGATCGTGATCTGGACCCTGGGATCGGCAATCATCTATCGCCTGCATCGCTTTCATATCAGCGCCACCTACGTTCTATCCTTCCTGGCGTTCGCCTTCCTCCGCAGCTGGATCACCGGCGATCCCTGGCGCTCGGAGATCTCTCCCATCACCGGACCCATGTACCAGCTCTTCATCTTCTTCATGATCACCGACCCCAAGACGACCGTCCGCTCAAAGCTCGGCCAATGCGTCACCGTGTTTGTCGTCGCGGCCGTCGAAATGGTGCTGCGGCTGCATCAGGCGGTCTACGCCCCGTTCTACGCCCTCTTCCTGGTAGGGCCGGCAGCCATGCTTCTCGAGATGTGGATGGAGTCCCGCCGTGCTCGTCTTTTGGTCGCACATGCCTGAAGGTATGGTACGTCGCTGTCTCACTCTGTCTTTGTTAGGAACCCTGGTGGCGAGCGCCGCAGCGCAACGCCCTTCCGGTCCCATTCGTTTTGTCGATGCCACCACCACCTCCGGTATTTCCTTTCGTCACCATAGCGGTGCCTTCGGCAAGAAATACCTCCCCGAAACCATGGGGAGCGGCGTCTGTGTGTTGGACTACGACAACGACGGCGCCCAGGACATCCTGTTTGTAAACTCCATGGACTGGCCAGGGCACGGCTCAGCGAAAAATTACCCTGCCCTCTACCACAACAACGGAGACGGAACCTTCACGGATCGCACCCGCCAAGCGGGCCTGGCAGTGGAGTCCTACGGCATGGGTTGTGCGGTCGGCGACTATGACAACGACGGCAAAGACGACATCTACATTACCGCCGTAGGCAACAACCACCTGTTCCACAATCTGGGCAGCGGCCGCTTTGCCGACGTAACCGCCCACGCGAAACTGGCCGGCGGCGGATTCTCGAGTGGCGCCCTTTGGTTCGACTACGACAACGACGGCAAGCTCGACCTCTTTGTCGCTCATTATGTGGAGTGGTCCATCGCCAAAGATCAGTTCTGCTCCCTTGACACAAAAAACAAATCCTACTGCACCCCGCAGGTTTACAAAGGTGAGAGCGCGAGGCTCTATCACAATCGGGGAGACGGTACCTTCGAAGACGTGACTCAACGAGCCGGGCTGCTCGATGCGTCCAGTAAGTCTCTGGGCATAGCGCTGGTCGACTACGACGACGACGGCTGGCTCGATCTGCTGGTAACCAACGATACCCAGCCCAACAAGCTTTATCGTAACAATCACAACGGCACTTTCTCCGACGTTGCCGTACAGGCCGGAGTAGCCTACAGCGACGCCGGCGCCACCCGCGCAGGCATGGGAGTCGATAACGGGGACTATGACAACTCAGGTCACCCCGGCGTGATCATCGGCAACTTCACCAACGAAGGCATAGCGTTGTACCGGACCGACGGCTCAGGTCTGTACACGTCCGCCTCTGAATCGACCGGCATCGACCGCTGGTCCCTGCAGTCCCTGACCTTCAGCACATTCTTCTTCGACTACGATCTGGACGGTCTGTTGGACGTCCTGGCGGTCAACGGTCACGTGGCTGACGACATCGCCGTAACCCAGCCGCATCTGAGGTATGCAGAACCTAGCCTGGTATTTCGCAATCGTGGAAAAGGGCAATTCGAAAACATGTCGACCCAGTTGGGCCCGGCTCTGCAGCACCCCATCGTGGGCCGCGGCGCAGCCTACGGAGATTTCGACAACGACGGCGATCTCGACCTGGTGATCACGGAAGCCAATGGCCCCGCGCGCCTGCTCCGCAATGAGAACGGCAATCAGAACGACATGCTGCGGGTCAAGTTAATCGGAACCCGTTCCAACCGAGACGGCATTGGCGCCAAGCTGACGCTACAGGTGGACAAAAATCTTCGATTGCAGCGGATGGTAAAAACAGGGTCCGGTTATCTGTCACAAAGTGAGTTACCGGTGACCTTCGGCTTAGGCAAGCCCGACCCCGGCAGAAAAATGCATCTGACCATAGTCTGGCCCAGCGGTCACAAAGATACGCTCGAAAACCTGGCCCCCAACCAATCAATCACCGTACAGGAGGGCAAGGGCATTCTCGTCGCTCACCAAGTCGCATTTCAAAAAGGAAAGCGGTGATCTGCTTCTCCCCTTTGCAATCCGGTTCGGCAACCACTCTCAACGGAACCGTTGCCCTCCTCCCCTTGTCATCCCGACCGGAGCGCAGCGTAGCGGAGGGACCTGCGGTTCTACGGGCCCTTCATGGAAATGTTTTTGACGGAGTTGTCATGGGCCTCCAGCCCCCCCAAGATGGCGCAGGTCGGCCTCGGCTCTCTCTCTATGAAGCGTCGTAGAACCGCAGGTCCCTCCGCTACGCTGCGCTCCGGTCGGGATGACAAGGGGGAGGGCAATGGTTCGTTAGAGAGTGGTCCACGGCACGCCGGGACTGGTTGCCGGACCCCGTGCGTTTTCTCAATTCCTGACCAAAGTCCGCCTGTGCGATCGGTAGAACCCCGACCGATCCAGCATGGAAACAACCTCATCCCGGCTGACCCCCAACTTCGACGCCCCCTCAAGCAGATCCTCCGCGCAGACTGGATAACAATTGCCACGCGCAGGATCACCAAACCGTCCGACGTTAAACGGAGCGATCAGCCGCAAAGCCTCATCCTCAAACGCCTGCGTGTCCTCAACTCCACTCAGCCTGTGCGCTCGTTCAAGCAGCATCTGGAAAGCTGGCCCAAACTCCGCATGCTCGCGCAAAAGAAATCCCGTTGCCAACTCGGCCTTCCGCAAACGATGCGCCGTCTCCGCGAAACTAACCGCAGCAAAATACAACATCGATACCGCAGTAAACGCAGGAAAGTTGCCCATGGTCGCATACAACGCACCAATCAGCCGGCTGGCAGCCAACAAGTCACCCTCCGTTTGCTTGCCATACTCCTCGAGGTCATCTGACTGAAAACCCCGAGCCAGCCGCTCAATACCCATCAACGTAAGCGCAAACCCGGTCGACAGCAGGGGATCAACAAATCCCGCCGCAGACGGCAACATCGCCCATCGTTCACCCGAAATGGCAGCACTCCGAAAACTTACCGCCGGCATATACCGGAACGGCTGGCACGCGACCGCCCCATCGAACTGCTTTCGCAACCAAGGCACGCGATCGAGAACCCGCTGCCACGCAGGTTCTCCTTCGCTCAGCCGGAGCTCGCCGGCTACATCCGAGGTAGCGGCGACGCCCGCACTCGTAATCCCGTTGTTGAAGCGAAGCACCCACACCCATCCACCATCAAAGATGTGATGAACAGCCGCATCCTCGACGGGATAAGGGCCTTCCTGGTTCTCGGTTCGACCGACGCCGGTAAAGTGGCTATACAAGCTTTCCGTAGCAGGCATCCCAGGCAACGGATCCTCACCAAGCCCCAGCGCGCGATGCAAAAAACCGCGCGGCCCGGTAGCGTCAATCAGAAACCTGGCCCGCAGACGGAAACCTTGGTCCCCAGCCCACCCAACAAGATCCACTCCATCGTCTGAAAAATCGAGGCTCTCGATCCGCACCCGATCCCGGTACTCGACCCCAGTCCTCTCCGCCTCCACTACCAGGAAGTGATCCACATCCGCCCGATACCAATGTGTATCCGCGATGTCATCATGAGGGCTTGCTGCCACCAGCAGCTGACCTGCCTCATGGAAAAAAGTAAACCCACGCTTCAGCCCACACGCGACCTGCGGATAAGCGCGCTGCCAGCTCCCCCATTTCGCCAAGGGAGCAATTCGCGGCAGGTCATACTCCGCGCACAGCCTTTCCAGCAGCAGGTTACTAAGCGGCGTGGTCGATTCGCCAATCACCACCCGGGGATGACTACCCTTTTCCAGCAGCACCACTGAAAGCCCGAGCCGATGAGCAATCATTGCCATCAGGCTTCCGCCAAAGCCGGCCCCCACCACAACCAGGTCCACCTCGCGTTTCAACTGGCGCCCCCGCATCGCGCGCACGCGACCCTCTCCAGCACCACTTGCCCCAGATTCATGCGCCGCAACCGCGCGACCCGCTGTGCGTGGCAGTTCGTGCAAGACTCCCGCAATTCCCAAAGGTCCGCAAACACTCTGCCTGCCTTCAGCCCCAGCCCGTACTCCATCGCCGACTCCAACGTATGCAGGGCCGGCAAGGCAAATCGCCCATCCGCCATCAATTCATCCATGACCCCATTACCGGCGCGGGTTGGAATGAGCGTCGCAGCCGTCGCGCCATGCTCCATGGCAAAATCCAAAGACCGCTGCGCCCAATGCAGCGCCTCCGACGCCGGCATATAAGGAGGCTGCACCAGGATAAAGACCCGTACATCCATCTCATTACGCCGCAAAAACTCCGCCGCACGCGAGAACTGCTCCAGTGTCATCCGCTTATTCAGCTTGGCGAGTACCTCGGGATGCGCCGTCTCCAAGCCCATCGCCACCTCCAGCCTGCCGCGGAGCATGTCCCGGAAGCGCAGACAAGCATCACCCGTAAGCGCCGGATGATTCTCCACGATCAACCGGTCGAAGCCATTCGCGCGCTCCGCAATAGCCTCGTAGTCCTGCGGAGGTATCGCATGAGGATCAAAAAAACTCCCGCTGTTGTAAAGCTTCAATTGCTTTGCCGGTGGAAGCTGGCTCAGCGCATGATCGATCTGCGCTGGGATCGCACCCACCGGCACGGATTCCGTAAGAGTGTTCCGCCACAGGTCGCACATCACGCAGCGAAACGGGCATTCCTTATTCGTAAGGAAAACTGTGGCTACCGGCTCAACCACTCCTCCGGCAGCACACTCCTCTTCTACAAAATACTCATAGGGAACATAAGCGTCGCGTTGCTCGCGCGCCGGACGCCGGGCCAGGATCCAGGCATCCACTGAGGAGCTCATGAATAGAGGGAAAGAAATTTCCGGCGATACTCCGCCTCGCGGAAGGGAAGCCGCGCGTCCAGAGTTTCCTGCGAAACCGCTCCATGTTGGAATCGCCGCTTGGCAAACACCGGCATATCAAAGCCCGTGACCGCCTTTACCCCCCGCGCCACGATGTCGCCCTTTAGCGCATACAACCGTTCCACGTCGTACTCGGTCAGCGAAATGAAAGGGATGCCCTCCGCGACAGAAATCACTGACGGTTGCGTATACGGGCTGAACCCGACAAACCCGAAGTAGTGAGCCGGCGCATAAGTTCTGCAGTAGGACCGGCTAAGCCCTCCGCTGTAGGTCAGCGAGTGTTTGATCTTCCCCACACCCCAACCTTCCTGGTACAGCATCGGATTGTGGATGACGCTACGAATCGTAAGTTCAGGATTCTGCTCGATGGGATAATCCTTAAGGTTCTCGTCCCCGCCATCGCCGTCAATCAGGTAGCGCCATTCCGGATACCGTTGCCGCACTCCCCGGCATAACGCCATCGCCATGGTGGCCGACTGAATATCGAGCGCCTTATAGTCTTCCACCACCCGGATGGTCTCATCCACATCGAGTGACGACGCCGCCACTTCTACCGGCTCAAGAAACAGCCCCAACCCAAGTGAATCCAGGAAAGCACGCGCCTGGCCCACATCAGGACCATCACCCACGTCCAGCACAAAAGCCTTGAGCCGCGAAGGGTTCATGCCCAGCTTCAACATCACGTGGTACGCCGTAAGAAACACACTCCCGCTGTCGATGCCGCCTGAGAAACACACCCCAATGGGTTCGTGCGCAGGCACGCGCGGCAGCCACTGTGCCAACTCATCAGCAAGCGCACCGATATAGGCCTGCCCGATCTGCTCAAGATCCGTGCCCAGCACCGCTTGCGCGGGCGTAAAGAAACGGGTGTAAACCGGATCCGGATCCGGGCATCCGATCAGTTGCAGCTCCACCACGTGGTGCGCGGGAACCATCCTCGTATAACTAGGATGGAACTGACCCTCAAGCCCCTCTGCCTTCAGCCAGTCGTAGATCGTATCGATGCGCGCCGCCACAATCAGCACCGGCCCTTCCTGCCGCTTGGCCAGAAAGTAGCGCAGGGGGCGGTCCAGCGACCGTGCCATCTTCACCATCTTGCCTTCGCGGGCCACCAGCGCAAACGATCCGGCAATGCGGCCCACTGCCTCGGCCGTCCCATACAAGACGGTCTCTCGTGCCTCCTCGACCGTCAGTCGATAGAACTGATTAGCTTCCGGCTGGGTGAGGTCAACCACGCGCTCAATGTAATGCTGCTGCATAATTTCCCCAGCATAGCGCATCTTCAATACCGCTGGTTCTCCTCCCAACGGTTGACCAAGGTCTCAACCTATGGGAGGTTGACCGTCCCACACCATTCGGAGCACCCTTACGCAGACAATATGAAACGAAAAATTTTTACCCTGCTTCTCCTTCTGGCGGCCACAACCAGCACTCTGCTCTCCCAGGACAATTTCTTTTGCCAAATGGGAGGCGCGAGCCAGCGCGACCCAGGCTAAACAGCCCGTATGGCATCCGCCACTGATTTCTCCTTACCCCCAGCTGATCCAGGTCTTCCGTGCGGACTTTACCCGCCAGATCACTCCAACCCACACAAACACATGGAATTACGGCGCGAGCCGAGGCTTGAACCTGGTCCCCGGTTTCAACAGCGAAATCGATGTCTACTACGCGCCCTATATCCAACACAACACGCCGAAAGCAAAGGACGGTTTCGGCGATGTGGGCTTTCTCTACAAGTACCGCTTTTTCTCCCATAACGAAAAGAAGGGCGCCTTCATGTTGAGCGCTCAACTCGTCGCCACCATCCCTACGGGCAGCCACAGCAACGGCAGCCCCGATTCCGCCGTTCAGCCGACGCTCCTCTCGGGCAAGGGCATTGGAAAATTCGTTGTCATCTCCTGTCTCGGGGGCAATCTGCCCACAGGAGAGACCAACAAAATCGGTCGTTCCATCGCCTGGAACACCGCTGTGCAATATCATCTGGCCAAGTACATGTGGCCTGAGCTGGAGTCAAACACGACCTACTTCTTTGGTGGAAAAAATGACGGCAAGAAGCAAAACTTCCTGACTCCGGGCATTGTCTTCAGCAAAATCAAGCTGCATCCAAGCGAGGAGAGAAGCCGTCTCGGTGTTGCCTTCGGCGCAGGCATGCAGATCGCCACTTCGCAATTTCATGCCTACAACCACGAAGTCGCCATTACTTCGAGATTTGTTTTTTAGCGTGCTGTAACGAAGCGGCACGAATTTTACAGGCTGCTGAAAGAGCGAATGCGTTTGAAGGGTACACCTGAGGGCATCGCATATGCTGGCTTGAGCAGCCCCATCTAAAGCCGATCTAACTCGACCGTTAATGTACGGCCTGAAGGCCGTACCCTTCAAAAGAGCAGAAAAAAGAGGTCGAAATACCAGATGGTTCGTCTCCGCCCCATAGCACTCGTAGCCGTCCTGCTATTGCTGTGGCAATTTGCCGTTACCCGGAACCCCATCCATCTCCTGCCCACTCCCTGGGGAGTCGTTACGGGCATCGGCGACCTCCTGCAGCATGGACTGCTCTTCAAATACATCGTCGCCTCCTTATTCCGTGTCACTTGGGGCTTCGCCCTGGCCGTTCTCCTTGCCGTCCCCTTAGGGCTCACCATCGGCTGGAATCGCCGCGCTGAGATGGCCCTCAATCCCTTGATTGAGATTCTTCGCCCCATCTCCCCGCTTGGCCTGGATCCCGCTCGCCATCCTCTGGTTCGGCGTTGGCGATCTGGCTGCCATATTTCTCATCTTTCTCGGCTGTTTCTTCCCCCTGCTGGTCACCGCGATCAATGCGGTGCGAGGCATTCCCGCGGTCTACATCAACGCCGGACGCAACTTCGGCCTTTCTTCCCCGGCCCTCGTCTCCCGCGTCCTGTTTCCCGCGGTCATCCCCCAGCTCATCATCGGCATGCGTATCACGCTCGGTGTCGGCTGGCTGGTCGTGGTCGCAGCAGAAATGATCGCCGTAAGCTCCGGGCTGGGCTTCCTGATCGTCGACGCGCGTAACGCCGGCAATCGCTACGACCTGGTGGTCGCCGGCATGGTGATCATCGGCCTCATCGGCCTGCTCCTCGATATCGGAATGCGCTCTTTGCAACAAGTGAAATCGTTACGCTGGAGTTACTCAGAGGATTAGTGACCAAAACTAAACTGCAAGCCCAGCACATCCACATGGTGTTCACGCGCGACGGCAAAAGCATGTCCGTGCTCAACGACATCTCGCTCACCGTAGCCGAGGGAGAGTTCGTTTGTCTCCTCGGCCCCTCTGGTTGTGGCAAATCGACCCTGCTGAGCACCATGGCCGGCTTTCTTTCCCCCACCAGCGGAGAGATCACCATCGATGGCGAAGCGGTCCTTGGTCCCGACCCCCGGCGCATCTTCGTCTTCCAGGAGCGCGGCGTATTTCCCTGGCTCACCGTAGAAGGCAACATCGCCTTCGGCCTCTTCCATCTGCCTGCAGCGGAACGCCATCAGCGCGTCGCACATTACGTCAAGATGGTCGGCCTGGAAGGCTTTGAAAAAGCCTATCCACCCGCGCTCTCCGGCGGCATGAAACAACGCCTCGAAGTAGCGCGCGCATTAGCCGTCAACCCCGACATGCTCTTTCTCGACGAGCCCTTCGGAGCCCTCGATTCCATCACCCGCCTCGTCATGCGCGGCGAACTGCTGCGCATCTGGCAAGCGGAGCGCAAAACCATCATCTTCGTGACCCACGATATCGATGAAGCCGTGCAGCTCGCAGACCGGGTGGTCGTGATGAGCGCCCGCCCCGCTGCCATTCAGCAAATCGTCGACATCGACATACCCCATCCCCGCGACATCAGCTCCGCACGCTACCTCGAACTGCGCGACGGGATCTTCCAGCAGATCGGTCTGGCCCACAAAATATGAACTCCCTCGCCGAGCCAAAAAAGTGGGAGAAGTTCTTCTGGCCGCTCCTGGCCACCGCGCTCCTGTTCGCGCTATGGCATTACTCCGTCGCCTTGACCGCCACCAAAATCTTTCCTTCGCCGCTCGATGTGAAAAAGGGAATCGCCGAGCTCATCCGGAAAAAGGTCTTGGTGCGCGACATTATCGACTCCCTACGCCGCGTGGCCATCGGCTTCGGCGGCGCCGCCGTGATCGGCATTCCCCTGGGCTTGGCCCTGGGTTGGTATCCCGCGGCCAACCAGGTCGTCAACCCGGTCCTTCAGATTCTTCGCCCCATCAGCCCCATCGCCTGGATTCCCGTTGCCATCATCCTGCTCGGTGTAGGCGACCACGCCGCCACCTCGCTCATCTTCCTGGGAGCCCTTTTCCCCATCATCGTGGCCTGCGTCGACGGGGTATCGAATGTGCCCTCTGTCTTCCGCCTCGCCGGCCGTAACTTCGGCCTCGGCCCCTTCCGCCTTCTTACCCGCGTGGTCTTCCCCGCCGCGCTGCCCAAAATCCTTGTCGGCCTGCGCATCGCGCTGGGTATCGCCTGGCTCGTAGTGGTAGCCGCGGAAATGATCGCCGTCGATTCCGGCCTGGGCTACCTGGTCATCGATTCGCGTAACTCCGGCAAGCGCTACGACCTGGTGGTGGCCGCGATGCTGATCATTGGCCTCATTGGCCTCGTCCTCGATGCCGGCTTCCGCTGGCTGGAAAGAATCAAATCCGTCCGCTGGGGTTTTCGCGATGAGTCTTAAAACCAAAATCATCTCCGGTATTTTCGTCTGGCTGCTGCTCATCACCGGACTGCACGCCTGGTTGAATGTCAACTGGGGAGCGGTGCTGAACGACTATCAGCCTTCGGAAAAACGAAAAATTACCGTCGGTTATCTCCCCGCAACCTGCCAGCTCACTTGTCCGGTCACCGACTACATTTCCAAATACTCTCTGTCTGGTGAAATGTTTTTGCCCAGGTTGTTCCAGGGCTTCCCTGAAATTAAGGAAGCACTGATCTCGAACCGTATTCAGGCTGCCTTCATCGTCGCCCCACTGGCCCTTGCTCTGAAATCCCAAGGGGTCAACATCAAGATCGTCTATCTCGGCCATCGTTACGGCAGCGCGGTCGTTGTCCGCAAAGACGGCCCCATTAAGACCGTAGGAGATTTGCGCGGCCGCGTCGTTGCCATCCCCAGCCGCTTTTCCGACGAGCGCCTGCTGGTTCTGCGCGCCATGAAGGTGTGGGGAGTCAAGCCCAGCGAAGTCAAGTTGGTCGAGATGGCGCCCCCCGATGTTTCCGGCGCCTTAGCCGCTCGGGCCATCGATGGATTCGCCATGGGCGAGCCTTTTCCCTCGCAAGCCGAACTCGGGGGCTTTGGCCGCGTCCTGTTTCAGGCTCGCGAATATTGGCCTGACTATATGTCCTGCATTCTTGTCGTGCGTCAGGATCTCATCGACAAGCGCCCTGAGGTTGTTCAGACCCTGGTCGACGGCATTGCTCGCTCCGGCCTATGGCTCGATACCAGCAAGCCTCATCGCGAAGAGGCTGCCGATTTCGTAGGCCGTTTCTACTTTAACCAGAAACCAGCCCTGCTCCGATGGGCTCTCACCAAACCTCTCGACCGGGTCACCTACAGCCCGCTCGCTCCGCGCAAAGCCGACTTCGACATGGTGCGCGATCTGATGATCGAAACCGGCGTGTTGAACAAAAAACTAGAATTCAGCGACTACACGGACACCCGTTTTTCCGACCAGGCCAGTACCCAGACACCCTGGAGATACGAACCCGGCACCGCGATCGCCCATTAAGGAGAACCACAAACATGTTTCGCAGAAGATTTCTTCAACTAGTCACCATGGCCAGTGTGGGTGGTTTGGCCCCTCTCGAGGCCGTCTCCGCTACAGCCGCCAGGACGGTCATTTATCGAGTCAAGGGATTCACCTGCATCACCTGCGCCACCGGCCTCGACACCCTGCTCGGTCAGCAAAAAGGCGTCGTCTCCAGCAAATCGACCTATCCCGAAGGCAAGGTCACGGTCGCCTTCGATCCCGAGCAGATGACCGAACAAGCCATCGTCACCTTCATCACCGATCTGGGCTTTACCGTGCAACCGGACCACAAGAGCTAGAAGAGGAACGATCATGTGCCCCAGCCTGCCCCGGCGTGCCGTGGGGTCTCGATTTTGAGACCTGGGATCCTCCTGGTAGAGGTCGATTAAAGTCCCGTGACATAACCCCAGTTGAGAACAGACCCTTTACCTTTCCCTCAATCCCTCAAACTACAGCGATGGCAATCCGCAAGACTCGTAGATCTTCGACATGTACTGCATGTCGAGCAAACCCTCTTCGCCAGCGGTCTTCGGCGTCTGATCCTTGAGAATGCAATCAGAAAAATACTCAGCCTGTGCAGTGAACTGTGAAGGATCCTTATTCTCATTGGGCTCATCGAGCCTGGTCGGCTTGCCCCCTGCCGGGTCAAAAAACAGACCCGTCAGATGAAGCCCCTCGTAAGAAAACGCCGGCTCCGCATACAAAAATCCCAACGACCCATGCACCCGGTAAAACCCGTTCATCGATGCTCCATAGGTCGTGTTGCAACTAGCCACTACCCCCGAGGGAAACTTCATCGTCCACGACACATTCTCTTCGACAGTATCGAACCGTCCGTCATGATCGATCACCGACGAATACCCCTTAAGGTCGACCGGCTCCTCGCCGGTAAGATACCGGCATGCGTTCAGCGAATACACCCCCATGTCCATCAAAGGTCCGCCTCCTGCCAGCTTGCGATCCAGCCGCCATTCGCCGGCCCTTTCCCTGAATCCATTCGCGCTCTCGATCGCCTGGATCTTCCCCAGCTTTCCCTCCCGGATAAGCTGCATCGCCCGCAAATTTGTCGGCTCATAATGGCAGCGGTAAGCGATCATCAATTTCTTATTCGCCTCTTTGCACGCCTTGATCATCGCCATGGAATCGGCAACCGAGGTCGCCATCGGCTTCTCGCACAGCACATGCTTTCCCGCGCGTGCCGAGCGGATGGTGTACTCCGCATGCATGCTGTTGGGCAGCGCCACGTACACCGCCTTGGATCGCAGGGTTGTTCTTGATCTGATCCATGTTCTCGTAGCTGTAAATGGAGCTTTCCGGAACGCCATACTTGGCCGCCTGCGCCAGGGCCTTATCGCGGTGGCCGCTCACCAGTCCGGTAATTTTAGAGTTCTTGCTGGCCAGCGCCCCGGGCATAAAGTGATCCATGGAAATACGGCCCAGGCCGATGATGCAATAACCAACCTTGCCATCGCCTCCCTGTGCCAACAGCGGTGAAACCACTTGGGAAGCGGCCCCGGCGACCGCCAGGCGGGTGAACTCTCTGCGGGTAAGCATGATGGATCCTCCAATACGCTGGAGTAGTTTAGACGCATTTTCGGAAATGACGAAAACCACGGGCGCGGCTCCTCTTACAATCAAAGCCAGCATGTCGAAATCCTTGTTCTTACTCACCTTGGTATCGCTCACCATAGGTCCCGCGCTCCGGGCCGAGTCGACCCTCCCCGACGAAGCGAAAGCAAGCATCGATGCCGCCGTCAACCAGGTTTTGTCCTCCACGAAGGTGCCCAGCGCTTCGATTGCTGTCGTCAAGGACGGCCGTATCGCCTATCTCCAGGCCTATGGTCTGGCCCGGCTCACTCCGCCCATGGAAGCCACACCACAAATGCAGTACCCCATCGGCTCCATCAGCAAGCAATTCACCGCCGCCGCGGTCCTCCTCCTGGCCCAGGAACATAAACTCACTCTGGACGACCCCGTCTCCAAATACCTTCCCGACTTGGCGCGGGCGAAGGAAGTCACCATCCGCATGCTCCTGTCGCACACCTCCGGCTACCAGGATTACTGGCCCGAAGACTACGTGATGACCTCCATGATGGTGCCCACCAACGCGCAGCACATCCTCGACGTCTGGGGCAAAAGGCCTTTGGACTTCGACCCCGGCACGCAATGGCAATACTCCAACACCAACTACGTGATTGCGGGCCGCATCGTGGAGCAGGTCAGTGGCATGACCCTGATCGATCTTCTGAAGAAAAAAATTTTCCTGCCGCTCGGCATGGACAATGTCTACGACACCGATGCGAGCAAGTTGCCCGCGACCGACCCCACCGGCTACGAGCGGCACGCCCTCGGACCGCAACGCACCGCGCCTCTGGAGGGCGCCGGCTGGATGTTTGCCGCCGGTGAGCTGGCGATGCCGCCCCACGATCTGGCCCTGTGGGACATCAGCATGATGAATCGTTCGCTGCTCGACCCCACCTCGTACCAGGAAATGCTGACCCCCGTCCTGCTCAAAAACGGGTCCGCCACTGGTTACGGCCTCGGAGTGGATGTAGGTAAGCGCGACGGTCGCAACTTCATTGAGCACTCGGGGGAGGTATCCGGCTTTGTCTCAGAAAACATCGTTTTTCCCGACGACCACGCGGCCATCGTCGTCCTCACCAACGAGATGGCCACCAATGCCGCGAGCCTGATCGCCCGCAGGATTGCGCCTACCGTTTTGGGCCTCCCAGCGGCCGCCCCTGCTAAGGATGAGGCCCAGGCGCTCGCCATCTTCAATGGGCTCGCCGACGGCCGCATCGACCGCACCCTCTTCACTGAATTCTGCAACGCTTATTTCAGCCAGCAGACACTGGAAGATTTTGCCTCCAGCCTGAAGCCGCTGGGTCCACCCCTCACCTTCAAACAAACCACGCAGGAAGCTCGCGGAGGCATGGTCTTCCGAGCCTTCACCGTCATCTTTCCCGACCGCGACCTGAAGGTGACCACCTACCAAATGCCCGACGGAAAGTACGAGCAGTACTTAGTAATCCCCTGAATCTGCAGGTCAAAGCAAGCCGTTCCGGTCAAGGGATGAACTTCCACGTCGCTAAAACTGCCGAGGTAAAGGATGGGTGCCCCATGTTCGCCTGGGCGTACATGGGCCGAAAAAGAGGGGCGAAGCCCACCATTGCGTCTTGTTTCGGTCTATCCGTCCCACGGACCCACACTGGGGATAGACAAGAGACCGCGCAACTCCGGGATATCGGCATCAAAACCAACTCTGCTGAACAGCGCGGCGATCTCCGTCCCTAACCCGCCGGCCGGAGCATCCTCGTCTTTCAGAGCATCGCGGAGAATGTCACGGACCTCTCCCTCCACACTTTGCCCATGTCGCGCAGCGCGCTGCTGCAACCGCGCTTTGACTTCATCGTCAAGGTGGCGAATTACAAGTTGAGCCAAGCGCAATCTCCCTTGCCGATACAATGATATCGCGCACCGGGCGAAGGGCTGCCCTACTTTGTCATTTCCCCACCAAACCCTGAAACTCCGGATTCTTCGCCAAAAAACCCACCACCGAAGGGCAAATCACATCCACCTTGAGATTGTTGTCGCGAGCGTATTCCAGCGCCGTCTTCGCCAGCACCCCCGCCAGGCCTCGCCCGCGAAGCGCTGGCGGCACTTCGGTATGCCACAGCGTGATCCACCCAGCTTTATCCAGCTCGAATTCCAGGTAAGCCGTCTCCCCCTCTTCCTCGAGTTCGAACCGGCTCATGGTCTTTTCTTTGTTCATTTCACCTCTGCGGGCTGTAACCATAGGCTTGGAGTGGAGTGCGCAATCTCCACTTCTTCCGGCGTCATGTCGACCGGCACATCAGCAAACAACGGAGTGCTGAGGTACCGCTCACCCGTGTCTGGCAACATGCACAGCACGGTGGATCCCTTCGCCGCCTCCGCGCACACCTGCAATGCGCCGGCAAACGTTGCACCCGAACTGATCCCCACAAAAATGCCTTCTTTGCGGGCAAGTTCCTTGCTCCAGCGCATGGCATCGGCGTTGGGGATGCGCAGGATTTTGCTGATCACCTTCGCGTCCACCGCGTCCCCGGTAAGTTTGGGGATGAAATCCGGGCTCCAGCCTTGCTGGGGATGTGGCTTCCACGCTGGGTGGCCGGCCAACGGGGAACCGTCCGGTTTGCGCTGCTGGGCGATCCCGCTGGTGAGCATGGGTGCGTCATCCGGTTCGCAGACTACGATCTTGGTCTCCGGCCGCTCCTTGGCCAGTACCCGCGATACCCCTTTGAGCGTGCCACCGGTGCCAAATCCTGTCACCCAATAGTCCAGCCGTTCCCCTTCGAAATCCCGCAATATCTCCTGGGCCGTCGTGCGCGAGTGCATGTCGGCATTGGCTTCGTTTTCGAACTGGCGAGTCATAAACCAGCCATGCGCTTCCGCCAGTTCGACAGCTTTCGCAACCATGCCGGTTCCTCGACCCGAGGCGGGCGTGACCACCACCTTGGCCCCCAGGAACCGCATCAGCCTCCGTCGCTCCACGCTGAACGTTTCCGCCATGGTGACTACCAGCGGATACCCTTTTTGCGCACACACCATCGCCAGCCCGATGCCGGTATTACCGCTGGTTGCCTCAACCACCGTCTGGCCAGGCTTGAGTTTCCCCGTCTTCTCTGCATCCTCAATCACGCCCAGGGCAAGACGGTCCTTGACTGAACCGAGTGGGTTGAATGCTTCCACTTTGACAAACAGGTTGATCCCGGGCGGTCCGAGTTTATTGATCCTGACGACGGGGGTGTTGCCGACAGTCTCAAGAATGCTGGCGTATTTGTGTCCCATGCACGAGTTCCTCCACATGCGCAGTTCGCGCCGTTTTCAGGCAGATTTAAAGATAACTCTTTTGCCCCGCCTTGGCAGTTGCGACAGGATTTCCATCCACTGAACAGCCCGTTGACTATCCCGCCACTTCAAATTCCGCGGCGCAGTCAAGAAAAGCCGGGAGCAATTTCGCTCTTGGGGTAATCACCGGCACAGTACTGGCGTGTCCGCCGTCAAACGAAGCTCGCTGACTGCAACCAGCAGACCCCGTATGCTTCCGCTTCGACGGCGTTTTCCCACTGGCTCTCACATCAATTCTTACCACTGGGAATCTCAGGAAGCGGGCTCGCTGTTCCGTTCGTCGTCTCCTCTATTTGATCGGTGCAGGAGAAGTAACCATGGTTGACCCAAACAAGATGCAGCATAATGTGACGCTATTCAACATGCCTCCGAATGCAACAGAAGTGTTGCAGCGGCTGCGCGATTCCTATGGCGCATTGTCGGAGACCGATGCGCTCACAGGAGCCGATCAGGCTGTTCTGGCTGCCGTGAAGATCACTCTGAAACAGCTGGGCAGAGCTGGCTGACCCGGTCTTCGCAGTGATCAGGAGATCGTTCATCAACGCCTGAGTTACTTTGAGTCTCACGTCCAGGCCGGAATTGCGTTCCGCCACTTACATCAAGTCGGGAAAAGGCTTATCGTGTAAGTAGTTTCGGCCTAAGCGCGAGCGTAGGATAGATTCACATTCTCCGGTACCCACTCGGTCTCTGTCACAAATTCACCTGTACCAGCATGCCCATCCCAATCCCCAGAAAATCGAGGAAGAGATGGCCTATGCCCAAAACACTGTCACCGATCCCATCGACCACAAAGCGGCCCGTGCTCACTTGGTCCCATGAAAGGACGTCCATCGCAGGCAACTATTTTGAACTGGTATGTGCAGAATGCCCCGGCTGTTCACCGTTCGGGTTAAACTAGTCGAACATCCCAACAAGCCGGGATGGCGGAACTGGCAGACGCAGCGGACTCAAAATCCGCCGAGGGCAACCTCGTGGGGGTTCGACTCCCCCTCCCGGCACCATCCGAGGTCCTCGATAAAGCACTAACTGTAAACTAGTTAATAATCGAAACGTCGCGTCGCAGAGCGACATCGGAGTTTTTAGAAACCATTTTTGGCTACAAGAATGGGTACAGTGAGCATCCTTTTTGCTTTCAATGTTTTAGAGGAAAATGAGGAATCAAGGAAGTCGGTTGTTTACTCCTACTACGTCCTAATTACAGTCGCTTACGGAGTGCGCAGCGGACTAAATGGACGCGTGGACACCGCATGAACACACACACTGTCTCTCGCGCGCACTGTCTGAACTGCTTGGGAATTCACGTCACTGAAACTTCGGAATGAGCTGCCGTCGAGTTTACTGTGGACGAATCTCCCAGGCTTCGAGGGAAGCGCGCCTCTACTGTTTGCGCAGGTCGGATACCGCTAATAACAAGCGACTCATGCCACCCTGAATGGAGATGAAGTCCTGAACTTCATTAATCTGGAAATGCACGACGATTACATCTGTCGAGCTCCCGATTGCCGATGGGATTTGAGGCAACTTACCGACAATCCCGTTTTGCTGGCGCTTGATGCTTCACTGGTCTACGCTGTGCTGAAGCTTCCGCACTTTACCCAAACCGAGCAGATCAAGAGGAGGAGTTACATGCCGCGCATGCAATTTTTTGGGCTAATTCCGGGGACACAATATATACCGATCCTCAACTTTCTTTGGAAAGCTCGGGCGGATAGGTAAAGGTGTCACCCTTCCCGTGGGGAGGGACCGGGCGGCCCAGTCATCCGGTTGGGAAACCAAACTGGAGACTACCTACGACTAGCGGATCAGGACCCAGCAGCCGTCGCTGCGGAAACAAGAGATAGCGTGAGGATTGTAATATCGTCGTTTTGGCCGAAAGCCTGGGCGGTTTGCGCGATGGATTCAGCGGATTGGGTGCTGATGGCGGCGGTTCGATCGAAGCCGAAGAGTTCGCCAGTATTATCGCGCGCCTCGAGAACGCCGTCGGTGAGCAGGGTTAACTGCGCTTCCAGGGGAAGAACGACGGTTGACTCGGCGTATTCCGAATCCATCGAGAGGCCGAGTGGCAGTCCATTGTTGAGGGCGATTTCCCTGCCATTCAGGTAGGGGGCCAGGTGGTCGGCGTTGGCCACGGTCAATTGTCCATGTGGATCGGCGCGGAGGATGAGACACGTGGTGAAGCCGCTTCGAGAATGATCCAGCATGTGCCGATTTAATGCGCTCAGGAGCGTCGCGGGGCTCTGGATGGAATCGCTGAGGGCGCGCAGGGTGCCGACGAGCAGGGAAACGGTCATTGCGGCTGGCAGGCCCTTGCCACTCACGTCGCCAATGCAAATGAGACCGCCATCCGGCTGTAGGGGAATGATCTGGAAGAAGTCACCCCCGACCCGGCCCGCGGGTTTATAGACGCTTCGTATCGTCAGACCAGGTATGGCGGGTAGCGTTTCCGGGACCAGGACGCCCTGGACAATGCGCGCGGACTCCAACTCTGCATAGATACGTTGCTCATCGGCGCGCGAGCGAGCGAAGCGGAGTATAAGGATGGCAAGGATGGCGAGCCGCACCAGCACTTCGGTGATGTCCTGAAAGTCAAAAGGAAACGGCCACTGAGCGGTATCAACAACCCAACTGAGGTAGCGAAGAGCCTGCGAGGACTCAACACGACCTGTTCTCACGATGGTCGAAACCGTTTGCAGAATTGTGATGGAGGCGAACAACAGGCCGATTGGGTAGATAAGCAGGCGCGCGTCTGGTATGCCTTGCCTGCAGCCACGGTAGAGAAGAGTGAGCACGCAAAAGAAATAGACCAGCACAAAGATTGTGGTGACAGCGTTGTAGGTCGCAGTGCTCATCCAGAACATGGTGACCGGAACGAAGAGCGCCAGTAGGACGATCAGGCAGGATGCGGCGATCCAGAAGACGGTGTCCTTTTGCTGCCCTAGCAGATGGACAACAAAGAGCAGCAGGGCAAACGGGATGGCGACGGCCGCGATTACACTCTTAGGGATTTCTGTGGTATTCACGCGGAACGCGTAGAAAGCTCCGTAGTCGTTGAGGCAGCATACGACGGCAAACAAAAGCTGCCAAATGGCGAACCAGAGGTATTCACGGTCGGTTCGGCGAAATGCAAAAGCAGGAATCCGGCAGGAAAGCGAGGAGACTCACGAGCAAAAACAGGTTGTTGTCCGCGAGACTCCAGTAGACATGGTCCAGTTCCCGCGACCTCCCGTCACGGAGACACATCGGCGTCGCCAATGCGCAAGGCCCCGTGTGGACCTCCTCCGGTAAAGGCGGCTATTTGGTACCAGTGCCAGATCCGGATGGCGATTGTGACGGGTTTTCCGCTGTTCGCCAGGTCCGCTGGAAGAGGAAAGAGGTTGCGAGCGCCGAAGGTGATTGCTTTCGGAGGCATGCCTCCGAACTAGGCCGGTCAGTGCGCCCATTGGCGAAGATCTGGTAGCTGGTGACGATGCGCGGCACAAAGATCGCCATTGGCCTCTCTGTTTGCGGCAGAATCACCTTGAAGCGATACCACGCGAAACCGGAGTAGCCCTTGTAGCCTTGCGCGCTCCAGTCCTTGTCAGAATGCAGGAGCGGCCATGCGGTATCGTCAATACCGGCTGAGCCCGACCCAGTTTGCCATCCGAATCGTCCCCAGTGTGGAAGCGCCACAGGCCGTGAATCTCGGCCATGGGCACGCGTTCTTTTTCAAAGTCGAAAATCTGGGAGTGCGCGCGAAGCGCCGTTGCAGAACCCAGCAGGGCAAGCAGGATCGCGAACCAGTTCACAACGCACTTTGGGAACATGTGAGAAGCATACTTGCGAAGTGCAGGCGACGACAGTTGGCGATTCGATTCCACCACGAAGGGGCCTTCGAGCGCTGGAGCGCGACCACAGGAAGTCTTCGCGGCAAGAACAGAGAGCAAACCAATCACCAAGGGGTCCCCCATTGACCCGCATTGCGGGAGTTGCATGAAGCTGTGACCATGAACTGCCCGTAAAGTCGTTATCGGTAACTTCCCAGACGCTTTCTGGCTGGGCCTCTACGCTTGCCGAATCGCCGTACCCGGAGACTCCCTGGCACCCAGCCTGCCCCGCGAATATGGGACCCTAAAACTACGCTCCGAGAACCGGCCGCACCCGAACCGCCGACCACTTACCGTCCCTGGGCGCAGGTATGCCACGCTCGTTAAGCACGGCTGCGATCTTCTCAAGGAACCAGTTCCGGCAGGTTGTATTTCGCAGACCATCGGCAACAGATCAGCAGAGCGCTTCGCTGCCTTCGCCTTCCTGACTGCGACACCCCACGCATGGTCTCGTCTTCAGTCCGGTTAGCGCCCGCCTGGTCTACGGCGCGCGGAAAGGTGAGAAGTGGCTGGTGGTGGTTAATGGTGCGGAGCAACCTGCATATGACACCTTGGGAGAAGATTATCTAGCGTTCAGCCCGAAACGGCCTCCACTTAGCTTACGCCGCTAAAACGGGATCTCAATGGTGGTCAGTCATCGACGGGCATGAGACCAATTTGTGACGGCCCTGTTCATGGAAGCGGGATTTTATTCTCTCATCCTCGGGGCCACCTCTACATCCTTGCCGTGGTGAATGAGAGGAAATATGCTCGGTGAAATTTAAGCTACGCTAAGGGACCTTCAGCCCGGGCCTGCAGAGGCTGCGTGAATGCTCACGCAGCCTCTGTCGCCTAAAAGCCCAATCTATGCTCTCCCGGAAATAGACACGCCATCCCCTTTGTCGCAGCAACCGTTACCTGAGGACGTCCCCGAGTGCCTGAGTCGCTGCCAGAATCGTCGTCGGATCCCCCGCGGCAATGGCCGTCCCCAGGCTCAGCACGGAGGTCGCGATCGTGATCCCTTTGGCAACGTCGTTCAGGCCTGATAGTTGTGCCTTCGCTTGCGCCGCGACTGCTTTGACGCTCGCCAAATCAGACTGTAATGACTCGAGAGTCGGACCGATCGCTTCTGCCGTGAAGTAGTGCGCCCGATCCTCCAGCGCGCGCCGGGATACTTATCCTTAAGGCGGACCATTGGCTCGGAGCCAGAGGGGGCTCGAAACTTCACCCCGAAAATCATCGACAGCCTGCGAAAGCTCGTTGAAGAGTGTAGCCAGATCGTTCGCATCGCCTTTTAATGGAGCCATACCGGAATCTCCCAATGTCAGAATCCCTTTTGAATCTGTGGCACTAGTGTCTGAAGCTGGGTGATGTATGGATCCAGCAGACCCTGAATCTCATCGGACCTTAGCGAATAGGCGTTGGCAGCAAGATCCGCAGCTCCTTAATCGTATGGAGGGAGATAATCAGCGCTTCGGCCGACGCCTTTCTTGTGGCGATCTTTTGTACGTCCTCGTGCCATCGATCGTCCAACTCTAAGATGACAGCTCCATTCGTCTGCTGTTGCGCAAATTCCCGGTACCGGCTCGCGAGCTTCTCCTCCTCGGTTTCGAGTTCCTGGTCTATATAATTCACCCGCACGATTTGGACCAAGCCATCGGTAATGTCGCCGATATTTTTACTCACCCTGGCAAGGTCCTTGCTCAAAGCTCTTTGCTGATAGTGAGTCGTAAGGGCAGTCGTGAGAAAGGTGGCAATGGAGCCAATCGCCGTTTGCGCCGCAGACCCGGCGCCCAGAGCAGACCCTGTGGCCGAGACAAGGTCGGAAGCGTCAGACGCGATCGTAGCGGTTCCAAAAGTGGCGATCGAGTTGATCGCGGTGAAGTAGGCTGTCAGCATTTGCGCCGCAGCTACTGCCCCTTTGGCTTGTACTCCGATGGCGTCGCACCCCGGGTCGCTTCGTGCCATGACAAACGTTCCGATGCCTTTTAGGAGATTCACTTCCCGCAAACAAGACGCTTGCAGATCCCGAAAGATCGGAATGGCCGACGTCAAAGTGGAGGTCGATGAGGCACAAAACTGGGTTACCGCATCCGGCGTGTCACAACCGGTTGCCGAGCAGATAAGAATGGCTGACGTCAACACAAATGCAGGATTCGGACGCAACATGATCTTCCCCATAAAGCTGCACGTGACATGAATGCGACTTACAACCGCGCAATCAAAGAATTCAGAGTGGAATCGAGGATGAGATTTGCAATCGGCTGGGTCGCTGAGGAAGCAAAGGGGCCCCATATCTCCCCGAGTCTGGTGCAACCGTCTGCGCAAGCCGACTTTGAACAGTTCCAAAGTCTCGCCCGGAACGTCTCTCAATTTGAGCCCAGCCAGGCGTTCATCGAGACGGCGTATGTCGCTGCCCGTGTAGTGCAGGGGCCCAATGGCGCCCGGCTGTGTCAACGCCGCATCGTTCAGCACCTGGCGGGCGTGGAGTCGGCCGACATCGTAGTCGTGGTCGCGAAAGCGCTTATCAAAGAAGCCCAGGAACGCTTGTAAGCCTGCACCCGCCAACTCTCCCGCGGTGGCGGTCACACCGTAGATGGTCATGTAATCGCGAGCACCCAGGCCGGCCGCGGTTTCAAATGCAAGCACGGCATCTCGAAATGCGTTCGCACTTCGGGGGACGCTTTGCAACAGGCTCATCTCCGCTTCATATTGCGACGCGATGCGAGCCTGCGCCTGTGGCAGCGTCTCGGGCGACGACGCTCCCGGGGAAACGTGGCTCCCATTCGGAAAAAGTAAGTTTAGCAGCGCGGACGCCGTGGTCACCAGGCAATTACATCCAGGTCTCCCCGCAAAAGCGCATCCTTGAGCCCCTCGGCTCTTGAATCCAACAACGCAATGCGCTCATTCACACCCCTGGCTGCGATCCAGTCCTGGAACCCGGACTGCCCAATCACCACCTGGAGCAGACGCTGAAAAACGCGCAGATAATTTGCCTCTCCCGCGCTGATCGTCCTATTCTCTGCCGCGTCCTTGGCGTGGGGCGAAACGAAAAGGTAAAAACGCTGCACCTGCGTTTTGTGTCCATCGATAGCGTCCACGAGGTTCTTGGCTATGCCGAGAGGTTGGTTTTGCAGAATGCCACCGTCTGCATACGTAAAGGTCGTCGGATCCTGACTCCAGGGTTCCAGGTTTTCCGCAGCGTAGTCGTCGGGTTCCCCCGTTGCCGAACGCGAGAGGTTCTGAGCGCGAAACGCGAACGGAAACGCTCCACTCGCCACGGCCGCTCTGCGCATCGCCTCCCAGAATGCCGCCCGGTCACAACTGACCGCGTTCACCTTTCTTGTAAACCGGTCTGCGTAGTCCAGATAAACAAACTTCCCACCCGGTGTGACCGAATAGCCATAGGCGACGCCATCCAAATTGGTAAGCGCCACGCCCACCCGGATGCTCTCTTCCACGGCAACATGACGGAGCGCCGCCGGAGGGATAGCCGCCGCGTAACGCTGCATCAACAGTTCTTTGGAGATCGTGTCAATCAGATTACTCGAAAAGATCGACTCCAACGCCCTTTCATCGCTCTGGGTAGCCTGCAATCCTGCAAGGCTGATCCGGGTAACCCAGGTGTTATATAGTGGATTATCGTAAGGTCCTCTAAACTCGTCTGCGCAATACAACAACTTCTGTGCCAGGATGATCGCCGTCATTCCGCCGGCGGAGGCGCCGGTTAGAACATCGATAATGATGCGCTCCTGCTCCGTGGTGGCGGGATGCGTATTGTGTTGGCGAACGGCGTCCAGAAATTCATACAGCACACCCGCTTCATAACTCCCCAGCGAGACAGCCCCCGCGACCGATATTGCAAGCCTCTTTGCCACATATCCCCCAAACATGTGAAGTAGCTGTTCGATTCAAAACCGAAAAGCGCTGTGCAACTTGCGCTCCACCATGGCTTGCACAGCGCTTGGTAACCTCGCGCATGCTGTCAGGGAGCGACTGGATTCTCGCGAGGAACGTCATAGTTCTCCTCGACAAATGCCGCCAGTTCCTTGATCGTGAGTTCCTGGCGATAACTTCCATCTTCGTGGATCATAAGGCGGTCGTACGGCACCTTATGCTGCAGCCTGGTTTCGAGCGTAGAGAGCAAATCAATAAACTCGAGCGAAGAAAAGCCAAGTTCGTCGATAAGTTTGGTATCCAAGGTGGCGACAACCTCGAGATGCCAACCCTGCGTAATGAGCATCACCGACGAAAGGATCAGCTCTGTGATTTCATGCAACTGTGGTTTCATATGTCCTCCGGATAAAGAGTTTTTCCACGAAATTGTGTGGGCGTGAACGGGCCTGGGTGGCTTTCGTAGTCAGCAGAGAAACGAAAGATCGGGTCCACTCATCTCATTGGAAGGGCTTTCCGGCTTCCCTAGGTCCCTGTCAAATGTCTCCCAATCTCACTAAGATTTCGCGGTCATTTCCGATTGCCCTTCGGCGGCCGTGGAGCACTCTGCGATTGTCCAGAATCAGCAGATCCCCGGTCTGCCAGCAGACTTCGTGTGTCACCGCAGAGGACACAGCCTCGACGTCTTCCACCAGCCACTCAGGAATACGGCTGTTGTCTTCAAACCGCACGACCAGCGGCGGCCGCCTGATAAGGTCAGCGCCAAGTGCGTCCGCGGCCGAACCCGATGTAAGAGTTAGCTCAAAGTTCAGCACCATGATGAGGCTGTTAAGAAATAGTTCCTTCCCCTCCGAGTCCTTCGCCAGTGCTGAACAAGTGAACTCAATGCGAACGGAGCGATCCGGACGAACCGTAAGCAGCGCGTTGCCTGCCTTACAAATCCGGCGCAGCGTTGCCAGATCAGAAGTCTGGAACATGGTCGGCCAGTCCTCCACAGCCAGGTCTCGTATGTACTTCAATCGCAATGTACGCAAGAGCGCTCTGGACCTCTCCGACAAGCGAAGAAACAGTTCGCGGCCATGCGCCAGCGTGGTTTGCCCCAGCTGCTTTGGGGCCTGTTTACAAAAGAACCAAAGCACATCGGGTCGCTCGTGCTGGTAGTACATTTCACCGTGCAAAGGAATGGGAAAGCCCTGCCCCCCGCCGGTTGTCGACATCAGGGTTCCTGCGGAATTAAACGAGGTGCGATCGAGAGAACGCAGCCGAGCCGCTCCGCCGGCATACGTCGAGAATCGTGAGCAGCACTGATCGCTGAAGGCAACGAACGAGTCCGGAGTAAACGCAAACTCTCTCAGCAGGACCGCGGAGGTCTCGCTTAAGAGGGTCATCACCTCGGCAGGTTCTGGAAGCATATTCGGCGTACCCGGGAATGCCAGGGAACCGAATGTGGGTGTAAGTGCAGATTCGACTTGAATAGGCACTGCTATTTTCCTCCTGCTGGAAGCCCGCTCGTCCGTAATCGAAAGCACCGAGCGCATGGCATTTAGGCGTGAATGGTGAAGACAAGATGGAAGCCCCGCTAAGGATTCGGTATTGAGCCTTCGATAAGAGTGGCTACCAGGGTTGAGCCGGTGTGTTCCACCGTACATTCCGGAACATCGCCCAGACCCGCAAGACACCTGCCACTAAACCGGCCAGAGTGCGTGACAAAAGATACTTCGAACTCGGCGGCTTTTCGCAAAGAACTTCTTCTTCCCAGCCAGTCGAGCAGCGCCTCTTTTGCCACCAAAGTCTGTAAAAGCGCTAAGACCCGATGCTCCGGCCTCAGTTGTAGCCATTGCGCGTGCTCCCGTTCTGAAAGGTTCGTCCGCGCCAGAACTCGTGCCCAAATGCTTTGGCCCTGAGTCAGGTATGAGACGCTTTTCAGATTCATGGTTCTACTGAAAGCGCCGCGCGGTGAGGAGATAGAAGGTACGGATAAGTGGCTCCCGATTTCGTCGTGTAGAACGAAGGGAAGATCTTCCAATGGAATGGGGTTCAGTTGCATGCGCAGACCGCGGAATCGCGCAAGCGTGGCCCCTGTCGGCAGAAGGATATCGATATCAGCCGTAGTGACATCTCCCATATGGGTCATGTTTCCGCGCAGGGTAACGGTTGTTCCCGACGGCGGCGGCGGACACCTCTGTTCATAGAGGTCGAGCTGGACCGGAACAACAAACCAGGGAAGGCCTTGCTCCATGAGCCAATATCCAACCATCTGACCAGCTGTATCGAGCAGGACCGCAGGAGTCCTCAGCGTGGGGTTGGGACAATTTCGAAAGACGCCATCGCAAACGGGAACCACCGCTGTAAGTTCTGCGCCGGCAGCATGGATGGTTAGGACGTTGTTCAGCGTCCGGAAAAGGGCTCCGTGAAAAAGCTGTGCGTTGAAGGCCTCTACAGAAAGCGTTGTGCATAAGGGAGAAGTCGACACAGCAACCGGCACTGTCGTCGCCTCGACTGCGTTGGTAAATGTTCCTTCAAAGGCAAGATAGCGGCCATTCGGCGCAGAGGGCGACGTCTCATATATCTGCACGAGCACCCGGTTCGCCCCGTCGGGAAGCGAAAGCCGGCCCGCCTCGATTTCCACCGTGAGCTTTTGCTCGTCGAGTCCAAGCCATCTCCTGGCTTTCACGTCGTGAACCGCGAATGGGACTCCTGCATGCGCTGTAGGCGGATGCGCCGTAAGCCGGCAAGCCGCTTCAATAATCAGCTCAAGGCTGAACATAAAAGGAAGAACCGGTAACCCAAATCGCCTATGTGTGTGATCGGAATGGGAACCGCCGAAAACGTGCTCGTTTAGAAAGAGGTCGGTATCCAGAGAAAACACCCGAGTGGCGTACAGGGTGTCGGGAGATTCCGTGACCGTATCCCCGAGCATCGGCCATTCTCGCGCGACGGTGCTTTCCGCAGGTGGGGGCTCCAACCCAAACACCCATGACAGCGCCACCTGTTGATTGGCCAGCAGTCGTTTCATCAGTGCGAAATGACCTTCGAGGATATGTTGAGCAGTGTCCATCGATCTCGGGGTGGTGTTATTCAGGCAAGGTAATGGCATGGCCGGAGACAAAGAGTTGTCCCAGGGCCCGGAGAAACTGGTCCAAACCGGGGCGGTGGCTGACATTGGTGGCGACGGCTGTGTACGGCCGCCCACGAAGGATACTGTGAACAAAGCTCGTTAGGTGCGAGTTCGGACCAACTTCCACAAAGCAACGGTAACCATCGGCGTAAAGACGATCGACGGTTTCTCGAAAGCGCACCGTGTTTACCCATTGCGAAGCGGCCAGCCGGCGAATATCGTCCGTGGCGTCAGGAAAGATCGTCGCCGTCATGCAGCTGTACAAAGGGACCCGAGCCCTGCCAAACCGGAAGGTTTCATAGAGTGCGCGCATGCGCTTGCTATCCGCGGCAAACAGCGGGGTGTGGTGCCCGCGATCGAACGGCAGGGCAGAACAGACAACCCCCGTTTGCGTCAACTCACTGGTGGCGCTGGCGATGGCTGCGCTCTTGCCAAACAGTACCACCTGGCTGGGGCAGTTATCCAGCGCGAGAAAAAGCTGGTCACGATAGGTCGTAAGTAGACGATCGATCAACTTCGCCGGCGCTCCATTCACTGCGATGCTCGCGCCTCTTGGTTCTTCTTCCACGGTTGCGTCAAACACGTCACTCCGCGAAACTTCAGCAACAATCTCCATCACCTGATCGATGTTTCCGGCTTGCCAGGTGCCCGATGCGATCAGCGCGGCGTTCTCTCCGTTGCTATAACCCATCATTCCATCTGCGCGAACCCCAACCTCGGTCAGCAGGTTATACATGCCGAGGCTCGCGATGAACGAGGTCATCCCCCCGCCAAACGGGGCAAACAGCATGCGATTCAGCTCAGCTCGATCCGCTCCGCTGAGGCCGATCTCGGGCGGCGCAACCAGAAGCCCATATGGGCAACGTTGATATCTGGCAGGAACGTCTTGCAATCGTTCAAACCAGGACTGCAGCTTGGGCAACGCAATGCATAAGTCCCCGAACATTCCCAAGTATTGAGAGCCCTGCCCTGGAAAGAGAAATGCCGTTTTCCCGCCGGGCGTCTGTTCGTGCCGAAAGTAGATGCCATTCGGCGTCTGGAAGCCGCCCGTCGTTGAGGAGGTCAGACGGGTCAGTGCTGCCTCCAGCTTCTCCAGGAAATCCTGTCGCGAGGTTCCAAGAATTGCAAGCCTGCATGGCTGGTACTCCGTGGCTTTGTATTGCCGCAGATGGACCCGCGGATCGGTGAGCGGTTCTGCCCGCATGAGTGTGGTGAGCGTCCGAAGGCGGTTGGCCAGCTCCCCAAGATGATCCGCTTGAAGCAGCATCAGCTCGTCGAGCCGGCAGGCGTCCAGGCGCGGGGCCACGGTGTACTTGTGCGCCGCTGTTTGTTCCAGAAGAACGGCAGCCTCCGTGCAAGCCGTGGAAACCACCATCGCGGCGCGGCGCGGTGTTCGCTCAATCCAGGGGCGGGAATGTGGGCTGCCGCAAAACGGTCCTTCCGGCGGAACTTCTACGCCTGCGTTCGTAGGTGGCAGCACGCGCTCGTGAAGCGCAAGTGCCAGACTACAAAAGTCCCTTAGCTCTGCCACAGAACCCTTACTGGAAGATAGGGAGCCGAGGGAACAATGAGGAATGAAACTGGAACCGCGGATACAACCGGGGCCATCGTTTCGAGCGCCATGGTGATCCCCGCTTCATCCTCACCGTGAAGCGTGAGCAGGGAAAGGTCCGACGATATCGTCTGCGCCCGGGCGCAAGCTTCAAACAGCAAATCGGCGTTGGACAGCCGGTCGGTGTTGGTTACAGTTCGGGCCAGTCCGGCGGTCATGATGGCGTAGCTTGTCACCGTGGCGCTCCCGGCATTTTCCAGAAGAATGGACGCAGCTTCCAGCCGTGTGTCGTGAGCGCTCGCGAAATCGGCTGCGAGGATAACCGCCACCTCGCACGTGTTTCGAATGAGAGCTTCGGCCGCGAAAATGATGGCTGGCAACGCCCCCGCTTCTGTGAGCCGGACTGGCGCAAGAGCCGAGGCGCTAGCCCAGAAGTCCGAAAACAACGTTGCATCCCCTCGCGTTACAAAGATGACCACTCTTCTCTGGCGATAGTCGAGGTGTGGGAAAGCCGCAGCCAGCGCCGCACTCAAATGTTGCGATCTTTTTTCCATAGGGGGCTGGTGGGTCGCTGCAGACGGCAAAGACAATCGAGAGGGTTGATGAGCGAACAGATCGGGAGCGATACCGGTGATAGTAAGGGATACTGGCATATTCGGCTTCATGGACACGTCGGATGTGGCTGCTTAAGATGCAGCAGGCGGAAATTCAAAAAGAACCGGTCTGTTCCTGAGAGCGCCCACGCAGCAGCGGCCCAGGGGGCAAAGGTGTGACCAGGGCCATTCGGGAACAAGGTCACGGCCCTACCCGGCGGCCTTGCTCCGGGTCGCATGATCGACCATCACAGCACTTCGCTTGTCAATCACAACGTGCGCCTGGAACTGAAGATGGAAAGAAGAACCACTGCGCGCTCTTCATCGGGCATGTCCCGCTCGAAAAATTCCCACCAGATCGCGGAAGGGTCCTTGGACAATATGGACAGAGTCGCCCGCTACCAGTGGCGCAGCCGGCAGGGCCATGTCGTTGGCCCCCAGGCGCGAGCGGATGACGCTCATAGTGGCGTCGCCTACAATCGCGGGGATGCCGCCGAATTCTACAATTTTGTGAACGCCTCGGCTCCACCGCACCTTATTAAACATTTCCTCCAGGGTGAAGTAGGCAAACAGATAATTGGGGAACAACGGGGCATCATGCGGAGTCGCTCGAGAAGCCACCTTGCTGGCGCTTCCTCGGCCCAGTTTGGGGTTCAGGGTTTTCAAACCCAAAGCTCTCAACTGGCGTTCGCGCGATCTTCCTGTCTGGGCTTGGTGCGGATGACATACCACTCTGGGCTACGGCTATACACACATGAAGCAACTACAGTCATGTAAGACTCCCACGGCAAATGTTCCTTGTAGGCTTGGAGAGGTTTTCGTTTCAGGAGGAAAGCTTTACCGCAGGGCCGGCCTGCGCCCTTGGCTTCCGCCATGACTCTGTGGACGTGCGTGGTCATTAATCGGGCAATGAGTAGGTGGATAGGCTGCCGCCACTTGTCACTCTTCCGGTTCGGAAGAGCGCGATAAGTATTCGTCGAGTAAGGTGGTTGGCAGCCGCGTCCAGCGGTGCTGCCAATTCAGTTCGGGAGCCCGAGTCGCCTACAATCGCGGGGATGATGCGCCCGCGCATAGAGAAATTGCGAAGCATAGGCGGTGGGCAAACCCGCTGCGGCCACAGCCATCGACACACATCTGCGATAGTATGCTTCTGCTGCAGATGGAAACGTATGAGTGAAGTGGCTGTGACCGTAGAATACCTGCGCCCCGTAAAGCGCATTCGTGTAAGAACCGAAGCCACGGGAAAGAAAACGTAGCGGACACAGTCGCAATACCGAACCTGTACGCGGCGCTCGATCACGGGGGCAATTTGCGGGATACACCGGAACGGAGTTTCCGCAAAGACTGTCCGCTCTCACGGCTACACGTTTCCAAAAGCTTCGACGGTCGTGCAGCTGTGCTTAACGGACGCGGCAGCGTCAGGTGTGCTGAGCTTCGGTTTCTGGCACGACGATCCACCAGCACAATACCTTCATCGCGGAGTTGTTGGCGCAGATCGGGATGAAGCAGAACTCCCAGTTCCCAGTCTCTCGTCCGGACATAGGAGGAGATCTTGCGCAAAGCCCATCATCTACATGGCCTGGATGGCACATCATTTCCTGCCGTCGCCGTGGTTGCCAGGCGGTGAAAGTCTGACCTGACCAGCCTCATGAAGCTTCCTATGCCAGATTCGTCTTTGACCAGTTCGCTTGGTAAAAGTCGGCGCATCGAATGCCGGCCCTGCGCAGCTTGAAGGTCATTGCAGACCCGTTGGTTCGGCGGGAATGTAGAATCGCGTAGATCTCGCGATAGGTCTTCAAACACAGCCGACAATCTGTGAACGGATTTTTTTGTGGTGGGTGTCAATATGCGTCGGCGTAAAACCGTGGTGGCGGGCACGATCGATTTGTTGATGCGATTCCAGCAGAAAAATCCCTTCGTGCTTGAGGTCTCTTGAGCATCGCAGACAGATTCCGGAGCCTGTCCTTTTCCTGCAAAAGCGACCTCACCTGGTCCGCGTCGGCACTGGGACTCCATCGGTGAGTTGAAGATGGATGCCGATGCGGCGGGAGATTGCGCAGGCCCAGGCCGAAGCCTGCCGCAAGCCGTCTGCATCGCACGCCATAACAGAAGTCGTGGGAAACGATGTTTGCGACCACAGACTGCCATACCCTGCGTGACTCCAGCAATAAAGCCAAAGTCATCGGCATTCACAATAAGCTGTTTCAATCTGAGCCCCTTGAATGAGGAGGTAAAGCCTGGCAGATCATGGGCATCGAAGGTGCGGGGTTGTACCAGCCCAGGCCGAAGGCCTCGGCCAGGGTAGCCACATGACTGCAGGGCTGCAAGAGACTGCGTGAGAATGAGCAAAATCTGCGGTACCTATACCCTTCGAAACGACTGCGGTCCTGTCAAGAGGCTGGACGGGTGCCCCTCGATAAGGTCGAAGGTTTTGTCAAGGGCAGGGATGTCCTGTCCGGTGAATAATCACCGCGTGTTGGCCAGGGCGGTAGAGGACCAGTACCACTGTCATCACGCGTTGATCAGTATCAGTGGGAGGCTTTTGGCCTGCCACCACCCATCGATTCGATCGAGTATCGATCATGATTCATATTGCGAACATCCCGCCGTCGTCGTGGAGGGGGAATGTGGGAATCGGCAGTATCGATTTCCATCATTTCCCCTCCTTTTCGCACGATGGGATGCGAGAGCGCCCAATCAATGTAGCGGTCTAGCTTGCGCCGACCAGGGGCACCCGCGGGCTGCTCTCGATAGGCACGGCATTCTGGGAGTTCTGATCGGTGCGTAGCACCCAGTAAAGCCGTACGGCCAATTTGCGTGCCGCAGCCACCTTGGCGACTGCCTTGTGCTTGTTGCGGCACAGATGAACATAGTGCTTGTGAAACTGCGGGTCGAAGCGGGTCACGCTCTGCGCGGATTCGACCAACAACATCCTGAGGAAGCTGTTGCCCTGCTTGGTGATCGATCCCAGTCTTCGCTTGCTGGAGGAAGTATGCTCGGACGGAATCAGTCC
>CAWKKM010000019.1:0-229007 GCA_963850235.1 uncultured Acidobacteriaceae bacterium | reverse complement strand
CTCCGTGGCAGCGAATCGGCGACGCAAGCTTTGGAACAACAACCGCCGCGACGCCGGGTTCGGGATATCTGACAGTTGTCGTCAGGGCTGCCTCCATGTACCAGAACTCAAACTGGTGGACCAGCTGGATTGAGAATCATCGGCAAGGCGTGGTGACGGCGAACCTCAATGCGACCATCGCAGGGGTCCCCGTCGCACAGACAATCACGGGCAATCCGATCGAGCTGCACAAGAACAATTCCATGGTTGATCTAGGATTTGCGGGCACCGTGGTGGATCATCTGCCGAATACCTTTTCCGGTATGAACATGACACTGCAGATTAATAAGACCTCGCAGGATGGACTGCAGGGCCTCATCACGCAGGTCTCGCAGATGTCGACGGGAACGCCACCGGTTCTGGCGCTTTCCCCGGAGACGCTGGCTCTCACAAGTCTAGCCAAGAGTCTCGCCGACTTCCTCTTCAGGGCCAATCTCCTGGTGAAGAAGGCAAGCACGCAAAACGCGTTTCCGGGGGGGGATTGCTGCCTCCGGGGATCTACGTATCGTTCGCCGCCGATAGTACTTCCGACTACAACCAATACCTGATCGACGCCAAGAATCTAGAATGGACAGGGGCAGTGCTGACCTACAAGGGCCAAGCAGTTGATAAGGTCGGGTTCTTCGTCATCGAAGTAGCCTATCAACAAAAGTACTTTGCCGATCCTCAGGATGCCCTGAGCTCAACAACCGTCCCTTGGGTTCAGCTCTACGAAGTGGCCGAAGGTGAGATCCCCAGCATCAACACTTCAGCGCAGGGGGTGACGGTTCTCAATGACGTGCAGTCACATCTCTCGGATGCCAGGACCTTGCTCGAGTAAGGATCCGACTTTGGTTAATAATGAAAAGGAGGCCATCCAGAGCTCTGAGTCCGCAAAGATCAACACCGCCTATCAAGCAAGACTGGTGGCACTCGGACTTGCACAGCCAGCTCCGGCCGTGGCCGTGGCCGTAGCCGCGGCCGGGGCTGCCCCGCCCGCTCCGCCGGTGCAATTGACGCCGCTTGGACTGGCGCAACCTGGCCTGCGACCTGTTCTAAAGGCCGCAGATCTGGCTGCGGAGGCGGCGCATGCGGCTGCCGTGAACAAGTTAGGTGTCGGAACGCGAATGAAACCGACTTCGAAGTTCTAAGCGGTTGGGGCACTTCGTTGGGTTCGTTTCATAAAAGCGAATCCAACGGAATGCCACCGAGGCAAGGAGCTTAGGCAGATGGCTGTCTCAGCTAGAGTTCAAACTACCGCATTTTAGCCTTTACTCGTTGTCTTCTTCGCGGGAATGCTGCGTAGCTTAATATGCGCGAGAACCGAGCCACCAAGCTCATGTGTCTCTTCGTGGTCAGTATAAGAGCCACAACCGGCAGAGATACAAGAGCTCCCACTTAGATCCTAAGGACAACCAGGTGACAAGGACAACCAGGTGACAAAGGACAACCAGGTCACAAGGACAACCAGGTGACAGACAGGACGAACCCCGGAAAAAGGACAACCAGGTGACAAAGGACAACCAGTGACAGACAGGACGAACCCCGGAAAAAGTTCGTTTCTTTCACAGCTTCCAGACGGGACTGGCACTTTGAGAACCCTCTGCGCGAGACAAAGGCTTTATGGACAACCCGGCGGGAGAGATGCGGGGACATGATACTCATCCCCGGCGTTTCTTTTGCGAGAGTCTTCCGAGCTCGAAAGCAGGTCTCACGGCTTCCTTATCGTGTTCTCAATGTCCCAGTTGTCGATAAAACGCTCGAGGATTTCTTGCTCGGCCTCCAGGGAGCGGAAGGCGGGAGCCGTCTTTTGCCTTTGCGATATAGCGAAGAGACACCCAGACCTTGCCCGGTTTCTTCTTAGAGCCGTCCTTCTTTGTGTTGCGGTACGAGTGGTCAAGATTCAGCTGTGCAGCCTTTTCCGCCTCCGCAACGGGCAGGACGACGCAGCAATACTCGCACGGCCTCTTCACTGAAACGAGCACGACTATCTGTGCCGTATAAAAGCTGGATGCGCCGTTGAACACCGGCTTCGTGCCGGCGATGATTTCCTCTGTCCCGAACCCGTAGTTGACCCACCAGCCGTCTTCTTCCGTCGCGCCCTTCACCTGGATCTGCCAGGTCAATCCGTCCTTGGCGGCGAGCAGATCCGCATTGGCAGATGTTCCTTCCTTGTTCAGGTCGCTTATTCGGAAGCCACGGTATTCCAGTTCGTTCGAAACAATACGCTCAGCGATGCGGCCCACATTATGCTTATTGATGCCGACTGTGCCCATTCTCACCCCACGGCCTGAATTGTATTCGACCCCGCAGTGGTGCCGCTCCGAAACCCGTTGAAACCCGTTGACAGACAGGACGTACCCCACCACTTAGTCTCAGGGAATGTTGCCGGTTTCCCACGTCCTCCAAAGGCCCCAGACCGCATAAAGGCCTAACCGTAGCTGTCGAACGAGGCGTCATCGAGCGCGCCGAGGGGTTGCTTGGACAAAGTGCCGCGCAGGCGTTCGAATTGGAGGAATTTCATCATCGGCCTCGTCGAGCGGGGGCTCGAGCTGCCGAAGATTCAGTGGATTGATGCGTAGCCGACCGGCCGAACCCGCGCCAGCTCAGTAACAGATTCCCATCCCACTCTTTTTGCATTCGTTCTTCCAGTTCAACCCTGCCCTTTGCGACCAGCGCGATTTCATCGAGCGTGGGATTTTCCTGCTGTTCGTAGAGCAATTGCGTCCGTAGCCTGTCGAGGCCGTCGAGCCTTCGTGCGTGCCAACTGTTCTTTGCCTCGCATTTCAGATTGACAGCCACGTACGCGATAAGCGTCGGCAACACGCCAAAGCCACCGACCACTTTAGACGAGTACTTTGTGAAGAACCCCATTACGCCGGCTGCGACGCTGCAGCCGAGGGCCGCCACCATGAGGCCAATCGACAAATAATGGTTAGCGTACGCCGAGAAAATCGCCTCGCTGTGGGCAGACTCTAGCTCCCGCTGCAAGGCGGTTTTGCGCTTTACCGCCTCTGAAATGGTATCGGTCATAGAGGAATTGTCCCCCGGCTCTCTCCCGTCGTTGTTCTTATGTCTAGGATAATCCTCCGTGTGCGGTAGTTCCGCTCGCGCGGATCTGTACGGGGGGCGGTCAGCGATGATCGTCCCTACCGTGACCGGAGTTTTGGACATACGATGAGGGACAGACGAACTTACGAAGAGGGACATACGATGAGGGATGAGGGACATACGATGAGGTACGATGAGGGACAGACGAACTAACCCCATCCTTTGCCTTGCATCACCGAATGGGGTTTGAGCATACAAGGTCAGCCTAAACAGGCTCGCCACGCGATCGCAACGCGTCCTAAATTAAGTTTCCTTATCTTTGCCGCCTGAAGGTCCCGTGGGTGAACTACTGGGACAGCATACCTATTTTCAAGAAGATGACGCAAAACTGCCCGCCACGTTAAGTTTTTTTAATTTATCCGAGTAATTTCGGGACAGACGGTCCGTCCGTCCCCAAAACTCCGAAAACTCCGAAAACCACGGAACTCCTTATTGTGTGCCCCACAACCTGGGGACGGACGGGATGTTTACTGTCGTAAAGGCCTTCACAGAAGACACGAAAACATCCCGTCCGTCTTCAAGGTCGTGATTTTCCGCCGTAGGCCGGCATACCCGTCCCCGTTCTCGTCGAACTTCGAGTCGATCTCCAAAAAAACCGATCCGTGATGGCGTCTATGCCATGCTCGCGTTGGGCGGCCAAAATTGCCCACATGTCTAAAGATTCTTCGCTATAGTCTCGCGCAGCGTGCGAGGCACAACTTTACAATGCTATTTCCATGGCCAGCCTTCGTTGAACTCTGTCTTAATGCCAAAGCCCTTGGGCATGTCGATCAATGAAACTGTCACAATGTCGAATTTGCTGGGATCGGTGTCTTCAAACATAACATCGACCTGGACTGTCACCTTGTGGGTCCGGCGAACCTCTTTGGTTGCGGTCCTCGAAGTAGACGAGAGTCCCTTCGCTGTAGATCGAGTTTTCCTTGTAGGTGAGGTGCGCGGTGTAATTTACGTCGAAGGTGTATTGCAGCGCGGCCTCCTCCCCGCTTATCTCGATGATTTCTGGATCGCCGGTCGGCACAATGTTAGTCACATCGACGGTCGCATCGCCGTCTTCATCCTCGACCCAGAAATACTGGTCTTCGAACTCTTCTTTGACTTGCTCGCTGATATCTCCAACACGTTGCGTCGTCTGGGCGCGGAGAAAGTCAGCGAGGGCCTTCTCGTCTGAGGCAACATGGTCAAGGACTTCTGCGACGGTCTTTTTCGGGGTCAGTTGTCCGCCTTCTCGCAAGCCTCAAAAAAAGCTTATCTTCCGAAACAACGAACATTTCAATGCCGCGGTCGTCCGCCCATTCGGAGAGAGCCTGGATAGCGAACGCATCCGGAAACTCATGCTTCTTTTCTTCTTTGTTATTGAAAGGTGGCTCGCCAGCAAAATGCTTATCGAGAACATCGCCGGCAGGAAGAGAAGTGGAGTCGAGGATCTCGGCCTTACACTCGGTCAGGAAATGATCGAACTGATCGCAGAGATTATCTGCAATCGCTCTTTCATTGAATTTCACTATTCCGGCTTTCACTTCGTCGAGCGTAGAATCGTGAAGGAGTGTGACTTGGTTGCAGAACTGGCGTTGGAGCAAAACTTGGCGGCCACACCTTTTCTGATGCGCGCATGCACCTCCCGCACTGTGATGTCCGACATTACAAGTTTCAGCCGAGCAGATGCGCAATGCTCTCTGAGTGCCTGAAAGCTTTTGCTGGTAAAGCAAAACCCCGTAGTCACGAAGACCTGGGTATCGAGAGAAACCGTCTCTATGCGTGTGCCGGGCATCGCAGGCTGATGATAAATGTAGGCAAGGCTGCTGCGCTACCGAATGTTTGAACGTTTAGGAACGTTTAGACGGAGATAGCAGAAGTTTCGTGGACAAGAGTTTCGGCGGAGTTTCGTGGACAGTCGGAACTGGCACTTTGACGCAAACCCCTGCGCGAACAGTCAAATTGGCAGCTCCGTCTGCCCACGAAACTCACGAACCATCGCCCACGAACCTTCATGTTCACTAACCTTAAACGAATCATTGATCGTTGTGTCTACGACCCCATCACGGAAATGTTTCCACTTTCGAGGTGACAGACAAACCAGGCGACAGACAGAGACAAACCAGGCCACAGACAGGACGTACCCCATGCCACAACTACAGCTACACATATCAAACCATGGATCGTAGTTTACTCTGGTTCAAAGGCTAGTTCGCTCTGTCTCCCATCCGCGCCGAAATTCCGCGCCGAAATTCCGCGCCAGACGGAAATGACCCTAAAAGCGAAAGTCCTCGCTACAAATCGCATCAGCAGCTCGTATGGCTCAAAACTTGTAGTACCGCTGAAGATGCCTGTTACCCGCAACTAGACGGGAAGACCCCTGCACCTTTACCACACTTTACGGTGAAATATGGCTCTTACGCGCAGGGTAGGTGGGAAGCTTCAATATTAGTCTCACGCACTTCGCGAAGCCATCAGCGAGATACCACCCCGCGAGCACTGCGCTTCTACGATGGTCGCCCCGGCCACCGCGTAACCAATCCCAATCGCCGACTTTCCCATCGCCCACAGGGGGGTAACTTCCAGTTAACTACCCCTTCTTCCTCATCTTTATTTTCTAAGACCCTTGTCCCCACCAACAACCCATGGGATCGTGAATCCAGCAACCAACTGAGAGATCCGTAACCACCACAGAGCCTCTCACAATAACCAACCAAAGGAAACCCTCACATGGCAACGAGTCCAAGCCAAACCCCGGAAGACCTCGCCACCCCATCCCCCTACGTACCCACCGACGCCGAAATAAAACACCGCCTCCTCCAACTGCAAAGCCATCCCTCACAGCAAAACCGGAACCCGCCACCCGTCCCCGAGCATCCCGAGCAGCCAGAGCCTCCGCCAGCAGCCTCACCGCAACCACCCACCCCTCTAGCCCACATTATTCGCGAAAGTCCTGTCCGGGGCGTTTTTGTCGCCGAGGTTAGTGCGAAGTGTGTTGTCGGCTTTGCTCTGACGGTGATATTTACATGACCTGCAGATGGAGTAGTTGCTGGACAGGGATTGCGAAGTGTTTTTGAACAAGGTTTTCCTCATCTGCCGTTTGCGTACGATAGAGGTGTTTTCAGGGTGCCGTTGCTGTGTTATGCCGTGGAGGCGCCAAGTGCCATTGCCACTTTGCGGAAGTCATCTAGAAAGGGGAAAGAGGCGGGCAGATGCAGCACCATGCGTCGGGCCGAAACAACGACTCGGGCACCAAGCTTCAGCAGCCGTTCGCGGAGGGTCCAAACCTGGGCTCGAGCGCAGCGCGTCCCGGTGGCTCGCAGGCGCAGTTCCTGCATCAGCACGAAGGCCGCGGCGGTCAGCAACACGCGGAACTGGTTGGCCCAGAAGCGAGTGCAACTGGTGCGATCGATGTGTAACTCCTGCAATTCCTTGATTCGGTTTTCAATATCACCGCGCTGGCAATAGACCCTTTCATAGAGCCACTGCGGGCTCTGCTTCATATTGGTGATCACGAAGCGAGGGTTGTTTTTCGGCTCCTTGCCCAGGCCCCAGACCACCTCGGCCTTGATGATGACGCGGCGCTCACGCGGCCAACTGCGGGCCGCGTAGTCGACATCATCGTAGACATGCTCGGTTCCGCCAGTCAGTGCGGCGATGGACCGGGCAAACTGCATAGCCTGTTCCGCCTTGCGCTCCAACACCTGGTTATTGGCCATCGCCACGACATACTCAAGCTTCGGTTCAGCATCCAGAAAATCAAGTAGATCAGGGTGAGCAAAGCCTCCATCCAACCGAACGCGGATGCGCACGGCTGGAAAGAAGTAGCGAATCCTTAGCAGCAAGCGGCGCAGAATCCCCATCGCACCAACAGGTGCAGTCACATTGCCCGGCCGCAGCACGGCTGCGCAAAGATACTGTTCGGCCTCGTCGTCAAAGCTGACAAAACCCAGCACCGGAAGGTAGCACCAGTGGTCGTAGTGTCCGTTGAAAAAGGTTAGCTGCTGGGCACCGTGCGTCCGAGCGTCAGTTGGGTCCAGATCGATAGTGACCAAGCGGGCCTTTCCGCGCAACCGCTTGGCGTGGCGCTCCATCACACTGAGGGCAAGACACTCCCCCATGCGGTAAAGTTCCTTTGCACCCACCGCGTTCTCAAAACGCGACAGCGTGGACTGCGACGCCAGATCGAGACCAGTAAAAGGATCTCGCTCCAGCAACATCTTGTGCACCGGGTCGGCTCCAAGCCGTGCCGAGTCATTGCCGTCCGGATAACCGCAGGCGATCGAGAACACGCGCTGCGCCAGTAACTGCTGCAACGTATGATCTACCTTGCCGGCTTGCCGATCGTCTTGCAAGCACCTGGACAGGCTGGAGACCAATCCATAGCTGCGATCAGCGCCCTTCAACAGGATCGCTCCCCCATCTGAGGAGCCCTCCCTTTGATCAAACTGCAATACCGTACGCTTGGCAAACAAGTTCGGAAACAATAAACACTGTGTCGTGGTAAAGTCAGTCACGCGAAGGCCTTTCTTGTTGCCTCAAATACTGCTTAGACAACATGTTTGTAGCACAATAGGGCCTTCGCTCCTTCCTCCTTCATGAATAATCCGGGCTACGGTCCCGTTTAAGTCACTGATCGACTTTTGTGCACGGCGATTCTGGGCCTCAAAAACGAACCAGGTATGCTTTTTCGGAAGGCGCTTCGCCCAACCCACCGCCAATCCCAATTCGAAAGGCATATGGAATCGCGGAGTACGCGGCGGGGTGCGGTCGACTTGTACGCGCGACAAGTCGTGAACAGAATAAGGGCATGACTGGATCAGAGGATGTACGGTCCAGTCTCAGCCCCTCCGGGTATGGCAAGCGTAGCCCTGGGTCTTACGCCGAGTTCAATGACGACGGCTATCTAAGCCACCCACAGGGGAGTAACTTCCAGTTAACTACCCCTTCTTCCTCATCTTTATTTTCTAAGACCCTTGTCCCCACAAACAACCCATGGGATCGTGAATCCAGTAACCAACTGAGAGATCCGTAACCACCACAGAGCCTCTCACAATAACCAACCAAAGGAAACCCTCACATGGCAACGAGTCCAAGCCAAACCCCGGAAGACCTCGCCACCCCAGCCCCCTACGCACCCACCGACGCCGAAATAAAACACCGCCTCCTCCAACTGCAAAGCCATCCCTCACAGCAAAACCGGAACCCGCCACCCGTCCCCGAGCATCCCGAGCAGCCAGAGCCTCCGCCAGCAGCCTCACCGCAACCACCCACCCCTCTAGCGCTCGAGAAAGCCGCCCTCCATGGTCCCGCCGGACGCATCGTCAACACCCTCGCGCCGCACACCGAAGCGCATCCCGCTGCACTCCTCCTCCAATTTCTCGCCGCTTTCGGTAATCTCATCGGCCCCGGCCCACACTGCATGGTCGAATCCACCCGCCACGCCCTCAACCTCTTCGTCGTCCTCGTAGGCGATTCCAGCAAAGCCCGCAAAGGCACCAGCTGGAACCTCATCGCCAACCTCTTCGCCGGCGTCGACCCATCCTGGCTCTCCACGCGCGTCAACGGTGCGCGCCTCACGGCCAACGGTCTCGTACGGGCCCTCCGCGATCAGCAGCCGCCCACCGACCGCCGTCTCCTCGCCATCTCAGAGGAGTTCGCCACCGTCGTCCACTCCCTCAAACGCGGCAACGGTCACCTCTCGCCTCTGCTCCGTTGCGCCTGGGATAATGGCAACCTCCCTACCCTCGACATGCACCACCAGTACGCGCCACCGGCACCCACCTCAGCCTCATCGCGCATATCACCCAGCGGGAGCTCACCCAAACCTTCCAGCGTGAACAGGCCCATAACGGCTTTGCCAATCGCTGTCTTTGGACATGGGTCGAGCGCAGCAACTGCCTCCCTGGCGGCGGCAGCGCCCCTCCGGAGGAACTGTCCGCCATCGCCGCCACACTGAAGGAAGCCGTTGCCTGGGCCACCGCGCGGCCCGAAATCCTCTTTCGCCGCGACCAGGAGGCTCAGCAACTTTGGGCAGATTGTTATGAGTCGCTCAGCTATCGTGATCCCGGCCTGCGTGGCGCAGCCACCAGCCGTGGCGAGGCCCAGGTTCTGCGCCTCAGCGCCCTCTATGCCGCCCTCGACTCGAGCGAAATCGTCTGCCTCCCCCATCTCCAGGCAGCCTACGCAGTCTGGACCTACTGCTACCAAAGCGCCGTTCGCCTCTTCGGACTGGCTACCGGAGATCCCATCGCCGACCGCATTCGCGAGGCCGTCGAAGCCTGCCCCAATGGCCTCTCAAGGAATCAGATCAGTCGTCTCTTCTATGGCCACGTCGGTAGCGAACGCATCGATGCCGCGCTCGAACAACTTGCTGCCTGCGGCGCACTCGTCGCCTACACTGGGCAAACCGGCGGTCGACGCTCTACCTGCTGGTTGGCCGCCCAACTACAGTAAGCCGCGAATACACTTACGGAAAGGATGAACCAGCGCAGTAGGTCTTTTCTCGCTTTTCGCTCAATATTTCTCCGCATAAAAGCGCCGGTCGGGGGACTTATCTCTCTTTTCTCTCACAAAGTGCATTCTTTTTTCGAAGCTGTGGAGTCAGGAACCCGACGGGGAGATAGGAATCTCCGGAAGCGACGGATGGAGTTTTCTAAGTCGGCGGGGCGAATTCACTTTGCTGCTGTCGATCGGTGCTTCGCAAGGCCAACAAGTTTTCGAGTGGCATAGATCAACGAAGGATACGGGTTCGGCCATGCCACACCGCGAAATGATCGGAGGAGACTTTGCGCGGTCCTGACCGCGGTTTTGTCTCTGTATCATTACCGTGTGGGCCCTCAAGTTTCTTTGGTGAATTGCCTATGCAGCGAAGAGATTTTTTGAAGTCCGCACCTCTTGCCATGCTGATGCCGCAGCTACCCTCTCTGCTGCCGCAGTTGCACTCCGCAGTCCGGCACAAGATCACCGGCATCCGGATCGTGAACCTGAAGGTCGTTCGCGAAACCGGCAAGATGGAAGCGGCGTGGAATCCAGGAACCGTGATCACACAGCGGATTGGCGGCGGATCGGTCACCGAGATCCACAGCGATCAGGGACTTTCGGGCATCGGGCCGGGAATGGACCCGGCTTCATTGGACGCGGCCAAGTCCCAGCTGATCGGTAAGGACCCGTTCGATGTGGAGCAACTGGCCGGTCCGCTGCGCTACTACGTAGGAGGAAGCCCGCGCACAGTTTCGGCTTTGGAGATTGCGCTGTGGGACCTTATCGGCAAAGCGAGCGGGCAACCTCTCTACAAACTATGGGGTGCGGCCAAGGATCGTGTCCCGGCCTACGCCAGCATGATCCAGCTTTCCACTCCGGAGGAGAGGGTCCGCATGGCGGTCGAACTCAAATCGCAAGGTTGGAAGGCGATCAAGCTTCGGGCGCATTACGCGACCTTGAAGGAAGATGTGCAACTGGTGGAGGCGGTGCGCAAAGCGGTGGGCGACGAAATGGATATCATGGTGGACGCCAACCAGGCACAATCCTCCGGCACGTGGCAGCCGGGTGTGATGTGGGATTTTCGCCGCGCGCTGGAGACTGCGCGTGAACTCGAGCGCTTGCACTGCGCCTGGCTGGAGGAACCCCGCCTGCGTTACTCATTCGATGAGCTGGCCGAGTTGAGCCGCCTGGTGGGCATCCCCATCGCCGGGGGAGAGAACAATCGCGGCGTGCACGAATACCGGTGGATCCTCGAACAGAATGTTTACAGCATCGTGCAGCCCGATATTATGGTGGCCGACGGTGTTACGGGCTTTCGTGAGATCGCGGCTTTGACCCAGGCCCACCACAAGCGATTGATTCCCCATCACGGTGGAGGGAATCTTGGCACCATCGCCCAGCTTCACGCGATCGCTTCCTGGCCGAACTCGCCTTGGATTGAGATCCTGCACGACCCGCCTATCGCTGCGTATACGAACGGGTTCTCCATGATGGAAAATCCGCCGCTGGTGGATAAGGAAGGCTATCTCAATTTGCCCCAAGGTCCCGGTTTGGGGGTGGAGATCAACAAGGATTTGATTGTCGCGTAGGTGTGCAGGAGCGTCAGCATCCGTGCGCGGGCCGGAACCCGAGTCTGCCTTGGGGGAGAGCAGGATGCTGCGTGAAGACTTGATTAGTCGCTTTTGCTGTGACATTACAGTTTGCCATCACCGAGTCATCATTTTGACCAGCGCTGATACCGATCGCCCTCACTCTGTCCTCAGAGCCTGCATTGGATCGACCCTCGCAGCCCTGCGGGCCGGAATGAACGCGGCTGTCAGCCCGCCACTCAACAACACCACTGTGACCGCTCCCAACGTCCACGGATCGTGAGGCCTCACGCCGTAGAGGAGTGTCTGCAGCACCCGGCTGGAAAGATACGCCAGCAGCAGGCCGGCAGCGGTGCCGGCCAGCAGCATCCAAACTGCTTGTTTCATCACCAACGAGATAACCTGGCTGCGCTGCGCTCCTAATGCGATGCGCACTCCCAGCTCACGCGTACGTTGCGTCACCAGGAATGCCAGGAGTCCATAAATTCCCGATACAGACAGCAGCAAAGCAGCCCCTCCGAAGATCTCCAGCAGCCGCGCGGCAAGCTGTTGACTGCCGAAGGAGTCTTCGACCACCTGGTCCATTGTGGTAAAGGTACTGCTGGAAAGCTCGGGACTGGCGGCATGCATGATAGCGCGTAGTTGGCTTACCATCGCAGTGGGATCACGCTCCGTACGCACTGCAAGATCCATTGCCATATTCGCCGCGCCCTTGTACAGGATCGAGTCGGGCGTGATCTGTGGCAGACACACCTCAATTTCCGGTTGTGATTGCTCGGCAACGGACACCTGATGTTCGTCATCGAGCACTCCGACCACCTCTGCCTTTCGATTCTTGTCAAAGGTCAGCAGCCCCTCCCGTAGGATCTTTGCCGGGTCAGCGTTGTCCTCCCCCTCGTATGCCTTAACAAAAGCGCGATTCACCACCACCACCGGGGTTGTGGCCGGCGTATCGCGCTGATTGAAGAAGCGGCCTTGCAGCATGCGGAAGCCAAAAACCTTCTGCATGTCCGGGCTTACTGCACGAAACTGCGCGCGCATGTCACGCCGGCGCAGATCAGCCGCGCTGTGACCGTCGAGCCCGAAGGTGAAGATCATCTGGAATGTCTTGCCCAGCGGCACCTCCGTCATCAGCGCCGCGCTTTGCACGCCCGGCAGGGACTGCACCCGCTCCAGCAGAGGCTGGTAGAGCGCCCGCTGAATGTCCTGATCGGCGTACTTGTACGCCGGGATGCTCATGTTTGCCACCACCACGTGGTCGGTACGAAAACCGAGGGGTACGTGACGCAAGGCATAGATGGTGCGCAAGAGGAGTCCGCATGCCACCAGCAGAGTAAGTGACATGGCGACCTCCAGTATGACCAGGAGAGCGCGGGCACGATGCTGCCTTCGACTATTGCCTGCTTGCACATTGCCCTGGCGCAACGCGGGCTCAATGGCAGCGCGCGCCGCCAATATCGCAGGCCAAAGGCAAGAGATCAAAGCGCTGGCAACGGTCAAGCCAAGGAGGGCGCCCATCACCCGCAGGTTGATTGTCATGCTGGTCTGAAGATGAAATTGCGACATCAGTGCATATTCAAACCCCTTCAGCGTCAAAACGGCCAATCCAATGCCCAGCAACGAGGCGCCGCTACTCAATACCAACCCTTCGATGAATAAGTGCTGGAGGATGCGCCACCGGCTCGCTCCCAATGCGCCGCGGGTGGCGATTTCCCGCTGCCGTGCGGTCGCCCGAGCAAGCATAAGGCTGGTGACATTCACGCACGCAATCAGCCACAGAACGCTGGACGCTCCCAACAAAGCCAACAGCGATTTCCGCAAATCCGCGTCTACCAGCGTGTCACCATACCTCTGCAGTTGGACGAACTTAACCTCATCGCGTTCATAGGGGTCGGTGTAGGCCTTGGAAACATCCACCTGGATCGCGGCGAGCTCCGCCTGCGCGTTTTGCAAGCTGGAGTCCGTCCGCAACCTTCCCAGGACCTGATAGGTCGGGCTCTCGTGCCTGGAGCGAATCTTGTCCGCATCTCCCAACACAATCGGTGTCCACACCAGCGGTTTCGATGCCGCATAAGGGAACGCAAACCCACGGGGCATGACTCCGATCACGGTGTAGGATCGCCCGCTAAGCCGCACGACCTTCCCCAGAATCGTGGGATCGGCGCCATAGACAGCGCGCCAGACGGCATCGCCTAAAAGGATGGAGTGCGCATCTTCTGCAAGCACAGCCCCGCTCGCCGCGTCCTCTGTAAAACCGCGGCCGAGCGCGGGGTTCACGCCAAGGGTATGGAGCAGGTTACCGCTCACTTGAGGCGCGATCACCTGTGTTGTTCCATTGCGACCTTCCAGGAAATCCAGGCGGCCCAGTCCGTTTTCCTGGTGGAATGCTATGTCTCTGAACGCATGGCTCCGCAATCGCCACTCCTGCAAGTCGACAAATGGGGCGCCCCAGGAAACGCGCTTGCTGCCTGCTTCAAGGATTTGTACCAGCGCATGCGGATCTTGATAAGGCAGCGGCCGCAGCAACACGCGATCCACCACGGTGAACATCGCCGCCGTTGCGCCCAGTCCCAGCGCCAGCGTGCCCATGACGGCAATCGCGAAGCCTGGCGAGTTCCGTAATTGTCGCAGCGAGTATTGCAAATCCTGCGCGAGCCGTTCCAGCCAGAGGTAACCCCAGGTCTCACGGGTTACGTCGCGTATCAGCGCCACGTTACCCATCTCCCGTATGGCCTTCCGGCGCGCGCCGTCAGCGGATTCTCCGCGATCGATCCAGTCTTCGGCTGCCATGCGCAAGTGCGACTGGATCTCTTCGTCTAGCTCGTTACGCCGCAGCTTGAAAGGGTTCCACCAGGGTTTCATGCATCCTCTCCTTCGGGCTCACCATGCATAATCGCGCTCACAGCAGCCACTATTTGCTGCCAGCGCGTGAGGTCGCGGGTGAGTTGCTTCTTCCCGGCAGCAGTTATGCGGTAATACTTCGCGCGCTGGCCGGTCTCTGGTTGCTTCCACTCTGCGCGCACCCATCCCCGCCGCTCAAGCCGATGTAATGCGGGATAGAGGGAGCCGTTCTCCACCTGCAGCAAGTCACCCGAACCTGCTCGGAGTGCCCGGACGATTCCGTATCCCGGCTGCGGTCCCCACTGCAAGGTTCGCAGGATCAGCATGTCCAGAGTTCCTTGCAGCAATTCAATTCTGTTCTTGTACCCGTTTCTTCCCAGCATAGAGTAGACACTCTACTCCTGATGCATGTAGAGTGTCTACTGGCCCGCAACGGCTGGGGAGAGCATGCGATGAAGCTGGCGTGGCGGCGAAGCGGCCGAAATTACGGAGCCAGGGGCTCGAGCTGCCTTCTATCGTTGTTGCTGCTCTTCTGCCTTGGCTGCATCCACCGATCGCCATCCGTCCAGGGCACTTATCGCCTGGAAGAAAACGCCGGCTTTCCGTTGTTGGTACCCCTCTTTGCGTCAACCCTCGCGGACGGTGACTTCCAGACTGCCAGACTCTTCCTTCCGGAGGATGATCGCAAGAATTCAGGCAAACGAAACCGGGACTGTTCCGTGGAGGGTGAAGTCTTTTCTTTGCACCCCGGCTATCCAGCCCCTTTCTGGACGGTCCGGAGCTTAAGCCTGCAGGGATGGAATCATCGCGGGAGTGAGATCGATATCGATGCTCAGTGGAAGCTACTTGCGGAGCAGTTGGACCTCCTGCAACGGCGCGGATGCTTCGCACCGGGAGAGAGTGCGGCTTCCGTCCGGCAAGCCATTGCCGCGGTCATTCCCTTACCGGCGGGGGAACTTCCATCGTTCTTCTATTCCGCAGACGCGGAAGGCTTCGTTGACCTTGCACCTGGCATGGAAATCAAGCTCGAGGAGCTTCGAATGCCGCCGCCGAAAACCTTCCAAGCGGCCTCACCGGAAATTGTCGATCGACGAACTGCATCAGGGCTGACGTCCGCCTACGGATATTTTCAGGTCGTTTCTGGTCCTGGAGGTACCGCTCTGCGCCGGTCCAAACCAGGACAGGGATCGCCCGCTGGGGAGAATAATCTCTATTCGGAACTCCCAAATCGTTTCGTGGCGACGCCATGGATGAGACTTTTCTTTGAAACTTTGTCGGAAGGTGGCGCAACGCGTAGCGCAATGCTTCTGGGATCCTCCAACCTGCACGACCTGGATGCCACGACGGAACTGATTCGAACCCGCGGTAAGGCCGGATGTGAAATTAATCAACCAGGGTTGGTTTGTGTCATCTTCGTGAATGATTCGGTCAGTCTGCTCACATCGCTATGGGTCAACGGTCGTTCGACGTTATATCCGCTCGGCACACAACTCGTTACCCTCTTGAGCGAGCTTCCCCAGGCTAAGCAGGCCAAGGCGTTGTCGTCCGCCCGGGTCATGCGGCCGCTCGCTCCCGGAGCATATGGGCAAATCCTCTTTTCAAAAACGATGGAAGGGGCACGACAAGTAACGCTCCTGCCAGGCGACAGGGTCACCTGGCGGCAATGACGGCACGACCAGAGTATATTTCTTGGCGCACGGAGCGGTTTAGCATCCGTGCGCCAGGGTGGGGGGGCGGTCAACCCACTGGATTAGAAATAAAACCGTCCGCCCAGTTGGAAGACGCGAGGATCGGCGATGGCGTTGATCTGCCCGGCAGTGGAGTTATACGGGTTTTTGGAGTTACCAGTAAGAACCGAGTTGTTAACTCCGGTGAATTGAGTATGGTTCCAGGTGTTGAACGTCTCCGCACGCAACTGGAGCCCCAAACTTTCCTTGATGTGGAAGTCCTTGTACAAAGACAGGTTCCAGTTATCGCGGCCCGGTCCTTTCACGATGTTCTTGGGCGAATTGCCCCAAGTGAGTGGAGCCGGCTGAGCAAACGCGTTCGGACTGAACCACTGTTTGAAGGTATGTGGATAAGTGATCGAACCCACCTTGTCCGCATGGTTGGTGGTGCCACCGCCGAAGCCCAGGTTGTCGTTGCCGGAATTGACGCTGATCGGATTTCCCGACTGCATGAGCGCAACGCCTGAGATTGTCCAGCCTCCCGCCAAGGTCTTGGTTAATCCTTGCGAATTCTGGAAAAGCGGCACGTTGTAATCAAAGTTCACCACCGCAATATTGCGGCGGTCGAAGCCGGCCGTGCCGTACTGGTAACCGGGGTTCATTGGATTGTCAACGTTGTTAAACAGCTGGGCATCGATCACATCCCAGGCGTGGGAGAAGGTGTACGCGGCGCCCATCGTCAGGTTACGCCACGCGGTGGCGCGGAAGGTCGCCTGAAGACCATCGTAGTGTGCGTTGCCTTCGTTTTCGACTATGTTCACCCCCGAACCAAACCCCAAATAAGTTCTGTCGTAATTGGCATTGTAGCCGCCGGTTGCGCCGCAATTGCCGCCGCAAATGTGAATACGATTGGGATCGTTCGCCGGAACGGTATTGATGTCCAGGGTTTGCGACAAGTGATCCGACCGGTTGCCCACGTAAGCCAGCGTGAACACCATATTATTTTGTAACTGCTGCTGGAGTCCCAGGTTGTACTGGTACACCCCGGTAATCGGATACTTCTTCTGTATGCCCGTGATACCTTGCGGCGTGGTAGGTGACTTGCCGGCGCTCGTTCCGGTGGTCCAGGTTGTCGTTGTAGTGTCCAGGTAAGGGTAAATGGTGGAACCAGAGTTGCTGAACGGCACATTGGCGCCCATGTTGTATTCTTCGTTGCCGCCGTTGCGCTCGTAGAATACCCCGAATCCGCCGCGCAGAATCGTCTTTCCGTCGCCGTATACATCGTAGGCAAATCCAACACGGGGAGCGAACGTATCCCAGTGATTATCCACCAGCCCCCTGGGAATGCCATTCTTTCCAGCCAGGCCAACTCCATTCAGATAGAACGGTACGTCAGACAGTTTCACTCCGGGAACCGTGCTGAATCCTGGTCCGCTGGTGTTCAAAGCGCCGCTCGTTGGGGATGTGAACTGCGCCGCTTCTGCCGGGTTATAAAGGCTCGGGTAGAAATTTGAGGCGCGATCGTTGGTGTCATAAGCATGGGGCAGACCTTCCCAACGGAGGCCCAGATTGAGGGTCAGCCGTTTGTTGACACGCCAATTGTCCAGAGCATAACCATCGAATGTATTGAAGGCGATGGAGACGAAATCCTGCAACTGTCCCTGGCTGAAACTGGCCGCATTGCCCAGCAGGAAATCCGCCAGTCCGACCCCCGGGGTGCCTTGGCCACCGGTGCTGGCTGCGGTGGCTGTACCATCGAATTTGTATGTTCCAGCCGTGTCTACGAAGATCTTTTGGTTCTTATGCCCGTGCAACCATGCAGCGCCAAACTTGAAGTTATGCGCCCCACGGGTCCAGGAGAGATCGTCCTTCCCCTGGTTGCTCCGCCAGGTATTCGTCCAGGGCCAATTTCCGTTGTCCATATTGACACCGTAAGGGTTGCTGAGGTCGATTCCAGGGATCTTATTGATGGTGTTCGCCCCAGCGAAGATCGGCGTGGTTGTGAAATCGCTGGGCGCCTTCCACAGGCCGGTGTTCGCAATGGTAATGTTATTGCCGTTCTCGTTGAACGCAGCTTCGTTCAGCAGATTGGGACGGAGGTTCATGGTTGCGTGCACCACACCAGACCAGGAAGGAACGTTTTCGAGCGATCCGATGGTGGGAAAAGTGTTGTTGCTCCAAGCCACCCTCGGTGCTTGCTGGCTCAGCGAGTCATAGATCACGTGGGCAAACACGGTAAACTTCTCATTGAACTGGTGATCGACCCGGGCGATTTCCTCGTGGTAGTTGGTGCTGGTGTTAGCCGACGAAAAATAGTGCACCCCATCGGAAGCGTTGGGCGGCAGGAAATAGCCGGCCTTCAGATAGGCAGCGGCAACCGGATCGATAAGGCTCGCGGGAACCGTGTTGTTGGGGAAGGGGTCGCCAGGTTTCAAGCCCAGGGCGGCGTACTTTGCCATCGCCGCCGGGTCAGTCGTATTGGGCACATAGATGGTGCCCAGCCCGGTCATGTTGCCGCCTAACTGCGCGGCTGTCGGCACCTGGTTGAAAATGCTGCCTCCATTGATCTCCCTGCGCCATTCCTGGTTGTAAAAGAAGAACGTTTTAGGGTTGCTCGACTTGAAAGCCAGGGGCCCGCCCAGATTGAATCCGAATGTGTTGTAACGAAGTTCGGGCTTCTGCGGGTTTGCCTGCTGTTTCGACAAGTAGGAGTAAGCGTCGAACGCATCGTTCCGGTCGTACTCCCAGGCGCTTCCGTGGAATCTCTTTGAGCCGCTCTTCACAGCCATACTGGTCATGGCGCCCGACGAGTTGCCCAGATCAGCAGCATAGTTGCTGGTCGCGATGGAAAATTCCTGTAGCGCATCCTGCGAGGGTGAAACGAGTAGAATGCCACCACCGCCGCGATCATAGGCCTCGCCACCATCGATGAGCCAGTTGTTGGCGTCTTGCCGCATGCCGTTGAAATAAACGCTCCGGTTCTGGAACTGCGCCCCGGGGGAATCGAAATCCGGCATGTTGGAGGACGCACCGGGTACCAGCGTTGTGAGCTGGAGAACATTGCGTCCGTTGGTGGCCAGATTCTCAATCTGGTTACTGGTGATCGTCTGGCTGACATCGCTGGTGTCCGCTTGAACCTGGAGGCTGTTGGCTTCGACCGTGACGCTTTGTCCCACGGTACCGACCTGCAGCCCAGGGTTCACCCGGATCGTGGTCCCTACTTCAAGCGTGATGTCCTTTTGCTCGTATGATTTGAAGCCTGCGGCCTCTGCCTGCAGCTGGTAGTGTCCGGGGGGAAGCTCCGGGGCGCTGTAGTTGCCTGTGGTATTTGACGTTGTGGTGCGGACGAATCCGTTGTCCAGATTGGTAATCGTGAGATTGGCGTTTGGCACAACGGCGCCTGTAGGGTCGGTCACAGTCCCCACAATGGTGGCCGTTCCCTGGGCGTATGCTGCGGTGCCCAGCAAAGTAAGCACCAGGACTACCATCATGGGCGTCCGATGTAAGAGCAGAGCGAAGGCCTTAACAGCCGCTGTTTTCATGAAACTGTCCTCCTAAAACAACCATTCGTTTATCGCGGGGAAGGTGCGAGACAGTCGCATCAGAGCCGTGACCCGGGGGGCCACGGCCATTTCGACTGTCTTCCCATCCACTTTCTGGTTACGGCGCAAATCTAGCCAGCCGTTGCTAAGCCTGTGAAGGGGTGACACGGTGCGACACGCTCAACATCACCGTGACTCACGCGAAGATTTAGCGAAGGTGCGAGTCGCGACGGGGCCATCATTGGCAAAATTCATGGGGAGCTGGCTCAAACTGGACTGAATGAGCCGCCTTCCAAAGGGGCCTTCGGTGCGGGTGCGGGGGAATAGATGGGCGAAACAAGGCTGCACAACCGTGTTGCAGCCTCAGGCCGGGCCGAAGAGGGTGACGAAACTCTTTAGTCGGACCAAGCTCGCCGAGGAGCCGGCTTCTGAGTTTCGGATAATTCTGTGCGTTCGGGTGGAGTCCCGAAACGCGTTGTCAGGCTCAGACGATGCTGGAACAGGAGCTCCGGGACGACCTCGTACCGCGTCAGCCCATGGCGTCTTCTTCGTGCGGAAAGCAAGAACCGAATGCTTTCTACTTTGATTCGTCGAGGACTTCTATCGACCTGATCTCTGCGTAATTTTCCTTGGGGGAGAAAGCGAGCAGCAATTTTCCCTGGCCATTGGGGTGCAACCCGTGAAATTCACGGACCACCGGCTGAAACGCTCCTGGGGCAGCCTGAAAGATATCGAAATCCTGCAGCAGCATGACACCGTTGCAAGTTACATCGAAGACCCTGCAACCCGCCCCCTGGCAGAATGCGGCTGGAATCAGGGGGCTGAAAAACGACTCAAGGAAGTGGAGCTTAACGGTGTAGTTTCCTGGTGAAACGGGAATCGCATAGCTGAAATTGCCGTGCCGTTCGCCGAAGTAAAGGGCGGGGATTTTCGGTCCCCTCTGCGGATTTTCAAAAAAGTCAGTGCGTCCGTCAATGAAGTAGCGGTCACTGCTCCAGCGGGTGCGATCGGAATCCACAAAACCCGAGGGTCGAGCGGCGGCAATGCGGATCGGCCTCAATCTGCCTGGAGTGCCCGGCGTGAGTTCTATCGCGCTCACGAAAGCGCGTCCAAAATTCGTACCAAAGTCAAGGAACTCAAGGTGCAGCTTGCCGTCTGCGCCCGGCTGTACATCCTTAAACACGCGGACGTCCAATGCGGAAGCTCCGGCGTCCGCAATTGGGTCGAAGTTCACAAGCAGCGGACGCCCGTTGAGATTGATTTGAAGGTGGCGTTCATTTTGTTCATCCTCCTTTCTCTCCCCGTCCGGCTCTCGCAGAGGATCGGCAAAATAGAGTCTCAACTCATAGACCCCCGCAGGGAGCGGTATGTCGTACCGAAACCCACGGTCCGATTGCGGAATCATCTTGTCGTCTGAGAGGGCCTCACGCATGGATGCAAATAAGCCCTCGTCGGCGATGGGGGGAAAGAAGTGCCGGGGTCCAGGGCGTACTGTGCCTCCGTCGTAGTAGCGATCGGCGTCCCAACGGCGCCCGGACTCATCCACGTAAGGACTTGAGCGGCCGGCGGCGATACGGATGTCGCCAAGGTCGCCCGCGAGCGCTAGCCGATCGCTCTTCGGCTTTGAGACCGTTTCGTTCGGTTCCGGCTGAGAAACCAAGGCGGTTGGGGCGACGGAGGAGATACGGGGGGTGACCCTCGACTCGAACAGCAGGTAGCCGAGCCATACGCCGGCGAGTCCGAACAGCAGCGCCACTCCGGCCAGAACCAATCGCAAAGGGCGAGTTTCCGATGAGGTGGCGCGAGAATTTTAGGCGGCGGTGGCAGCTCCGCGGTGGAACGGATCTCGAAGACGGGCAGGTAATGCCCCTTGGGGATGGTTATGATGACCGGCTCATCTTTGCCCTCATTGGCAAAATGATGCTCCAGCTTCATTCTCAGCACCCGAGCCTGCGAGCGCACAATATTGTCTTCGGTTGAGTTGTAGCCGGGCGCCCGGCCATAGACGTAAATGCCAATCTGCGATTCAGTTGCCTCTTCTGACCTGTCATCGAGGGCGCACTGGCACACGTGGAGCAGGAAAGCTCGAAGCCGTGGGGATTTTTCAAAGGTCTCGCTGGAGGCGACCCGGCGCACCAAGTCCTCAAGCTGCTCCGCACCCTTGGTTGGAGACTGCTTGAGATCTATCACCGATACAACTTCTAAACTCATCTGGAGAAACCCGAGTGTTTTCGCATTTGACCGCTACTCTATAGAAAACGCTTTCTTTAGCGTCGATGCGAGCGGAGCCCATTGTCAACCGAAACGAGAAACGAAGCAACCACTTTATGGAACCCAGGGGGCTCAAGCGCTTCGAGAGTAACCCGTGCGGCTAAGCCGCTTGGAGCCCTGACGACCGGTTCCCTGGAGCACCCACTGGGTTGTCGCCCTTAAAATCCTGATTTTCCTAAACTTGTGCCGTGTCATAACCTGGTTCTGAGTCAAACGCCTAAGGGCAGCTGACTGCCATTCCTCTTTGACGTGCTCATGGATGGTTAGGTCACTTCCGCTCCATGTCAGCCTTCTGCCCCGCCGGCTTCACTGCGACCGGGCCCATTTTCTCGCGAACCGACTGAATCGCCACATTCTGCAGATTCCGCGTCTTTTCGAATTCAATCTTCGCTTCCTCTTTTCGGCCCAGTGACTGATAACACCGTCCGAGACTCCAATGAACCTCTGGATCGTTGGGACTAAGCTTTTCCGCTGCCTTGAACTCGCGCAGGGCGTCCTCTTTGCGTCCCGCACCCTGGTAGACAGTTCCCAGGTCGAGATGTGCGAGCGTAATGGCAGGTTCGATCCGGAGTGCGTGCTCCAGGTATGGTGGCGCTTCGAGGGAACGATTGAGCTTGATGTCGGTGTCGCCAAGGTAGGTTAACGCGAGAGGATGGTCCGGGTTGTTCGCGAGCTCGGAGCGGAATTCCTTTTCCGCTTCGTTGAATTTCAATAACCGCCAGAGCAGATAACCATATCCGAAGTGCACGTTGGGGGCCGTGGGGTCTGCTTTCACTGCGGCCTGAAACTCTTCGACTGCCTTGGTATCGTTGTGCATTTCGTCGTAGGCTTCGCCCGCGAGCATATCCGCTTCGGCCGAATCGGGTTTTAGCGTGAGGATTTCGCGGTAGGCGTCGAGGACACATTGGTAGTTCTTTGACCAGAGACAGCTCTGGGCAAGGTCCATGCGGAAAGTAAGGTTCTCAGGATCGGCGGCAGCAGCCTTCTTCAGGTAAGGTATGGCAGCTGTGTAGTTACCCAGTCCATAATGGGCCAGTCCAATCAGTGTCAATAGGCGAAGGTTTTCAGGAGAAGATTCGAGTTCACTTTTACGCAAAGATTCAAAGATCTGAATTGCGGCCGCGAAGTCTCCGGTTTTGAAAAGGGACAGACCGAGGTTGAGACGTAGGTTCGGCATTTTCGGATTAAGTGCCAGAGCCTTGCGGTAGAGGACGATCGCCTCGTTGTAATGTTCCTGGCGCGCCTCGAGGAGACCAAGATGCGCATACGCTTCAGACTCATTTGGATGGCTGCTTAAGACTGATCTCCACGCGGCTTCTGCTTCGGTGACTTTGCCCTGCTGCTCAAACGCGAGTGCAGACTGCCTTTGGCTCTCCCGAGAAGGCGCCTGCTGTCCCAGGGCATGGACCATGAACATCGCCATGAGCCATGACGCGGTGATCAACCCTGGAGACGTAGCCGGCTTCATTTTCCACTCCGTGCGAATTTCCCGCTTACCTTCAAATTCTCGCATGCCCCACAGGCGCGTGATCAGGAACGACAAAAAGGATAGGTATCAAGCGACCTATTTGACTTGCTCAGAGCCGGAGCCGTTCTGTATAGTCCGAGTCTCAGAGAACGTTTTCGCGATTTCCTTGTCAACATCGATTCGTATCCGCTACAGTAACTTGCCTTGTCTTGGCACGAATACGTAGGTAAGGCGGATTTGGATGTGTGATCGAGAAGAAGCAAGGGGCCTTCGGGGCGGATTGCCGGCGATCGCCCCGTGTGACCGCAAACCGTAACCAGGTGAGGACGGCGATGAAGACTACGAATTTGTTTTGCGCCGTGGCGGTGGCGATGGCCATGACGCCCGGCTCCAGGATTGCCGCGCAGGTGCAGACTGTAGTGCCTCCGCTTGTTGCGGGTGCAAAGCCCGTTCGGGTGGAGCACATCAAGATCCACGGCGCCGCTCTGGAGGGCAACCTGGAGGGGAATGCGGTCGATCGCGACGTGATCGTCTACCTGCCGCCGAGCTACAGCAAGGACAAGCATCGACGCTACCCCGTGGTATATGCCCTGCACGGCTATTCCATTGGAGCCGAGCAGTGGACCCACGAGATCCACGTGCCTGAGACGATTGAAGGAGCCTTCGCCCAGGGCGCCAAGGAAATGATTGTCGTGCTGCCCGATTCGAAGACAGTACACAATGGGTCGATGTATTCGAGTTCACTGACCACAGGAGATTTCGAGAAGTTCATTTCTCACGATGTGGTCGCATATATCGACGCGCATTATCGCACCATTCCAAACCGCGAAAGCCGTGGATTGGCAGGCCATTCCATGGGCGGGTACGGCACCTCCCGCATCGGGATGAAGCATCCGGATGTCTTTGGCAGCCTGTATATCATGAGCCCGTGCTGCATGTCCGCTCGCCCGGCCGGACCCGTCAATCCTGAGCTCGAAAAGACTCTGGAAGCGGTGAAGACACCTGAGGATTCTGCCAAGCTCCCGTTCCTCGCACGAGTACAGCTTGCCAGTGCGGCGGCGTGGTCCCCTGATCCCAAAAATCCTCCGCTCTACCTCGACCTGCCGTTTAAAGACGGCGTCTCCCAGCCGGATATCCTGGCCAAATGGGCCGCGAACGCGCCCCTCGCCTTCGTTGATCAGTACATCGGGAATCTCAAGCAGTATCGCGCGATTGCGATGGACGTGGGCGATCATGACGGCTTGCGCGTCGATGCCGGCAAACTGCATGACGTTCTCGATAAATACGGAATCGCGAACAGCTTTGAGATCTATGCAGGCACGCACACAAGCGCAGTAGCGGACAGAATGCAGAATCATGTCCTACCATTTTTCAGCAAAAATCTGTGCTTTCAGGCCAGCTGCCACTAGATGGGTCGGTGCGATGGAGCCCATGATAAGAGAGTGACTGCGGTACGTTTCGTCCCTCCCGCGCCAGGCGCCGAGTGCCCAGTCCGCAAGGAATAAGCTTAGTTTTCGTTCGGGATCTTCGCAGCATCGTCGACGACCACGACTGCCACTTCCCCTTTTTGGCTGTTGATTTTCAGACCCAACTGGTCTTCAAGAGCTCTCTTCCACGCCGTCAAGCTGTCTGTGTTGAGCTCGGGTTGGATATCGACGCTGAAGTCGAAGATGCCCTCAAGGCCAGTCTTGTCGACGACCAGAGGTGGAGGGCCGCCGGCTCTTGCCGGCACATTTGGGTTCTCTGGCGCCGGAATGGAGAATTGCACGGCAAGCAGATCCGCGAATTGGCGCATTCCTCCGTGGAAATGAAATCCCGGTGCAGATTTCACTGGCTCTCCGTCGGTAATCGGCCGTATTTTAGGGCCGCTTTTGGCGGTCGTTAATTCGTACGCACGCATTGCCCGCGTTTCGCTGTGTTCCCTTAACCGAAAGCGCTCCACGAGAAGGTTTTTAATCATGGGAGCCATCTGCTCTTTGGTGGTCCCTTCGGTTGCGCGCGCGATGATGTCGTATTCGGCATGATCGATCCAGTCTGGCCCAAGAACCTGATTGAGTTGCACGTTCCAGGCCTCGGCGATGAGGCGTCTCAGTGTGATGTTCCTGGCGCTGAAGCCGGCGCGTGTCCATGTGATTTGATTGTTGTAGTCCGGACCGACGATGTCTCGGCTCGGCCGCACTGAGGCGACGTCGAACGCAGGCGACTTTGGTGCTGGCTGCGCAAAAACGAATGAGCAGCAGAGTGCGACAACGGTCATGAGACGCGGCATGCGCATTCACGATAGGCGCCTTAACATGAATTGGCAAGACTGACTGGGTTGTCCGTTTCTTCATGAATGCCCGGGCGCGTTGCCCCCATTGAACTGGCCGAAGTGCCGTGCCGTCTGAAGACTGATCAGCAGAGCACCAACCCCGAGGGCGAGGGCGTTGGTTGCCGATCCCAGCTCAAAGCTGCCTACTCGCATTACGAGAAGGTATCCAACGATGACGTTGAAGAAGCCCCACAACACATTTACCGTCGATGAGGAGAACCCCTGGCCGGGTGGCTTTGCGAAGGGACTCTGGAAAGGTCGTCCCATCATTCCGCTGACAAGATGCGGGACAGCGTTGGCCAGGAAGATGCCTCCAAAGAAGTACGACGCGAGATGAAGCCAGTTCATATTCATGCGCTCCTTGTACTAAGCGGGGTGATGATTTCGCGGGAAACCTCAGTCTTCCACGAGCCGGGCGAGCAATTCGAGAACAGCCGCAAGCTTCTCTTGATCTTGACCGGAGAGCTTCTCTTGGATTGCGGTTGTGAGCCAATCCTGCCTGGCAGCGCGGCCCTCCTTAAGAGACTTTTGGCATTTCCGGGAGAGTGACATCAAGGTCTGCCGTGCGTCGTTCGGGTCCGGAGAACCACTCACCAATCCGGCGTCCAGCAACGAAGTGATGATGGCGCTCATCGACTGAGGACGCATGCCCTCCGCTCGGGCAAGACTCGATACCGTGATGGGGCCATCTTTCTCAAGGCGAAGAATCACGGAGACCTGGGAAGGAGTCAAATCGCTCCGCCCGCCGTGTTCGCGCAGCTTCCGCTTGAGTTTGCCAAGGGTCGCGCGCAGTTCCGCTGCAAGTGCAGAGGTCCGCTCTATTCGGGGACGATTCGCGTGCTCATCCATGAAGTTCATTCTATCGAATATACAGTTTACCTGTACAGGTGATCTGTATAGTTTGCGTGCGCTAAGGGCGGGGCAGACATAGCAACGGCTCAGTGATCGGCCGAGTGCGATGCCGAACGTAGCGTCCAAGTCTCGTTAATGAGCATCCATATTACGCGGAGTACTTATTGCCCATCATTATTTCTGGTTGGACCCCTGTAACGGGACACCGGATAGTGTGTATCAGACTGCTTGAGGACTTATAGCAGGGGTCAAGAATCAACAACTCGAAACGGGAACGCTGCGCCGGGGGGCCAATTCCGGACGTCCATCCAACCAAGGAGGTTCACCATGAACACCATCAATACACCCGAGGAAATCGACCATCAACGCCGCAGCTTCTTGCGTAACGCGGCCATGACCATAACCGTCGCCCAACTTGGCATCTTCGGTTCTGCGCAGGGGCAGTCTAGAAAGGCGGACGTGCCCGCGATTAAGCCGGGGACGAACACTTCGTTCTCCCCACTGAAGCAGATCAATGCCGGCCTCCTCAGTATTGGATTCGCTGAAGCAGGCCCCGTCGATGGTCCCCCGGTCATCCTTCTCCACGGCTGGCCCTATGACATTCATAGCTTTGTCGATGTTGCACCTTTGCTGGCGTCCGCGGGATACCGGGTGATCGTCCCCTATCTGCGCGGCTATGGTACGACGCGCTTTCTTTCCACTGACACGTGCAGGAACGGCCAGCAGTCGGCAGTTGCTCTCGACATCATCGCCCTGATGGATGCTCTCAAGATCCAGAAAGCGATCATCGCCGGTTTTGATTGGGGAGGGCGAACGGCCGGCATCATGGCGGCGCTTTGGCCTGAACGCTGCAAGGCGATCGTTTCCGTGAGTGGTTATCTGATCGGCACCCCTGCAGCCAACAAGTTGCCGTTGCCGCCAAAGGCCGAAGTCGCGTGGTGGTATCAGTATTATTTTGCGACCGAACGCGGCAAGCTTGGCTACACGGAAAACACCCACGATTTTAACAAGGTCATCTGGCAGACCGCTTCGCCAAAGTGGAACTTCGATGATGTCACGTTCGATCGCACCGCAGCGTCGTTTAACAATCCGGACCATGTCGCAATCGTGATCCACAACTATCGCTGGCGGCTGGGCCTGGCTGATGGCGAACGGCAATACGACGATCTTGAGAAGCGGCTTGCCGAAGGTCCGGTCATCGCCGTGCCCGCGATCACGCTTGAAGGGGATGCCAATGGGGCACCACACGCGGAGCCTGCTTCCTATCGAAAGAAGTTCTCCGGCAAATATGCGAGCCGGGTTGTCCAGGGTGGCGTCGGGCACAACCTTCCTCAAGAAGCCCCGCAGGCGTTTGCCCAGGCAGTGGTTGAGGTCGACGGTTTTTGATCGTCATTAACTTGAGGTAGGCAGTCTCCTTGACGGGAAAGGAGAGAGCGCGTACTCTCCTTTCTCAGATAGGGGAGAGCCCTTGACGAAGCCAGTTGAACTCCCGCAGGGCACACTCGAGATGCTGATTCTCAAGGCGGTCTCGCTCGGTGCGCTGCATGGCTACGGTATCCTGCTGCGGATCCAGCAGATCTCGGGCGAGCGGCTCGAAATCCTGCAGGGCTCTTTCTACACCGCCATCTATCGTCTTGAGCACCGGGGCTGGATCAAAGGCGAGTGGGGTGCGTCGGAGAACAATCGCCGGGCGCGCTTCTACTCGCTCACCGCGGCGGGTACGCGTCAGCTCAAGGCCGAGACCGCCAAGTGGACCGACATGGCCGCGGTCGTCGCCGCCATTCTGGACAAGAAGGCGGAGGAGATATGAGTCTCCTCGCCGCAATGCGCAAGCTCTGGCACTCCATCGCGCCACGCACGCACAGCGACGTCGAAGAAGAGTTTCGTTCTATCCTCGACGCTTACCAGGAAGATTTAATCCGTCAGGGCTTCTCCGAAGATGAAGCCCGCCGCAAAGCCCGCATCGACCTCGGCCAGCCAAGCGCACAAAACGAAACTTACCGCGACGCCATCGGCCTTCGCCTCTTCGATGAGTTAGGCGGAGACATCCGCTACGGCCTACGCGCCCTGCGCCGCAATCCCGGCTTTGCCGCCGTCGCGGTGCTCTCACTCGCGCTCGGCATCGGCGCCACCACGGCGATGTTCTCGCTCATCTACGCCGTCCTGGTGCACCCATTCCCCTACGCCGGCGCCGACCGCATCATGAACCCGGTCGTCATCGACCAGCAACATCCTGACGAGAGGAGCTGGTTTCCCCTGAGCAAGGCTCAGTTTGATGACCTGCGCCTTGCAGCCCCGGTTGAGGCGGCCCTTGGCTTCAACAACTCGGGCATGGAGATCACCGGCGGAGCACTACCGGAAGACATCCAGTGCATCTACCTCACAGAGAATGCCGGAACGTTCTTTGGTATGCGCCCGCTTCTCGGCCGCAACCTCGAGCCATCCGATGCAGAGAACGGCGGCCATTCCGTCGTTGTTCTCAACTATCGCTTCTGGCAGCGCCACTTCGGCGGTGATCCCCACGTCATCGGGCGAACGCTCAAAATCGATCACGCCCCCTACACGATCATTGGGGTCATGCCGCGCAGCTTCGCATTTAATGACAGCACCGGCGTCGGCGATGCCTACCTGCCGAACGGCCTCATGCCGAGTTTCAACCTCCCCTTCGTGGCCTCCATACCATGGATCAAGCTACGGCCTCACGTCACACTCGCCGCCGCCAACGCTGCGCTCGAGCCCATAGTGCGCCGGTTTGCGCAACAGCATCCCGATCGCTTTCCCGATCACTGGCATCTTGCGCTCGAGCCCATCATCGTGCCTTACCAGCAGGGAACTGGGCGGACTCTGACGCTTCTTCTCGCAGGCGTTTTGCTCTTGCTCATCATCGGCTGCGCCAACTGCTCCATCCTTCTGCTGGCCCGTGGCCGCACGCGCCAGCATGAGCTCGCCATCCGCAGCGCGATCGGCGCCAGCCGCTGGCGGATAGTCCGCCAGTTGCTTGTCGAAGCCGTCGTCATCTCCTGCACCGGCGCCGTCCTTGGCGTTGCTGCGTCTTACTGGCTGGCAAAGCTCCCCTTGTTGCTTTCTCCAGGTTCCTTTCCAGCCGAATCCGTCATCCGCATCAACGCTCCCGTCCTGGCGTTCTCCGTAGCGCTCGCGCTGCTCTGCGGCATCCTCTTCGGTCTTGTCCCCGCATTGCGTCTCTCGCGCCGCGATTCCGCGCGTGTGCTCCCCGGCAGGCAGATTGGCGTTGCTGCTGCTCCCGCAAAGCATCGCTGGAGCGTTCTCATCGCCACCCAAGTCTCGCTCACGCTTCTTGTCATGGCCACTGCGGGCACCGCCATCCGTAGCTTTCTTGGACTCATGCAAATGCCGCTTGGCTACGATCCCGCAAATGTCATAAAGCTTGGCATGCTGCTGCACCTCCACGACCCAGGTGAGTGGACCCGCATTCAGTCGCGCGAAGCGCGCACTGCTTACATCGAGCGGATCCGGGAGAAGATCGCATCCGTTCCTGGTGTCTCCACGGTCGCTGTCTCCAGTGACTCTGCAGGCGCCGATGCCACGCCGCCCTATACTGGCGCTGAGAGCTCCTTCAACATCGACGGAACTCGCGATCGCGAGCAGACCCAGGCCCGTGTGATGCTGGTCGACCAGCGATATTTCGCTGCGCTTCGCATCTCTCTGCTGCAGGGGCGCCTCTGGAATACGGCTGAAAACGCCCGCGGAGACTTTATCGCGGTCGTCAATCGCGCTTTCGCGACACGCTACCTCTCCTCGTCCAATGCCTTGGGCCGACAGCTACGAATTCCCGGTCTCGCACTTCAGAATCAGAGGGCGGCAGTCTCTGCGCAGAGTACCGCCTGGCGTCAGATCATCGGTGTTGTCGGCGATGCGCGCAACGACGGCGCCGATCGCCCCGTCGTCCCCGCCATCTACCTTCCGTACACCGCCGTGATACCGTCCAACGTGCAGTTCTTCGTCCGCACCCAGGGCGATCCGCTCACCTACCTGCGCTCCATCCGCACCGCGATCGCATCCGTCGCTTCCGACCAGCAGATTTCCAGCAGCACCTTCAACGGCACCTTCACGCTCAAGGAAGCCATCGAGCGCGACGCGCAGTACAGCCGGCAGCGCCTCTTCTCCATATTGTTTGGCGTCTTCTCTGCCATGGCGCTCGCGCTCGCGCTGGCGGGCATCTTCAGCGTCGTCGCTTACAGTGTCGCGCAACGCACTACGGAGTTCGGCGTCCGCCTTGCGCTCGGCGCGCCGCGCGCGCACGTCCTATGGGTCGCTACGCGCATCGCGTTGGTCAGCGCGGCCGTGGGCATTGTCATCGGTCTTGCCTCCGACTGCTTTCTCGGCGCCATCCTCGCCCACTGGATGCAAAGCGCCTTTGCCGCGCGCAGTCTGTTCGCCGTCGCCGCGCTGCTCGCTCTCAGCGCTCTCCTCGCCTGCCTGTTGCCTGCCCGTCACGCCATCGCTGTCCCACCCGCCGAAGCTCTCCGCTGTGAATAAAGGGCGTCCCGTGATCGTCTCTGCGAGAAGACCTGCTCCCCAGGCGGGAGAGGTATAAATCGCGGACACCGTGTTGCATCTGCGTTTACGCACTACGGCAAAGCACTCGTCGCTCACCCGATTTTCCGCCAGTGATCGGTAAAAGCCCCCTCGATCACTTAGTGAAGGGAGCCGGTCGCAAGCTTCCCATCCACCGCCTTCTGGAGTGAGGGCGCTCTCAGGGTGTTTTGAGCGCCAGCACCTGGCTCCAGGGTGCTACGGTTTCCTCATACTCCATGGGATCGCCGAAACCTTGGGTCTGAACGCCGAGTTGACGTAGAGCGTCCAGCGCCATCAATCGGCGATGCGCGTTGAATGTCATGATATGAGCGAAGACGCCGCCGAAGGTGAAGGTCTCAGCCGGTTCGCACAGGGCGTCGACGAACGTATCATCCCATGCGGAGCGGTTGCGGACGTCACTCAAAATACGATGTAGTTCAGCATCGGTCTTTTCGAGCCTCTGCAGCATCGCCTGCGGGGAGCGCAGCGACTCGGGAGGGCCGTTCATATCCATTTCGGCTCCGGATAGCGCGGCGGTCCAGACTTCCTTAGTGAAGATAATGTTTTCCAACAACTGCCTTAGAGTCCTATTCGACTCCCGCCAGGGAAGCACCTCGATGACCGTGGGCAGCGGCTTATCCAACTGTTCCGGTGTCAAAGTACTCGCGTATTCCAATAAACGCCGCGTGTGCCAGGAGTCGTTGCCTGCAAAGCGATCGAATAAATCCATGTCTCCTCCTCCTTTTGTGGGGGAACCTGGGGCAATAAAGTGAATTTTGTTGGACGCCGGCAAGTGAAAGTGCGGATCACGCATGCGCCGGTAGAGGCTGGGGGAAGTCCGAAAAGATTTTCGGAAAGCGCGAGTGAATGCCTCTAAGGAACCGTAATTCGCGTCCAATGCGACATCCGTGACCGACATTCCGGTATGTGCGAGCCGATAGGCTGCTCTTTCCAACAAGAGCCGCCGTCGCATGGCTGCCGGGGTTTCTTCGACCACTGTTCGGAACAACCTGTGGAACTGCGTTCGACTTTGGTAGGCCTGGCGCGCCAGATCTTGTGTTTTCCCCTGAGCGTCCAGGGAGTTCGCCACAATTGCAGAGAGGCGGTCTGCCGTGACGTGACGATCCGCTTTATTCATGCGCCCGGCTCCTCATCTTGAATGAATGATAGACAAAGACGCCCCCCTCGCGCCTGATCGTACGTACCAATCTCCTTTCGACCGCAAAACCAACGAATAGGAGACCTCCCAGTTCTGAGAAGGACGGGGGAAACGGTATCCTGCCACGGCATTCAACTCCAGAACCGGCCCAAGGCGCCGCTCTGAGTCAAGGTTAACCGATGCCTAACTCGTTCTGAACGAGAGAGACGATCTGGTCTCTTTCCCCTGTCCATGCATTCCATACGGACAAACACCATTCACCGATAAGCAAATCCCTTGGCTCTCCGGGGGCAGCGGCCAACACATCAACGATCCCGATCGCTCCTCGACTTGCTGGTAAGGCTGGACGTTCCCAATTCCTGCGTCGTTTCGCAAGTTGCATGTGCGCTTGCTGCACCTTCCTCCCCGAGAAGCCCTTCTCCAGATACAAGTAGAGACCGACCAAGGCGAACACGATTTGCATCGTCCTGGTACCCTCATTGGCGCACTGAGCTGCATAGGCATCTACGACGTGTTGATGCAAGAACGATGGATCCGGGTGGGAAAGCGTATAGAACGCCAACTCGTTGTAGAGTTCGTCGTTTGTCATATGGAGGCGCACCCGTCCGATTTCCTCCAGCCTATGCTACGGCAGAGACTCCTACGAGACTCGTTGGTCTTAATCCGGAGAATGGCTTATCCGCTCCCGCCACGGGATAGCGTCTGCCCTGCCCATCCTCACCTGCTAAACCGGCTACGAACGGGCGCGGGGGGCGTGGTGCCCTTCACTGCCAGCCACAGGATATCGTTCAGTTCCCGCGGATCCGCCCTGTCCGATTCGCGGAAATCGAGCCTGGTCGACCGTTCGGCCAACGGCCCGGTCATTGGGTTCTTCACATCGAGCGGGACGCGTGGGGGTTCGTTGGTGTAGGTGCTCATATCCGGAGTTGCGGTAAATGCGTTTGCCATAGGACGCGCCGCCACATCGAACATGGTCATCGGCTTGAGGCCAAGGATCAGCTCGATGGTGCGCAGCCGGCATAGAGCCTGGTGCCGTCGGCAGAGAAGGCCAGTCCGCGCCAGGCACCCGCAATCGAAACAGTAGAGGTTTTCGCAGCGGTTTTCATATCGAGGTAATCAACGGAGGCAGGCAGGAAGCCGCCATTGAGTACTGCGACTTTTTGCCCGTCCGGCGATGGCGCCAGGGACATGGGCAAAGTGGAAAGGGGAATCGTCTTGCCAGCGGGGTGAATTTGCCAACCGGTGTTGAGGAGGAAGCCTCCATCCGGTTCCGGACCCACTTGCGCGCGGGCCGGCGGCTGAGACTCTGGCGTTTGGGAATGCGTGGAGAAGGTTCCGAGGGCGAGGATGCCGATGACTGCCGCCAGGGCCAGGCGCGTGGCTGGATACATTGAACTCTCTTTGCCGAGCTTGGATTCTCATACAACCCGCATTCTCAGTGGGTCCAGTCGAGCCTACAGACCGAAGGTTACGGGAGGATTGCCGGCGGCGATTAATCGGATGACCGTCTACGTAAGCGACAGGGCCGGACAAATTCCATGGACGGCCTCGCAGGTAAGTGCATCTAAAATCAGCGAGAGGTTCTATCGGTCGCTCCGGAACGGATGGAGCCGAACTCGGATGAGAGAGGGGGCTTCCTTGTACGCGATAGTCACGGTGGTCTCGATACCGACTGGGCTCTTTGTGTTTGGCATCATCGCAGTCATTTTCCTCGCCGCCTTTTTGCTATCAGGTATTTTCGGTCCTACTCCGAAGTACGAAATTGCGAACCGGGACCAGTTGCCTGCCAACGATTCGCCGAGGTTCCAGGTTCTCGTCGAATCGATGGTGGATGCCAAGGTGAACCGCGCAGGTACCCTGGAAGTATTAAAGAATGGGCCTGCTTTCTATACCGCCGAGTTGGAGGCGATCCGGAACGCCCGCCGCAGCGTGAATCTGGAAGCTTACATCTTTCAGAAAAGCGCCATCGGAAGCCAGTACCTTGAAGCAATGGCAGAGCGGGCGCGGTCCGGCGTGGCAGTCAATGTCGTACTGGATGCGTTTGGAAGCGCCGGTGTTACCCGGGGGTTCTTTCGCCCGCTGCTCGACGCGGGCGGCAAGGTCAAATGGTACAACTCGCCGGCGTGGTACCGGCTGACCAGGCTGGACAATCGTACTCACCGGGAACTGCTGATTGTCGACGGTACAATCGGTTTTATCGGAGGAGCCGGCATCGCGGACCAATGGTTCTCTGGCTCGCACGGGCAGCCACGGTGGCGTGACACCGTGGTGCGCGTTCAGGGTGAAGCAGTACCGAATCTTCAGGCCACCTTCGCGGAAAATTGGCTGGCGGCCTCCGGTGAGCTGCTAAGCGGCGACGAGTATTTTCCTGACATTGCGTGTCCGAACAAAATGGCTGCGATGGTCATCAACAGCACGCCCACAGTCGGCGGTTCGACGCGGGCTCGGGTGCTGTTTCAACTGCTCCTCGCGTCGGCCAAGCACAGCATCTCCATTACCACGCCGTATTTTCTGCCCGACAAAAGTCTGACGCGCGAGTTGTGCCGGGCTATCGAAGACAGGGGGGTGAAGGTGCGCATTCTCGTGCCGGGGCGCAAGAGCGATCATCTCCTCACGCGGAGCACCAGCCGCGCCGGATACGGTCCTCTGTTGAAGGCGGGGGCTGAGGTCTACGAGTACCAGCCTTCGATGATTCATGCAAAGGTGCTATGTATCGATGAGCTGTGGGCTGTAGTCGGCTCCACCAACTTCGATAACCGGTCCTTCGGAATCAACGACGAGGTCAATCTCGCGGTCTGCGACCCGGCATTCGCGGGGCGACTGGAGCAGGACATGTTAGGCGACCTGGCGGAGAGCCGGCGCATTTCGTTCAACGAATGGCGACACCGGCCGGTGACCGAGCGCGCGCCGGAGCTGCTGGGGTGGATACTCGAGCGGCAGCAGTAATGGCAGACGTAACCCGCTTCCGGGTAGCGACCTACAACATCCACAAATGCCGCGGCTTCGATCGCAAGACCTCACCGGACCGCATCAATGCCGTCATTGAGGAGCTGCAGGCAGACGTCCTCTGCCTGCAGGAGGTGGTTGATGCACCACAAGGTCCTCGGATCTTCGATCAGGCCCGACAAATCGCAAGAGCCTTCCCTCAGTATTCCTGGTGCTTCGGCGCCAACCGCGCCATTCACGGCGGCCGCTATGGAAACATGACACTGACACGGTTTCCCATACGAAGCTGGCGAAACCACGATCTAACCCACCGCAAGCGCGAGGAGCGAGGTGTGCTGCAGGTGGACGTCCAGATCGGTACCGGACAGGCGCTCCACGTATTCAATATCCATCTCGGCACCAGCTATATGGAGAGGCGCTCCCAGGCGGCTCAACTCTTGAGTTCAGACGTGCTTGGACAGGAGGCGCTGAGCGATCCCCGATTAATCGTTGGCGATTTCAACGAGTGGACGGTCGGGTTGACTAGCAGACTCCTTCGGGGAAGCTTCAAGACTTTCCGGCCGCAGCATGGTTTGCGCTTTCCCCGCACCTATCCGGGCATGTTGCCAATTCTCTCCCTGGACCACTATTACTACGAGCCGCCACTCGAGCTTGAGCAGGCGCAGCTCTGGCGTAGCCCCAAGGCGCTGATCGCATCCGATCACCTGCCGTTGATCGCTGACTTTCATGTAAACGCGGCCAGCGGCGCAAATGAAGATGCAGCAACGGTAGGCTAAGCCAGCGAAAGCAGCGCCGGACCGCAGTCCCGGATTCCCCTCCGGAAGTATGCGCTAACGCGCTCTCCTTTCGGGTTTTTGAGGGGTATCAGTTTCAGGACGGGTGCCCCACGTTCGCCTCAGCGTACGTGGGCCGAAAATGATGGGGCGAAGCCCCTTTCGAACGCTTTTGCACGATTAGAACTACTGTGGCGAGATGGTGCTGGGGCTGGAACCCTAGTGGATGAAATCGAAAGCTTTGTGCTTCACATGCAGAGACGGCATCAGACATTGTATGAAGTCTCGCAAGCATGCACAGACTCGCCCTTCGCCGGTGCCCGTTGCGCTTTTGCTGATTGACGTCCTGACAACGTTTCAGTTTCCGGATGGAGACGCGATTCTGCGAGGTGCGCTCGCCATGCGGGATGCTTTGGTCAAGTTGAAGGCGCGGACCCGTGAAGCCGGCATCCCGGCGCTGTACGTGAACGATAACTTCGGCGACTGGCGCAGCGAAAAGGAAGTGCTGATGGGCCGCTGCCTGGAGGCAAAGGGGGCGGAGTTTGTACGGCCGCTGTTGCCGGACAGCGAAGACTACTTCGTGCTGAAGCCGATGCACTCTGCGTTCTATATGACCCCATTGGAAGTGCTGCTGCGGCATCTGCAGGTGGAGACGCTGATTCTGACGGGTCTGACGTCGAACAGTTGCGTCGCCGTCACGGCGCATGACGCGAACATGCGCGGCTTCGACATTTACATTCCCCCTGATTGCTCGTGTGCGCGCAATGCGGAAGAACACAGGCAGGCGCTCGCGCAACTGGAAGCGATGGCTGGAGCGAACCTTCGGCCTTCAAGTTCGCTGAGGCTGCCGAACCTGATTCGTGCAGCGCAGACCTCGCAGCGTGCGGGCGCGGCGCTCCAGGTCAACTAATCTGCCCATCGCGTTGTGCCGTCAGCGCGAGCTTTACTCCTTTGCCCGGTCAGTTCGGTTTTATTCGTAGCGAATGGCCTTGACCGGGTCCAGCGCCGCTGCTCTGCGAGCAGGCAGCCAGCAGGCGACGAGGCCGACGGCAGCCAGAACGGAGGCGACCAGAGGGAAGATGACCGGGTCTGATGGCATGACGCCAATAGGAAGACTGGCGATCAGGCGCGTTACCGGCAGTGCCGCGCCGAGCCCAAGAACGAGACCTGCGGCAATTTGCCACAGCCCGCGTTTCATCACCAGCATCATGATGTTGCGCGCATTCGCTCCCAACGCCATGCGCACGCCGATCTCCTGCGTGCGGCTGCCGGTGGCGTGGGCAATCACCGCATACAAGCCCACAGACGCCATCACCAGGGCAATCAACGCAAAGCCCAGGAATACCCTGCTAAAGAGGTGGAGAAACCATTTCTGATGCTCCACGGCCCCGGTCAGCATGGACGTTTCGCGGAGAGGCAAATCCGGATCGAGATTCTGGACAGCTGCACGCACGGCGGTTGTGGGATCGACAGTCGATTGCACCAGGAGAGCCATGCTCTTCCAACCTTCCTGGCGGAAAGGCTCAAAGAGCAGCGGCTTGGGGTCTTTCTCGTTGACGTCCTGAAGCAGGTTGGCGGAGATACCGATGACGGTGATCCAGTCGCCGGCTTTATTGTCGTCATACAGCCGAAAGCGTTTGCCAATGGCGGTTTGATTAGGCCAGAAGTGCTGGGCGCAGGCGCGTGTGAGAATAGCGGACTTGTGGCCGGCCATGCCATCGGTATGCGTTGAAGTCGCGGCCAAGCAGCAGCGGCAAACGGATGGCTTCGAGGTAGCCCGGCGACTGCAGCACGAGTGCGGCCTCAGGACGATTTGCCTTGGCATCGACCGCGGAATGCTCGATCTCGATTTGACGATCCGCCGAGCCGAGGCCCGGCAGGCTCGAGGTGATTGCCACGTGAGTTACGCCAGGAAGCGCCCGCAAACGCGGTATGAGTTGATCGTAGAAGTGCTGCCGGGCGTCGATGTCCTTGTAGCGCTCTTCAGGGAGATCCAGGCGCGCGGTCATCAGCTGATCCGCGGGTACGGAAGGATTGGCGGAGAGGCTCAGGATCAGGCTGTTGACAAACACTCCAGCTCCGCTGAGCAGCACAATTGTGACAACAAACTGAAAAACGACCAGCACCGCTGAGAACCTGGCGCCGCGAGGTTTGCCCACGCTACGGGCGCCTTCTTTCAAGGCCTCATTCAATTCCACACGGGACGAATGCAAGGCCGGTGCGATGCCGAACAACAATCCGCTGACGATACACAGTGCCGCAAAGTAGCCGAAGACGGAGTAATCCATTGTGAACTGTATCCAGTAAGGCTTGCCCACATTTCGTGTAGCGAGATCGAACCAGTGGACTCCGAACAGGGCCAGGGAAAGTCCAAGGATACCGCCCAGCGTGCTCAGCAGCACGCTCTCGATGAGTAGTTGACGGACGACTCGCCAACGCGAAGCGCCAAGCGCCGTGCGGATAAACATCTCCCGTTGGCGTCCGAGAGCACGGCTCAGCATCATGTTGGCTACATTTGCGCAGGCAATCAACAGCACGAACCCGACGGCGGCAAGCATAAGCAGGAAAATGATGCGAATGCCCCCGCCGTTATAGTGCTGATTAAAGGTTTCGACGCTGACGGTAAGGTCTTTGTTGGTGTCGGGATACTGGGCCGAGAGGCGGCGGGCAATGGCGTTGAGTTCGGCGCTCGCCTGCGATATCCGGACGCCCGGCTTCAGCATGGCAAAGACCTGAAGCCGGCGGTTATCGCGTTTTTCAAGTTCAGCTGTGGGCAGCAGCGGCATCCACATGTCAGTGTTCGAGGGAAATTTGAAGCCGCTGGGCAAGACGCCAATGATGGTGGCCTGCTTCTCATCCACTCGTACCACCCGGCCAATCACGCTCGGGGAGCTGCCGTAACGGTCTCGCCAAATGCCGTATCCCAGCAGGAGCACGGGGGCAGCCCCGGGCCTGTCGTCGGCGGGCAGAAATCCGCGGCCCAGTGCCGGCTGGACGTGCAGCATATTGAAAATGCCGGACGATGCCCGCTCCAGGTGGTAGGCCTGCGGAGGATTGCCGTGCTCGCTCAAGACCCCGTCCTCATCGGTGACGCCTTCGAGCGCTTCGAAGGAACCAGCTTGCGCCCGGTAGTCGCGGAGGTCGGGCATTGAGAGGCGTAGCGTTTGCTCGCCATGGGTATGATTGAGATAGCTGATCGCCATCAGCCGCGCGCCTCCCTGGACCGCCACAGGTTTAAGCAGCACGGCGTTGACCAGGGTGAAGACCATGGTGTTGAGGCCGATGCCCATCGCCAGTGTTGTCACTACGGCGGCTGAAAACCAGCGATGGGACAGAATCATCCGCAAGGCGAAGCGCAGGTCATTTCCCATGATGCGGTTACGAACAAGACGGGCGTCTTGTTCCACAAATTATTCCTGAATCGCCGCCCCTTTGTCACCAGGGGACGTCCGGACGCCAATGGCTCCCCGCGCAGCAGTGGACCACGATGTACTGAATCTTGATTGCCCGGGAGTGGGTTGTCTGATGGGTGGTAAGGCGGATTTCTTCTTAAATCACGGAACCATTCCGCATTCGAACATCTTGTTGGCGATCGGTCCGGCAATCTTGTTCAGAAAATGCTCGCGCATCTTAGGGTCGTTGCGCAGCATCATCACGACTTTTTGTTTCATCTGTGCCTGATCACCCGATTCGGCGGTTTTGGGAGCTTCCTTTTTAGCCTTCAAGTCCGCACAACTGGTCGCCTGGTACTTGTCGATCACCTTCTGGGCGAATTTGTCCAGGATCGGATACTGGCCCTGCTGGGGCGACGCGGACGGGGCACTGGCAATCAGGACTAACAAAGCAATCAGCGCAGAGGTACGAGAAAGGGCCTTCATGTTCATTGCTTCTCCTAAATGATTCGAATGGCCTTCGCATTATCCATCATCAAGAACCATCTTCCAAGCTCAAAGCAAATCTCTGCCCGCCCCCGTCGTCTATGTGGCCTCTCGATTTACCGTCCATTCATCAACGCGTAGTAGCTTGTGAAGCTTGTTACATCATTCGACTGGCAGTAAAGGCGGTCGGGTAGGATATGGCCGTTCACAGAAAGTCCGCAATAGATTCAGGCTCACGATAGAGCAAGCAGAATCGGAGGTCGACGTGAACTTAAAGCAGCAGATGTTTTGCTTCTTCATTGTTTCGGTGGTCGCGCTCCCTTGCCGGGCTCAGCAAGAGCCTCGTCTCGAACCTGCTACCCAGGCCATCGTACAAGCGTTTCACACCCATGACATCGTCATGCTAGGTGAGACCCACGGCAATAAACAGGAGTATGAATGGTTGCAATCTCTGGTTGCCGATCCCGATTTTGCTGATCGAGTGGATGACATTGTCATGGAGTTCGGGAACTCGCTCTATCAACAAAAAGTTGATCGCTATGTTAGCGGGGAAGATGTTCCTGTCCGGGACGTCCAGGGAGCTTGGCTCAACACAGTTGCGTCGGTCGGTCCGCCGTCACCGGTATATGCGTCTCTTTATGCAGCCGTCCGGGAAGTCAATCTGAGACGCAAGGGCAAACATCAGGTTCGTATTCTGTGCGGGGATCCTGATATCGATTGGGACCAAGTGAAACAGGCCAGTGATATTCTGCCATTTTTGAAGAGGCGTGATCAGTCATACGTTCAAGTCGTCAAGACTGAGGTCATCGCGAAGCATCATCATGCACTCCTTATCATGGGGACATTCCACTTCCTGCGTCATTTCGACATGATGCCCGGAAGAAAAGAGTTTGATATTGAGCAACAGTTGCGGTCTGCGGGAGCGAATCCTTATCTGATTGTCTCGGGTACCAATACAACTGGAAGCTCGGAGCAGGAGCAACGGTTTACCTCGTGGCCGGCACCCGTGATTGTTTCACTGGTAAACAACTGGGTAGGAGACTTACCTGCGATCCCGATTGTCACGGGAGGTCATGGTCCACCCCTTCCGGGTCTCAAACTCAGGGATGCTGCGGATGCATTGCTCTATCTCGGGCCGCGAGAAAAGTTGTCTTCGGTCGAAATGTCGCCGGCAGATCTGGCCGATACGGCATACGCGAAAGAGATCGCCCGCCGTGTGAAGCTCCAGATGGAGTTAGAACACTAAGGCGGGCGACCAGCTTACGGCTAAGGCAGTATAACTACTGCAGCCAACGAAGGCTCCGTCAGCGGGCCGCCCCAGGCGCAACAATATATTGCGTCGCTAACCTTTCTCGAACTTACTAGGTCCGCATAGGATCACTCTGTCCGCAGCACCCGCATCGGCTCGATGGACGCGGCTCTTCGCGCGGGCAGATAGCAGGCCAGCAAGGCAGCGGCCAGCAGGATGAGTGCTACGGAAGCGAAGGCGGCGAAGTCGAGCGCCCGCACACCGAACAACATGCTCTGCATGGCGCGGCCGACGAAATAGGCGCCGATCAGGCCGAGTCCCAATCCGATGGCAGCCAGCACCGAGCCTTCCTGCAGCACCAGCCCCACCACGCGGCTGCGGGTTGCGCCCAGCGCCATGCGGATGGCGATCTCATGCGAGCGCTGTGCAACCGAAAACGCGACCACGCCATAAATACCGAGCGTGGCCAGAAACAGCGCGACGGCGGCGAAGGTACCGAACAGGAGCAACGTGAAGCGCTCGCTGGCCAGAGATTCGTCTCGGATCTGATCCAACGTCTTTGGCTCAGCCAGCGCTATTTGCGGATCGACCGCATGGACGGCCGCCGCGATACTGCTCTGCATCGCAGCCGGGTTCTCCGCCGTGCGCACACTGACGGTCGCCTGAGGCCACGGGATTTGCCAGAAGGGAACCAGCATCTCCTCCAGACGCTGGTGCTGATCTGCCGCATGCACGTCCTGATATATGCCGACGACCTGCCACTCCACCGGAGGCCCAAGCTTTTGCACGCCGGGAATGAGCTGCTCCACCACCACCCGTTGCCGAAAAGGGTCTTTCCCTTGCAGGTATTTTTTGGCGAACGACTCGTTCACCATTACCACTTTTATGCTGTCGGCGGTGTCCTGTTCGTTGAACGATCGTCCCTTGATGAGATGAGCCCCGAGGGTGGCAAGATAGTCCGGCGTCACCATGCCAAAGCCGGCTCCCGGCCGCTGCGAGGGATCGGCGTAGCTCGGCCCTCCTGCGATCGTAAAGGGCATGCCGAAACCAGCGCCATAGAGGGGATATCCGGTCATTACGGTTGCATGAGAAACCCCGGGAACGCCGCCGATGTGGGTGAGGATATCGCGGTAGTAGGCGCTGATGCGAGCCGGATCTTTCGAACGCGCATCAGGCACTGGCAGAGAGAAGGTCAGCACATGATCGGTCCGGACTCCAAGGTCTACCCGGGTGAGGTTCCAGAAGCTGTGAACCGCCAGGCCCGCCCCGGCAAGCAACGCCACCGCCAGCGTGAATTCCCCAATAACCAAAAGACGCCGTAGCTGGTGCTTTCCGGCGGTCATACCGGTGCGGCCGCCCTCTTTCATGGTTTCACCCGGATCGATGCGCGAGGCATACCATGCCGGCGCGCTGCCTGCCAAAAGCCCGGCCAGCGTGGTGGCGGCCAGGGTGAACAGGAGAATTGGAATATTCAGACGCAAATCCGCCTCATTGGGCAGCGTACCTCGCGGCATCACGGCGATCAATCCTTGCAGCATGGCGTATCCGACGCCTATACCCAACAGGCCTCCGGCAAGGGTCAGCAACAGGCTTTCTGTGAGCAGTTGTCCGAAAATGGTGGACCGCGCCGCTCCCAGGGCGCTGCGTACAGCCAACTCCTTTTGCCGGGCCATGCCGCGCGCCAGCAACAGATTGGCCACATTGACGCAGGCAATGAGCAGAACAAAGCCGACGGCGCCCAGCAGCAGCCACAGCATTTGGATTCGTTCCGGGGGCAGGAAGTCGTTGTGCAGGGGCTCGACTTTGGCGCCCCAGCCCTTGTCGCTCCTGGGGTAGACCTGCGCGATATGCGCGGTCACCGCATCCATATTCTGCCGTGCCTGCTGGAGGGTGACGCCCGGCTTCATACGGCCCATGACCAGTAGCCAGTGAAAGTCGTGGTTCAGCTGTTCCGGCTTGAAGACCAGGGGCACGGTCAGCTGGTTCTGCCCTCGATCCGCGACGCCCGGGGCCTGTACGCCCACCACCGTATAAGGTTCGTTATCGAGGCGTAGCGTGGTGCCAATGATTTTTCGATCGGCTCCGAGCTTCAGCCACAGCTTGTGCGTGAGGATGGCCACGTGTTCGTGGCCGGCCTGTCCTTCTTCCGGCAGAAAGTACCGGCCCAGGAACAGCGGCTCGCCCTGCATCTGCAACAGGCCAAACGTGGTGAGGCTCGCCTGCAGATATTGCGGCTGATCTTTGGTGGCGATGTTGAAGCTGGTGCCGCTGAAGGCGTTGAGGTCGGAAAAGACGGTGTTTTGCTGCTTCCAGTCGGTAAAGTCTCCTGCGGCCACCCCGTTGCGGTGATCCTGGATGCTCGACCAGACCATCACGAGTTGGTCGGGATGCGGATAGGGCAGGGGGGCCAGCAGGGTCGCATAATCCACGGTGAAGATTGCCGTGTTGGCGCCGATGCCCAGGGCCACCGTCAGCAACACCGTGATGGTCAGGCCAGGGTTTCTCCCCAGCAATCGCAAACTGAATCGGAGGTTTTTGAGCAGCGTTTGCATATCCGAGCCTCTTTTCCTGTGACTCTATCGGTTAAACAATCGTGCGCTCGACGGCAGAAAGACGCACGGACACTTACGAACGCTCCGAGGTAGACGAAGTTCGCTGAGCGGCCCCATTTCGCCCGTGCGGGCGCGGGAGGGCATCTGAGCAGCGAACTGTTCATAGGAGATACGGATGTCGGGGAAGCGCGGTTCCGAATTTAAGTGGCGAAAATAACAACCTCGAAATGTAAGCTCTGGCGGGCATGACGAGGTGAGACCTATGCTCTACCCCCTAAAGAGGGGCAAGAAACAACTACCTAGGCGGCTTTTCCAAAGGAGGCGGTCCACCGATGATGTAGACCGCGGCGGGCGAGTATTCCGCGGCCCTGATTGACCGCACGTTCTCAGAGTGAGCGAAAACAACAAAACGAAATCAAAAGGAGACGTCATGGATACGATCACAGTGAAAGACGGCACGCAGATTTATTTCAAGGATTGGGGCACCGGTCAGCCTCTCTTCTTCCACCATGGCTGGCCGCTCTCCGCAGACGACTGGGACGCCCAGATGATGTTCTTTCTGGACCGCGGCTATCGGGTAATCGCCCATGACCGCCGCGGGCATGGCCGTTCCACGCAGACGATCAATGGGCACGACATGGACACTTACGCCGCCGACGTTGCCGAACTCGCCGAGGCCCTTGACCTCAAGAATGCCGTACATATCGGGCACTCTACGGGTGGCGGTGAGGTGGCGCGCTATGTCGCGCGCTACGGCAAGGGGCGTGTGGCAAAAGCAATCCTCATCAGCGCGATCCCCCCGGCTTTTATGATGTCGGCCAAAAATCCTGACGGCGTCCCCAAGCAAGTTGTCGATGGCATCCGTGACGGCACCGCGAACCATCGTGCGCAGTTCTACAAAGACATCACAATCCCGTTCTACGGGTTCAACCGTCCGGGAGCCGTTATCTCTGAGGGGATTCGCGACAACTGGTGGCGGCAGGGCATGATGGGCGGTATCAAGGCTCAATATGACTGCATCAAGGTCCTCTCTGAAACAGAGTTCTACGACGATCTCAAAATGATCGAAGTTCCAGTCTTAGTGATGCATGGTGAGGACGACCAGATTTGCCCCTTCCTCACTACCGGAGCAAGGTCAGTGAAGCTGTTGAAGCGCGGCACGCTCAAGTCCTACCCTGGATTCCCGCACGGTATGCCGACTACAAATGCAGACCGGATCAATGCCGACATCCTCGAATTCCTGGAAACGAATCAAGTCACGGCCGAGGGGGCCGAGAATCATGAGGATGTGTTGGCGGGCACGTCCTCGTCTTAGCGCGACAGCTAGTCCCGAAGAGACGTCTACACTGTCGGCCTTTATCCATCAATGATCCTGTTTCGGCTCTTAGCCGGTAAGCCATGCTTTTCAAGCTACACCGCGCGGAGTCCCGTTAGAGACGACCGATCGTAGCCCAGGATGGAGTGCGCAGCACGGAATCCTGGGTAGCTATAGCAAAATGATCAAGCCCCGTAGGGGCGGCACACATCCTTGAGCCGGCAACGTCAGTCCCGTATCGGAGCGGATACGGCAGCTGACATAATCGCCTTTATTACTGACGCACTACACTAGTCTCCGACGGGACGTCTGAACTTAGCCCATGTATGACGACAGTCCTGGGTTAATCGAAAAACGCTCGATGAGTCTCGCCAGGGACGGCTGAGACCTCGCCCTTGTGTTCAGCCGTCCCTCACGGGACTGGTCGAATGTCTCGTATTTACCCAGGACTGTGGTCCTGGGCTAAGTTCAGCGGTCCCGTCGGGACTGAGCCGGACTAAAGCATCTCGAGCAGCGAGTACCTCACGTCCGCACGGAATGAGTAATAGAGCGGCGTGAGCGAGGCGGCGATGAACAGCAGCAGTTTTCGGTGCTGATGTCTCGTCTGGCGTCATGACCACGCTCGCATCTGTACCGGCTACTCTCGGGTGTTTGGAGCGGAAAAAAGCAGCGAACACGCGGCACTGTAATTCTGAAAAGGAACCATGATCCATGGTTCCGCTTCACGCGGTTTGCCTGTCGGTGTTTTATATCGGTAGTGAAGCCCGACCACATGCGGTATTTGCGCTCTGTCGAGTGCGACGCACGGATCTCTCTTTTCAGAGACGTCTTGCACGATAATGAGCCTGCGCCAACGCAGGAATGCGGAGTCGTTGTTGCGTGAGATTCTCATTCGTATTCTCTCCTTTGAACTTTAGTAATGGCTATGTGCTATATCGGCACACTCCGGGAGTTCGATAGAGGGAATTTTTTCGCCTGAGGAAAAGTCGCGAGGTTGTGCCGATCAACGACGGCCGCGGCTTCGCAGATGCCGCATGGCCTTCGGGCTCATGTGGGCTTAGTGTGCGCGTGAGCACCTATTCCGTGTGCTCCTATCTTTGGACAGACGAGTCCTGCGGGCTTCGATTTCGGCGGTCTTCCCCGGCCTCTTGAGGGTCAGTGAAGCCTGCTCATTTAGACAAGCCTGACACGGCTTGGAGGCCGCGCCGTAGATGGCACTTGCACGAACGAGAGTGCGTGAGAACGACCGGTCAGTGTCCATCATCGGAGTCGGAAGTTCCGTCCGACCACTTCGCGACCGGAACCATAAATACGGTCATTCGGTCTGGAGCATCGTCATCTTCAACAATCGGAGAGCCGGACAGATTTGCGCCCCAGGCAGCAGCCTCCGTGGATGGAAGGAAAAACATCACGTGGGGACGCCAGTGGCCGGCACGGTCGTTCAAGTAGCCCTGTCGTGACAACATGTAACACATTGCGCCGGGTTCGAGCGCCGGCAACTCTTTCTTTTCGAAAGCAGCTTTGAGAGCATCGAACATCTGCGCTTCCGACCGCCCAGCTAGCACCATGTTGGTCCTCATGATGGTGTTGGGAAGGTAGGATCGTGCCGCCTGCGCGTTAAGGCACATTGGGCCGCGCCGCTTGGGATTCCAAAACTCCGGGTCGTCGGCCTCTGAAGTCCACGATCGATGCACCACGCAGACGAAACCGTTCTTGCCTTTGAAGGCGGTCTCGTAGCCTTTCCGTCCCAGGACCATAACCTCCGCATCTTTCGCAATGGACTCCGGGGCGGCGCTCCGTGCGAGCGCAATCTCAGCATCTCGATCCATCAGGTATTGGTCAAGGGGAGCCATGTTTGGATACGGCGATTTGACGTCCTGCGCCTGCATCGGCCGCGCCAAGGCCGGTGCGGCTATGAAAAGGAATGTGGTGAATGCGGTCGACATGAGACCATTGCGCTTCATTCGGTCCTCCTGAGACGGAGATGAGACCGGAACGATTCACCTGCTTTTCCTTCCGGGCTCCGGGAGCAATACATTGATATCAACATAATATTGCGATGTCAAAGGCTGCGGATCGCCGATACGAAAGGAGCCTCGCCTACTTCACTGTTCCGTCTGCAGGCTGCTGTTGGGCACGAGAACCACGTCGCAGCTGGTGCCCATGGAGCAACTGACGACCGCGCTCCGCAGGACGTGAGCGATCGATCCGGGCGGGACCAGCTCAGGAAACTTCATGGTATTAAGCTCTGCTCCGACCGCCACCAGTTTCTCTTGCCCTGACATCTGTTGCGAGGCGATCACGCGGTCGGCGCCGATCTGCAGCCGGAAGGTTCCCCAACCCGTGACTCCGGCAGGGCGAGCCACGTGGTAGGTTCGCGTTGCTTGCAACGCCTGACTCGAGTTGTATCCGGAGGGTGATGGGCTATTCCCCCCGAGCCGGGCAATGCTGCTGGTAATGTGCTCCGCCACATCGGTTTGCGCGCCGGTGCCTTCGATGGATGCGGCGGCCAGGCGATAGGTCGCAAGCGCCTCCTGCTTCTTACCGATCGCTTCGTAGAGTTGGGCGAGATGGTTGCCCCTGTGGGCTACCAGAGAGTTGCGCCAGCCGGCTAGCAGCAGCGGTTCCGCCTGCTCGAATTTGCCTTCGCGAAAGAGGATCCAGCCCAACGTGTCCCAGGAAGCAAACAGCAGGTTTGCCTGCGCAAATGCATGATTGTTTGCCTCACTCGGACCAATGGCCGCGGTCCTGGCTTCGAGCGCCGCTATGCCTTTTCGTGAGGCTTCTTCAGCGTAAGGCAGGTCCCTATCGATCTCCGCCAGAACATAGGTAGCATCGTTAATTGCCTCCATGTCGTCGGTCTCATCCAATGCGCTTTTGGCCGCTGCCTCCGCCTCGTCTTTGCGGTCGAGCCTGCGGAGAATGTCACTTTGGCGCGCACGAATCATCCGGTTGTCGGGATTGGCATGCGCCGCGGCCTCTAGCGTCTTCAGCGCCGATTCATTTTCCCCTTCCGCACTTTGCATCCCGGTGAGATAGAGCCACAGCCAGACATGTTCGGGGTAACGGACGAGATAGCCCTGGAGTGTTTGACATGCCGCTGTGCGATCGCCGCTCTGCGCTTGCGCGGTGGCCAGTGCTTGAGCGGAGCCCCAGTTTTCAGGATCAAGCTCGAGGTCCTTCTTGTAGTCCGCGATTGCCTCGTCATATTTCCTATGAGCCGACGCGATCCAGCCGTAACTAGCCCATAGCCCTTTCGCCTTAGGGTCCTTCGCCTTCGCCTGGTCCAGCAACGCCGCGGCCCCGGCCCAGTCCCCGCCCTTGATCTTCTGCGACGCTCTTTGAATCAATTCGTTTGCCGAGTCGCTTTCGGCGGTTGTAGCAACCGGCGGATTTGCCGCAACCGTGGCCTTATCACTGTGCGGCCCCCGCGCGATGTGAGGCCGGGTCAACTCCGCCTGGGTTAACGGAGGCTCGCTCAGCGGAGGTCGAATCAACTGAATCCATGGCTCACCGTCAAAGCCGCTGTCCTTGGCGAAAGTCTTGTACTGCGCCCACTCCGATTTCGGCAGCTTTGGGGCAAGCACTACGATGGTGCGCTCAATCACCAACTCCTTGCCATCAAACCGGTAGGTCTTATCGACTGAGGCAAAATTGCTCTTGATGTGAGCTGCGTCGGGTAGGTCGGTGCGATAGCCCTCGGGCAGACGAATGCGGCAGATGGCTATAAGGGTACGCGGCAGCCCGAGCGGCAGGTCTGTCTGTGGTGCATGGTGGTCGCCCGCGGGTACGGTGAAGTCGAGGGCAGGAAAGCATGGATCAATGCGGCGATTGGGCCAATCTCCGTAGGTGGATTGCGCGTAATCCCAATGGAGAACGAGAGGTGAGGAAAGGTCATCGAGGTTGGTGATGGAGGTGTGGCTGACGGTGCCGCTAAACCCGGAGAGCTGGGAGGAGAACAGCCCCACCTTATCCCACTCAGACGGCGGCACGCTGCGCGCGACGGATCGCAAAGCCACCTCGTAGTCTGTGCGATAAGTTGCAGTAACATGGCCAGCCAACGTACCGTTGGCGGAGAGCTCGCCGGTTAACTCAAAACGCGCATACATTGGATAGGGAGGCGTGGCAGGGGTACGCTCCAGGCCCGACGACCCCTGTGCGGGCACGACCAACGCCAATTGGTCGCGGATCGGGGCAGACAGCAATCTATAAGGAGCTACCTCGGGTGTGCTGTCGAGCCAGATTCGCCCGCCGGGCTGCTCGATGGTCGTGATCACATGGTTGAAGACAGCAGGTGAAGGCACGGCCTCGATGGGCGTAAGCCCCACGCCGATAAGAGCCGGTGCGGTATGGAAACCTTTCGCCCGCAGCAGGGCCTCGAGCAGGGTGTCTTTGTCTTTGCAGTCCCCATAGTTATTGGCCAGCACCTCGGCCGCTGTGTGCGGCTGATAACGGCCGATACCAAAGTCGATGCCCACATAGCGCGTGCGTGTGGAGACGTAGTTGTAAATCGCCCGCGCCTGTTCCTCGGGCGTCTTTGCGTCTTTGGTGATCTCGCTGGCACGGGCCTGGAGCGCATCATTGGGCTGCGCCCGGTCCAGGGAGAGACCGCGATACCAATCGCCCACTTCCGCCCAACTATGGAACGTGGTCCAGGCCACGGAGGGAAGCTTGCGTCCGTCTGCATCCTCATCAGGATCCTTGGGCGGTGTGGAATCGGCGGAGTCATCGGGTTGGGTGTTGGTTTTGGGGGCGGGAATCAGCTGCGATCCTTCCCATCGATAAGTGAGCAAGCCATCGTGTTCGGAGGTGGCAGTCTTGTGGTTGGGGCTCCATACCTGCACATATTTGTCTTTCGGCACCTCCAGTGTGAACCCCTCCGCCAACACGATCACGGAACCGGGCGGGGTGAAATGCTGTATCCCCCAGAACTGGCCGGGAGCCTCAGGTTTGTCGATCGTGACGTGGACTTCATACTCCAGGGTGTCGCCAGCCGCAAGAGAGCGCACGGGTACGTGCTTTTCCTTGAGGTCGCTGTAGAGCGGAGCTTCGCGAGTAACGGCGGCGGCCATATCGATGGCGTCGGTGGCGGGAGTGTCTACGGCGGTGCCGTCCGCCTTGTGTACCCGCACCAACGTGATGTGCGCGGTTTCCTGAGCTGCGGCATAGCTGAATGAGAGCACGCCGAACTGCCGCGCTGCGCCCTCCGATTGCACGCGGAGCCAGACGTGCATGACGCGTTCGCCGGTACCGTCCGCGTGCATGCGTATGGCGGTCTCAGATCGCTCAAAGACAACTGCTTCGTTGGGAAAGCTATTCGGCGGCGGTATTTTAGCCGCGGTTTGGCCAACGGTGAAGGCAGGCAGAAAAGCAAAAGCAAAAAAGACAAAGCGGTGCATGTGCCAACAGATATACCCCAAACGCCCTATGCTCGGAAACAAAATTGCGAGGAGCTTCCGCGAGCGGAGGTGACCCGAAAGATGTATCTTCTTGGCGAAGCCACTTGTCGGGCATCTCCATCAACTGCAAGTGGCAAGAGCCCTTAGTTGAGAAGTCAGCCTCCGCAAGTAGGCCGTGACACCTTGAAGACAGCAGCCAAGTAGGCACTCATCTTCGGGCCGAGCGAACGGCCGCGGCCAGCTCTTTTAGCAGGCCATGGGTTTCGCTCCAATCGATGCAGGCATCGGTGATGCTTTGCCCGTACACCAGCGGCTTGCCTGGTACCAACTTCTGCGTACCCGCCACCAGGTTGCTCTCGATCATCACTCCGAAGATGCGGCGGTCTCCCGCGGCGATTTGCTCAGCGACATTGCGGCACACCAGGCCTTGACGCGTGTGGTCCTTGTTGCTGTTGGCATGGCTGCAATCGATCATGATGCGCGGCGCGACGCCGGCTTTTTCCATCTGCTCCGCGGTCTCAGCCACGGCGGCAGCATCGTAATTCGTCATCTGCCGGCCGCCGCGCAGAATGATGTGACAGTCCGGATTGCCCGCCGTAAACAGAATCGCCGATTGCCCGGTCTTCGAGTGCCCGAGGAACGTATGCGGATGAGACGCGGAGACGATCGCTTCAATCGCAATCTGCACGTTGCCCGAGGTTCCGTTCTTGAAGCCGACCGGGCACGATAGCCCCGATGAGAGCTGTCGATGCACCTGGCTCTCTGTCGTGCGCGCGCCAATTGCGCCCCAGCTCACCAGCGAGGCGAGATATTGCGGCGAAATCATGTCGAGGAACTCGGTCCCGGCGGGAACGCCCATCTCCGCCAGGTCCAGCAGCAGGTGCCGCGCCAGCTTCAAACCCTCGTTGATGCGGAAGGTCTCGTCCAGATGCGGATCGTTGATCAGACCCTTCCAGCCGAGCGTGGTGCGCGGCTTCTCAAAATAGACTCGCATGACAATGAGAAGCTCTTTCGAGAACTCGGCAATGGCGCTCTTCAGCAGGCCCGCGTATTCCCGCGCCGCTTTGGTGTCGTGAATGGAGCAGGGGCCGGCCACAACCATCAGCCGGGAATCGCTGCCTTTCAGAATGTTGACAATCTCATTCCTTGCCTGGAAAACCGTTGAGGAAGCCCGCTCGGTCGCGGGCAATTCCTCTTCGAGAAAAACCGGCGGAAGGACAACTTTGGTTGATTGAATACGAAGGTCATCTGTGGGATAGAGCATGGTCTTACTCTTAATTTAGCAGCGTTGGCCGTAACGACCCGCGCTTTCTGTCCAGCGTCGGGGGTTTCCTCAAAAGAATCGCTCTCCGGTACGATGATGACGGGTCGGAGGAAATAAGGATGGTCGCAATCAGCCGGCGGGCATGGCTGCAGGGAGCCGCTGCCCTGGTGTTTACGTCCCGCTCGTGGGCGGAGGAAGCTTCGGTGCCTGCTGCCAAGGCCCTGGAGCTGCCTCGCGCGCGGCCGGCCGTGGGAGAACGGCATTTCACCAGTGAAGCTGTCGAGACAGTCATCCAACGAGTACAGAAACAAATCCCGGATGTGCCGCTGTCGACGATCTTCGAAAATTGTTTTCCTAATACGCTCGACACCACTGTCTTTCCAGGGGCCCACGAAGGCAAGCCGGATACCTATATCGTGACCGGCGACATCGATGCCATGTGGCTGCGCGATTCCTCGGCGCAGGTGATGCCGTATCTCGCCCTGGCAAAGCAGGATCCTCGACTGCGCGAGCTGCTGGAAGGTGTCATTCGCCGTCAGGCGCGCATGATCCTGATCGATCCCTATGCGAACGCGTTCATGCGCGATCCGGCGGCTCCGCCACTCAAGTGGGCAGTGAACGATAAGACCAAACACTATCCGGGGGTGGGCGAGCGCAAATGGGAAGTGGATTCACTCTGCTATCCCATCCGCCTGGCGTATGGCTACTGGCAGCAGACGGGCGACACCGGCCCCTTCGATGCGCAGTGGAAAGAGGCCGCGTGGACAATCGTGCGGACATTTCGCGCGCAACAGCGTAAGCAGGAAAGGGGCCCGTATTCCTTTCAACGCGAATCAGAAACACCGACGGATACGTTAGCGCTGGATGGATTCGGCAGTCCCGCAATTCCCGTGGGCATGATCTTTTCCATGTTTCGCCCCTCGGACGATGCCTGCACTTATCCTTTGTTTGTTCCGGCAAATCTATTCGCCGTGGTGAGTCTTCGCCAGCTGGCAACGCTGGCCAGCCAGGTCCTCAAGGATGCGAAGCTGGCCGAAGATGCGCATCTGCTTGCGACGGAAGTGGAAACGGCGCTCAACCAGTATGGCAAGACAAAGCACGCCAAATATGGCGAGATCTGGGCCTATGAAGTTGACGGCTACGGAAACACGCTCATGATGGACGACGCCAATGCGCCGGGGCTGTTGAGCCTGCCATACCTCGGCTGTTGCGGTATGGATGATCCGCTTTATCGTCGCACCCGGCAATTTGTGCTGGGCGAAGCCAATCCGTATTTTTTCCGGGGCACGGCAGCGGAGGGTGTGGGCGGTCCGCATGCCGGCCTGAACATGATCTGGCCGATGTCGATCATCATGCGCGCGCTTACCTCCACCGAGGATGCGGAGATCCGGCAGTGCCTTCGCTGGCTGCGCAACACCACCGCAGGCACCGGTTTTATGCATGAGTCCTTTCAGAAGGACGATCCGCAGGTATTTACGCGCGCGTGGTTCGCCTGGGCCAATACTCTTTTCGGCGAGCTGGCGGTCAGACTAACGTCTGAGCGGCCGCAGGTTTTCGGCGGCGACAACGGCTACTGGAGCGGAATTTGAAGGTGATGGAGGACGGGTTCGCCCGCGGCCCCCAAAGATCACAAATGACAACAAATTCCGCGCGCACCCGAAGCATCATAACTCGCATGGGTCATCTGGCCAGGAAAAGGCGAGCTTGTTTTTTGGGGTTGGCGGCGAGTTTGCTCATGCCCGTGGCTTCAGCGCAGCAATATGTCGATTATCCGCAGCATCAGGGCAAGCCACAGCCACTGCAGCTGAAGTGGGTCCCAGCCTGGGCGACCCTGGATATGGATCTGCGAGAGCGCACTGAATCCCAGACTTCCGTTAACTACGTGCCTGGAAATCTTCAGGTTTATGACCTGACGCGAGTCCGCGGCGGCCTGGCGGTGCGGCCATTCGAGTGGGTTACTGCGTACATTCAGTTCAGTGACAATCACGTTCCCGGTCTGCCGTCGAAGTATGTGGCCGCGAACATGCGCGACCAGTTCGATGCTCGCCAGGCCTATCTGCTCTTCCATCGGGAACGAACCAGGCTCATTGTGGGGCGGCAGGAGTTGAAGTACGGCGGAGAGCGGCTGCTTGGTATCAGCGATTGGACCAACAACAGCCGCACCTTCGACGGCTTCCTGGGGCGCTATGGAGAAACGAACCGGCTGGATTTATTCAGCAGCTCCGTGGTGGTCGTGCATCCCACGTCGCTCGACACGCATGGCGCTGGCCTCACGTTTCACGGTGCGGTCGGCACCATTCAGACATGGGTGCCGCACACCACGATTCAACCATTCGTTTTCGTGAAGGCCCTTCCGCGAGTATCCAGCCGGCAGGGCATTTTCGGAACGGAAACGGAAGTGACGCCGGGCGTCCAGGTGGTGGGAAGCCTGATGGGTGGATTCGACTATGACGGACTCGCAGCGCTGCAGAGGGGCAGCTTCTCGAACAATTCGATCAGCGCTGCCGCGGCTTACATCAAGGCCGGCTATAACGCGCAACACCTGCCCTGGAAGCCGCGTCTCCGCGGGGAGTATGACTATGCTTCCGGGGACCCGCATACCGACCCACAAAGGCACGGCACCTTCGACCAGCAATATCCAAGCAATCACAATGCGTTTGGGCTGACCGACCAGTTCGGTTATCAAAACATCAAAGAAGATCGCATCAACCTGGACCTCAATCCTGTCCGCCGGCTTACCTTATTGATCCAGCAGGATTGGCTGCAGGTGGCGTCTATTCACGACAACGTCTATACCGGGTCTGCTGGAACGCTCATCAAGGCTCCTGCGTCAGGTTTTCGCAGTGCCGACATCGGACGGGAGTTCGATGCTTCGGGCAAGTACCTATGTACCGATTATCTGGTGCTGTCTGCCGGGGTCGGGCACTTTTCTCCCGGTACGCTGATGGTCGAGAATGCGCACGGAGCGCCGAATACCATCGCTTATCTCAGCCTCACCTACCGTTGGATAAGTATCCCCTGGAAGGGCGCTACGAAAAGTGCGCTAAAGAAACCATGACAGACCTGAGCATCACGGCCAAGCAATCCTCGGCTAAGGCGGAGTAGAAAAGGGCGCCGTATCGTGGAAGCGTTTCATGTCGATGCCGGCCATTCTTCCTTCCGGGTCGTACACGAAAATATCGGTGAACTTCGCGTCCCAAATAATCTCGTCCGCGCGGTATGACGACCGCGCATTCACCACCTGCGAGAAGGTCTCGTCCATTCCCGTGAGTAAAATCAGAAATTCTGCGCCGGCTGCGCACAATTGATCTTGTGTAACTCCATATAGCGGGCTGTTCTCATCGATGATGTGCACGATGGTCCAGGAAAGAGGAAAGAACACCACGCTTTCCCGTTCCAGACTGAGCGGGTAGTAGCGGCGCACCGCGGTCCCGCTTGCGTTGGTCTCAAAGCGCGACACCAGCAAGCGAACGTGAAGATCGATGATCTGATTGTTCCGGGAGTTAATGATGCGGAATTCGAAGGCGCGATAATTGCCGATCCACGACATCACCGCCTTCTCGCTGAAGAGGATGTCGGCGACCGGGCGGGAGAAACGCGCGAACACCAGCCCGGTCACTACCGCCAGGCCCAACAAACTCACGACGGACTCGAGCGCGACCAGTAAGTTGGCTGCCAGACCCACAGGCACGGTGCTTCCGTAGCCTATCGTTGCCGAGGTGTGAATGCTGAAGAAAAATGCCTTCAGAAAAGGCGTGTTAATCCCGGTATTGAGGGTGTTGACCAGGCCTTCTGGTCCGCAGGCGTCGTAGAGTATCGCGAAACAGCCGTTGAGCGTGAGGTAGACCGCTGCGACGAAGATAAAGAAACGGCTCCAGGACGTACTGACCAGGTTGGAGTAGGCCAGAAAGGTACGCAGACCCCGGCCTCGCTTCTGCACATTGAAGCTGCCGTCCCGATTGAGCAGGCGAAGCTCGCGCTGCGACGATACGACCCTGCCAAACCCCAGATCGCTGGACGGGTCTTCAGGAGCCTTCGCGGGCGTTTTCAGTTCTTGATCAGTCACAGTGCCAATTTCCGGTGCAGCAGGGCCAGCGTCATCTGCAAACAGATAGCCGCCAGCTCCGGGTCATAACGGTAGCCCTCGTCGCGCATGAACGCGTGCGCGCCGTTCACTTCCAGCCACTGAAAATTCGCGCCTACCTCTTCCAGCCGGGCCTTGATCAGGTCACGTCCAGCAAGGGGAACGTGGGGATCCTGGCGCCCCCAGATATGCAGCAGCTCACCCTTGATGTCGCCCGCTCGCTCCAGGGAGTCGTCGTGTTTGCCCAGGCCCAGGCTATGGCTGTGAATGTCGGTGGCGTAAAAGCATACGGATGCGAGGACGTCGGGGTTCATGGCCGCGCGAAAGGCCAGATGCCCGCCCATGCAAATGCCAATGGTTCCCAGGCGGCCGGTGCAATCTTCCAGGCCGTGAAGATAGTCCAGCAGCGCTCGCGCGTCGCTGTCGTAGGCCGAAACGGCTTTGCCGTATTTGTCCGCGTTGCCTTTGTCGGAGCCGGCTTGATCGTAGGGCAGCACGGTTCCCGCCGGCTCCAGCTCGTGATACACCTCGGGAACAGCGACAATGTAACCATGACCGGCGATAAAGGCGGCAAAGCGGCGGATGGGGCCGGTGGCCTGGAAGATCTCGGAAAACAGAATGACCGCGGGATACTTTCCCTTGGCCACGGGGCGAAACAGGTAGGTCCGCATGGGGCCTGTTGGAGTAGCAAGATCGACGGCTGTCTGTTCTTGAATGATCATCAAAGTCTCCGGGGTCAGGTTAACTGATCCGGGGCCCGCGACGGCAAGAGGGATTCGGATGGTAATTGGTTGGTTGCAACAAGAGCAGGAAGACGGCGCCCAGGTGGGTGCCTCCGCCTGGGCGCGGGTGGAAGCGGCACAAAGGCAGAAACGCCCGGCCTGCCTGCTGGTGCCACAGCCGGCGCATGCTGTACTCGCGGGAGAACTCGCCGCGGCGCTGACCTGCTTCGGCGAATTGCCGCCTGAAATCACGCGGGCCATTCAGATGCACGATACTGGCTGGGCCGCGAGCGACGCGCAGCAGATTCAACGCCTGCGATCAGGTGGCGCCCAGGCAGGCCATGCTGTTTCGTTCATCTCCATTCCACCCCGGGAAGCCGAAGAAGCGTGGACGGCTTCGATCAACACGGTGGAAACCTTCTCCAAAACGGGAGCGATGATTGTCAGCCGCCACTTCAGCTTGCTGGCGGGGCATGATCCGGTACACCAGCGTTTCGTGCAGGCAGAGAAGGCGCGCCAACAAAGGCTTGCGGGCGGCGCAAAAGCGGAAGACCCACCGAAAGGTGATGATCTAGCCCGCTGGACGGCAGCCCTGGGTTTCTGCGACCTGGTATCGCTTTCGCTGCTCAGTGGGCTGAGCGGGGAAGTCGAGCTTCCGCTGGCGCATCCTGCCTCGCCCGAGGTGCAGACCGCGCCCCGGGTGAAGATGCAGGTCACGGGATCCAACCTTCGCTTCACTCCAGCGGTCGTGCGCGCCGGATGCGTTTTATCCATCCAGGCGCTCAAGCACCCGTTACCGAAGCAAGGCCCACGCGCCGAGACGCTCACTTGGGAGGTCGAATGAACGACGTAATTGTCGTGGGCGCCGGAATCTCTGGACTGGCGGCAGCCCGCAGATTAGCGGAAGCCGGGCTGCAGGTGGTGCTGATCGAAGCGCGAGACCGGGCCGGAGGGCGGATCTACACCGTCCCACCCACGGTCGGGGACTTGCCGGTGGAACTGGGCGCCGAGTTTGTTCATGGTTTGCCTCCGGAGCTGATTCACTTGATAGAAGAGGCGGGTCTCAGCCGCTTCGAGCTGGGAGGCGAAACCCTCTGCTTCCGCAAGCACGGCGACGTGGGCCAGCTCGAACCCTGCGCCGGCCAGCCGGAGGTGGACCAGTTGTTTAACGAGCTCGCCCACCTGGAGCCGCCTCAGGAGGACCTCAGCTTCCGTGAATTCGTGGCCCAACGTGGACTTTCGCCCGAGGCTACAGCCCGCGCGACCAATTACGTTGAGGGCTTCAACGCGGCGGACGCGGGACGCATCAGCATTCGCTCGCTCGAGAGGCAACAGGCCGCCGAAGATGCGATTTCGGGTGATCGCCTCTTCCGGGTGGAAGAAGGCTATGCCCGCGTGCCGGAGTTTCTGCTGCAGAGGTTTCTCGAGGCAGGCGGACGATGGGTGGCCTCCGCACCGGTGCGGAGCATCGTCTGGAAGCCGGGAAAGGTGGAGGTGGCTACGGGGACCGGCCAGGTCTTCGAGGCGGCGGCCGCAGTCATCACCGTACCCCTGGGTGTGTTGCAGGCCAGACGGATCACGTTTGCGCCCCAACCGGTAGAGATTCTCGCAGCGGCAGATCGGCTGGTCATGGGCACGGCGGCGCGCGTGGCGTATGAATTCGACCGCGGCTTCTGGTCACAATTCAGCAAGTTGAGAGGAGTGGGCTTTATCTTCGCTCCGGATCTCATTCCCCCCACCTGGTGGACAACGGAACCCTGGCCGGATTCGACGCTGACTGGGTGGCTGGGCGGCCGAAGGGCGGACCAGGTGGACCTGGCCGAGCTTACCGGAAGCGGGGCTGGCGACGCTCGCCGGCCTGCTGGGCAGTGAACTTGCTGAAGTACGCAAGCACCTGGTTCGCTGGCATCACCATGACTGGAAGAACGATGTATACAGCCTCGGAAGCTACACCTATGTGCCGCAAGGGGCGATCCGTGCTTCCGATGACCTGTCAGTCCCGGTGGTGAACACGCTCTTCTTCGCCGGCGAACACACAGATACGACTGGGCATTGGGGAACGGTTCACGGAGCCCTGCGGTCTGGGTATCGCGCCGCGGAACAGGTGAGGTTAGGGAAGATTTTCAAGCAATGAGACAACATGTGAGAAGCAAGGACCAAAGCTTCAGCCCAGCCGGACAGGAATGGGTTCTTTTGCACACCCAAACTAAACTTCTCAACCCTTCACAAAACCGTCATGCTGAGAGCTTGTGACTTTTTCGGTCTTTTGTGTTTTCCGCACCCCTCACCAGATGTTTTCAACCCCTCCACAAAGCCGTCATCCTGAGCGAAGCGCCTCGCAGATCTGTCGCAAAAGAAGGGTTTATAGCGCGAAGTCGAAGGACCCCGGCGATGACTATTTGCAGATGCTGTTCGGAGCCTTCCGGCCGCAAACATAAAAAGTCACAAGTTAAAAGTCACAAGTTTGAGCGGATGTATCCGGAGTTTTCGACCACCCGCCCGAGAACTCGATTTCCCCAGTGGTACGCACTTGATTTTCCGGGAGATTTCTTCGGGATAACATCAGTCGTCCCTGCGAGACAGATCTTCTAGACCAAGTCCCCCACTTTGTCTGCGATGTTGCTGGCCGCGGAGCCGACGTTACTGGCGACTGAGCTCACCCGCGAGGCTAAGTCGCTGGCCGTGTCTTTGGTCGTCTTATAGACCTTGGTAGCGTGTTTGCTCAGATCGTCGCTCGCGTCCTTGAGGTAATCACTGGCATCTTCCAGGTGGCGTTTGAGCTGCTTTCGGGTTTTTTCACCGGTCTGGGGAGCATAAATGAGAGCAGCGGCCGCGCCGGCTGCGACTCCGAGGGAGAAAACTGCCCAGTAACGAACTGCGTTCATTGACCATCCACCTTTCATGGTTGCAAGTAAGTAATCTATTTGGAGTGCACCGGGAACCGATAGGTTGCCGTAGGTCGTTGATGCCGTTGCGGGAAGCGTGCACCCCTAGCTCGAATTTGCTATTGATTTTTGGAGAAAAAATCCTTAAAATAAGAGCTTTGACATGTCCCGGCGGGGCTGATTGTCTGGAATTCACTAGCCGCCGGGCGGTACTTGTTGCTCATCTCCCTAGAGGATAACGGATCAAATGGCAAAACGACGTGGTAATCCTAACTGGGGCAAGCCGGAGCCAATAGGCCCGGTGGTCCCGACTGTCACTTCTTTCGAGCAGGTTGTGAAAGAGTTTAAGCTGACCCCCGATCAATATGTGCGTTCCACACGGTTGCGCGAGTGGGCTCGCCGCAACAAGAACTCGAAGTATATCCCGGAAGCGCTTCTCGAGGCGTGGGGCTTTGAGATCGAATCCACTTTGTAAACCAAAAGGGGAAAAGCAGAACAGAGAACGCCGCCACGAGCGGCGTTTTTTGCGTCTCGAATCTAACTGGCGGAGAATGTAGTTATGCAGTCGAAAACGCCGTTCACCGATGTGCCAGGGGCCCTCGCAGAGTTCAAAGCGGGCCGCATGATCGTCGTCGTGGACGACGAAGACCGCGAGAACGAGGGCGACCTGACGCTCGCGGCGGAGTTCGTGACCCCGGAGGCCATCAACTTCATGTCCAAGTTTGGACGTGGCTTGATCTGCCTTAGCCTGACCGAGGAGCGCGCCGACTATCTTCGCCTGGGCCCGATGACCCAACAAAACTCGTCTCGCTTCGGCACTGCGTTCACCGAGAGTATCGAGGCTCGGGAGGGCGTAACCACGGGCATCTCCGCCTACGATCGCTCGCATACCATCCAGGTCGCGATTGCTCCGCAGATGACAGCGGCGGACCTGGCCCGGCCGGGCCACGTGTTTCCGTTGCGTGCCCGCCGCGGCGGTGTGCTGGTGCGGGCCGGGCAAACCGAGGCCTCGGTCGACCTGGCCCGGATGGCGGGGTTGATTCCGGCGGGAGTGATCTGCGAAATCATGAACGATGACGGAACCATGGCGCGGGTTCCCGACCTGGTGGAGTTTTGCAACCAGCATCAGTTGAAAATGCTGACTGTGGCGGAATTGATCCGCTTCCGGCTCCAGAATGAACGCTACATATTCCGGGTTGCGGAATCGATCATGCCCACTCGCTTCGGCGATTTCCGCATGATCGCCTATGAAAGTGAAGTCGATGGAGGAGAAAGCCATCTGGCGCTGGTGCGCGGCGACGTGAACTCGGAGCACAATCCGGAGCCGGTCCTGGTACGGGTCCACTCACACTGTCTGGCGGGCGACGTCTTCGGCACCACCCAATGCGATTGCCAACAGGTCGTACAGCGCTCGCTGGAGATGATCGCAGACGCGCGGCGGGGCGCTTTGATCTACCTGCACAATTCAAGTAAAGGTTTCGAAATTGACCGTAGTGTTATGCCACATCGGTTGTTCCTGCACCGCAGCGGCGAGCACCGGGAGGATCGCCATCAGCGCATTTTGCGCCAGGTTGGCTTAGGCGGCCAGATCCTCTCCGACTTGAATATTCGCAAGATTCGCTTGCTCTCGAACACACCCACGCATGTCCCTGCTCTGCAGGGTTTCAATCTGGAAATTGTGGAACAAGTCCCTCTGTCCCTCGCTAAGCCTGGCGCCCGTTAGTAGTTTGGAAGGTACGGGCTGGGTAGGTATGGGCTGGGGCATGGGCTGGAGGTATGGGCTTTAGCCCGTACACAATCCGGCAGAAATATTCGGCCTTTAGGCCCTGGGGTATGCTCTTGCCAATTGCTTCTGCGAAAGCCCGTACTCCAGGGGCCTAAAGGCTCAAGGAACGCAACGTTAATACCGGGGATAAATCCCCAGCCTACATACTCCTATCCTTACAAAACACCCATCAGCCGCCGTTGGATACAAGGGGCGGCAGCGGAAATCCTCGCCGGACTAAATCGTTCTGCAACTGCTCCGGGTTTTCGAAAAGAGCGGCGTGAAGGCCGATGGCTTCGGCGCCAACGATGTTCTTTTGCAGATTGTCGATGAACAGAGCCCGGTCCGGAGAGACATTCAGCTTCTTTACCGTGTGCAGATAAATAGCGGGATCGGGCTTGACCACGCCAAGCTCGCACGACCAGGTAAGGTGGTCGAACTGAGTCAGCCAGGGAAACCGTGGCCGTAGATAATCAAGCACCCCGTCACCCATATTGGAGAGGATCCCGAGACGGAAGCCTGCCTGCTTGATTTTGGGAATCCAGGCCAGCATGGCCGGGTTCAGGTTCATCCACATGATGGCATCCTGTTCCAGCAATTGGCTGATCTGGTCGGCCGTGAAGTGAACCCCCGTGTCACGGGCGATCGTTTGCCAGTAAGTCTGCCCGTTCAGGATGTCAGCGTCGTAGTCCAGCCGGTGGACCCAATAGGCCTTTTCGAACGCCTCCTCCTTAACCCCGGCGATGCTCAGCAGGTTGCGATGCGCCTGAGGGTCGGGCGGACCGCTGAGAACTTCACCATAGTCGAAGATAACGGCTTCTAAATCCATGCGTTGCGGGCTCCTGCTGTTTCTGCTCTATTACAACATGCAGCGAGGAAGAGAATGGTGAAGGAGCCACGAAGATACCCTTGGTCGGCGCGTACCGGGTGGGACTTGACCGAGACGCCGTGGGCCTATCAACTGGCGCGATTGCGCTCGGCCGGTGCGCAGCTCCGTGACCTGACCGCCTCCAATCCGACGCACTGCGGATTTAGCTACGATGCTGCCTCGATCCTGGCTCCGCTCAGCGATCCGGCGGCCCTGTTCTACAATCCGGATCCGCGGGGTCTGCGTGCGGCGCGCGAGGCAGTCTGCTGCTACTACCAGGACCATGGAGCGCAGGTCGAGCCGGAGCAGATCTTTCTCACCACCAGCACCAGCGAGGCCTACAGCTTCCTATTCCGGCTGCTCTGTGATCCCGGGGATGAGGTCCTGATTGGCCAGCCAGGTTATCCGTTGTTCGACTTCCTGGCCCGCCTGGACGATGTGGGCCTGGTCCCCTACGAGCTCTTCTACGATCACGGCTGGCATCTGGATCTGGAGTCGCTTCGCCGGCGCGTGACCGCGCGCACTCGGGCCATCATGATCGTCCATCCCAATAACCCCACGGGCAATTTCACCAGCCGCGGGGAGAGGGAAGCGATCGAAGCATTGTGTCGCGAGCACGGGCTGGCCTTAATTGTGGATGAGGTCTTTCTTGACTATGGCCTCGATCAACGCGGCGAGAGCTTTGCCACAGGCAGTCACACGGTGCCCACCTTCGTGCTCAGCGGCCTAAGCAAGGTGGCAGCGCTGCCGCAGATGAAAGCCGCCTGGATCGCATGCTTTGCCGAAGGCGAGGCTATGCAACGCCTGGAAATTATCTCCGACACCTTTCTTTCCTTGAGCGCCCCTATACAGCGTGCGCTGCCCGCCTGGCTGAGCGGGCGGGCGGCACTGCAAGGGCAAATCAAGGAGCGTTTACAAGCGAACCTGGTCAGTCTGGACGCAATCCTTCTCCGGCAGAAACTCGTGAGCCGGCTCTCCGTCGATGCGGGGTGGTATGCCGTGCTACGGATTCCCGGGCTGCAACCCCAGGAAGATACGGCGCTCGATCTGCTGTTGGAGCGGGGAGTGGCGGTGCACTCAGGCGGTTTCTTCGGTTTCTCAGGTCAGGGATGGCTGGTAGTGAGTTTGCTGACGCCGCTGGAGGAGTTCCGGCAGGGAGTGGAGGCGATCGTCCAGCACTTCAAATAATATGGCCAAGCAATTCAATGGCCATCATTGGAAATCTTCTGTGCAAATGAGGACTCAAGTTTGTTACTAATACTTTCGTGTCATTCAATTAAAGGTTTATCGAATCAATGTAAATGACAGATTTTAATGATATTACAGCTTAAGTTTTAAGATGATTTTTGCTTCATGTGACCCAATAATGATCGGATTGTTGTACACCGTTGAAACAGCTTAATGTGTCACATTCGGAAATTCGGCTGAAGAAACGGATTTGATTGCCTTTCCTCGCCAATCGTCGTATCTGGACCGTGGCCCGGCACCACCCGTGTAGCATCCGGCAATACCATCAGCCGGTCCCGCAATGAGCGCAGGATCTGCCGCCCATCACCACCAGGAAGGTCCGTTCTGCCGATCGATCCGGCAAAGAGAGTATCGCCGGCAAGCAGTAGCTGATGCTGTGGGAACAGGAGACAGATGCTGCCCGGCGTGTGTCCCGGGGTGTGGATCACTTCTGCTGGGAGGGTAGCCAGACCGACGGCCAGCCCATCGTCGGCACTCGCGTCCGGAGGTCCAACCTCGGGGGTGGCAATGCCCAGCCAACCGGCCTGCATCTCCATCGCGCTCAGCAGACCCAGATCGTTCTGGTTGAGAAATACCGGCGCCCCGGTTGCTCTCTTCAGTAATGCTGCTCCGCCTACGTGATCGATGTGCGCATGGGTGATGACAATCTGACGCAACGTGAGGCCATGCTTCTGCAGCCGGGAGAGAATCTCAGAAATATTGTCTCCGGGATCGACCACGATGGCTTCACGGGTAACCTCGTCGCCCAGGATCGTGCAGTTGCAACGCAACGGGCCGACGGGAAAACTTTCGAGGATCATGGCTTCATTTTAGGGGATTGATCTCAGGGAGAGGTATCGCTGGTTACAATGCGCCATGCGTATTTATGCGGCGGTCGGGGCGTTACTGGGTTGGTTTGCGCTGGCCCTGCAGCTTTACTTGATGCTCGTCCAATCCACGGCCGCGGAGAGGCTGGGCACGCTGATCACCTACTTCAGCTTCTTTACCATCCTCACCAACATTTTGACGGCGTCGGTTTTTACAGCGGTTGCGTTCCAGGCGAAGGGTGGATGGGGGAAGTGGCTCTGCCGGCCGTCCGTGCAGGCGGCTACGGCGGTTTATATCGCCATCGTCGGGATGGTTTACCAATTATTGTTGCGGCAGCTATGGAACCCGCAGGGGGCGCAGTGGGTTGCCGACGTACTTCTGCATAGCGTGGCGCCGGTGGGATACGTGGTGTACTGGCTGCTGTTTGCACCCCGTGCAAGCCTGAGTTGGAAGGACTCCGTCACCTGGCTGATCTACCCCGGCGTCTACCTGGTGTACGTTCTTGCGCGCGGCGCGGTGAGCGGGATATACCCCTATCCTTTTGTTGACGTGAACGTGTTGGGCTATGGCGGAGTCGTGGCCCGCGCGGGATTACTGCTACTGGTTTTTCTGGGAATGGGCTTATTGGTTGTGGCTGTCGGCCGTTGGATTCGAGCGCGGCCTGGCCAAGTCTAGACCGGCTCCGCACTGGATAACCCGAAGGCTGCACCAGCCCCGCCCCGGCTTGCCGTGGGGTCTCGCGTTTGAGACCTGGCATCCTGGGAAAGGCTAATCGTGGGCGAGCTGCCTTACTTGGCGGGAGTTGCGGGCTTGGCCGGCGTGGTGTGAGTGGTCTTGATGCCGGACAGCACGGAGCGTGCTCCACTGCTTCGCTGGATCAGGACGGTAAGCCCAATCGAGGTAAACATGAATATGATGGCAGCCCAGGTGGTCACCTTGGTCAGCAGATTAGCGGCTCCGCGCGGGCCAAAGGCAGTTTGCGATCCCTGGCCGCCAAAGGCGCCCGCGAGATCTGCACTCTTGCCCTGCTGGAGAAGAACCACGCCAATCAGGATGAGGCAAACAATTACGTGAATCGTACCGAGTAACCAGATCATTTGAACGTGAACCTCAATCGATGGTGCGGAAGGGGGGATTTGAACCCCCACGCCCTTGCGAGCGCAGCCACCTCAAGGCTGTGCGTCTGCCAATTTCGCCACTTCCGCGCTGAGAACAGTAGTCTGGACGGCGTCCACCGTGAGGATAGGCGCAACAATCCGTCATGCTGATGTTATCGTGCCCGGGTATTGACTGCAAACCGGGTACAGTGGATTACCGTCTATGCGGGGGAAAGGTAACAAGACGAACACCGGTGTCGTCTAAGGTGGGCATGGTTCTCACGCGTATCCCCGTGCTGTTCTGCTCTCTCCTGTTTGCTTCGCCGCTTCCAGCCCAGAACCAGGCTCCACCCGCGGTTCCTGGGCCGGTCACCACGATTCCGGTCGATGCGAAAGAGGTCACTTTGCCGGTGACCGTGCGGGACAAGAAGGGCAAAATCGTAAGCGACCTGACCAAGGACGATTTTGAGTTGGAAGAGGACCGCAAGCCTCAGACCATCCGATACTTCAGCCAGGAGAAGAACCTTCCTCTGACCGTGGGTCTGCTGGTCGATACCAGCATGAGCGAGCGCGACAATATCGATCGCGAGCGTAACGCCAGCCGTAGCTTTCTGGACCAGATGATCAACCGGCCGGCGGACCGCGCCTTTGTCGTCCACTTCGATCGCGAGATCGAGTTGCTCCAGGACCTGACCTCCGACCACGCCAAGCTGGAGAAGGCAGTGGGGCTCATCGAGACCCAGCCGTCGGTCGAGAGCGTTCCCGCCGGCGATCAGGGGTCGCACCGGGGCGGGCTAGGCACGGGCACGAAACTCTACGACGCCATTTTCCTGGCGTGCGACGAAATCACCAAAAAGCAGACCGGCCGCAAGGCCATCGTTGTCCTGGCCGATGGGGAGGACCGGGGCAGCCAGGAGTCCGTGAACGGCGCAATTGAATCGTGTCAGAAAGCCGAAACCGTCGTCTACACCATATACATCGGAGGGCATGAAGACCGCGATACCGGATTTAACGGCCCCATCGACGACGACGACCCCATGGACCCGCGCTACCCGGGCGGCAGGTATCCAGGGGGGAGATATCCTGGCGGATACCCCGGTGGTGGCTATCCCGGGGGAGGCCGCTATCCGAGACCGCAGGAGAATCGCCCCAATGGCAAGAAAACCCTCCAGCGCATTGCTGAGGAGAGTGGGGGGCGATACTTCGAAGCCAAAAAGAAGGATTCGGTGGATGACGTCTATGCCCAAATTGCCGAGGAACTGCGCACGCAATTCATCCTGGGCTACACCCCGCCGAAAGACCAGGCAAGCGGCTACCACTCCATACATTTAACCGCCAAGAAGAAGGACCTCGCGGTCCAAACCCGGACAGGGTACTACTCGGGGCAGTGAACTCGTCGCCCTTGCTAGTATCGGTGCATGAGCGACGTTGGTGTGGAGGTCGACCCGAGTCCAGCGCCTCGTCCGCAGCCTACAGTGCTTGCCGGACGAGTGGTCACGCTTCGCCCTTTTGACCTGCAGGGTCAGGCAGAGGCCCTCTACCAGGCCACGCACGGGCCGGACAAAGAAGCCCAGTGGCGGTACATGAGCGAGGGTCCATTCGCCAGCCGTGCCGATTTTGACGTCGCTTTCAACAGAAATGCCGGTTCCACCGATCCGCTTTTTTTTGCCATTGTGGATAACGCCACCGGGGTTGCGGTCGGCCAGGCTTCCTATCTGAGAATTGAGCCTCGCCATCGGGTCATCGAGGTAGGCAACATTATCTTTACTCCCGCATTGCAGCGGAGCAGCGGCGCGACCGAGGCCATGTATCTCATGGCGCGGTACGCCTTCGACGATCTGGGCTACCGGCGCTACGAGTGGAAGTGCAATGCGCTGAACCAGCCGTCCCGGAAGGCTGCTCTGCGTCTCGGTTTTGTCTTCGAGGGCGTTTTTCGCCAGCACATGATCATTAAAGGCCGCAACCGCGATACGGCCTGGTTTTCGATGCTGGATTCAGAATGGCCGTTGCGAAAGGCAAACTTCGAACGATGGCTCGCACCCTCCAACTTTGATCCAGCCGGGAGCCAAGTGCTATCCCTTTCCAGTTTGAATGCCAATGTGGCACCAAAGACGTCATCTGCCCCATTTCGGTGATTGCGACCCCCTCTTGCGGATCATAAAGTTGTGGCAATCGGAGGGCACCACCAATGATGAACAGTTCGGGGACGGTGATTGGTAAAGGTATTTGCATTCGCGGTGAAGTGACGGGCGAGGAAGATTTCTTCCTTGATGGAGTATTGGAAGGCAACATCACGTTGACCGGCAAGCGGCTCACCGTAGGAGCCAACGGCGTTATCCATGCGGATATCGTTGCCGGGGACCTGGTAGTTTTCGGGCGCGTCGAGGGCAGTGTCAAGGCCAGCGGCCGTGCAGAACTGAAGCACTCCGCGGTTTTCATCGGAGACATCGCAGCGAGCCGGTTGTCGATCGAAGACAACGCCACGCTGCAAGGCTACGTCGACCTCACAGAATCGGCCCAACCGGCGAAAAAAGAGCCGATGGCCCAGAAGGAAGCCGAGCCAGAGGAAGCCAACGAGTATGTCGAGCAGTACAGCGAAGCAGTTTAAGCTGCTCGAACCAACCGGCAACCGCCTTTAGACGTCCCCGTTTTCGACTGTCCCGCGCCCTGCCCCCCAAGGCGCGGGCAGTCGCGTTTGCGGGGAGCATTCGGAGCAAATCGGACGGGTGCCCCAGCCCCGCCCCGGCTTGCCGTGGGGTCTCGATTTTGAGACCTGGGATCCTCCTGGTGAAGTCCGGTTCGGGCCCCATAATGTAACCCCAGGGCAACCACATCCACCCATGGGCTTTTCAGAAGCCCACTGACGTACGATTTTTCATCCTTCTACCTTACTGCGCGATCCCATCCAAATCCATATTGACCAGTGGCACATCACCCGCTCTTCTCCCATGAAGCCGAAGGTACATGCGGTCCGCGCCCGCGTCGAGGGCCTCTACTTTGGATCGTTCCTGATCGCGCACAGACAACACGATGATGGGTGTCCCGGACTTGCTGCGTACCCGCCGGCAAAGGTCGACTCCACTCATGCCCGGCATCATCAGGTCGGTCACTATCAGGTCCGGACTCCACTCCTCAAACAAACGAAGGGCTTCTTTAGGATCATTGGCGGCGCGAATGTCGTACCGCTGAGCGGTGAGCGCGGTGCGCAACACTCGCGTGATCTGGGCCTCGTCATCGACCACCAGAACTCGTTCTGCCATCTCTATCCTTCGGGCCGGGCAAGGCTGCGACATGATCGCCACTGATGCCTCTTTCCCGGTCTCGGGCGCTCGTCTTTCGTTACGTGGCGATGACCTCGGCCGCACCGCTGGTGGTGTCGGTCTATCGCAGAATACTCCATGTAAACCAGACCACCGTAGCGCTCACTTTCCTGGTGATGGTGCAGATTGCGGCATTTCGCTGGGGGCTGGTGCATTCGGTGTGCCTCGCCATCGGTTGCACGCTGTTCTATAACTTTTTTTCTGCCTCCAATTGGGAGCTTTACCATCGTTGATCCACAGAACTGGATCGCGTCGTTTTCTCTCCTCGCGTCCGCCATTTTTATCAGCAAGCTTTCGGAACACGAACGCCGCCAAACCGCATTAAGTGAAACCCGGCGCGCCGAGTTGGAACGGCTTTACGAATTCAGCAACCAGCTGTTGATGGAGGAAAACCTGCACGATGTAGCTGGTCACGCGCCGCAAGTGGTGGCCTCCATCTTCGGCTTCGACGCAGTCACCCTCTACCTCACCGAAAACGACACCGCGTATTCATCAGATCCGCGGCGTGCTTTTGTTTCCCTGAGTGAGTTGATTCGCCTGCCGGCTCGCCGGTGCGGATCGGGCTGTGCTCGAAGCCGACCGCGTTCTGGTAACCATCACTGATCACGGGCAGGGCATTGATGACGCGGAGCAGGCGTACATCTTCGACAAATTCTACCGGGGCAGCCGTCACCGTCTTTTGCATGGCACGGGGATGGGTCTGGCCATTGCCAAGGCGATTCTGCGTGCGCATAGCGGCGGCATCGGAATGGTCAGCCATCGCGATCAGGGGGCGATGTTTACCTTCTGAGTGCCTCTCACGCCTCCGCTTATCAATTCATCCTCGTGTTCCGGAATTCCCGTTTCTGCGGAATTTTCGCTTGAGCCGTAAACGCGGAAGTCCGTTTCGGCGTCGGTAAACGAGAGGCACAAGTAACTTGCATGGTGCCGTGGCCGCGGGAGACACTTCTCCTCTATAGAATTTGAATATCGAGTCGTTTCCATGACCTTTTTGACTTGATGCGTCTAACCGGTAACCAGTAATGTCGGTTGGACCTTGAAATGCTGTGACGTTGAGCTCCGTCGATCGGGCTCCGACCCCTAGGAGAAGGCCTTTTGCGCAAATTCCGTAATTTTCTCTCGGTTCCCTTTTCTCTTCTGCTTGGTGCGATTAGCTTCTTCCAGGTATCCCAGGCCCAGGTGATTCTTCAGGATCGGATTTCCCAACCAGTCGATAGCTCCAGCATGTCGCCCCTGACGGGGAGTTTGCATCCCATGGCGAGAGCCGAATTTGATCAGGGACTGGCCGACAATTCCAAGGTCATTCAAGGGATGAGCATCAACTTCAAGCGGTCTGCGGCGCAGGAAGCAAGCCTGCAGGCTTTGCTCCAGGCGCAGCAGGATCCCGGTTCACCTTCCTATCACAAATGGCTGACCCCGGCGGAATTCGGACAGCAGTTCGGCATGAGCTCGGCGGACCTGGATAAGGTTACGGGGTGGTTACAGCAAGAGGGATTCACTGTTACCTCGGTTGCCGCCAGCAAAAACGCGATCAGCTTCAGCGGTAACATCGCGAACGTTGAGAAGGCGTTTCAGACGAAAATTCACAATTACAGTCTGAATGGCGAAACCCACTTTGCCAACGCGGATCAGATCTCCATTCCCAGCAGCCTGGCGAGCACGGTGAGCAGTGTTCGCGGCCTCACGGACTTCCGCTTAAAGCCCCGGGTGCAGTTCGTGAGGAGCAGGGAAGCCGCCAGCAATCCGCACTTTACGTCGGGTCTCTCCGGATCCCACTACGTGGCGCCCGGCGATTTTTCGGTGATCTATGACGTGGGCCCCCTCTACTCCGCAGGAAATACAGGCAAGGGCGTAACCATCGCGGTGATCGGCCAGACGGATATTCTAGCAGCGGATATCACCTGACTTTCGTGGGGCGGCTGGCTTCACGACGAGTCAGATAGCCAATGTACCAACAGTTTTTACGGTCCCGGGTACGACTCCTTTGACCTGCCAACAGGGAGCCGCCTCCAATGACCTGTCAGAAACCGATCTGGACCTGGAGTGGTCCGGAGGCGTGGCCACCGACGCATCGATCGTGCTGGTGAATTCCGGCGACATTTTCACTTCCCTGGCTTACGCGATTCAGAATCCGATCAACGGCATCACCATTCCCATCATCAGCCAGAGCTATGGCGCCTGCGAGTCGAGCCATCTCCTCGGGAGACTTGAACACCATTGAGGGCTGGCTGAAACAGGCAAACAGCCAGGGACAGACGGTGGTCTTAGCCTCCGGTGATTCCGGTGCTACAGACTGCGACGATACCGGGGTTACCTCGGCAACCCAGGGCCTGGCAGTCGACTACCCGGGGAGCAGTCAATACGTGACCGCGGCGGGTGGCACCAGTTTCACGGGTGACGGTACGGCTCAGAACCCGCAAACCGGCGCCGGTACCTATTGGAGCGCTAACGGTTCTGGTAACGTGTCTAACGATCTGGTCACTTCCGCGAAGTCCTACATCCCTGAAATGGTATGGAACGATACCGCGTTTGCCATCTCCCAGCCGAACGGCACTCTTTCGGCCGGTGGCGGTGGCGCCAGCGCATTGTACCCAAAGCCGTCGTGGCAAACCGGAGTCCCTGGGATTCCGGCCGACAGCCATCGCGATGTGCCGGATATCTCGCTCAATTCCTCCCCGGACCACGACCCTTATCTGTACTGCACGCAGGTACAGACTCAGGGCAGCGGAAGCGGCTTTGTCTCCTCCTGCAAGGCGACTAGTTTCCGTTTATCGGATCCTGGCCAGTCGGACGATCAGAATCTGACCGCAGCCGGTGGAACCTCATTTGCAGCACCTGCCTTTGCCGGTCTGTTGGCGATCATGGAACAGAAGTTCGCCACCGGCGGCGGCCTGGGGAACGTCAACCCGGCGCTTTACCAGCTGGCCGCGAACTCCACCACCTATGCGTCGGCATTTCACGACATCACCACGGGCAACAACAAGCAGCCCTGCACAACCAATTCGACCGGCTGCCCATCCGGCTCCAACCCCACCATTGGGTATTCCGCGGGTACCGGCTATGACCTGGCGACTGGACTGGGATCTGTCGATGCAGACAAGCTGGCGACGGCCTACGGCGCCCTGCTCCAGGCGACCGGGACCAAAACAACCCTTGCAGTGACCCCTGGAAATTCTGTGGAGATCAATCAAGCGTTGACCTTTACCGCGACGGTTACGCCAAATACCCCGACCACCGCGCCCACAGGTACGGTGAACTTCATCGTAGACGGAGGGACACCCACATCCGAACCTCTGTCCAGCACTTCGCCGTACACGGCAACGTTTCCCTACGCATTCCCCCAGGCGGGGACGCACTCCGTGATTGCTGTTTTTGTTTCCGGAAATACCACCTACATCAATTCCACCAGCGCCAGTCAGACGATTACCGTGGTGGCACAAGGAACAGCGGCGACCACGACTACTGTTACCATCAATCCGGCCAGCTTCCCCCTGGGCAATAGCGTCACCTTGGCGGCTACCGTAAGCGGAATCCCCGCAGGCGCAGGCACTCTTACCGGCCCGATGACGTTTACCACTGGCGGGAAAACCATTGGCACGGTCCAACAGGTAACGATCGGGCCGGGCAATACTGCCACCGCATCGCTCTCCGTAAACGCCACAGCTTCCCTGGGCTTCGCCGCCGGTACCGATACCATCACCGCCTCCTATGGTGGGGACATCTACAACGCCCCATCCAGCGGGACGACGACAGCAACGGTCAGCAACCCGGGCATTACGCTTTCCGCTACCAACATAACGATCTCGTCGCCGTCGCCCGGGAACAGTGGCACCTCGACCGTCACGGTCATGTCCACTGGAGGGTATGCAGGCACCGCCGTGCTGACTGCCTCAGCCAGCACGCTCAATGCAAATTATGGATTTGGCAGCACCGGCTCACAGACGGCGAATATCGCGTTGTCATCGGGTGGGACTGGAAGCACGACGATCACCATCACCACCGTTGCGGCTAGCGGAAATATCCAGAAGAGTCCGGCGGGCAACTTCCGCAAGACGGCAGCGCGGATTGCTGCGGCAGGAGGAACGGCCGCGGGTTGCATCCTATTGCTGCTCATCCCGGGGATACGGCGAAAGAGGTGGCCGGTTGCGCTCGCGATGCTCGTTTTCCTGAGCGTGGGCGCAGGGATGGGTTGCGGTGGCGGGGGTCCTGCCGGTGCTGCTCCGAAGGGCACCTATACGGTTACCATTTCCGCCGCTGACAGCAGCAGCTCAAACATCACCGGGTCCACAACGTTCACTGTAACCATCCAGTAAGCGGTTCGCCGTGAAGGGCTGCCTCCCAGAGAGGCAGCCTCTGGCGCTGCGAATCGGTGCCGGCACGACGATCGGCAAGTTTGGCTTTGTATCAGGGCACGACTTTAGTCGTGCCGTACAAGACGGTCGGGTGAGGGCTTTAGCCCCTGAGGGGCTTTTCTATTTTGCCGTGAAGGGCTGCCTTCCAGAGAGGCAGCCCTTTCTTTGTTGTCGATCTTCATTCATCGGCCAGGCGAATGTTCCATGGGTTTCTGGCTTGTGGTGAGATAGCAACAGGTGGAGTCTGATGAACAGACGGAGCTTCAGCAAACTGCTGGCGGGAACGGTGACGGCCGCCCGAGTCCATGGGATGAGCGAAGCGGAGCGCAAGCCGGCTTCGCAGGAATTACCTGTACCCGCTATCCCACCCAGTGGTGGGAGTAATTTGTGGGAATTGGTGATTCTGGATGCCGCTCCTGCACATTCCACAGAGACGGGCGGCACAGGAGCCGCGGATATCGACGGCGACGGCAAAACGGAATTGATTATCGCCGCCAACGGAGCGCTCCTCTGGTATCGGCCCTCTACCTCAGAGAGGGGTGTCGTGGCCCGCGGCTACTTCAACGTGGGCATGGCGCTTGAGGATATCGACCACGATGGGCACAAGGAAATCGTGATCGGCAAGAAATTGGAGGGAGGCTGGGGTCTCTGCTGGTATAAGTTCGGCGCCAATCTTCAAGACCCATGGAAGGAATACATCCTGGACCCTGCGTGCACGGGCGATCCGCATGACGTGGTGTTCGGTGACCTGGACGGCGACGGCGAGCAGGAGATGGTAGCCAACGCCATGTACGTGGATCATCCAGGGCTCTTTGCGTATAAGATCCCGCGCGACCCAACGCAGCCCTGGAAGAAGCAAGCCGTTCAGTTAGGGCTTGCCGCGGAGGGCACCGCAACGGGCGATCTGGATGGGGATGGCAAAGCCGAAATCGTATCCGGTCCCTACTGGTATTCCGCCCCGCGTGCGGGCGCTTTTTCCGGCGAGTTGTGGAAGACGCATTCGCTCGCCCCCGACTACCGCGAGTATTGCCGCGCCGCCGTGATCGACGTGAATGGCAATGGCCGGTTGGACGTGATCCTGGTGGAGGATGAGTACCCGGATGGACGTCTGGCGTGGTTTGAGAACAAGCTCACGGCGGGCTCGGAACATCCTGCCGAAACTTCGTGGGTAGAACATCCCATGGAAGCGCCTTTCAACTTTTGTCATTCGCTTCAGGCCTGGCGCGATCCGAAGACCAAACAGGTGCAGGTCCTGGCCGCAGAGATGAATGAGGGAGGCTGGGAAGCTCCTTACAACTGGAACGCGCGGTTGATGCGCTTGAGCGCAGTGGAAGGTGGCCGGTCCTGGCACAAAGAAGTTCTGTACCGGGGCGAGGGATCGCATGAGGCGGTCTACACCGATCTGGATGGCTCCGGCCAGCACGTCATCTTTGGACATTCCGCGCAGATCCTGACCCAGAAAAAAGGCGTGTACACGGGATGGGTGCAAATGTTCCGCCCGCGCTCCACCGCGCCCATCTTCTCGAATTACAAACACACCTTTGTCGATCGCCAGAAACCTTACACCGGGATCGATATTCACGCGGTCGATGTGGATGGAGACGGTGTGCTCGATATCGTGTGTGGAGCCTGGTGGTACAAGGGGCCCGGCTGGGAACGGCACACGATTCCTGGTATCGCGCAGATCATCGCTGCCTACGATATTGACCGCGACGGGCGGAAAGAACTGATCGGGATCAAGGGCAAGCGAGGAGAGGAAAATTTTTACAACGCGCTCTCGAGCGATCTGGTGTGGCTGAAGCCTGTGGATCTAAGTCATGATCTGTGGGAAGAACACGCGATCGGCAGCGGAGACGGAGACTGGCCTCACGGCAATACGATTGCGCCGCTGCTGCCGGGTGGCCGGGTTGCGCTGATCTGCGGATATCACGATGGTAAAAACCCGCCTCAGCTATTTGAAGTTCCCCAGGATCCGAAACAACCCTGGCCGAAGCGGGTGGTCGCGGATGTCAAGTATGGCGAAGAGATGATCGCCTACGATCTGGACGGGGATGGGAAGCTGGACATCGTAGCCGGACCCTATTGGCTGGAGAACCTGGGCGACGGCCAGTTCCGCCCGCACCTGTTGATCGATGCGGAGTATTTGCAGTCTGAGAATTTACATGCCATTTGCCGCATAGCGATTGCTGACGTGAATGGGGACGGCCGGCCGGACATTCTCTTTACCGTCGAGAATGTTGACTACAACGTGCACAAGGCATTCTTCTCCCCGGTCGGGTGGTTGGAGAACACCGGCAATCCTCGCGATCAGAAGTTCAAGGTGCACATCATCGACAAGATCCGTTCGCCGCATTCCATTTCCGTGGCTGACCTGGATGGGGATGGGAAGTTGGAAGTGGTCGTAGGCGAGCACGACCCCTTTAAGCCCTACCGCAGTGAAAGCCGCCTGCTCGTATACAAGCAGGCTGATCCCCAGGGCATTACCTGGAGCCGGTTCCCCATGGACAACCGGTTCGAACACCATGACGGCGCCAAGGCGGTGGAACTGAGCCCCGGTAAGCTTTCCATCATCAGCCACGCCTGGAACGAGCCCGGCTACGTTCATATCTGGGAGCGTCGTTAAAGACCCTCATCCTTTTGAGGGGAAGTCGAAGCCGTGGAGGGATCTGCAGTTTCCTTCGGAACTCTCAATACCTCTTCGGTAAGAATCGAAGGGTGCCCCAGGTCTCGCATTTGAGACCTGGGATCCTCCTAGTAGAGGCTAATCTTGTCCCTTGTTGTAACCCCAGGTAAGCAACACCCTATCCTTTGTCATTGAGAGGCGAAGCCGAGCAGATCTCCTCACCACCAACCAGTCTCAGCTGGAATTAGCCATCACCGGGCGCGCCTTTTCCAATGCCTTTTTTCCCACCCGCCTAAAATACGCTGCACCTTGCAAGTCCCTCGTTTAAAAAAAATAAAGTTTTTTTTCGACACAAAACACCCTGAAATGGCACCTAATAGTCACGACGTACTTCGATCACTGGAAGAAAGCCGGCAAAAAGGAAACTCAGTGCGCATAGTGCGCTACTTTGAGCCATTTCTCGGCCGGGTATGGAGGCCCTTCGCAGCAAAAACGCGTCGGTAAATCCGGGCGCAGCCCCACGATTGCTTTTGCCATCGGTAAGAAGAAACTCGTCCTGAACGATCGATACCCCGGCCAATCCCCCGCCGACGGGGACCTCGGCGCAGATTCTGCACCTAAGGCCGGACAATCGTTCCGTCAAGCATGCGGTCATTCCCACGGTCTTCAAAGTCCTTGGTGTACGGATACCGCGCAGCCGCCTTTTCATCGATATCGATGCCAAAGCCCGGCTTGTCGTTGGAGTAGATGTAGCCTTTGCGGATTTCGGGCGTACCCGGAAATACTTCGCGGGTCTTTTCGTCAAAGAACGTTTCTTCCTGGATGCCAAAGTTCGGAGTGACCAGATTCAGGTGAAGATTGTAACAGTGACCGACCGGATCAACGTTGTTCGGCCCATGCCATGCCGTGCGTACATCGAAAAATTCGCAGCAATGCGCGACTTTCCGGCACATATTCAACCCACCCACCGACGACTGGTGGATGCGAATAAAGTCAATCCAACGATTCGCCACCAGGCTCAACCATTCGTTGCGGTTCACAAACAGTTCTCCCATGGCCAGCGGCGCTGAAGTCTCCTGGCGAAAGATCTGGAACCAACCCACATCTTCCGGCGATAGAGGATCTTCCATATAAAACGGCCGGTACTGCTCCACCGCCCGGCACAGTTGGATCGACTGGTTCGGCGCGGGCCGCTCGTGAATGTCGTGCACCAGGCCAATGTCGAATCCAAACCTTGCCCGCACCGCCTCGAACATGCCGATCGTGGTGGTGAGATAACGGCCGGCGTCAAAGACCGGCGACGGCGTCACTCCGTCGGGCCGCAGCGCCTGCACCGCGGCTGAAGTTTTCGCACCGCTGACCCCGTAGCCGGACCAGCCCGGAACCGCCAACTGGATGCGCACCACCTGGTAGCCCTTCTCGATATACGCCTGCACCTGGTCGTTGAGTGCACTTTGCGTCAGAGCCGAGGCGTGGCCATAGAGAGGGACAGCGGCACGAACCTTTCCCCCTAACAGCTGATAGACCGGAACCCCGAGGCGCTTGCCCAGAATGTCCCACAGAGCACCATCGATCCCACTCAACGCATCGTTGCCCTCCGGGCCGGAGCGGAAGTACTCCTGCAAATACGCGGACTGCCAGATGTCCTCGATTTCGTCGCAATTCTTGCCGATAACAAATGGCTTCAGGCGCTTTTCAATATAGGCCTGCGCCGCCTGGGGAATCTCCTGGTGTGTGGCCGCGCCCAGGCCATAGAGCCCGGGTTCGCTGGTTTCCACCTTGACGATGGTCCAGTTGGAACCGGAAGGTGCGGTGGCGATGATTTTCACATCGGTGATCTTCAGCGGAGGCATACCCCTGCGGGCCGCATCCTTTGCCTGCGCCAACGGGCCACCGTCGCCCATGGTCCTGACCACTCCGGAAGCTGCTTCGGCAGAGAGTGTGCGTCCGCCGCCCAGGTTTGCGACTGCACCCACCGCCGCGGCGGCAGAAAGATTTTTCAGCAGACTGCGACGCTCCATAACTGTTTTTCCCCTTATCGCTGTTCGGAATATGGAACCCTACGCAAATACCACGCGCACGACAGCAGAAACGCTGCCCCGCCCGCGTAGGCGAGTGTAAACTGCGGCGCAACCCACCAGCCAATCAGGCTCTCCACGCCGTTGCGCAGAGAGCTTGTACGCGTGAATGATGCCGACCGAAGAAAGCCCCGCGGCTGCTGCCAGCCACGCTGCCGCAGGCGCAAAGCGGCGTTGCACGATGTACGCCAGCGCCGCGGCCCACAGCATGGAGGTCAGCAGCGATCCCTGCCCCAGCGCGATCATTCCCCCTAAGGCCAGATCGCTGCCCATGCGCGGTGCGACTTCCATCAGGCTGCTGCCCGCTTTGCGCGCCACCGTATCGGCAATGCTGGTGACCCACTGCGCAAGTGCTGGGATCAGCCCCATGACGACCGCGATCGCCTGTTGCGAAGGCACTTCGCTCACCGCCTGCCCAACCGTGATCAGGCCAAACCAGATGATCACCGGGGCCGCCACTTCCAGAGGCACAAAACGCAGGACCACCGGCAGGATCCCCGTGGTGCAGAGAACCAGCGTGACCAGGCCGTTGAGCACGGAATAGCCGGAGCGGGCGCCGTTGGCCTTGTGCGCCGCATGGCCCAGATAAAGCGTCGTGGGGAAGGGACTGCCCAGGCACGCGGCGGCGATCGTGCCCACTCCATTCATGAGCAAAGACGGCCGGGTCGCGTAGTCATCGCCGGCGATCTTGACGCTCTCCAGGATCATCAGCGAGGCCAGCGTATCGAGCGCGGCCAGGGGAACGATGATCGTCAGATAGGGCCAATAGACGGATTGATGGAAGAGGGCAAATATGTTTACCGCGTGGGGCAGGTAAAGCTTCACTGCCGGTATAGCAGGCACGGGAGCAGTGTATATGCCAAGCCAGCGCAGCACTGCGACCAGCATTGCGCCGATGCCGATGGCCAGCAGAGCCGGCGGCAAACGATAGGGCAGCTTGAGATGCGAACCATAGAGCGTAAGCAGGATGAGCATGGGCAGCAGGGCAATGGCAGGCTGCTGAAAGATGCCGAAGACGAAGCCCAGGCAGAGGTAGGCCAGGGCGAGTCCTGCTAATGGCGAAAGCAGAGCAGCGCGCGGTGTGTTGCGGCGTAGCCAATCGGTGCAAAAGGCTCCGGCAGTTTGCACCATGCCGCTAAACAGGCTGGCGAACACGCCCGCGTGCCACGCCAGGTTTTCGTCATGCGTCCTGACATAGATCGGGCCCATGATGAGGAACACGTAGGCGAAGATGGTGGGCGCATTCACGCCAAAGGGAAGCGCAGTCACATCACTGCGGCCTTCTTTCAAAGCCAGGCGCCGTGCCTGCCAGGCATAAAAGAGATTTCCCGCCAGGACCGAGATTGCCACCCCAGGAAGGATGCGGCCGGCAACAAAGCTGAGAGGAAAGCCACACACCGGCGCCAGGCCCACGATGAGAAGAAGATCGGGGAAGCCACTGAAGAACAGGCCGAAGAACCCGTCTACGTCTCCAGCGGTGAACCACTCCGGCCGCCCCTTGCGATGCATGCTAAGACGCTAATTGGCATCTGCCCGTTGGGCAAGTTGGAATTCGAGACCAATGGTACAGATGAGGACCCACTCATTCCCGGCAACCAATGACGGGTGCCCCACATCTCGCTCGTTTTTCGCGAGATGTGGGATACCACAGATCTGGACCGTACGTGTCAATAGTGAGTCGAAACTTTCGGGTTGAACGCAGTGGTATCCCACATCTCGCGAAAAACGAGCGAGATGCGGGGCACCCGTCATTTATTGCCCGGAGGAGTTGCTTCATAAACCCTCATTTACACTGGCCCCAAGAGGCAACCTAAACGGATGAAGAAGACCTTCGGTCTGATGATGATCGTAGTTGCAGGAGTGCTTATACGTTGTCACGCGCAGACCATGGCTCCCCAAGACACACGCTGGGCCACAGAAGCAGCCAACGTGAAGATTATCCGCGATGACTGGGGCATCGCGCATGTTTACGGAAAGACCGATGCCGATGCCGTCTTTGGCATGATCTACGCACAGGCCGAAGATGACTTCAATCGAGTCGAGACCAACTACCTGAACGCGATGGGGCGGCTGGCAGAGGCAGAAGGCGAAGACAAGGTCTATCAGGATCTGCGCATGAAGATGTTCATCGATCCCGAAGACTTGAAGAAGGAATACGCCGCCAGCCCTGAGTGGCTGCGCAAACTGATGGATGCGTTCGCGGATGGAGCCAACTTCTACCTGGCAAAACACCCCGAGGTGAAACCGCGCATAATTCAACACTTCGAACCCTGGATGGCGCTCTCATTTACCGAGGGCAGCATCGGAGGCGACATCGAGGGCGTGGAGCTGAAAAAACTGGAAGCGTTCTACGGCGGACGCAACCAGGCAACAGTATCGCTCCCGGTCCGGGAAGTAGAGCCGGGCGGATCCAACGGAATCGCCATTGCCCCATCCAATACCAGGGATCATCACGCGCTGCTGCTGATTAATCCGCACACCTCGTTCTTCTTCCGCTCAGAGTTGCAAATGGCCAGCGGAGAAGGCCTCGATGCCTATGGCGCGGTGACCTGGGGTCAGTTCTTCATCTACCAGGGGTTCAATCCGCGCGCCGGATGGATGCACACCTCAAGCAACGTGGATGCCGTGGATGAGTATCTGGAAACAGTACACAACAAGAACGGACACTACTCCTACCAATATGGAGACGGGGAGCGGCCAGTGGTGGAGAAGCAGATCATCGTGCCGTATAAGACCGCGCAGGGAATGGCAGAGAAGAAGTTCACCGTGTACTACACCCATCATGGTCCCGTGATTAGGGAGCAGGATGGTAAGTGGGTGACTATCCGGCTGATGCAGGAGCCGATCAAGGCGTTGATGCAATCCTACCTGCGGACCAAGGCGCAGAACTACAAGCAATACCTCCAGACCATGGAGCTGAAAGCGAACTCGTCGAACAACACCATCTATGCGGATGCCGATGGACACATCGCCTATTTTCACGGCAACTACATTCCGCGCCGGGACACCCGTTTCGACTTCACCAAGCCGGTGGATGGCAGTAACCCTGCAACGGACTGGAAAGGTTTGATGACGGTCGAGGAATCACCGCACCTGCTGGATCCGAAGAGCGGATATCTTTTCAACGTGAACGATTCGCCCTGGAACGGCGCGGGGGAGAGCAGCCTGCATCGGAAGGACTATCCCGCTTACGTGGAGACCGGCAATGAGTCGGCACGGGGCGTGCACGCGATGCGGCTGTTGCAGGGCAGAAAAGACTTCACTCTGGATGGGCTCATAACCGCGGCCTACGACAGCTATCTACCCTGGTTTGGGAAGCCGCTGCCGGCGCTCGTACAAGCCTGGGACCAATTGCCGCCCACGTCGGAGACTAAGGCTGCGCTGGCGGGTCAAATTGCGATCCTTCGTAAATGGGATATGCGTTGGGGCGTGGATTCGGTGGCCACGTCGCTGGCCATCTTTTGGGGGCAGGAGATCGTGAAGGCCGGCCAAGACGCCTCTGATGAGGATGAGTTTGCCGCCCCGCTGGTGCCGGCAGATGTGGCGCTGAAGGCCCTGGCGACCGCCTCTGCCAAACTGACCGCGGATTTTGGCACATGGCGGACACCCTGGGGGCAGATCAACCGCTATCAACGCCTGACCGGAGACATCGTGCAGCCCTTCGACGACGCGCAGCCGAGCACCCCTGTGGGGTTTACGGCATCCAGCTGGGGTTCACTGGCCGCGTTCAGTGCGCGGCCTTACACCGCAAAGGAAACCGGCCGCGCCAGCGGGACAAGGAAATGGTACGGCACCCGCGGCAACAGCTTTGTTGCCGTGGTGGAGTTTGGGAACAAAGTGCGCGCTCGCGCCGTAACTGCTGGTGGGGAAAGCGGGCATCCTTCGTCGCCGCACTTCAACGATCAGGTGGAGCGGTACCGTACCGGGAACTTGCGTGAAGTGTACTTCTATCCTGAACAATTAAAGGGGCATACGGAGCGGGAATATCATCCCGGAGGCTTGTGAGGCGAGCCTTTTCCTAATACGTTGGACTGAGTGAGGTGGTATGAGCGCGCGCATTACGCTTTCGTTTTCACTGTTATGGTTTGTGGCGGCGCTGCTGCCTGCTTCAGCGCAGAAGTCGATCAAAGCCTTCAATCCGAACCTGATGGATACCACCGCTGACCCGTGCGTGAACTTCTTTCAGTACTCGTGCGGCGGATATCTCAAGCAGACTCCGATTCCGGCGGACGAATCCTCTTATGGACAGTTCGACGAGCTGAACGACCAAAATCAACTGGTGTTGAAAGCGATTCTTGAAAAAGCCGCTGCCGGCGGCGCCGGCCGGACCGCAAACGAACAGAAAATCGGCGACTACTATGCCACCTGCATGAACGTCGAAGCGGTGGACAGCACCGGTCTCAAGCCTCTGCAACCGCTGCTGGATCGCATCGCAGCTCTCAAGTCGAAAGACGAACTACCGGAATTTGCGGCTTACATGGACAGCATCGGCGTGAACACGCTGTTTGCCTTCGGCTCCGACCAGGACTTCAAGGATGCGACCCAACAGATCGCGATCGTGGACCAGATGGAATTGGGTTTGCCGGAAAAGGGGTACTACGAGCGCCAGGATGAAAAGTCCCTGAAACTGCGTGGCCAGTATCAGGCCCACCTGGCACGCACCTTCGAGCTGCTCGGCGAAGATCACGCGCAGGCGGCCAAGGATGCCGAAACGGTTCTGAAACTGGAGACGGCGCTGGCTGGTTTTTCCCTCAGTACAGTGGACCGGCGCGATCCTGCCAATCTCTACCACAAGACGGATCTGGCGAAGTTTGACAGCGCCACGCCGTCCTTCAACTTCGCCCGCTTTCTGCGCGCAGCCAATACACCCCCGGTGGCATCGCTCAACGTAACCACGCCGGCCTATTTTGCGGGTCTGAACAAGGTCCTCGTGAGTACCAGCCTGGATGATTGGAAGACCTACCTTCGCTGGGCGACGATCCGGCACTTACCGTCGACGGTTTTTCCCCAGGCGCTCGATCGGGAGCGGTTCGACTTCTACGGCAAAACCCTGGATGGCCAGCCGGAACAGAAGCCGAGATGGAAGCGGTGTGTCCGGGCGACCGACGACGCGCTCGGAGAGGCCCTGGGGCAGGTCTATGTTGAGCAGAGGTTTAGCCCGAAAGACAAAGCACGAACCCTGGAGCTGACTCATGACGTGGAGGCTGCGATGGGCCGGGATATTGATCAACTGTCCTGGATGAGCGCGACCACCAAAGCACGGGCGAAAGAAAAGTTGCATGCGGTTGCGAATAAGATCGGGTATCCCGACAAATGGCGTGACTACTCGACCCTGACCGTAACCCGCGGCGATGCGCTGGGAAATGCGTTGCAGGCAGCTGCGTTTGAAGAACGCCGCGAGATCGCGAAAATCGGCAAGCCGGTGGATCGCGGCGAATGGGGCATGAGTCCGCCTACCGTAAATGCTTACTACAGTGCTCAATTGAACGACATCAACTTTCCTGCCGGTATTCTGCAGCCACCGTTCTTCGATGGGAGCCGGAATGATGCAGTGAACTACGGTGCGGCGGGAGCCGTGATCGGCCATGAGCTGACCCACGGCTTTGACGATGAGGGGCGCCAGTTTGACGCCAAGGGAAATTTTGAAGAGTGGTGGACCCCTGCGGACGGCAAGCAATTTACCGAACGCGCTGATTGTGTGGTGAAGGAGTACGACGGCTTTGTCGGGGTGGACGATCTGCACGTGAACGGCAAGCTTACCCTGGGCGAAAACATTGCCGATCTTGGCGGGCTTAAGCTGGCCTTCCTCGCCTACCTGGACCGCGCTCAGAAGGATGGCGTCGATCTCGAGAAGAAGGGAAGCGCGGAGTACGGAGGACTGAACCCGCAGCAACAGTTCTTCGTTTCCTACGGTCAAAATTGGTGCCAGAACAACCGTCCGGAAAATTTGCGCCTGCGCATACAGACCGATCCCCACTCTCCTGAGGAGTTTCGCGCCAATGGCGTGGTGAAGAACCTTCCCGAGTTCCAGAAGGCCTTTGCGTGCAAGACCGGCCAGCCGATGGCTCCGGTCAATCGCTGCACTATCTGGTAAGCTGCGGTACCTCGGGCACAGCCGCACCATCAGCGCGCGGCTCCGAGGCTCCATAGTTGATGTTGGTGGTGCTGTCGTGGAGTACGGCCTGCCCGCGCCCCATGGTGGTGGAATACTCCTTGCGGACGTCGAATACGTGACCCATGGCGGTGAGCTTTTCGAGCGAAGCCGGTGGCACCCGCGACTCGATGAGGATGTTGCATCCCAACTTGCCGCTTACCGTGAAGCGCGCTTCTTCCATCGCGGCCTGAATATTCATGTGGTAGTCGACGATGTTGGAAACAAACTGCGCGTGCGCCAGCGGCTGGTTCATGCCCCCCATGATGCCGAAACCGATGTGTTGGTCGCCGTGCTCCATGAAGGCGGGAATGATGGTGTGGAACGGCCGTTTGTGGCCGGCGAGCGCATCGGGGGATTTGCGGTCGACCGAGAAGAGCCCGCCACGATCCTGCAGAGCGAAGCCCATGTCCTTGACCGTGACATCCGATCCAAAGGCTTCGTAGTTGCTCTGGATAAGGGAGAGGATATTTCCTTCGCGGTCTACCACCGAGAGATAAGTGGTGTCGCTCTTGGGCAGGGCGCCGGGTGCGACTTCGCAGTTCGCTTTGCCGGCGTCGATCAACGCAGCGCGGCTGGCGGCGAATGGCTTCGAGATGAGTTGGGTCACCGGGATTGATGCAAATTTGGGATCTCCATCGTAGGTTTCTACGTCAGCATAGGCTAACTTCATAGCCTCGATCCGGGTGTGCAACTCTGGCACGCTCAGCGGGCCTTCGCTCGCGGGTTTGAAGGTTTCCATGATGTTGAGCATTTCGAGCGCGGCCATGCCGTCGCCATTAGGGGGCAGCTCATACACTGTCCAATCACGGTATTTGGTGGAGATCGGTTCGACCCACTCCGCGGAGTATTGGCTCAAGTCATCGGCGGTCATGGTGCCGCCCAGTTCCGAGGAAGTCTTCAGGATGGCTTTGGCAATGTCGCCTTTGTAGAAGCCGGCCTCGCCCTGTTCGGCAATGATGGTGAGCGCGTGGGCCAGATCGGGATTGCGAAAGACCTGGCCGGTGGCGGGCGCTTTGCCATCCGGCAGATAGACGCGCCTGCTCTCCGGATAGGGCGCCAGGCTGGCTGCGGCGCCTTCCCAGTAGTCGCTGATCGCTTCTGGTACCGCGTAGCCATGGCCGGCATAGAAGATCGCCGGCTGAAACAATTCACGCCAGGCTAGCTTGCCGAACTTGTCATGAAGTTTGGTCCATCCGTCGACGGCGCCAGGCACAGTCACGGAGTCGATGCCCGACTGGGGCATGGCGTGAATGCCCTTCGCTTCCAGGTGATCGATGGTCAGGCCCTGGGGCGCCCAGCCACTGGCGTTGAGTCCGTAGAGCTTACCTGTTTTCGCGTCCCGGTAGATGGCGAACAGGTCGCCTCCGATGCCGTTCATCATCGGCTCGGCCACGCCGAGGACCGCGTTCGCCGCTATACCGGCGTCGATGGCTGAACCGCCCTGCTCCAGGATGCGTGCGCCGGCTTGCGAGGCCTGCACGTAGCTGGTGGCCACGATGCCGTAGGGTGTAATTACCATGGAGCGGCCGTAGGAGCGGTCTTCCGCTGACGTAGAGAGAGCCGTAATTGCCACGACAGTGGAGACGATAACTTCTCTTAGCATCTTTTCTAACCTTCAACGCCGTTAGAGGATCCGGATGGGTGCCCCACGTTCGCCAAAGCGTACGTGGGCCGAAAAGGGCGGGGCAAAGCCCCAACAACCGCTTTTGTGTTCAAGTCCCAAAGAGCATTCGAAAAATAACAACTTCGGCCCACGTACGCTTTGGCGAACATGGCGCACCCGCCCAGTTCCTTAAGTGATGTTGGGTGATATTGACGGCTTGTACCGCAGCATCAATGCGTAATAAATCGCTGCCGATAAAAAGAAGCCGGCGAACCAGGCGTAGTCATACAGGAAACGCACCGCCGGCACTGCGAGCCCGATGAGAGCGACAAATACGCCGATCACCAGCGCGGCCACCGCACGCGGATTCAATCCGCGTGAGTACTCGTAGGGACCTCCGCGATGATAGAGCGACGCCACGTCCAGATGCGTGCCGCGGATCAGGAAATAGTCCGCCACCATGATGCCGGCTACCGGGCCGAGCAATCCGGAATAACCGACCAGCCAGCCAAAGATGTAAGTGCCAAACGTGCTCATCAGCTTCCAGGGCATCATGGCCAGGCCGAGAAAGCCGGTGATCAGGCCCCCGGTGCGAAAGCTGATCAGGCGCGGCGCAAGGTTCGAGAAATCATTGGAAGGTGAGACCACGTTGGCGCCAATGTTCACGTTGAGGGTCGCCACCAGCACCGCGACCAACGCGAGTATCGCCGCCACCGGCTGGTGAAACCGGCTGAGCAGCGTGATGGGCGACCAGATCGCCTCGCCGAAAATCTTTTCCGAGGCAGACGTGCACGCTATCCCAACGAACGAATAAAGCGTCATCGCTACCGGCAAACCAAAGGCCTGGCCGACAATCTGCGAGTCCTGCGACTTGGCATAGCGGGTGAAGTCAGGAATATTGAGCGAAAGCGTAGCCCAATAGCCCACCATCGCCGTCAACGACGGGAAGAAGAAGTGAAGGAAGGCGCCGGTGCTATGGAATCGGCTAGGCGCCGAAAGCATGGGCCCAAAACCGCCTGCCTGGTGCAGCATCCAGAACAGCAGCGTCAGCGACATCACCAGCATGAAGGGCGCTGAAAAACTTTGCAGAAAGCGGATGGATTCGACGCCGCACCACACCACGAACATATTCAGCAGCCAAAAGCCGAGAAAGCTTGACCACAGAACCGCGGGATTGTGAGCTGTTGCCGGCCATACCACAGCGATCATGGCGGCGATCGCCTGGCCGCCTAACCAGGATTGAATACCGAACCATCCGCACGCCACCAGGGCGCGCAGCATCGCCGGAATATTCGCTCCAAGCGCCCCGAAGCTGGCACGCACGAAGACCGGGAAAGGAATTCCGTACTTGGCGCCTGCGTGCGCATTCAGGAGCATGGGCACGAGCACAATCAGGTTGCCCAGCAGGATGGTGAAGAGCGCCTGCTTCCAGTTCATGCCCCCGGCGATCAGGGAAGAGGCCAGCATGTAGGTGGTGACCTCCATCGACATGGAGAACCACAGGGCGATGTAATTGTAAGTGCTCCAGGTACGATTCGCCGGCGAAGTCGGGGCGAGGTCCGCGTTGTAGAGGCGCGGATCTACGTCGGTGAGCACCGGCATCAGGCGAATCCTCCGGCGTTGGCTTCCCGCTTGAGGAAACGTCCGCGCCCGGTCTTTCCGATCCACTGACCGTCCTTGACCACCAGCTCTCCGCGGGAAAAGACGTGCCTGGCATTCCCAGTCACTTTCCATCCTTCGAACATGGAGTAGTCGGTTGCCATGGCTTGCGTAGCGGCCGTGATGGTGTAAGAGACCTTCGGATCCCAAAGCAGAACGTCGGCATCCTTGCCTGGGGTGATAGATCCTTTTTGTGGCATGCCGAAGATGCGTGCCGGCGCGGCGCAGCAGAGCTCGACAAACTTTTCCGGCGTGAGTTGTCCTGCATTCACACCAAACTGCCACAGGATCTGCATGCGATTCTCGATGCCGGGGCCGCCGTTGGGAATTTTGGTGAAGTTGTCTTTGCCCAGCGCCTTCTGATCGGCAAAAGCGGAAAGGGCAGTGGTCGGTGGAGACTACGGAGAGCGTGCCATCTTGCAGCGCTTTCCAAAGCGGCGCCTGGTTATGCTTTGCGCGCAGCGGCGGAGTGAAGACGTATTTCGCTTCATCCCAGCTCTTGCCGGGCATGTGCTCTTCAAGCGAGAGCACCAGGTATTGGGGACAGGTTTCCGCCAGCGCACGCAGGCCGCGCTGCTGCGCATGCTTCAACTCGCGCAGCGCGTCTTCGTTGGAAAGATGCACGATGTAAACCGCGGCGCCGGCCATCTCCCCGATATGGATAGCCCGGTGGGTGGCCTCGGCCTCCATTTTGGCCGAACGGCTGTGCGCATGAAAGTGCGGCGCCGTCTTGCCCTCGGCGATCATGCGCGATACGACCACGTCGATGACGTGGCCATTCTCGGCGTGCACGCAGCAGAGCGCGTTCAACATGCCGGCCTTGTGCATGACCTTGTACATCAGGCCGTCGTCGATCATCAGCACATTGGGGTAGGCCATGAAGAGCTTGAATGATGAGATGCCCTTGGCCACCATGGTTTCCATCTCTGCCAGCCCTTGCGAACCGTCGCCGGGACCAAGATCGGTGACGGCCATGTGCAGCCCGAAGTCAACGCAGGCTTTCCCGTCGCTCTTACCCAGCCAGGTTTCGAGCGCTTCAGCCATGGTGTGGCCGCGTGACTGCAGGACGAAATCGATGACCGTAGTTGTTCCACCGACGGCCGCGGCAATGGTGCCGGTGCGGTAATCGTCGGCCGAAACAGTGCCGCCGAAGGGCATATCCAGATGGGTATGAACGTCCACTCCACCGGGCATGACGAGAAGGCCAGTGGCGTCGATGACTGTATGACCCTCTGTAGGAAGATCAGGGCCGACCTTCTGAATCGTTTCCCCGGCGAAGAGCACGTCGGCCTTGCTCTGGCCATCGGCGTTGACGACGGTGCCGTTCTTGATCAGGGTAGCCATAAAGTTTCACGACCTCACGGGCGCTGCGGCAGTGCGCTCCGACCAACTCTGCGGGGCAAGACCGTTGTCCACCCGCTCCATGGTGATGCAGCCTTCGACCGGGCAAACCAGCGAGCAGAGATTGCAACCGACACAGTGGTGTTCATCCACGCGCGGAATACGCTCCAATGGAGTGACCGCGTTGGTGCGAACCGCGCCGGCGTCGAGTTTGGGAATGGGCGTCGTGGAAATGCGGCGGGCTGCTTCAGCCTCGACCATGGCTGGGGTGCGAGTGGTATCAGCCGCTGGCGAGGTGCGATCGAGATGGATGCACTGGTGGGCGCCATCCCAGCAGGCGGTGTAACAAAGCTGGCAGCCGATGCACAGATCCTCGTGAATGCGCGCGACGATCTGGTAATTTAGGTTGAGCTGATTCCAGTTGACGACGGTGGGAAGCGACAGCCCGCGGAAATCGTCGATGGTGGCAAAGCCTTTCTCCGCCATCCACGCCAGCAGTCCATCCTGCATATCTTCAACGATGCGGTACCCGTAATGCATGGCTGCGGTACACACCTGCACCGTGGTGCAACCGAGCAGGATGAATTCAGCGGCGTCTTTCCAATTGGCGATGCCGCCGATGCCGGAGAGGGGCAGCGCGCTTTGCGGGTCGGACTGTACTTGCTGCACCATGTTCAGCGCGATGGGTTTCACCGCCGGGCCGCAGTAGCCGCCATGGGAGCTTTTGCCATCGACGTTGGGGTTGGGCTGCAGGGTGTCGAGGTCGATGCCGGTGATGGAGTTGATGGTGTTGATGGCGGAGAGCGCATCGGCCCCGCCGCGCTTGGCCGCGCGTGCGGGCATGCGGATGTCCGAGATGTTCGGCGTAAGCTTGACGATCACCGGTGTCCGCGCTTTTTCTTTCGCCCAGCCGGTGATTTGCTGGCAGTACTCGGGCACCTGTCCGACGGCCGATCCCATGCCCCGCTCGCTCATGCCGTGGGGGCAACCGAAGTTCAGCTCCAGGCCATCGGCGCCGGCGTCTTCTGCGCGCTGCACAATATCGTGCCAGGTCTCGCGTTTGCTCTCCACCATGAGCGAGGCGATGACCACGTGTTTGGGGTAGCGCCGCTTTACCTCTGCCATCTCCTGGAGGTTGATCTCGATGGAGCGGTCGGAGATGAGCTCGATGTTGTTGAAGCCCATCATGCGGCGGCCATCCCAATCGATGGAGGAATAACGGGAGCTGACATTGGTGATGGGCTCACCGATGGTTTTCCATACCGCGCCGCCCCAGCCGGCATCGAAGGCGCGCATGATCTGCTCTCCGCAATTGGTCGGCGGAGCGGAGGCAAGCCAAAACGGATTGGGACACTGGATGCCGCAGAAGGTGGTTGCGAGCGTTGGTTCAGGCATGCTTGACCCCCAGCCACGCGGCGATGCCGATGCCTGCGCGTTTTCCGTCAGCGACCGCGTCGACTACTTCGCGGCCGCCGTTGGTGCAGTCCCCACCGGAAAAGTATTTTGGAACCGAGGTCTGGCCGGTAGCTCGATCGACCACGATGCGGCCCCGTTGGAGTTGAATTTTTTCCGACAGGCTGGTTTGGTTGGCTTGCCCGATGGCCAGGACTACCAGATCCGCAGGAAGGCTGAATTCCGAACCCGGTTGAGGAACGATGGATCCATCCGCGGAAGCCGCCAAGTTAATCAGCTCCAGACCTTCCACAGCGGCGCTGCCCAGAATTCGCGTTGGCTGCACATGCCAGAGGAACTTTACTCCCTCCAGGCGTGCGTGCTCGTATTCGAAAGTGAAGGCGGACATCTGCTCCGCGCCGCGGCGGTAGACAATGTGCACATCGTTGGAACCCAGGCGGACCGCGGCGACGGCGGCGTCGATGGCGGTGTTCCCGGCGCCGATGACGACCACGCGCGGCGGCGTCGATAAGCAGGTTCCAGATTTGTAGCCAGCAATCAGGTCAAGCGCGTTGGTTACGCCGGGCAGGTCTTCGCCGGGGACGCCAAGCTTGTGGATGGCGCCCAGCCCGATTCCCAGGAAGACAGCGTCGTGATCGCGTTCGAGGCCGGCAAGGCCCTGAGCGTCGATGAGGGTGTTGAAGTGAAATTCCACTCCGAGCTGCGAGAGCATTTCAATTTCGCGCAGGCTCTCTACCAGCGGGAGCTTGTATTCCGCGACACCATAGGTGTTCAGCCCTCCGGGCAAGGGCCGAGCTTCGTAAAGAATGGCCCGGATGCCGCGACGGCGCAGTTCGGCCGCGCAGGCAAGCGAGGCCGGCCCGGCGCCGATGAGGGCTACGGAACGGCCGGTATCTGCCGCTGGAGTGAAGGGAAGCGGGGCGCCGCTCGCGTGGAGCGAGTCCATGGCAAAGCGCTGCAGCCGTGCGATTTGGATGGGCTGCTTGTTGTAGCGGTGCATCACGCAAGAGCCTTCGCACAAGACCTCGACCGGGCAGGCGCGGGCGCAGCTGGCGCCCAGGATATTGGCGTCGAGGATAGTGCGGGCCGATCCAGCCAGGTTGCCGCTGGCGATCTTCTTGATAAACCGGGGCACATCGATGTGCGTGGGGCAAGCCGCGGTGCAGGGTGCATCGAAGCAGTACAGGCAACGATTGGATTCAGGAATCGCCGCCTGCCGGTCAAGCGGCGGATGCAGATCACCGAAGCGCGCAGAGGTTTCCGGGTGCACCGGTGCCTGCTGGACAAAAGAAGTTTGACCGCTCATTCGGGCGATACCCTCTCCCTGCGTCGTTAGTGGGGAAACCACCATTATGCACTATGCCAATAGCCGATCGTGATCAGAGGTGACTGACCTCAGGCCGTTTCTCACGGCCTGCACGGTAACGAATGACGTGTGCCCCATATCTGCCCGGTGTTGGCAGATGTGGGATTCCACGAACCTCGGCTCCTGAGTCTGCGAGGTGTAGATGACGCCCATCAAGACCTGTTGCCAGTAGAGAGTGACGGGTGGACATCCGCGGAATCCCACATCTGCCCACCCGTCATTCGTTACGGGGAAGCCGACTGAGTTTGGAAATGGTTTTTCTAGCCAGCCGGTCAAAGGCTTGTACGGCCAACTCCAGATGCTCGGTTTTAGTGTTTTCCGCCGGATTGTGGCTGAGGCCGGCAAGCGATTGAGTAAACATCATCACCACCGGAATCCCGGCCCGTGCGACCTCGGCCGCATCATGCAGCGGTCCCGAAGGTAACCGGTGAGAGGCGCCGGCCGTCTCACGAACTGCCTGATCGCAAAGTTCGATAAGCGCGGGATCAAAGGGGATCGGTTCGATGCTCCAGATCCTTGACCACTCCACCGTGCAGCCCTCTTCCGCGGCGAACCGGCGGCTGGCTTCCTGGGCTTCGGCCAACATCGATGCCAGCACGCCCGCATCCAGATCGCGCATGTCCAGAGTGGTTTCGCAGCGGCCGACAACCGCGGTCACGATGCCGGGAAAGGTCTTGACACTGCCCATGGTCGCGACCGCGTCGGGATGTTTGCGCGCAATGGGTCTGATCTCGAGCGCCAGCTTGGCCGCGGCCGCGAGGGCATCGCGGCGCACCGCCATCGGCGTGGACCCGGAATGCGCTTCCTGGCCGTGGAAAGTGATGGCATGGCGCTCCACTCCCTTGGTGCCCAGCACCACACCCAGGGGCAGGCTCAGGCGTTCGAGGACCGGTCCCTGCTCAATATGCAGTTCCAGGTAAGCCCCGGCGTGAGCGCGCTCAATGCTCGCGTCCCCGATGCGGTCGACGTCGACGTGGCACTGGCGCAAAGCATCTTCCAGGCGGATTCCGTCGCGGTCCGTTCGGCCGCGGTCGGCTTGGATGGAGTGCGTCCCGGCAAAGGCAGAGGAACCAAAGAGGCTGCGGCCGAAGCGGGCGCCCTCCTCGTCGGCCCAGTCCACCAGGCGAATGGTGACTGGCGGCTTGCCGTGGTAGTCCTCGGCCAGGCTGCGCAGGACCTCGAAACTCGCGAGAACCCCGAGGCTGCCGTCCAGCCAACCGCCGTTGGGGACAGAGTCGAGATGACTGCCAAGGATAAGGGTGCGATCGGATTCGCCGCGGAGCGTGGTCCAGGAGTTTCCCGCAGCGTCCAGGTGGTGCTCCACCGGCAGATCTGCCAGCTTGCTCTGGAACCAGGCACGCGCTTTGAGCCAGGTGTCGGTCCAGGCGATGCGCTGGGCTCCATGATCGTCCGCAGTGAGCACGCGGAGCTGGTTCAGGTCGGTAACGGTTCTGCGTGGGTCGAGTGCCATGGGGATGTCCAGAATAGCGCGCGCATGGCAGGCGATACCATGGGGGCATGCAACTTCCTGTGAATCCGCCCGTCTTGCCCATGCTGGCGAAACGAGTGAGCGAATTTCCCGCGGAGAACGGATGGGTATTTGAACCGAAGTGGGACGGATTTCGCGCCCTTGTCTTTCGCGACGGAGAGGACATCCTGATCCAAAGCCGTGACCAGAAGTCGCTGAACCGCTATTTTCCTGAGCTGGTCGAGACTTTGCGCGCGCGACTGCCGGAGCGATGCGTGCTCGACGGTGAAATCGTGATCGCGACTGAGCGTGGTCTGGATTTTGATTTATTGCAGCTGCGCATTCATCCTGCGGCTTCCCGGGTAAAGATGTTGTCGCAGCAAACGCCGGCATCGATGGTGTTCTTTGACCTGCTTTGCGAGGGCGATCGCAATCTTTGTAGCGAACCATTTCAAGAGCGGCGAAAGCAGTTGGAACGGATGCTGGGCGCGGCTCCGGCGCCGATCCATATCACTCCTGCCACCGCCGAAGTGAGGATTGCCTCGGATTGGTTCCGGCGTTTTGAGGGAGCCGGGCTGGATGGCGTAATAGCCAAACAGATGAATGGAACGTACGAGCCTGATAAGCGAGTGATGCTCAAGATCAAGCACGAGCGGGATTGCGACTGCGTGGTTGCCGGGTTTCGCTGGCATAAGACGGGCGAGGGCAACGTCGGCTCACTGTTGTTGGGGCTGTTCAACGATTCCGGCGCCCTGCAGCACGTTGGCGTATGTGCGAGTTTCACCACGGCTAAGCGTCGCGAACTGGCCGAATTTCTGCAGCCTTACCGTCGGGATGCGCTCGTTAATCATCCCTGGAGCTGGTTGGGCGGAACCGGGCGTGGGTGAGCAACGCATGCCTGGAGGCCAGAGCCGCTGGAGCCAGGGTAAAGACCTTTCCTGGGAGCCGCTGCGTCCGGAGTTGGTGGTGGAAGTGGCCTATGAACACATGCAGGGACCGCGTTTCCGCCACATGGCCCACTTTCGCAGGTGGCGCACGGACAAGCTGCCTAAGGACTGTACCTATGCGCAACTGGAAGTGGTCCCGCCGCAAGAGTTGATGGAGATCTTTTCCAGCGGTCGTTAATGACGGCCAGAGGGAACGGGACGGGTGCCCCACGTTCGCCTCAGCGTACGTGGGCCGAAAATGAGTGTTTCGAATGCTTTCCCTGAATCTTGCAACTTTCGTTGAAGTAAACTTGCGAAGTCCAGTGCAAGACTCAGCAAAAAGCATTCGAACACATCGTTTTCGGCCCACGTACGCTGAGGCGAACATGGGGCACCCGTCCTGTTCCTCACGGAGCGGTCTGATCTGCGGCTCTTCTACCACGGCCTTTTTTGCACCCGGTGCGCCATTCACGGGTGGGATCATCGTCCGGGTCCGGAGTTTCCTGAGGTGGCCTTTGCTCTTCAGGCACGTGGCGGAGGTTGACTCGTATGCGAGTCCACGTCGACGACGTGCCGCGCATGGAATCGACCAGCACATCGTCTACAGCCAGAAGCGCGGTTGCCTCAGGGTGTTTGTTTTTCCATCTCTCCAAACCTGAGAGCGCCTCGTCTTTACTGGGAGAGTTCGCGACCACAATCAAAGGCATCTTCGTCCGCGGCGGGGCCTTCTTCGCGGCGGACTTGGCTCGCGATGGAGCCACTCGGGGCGCCTCGCCTTCCATCTTGCGAAAGTGCGGCGGCCAGGGCGCGTCGCCTAATCCGGCGGACTCATCTTTTTGGGCGAGCTCCAGAAGTGGTTCGAGCGATCCCGCCTCGGCATCCATGCTTGCGTGCGGATCGCCGATCTCGGCGAACCGCGCCGGCATGGTGAGCACGGTAAAATCCGCCGGGTTGCTCTCAGCCACTTCGTGCCAATGAAGAGGCGCGGACACGCGGGCGTCCGGTAACGGCCGCACCGAGTACGCAGAGCAGGTCGTCCGATCCTTGGCGTTCTGGTTGTAGTCCAGGAACACGCCGTGGCGTTCTTCCTTCCACCACTTGGAACTGGCGAGGGCAGGGACGCGCCGCTCCACAGCACGCGATAACGCAAGCGCCGCGCGGCGCACTTCGCTGAAGGTCCAGCGCGGTTCGATACGCACATTCACGTGCATGCCGCGGGAGCCGCTGGTCTTGGGCCAGCCGCGAAGACCGAGCTCTTCGAGCAGCTGCTTCACTTCCAGCGCGACCTGCCGGACATCGTTCCAACCGACGCCCGGACCTGGATCGAGATCGACCCGCAACTCGTCCGGGTGGTCAAGATCGGCGGAACGGACCGGATGCGGATGTAACTCGATGCAGCCCAGGTTCACGATCCAGGCCAACCCGGCTGCATTGTCGACTACGATCTCTTCAGCGGTGCGGCCGGAAGGGAAGGACAGCGTGACCGTCCGCATCCATGAGGGGCGATCACCTGGTGCGCGCTTCTGATAAAACGCTTCCGCCTCGGCGCCGTTCACGAACCGCTTCAGTACGATCGGGCGATCCCGGATGCCTGCTAGCGCTCCTGGTGCGACCGACAGGTAATAACGCACCAGGTCGATCTTCGACAGCTTCGTTTGCCGGGAAAAATAAGGCTTGTCCGGGTGGGTTACGCGGACCTCTTGCCCCTCGATCGAGAGCACCTCAGCTTCGTCTTTGCTCACGCAAACAGCCTACCCTTTTGGCTCCGTTCTCACCAGATCTTCACTCGATCCTGCGGGGCGAGATACAGTGCCTGTCCGGGCTTCACGTCAAATGCCTGGTACCACGCGTCCACATTGCGCACCGTGGCCGCACGGTATTGCCCCGGGGCGTGCGAATCGTTCAAGACCTGTTGACGGAGCGCGGCAGGGCGCGTCTTCGATGCCCAGTTTTGCCCGAAGGCAATGAAGAATTGCTGGTCTCCGTTGAATCCGTGTGCCGAAGGAGCGGGTTTTCCTTGAAGGGAAGATCGGTAACCATCGTAGGCCGCGGAGACGCCGGCGATATCGGCGACATCTTCGGCCAGCGTTTGCTTGCCGTTTAGGGAGAGGTCAGGAAATGGCTTATAGGAGTCGTACTGAGCAGCAAGTTTGGCGGCGGAGGCGCGAAAATGTGCGAAGTCTGCGGGCGTCCACCAATTGCGCATGCGGCCCTGGGCGTCGAACGCGCTGCCCTCGGTATCGAACGTGTGGCTGATCTCATGACCGATCACCGAGCCGATCGCGCCGTAGTTGACAGCGTTAGGCGCCGCGGGGTCGAAAAATGGAGGCTGCAAAATGGCGGCAGGGAAGTTGAGCGCGTTTTGCAGAGGAAGGTTCACCGCATTCACGGTCTGCGGGGTCATCGACCATTCCTTGCGATTGACCGGCTTACCAATGCGAGCCACGTTGAAGTGGTAGTAGAAGAGGCCGCCGCGGCGGAGGTTGCCGACGATGTCGTCCGGTTTTACCTCATAGGCGGAATAATCATGCCAGCTCTCCGGGTAGCCGATGCCCACGTAGAGAGCATTGAGCTTGGCAATCGCCTCAGTCTTGGTTGCAGGCGCCATCCAGGTCAAGGTACGCAACCGCTCGCGATAATTGGTAATGATGTGGGCTACCAACGCTTCTGCGTTCGCTTTGTCCTGCGCGGGAAAGTACCGTTGGGCGTAGGCTTTGCCGACGGCATCACCCAGCTCACCATTAACCACTGCCACGCCACGCTGCCAGCGAGGGCGCTCCTTCAGCGCGCCGGAAAGCACCGGGCCCTCAAAAGCGAATTCCTCGTCAGCGAGGGCTTTGGGCAGAACAGAAGCGTAGGTTTCGATCAAGTGGTAAGCAAGCCAGTCTTTCCAGGCATCGAGCGAAGTGGAGTTGACCAAGGCCGCTTCACCGGTAAATGCGGAAGGCTGCCAGACGATAAACGCTGATTGCTGGCTCAGCCCCGCGCCGCGAAAGTATTCGTCCCAGTTGAGCCCCGGGGCCTTTACGGGAAAATCGCTCCGCTTCCAGGGATTGTTGGCCTTTGCCACTTCCTGGTTCTCCGCCAGGCTCCAATGGGTTTGTGCGATGGCATGTTCGAGGGCGAAGATGCGGGCCGCTCGCGCGTCGACCTCAGGAAAGCCGGCGAGCTTCAGCATGGCCGCGATATGTGCCTGGTAACTGGTCCGTATCTTGCGCATGCTGTCGGTGTCGGAAAGGTAGTAGTCGCGACTGGGGAGCTCAAGACCACCCTCGAATAAGTAGGGGGCGTAATGGGCCGAATCGGAAAATCCCGGTGCAACCCACAACCCAAATAAATTATGGGTGTGAAAGTTCGTGTTGTTGAGCGCATCCACGTCGGCGCGCAGGCTTTCGCCCAAGGCCCGCGCCAACTGGTTCTTGTCAGCAATCGCAGCCACTGCTTTGAGGGTTGGCTCAATGGGCGTCAGGCCATGGGACTCGATGCCGGCCTCGTCCATGTACGAGTGGTACAAGTCGGCGACTTTTCGTGTGTCCGAGCCCGCCGGTGCTTTGGCTTTGCCCGCGTCCTCGATGAGGGTACGACTGCGTTCGTTGCTTAGATCAAGCAATCTTGTGAAGACGGTGATGCTACTGCGATCCGGAGGGATGACGGCCCGCTTCAGCCAACCGCCATTGGCGTAAAGGTAGAAATCGTCACCCGGCTTGACGGAAGGGTCCATGTTGGCGATGGAAATGCCATGAGTTACCGGCTTTTCGGCCTGTTGGGCATGAGCGAAAAACGCAAGAGCCAGGGCTCCGACGGCGGTGCGGACTGGGAGAGAGGGAAAGGGTTGCATAGGGCTTCGTCTGTTAGACGAGCGTAATCACCTCTACCGCCAAATCTTTTTTCGAAGTCACTACGAGGGGGTTGCGCAATGGACGCCCGAAGCCGTCAAAGTGGATCTCCATCACGTCGCCATCCTTAAGCTCGATCCCCTGTCCAAAGCTTAGCGAATGAGCGCCGAGAAAATGTATGTGTACGTCTCCCGGGCGCCGGTGCAGCTCGAACTTGAAATGGTGGTGCTCCAGGTTGCGCAGGCTGTGGGACATCTCCTCTTCACCGCTCGAAATGGGTTGCGACCAAAAATTACGGCCACCCCGCTCAATGGTCACCGTACCTGGCACGCTTCGAAAATCCGGATCAATCACAAGTTCAGGCCCGATCGAACAGGTGCGCAACTTGGATCCTGCGAGGTTGAGGTAGTTCTTCTTCTCGAAGCGATGGTCGGAGAATTCGTTGCCCTGGGTCATGCCCACCCGATAGGGCCGGCCATCGGGACCGATCACATAAGCCACCGCGATCTCAGCCTCCTCGCCGCCATCCTCCGCGTAGGCGGGGACGACCAGAGGGTCGCCATGCGGGTGCACCATCGAGCCATAACCTTTGTGGAACCACTCGGGGGCAATCCCGATCTCGCCGTCACCTGGCCGGCCGCCCTCTACGCCCCAGCGAAACATTTTCATGCTGTCGGTGAGTTCCTGCTCCTTGGCCATGTGCATGGAGGCTCGATCGCGCGCGCTGCCGAGGTGGGTGAGGCCGGTGCCGGATACCAGGCAGCGGGCTATCTCCTGCGGATGATCGATGGGCGCGAGCAGTTTCCACTTCGCGCGGCCTTCGTAAACCTGGTCGTACTCAATGACGTCATCTGTGAGATGGTTGCCGGCCAGGGTGGTCAGGTTGCCGCGCGTTCGCGATCGCTGCCTGGGCCAGGGCGTACATGGAGTCGAAGTCGCGTAACAATCGCAGCTTCGGTTCTTCCACCACCGCGACGCGGCGCACCTCGCCGGCTTTCAATTGCACGAATCGCATGGGTCCTCAGCGGACAAATTTCATCCGTTCTGCATCTGTCGGTAAAGGGCAAACTTCATATCGGCCGGTCAACCGGTAGCGATTGCGCGCGAATAATCCGTAGGCGGCATTGCGCACAAACGTGGGCACTGCCCGCAGCAAATACCCTAGCACCCGCCAGCGTCCACCCAGGAGCAGCAGCATGTTGACGGTTACATCGGACTTCGTCAATAGTCTTTCGTGCTCCGTGCCGGCGTCCAGCACCAGGTAGACGGTGTTGCTTCGCAGCACTGCCTCGCGGTCAATGCCATGGCGGCTGAGAATGACCGCGGTAAGTTCGGACTGCAGAGGGGTGAAGCGAAAGCGATCGGCGTGATCATGTTGGGTGACCCAGCGCACGGCGCTGTTGCATAGCCCGCACAACCCGTCAAAAAGCATCAACGCACGACTGCCTACCTGTTCGGTCAACACGATCTCGCTTGCCGTTGCGCTTTGGCTCATAGCTGGCCCGCACCATCTTACCTTGTCCAGCGGGCAGGCAAAGACCCGTAAGTGCCTATTAATAGTGATCTTCGCGATTACCTTTGTCATCGGCCAAAAGGTTGAGGGGGCACGCGGGGCGTCGTGCCCTGGATTCTAGTACCTTGGAAAGGATCGGAGTCTTCTGCCATGAAATTAGCTGTCGTCACAGGGGCGGCGCAGGGTATCGGCCGCCGCACTGCTGAGATCCTTGCCGTAGCTGGTTATTCCCTCGCTCTGCTGGATCTGCAATCGTGCGCTTCCACGCTTGCCGCCGTGCGCGCAACCGGCTGCGAAGCCGCAGACTTTCCCGGTGATCTATCCGATGAGGCGGTGGTCGAAGCCACCGCAGAAGCGATCCGCACGCGATGGAATAGGGTCGACGTGCTGGTCAACAACGCCGGCATCAGCTCCATTGCCCCGGCGGAAACCATCGAAGCACGAACCTTTCGCCGCGTGCTCGAAGTCAACCTGGTAGCGCCTTTTCTGTTGGCTCGCGCTTTCGGAAAGATGATGCTGCGGGAGCGTGCCGGCAGCATCGTGAATGTGGCGTCGATTGCCGGGCTTGCCGGCATCGCGGACCGGGCCGCCTACAACGCATCCAAGCACGGGCTCATCGGGCTTACGCGCACGTTGGCAGCCGAGTGGGGAGGGCGCGGCGTGCGCTGCAATGCGGTCTGTCCGGGGTGGGTCAAGACGGAAATGGATGCTGCCGATCAGGCAAACGGTACCTACACCGACGAGGACATCATTGGCGTGAACCCGATGGGCCGTTTTGCCTCGCCCGATGACATCGCCAAGGCCATCCTGTTCCTGGCTGACCCCGCGCAGAGCGGTTTTGTGAATGGCCACGCTTTGGTGGTGGACGGCGGCTGGACTACCGACGCCAGCTGGCAAAGCCTAAGGTTGAGTCATCGCTAGAGGGTCCGTAATGAAGTTATGTATCGGTGAGGGCCTCGTTTCTCGTCCTCGAGTAGGCCATGAGTGAATACCAGCACCGAAGGTGCGGCGCTATACGAGCCCAGGCCGATGGCCTGGGTTTCAGTCGCCGAGAATTCGTGAGGGCCGTAGGCCCGATCCATCCTTCGCCGCCAAGCTGAAGAACATAGATCGGGCTTTCAGCCCTCCCGAATGATGTGGGTTTCTTACACCCAGGCCGATGGCCTGGGCTGGTATAACGCGCACCTCCGGTGCTGAGACTGACTGAGAGAAACACTGCCTCTTGTGCCGATTCCGCCTACTCCACCAGCCGCAGCACCTTCTCCACTTGCTCTCTTAGTTGCGCTACTTCCTGTCGTAGGGCGTCGACTTCGGCTTCGAGGTGGGCCGTTCCTCGTCCGGCTTGCGGTGCTTCTACAGGGGCGGGCTCCGTGACCTCACCCGATAAGAGATGAGCGTAGCGCGCTTCCTTGGTGCCGGGTTGGCGCGGGAGCACCATGACGAGCGGCGGTTCGCGCTGCATCAACCGCTGCAGGGTCGACTGCACGTCGCTCAGCTCCTCAAAGCGATGCATCCGTTCCGTTCTTCCTCGCAACTCACCGGGTGTTTGCGGACCGCGCAGCAGCAGAACGCACATGACAGCAATCTCTCCACGAGTGAAGTTGAACACCTCCTGCATGTGGTGCTCATACTTGGCCACGCGGCTTTCCGTCCCGCGCGCGGCGCTCGCCAGCCCAAAGTCTTCCAGACGGTGCAGTGCCTGCCGGATCTCGCCCTCGTCCAGATTAGTTACCGGCTCGCGGTTGTTTTTCTGGTTGCAGGCGTTCGCCAGCGCATTCAGAGAAAGAGGGTAATACTCGGGCGTGGTAATTTCTTTTTCTACCAACGATCCGAGCACGCGAGCGGCAATCGGGGAAAGTTCAATGGTCACGGCATCCAGTCTACCTTGACGTAGAACAGGTCGGTCGCTACCTGGAACTGGTCTTTCGACAGTGGCGTTTGCATCGTCTGCCAGCGGTTCGTAGGCTTGATCCTTTGCCAATGATCCGGGCTGCCTACCAGCACCGGCATTGCGAAGGCAGGTTCATCCGCCTGCCATCGGTAACGGATGTTTCCTCCCGGACTCCACTTGAGTTGGAGCACCGGCAACGCCGCATGCCGCAAATATTCATGAAAGATGGGTGTCAGATTCATCCCGGTTTGCTGGTTGAAGTACGCGACCACGTCTTCGGTCATGATGTTCCGGTATTTGAAGTGCTGGTAGAACCCATGCAGCAGCGCCCACCAACGAGGGTCGTCATCGACCACGCTGCGCAGGGTGTTGAGAAACAGCGCGCCCTTGAAGTATTGGTCGATCGGCGGCGTGCTGTTGACACCGCGCACGGAAATGATCGGCTGCAGGTTTTTCACCTTGGGCTTCAATCCGTTGAGATATTTCAGGGCGTCGGCTCGTCCCCAACGCGATTCCACGTACAGGCTTTCCATGTAGGTGGCAAAGCCCTCATGAATCCACATGTCTGATCGATCAGCGGCGGTGACGCTGTTGCCGAACCACTCATGCGCGCTTTCGTGGATGATGATGAAGTCGAACCGGAGGCTCAGCCCGGAACCAGCCCAGTCCCGTCCCAGGTAGCCGTTGGTGAAGTGATTGCCATAGGTCACCGCTGTCTGGTGTTCCATCCCGGAATACGGCACCTCGATGAGTTTGTAGCCGTCCTGGGGAAAGGGATAGTCACCGAAGTAGTGGCCAAAGATCTGCAGCATGCCTTTTGCCTGGGTGAATTGCTGTTCCGCCTTCGGCTTGTCCTCGGGCAGCACATAAAAATCAAGGGGTAGTTCGCCCAGGTGATCGGAGAAGTGCACATAGTTGCCGATATTCAAAGAGACGTCGTAGTTGTTGATGGGGTAATGAACCAGCCAATCCCAGCGTGTGTAACCATCACCGAGATCAGTCTTGCCCGCGAATTTTCCGTTGGAGACGTCGACCAGGCCGTTGGGAATCGCCACGCTGATCTCCATGCCTTCCACTTCATCGCGCCACTGGTCTTTGTTGGGCCACCACACGCTGGCGCCGGTCTCTTCGCACGCGGTGTTGATCCAGGGATGGCCCGCGGGATCTTTGCGGAAGGTGATGGCGCCGAAGCGCCCGGTTTCTACCGGATGGCCGGAGTAGTAGAAGTCGATGGTGTACTCACGGCTCGCTTTCAGCAGTTGAGGGAAGTCGATGAAGACTGCGCCCGAATCGCGGGTGTATCGCAGCCGAACCCCGCCCAGCAGAATTTTGTCGATCTTAAGAGCGGGGTGGAGATCAAGCTGGATACGCCGGCCATCCTTGAGCATCCTGAAGCGGATGGTGTTCTTTCCCTCTAGAAACTTCTTTTCCGGATCAACACGGATGTCGAGGTGATAAAACAGCAGATCGTTGTTTGCGCGATAAGGTCCGTACGCCCCACGCAGAAGGTCGGCGCGAGTGGCCCCGTGCGCGGAGGAGACGATTCCGGCGAATGCCAGTAAGCTGAAAAGACAGAAAAAGAAGAGTTTCAAATGCGGATAACCGCCCCAGCCTAGAATAATTTACCAGCTCTGCCGTGGTGGGCGAGGCCACAAAGACGGAGTAGAGCGATAGACTGAACAACATGACCCTGCTGCTGACCCAGATGGCCATCATCCTGTTGATCACGGTAAGCTGCGGATCGCCAATCCTGACGCTGCTTGGGATCCGGGGTACGGCGAAGAAACAGCCGGGTTCGGTGCCGGTTTCTGTAGGTTAGCCAGACACGCCAAAGCGCCGGCCGGTTCTGCCAGCCGGCGCTCGAGTGAATGCTACAGCCGCTGGCCGGCCGCCGGTGCAATCCCTGCCTGGCTGGCCGCCAAAGCGCCGATAACCGGGAGTTGAAACGTCTTGCCCTGGTAAGCGGAATACATCAGGTAGATCCAGATGCAGAAGCCGCCCACGGTGACCAGCAGATTGATGGGTAGCTGGATGATGAAGAACAGCCCGTGCGAGACGGCGCCAAGCACCAGGCCCACGATCATCCAAACGACCCAGAAAGCAATCCACGCCAGGTTGAAGAAGATCGATTGAAAGGCGTGGAAGCGAACAAATCGATCGGCCTTGAAGGGATCGATCACCAGAAACAGAATTCCGGTAATGGCGCCGACCAGGTAGGCGAGTGCCCCGGCGACGTTGGGCGTCAGTCCGGCTCCGGCCGCTGGCATTGGGGTTTGCATAGCGCCTGGCATCTGACCGGGATAGGGGCCGGGAGCTGGACCCGAGCCGGGTACGGGCCCCGGCGGTGCACTGTACGCAGCCGCCCCCTGGGTAGCTCCACATGCTGGGCAAGTCTGACTTCCATCGGGCAGGCTGCTTCCGCAGGTCTGGCAAAAGCTCATCGTCTTCTCTCCTTGACACTTCTATGGCAGGGGGCTGGCAACACGTGCTCTTGCCATGGGCAAGCAGTGTACACAATGGCGCCATCACTGTCTCGCTTTTTGTGCATGTCTAAGCGGTTACTCACCCGTACACCCGCACTACTTCTAAGCGCTCTGATCTGGCACACCCACGACGCGACAAGCCTTTTAGGCGGAAGCACGATAGCATGCGTCTTGGATGACCTGTTTAGATCGGATGATTGTCGCGCAACTCAGTCCAGCCGTCCAAGTATTTTTCTCCCGGCTCACAATCCCGCACAAAGTATTGGGTTTACTTGTGTGGATGAGTCTCGCCCAGCCGCTCCTGGCCCAACAGCTCAACGGCAATGCAGGCTGGAAAGGAGAACTCCATAATGCTGCCGGCAAACCACTTAGCGGCGCAGTGCTTGAACTGGAAGCCGCCGGCCACACGGCCACGGCGGTGACTCAGCCAGACGGCGGTTTTTCTTTTCACCAGCTGCAGCCGGCTCACTACAAACTGTCTGTGACCGTGGACGGACGTCGCATCGCTTTTCCCACGGATATCGATCTCGGAACCCCGCAGAGCGATGCGCTGCTGACCCTCACCAGCCAGGGAGCGCTGGTCTTGCAGGCGCTCGCGGAGCAACAGGAGAATACCGGCGGGGTTGACCTTTCGAGTAAATCCGTCAGCCAGCTCCCCTTGAACAAACGCGACTTCAGCCAGTTGTTGCTGCTGGCGGCGGGCACCATGACCGACGCCAATGGGGCCACCAACTTCACCGCGCAGTTTGCCATCAACGGCCAGCGGGGAGTCGAAGCAACGTTCGCCATGGACGGCGCCGACATCAGCGATCCCGAGATGGGCGGTTCCACGTTCAGCAACTTCAACGTGGACGCGGTGCAGGAGATTCAATCGCAGTCTGGCTGGATGCCGGCCGAGATCGGCCGCGGCGCCGCCGGCTTTACCAACATCGTCACCCGATCGGGAAGCAGCGGGTTCCACGGCTCGTTTTTTGAGTTTGTGCGCAACTCGGCCTTCGACGCGAGGAACTACTTCGACCACCCCTCGATCGCGAGTCCGGGGCGGCTTCCTCCCTTTCGCCGCAATGAATTTGGATTCACCAACGGTGGTCCGGTCAAACTTCCGCACCTATATAACGGAGCGGGCAGGACTTTTTACTTTGGCCAGTACCAGGGCTTTCGCCAGGTGCTGGGCACCACCCAGGTGTTTCCTGTGCCTACAGAACAGGAACGCGCGGGGCTCGACACCGCCGCTTTCCCTGGTGACGTGCTCACCATACCGGTCGATCCGGGCATAGCACGCGTGCTCGCGCGGTACCCTTTGCCGAACAATCCTACCGGCTCCTACGGAATTCACACCTACGCCAGCTCGTCGCCGGTGGTGACGGATGCAGACCAGGTTTCGCTCCGCCTCGATCACAAAATTTCTGATAAATCCCAGCTGTTCGCGCGATTCAACCTAAACAATTTGAATGGACCGACGACCAATCCCGATCAAACCGTGCTCGATCCGAATTTCGCCATTCGCTACATCGATCACCAGCGCAACTTCGTGGTTACGTATACCCGGACTCTCTCGCCGCGCTTCCTTTCGGAATCCTCCGTATCGGCTACCCGTGCCACTCCTTCTTTTCCCACGACCGACCTCACCGACCCCGCGGTCAAGTTCAATGACGGCCTGTACGAACCCTTCAATCAGCCGGCTGGCACGGTTATCAGCGTCTACGGCAACCTCTTCCAGGGCCGCCAGAATTTTTCCTTCACGACAGCCAAACACACCTTCAAAGCGGGGGCTGAGCTGCGATTGAACCGCGACACCACCTACTTCGGTATCAGTCCCAATGGCGAATATAACTTTGGCGGGGGTATCGCGTACTCCCCGGTGAATATCACTTCGCAGAGCGGCATGCACAACATCCGCGTTGGCGATCCACTGCCGGACACGCTCTCCGGCCTATTGAGCGGGAGTCCTTTTCTCTACACCGTGGCGGTCGCGCCAACCTATTTCTCAGGGGGTGAGCACATTGGCGCCGCGGCCATCAACCGGAATGCTTTCTTGTTCTATGTCCAGGACACCTGGAAGATTTCGCCTCGCCTGGTGCTCGATTACGGCCTGCGCTACGAACTGTACACTCCCGTCACCGAGCGCGCGAAAAGGACCTCCGGCATAGCCTTTTCCACGACACCTGCCGGAGTGGTCCAGCAGTTCGTCATCAATCCGCAGCCAGGCTATCGATTCAACCTGAACGGGCTGGGTCCACGGGTGCAACTGGATTGGCTGGCCGGCTACCAGATCCATGTCCGCGCCGGCGGCGCCATCACCACCATTCCGCCGAACTTATACCAGGACAATTCGCTCACAGGGTCGACTCCGTTTGTGATCTATCCCCGCCTCACCTCGGCTCCGACAGGAATAATCCCGTATGGGTTCCAGATCACATCGGGAGAGCTGCCACGCGTCTACACTCCTCAGGGACAGGACATTTTCGCCAACGGCACCAAAGCGGTTCACGGCAACACAGTGATGGATTTCAACCGTTACCAGCAGGATCTCGCGGCGCTTTCGCCCAGCCATCGCATCACTCCGTTGAACATCACGTCTGTCGATCCACGTTTTGGCAATGCCTATCTTCAGACGTGGACGCTCGGCCTCGAACGCCATTTCGGCGACCTGGTGGCGAACGCGACTTATATTGGAACCGCTGCTGCGAGACTGGCCCGCGAGAGTTTCTTCAACGGATATCCCGGGGCCGGTCCCAGCTTCGCTCCGTACACCCAGTTCGATCCCGCGGGCAACATCGTTGGCGGCTTCGGTACGGAGAGCGTCATCACCAATACTGCGCACTCTTCCTACCATGCCTTGCAGACTTCGCTGCAGGGAACGGTGCCGCATGGCGGACCCGGAGTGCAGGCGAGTTATACGTGGTCCAAGTCGCTGGATGAAACCAGTTCCGTGGTGGGGGGCTTTCTTACCGGGAGCACAGGCGCCGTTTCGCAGATATCGCCTCAGAACCCTGTTGACACTCATCCGGAAAAAGGCCCCTCCAGCTTCGACGTCACCCACACCTTCACTCTGAGCCTGGCGCAGGATTTGCATGGGGAAGACGCCGCCTTCCTTCGGCCCCTCGGCAAAACGGTCACCGGCGGTTGGGAGCTGCTCAGCATTTCCAGTATCACCAGTGGAGCACCCTTTACTGTCTACTCGGGGGTGCAGCAGACGGACGCCGGCACGAACGGGGCGGACCGGCCGAACCAGGTTGGGATTCCGCACCTTTCGACGAGCCGCAAAGTTCGCGAAGACTATTTTGGGTTGGGGACAAATAATGCTTCTTACTTTTCGATTCCGGTCAATGTGCCGGGGGGCACCGGTCCGAACCACGGGGTGTTCGGCACGCTGGGGCGCAATACATTTCGCGGGCCGGCTTACTACGATTTTGATTTTGCCTTGATCAAGAGCACACCGTTCGGCCGGCGGTCGAGCGGGATTGAACTGATGGATCTGCAGTTTCGCGCTGAGTTCTTCAACATCTTCAACATCGTCAACATGGGTTTACCGGCGAACACGCTGGTCGGCGCAGGTTTCGGTGAAATCAGCCGTACAGCCGGCACTTCGCGACAGATTCAGTTCTCATTGAAGCTGATTTACTAAGCTGTCTTTGTCATCTTCAGGGAACAATCACTGCCGAGCCGCGCTCCGTTTCTTGCTTGACGGCTAACAGAGCCTTGGTTGCGTCCTGCAAGGAAAACACGACCACCTGTGGATGAATTTTCAATTCCTGCGCGATCGCCAGAAAATCGCGAGCATCCTGGCGCGTCATGTTGGCTACGCTGCGGATTTGCCGTTCGCCCCAAAGCAGCTTGTCGTAGTCAAACGCAGGCATCTGGTCGAGGTGGATGGCATTGATCGCCACCACGCCCCCCTTGCGCAAAGCCGATAAGGCACTCACCACTACCTTGCCGCTGGGTGCAAACGTGATCGCCCGATCCAGCTTTACCGGAGGCGTCTCATCCTCTTTACCCACCCAGGTTGCGCCGAGCGCGGACGCCATCTGGCGATGGGTCTCGCCCCTCGTGGAGACATAAACTTCGCACTTCCACGATTGCAAAACGGTGATGGCGAGACTCGCCGAACTGCCGAAGCCATACAGTCCCACGCGCTCACCGGGTTCCACCCCGGCCACACGCAGGCTGCGAAAGCCGATGATGCCGGCACACAGCAGGGGAGCGACGTGCACGTTGTCTAACCCATCAGGCAAAGGAAACGCGAAGTCCGCCCGAACCAGGACATACTCCGCGTAACCGCCATTCACCGTGTATCCAGTAAACGCAGGCTGGTCGCAGAGATTCTCCATGCCGTGATGGCAGTACCAGCAACTTCCATCCACGCCGCCGATCCAGGAGACCCCGGCCCGGCTTCCCAACGGCAACTCTGCAGTCGCACCGCCGGCCACTTCGCCCACGATCTGGTGACCGGGAATAAGCCGAGTGAGAACCACCGGCAAATCTCCTTCGGCAATGTGCAGGTCGGTCCGGCAAACCCCACAGGCAAGAACTCGCAGCAGCAAATAACCGGGCTGCGGTTCCGGACGAGGAACCTCCTCAATCTGAAGGAATGGTTCGGACGCTGGTCGGCCAGAGACAAGGACGGCTGCCTTCATGGAGTCCCCCCTACAGTCCATTTGGATGCGCATGGCCAGCAGTTCCTCGCCTTCATCCTGCTGGGTGCTCATGAGTCTCGTGGCCCGTCGGAGTCATGAGCCGCAGGCACCTTCCGGACGCGCCTGCGTGCGAGGCGGCAGGGATGAGCCGCGACGCATCGGAAGCTCTGTGGCATGCGGGACTCCTGTCCATGAGGTACCGGATACCCTGCAATTCATCCTCCTGGGGGTGGACAGCCAGCCAGAATACTGGGGTGTTAAGAAAACGCACCGGGTACTGACGGACGCGGGCCTTTGCGAGACAATCGGTACTGCGTCGACAGCTTGTACGAGAGATGCATGAGGAAGTAGAGACTTGAATAAAATCAATCCCAAGGCCGGGCAACTGGCCACCGCCGCCGACCTCGTTGACGTACAAAAATTACTTGCCGCTTACTTTGCGGAGAAGCCCGATCCCAAGGTACCCGAGCAGCGCGTTGCCTTTGGCACGTCCGGACACCGGGGCTCATCCTTTGACCGGTCTTTCAATGAGTGGCACATCCTGGCGATTACCCAGGCGATCTGCTTGTATCGCAAGCAGCAGAAGATCGATGGGCCGCTCTTTCTCGGCATCGACACGCACGCGCTTTCCCGTCCCGCGATGCTTAGTGCCGTCGAAGTGCTGGCCGCGAACCAGGTCGAGCTGATGCTGGCGGCAAAAGGCGAGTACACGCCGACCCCGGCTGTCTCGCACGCGATCCTCACCTACAATCACGGCCGCAAAACCGGCCTGGCCGACGGCATCGTGGTCACCCCGTCGCATAATCCGCCGGACTCTGGAGGATTCAAGTACAACCCGCCTCATGGTGGGCCTGCGGGCAGCGACGCAACATCCTGGATTCAGAACCAGGCAAACGAATTTCTGGCCGCGAAGCTCGAGGGCGTCCTGCGCTGGCCGCTGGAGAAGGCTCTCGCTGCTCCGACGACTCATGAGCATGACTACATTGATGCATACGTTGCGGACCTGGGAAACATTATCGACATGGAGGCCATTCGCAACTCAGGGATTCGTTTCGGTATTCATCCCCTGGGCGGCGCTGGTGTGCACTACTGGGGACCGATTGCCGAGCGCTACAAGCTGAATCTGAACCTGGTGAGTGATGAGGTCGACCCCACGTTTCGTTTCATGACGCTGGACTGGGATGGCAAGATCCGCATGGATCCCTCTTCGAAATATGCGATGCAGTCGCTGATCGCTTTGAAGGATAAATTCGATGTTGCCATGGCCTGCGATACGGATCATGACCGCCACGGTATCGTAACCCGCAGCCGGGGATTGATGCCTGCCAATCACTACCTTGCGACCAGCATCTATTATCTGTTCGGGCATCGTCCACAGTGGGGGCAAAAGGTCGCGGTGGGGAAGACGGCGGTCAGCAGCAGCATGATCGATCGCGTCACTGCAGGGCTGAGCCGGGAATTGTTCGAAGTGCCCGTAGGGTTCAAGTACTTCGTGGATGGCCTGTTAGAGGGCAAGTTGGGATTTGTTGGCGAAGAGAGCGCCGGGGCCTCCTTCCTGCGTCGCAACGGCGCAGTGTGGACGACCGATAAGGACGGTATCATCGCGGCGCTGTTGGCAGCGGAGATGACGGCCACGGTAAAGAAAGACCCAGGCGAAATCTATCACGAGCTCACTCAGAAATACGGCGACCCGTTCTATGACAGGACCGACGCGCATGCAACCACGCAGCAAAAGGCGATGCTGGCGAAGATGAGCAAAGAGAGCATCCAGAGTCCGACGCTGGCGGGTGAGAGGATCAAGACCATCCTGACGCACGCGCCCGGCGATGGCCAAGCCATCGGTGGGGTGAAAGTGATGGCCGAGAGCGGGTGGTTCGCGGCGCGGCCTTCTGGGACGGAGGAGATTTACAAGATCTATGCCGAAAGCTTTCGCAGCCAACAACACCTGGAACAGATCGAAGAGGAAGCGCAGACGATCGTAGGCCAGGCGTTGAACGCCGCGGTGGTACAGAAGGCGTAAGACCTTGTGGTTCGCTCAAGAAAAAGCGAAAAGCTTTTTCGCGTTGAGGCCCTGTATCTTAGCTCGTTCGGAGGGGGACGCGGAGTCGAGCATCAGGTCAAGCAACTGAATGGCCTGTTGAAACTCTGTCGTGTTTACTCCTAATTCGCCCCAGAGGATTTTGTCAGCACCGAACGCCTGGTAAACGCGTTTGACCAGCCGCTTTGCATCCTGGTGGGGAAACGGCTGTTTCGATGCGGAGGCCACACCGGTGGTGGTGTATTTCATGTAAACACGCGGAAGCTGGGCTAGCTTGAGAACCTGCTCATATTCTTCCGGCGTCCCCTGTCCGGGGCGCGCTAAGTGATCAATGATGACGGGGGTCTGGGGAAATTTGCTTGCCAGTTCGCCGATGGCCGCCGCGTAATGCGGGATGCAGTGGACCTGGATCGCCAGCCCCAGTTCGTGTGCGGCATGCCAGGTGACTGCCATCTGGGGGTTCTTCAAATCGCGATCGCGGATGAGGCCGCTGGTCGTGGAAGGAGTTCCCGCCTCGTGTGTCTCGTGAACTCTTAACGCTACGATTCGTCCAGGATTCCTCTTGACCAGCGCCTGCATCCGTTTAGGTGTTTCCGGATCGATGGGATCAAAAAGACAGGTTCCCTTGAAGAAACCCGGCGACGGTTCGTGCGCAAACGAGTATTCAAGGTAGCGGTGATCATCCTGGTAAGGTTCGGGATGAACGATGACCGCATGATCGATGTGCGCTTGCTGGGCGAACTGCACATACTTTTCGACCGGCTCGGGTTTAGGAGGATAAGAGGCGCTGTTGTAAGGAAACCTGGGATCGCCGGCAAACAGATGGATATGTGTCTCGATCACGACCCGCCGCGGCCCCGGTGGCACTGAGGGTGGGCCTGCCAGTGCATCTGCCATCCGCTTGACGCCACGAAGTTGCGCCCCCAACGCGTGCGCGGTCGCGAACGCCCCCATCATCCACTCTCTTCGGGAAATCATAGAGCCTCATTAGAACCCGAAATTGCAGGCCGGGGCAAAATGTACGGAGAGTGATAGGGGCTCCAACCGGGCAACACCGAGCATAGGATGGGGTTGTTCTACCAGAACGAGGCACGGCATACTTTGCGGGCGCCGCTCCGACACTCGGTTCTGCACGGACCGCGAGGGTGAGCTCAACATTCAGTCGCAGCCAGCAGTCAGTAGGCACAGAAAAATCCGAGGAAATCGGACGGGTGCCCCACGTTCGCACCCGCGTACGTGGGCCGAAAATGATGGGCGCAGCCCAACGATCGCCTTTGCTACATAGACCAGCAAATCCCATGGCGTGCGTTACGGTGCTATGGCAAAGTGCCGCAATGCCAGATCGCGGAAGGCCGGCAACGCCGGGTTGTCGTTCTCGGTCAACCAGACCAGGAATAATTGTGCATGCACCGGCGGGCTGGCCAACTCCCGCAGCACAGCTCCTTCAAAATGGAGTTTCTTCGCTGTTTCCGGCACCAGCGCTATTCCGATGCCTGCGCTCACCAGCGCGAGGATAGAGTGCACCTGGCTGACGTGTTGCACGTACCTGGCAGACGTACCTGCCTTGCGAAACATGCGCTCAATCAGCTCGTAAAAGTAGCGGCCGTCGACCGGTGAGAAAGTAATGAACGGTTCCCCAGCTAGATCCTTCATGGTCGGAGCCGGCCCCGTGGCGAACCGATGCGTGGCGGAGACAGCCAGCAGCAACGGTTCTCTGGCGACACACGCCATGCCCAGATCCCGCTTGTCGACTGGGGGACGCACCAGCCCAAAGTCAATTCGATTGGCATGGAGTGCTTCCATCTGCTGCATGGTCACCATCTCATTCAATACCACCCCAAATCCTTTGAGTGATGAGTTTGCCAGCGCCAGCAGCCGGGGCAGAAAGTCATAGCTGGAACTGGCGGTGAAGCCCATGCGGATTAGCCCCGATTCGCCTTTGGCAATGCGGCGTGCCGCGATCGCCGCGCTCTCCGTAAGGGCCAGGATTCTCCGCGCCTCGACAAGGAAGGCGCGGCCCGCAGGGGTCAGCCGCACGGTGCGGCTGGTTCTGGTGAGCAGCTTGATTTTGAGCTCCCGCTCCAGCATCTGAATCTGCCGGCTCAGCGGGGGTTGGGTCATGTGCAGCTGTTTGGCGGCGCGGCCAAAGTGTAATTCCTCGCCCACGGCAACAAAGCAGCGGAGCTGTTTGAGTTCATACATTGATGCAATCCAGGTATCAATCCATGCTGACTATAGGTTGTTTTGGGATAGATCTTCCACTATATTCCTCGGCGGCCAGCAATTCACAATTTGGCCGCGCCTAAAAAGGGCAGATTGCCGGATATGAACATGAATCGACGGAAATTTATCACTTCTACCGGCGCAGCCGGGTTATTGGCCGCGAATGGACTGACCTCCGTTGCTGCTCCCAAGGTCACCCTGGCAAAGCCTGTGCTCATGAAGGTGGGTGACCAGACAGCGCCCACGAACGAGACTCATCTCAAGTACCTGGCGCGCTACAGCGTGCGCAATATCTGCGGGTATCCGGAGATTGAAGGGGATCGTCTATACGCCACTGTGGAAGAGCTCAATCGCATGGTGGACCTGGCCGGCAAAAGCGGCATCAGCATCGATTGCACCGCGCCTCCATTTCTCGAGTCGAGCCACATCGACAAGGAAAAGCATCCGGCCATCATGCTGGCGCAAAGTCCGGAGCGTGACCGCGATATCGAAGCCCTGCAAACCATGATCAAGAACTGCGCGCAGGCCGGTATTCCCTCCATTAAATACAACATGAGCATCCTGGGCGTGGTGCGAACCGGACGCACGCCCGGCCGCGGCGATGCCATGTACAGCACCTGGAAGCTCTCGGAAAGTCACCCCAATCCGCCGCTCACCAAGGCTGGACATGTGGATGCGGATATGTTTTGGGAACGCATCACCTACTTCCTCGACCACGTGATTCCCGTGGCCAATGAATACAAGATCCGCATGGCCTGCCACCCGCACGATCCGGGCATGCCGCCCGAGGGGTACCAGGGCGTCGATCGAGTCCTGGGCACGGTTGACGGGCTGAAGAAGTTCATCACCATACGGGAAAGCCCTTATCACGGGTTGAACTTTTGCCAAGGCACGGTCTCTGAAATGCTCACCGATCCCGGAACTCAAATCTACGATGTCATCCGTTATTTCGGTTCGCGCAACAAGATCTTCAATGTGCACTTTCGCAATATTCGCGGTCATCGGAACGATTTCCTGGAGGTCTATCCCGATGAGGGCGACGTCAACTTCGTAAAAGCCATCCAGGTGTACAAAGAGGTTGGATATCCCTACATGCTCATGCCGGACCACGTTCCCGTGGCGCCCAACGACCCCAACGGCCTGCAGTCCTTTGCGTTCTGTTACGGCTACATTCGAGCCTTGATTCAATCTGTGGACGGGATGTGCTGAGTCCTCTATCTATCCACTTCAAGGAGCAACACGTGAAGGACGCTTCCTTCGTCACCAGTGACGGGATTAAGATCCACTACCTCGAGAGTGGAACAGGTCCTACCATCCTGTTCGTTCCGGGTTGGACGATGCCGGCAGAAATCTGGCAGCCTCAGATCGAATACTTCAGCAAGAGCTACCGAGTGGTCGCGGTCGATCCCCGTTCGCAGGGAGTGTCGGACAAGGCCGCGGAGGGAAACTACCCCGGGAGAAGAGCCCAGGATTACAAAGAGCTGATCGATCATCTCGGCGGGTCCCCAGTAGTGTTGGTCGGCTGGTCGTTGGCTGTTCACGAAACCTTGACCTTCGTCCAGATGTTCGGCACACATCCGTTGACCGCCTTGGTCTTGGTCGAAAGGAGTCCCTACACTCCCCCGGCCCAGGAGGAACGGGACGCTCGCTACATGATGTTCCACAACCTTCAAGCGGACCGCAAGCAGTTCATGGCCGGCTTCGTGCGGAGCATGTATCACAAGCCACAACCAGAACCGTATCTCGAAAGCGTGACGGCTGCTTCTCTAAAGACGCCGACGACCACCGCGGTGGCCCTGCTGGCCGAATTTGCCGTGAAGAACGATCTTCGGCACGTACTGCCAAAACTCAACATCCCGGTGCTCGGGGTCATGACGGAAAACAATCGCTTTGCAGCGGAGCTCATCCGTTCCTCCGTCCCCGGCGGGCAGGCCGAAGTTTTCGAAGATGCCGGCCATTGCCTGTTCGTGGATGATGCAGACAGATTTAACACCTTGCTTGATACCTTTCTCAAAAAAATCAGAAAGTAGGGAGTGCTGATGAAGACGATGGATCCGGGGGAGATGGCGAAGCAGGTGGGAGCAGGCCTGCTTTCCTTTCCAGTTACCCATTTTGGAAAAAGTTTCGAGTTCCAGCCCAGGCCCTACCAGGAGCACGTCGCGTGGCTGTTGTCGCACAAGCCTGCGGGCCTGTTTGCTGCAGGCGGTACAGGCGAGTTCTTTTCGCTTACGCTGTCTGAGTTTTCGAGTGTGGTGCGCGCTGCCGTGGCCCAGACGGCAAAGCAAGTGCCCCTGGTCGCCGGTTGCGGTTACGGCACGGCGATGGCGAAAGAATTTGCCCAGGCCGCGGAGGAAGCGGGTGCGGACGGAATCCTGCTTCTGCCGCCCTACCTTGTAGGCGCGGAGCAGGCAGGCTTGGCCGCCCACGTGGAGACCGTATGTGCCAGCACCAGGCTGGGCGTCATCATGTACAACCGCGACAATGCGGTGCTGGACGATGCAAGCCTGGAAGGGTTGTGTCATCGTTGCCCCAACCTGGTGGGCTTTAAGGATGGTGTTGGCGACATCGAGCGCATGACGCGGATCTACGCCAGGTTAGGGGACCGGCTCACATATATTGGCGGCCTGCCGACCGCGGAGACATTTGCTCTTCCGTACCTGGAGTTGGGTGTCACCACCTACTCCTCCGCGATCTTCAACTTCCTGCCGAATTTCGCGCTTGAATTCTATGCCGCCGTGCGACGCCGCGATCATGCCGCGGTATTCGCTGGATTGCGGGAATTCGTCCTGCCGTATATCCAGATCCGCAACCGCCGCAAGGGGTACGCGGTCTCGATTGTCAAAGCAGGCATGAAGGCCGTCGGCCGGCCGGCGGGGCCGGTGCGGTCGCCGCTGACCGATCTTACGGAAGCGGAGTGTCAGGAACTGACCCAGTTGATCGCGGGGCGATCCTGACTTGGCAGAAGGCAAAAAAACTCACGTCCGGTATTTGATTATCGCCATCCTCTTCGCCGTGAGCTGTTTCAGCTACGGAGATCGAGTGGCACTCTCCATCGCCGGAACAGCGATGGGCAAAGATATCCTTCTCGACCCGGTGAAGCTGGGTTACCTCTTTTCGGGATTCAGCTGGGCCTATGTCCTGGGACAATTGCCGTCCGGGGTGTTGCTGGACCGCTTTGGGTCGAAGAGGGTTTACGGGATTGGTATCGTTGCGTGGTCGGTTTGCGCTTTGCTTACCGGCCTTGCTGGATACCTTGCAGCAACGGTTGCTTTTACCGTGATCTTTGTTTTGCGGCTGATCGCCGGCTTTGCCCAGGCTCCGGTTTTTCCCGGAAACGGGCGCATCGTCGCTTCATGGTTTCCCGCCAATGAGCGCGGACGCGCTTCCGCCATTTTCAATTCTTCGCAGTATTTTGCGTTGATGATTTTCGCTCCGATCCTGGGGTGGATTACCCATGCGGCCGGCTGGAGGAGTTGTTTCTGGTTCATGGGTGCGTTGGGGTTTGTCTTCGCCGTCATTTGGGTCAAGAGTATTTACGAGGTCAAGGACCATCCTCGTGTTTCCCGTGCGGAGATTGAGTACATCGAGCAGGGTGGCGGGCTGGTGAATGCCGATCGCGTGGTCAAGACCAAGGGAAGCCTGCTCACCTGGGCAGCGGTCAAGGAGCTGTTGAGCCATCGGATGTTGGTTGGGATCTATCTTGGCCAGTACTGCATCACGACGTTGACGTGGTTCTTTCTGACGTGGTTTCCGGTATATCTATCGCAGGCCCGGCATCTGTCCATCATGAAAGTTGGTTTTGCCGCGGCGTTGCCGGCGCTATGCGGAGGGACAGGAGGAATTCTCGGCGGCGTGGTTTCCGATAAGCTGCTGCGCGCCGGCTATTCGCTCAGTTTTGCGCGTAAAGCGCCGATTATGGCGGGTATGTTGCTGTCGGTAACCATGATTGGGTGTAACTATGCTCCCGCCCAGGCGGTCATGCTGTTTCTTATGTCGCTGTCGTTCTTCGGCAAGGGATTTGGCTCTTTGGGATGGACGGTGATCTCCGACACTTCGCCTAAGGGAATGGTCGGGTTGAACGGCGCCTTGTTTAACTTAATCGGGAATCTGGCCGGGATCACGACGCCGATCGTTATCGGATACCTGGTGAAGAAGACTGGGTCGTTTGATGACGTGCTCATCTTCGTCGGGGCGACCGCCTTATGCGCCATCGTGAGCTACGGCCCAATCGTCGGCGAGATCAAGCGGTTGGATATCTCTCTCCCGGCAACAGCTGGAGCCCGAGCCAAAAGCTGAAGGAAGTCGGGCACCCGTCCGATTTCCTTGGCTTTGGGGCGCCCCGTGCAGACTTAGAATTTGTTCCAGAGGTACTGGTTGTAGACGTCGTGGTGGTATTGGACCTCGGGCGCCTTCACGAATGTGCCCAATAGCCTTGGGCAGCGGTCGGCGGAGGCTTGCTTCAAATCTGCATACCGCTCCTTCACGTCAGCCCCCAGCAGGGTGTCTGTCCACTTGGCCGCTTTGAAGTTATCGAGCGCCGTGTAGATGTTGTCGGGCAGGAAGCGCTTGGCCTTGCGCAGGTTTTCGATTTTCGCGGTTTCGCCCTCGATGCCGGTCTTGAATACCGAATAGAGCACCAGGTAGGGGTTGGCGTCGGGGCTGACGGAGCGGACCTCCACCCGCATGCTCTTCTCGTTGCCGATAGGGATGCGCACCATGGAGCCGCGATCCGTGGCTGACGCGATGATCTGGTTCGGGGCCTCGAAATGGGGATCCAGGCGGCGAAACGCATTCACGCTCGCATTCAGCAGTAGGCAAATGTCATTGCCGTGGGTCAGAATACGGTCGACGAACTCCCAACCTAGTTTACTGAGCTGTTCTTCACCCTGGGCATCCCAGAAAAGGTTCTTGCCTTTTTCACTGATGGAGACATTGGTGTGCATGCCGCTTCCATTCACGCCGACCACGGGCTTGGGCAGAAATGAGGCCGACATACCCATGGTGGTAGCTACCTGGCGGCAAACCAGCTTGTAAAGCTGGATCTGATCGGCGGCGGTCACCACATCGCTATAGCTGTAGTTGATCTCAAACTGAGAAGGCGCAACTTCCGGGTGGTCCTTCTCGTTTTCGAATCCCATGGCCCGCTGTACTTCGGCGCAGGTATCGATGAAGGTACGCAGCGGGTCGCCAGGGAGCGAATGATAGTAGCCGCCGGTGTTGACGTACTCGAAGCTTTGCTTCTCGTGATAGTGCCGTTCCGCATCCTTGCCATTGAAGAGAAATCCCTCAATTTCGTTGGCCGCATTCAGGGTGTAACCCTTCTGGTCGTAGAGGTCAGTGGCATAGCCTTTGAGCACTCCACGAATGTCGGCGGGGAAGGGCTTGCCGTCCTTGGCGATGACGTTGCCGAAGACCAGCGTCTTCCCCGGGCCAAATACGTCGGAGGGCACCCAGTAGAACGATCCCCAATCGATGCCCAGGCGCAGATCGCTCTCTCTCTGGGCGGTAAAGCCGCGGATCGAACTGCCATCGAAGGTGAGGTTGTCGTCACTCTTGATGATGAACTTCTTGTCGTAGTCGAGCATGTGCAGCCGGCCTTCCAGGTCGCTGAAGAGCACGGTGACTGCCTTGATGTGCTTCTCGTCAGTAAGATATTTCAGCCGCTCCTCGCGAATCTGCCCGGCCGGCACGTGGCGTTTGCGCTGATCTTTCGCCGCCAGGTTGCGTTCTTCCAATTCGGCGTAAGGTATCTCGATGAAGCTGCGAAGTCCGTCTGACATGGTTCTCCTCAGAGATTCTTGTTCCAAAGCGTGAAAGGGGCCGGAGAGAAAAAATGGCCTAGAGCACGATGTCGCCGCGCTCATCGTTGCGTATCCTGACGGCTTCGTCAACCCGGGTTACAAATATCTTTCCATCGCCGATCTTTCCCGTTTGCGCGGCCTTGACGATGGTTTTCACGGCCTTTTCCAGTAATTCGTCCGATACCACCAATTCCAATTTCACCTTGGGCAGCAAATCGACCGAATACTCCCGCCCACGGTAGATCTCGGTGTGGCCTTTTTGGCGGCCATGCCCACGAACGTCGGAAATCGTCATGCCAGAGATGCCGATTTCGACCAGCGCATCTTTCACAGCGTCCAGCTTTGATGGCTGTATCACTGCTTCTATCTTCTGCATTCCTTAGTCCTTCCTCATCGCTCGAAGGTGCTCTAGTTCGCGAAGTCGTAACCTTCTTCGCCGTGCTGTGACAAGTCCAGCCCGGTGCGCTCGTCCTCTTCATTCACCCTGAGCCCAACAACCTTATCCACGACGAACAGGATTACCAATGTCCCCACAATCGATAAAGTCCACGCAATCGCGATGGCAACCAGCTGATTCAGGATCTGACCCTTGTTGCCTTCCAACAAGCCCGTGGCCTTTCCCGCCCCCAGAATTGGATTGATAGCGCTGCTGGCAAAGATGCCGGTTAATAGCGCCCCGATCGTCCCGCCGGCTCCGTGCACACCGAAGGCATCCAGCGAGTCGTCATACCCGAAAATGGACTTAACCTTTACCACCATGAAGTAGCAGAATACGCCTGCGATCAGGCCGATCCACAACGCGGACATCGGGGTGACGAAGCCGGAAGCGGGAGTGATCGCCACCAGGCCTGCCACGGCTCCCGAGATCGCACCCAGGGCCGTAGCCCGGCCGCTTCGTATCCACTCCGCTGCGCTCCAGCCAATGGCCGCAGCGGCCGCCCCGAAGTGGGTGGCGATGAATGCGGAGGTTGCCAGCGTGCCTGCGTTCAGAGCAGAGCCGGCATTAAATCCAAACCACCCTACCCACAGCAAACAAGCCCCAATAAAGCTGAGCACCACGGAATGCGGCGGCATCGGCTCGCGCGGGTAGTCGAGCCGTTTGCCCAGATATAACGCGGTGACCAGCGCCGACACACCTGAGGTGATATGCACCACCGTGCCGCCGGCGAAATCCAGGCAAGGGAAGCGTCCACCCAGCGATGCGTTGAGCAATCCACCCTTGCCCCAGACCATATGCGCCATCGGGCTGTACACAAAAATTGCCCACAGCACCATGAACGCCAGCATCCCCGAGAATTTCATGCGCTCGGCGAAAGCACCCGTGATCAGCGCCGGCGTAATAATGGCGAACATCAACTGGAAGACCATGAACGTCTGCAGCGGGATGGTAGCGGCGTACTTGGGATCGGGAGCCACTCCTACCCCGCGAAGAAATACATTGTGCAGACCGCCAATGAATGCGCTCCCTTCGCCAAACGCCAGCGAGTAAGTCACCAGCGCCCAGAGCACGGTGATCACCGCCATCATGGCAAAGGTCTGCATCATGGTGCCCAGAACGTTTTTCCTGCGCACCAGGCCGCCATAAAACAAGGCCAGGCCGGGCCCGCTCATGAGCAGAACCAGCGCGGAGCTCACCAGCATCCAGCCGTTATCCCCGGCGGTTTGGGCAGCGGCAATCGCCGTTGCCTGGTCGGCAGAACTCTTTTCCAGCGCGGCCAGCCGGTCCGCCTGGGAGAGAGCTGCTGGAGCAGCGGCCCCCGGCATCTGCGCCGTGGCAACACTCGCACCGGCACACACCACGAGCCCCAGCGCAAGCGCACGTAAAAGCGCAGAAATCGAACTAAGTCGCTTGATCAATCGGTCATCCTCCGTCGAGTCCTTCAGAGAGTACTGATGCTCTCAATAACAGCCCGTTCATGTCCCTGTTTTGCTTACTTTACACAAGACCCGCTCGCATCCCAACCCCAATCATGCGCAATCCACTCCAGAGAGCGGACTATCTTTTTGTCCAGCCCGCCTCCGGATCCCTGAGATTGTCCCTAGAAATGCCAGATCACGTCGCCGGCCAGCGTCAGCTCGCTCTTCTTGGTCGGAGCGCCGCTGACGCCGTTGACCGAGGGCGAGTCATAGGCGGCCGCATTCGCCGGAAACGCCTGCCTGCACTGTCCAATGCTCGCTCAACTTGGTGCTGTCGAGGAAGCATTGCCGGCGTCGCCCTCGTGACCATAGCAAACGGCGGCGACAACAACGGGATTTATATTCCTGCTTTCGCCATTCGTTCCGGCAGCGAGATTGGCGTGATCGCGATGGTGTTCGCTGCCCTGACGGCTCTATGGTGCATGCTTGCCCATTGGATGGTGAATCATCGTCGATTCGGAGCGCCCCTGCGGAGACATGGCCATCTCTTCGCTCCCTTGATATTGACTGGGCTCGGCGTCCTGATCCTTCACCACGCCGGTACCATCGGCTGGCTACTGCATCCTGCAAACTACTAGATGCCTCATCATCGTCGTGAACGAGGGGCGCGGTCAGCGCGTATCCGCCCCGCCGTACTTCTCCAGCCACTGCAGTTCTTCCCGTACCTTGATGTAGCCGTGCCACGGATTTTTGTCGAGTGAGTGTCCTTCTCCAGGAAAGACCAACAGGCTGTGCGGCACGTGTAGCTGTTGCAGCGCTCGCTCCAGCAGCACGTCTTCCAGGTAACTCACCCGCACATCGGCGTTGCCGCCTACGATATGCGTCGGTGTCGTAACCTTATTCATTTGAAACAGCGCGGCTTCGTTCTGGTAGATGCCGGGATTTTCCCACGGCTGAGCGCCGCCGAGATACAAGGCATCGTCATAGGTCAAGTCGTCGTTGCCCCAGTTAGCGGCGTGCTCCACCGCCCCGGCGCCCGTAACCGCGGCTTTGAACCGCGTGGTCTGGGTAATGAGCCAGTTCGTCATATAGCCACCGTAACTGTAGCCACCGATCGTAAGATGGTCAGGATCAGCGATACCGTCTTTTACCAGCCCATCGACGCCTTCCAGAATGTCCTTACCCGGACGGGAGACCAGGTGAGGAGCAATCTCCAGCATAAAATCGTCACCATAACCAGTCGACCCGCGATAATTTGGCCGGAAGACCAACCAGCCATTCGCAGCAGCCAGGTTCGCCCAGTTGTACCAGTCGGCGCCAAAAGAATCGCCGTCCGCGTCTCCCGGGCCGCCGTGAATGAGGGTCAGCATGCGCAGGTGTTTTTCCCCCATTCGATGGGGCGGATAAATGAGCACTCCCTCGATCGTGGCGCCGTCATCTGCCTTCCACTGGTAAGGCTTCCAATCCGGCTGAGCTCGCTCGGTAAAAATTGGATTGAAACTGCTGATCGCCTTCGCCTGTTCGAGGTGCGCCGCATCGGCTGCGACAAAGACCTGGGTCGGAGTGGTCAGCGTCGAGTGCTTTACCAGGAATCCGGAGGAATGTAGCCCGGCATTTATTCCGGCATAGGAACCCGGGAGTCCTGGCAGCGGAACAGCCTTCGAACCATCCACTGCATATAGCTGTTGCTGGGTCCCTTTGATTCCGGAGGCGATGACCTGGCCCTCGGCCGTCACGGTGAAGCCTTCGAACGATCCAGTAAACACATCGCCCAGTCTCTTGGCCGCACCACTCGCGGGATCGATCGCGTACAACCTTCCTTGTACATCGCGGTAAGGTCCGTCCACTGCGCCCAAAGCTACATGAAAAAAGAGCCTGCTGCCGTCGGGAGCCCAATGAAGATCGTCCTCAAGAGCCCGGTTGTGTGTGAGCTGCCTTGCTTCTCCTCCCGAAGTGCTCACCAGGTAAATCTCATTGTGCTTCGGATCTTCCAGCCGATGAGAGACCGAATTGGTGACCCACGCGATTTGCGTTCCGTCGGGTTTGGCGACGATCTCCTTAATCTCATCATCACTGTGACCGACTGTCCGCGCCAGCGGCGGAAGGGGCACAGCGCTACCGGCGATCTCGGGCGTATGGACCGGCGACACTTTTTGCGCGCCGGTCACAGCGTTCGGCGTGGGCAAAGCGAGCAGCACATCGCCGCGCTCGTGCTCGCGCCAGCGGATCACATCTTTCCATTGGGCTTTCTCGGCTTCTTCTGCGTCTTTCGAAAGCGGCGAGGTACAAGAGAAGAAGATCTGTGATCCATCCGCGGACCAGGCGACCGCATGAGCCTCCAGCTTCTCCTTGTAAAGCGCAAACGATTCTCCCGAATCCGCGGAAATCAACCACAAGCGTTCCGGAACATTGTCATTGTCCTTGTCCGTGCCATCGGGCAGAGGAAGATCGGAAAGGAAGGCGATGTACCTGCCGTCCGGAGACCACTGCGGATCCTGCGCGTGACCGGATCGGGTTAACGGAACCGTCTCGCCTGTCTTCCGCTTCCATATCCACAGATCGCTGCGAAAGCGGTTGTGCTCCCAGTCAGGTGACTCGGTGGCGATGACCGCGGCCGAGCCGTCAGGAGATAATCTTGCCTCCTTGACATAGGTGGCGTTCATGAACTCGTCCAGTGTGATCAGGCCTTTGGCGGGCTGTGCCACGGATGCGATGGAGGCTAGCAGCGCCCCGGCAAAAAGGAATAAGGCACGAGATTTTCCCCGCAAGTGTTTGGTCCCTTTCCATGTGACTGGAGATCTGAAAGCGTCGAAGTTCTATACTACCTTGCGTATTTATCATTGCTGAACGCGAGGTATTCGATGCCCTTGGTTGTTGCCGGAGCTCAACGGCTCCGCTTTCTGGCTTGTTGTCTGTTGCTCTCGCTCACCACCCTGCCAGCCATGGCCCAGCTTGACCCGCAAACCAAGCAGCTCTCCCACGATATCTTTCAGCAGCTGATTGAGATCAACACCACCGATTCGGTGGGCAGCACAACGGTCGCGGCCAATGCAATGGCGAAACGCCTGCTGGATGCTGGATTCCCCAAGACCGATGTGGTCGTCCTCGGCCCCAACGATCGCAAAGGCAACCTGGTGGCGCGCATTCATGGCACGGGCGCCGCGAAGCCCATCCTGTTTATTGGCCACCTCGATGTGGTGGAAGCCCTGCGCTCCGACTGGACCACCGACCCATTCAAATTTGTCGAGAAGGATGGCTACTACTACGGCCGCGGCACCCAGGATATGAAGGAAAGCGACGCCGTCCTGGTAACCACCTTCATCCGCCTCAAGAAGTCGGGATTCAAGCCGGATCGCGACCTGATCCTCGCTCTTACGGCTGACGAGGAGGGGGGCAAATCGAATGGTGTTGACTGGCTCCTCAAGAACCACCGCGACCTGATCGACGCGGCCTTCGTTCTCAATTCCGATGCCGGCGGCGTCGACCTGGAGCATGGCAAACCGATCACCTTCAACGTAGAGGCGACGGAGAAGCTCTACGGCGACTATCTGCTCACTGCTACCAACCCTGGCGGCCACAGCTCTCTGCCCGGACCCGACAATGCCATTTATCACGTAGCGGACGCGCTCACCCGTTTGCAGGCCTACACCTTCCCGTTCACACTCAACCCGGTCACACGAGCGTACTTTTCGCGCATGAGCACGCTCGAGTCCGGTCAGACCGCCGCCGATATGAAGAGTATTCTAAAGACCCCGCCGTCCCTGCAGGCCATGAAGCAGCTGTCTCTGACCCCGAAATACAACGCCACCATGCGTACCACCTGTGTGCCCACACGCCTCAGTGGTGGGCACGCTAACAACGCCTTGCCCCAAACCGCATCTGCGAACGTGAACTGCCGAATCCTTCCCAGCTCCTCCCGCGAAGAGATTCGGCAACAGTTGATCAAGATCATCCAGGACCCAAAGGTCAGCGTGCGCTACGTCAACGACGCGGGTGAAGTGATGGATACAGCTCCGTCAGCCAAGGCCGTGCCTCCCACCGATTTGAAGCCCGAGGTGATGCAGCCGTTAACCAAGGTGGTGGCGCAGATGTGGCCGGGAATCCCGGTGGTGCCGGTCATGGAAACTGGGGCATCGGACGGTAAATATACCTCCGAGGCTGGCTTGCCCACATATGGGATCAACGGGATTGCGATCGACATCGATGATGTGCGGGAGCACGGCAAGGATGAGCGCGTAAAGGTAGACTCCTATTACAGCGGAGTGGAGTTTTACGACCGCTTTATCAAAACGTTAGCCGGCGGCAAGCAATAATCGGGAGATGGGTGGTACCAAGTTGAACGAATCTAGAACTACTAGCTTCCGCAGCGTCTCTTTTGCTGCGTTTCTGGGCCTCTTTGTAACCCTTGGCGCCGCATCCGCGGCCAATGACTGGCCTTGGATGAACAAGCAGCTCTCCTTCGATCAGCGTGCTGACCTGGTCCTTAAAGAGATGACCCTGGACGAGAAAATCCAGCTCCTGCACGGCCAGGGGATGCCGGGTTGGTCGCGGCCCATGCCCCGGACCTACCTGGGCAACCAAGGTGCCGGCTTCATTCTCGGGATTCCCCGGCTGGGCGTCCCGCAGGTGGAGATGAGTGACGCGGCTTATGGAGTCCGCATGAGCGCCCAAAATGGACGCTACTCCACAGCGTTGCCCTCCAACATCGCCGCCGCTGCCACCTGGGATCCCGAGGGAGCATGCGAATACGGCGCGCTCATCGGCAGGGAACTCCGTGCCCAGGGCTACAACATGACCTTGGGCGGCGGGGTGAATCTGACTCGCGAACCGCGCAACGGAAGAAACTTTGAGTATCAGGGCGAAGATCCGCTGCTGGCAGGCACGCTGGTAGGCAACCGCATCAAGTGCGAGCAGGCCCAGCATGTCATCGGCGATATCAAGCACTACGTCCTGAACGATCAGGAAAACGGCCGCGATGAAGTGGATGTGATCATCGGCAAACGGGCCATGCAGGAGACAGATCTGCTGGCCTTCCATATCGGGATCAGCATTGGCGATCCGGGCGCGGTGATGTGTTCCTACAACGCCATCAACGGCGATTACGCCTGCCAGAACAAATACACCCTGACCGATGTGCTCAAGCAGGATTGGCAGTTCAAAGGCTTTGTCCTCTCCGATTGGGGCGGTACCCACAGCACGATCAAAGCCTCGGCTGCCGGGTTGGATCACGAGCAGCCCATGGACGACTTCTTCGGCCCGAAACTGAAGCAGGCGGTCGAAGCAGGCAAGGTCCCCATGGCGCAAGTGGATGATCACGCGCACCGTATTTTGCGTTCCATGTTTCAGGCCGGCCTCTTCGACTACCCCACGCAGAAGAGCGTTGTCGATGTAGAGGGCGGCCTGGCGACCGCGCGTCATCTCTCCGAGCAAAGTATCGTTCTGCTCAAGAACACAAGTGCTCTCTTGCCGCTCGATCCCAACACGGTGCACTCCATCGCTGTGATTGGACCGCACGCGGATACCGGCATGATCTCCGGTGGCGGGTCGGCGCAGGTGGATCCCGCTGGGGAGCCGGCGCATCCCTGGCAGGCTCATGTGTGGTTCCCCACTTCGCCTCTAAAGGCGCTGCGTGCCGCGGCTCCTGGCGCCAAGGTTGCATTTGATTCGGGAGCTGACCCGGCCTCTGCCGCAGCGCTCGCGGGGAGGTCGGATGTTGCGATCGTATTTGCCTATGAGTGGATGAGCGAGGGAACAGATTTGCCCAATCTCTCTCTGCCAGAGAACCAGGATGCGTTGATTGCGCAGGTGGCTGCGGCGAATCCGCGGACGGTGGTGGTGCTGGAGACCGGCACAGCGGTGCTGATGCCGTGGCTGGATAAGGTCGGCGGTGTGCTCGAGGCCTGGTACGCCGGCAGCAAGGGCCATGAAGCGGTGGCGAATGTTCTTTTCGGCAAGGTCAACCCGAGCGCGAAGTTGCCCATGACGTTTCCCCGCAGCGAATCCGATCTGCCGCACCCTGATTTGGTGAAGCCACCCGATGCGGGAGAGGATGCTGGGCACCAACTGAAACCGGAGGACGCCAAGCCCATCTTCAGCGTGCATTACACCGAGGGCCTTAAGGTCGGATACAAGTGGTACGACGCGGAGAACAAGCCGGTCCTCTTTCCGTTCGGCTTCGGTCTTTCCTACACCACGTACGAATACTCAGGTTTGAAGGTCGAGGGCGGCAAAGAGCCCACGGTCAGCTTTACCTTGAAAAACACCGGCGCGCGCGCAGGGGCAGAAGTGGCGCAGGTTTACGTGGCTCTTCCGGCCGCCGCGGGCGAACCACCCAAGCGGCTTGCCGCCTTCAGCAAGGTACAGTTGAACCCTGGCGAGAGCAGGGAAGTGAGCCTGCCGATTAATCCGCGGGAGCTATCCATCTACGACGAGACCACCAACAGCTGGAAGCAGCTCTCAGGTGGATACACCTTCATGGTCGGCGGCTCGTCGAAAGATCTGCCCCTGCACCAGGAAATCACGCTCCCCTAGCAGGCTGCGGAAAGAGCCCGAATAACGAGCGAATACCGTACCCTCAGTGGCTAAAGCCGTCCATAGTTACCATGAAGGGGACGGCCTGAAGGCCGTCCCCTTCAAAAATCTAGTTTCTCCGCGGCCCCCTAGGGTTCGTTTCGATTCTCACTAAGGCCCACTAGCGTCGGGCTGGGTTCTCATGCTCCAAGAGCAATCGTTGAGGGAGCCACAAAGGGGCCTCGTGCTCCATTACCCACCAGTTCCTCGGTGGCAGCGAAACTCCGAACAGCCACCCGGCGGAAAACGTCCAATGCTGGAGACTTATTCGATTCCATCGAGACAATTCCCAGTTGGCGCTCGGGCAGCTTCTCCGCGAAGGGAATCGCGACAACATCGGGGAAAGAGCACTTCATCATGGAAGAAGTCGCAAACACGATACCCTCGCCCGCGCCCGCATATGCAAGTTGTACCGCGCAGGAATACGGCACCTCGAGAATGCGCGGCACAATGCCGAAAGGCGCCAGTAACTGATGCAAAAAAGGCTGGTGAAAGCGGCAGTCCTCGGTCCTGGACGCAATGATCTTCTTATCTCGCAAATCGTGAACCGATATGGTGCGGCTGCGCGCCAGATGGGAGTGGCGCGACACCATTGCCACCAGAGTCTCCTTGCAGATTGGCTCAAAACGTATCCCGGGAATGGGGAGCGCCCTGACCATGAACAGGGCATCCACGCCACCGCTCGGTAGTTTGGCCATCTGCTCTTCTGTCGTTAGCTCGCAGAGCTCGAGTTGAAAGTCGGGATCGTAAGCAGCCAGCGAACGGAGTACGGCGGGGAGAAGTACATATTGTCCGACAGGTCCGCAGGCGACGCGCAGACGCAAGCGATTTTCGAGCGCGCCAAGATGAGCCTTTGCCTCGGCGGCGGTCTTTAAAATGGTCTCTGCGTACCGAGCGAACGCCATACCCGCATCAGTAAGCGTAACGCTATGCCGGGTGCGCTCGAAAAGTTTGGCGCCCACTGCCTCTTCGAGCGACTTGATTTGAAAGGTCAGCGTAGGTTGGCTGACGTACAGAATTTGCGACGCCTTGCCATAGTTCAGCAGTTCCGCAAGCGTCAGAAAAGACTGCAACTGCTTGAGCCGGTAGTCCATCGGTTGCCTCGCAAACCACGGCGACACATACGCCCATCAGCGGGAGATTTTTTGACACGAGCTTATATGGTGTTTATGCGGTGAAGCGACGTAACTCTAGCTGAATCTTCATGCCGTTTTCACGCAGTGTCAACCCTAAAAAGATCTTGGAGGTGCGCGCTGCTAAAAAAAACCTATTACAAACGAAATTCTTTCAATTAGACACGTAAGGCGAAAGACCTTACGCTCGCTTGCATACGAGGTCGAAAAGCTCGGGCCATGCTCCCGGTCGAGAGTGTCCCATTCTTTTCGAATCCACCTGCATGGCGATCACTCGCCCTCCCTCGTAGTTGTTAAGTCAGCGCCCTTCGCCGGGGCCGCCGCAACGGCAGACTCTGGCGATTCTCTTGCCCACGTCGGCATGTATTTCCGTTTCCAACCAGCTTGCCAGGCAGCTTGAACGCTGGCATTTCCAGCTGGCATACGCAAGATGAGTGGACACATGGAGTACCTGACTGATTTCAGAGAGGTTATGACGCTAGATGAAGTTTCTCCGCATTCCCCAGCTTCTCTCCGCAGTACTGATAATCCTGATGTCGACAGCAGCCTATCCACAACAAACCGGCATCGCCGGCAGGGTAACCGATCTATCCGGTGCCGTGCTCCCCGGCGCTGACGTCAAGGTAAACGCGTTGAGCGGGGCGTCTTTCTCGACCAAATCCAACTCCGCTGGGGTCTACGAGTTTCCGGCTCTCAGTGCGGGCGATTATGTGGTGACGGTCACCCAGCCGGGGTTCACCACGGTAAAGCGAAGCGTCAGCATGCTGGTGGGGCAACTGGTGGAGGCTGACATCGCGATGGGGGTCGCGAGCACCAGCCAGTCTGTTCTGGTCGAGGCGGTAGGTCCCGCCCTGGACACCACCTCGTCTCAGGTCGGAGGCAACATCACGCCGCAGGATGTCGCTACCATACCGATCAACGGGCGAAATTACATGGAGCTTGCCACCCTGGTTCCTGGTATCCGGGTGAACGCCATCACCAACGACACTCCGCTGGGCAACGCGAACTCGGGCAAGTTCCAGATCGATCTGGATGGCCTCCAGGTAACGCAAGACACCGCCGACGCAAGCTTCGGTCAGCCACGGTTCAGCCCTGACGCGATCTCTCAGTTTGAGATCATCACCAATCGCTTCGATGCGACCGTCGGCCGTTCTTCCGGGGTTTACACCAACGTGCAGACCAAGTCGGGAACCAACCAGATCCACGGCTCCGCCTTTGGATATTTCCGCAACGATGTCTTCAACGCCGCTGACCCCGTTGCCCGCAAGGTATTGAAGCTCTCGGATCAGCAATACGGCGGGACTTTTGGTGGGCCGATTCGCAAAGACAAATTATGGTATTTCGCGTCCTACGAGGGAGAGCACCAGGGGAGCAACATCAACACCACATCGCTTTTGCCGGGCAGCAGCCTCATCCAATTTCCGCAGACGATCAGCACCAAAGAGTACCTGGGCCGTGGCGACTACCAGATCAATAGCAACAACCACATTTTTCTCCGTGGCAACGGCTTCAATTTCGACAACGACCACGTGCTCGCCAGCGGTAGTACCGATCCGAGCGCCGCTTACCTGGCGACGCGGATGTATTACAGCATCATGGGCGACTGGAACAAGGTCGTGAACGACAAGATCGTGAATGATGTCCATGCCGGCTTTAGCCACTTTGAGTGGCAGAACCTGCCGATGTATCCCACCATCCAGCTTGGTTTCGGCAGCGTGACCGTGGGCGGCCCGTACAACTATCCGCAAATTTTCTATCAGGATGTCCAGCAGTACCGCGACGACCTCTATTACCTCGCCGGCAAGCATGCGTTCAAGATGGGCGGCGAGTACATATTCACCAAGCACAGCGGATTCTTCCAACAGAATGTTCGTGGCACCGCGAGCGCCTGCTCCGGCGTGACCACGGCGGCTCAGGTTGCTGAATTGTTTCCCAACGGCACCACCGATCCCGCCACCTGGAATTACAGCGGCGGTACTTACAACCTGAACTCAGTCTGCTCTCAGGGTACGTTCACGCTGGGTTCGGGCAACTTTAACGTCAACATTCCGCGCAACCAGATTGGATTTTGGATCCAGGATGACTGGAAGATCTACAAGCGGCTTACGCTGAACCTGGGTTTGCGTTATGACAACGATCTGGGAGTCTTCGATTCGGGTTTGAAGCTCACCAACGGCTTGTTGACGCCAAAGGGCAACGACAACCATCAATGGGCGCCGCGCCTGGGGTTCGCGTATGATCCGACGGGCTCCGGCAAAACCGTGGTGCGCGGGGGCGCCGGTTTGTATTTTGCCGACATCGCCGCCAACCAGGTGATCGACGAACAGATTTTCAATGGCGTCACTTCAGTCCAGGACTCGGTGACCGGATCGGCCGCGAGCCCGCTCAACCTGCAAAATCCGTTTCCCAACTCGACCATCGTTCCGCGCCAGGCGGTGCAGCCGCTAGGACCCGATGTGTCGACTCCTTACGCCCTGCAGCTTTCCGCAGGCGTGCAGCGTCAGCTTCCCATGCACGTCGACTTTACGGCGGACTATGTGCACACCCGGGTCTACCACGACTGGATTCGCCTCAATTCAAACCTGCTCGCCAATCCAGGAAATCCTGAGTTCAACCTGAGCCCGAGTACGAAGTATGTCCCGGGCACGCAGGTGATCTGCCCGGCCGGCGGAGTTACTCCCGATGCCAAGCAAGGGAGCTTCAACGTCTGCGCCCAGGCCTTTACCAACATCAACCAGTTCTTTACGCCCAATGCCGCGGGATCTATCTATGACGCGATGCAACTGGGTGTTCGGCAGAGGGTGCTCCATGGTGCTTCCAGCGGAGTAGCCTACACCTACTCGCGCTATAAGGATTCAACGGAATCACCTTTCTATTACCCCAACAAGCCCTTCGTGAATGGGATCCATGACGAATGGGCCAACGCCCAGGACGATCAACGCCACACGCTTACGATCCATGGGGATTATCAATGGCGGTTCGGTTTATCTCTTTCCGGCCTCTATCATTTTGGATCCGGCAACGCCTTCCCAACCTACTTAGGCACGACCCAGCCGACCGGCTATGCGCCTAGTTACAACCGGACGTTTGCCTCGCAGCCAGTTCCGTACCAGGCAAGCTATGGAAGCGCTACCTGTCCGAAAGCTACCGGTGTTGCTGCGTGTACGTACGTCTACAACCAGGCGGCCCACAATTATCTAGATAACACTACGGGCTACTACATGACGAACCGTGATGCGCTCTATGGAAGGAATATCCACCGTGTGGATAGCCGCCTGCAGGAGGCACACAAGATCACAGAGCGCTTCCGCGTGGTGGTGGCAGTCGAGGCATTCAATCTCTTCAACCACTCCAACTTCGGCAACTACAATGGAATCGTAACCTCGCCCACTTACGGATCGCCGCTGGCAACGACAGCGGCAGCCACTGGCATTCCGGTTGAATTTCGCTCCCGCTCGTTGCAGTTTGTCGGGCGCTTCGAGTTTTAGTCTGTGGGGGAGAAGGTTGTAATGCTCAGGCTGTTATCCGGGTTTCGTTCCACATCGTTGTTAATCTGCGCAGGCATTGCTTTGCTTCTGCCGGCGTATTGTTCCCCGATCGCTCAATCGAAATGGATTACGGTTCATGAAGGCACGGATTTTTCCGTGACCGTTTCCCCCAACCATCAGACCATCATCATGGATCTGCAGGGGCTACTCTGGTCGCTGCCCATGAGCGGTGGCAAGGCTACGCAGCTCACCGACGCTGTTACCGAAGCTTCGCATCCAAGCTGGTCTCCGAAGGGTGATCTCCTCGCTTTTCAGTCCTACGCCGGGGGAACCTTCCACATCTGGACGATGAAACCTGACGGCACCGATCTGCGCCAGATCACCAGCGGGCATGGAGATGACAGAGAGCCAAGCTTCTCCCCGGACGGCTCCGCCATTGCCTTCTCGTCTGATCGGGCATTCAAAGGCAGCTACGACATCTGGACGGTGAATCTCGCCGGCGGCACGCTCAAACAATGGACGACCGGTGACGCTGATGAATTCGAGCCCACCTGGGCTCCCTCCGGCGCCGAGCTGGCCTTTGTCAGCGGCGTGGGAATTGCAGGTAAGACCGTTGAAGAGATTACCGCCGATGGCAAGCAGCATACGGTGGCGACCCTGGGCGGTAGAGAAGGCCGGCTTGAATCGCCCTCGTATTCTCCAGACGGAAAATGTATCAGTTACATACAATTCAGCGGCTCGGGTTTATTCATGAATTCCGCTCACCTGATGGTCTCCGGTGAGCAGGTGAGCAAAGAAGACGACGTTTTTCCTTTCCCAACGGCATGGCTTTCCCCCGATCGGCTGCTCTACACTGCCAACGGCAAGCTGCTCAAAATAGATTTAGAGACCAAGGCAGAGACACAGATTCCCTTCGAGGCGGCGATCAAGAGCGTTCGCCCACAATACACGCCCAAGCGATACAGCTTTGATCCTGCGACGGCCCACCAGGTGAAAGGCATTTACGCCCCAGCGCTCGCGCCTGACGGCAAGCATGTAGCGTTCATCGCGCTGAATCAGCTCTATGTCATGGAGATCGGAAAGACCCCGCACGCGATCACACACGACGCTTTCTATAAGCAGGGGCCCCAGTGGTCACCGGACGGCAAATCGCTCGCCTACGTTTCGGACAAAAACGGTGTAGAGAACATCTATGTCGTCGATGTTGCCACGGGAAGCGAGAAGCAGGTGGCGCCTACGACGGATTCGGCACAAATCCTGCCTGCGTGGTCGCCGGATGGCACGCGCCTCGCATTCCAGGACAACACTGAGGCCACGCGGATTGTCGATATCGCTTACTGGCAAGGTGGTTCCGCTTGCTCCTCCGACCTACTTTCCCGGCCGGGCGGCCTGGTCTCCCGATGGGAAGACGATCGCGATGGCCGCCGTCAAGCCATATACAAAACGCTATCGCGAAGGCACCACGCAAATCTTGACCGTGGACGTAGCCACGCAGGCGCAGCGCTATACCGAACCTGCTCCCTTCGAATCCGTCACCACGCGCGGAGAAGATGGGCCCGTCTACTCGCCAAATGGCAAGGAGATGGCCTTCATCATGGATGACCTCCTCTACGTGATGCCCGTTGACGCGAACGGCCAGCCTAACGGTAAAGCGACTGCGCTGAACAATGAAACCAGCGACGCACCCACCTGGAGCGCGGATTCGAAGCACCTGCTCTATGTCTCTGATGGCAAGCTGCGCCTGATCGATCGCGACACGCGAAAGATCACACCAGTCCCTGTCGATCTCACGTACCACGACGTTGCGCCGCACCAGCGAGTGCTGATCCATGCCGGCCGCTTCTGGAAAGGGCAGGGACCTGAGGAGCAAAAAGATGTCGACATCCTGATCGTGGACAATCGAGTCCAGCGTGTCAGCCCGCACAGCAACCAGGCGCCTGACTCGTCGGTGAGGGTGATCGATGCGTCGCATGCTACGGTGCTGCCCGGTCTTTGGGAGAATCACGTTCACCCCAACTCGATCGCCTCTATCTATGACGGCGATCGCGACTCGCGGCTCTGGCTGGCTTACGGCGTCACCGAACTTCGCGACCTGGCAGACATGGCGTACCGCGCCAAAGAACGCCAGGAAGGCTACGACTCAGGTGCGGAAATCGGACCGCGGCTTTTCCCCACCGGAGAAGCCATCGATGGCGAGCGCGTGTACTACAGCATGATGATTCCCACCACCAGCGAAGCCCAACTCTATCGTGAACTCAACCGTCTCAAGGCTCTGGACTTCGATCTGGTTAAGCTCTACGTCCGGCTGGCTTACGCGTGGCAAGTGAAGGCCGATCATTTCGCCCATGAGCAGATGGGCGTGGAAACGGCGTCTCATTATCTGTTGCCCGCTGTTTCGCTGGGCAACGACGGCATGAGCCACATCAGCGCCACGGCGCGCACGGGCTATGCCTACTCCCGCTCCTTTACCGGCGCCAGCTACGAGGATGTGCGCAAACTTCTCCTCGAGTCCGGCATGTGGACCATCTCCACCACCTTCAGCCCCGCCCTCTATGCCCAGGACCCCGCTATGGCGAACGACCCGCGCCACCTGGTCGCGCCTCCGTGGGATCAGAAGCGGCTCTCGCTCGCCGTTGCCACCACCACCAAGGAAGATCAACAAAACGCCTTAACGCGGCTTGGGCGACGAAGAATCGACCGTAGCCAGTGTTTTGCGCGGTGGCGGCACGATGCTGGCAGGGACTGACTCCCCGCTCGATATCCCGGCAACGTCGCTGCACCTGAACCTGCGCGCGCAGGTCAAGTTCGGCCTGCCACCCTGGCAGGCGCTCGAAACGGCGACATGGCTCCCGGCCAAAGCCTACGCCCTCGACAAGGACCTCGGGACACTCGAGCCTGGAAAATTGGCAGACCTGATCATTGTCGACGGAGATCCGCTGGCAGACATCAGTGCCGCGGCGAATGTGCAATGCGTGATGAAAAACGGCGAGATCCATTCCGTGGGCGAAATTATCGATCCCTTCGTTCCCGGCAACTCTATCGGTAAGTCGATCTGCGGAACACGGTAAGGAGAGAACAATATGGGCATCACCAGGCGTGAATTGTTAATGCGCGTTGGACAGGCGGGCGGCTACGCAGCAGCATTTACCACCATGCAGACGCTCGGGCTTCTGCCATTGCCGCAGGCCGAGGCCGTCTCGTGGAATCCTGCGCCAGAGGTCGGCAAGGGAATCAAAGTAGTGATTCTGGGCGGCGGCATCGCCGGGTTGGTCTCGGCTTACGAGATGGGCAAACTCGGCTACTCATGTACGGTGCTCGAGGCGCGAACACGTCCGGGCGGCCGCAATTGGACCGTGCGCAATGGCACCACGATTGAATTCACCGATGGAACCAAGCAGACTGCAGAGTGGCAGCCGGACAGCTACTTCAACGCCGGTCCAGCGAGGCTTCCCTCGACCCACCGCACGATGCTCGGCTACTGCAAGGAGTTGGGGGTCCCGTTGGAAGTGGAAGTGAACAGCTCGCGCAGTGCTCTGATGGTGAACGATAAGGCCTTCGGTGGAAAGGCCATTCAACAGCGCGAAGCGATCAACGACACCCGCGGCCATGTATCGGAGCTTCTGGCCAAGTGCATCCAGCAGAACGCACTCAACCAGGAACTGAGCGCACAAGACAGAGAGCGCATGCTGACCTTTTTGCGCACCTACGGAGACCTCAAGAGCGACTGCACGTACAAAGGCTCCGATCGCGCAGGCGCGCTACGCTTGCCCGGTGCCGGGAATGTGACGGAAGAAATAAAGCCGCCGCTCGACCTGGATTCCTTGCTCGACGCCAACTTCTGGGGCGGCATGATGTTTGAAGAGGTGTTGGACATGCAGGCAACCATGACGCAGCCGGTAGGCGGCATGGATCGCATCCCCTATGCATTTGCCGCCAAACTCGGCGACGTGATTCATTTCGATTCCCAGGTCAAGGAGATTCGCAAGACGGCAAAGGGTGTCAGCATAACCTACACTCAACACGGCCAACCCAAAATGATCGAAGGCGATTACTGCATCTGCGCCTTGCCGATCAGCATTCTCAAGAGCATTCCCAACGATTTTTCACCCCGCATCACGCAGGCGATTGCCGACACCAACTACGACCACGCCTACAAGGTGGCCTGGGAAGCTGATCGTTTTTGGGAGACTGAGTTCAATATCTATGGAGGCATCTCCTGGGTGTTTAGCGGACCCGTGGCGACCGTGTGGTATCCGAGTGCAAAGCTATTCAGCGAAAAAGGTGTGGTCATCTCTGGCTACGGAGTGGAAAACGGCAGCGATTTTGGCAAGCTGCCCCACATGCAGGCGAGGTTCGACGCTTCCCAGGCCGCCATCGAAAGGCTTCATCCTGGATATGGCAAGTCGCTCACCCACCCCATGTATATGAACTGGGGCAGGATCCCTTACAACCTCGGTTCCTGGGTCACTCGTGCCATCACCGACCCGGAGGACAAGAGCCCCGGATACTACGATGGCCCCTACAAGCAATTCATTGAACCCGACGGTCCCATCTTCTTCGCCGGCGACCACTGTAGTCACATCATCGGCTGGCAGGAGGGCGCGGCTCTTTCTGCCCACCGTGCGTTAAAGCTGATTTGCGAGAAGGTGGGCGCCACGAAAGCATGATCACGGGGAAGCGTGGCTTGCAAGCCATAGCTGCCATTGGATATCGTGGTCGCAGTGGTGAAAGGGTCCGCTCATATGTCTGCATCCCGCCGCGACTTCATAGCATCGCTGACCGCTGCAGGCGCGATGACTCAACTGAGCAAAGCAGCTCGAGCCTTCGCCGGCAGCTGCCCGTTCAAACTTTCCGTAATCAATGACGAAATAACACCCGATTTCGGCCGGGCCTGCGAGATTGCCACCAAAGATTTCGGCTTGCACTGGATCGAACTGCGCTCCATGTGGAACAAGAACGTAACCGAACTCGATGCCAAAGAGATCGCCGAATCGCAGCGCATTTTAGAAAAATATCAACTGCGCGTTACCGACATTGCCAGCCCACTCTTTAAAGTGGATTGGCCCGGAGCCCCGCTTTCCAAAGAGAGCCCAAAGCGCGACCAGTTCCACGCGGGCTTCGACTTCAAGCAACAGGATCAGTTGCTGGAACACTGCATGGAGCTGTCAAAGCAATTCAAGACCGATCGCATTCGCTGCTTCGACTTCTGGCGGCTGGAGAACCAGGCGCCCTATCGCGCCGCGATCAACGAAAAGCTGCGTGGGGCTGCTGAGACCTGCGCCAAGAACAACCTGATCCTGCTGCTGGAAAATGAAATGGCCTGCAACACCGCCACGGGCGAGGAGTCGGCCGCCGTCCTCAAGGCCATCCCCAACAAAAACTTCATGCTCAACTGGGATCCCGGAAACGCGGCAGCGCTGAACAGTACTCCCTATCCGGATGGCTACCGCCTGCTGCCTTTCGAGCGCATCGGGCATTGCCACGCAAAAGATGTAGTCCGGCCAGCGGGGAAAAAGTATGAGTGGGCGCCTGTGGGTGCGGGGGTGGTTGACTGGGTAGGCCAATTCCGAGCCTTCGCCAAAGATGGTTATCACTACGCGGTGAGCCTGGAGACCCATTGGCGCGGTGCGGGCACGCCGGAAGCCTCCACGCGAGTCAGCATGAAAGGCCTCAAGGAAACTCTGAGTAAGGCCGGTCTAAACTGCTGAAAACCCTCAATCCGCGGCCTGCGGGTCACTCACTTCCTTTGCGTAGAACATGTGCGAAATCCGGGGTGGTTCTGTCCCGCGATGGAAGCTCCACACCCTTTCCAGAACCTGCCGATCGGAGGCAGTGAAGCGCTCCCTCTGGCGCAAGTATTCCAGCCACGACTCGGTCACAAACGTTTCGTTGATATGCCCGGGGTCCGAGGCGTCCTGGTAGACACCCCAGCGAATCGCGCCATTACGCAATCGCACATCCCGCAGCTGGTGCACCGCTTTGGTAAAGCCGGCATAGTCTCGCGGGTCAATGTGGTAATCGACAGAAACCCGGACCGGCCCTTCGCTATCGTCTCGCTCCGAATTCAGCTTGGGAGGCGGCAGCGTGTAGCGATGGGGACTGAGATCCGGCTGTACTCCGCGCAGCACATGAAAACGAAGAGAGAGAGGGAGAGTGATCGCCAGCCCGGCAGACGCACACAGGAGAGACTTCGAGGTGGAAACGTGCTCCGCGATAAAGCCCCATATCACACTGCCCAAGGCCATGCCGCCGGCAAAGATCATCTGGTAGGCGCCCAGCGCCCGAGCCTGCACCCATGCTGGAGCAGATACCTGCACGGCGAGGTTGAGGGTAGACATAGCACTGGTCCAGGCAAACCCGGCGGCAATCAGCATAGGAATAATGAACCAGGGGCTCTTGACTAGCGCCAGAACCGCCAGGGTGGCTACGAACACACCGCTGGCTGTGCCGATGATGGCGTCCGCGGCCAGGACCCTGCGCACCCGGGGCAGGCTGGTGGCGCCAATCACCGCGCCAAGCCCCATGCTGCCATTCAGGATTCCATACCCCATAGCACCCTGCCGCATATCGTTACGGGCCACGATGGCCAGCAGGGCCCAAACGGCGCTCACAAAAAGAGTGAAGATGAGCGTCCGCATGAAGGCCGCCTGCAGCATGGGAGCGTACCGCAGGTAGCGAATCCCTGCGCGCACCGACCCCTGAATACGCTCGGACGGAAGCGCGCTCTTGAACAGCGGCTTGCGGTGCCAGCGATACAAAACCCAGATGACCCCGACAAAGGAGAGGGAATTGAGCAGGAACACCGAGGCCGCGCCGGTCGTGGCCACGGCAAAAAGCGCCACCATCAGGCCGCCCATGGCGGGCCCCAGGGCGCGGGCCAGGTTGAACCCGGCCGAGTTGAGTGAGACGGCATCCGGGAGCTGCGCCCGCGGAATCACTTCCGGCACAATCGCCTGCCATGCCGGGCTGTTCATGGCCGCGCCGATGTTCAGCAGGAAGGTGAGAATCAGCAGAATCCAGGGCGAGATCACGTCAAAGAACGTGAGCACGCTAAGAATGGCGACCGCCGTGAGCATCCACGCCTGCCAGAAAATAAGCAGCCGCCGGCGATCGAAAATATCGGCCGTCGCTCCCGCCAGCAGGCCCAGGATGACCACGGGAAGGCTGGCCGCCGTCTGCATCAGGGCAATGAGCAGAGGAGACGTGGTGAGCACGGTCATCAGCCACGTGCCCGCCGTGTCCTGCATCCACCCGCCCAGGTTGGAAACAATGGACGCCAGCCACAGGTTCCGGAAAAGCGGCACCCCAAGCGGCTCAAACCCGTTAAGTTTCGCCGGGGTCTCCAACTGATCTGTGTTCAAGGTGGTCATTGAGCGGGGGAAGGCAGAAGGTCCCTGCGTTCATTATCCCAGAGTGTTATAGAACGCCGGCCGGGATGTGCCGATGAACGCAACACTAATGATTCAAAAAAGACTCGGGCGACTTTCCCCGAATCTTTCGGTCTCAGTCATCACGCACCAAGGGAGGGAAAGAAATGGCCGGCAATGCTTTGCGAAGCGGGACATGGAAGACCGTGATAGCCGTCCTGCTGACTTCCATTCCGTTGGCGGAGCGTATGTTGCTCTATCACTTGGCCACGACCGCCCTGATCCTGCTGCCGATAAGACCCTTCACCGACCAATAAGCTGACACCAACCGGAGGAAACTGCAACGAAAGACGGGACGGGAAGACTGGACGGGAAGACGGGTGATGGGTGCCCCATATCTCGCTCGTTTTTCGCGAGATGTGGGATACCACCGCACTCAACCTGAAACTCGACCCAAATTCAACCCACAGGAAACTGGACGGGTGCCCCACGTTCGCCAAGCCTGCCCCGGTCTCCGTGGGGCGTACGGGGCCGAAAAAACTGGCACCCGGATTCCTGCCACGGGGCGCCACCAAGCCGCGTGTGCGGCTTTCATTAAGGAAAGCCGCATACGTGGGCCTAAAAAGACCGGGCGAAGCCCCTCCATAGCTTTTGAAAAGCGTATCCTGAACCTGTCGTGACCCTTCTCCTACGATCACTAGCGCGACAGATTCCATCCACCACCATTGTGGTGCTGATCCTCGCCCTGCTTCTTACCCAAGCAGCCTCCGTTCGTCTGCGGCGCGCAGTGTCTCCAACATCAGCAAGCCAGCAGCACCGTAGCCGCAATGACCCACTGCCACGCGATGCACCCATCAACAACGGGCATCACAGGTCAGACCTGCCCCTCCAGCGCCACCGCCTCCTGTGTGATCGATCTCCTGGCAAAGAACCAGCAAAAAATCTTAATCCAACCAACGATTCACGCAGACGCGCGTCCAACCCTGCTCCCCGTCTTGACCGTCGCCGCCCGCTCCCCCGTTTCTCTTCAGCTCCGAAGTACCGTAGGCGACCCGCCTCTCCTCACCCCTCTGCGCGTCTAGTCCTCCTCTTCTGCTCCTTTTCTCTGAGGGAAATCTGCGCCCGCCGGTCCCTCTGCCCCCTCATCGTTCATCGATCTATCAGGAGTCACCATGAGTACCCGACGCACCTTCCTGGGCCGCACCCTGGGCGCCTGCTCTGCTCTTTTCGCCGCGCGCACCCTATCCGCCCAAACCATGCAAATGCAAATGCCCATGCCCGCGCCGGCGCACGCCGCACCGCAATCCGCGCCACCCGCCGGCCACGCTACACCCTCTTCAAAACAACAAACACCCGTAGTAACCACCGATGTTGGCGACCTCGCCTACACCATGGACGGCTCCACCAAGGTCTACAATCTGGTCGCCGAAGTCCTCCGCCAGAAAATCCACCCGGACAAAACCATCGACGTCTGGGGATTCAACGGCAGCGCTCCGGGCCCAACCATCCAGGTCAACCAGGGCGATCACGTCCGCGTTATCTTCGACAACCACTTGCCCGAGGCAAGCTCCATCCACTGGCATGGCTTCGAAGACGTGATCGGCAACGACGGCATGCCCGGCATCAGCCAGGAGCCGGTAAAACCCGGCGGCCGCTTCATCTATGAATTCGATATTCACCAGACCGGCACCTACTTCTACCACTCGCACATGGCCATGCAGGAAATGGCGGGCATGCTTGGCGGGTTCATCATGCACCCCCGCACCCCGTACCACCCGCGCTGCGACAAGGACTTCCTGCTTCACCTGCAGGAATACGCCATCCTGCCCAACAACACCGTGCCCAACACCATGAACATGGAATACAACTGGCTGCTGCTCAACGGCAAAGCGGGTCCTGCATCCACTCCGCTGATTGTCCGCCAGGGCGACCGGGTCCGCATTCGCTTTGTGAACCTGGGCATGGACCATCACCCCTTGCATATTCACGGATACACGTTCCAGGTCACGGGCACCGAGGGAGGCCGCATTCCAGAAACCGCCTGGTGGCCCGGCACCACGGTCCTGGTGGGCGTGGCGCAGGCCCGGGACATAGAAATCACCGCCGACCGCATCGGCGACTGGATGCTGCATTGCCACCTGCCGCACCACATGATGAATCAAATGTCCTCCAACGTGGGCACCATGACCCGCCGGCCCGGTCAGCCCGCCGGTGTGGATATGAACACCGGTATGGGCATGCTGCAAGGCACCCCGGGCGCGCCCACCGGCGACGACTATGGAACCAGCCTGGGCCGCGGCATGGGTTTCGGAAGCACTGCGGACATGGCAACCGCCAACGGACCGCTGGCCCAGCAGGCGATGCATTCCATGCCGGGAATGGCCAACATGGCCGTCGACGTCACGGCCAACGCCAACTCCGTGCCTGGCTTTCCCCAGGACGCCTACATGGAAGGTCCCGCCATGGCGATGGACCAGATGGTCGACAAGCCGGAGAACTTCGGCCTTCGTTCCGGTTGGAGCGGTTACATGATGGGCATGATGACGTTCCTACGCGTGCTGCCGCCCGACAAGTACGACGAAGTAGTGGCGCGCATGAAGCAGGCCCAAAGGCCCAACGATCCCTACGCATCGCTACTGCAGAGCATTTCCTAACCAGGGAGAAGGACGATGTACAAGAAATTCGCCCCCGTACTATGGCTGTGCGCCGCCCCAATGGTTGCCCAGCAGCCTGCAATGCAGATGTCCGGGCACATGCCGGGAATGTCGATGGAAAAACCGCCCGCACCCGCACCCGTGCCCCAGTTGCTCAAGGATGTCGCCTCGCGCCCACCGCGCAAGCTTGAAGACTTTTTCGCCATGGCGGATAAAAACAACCCAACCCTGCAGCAAGCCGCGGCGATCGTCCGCCGCTCCGAAGCCCAGGCAAAACAGGCCGCGCTCTACCCAAATCCCTCAGTCGGCTATGAAGGCGATCAGATTCGCGGCGGCTCCTATGGGGGCGGGGAACAGGGTGGATTTGTTGCGCAAACCATCGTTCTGGGTGGCAAGCTGGGCCTGCGCCGCAACATTTATGAGCAGCAGAAGCAGGCTGATCAAATCGCCGCAGAGGCCCAACTGGCGCGTGTACACAACGACGTCGCGCAGTCGTTCTACGACGCCCTGGCTGCTCAACAAATGGTGGTGGTGCGCGGCCGCCTTCTGGGCCTGGCTGGCGATGCTGTAGAAACCGCGCATCAATTAGCCAATGTGGGCCAGGCGGATGCACCCGACGTCCTGCAAGCAGAAGTCGAGGCGGAGCAGGCAGCCATCGACTACACCTCAGCTCAGCGCATTTTCCTGCAAAGGTTCAAGTCATTGGCCGCCCTTGCCGGCAGCCCCACCACCGAAGTGGCACCGTTGGATGCCGATCTCACAGCGCCACCCGAGATAGATCCGGCCGGAATGATCGACGCGATGGTTCAACAGGCGCCGTCAGTAAAGCAGGCGCAACAACAGGTCGCCGTCGCGGAAGCCCGATTAAAGGATGCCCATCGTGAAGTGGTGCCCGATCTTCAACTGCGCGCGGGGGAGCAACAAAATCTGGAGGCGCTCGCCGAAGCTCCGGGCAAGAAAACGGGAGCGCAGAGTTTCGCCAGTGTCGGCATCGAGCTGCCCCTTTGGAACCGCAACCAGGGCAACAAGCAGGCTGCGGAAGCGGAGGTGAACCAGGCCCGGCAGGAAATCACCCGCACCCAATTATCTCTGCGGCAACGGGCCGAGACCCTGGCGCAAAATTATCTTTCCGCCAGAGAAGAAGCGGAGCGCTATCGCACAGCTCTGCTACCGCGCGCCCGTCGCGCTTATGAGCTTTACCTGGACAAATACCGGAGCATGGCTCAGGCGTATCCTCAGGTCATCGTGTCGCAGCGCACGTTGTTCGAACTCGAAGTCCATTACATCGACTCTCTCGATCGCATCTGGCAGAATGCAATTGCGCTCCAGAATTTCACCCTGCAGGGCGGGCTCGAAAAGCCGCCGGCGGAGGCAAGATGAAAGGAACATGAATGAATTCCCCAGGCACCGAGAATCTGCAACTGTGGTTGATACGTCACGGAGAGACCGAGTGGAGCCTCTCCGGCGCTCATACCAGCAGAACCGACATCCCGCTGACCGAGCGAGGAAAGGAGCGCGCCACGAAAATTCGCGATTACCTCGCACAGCGAAAATTCAGCCTGGTGCTGACCAGCCCGCTGCAGCGTGCGCGAGAAACCTGCCGCATCGCGGGCTACGCCGATGTGGCGCAGATCGAAGAAAACCTGCGCGAGTGGGACTACGGTATCTTCGAAGGCCGCACCACCGCCGACATTCGAAAAGACCAACCCGACTGGTCGATCTGGGACTCTCCTGTTCCTGAGGGGGAGCCCGTCCAGCATGTCGCTGCAAGAGCCCAGAAGGTGATCGACCGGGCCCTGCAGGCAGGCGGCGATGTTGCGTTATTTGCGCACGCCCATATCCTGAGGATTCTGGCCGCAACCTGGTTGGGGCTCGAGCCTCGAGGGGGCCGGCTGTTTGCCTTGGGAACAGGATCGGTGAGTACCCTGGGCTTCGAGCGGGAGACCCGGGTGATCTCGACCTGGAACCGCTCATTGGAAGAGTGAGGGAAAGAGCAAGGAATCAGAACGCAAACCGCGCCAGCACAACCCCCGCCCATACTGCGAGCAGGCCGAGCAGAATGCTGAGCGACACATAGAGGGCGGCGATCAGGAAATCCCCTGTCTGCAGATGGACAAAGGTCTCCCATTCAAAGGTGGAGAACGTGCTGTAAGCACCCACGAAACCGATAGGGATCAGGAACCGCAGCGCTGGATTCACCTCCGTGCGCCGCCCCACGGCAGCCAGAAAGAACCCGATGATCAGGCAGGCCGTAAGGTTGATCACGAAGGTGCCGTAAGGGAATCGAGTTCCCATCCGGTTGGTTACCGTCGAGCCAACAAGATACCGGGTGACCGAGCCCAGGGCTCCCCCGATCGCGATTAGAAGGTATTTCTGCAAGTTCACCTCCACAAAGGCATCTGCCCGCAAGCGGAATTTTCGGACAGGAACGAGGTCGCCGGACATGACTCCGCGACGGCTTCCCGTCAGGAGTCATCATCTGTCGAGCCCATGAGGCAGAACAGCGGTTGCAAGCGATTTCCACGAAATCGCTCCGGGTGAACTCCTTCACCCCCACCAGTTAGATAAATGGGTGCGCCGCTCTTGTCAAGGATTGTGAAAGACCTCTTGCATCTTGGTCCACGACTTTGCGCCTGTGAGCGGAATCTGCATCGCGTCTGTCTTGCTGAGCCACGCGATATTGCGAGGTTCTCTGGCCATCGTATCCATGTCCTGTTTGTAATTGCTCCCGGTGTACTCGTAGTAGGCAAACAGGTAGTAGTGAGTCTCATCCATCTTGTGGATGTAAATCGAGAAGTTGTGCATATGGTATTTGTCGAGCAAATCCCGCACGCCCTGATTGGACGCCGCATGAAGCGCCTCATAGGCCGATATCTTGTCCGGCTTGATCCCGATAATCATCCCCACGCGGGCGGGCTGACTCTGTTGGCTGTAAAGCGCAATCGACAAGACCCCCAGCAAAGCAAAAATAACAACCTTCATCTCCATCTCCCCTTTTTGATCGTCCCAATCATACTCAAGGAAATCGGCAGGGAACCGGAGGAATCGAACAAACCAGAACGCCTCGGTTCTGCAACCTGTCCCGGCGTGCCGTGGACCGCACTCGTTGAAACGTTCCCTTTCCTTTGTCATCCCGACCGAAGCGAAGCCGACGGGATCTGAGGTTTGACCGACACATCGTGGAAATGTTTTTCGACGGAGCCAGCCGGATCTCCAGTTCCCTCCACCTGCAACCAATCTCAGATGGAAGCATCACCCTCCTCTTGTCATCCCGACCGGAGCGAAGCGAAGCGGAGGGACCTGCGGTTTCTACGGACCCTTCGTGGAAGCCCCTTTCGATCGCTTTCGCTGAATCCTCACCAAACTCCAGGGCACCTTGCCAACGCCCACCGATTCGTTGATCATTTCAGAGCCATCGAAACCATGCGACTCGATTCCCATCAGCACTTCTGGCACTACAGCCCCACCGAGCACACCTGGATGACGGACCAGATGCAGGCTCTCAAGCAAGACTTCCTGCCCTACGACCTGAAGCCATTGCTGGACGCAATCCAATTCGACGGCAGCATCGCCGTACAAGCCCGGCAAACGCTCGAAGAAACCCGCTGGCTCCTGGAACTCGCAGAACAATACCCTTTCATCAAGGGGGTTGTGGGCTGGGTGGACCTGCGCTCGGACCGGTTAACCGAACAATTGCAGAGATTCGCCCAGCACCCCAAACTGGTCGGCGTCCGCCACGTAGTTCACGACGAGCCCGACGACGACTTCATGTTGCGACCGGACTTTCGCCGCGGCATTGCGCAGCTGCTCGACTTCAACCTGACTTACGATCTCCTGCTCTTTCCCAAGCACCTCAAAGTAGCGGCCCAGCTGGTGCAGGAATTCCCCCAGCAGCCCTTCGTCCTCGATCACATCGCCAAGCCAAAAATCGCTGAGCAATTGCTCTCCCCATGGAAAGAAGACCTGCACCAGCTGGCAACCTTCCCCAACGTATTCTGCAAGCTTTCCGGCATGGTGACGGAGACGAATTGGAAGCAATGGCGGCCTGTCGATTTTCACCCTTACCTCGACGTCGTCTTCGAAGCATTCGGCGCCTCCCGCCTCATGATTGGCTCCGACTGGCCAGTCTGCACGGTGTCGGCAGAATATGCGCCTATGATGAAAATCGTGATGGACTACGTGCCAAAAGAATCGCAAAACGCAATTCTCGGGGACAATTGCGCCCGCTTCTACCAGATCCCCACTGAGGACCAACCATGAAAGCCGCCGTCCTCCATGGTGCTCGAGACATCCGCATCGAGCCCTATCGTCAACCCGAATTACATGCCGGCATGGTCCTGTTGCGTTCGCGCCGCGTGGGTATTTGCGGTACGGATCTGCATTACTACGAGCACGGGTACAACGCCACCTTCGTTCCCGACCGCCCGTTCATTCTCGGCCACGAACTCACTGCCGAAGTGGCCGCGGTCGCGCCTGGCGTCGACACCGTGAAAGTGGGTCAGCGGGTGACCGTAAACCCGGCCCGTGCCTGCGGCTTTTGCGCCTACTGCAAAGGCGGCCAGATCAATCTCTGCCGCAAGACCATCATGCTGGGGAGCGCCAGCACCACTCCACCCACCGATGGAGCACTGGCGGAATTCGTCACCGTCCGCGCGGATCAATGTCATCTGCTGCCTGACAGCATGGACGACGGCATCGGCGCCATGATGGAGCCTCTCTCCGTTGCCCTGCACGCGGTCAAGCGTGCCGGAGCGGTCTCGGGCAAGCGGGTGCTGGTGACCGGCGGAGGAACCATAGGCCTGCTGGTAGCCATGACCGCGCGCGCCTTTGGTGCGGTGCCGGTGGCGGTCAGCGATATTGTTGCTGCCCGCCGCAACAAGGCAATCGAACTGGGCGCGGATGTAGCCCTGGATCCCACTGCGCACGACTTGCGCCACCAGGTACATGAGCTGACCGGTCTGGGCTTCGACATGGTCTTTGAGGCATCAGGAGCACCGCCGGCCCTGCGTGCGGCCTTCGACCTGGTGCGCCCGGGCGGCACCATCGTGCAAATCGGCACCGTGGGCACGGCCGACATTCCCCTACCGGTGAACCAGTTGATGGTGCGCGAAATCAATTTCCGCGGCTCCATGCGCTACGGTGACACTTTCGATGAAGCGATCAGCCTGGTGGCCGCTGGACGCATCCACGTAAGCTCTTTGATCAACAACGTCTTTGCTCTCGAGGATTCGGTGAAAGCCCTGCACCTTGCCGCAGACAAATCCGCGGCTCTGAAAGTGCAGATCCAACCCTAGCGAATGACCATCGCTCCGCTCGACGCCATCGTCATTGCTGTGTACCTGGTGGGCATCACCGCCTTCGGTATCAAAGTTGGCTATCGCCGCAATGCGTCCTCCGAGCAATACTTTCTGGCTAATAAATCACTCGGCTGGTTCACGGTCGGTGCGGCCGTGTTCACCTCGAACATCTCGACCATCCACCTGGTCGGCTACGCGGCGGGTGGGGCGAGAGACGGTTTGGTCATCGGCAACTTCGAATGGATGGCGTGTTTCGTCCTCATCCTGCTGGCGCTGATGTTTGCCCCGTTCTATATCAACTCGGGCGTCGCCACACTGCCGGAGTTCATGGAGCGCCGTTATTGTCCTGCAGCGCGTACTTTCCTGGCAGTCATTGGCATCCTCGGCGCGCTGCTCATTCATATCGGCATCAGCCTGTTCGCGGCCGCAAAGGTCTTCGAAACTTTGCTCGGCGTACCGATGTTTGCCACCATCCTTGTACTCTCGCTCTTCACGGTTACCTACGCCGCCCTGGGTGGTCTCAAGGCAGTGGTGATGACCGAGAGTATCCAGGTCGTGCTGCTGCTGGGCGGCGCGACGCTCATCACCATCATGGGCGTGCTTGCGCTACCGCGCGTGGGCGTGCATGATCTGGAGACCCTGCGCCAGGCCGTCGCTCCCGGACAACTCCACATGCTGCAGCCGGTGATCGATGGCCGCGCACACCTCAACGAATTTTCCTGGCTGGCGGTTGTGCTCGGCTACCCCATCCTCGGTATCTGGTACTGGTGTGCGGATCAAACCCATGTACAGCGGGTGCTCGGCGCGCGCACTTTGCGGGACGGCCAAAACGGCGCGCTCTTTGCCGGCTTCCTGAAGCTCTCGCCCGTATTCCTGATGGTGTTTCCGGGAGTGATTGGCTACGTCCTCTGGCAGAAAGGCGCGATCCATTTGGCCGACGTTCCGGGCACGGGCCGTCCGGATTACAACACCATGCTGCCGCAGCTGATTCAATATCTCATCCCGGTGGGGGTGCGCGGGTTGATTGCTGCAAGCCTGGCGGCTGCGCTCATGAGTTGTATGGCAGCCGCACTCAACAGCTGCGCAACCTTAATTTCCATCGACGTGGTAAAGCGGCTCCGGCCGAAGGAAACCGATGCGCAGGTAGTGCGCGTAGGGCGGATCACCACTGGGGTGATCATGGTGCTGGCCATGTTGTGGTCGACGCAGGGCGATCAGTTCGGAACCATCTTCGAAGCCGTGAACAAGATTCCTATGACCTTTGCCCCGGCTGTGACCACTGTCTTTGTGCTCGGCGTGCTGTGGAAGCGCGGGACAAAGCAGGCAGCCATGGCCACTCTCTATGTTGGCTCCCTGATCGGAGTCATCTACTTCCTGGTCGACCTGCCGAGCACCGGAAAATGGTTCCTGCCCTCCAACCGGCTTACCGATTTCGGCGGATTCGTTACCGATCCAGTGCAAGGCCTGGGCATTCCATTCATGCTCGCCGGACCCATCATTGCCGTGGCCTGCGTGGCCATCTACGTCGGAACCAGCCTGCTGACCCCCGCCATGGACGAAGCCGAAGTATCAAAAGTTTGTTGGGATCACCCGCTAGCCTTTCTCAAAGGCCCCTTCGACGCGCTAAGCGACCCACGTATCACCTCCGTGCTCCTGCTCGCAACCGTCGGAGTCTGCTACTACCTGCTCAGGTAAACTCCCAAACCGATTCAAACTGGACACGCGAAGGGTGTAACCAGCCTGCCCCGGCGTGCCGTGGGGTCTCGCTTTTGAGACCTGGGTCCTCCTGATCAAATAGGACCTCAAACCCATCCACAATAAACACGCGATGGGTGCCCCAGGTCTCGCTTCTGAGACCTGGGATCCTCCTGACAAAGGCCGGTGTCGGCCCTTAATGTAACCACAGGGTAGAGACGACCAAAACATGACATGTCGCTGACAACTCACATTCCCCACCGCGATATCCTGACCTCTGAAACACGATGCCAACCAAACCAAAAGACCCGTTGGTACCCAGCTGGACCCAGGATCAACTCGACTCCCCATCCCCGCCTGAAGTGGAAGCCCCCTATTTCGATCACCTGCTGAATGCATGGGTGCTCACCAGGCACGCGGACATCCTGGCAGCCTTTCGTGAATCGAGCCTCATTCCCGCCAGCCCTCAAGACAGGAAAACTCCCGACCCATCGGACGATAAGGATCGGGCGAAAATCCGGGCGGAAACGACCGAGGCCCTCTCTCCGGCACAAATACGTGCGTGGCGGGAACGCCTAGCCCCCGAGGTCGAAGCGCGAGCTGACCGTTTGCCCATCGGCGAACCACTGGACCTGATGGATGAATACGCGCGGCCACTCTGCCTTTCGTTGGCGGCTTTCGTCACCGGCATTGCCCGGGACGAAGCCACGCGTCTCCATGAAAAGGCCCAACGCGTTTCAGCCGCCACCGCGGAACCCTATGACCTCAGTCTGCGCGTCCAAGCGAAGGCTGCCAACGCTCAGCTGAGAACCTGCTTTCACTCCGGTCCCGAGCCACTGCGCGACTCCGGCTTCGTGGCTCTTTCGCAAACTCTCCCCAGTCTCGTGGGCAACGCCTGGTTCGGCCTCATCCAACATCCCCAACAATGGAGCCTGCTCCACCAACAACCCGCGTTAACCGAGCAGGCGATCGAGGAGCTGCTCCGATACTCCGGCCTCGCCCGCACGCTGGCCAGGGTCGCAACTGCCGATATCAACCTGAATGGTTCCATCATCCGCAAAGGCGAGCGGATCATCATGAGGATCATCGCTGCAAATCGCGACCCGGAGCGTTTTTCCCATCCTCACCAGGTCGATATCACGCGCAGCGACGGAGGGCACTTTACCCTGGGCGCAGGCCCGCACGCGTGCGTAGCAGCCGGTTTGATTCGCATGGTGGCGATCACCATCACGCGTCCTCTGGTGCAGCGGTTTGGGCCGCCGGCTCCGGCGCGTCCTGTGGACTGGCAGGGTGGATCGGGTTTTCGTTTCCCAGGCTCTCTGTGGGTATGCCTGAACCTGAGCAAAATGCACGGACAAGGCGCAACCGTCTTGTCTGAACGGATCAGTCGCGCCCGCGGCTGATCCGTTCCTTGCGCCTTACAGCGTCTTTAGAAAGGTAATCAACGCTTGCCTCTCCTCGTGGCTCAGTTCTCTAAAACCCCTGGAGGCCTCACGGGCTTCGCCTTCGTGGCGCGCGATGGCATTTTCAAAAGACAACGATCCCAGATCATGCATAAATCGCGCTTTCGTGCGCACGCCCCAGAGCGGCGCAGTCCTTAACTTGTTCGCAGTGTCTTGCGGGCCGACCTGGACGATTCCATCGCCCGTTCCAATGTCATGCAACAAGAAGTCGCTGAAGGGATGGATAACTTTGTCACCCAGCGCTTCGGGAACCGTAAACATGCCACCATTGATAGCTGTTCCTACCGGAGCTGTGGTGATGGCCTCCATATGGCAGGCGTTACAACCGAGCTTCCTGAACAGTCGTTGGCCTGCCAAAGCTGCAGGGGTCGCAGCCAGCGCCGTATCGCGGGGAGGAACCATCGTTCCCCGCACAAACTGGGCAAAGTGGTCGATGTCAGCCATGCCGAGTTCATCCGGCTGATCGTTAAGCCCCGTCGTGGTGTTGAGCACCTGGGTCACCTCATTGGGCCGCAATCGGCTGGTGACTCCCATTTCATTGAGATAGGCATCGGCAATAAACGAGAGCAAGCTGCTGTGCTGGTCCTTCCAGCCGAAGCGTCCGACTCGTGTCTGTCCGGGAGCCTCAAAAATCGGAGCCATCACCACCTCGCCGTGAATTCTGCCTCCGCTCAACTCCTGTTGTTCCGCGGCAATCGCGATGAGAGTGTTGTCGTCGATGGCTTCCACAAATCCATCCCCCAAAGTGTTGAGGGTAGCCCGCAACGTGCGTATATTTTCCGTCGCAGGTATGAGCTCCTGGGCTTGCGGGCCGATAGCGCGATCATCCACGATAGACCTGCCGGTAATCTTGTCCTGCCCATCGTTAATAAGGATAGTCGGGTTTACGAAATTACCATTTGCATCGTTGTGCCCCACGCGGAGCTCTGTGATCTGGCTGGCCGCTCCACTATTCGGATTCTGGTGGCAACCGACGCAGGAAGTTGCGTTGTAGACAGGTCCAAGTCCGGCGGCGGCTGTTTCTTCATGTTCGTAGACCTGCTGATCTCGAACGAACGTATCTCCCGCCGGTTCAACAAGTCCATTGCTGATGCTTTTGGCGCCTTCAAAGCTGGGGGTGTTAAAACCGGCTGGCGCTTCGGTCGCCGAGTTTGCCGCGACCCCAATCACTCCGGTTCCTAACCCGGTCAGTGTCGCAAGCAGCCAGAAATTGAGGAGAACTTTTCTCCCTGGGGGCATGAGCATGAGCGTTCCTCCAAACAGACACGAGTCGATTAAGTCCGTGAGCGGTTGGCTTCAAAGATGGCTTGGCCTGAGAAGCCGCGGTACCCATGCAAACTGGCTTATGCAAAAATTATTTCCACAGCGAGGAAAAAATCTAGAGAAGCCTTCACTGACCAAAGAAGCTGACCAGGACACCATCAAAGCTGGCGGGCGAACGGAGTCACGCGGTGATCGAGTCGCGCCTTCACCGAAGATGCTTGCCTCTGCGCATACTTGCCGAGGTGCAAACGCAGCTTCCGCGTGGCGCGGAAGAAAGTCATCTTGACCGATCCTTCCGAGGCGTTCAGAATCTCGCTCACACTCTCCAGCTTCATGCCCTGGAAATGCCTCAAGTCAAAAACCAGGCGTTCGCGTGGAGTAAGTCGTTCGAGCGCCCGGAAGATTTGTGCACCCAACTCCTGGTCCAGCAATTGTCGCTCGGGGTTATTGCCTGGTCTGTCATCTGACAGTTGGTTCAGCAAGTCTTCATCGCTGATCTCCAGACCGCCTCCGTTTTTATGAGCTCGATTCCTTCGCAGGTGATCCAGGCAGATGTTGGTGACAATGCGATAGATCCAGGTAGAAAAGGAACATTCGAACCGGAAACCATTCAGCTTCTTGTAAACCTTTAGAAATGCTTCCTGGTGAATGTCCTGGGCATCGCTTGGCGACCCCGTCAGGCGTAAGGCAAGCCGCAGGACAGTGCGATCGTAGGTATGCACCAATTTTGCAAAAGCGGCTTGGTTGCCGCGTTGCGCCTCGCGGATCAGGGAACAATCCCGCATATGGGCAATGCTCTCCATCAACGTTCTCCAGGGCGTCGCCAAGAGGAACCTTGCTCCTCTGGCAAAACGGTCCCCATGCCTTAGCGTCACTTACATACCAGTAAACTGCGCAGCCTGCGTTTTATTCGCGTATGGCCGAAAGATGGCGGGACCGCAGCAGGATCACGGGGGATAACACTTAGTCCCGCAAGTTCTGAACAATGTCATGCTAGAGTTGTCCAAATTAAGTCGGCGGGCTCTGGCGGGAGTTTGAACTCCCAACCACGGTTGGCGGGTCTGGACGGGTGCCCCATGTTCGCCGAAGCGTACATGGGCCGAAAACGGATTCTTCCAATGCTTTCACTCCATGGCGCAAGACCGCTTGTTCCAGGCCAGGGCATCTGGCCAATAGCAAAAAGCGTTGGGAGGGCTGTGCCCCGTCTTCTTCGGCCCATGGTCCCGGATTTCCTGCACGGGGCGCCACCAACGGATGTGTGTGCGGCTTTCATTAAGGAAAGCCGCATGAAGTTCATCAATGCCAGGGAATTCGACAGGAAATCCGGGTGTTCGCTGAGGGGAACAGGGGCACCCGTCCAGGGATGGAAGCTCCGTTCATTGCTTCCACCACCCTGACGACGACAACGCCCACCGTGCTGATCATTCAGTAGCGGCGAGATCAGGATAGGTCAACACTGCTCTTGAAACTGCAACGGGCTTAAACCCTTCACTGCCCCTTCCGGAATGCCAAAAGGAATCGTGATCCTGAACAACGTTCCGGTCTCAACCGTTTCGTCATGGTGGATTTCTCCGCCATGATCCTCGACAATCTTTTTCGCGATCGCAAGACCCAGCCCGCTCCCCTCGGCTTTTCCGAAGCTCACGAAGGGCTCAAAAACAGTGTCCCGAATCGTCAACGGAACGCCGGGACCGTTATCCCAAACCCCAATCTGCAAACAGGTTCGATCCCCGGCGGTCGTGATGACGACCTGCCCCGACTCCGGAGAAACCGCCTCGCACGCATTCAACAAAAGATTGGCCACCACTCGTTCGAGACGGTTGGCGTCGAACCAGCCCAGCGTCTACCCCTTCATGATGATGCGTAATCGTGATGCGGCGGAACTCCTGCCTTACGCACGTCATCCGAATCACTCGTCCCACAGCTTCGACGATGTTTTGTACGCCAGGGTGAAGCGCATCTTGGCCGGTTGAACACGCCAACAAAGACGAGACCAGCTGATTCATCCGGTCGACCGCGGAACGAATTTCCTCATAGAACTCGTTCCTTTCGTTCTCGGTAATATCACCGCGAGTGAGGAATTCCGCATTCGCAAGAATGGCGGTCAAAGGATGCCGGAGATCATGGGAGATGAGGGCCACCATGCTGCTCACCACGGAAAGAGGCTCCGGCATGCGTCGATCCGATTGCATGCTCCACAACGATTCAGCCGGCAATGGCTGCCACCTGCACGCAGTTCGCTCCAGCATTCCGAGGACTCCCGTCCGCGACAGGCCGAAACTTCAGAACGGGGAAGGCCCTTTCTGCGTCCGCGTCGCTAAGCGCTTTGTTGGGCGTGCCTATGGAGAGGAGCAACCTGTATCTTCCCGGCTCACCCCGAATCTCCCCTAAAGATATCATATATCAGAACCCAAGGTGCCGGGAAACCATCCGCCCCCGTCGCTTCTTCTGAAAACGACATACATTCGATTCCGCGACTCAAAAATTCGACTCCTTCCATCTTCAAAAAAACTGCTGATCCGAGAGCTTTACTCGTCGAGGAGCGCCAGGAGCGCGCCGGAGCGACTCTCGATCGGAATCGGACAGGATCAACGCAAGCTAGTGTAGTGCGTCACACAGATGGGCCTTTATCTGATCGGAAGATCCTGACTCGGCTCTTAGCCGGTAAGCCGCGCTTTTCAAGCTACATCGCGCCGAGTCCCGTTAGGGACGACCGATCGTAGCCCAGGATGGAGTGCGCAGCACGGAATCCTGGGTACCTATAGCAAAATGATCTAGCCCCGTAGGGGCGGCACACACATCCTTGAGGCGACGTCAGTCCCGATCGGAGCGTATACGGCAGCTGACATAATCGCCTTTGTTACTGACGCACCACACTAGCGGCCATCGAATGAAAATACCTGAATCATCTGATCGATTCCCATGCCTTTTGCCATCGCGTCCATCATGCGCTGAAAACGGGGCTGCATGGTGTCGTTCCTGGTACAGTACATCACTCGTATCTCGTCCTCATATTGAGGAGAGAGCAAGGGTTCTATTCCGGAAACTTGCCTCAAACCAATGCGAGACAGCATTCGGTACTGGTTGTCGCGGCTCCCGGCGGAAAAAATTGCGATAGCGTTTTCATCCTCTGATCGTTTCACGAGCGCCATAGCGATCGCTCCCGCAGCTGCCGCGAGTTGTACAGCGATGCCCGGCGCAAGGCTGTTTGGTGCCCGGAGGGCCGGATCGACTACCCATCTTCCAATCTCAATCGCATTGTTACGATGCCGGCCGAGACAGCACAGTGTCTCCCTGAACTGCTTCTCGCCCACCAGTCTTTCCGTGAGGCACGGCAGGCTGTTCCCGGCCAGCGGGTAAACTCGGACGCAGCCGGCGAGACGGGCGCCCAGATAAGCTAGAACATGCCAGGCGTAGAGATCGATCGGGTCGGAGTCTGTGAAGGAACCATCGCCCGTCTTGAACTTAGGTCGCCTGCCATTGTCAAAGAGAGCGGCCCCGCGAAGCGCGCTTACCTCGTCTAACCATGCATACGAGGACTCTTCGGCGCGACTCATCGAGTCACGGAGCGGGCAGCGCACTTGCCATGACAAGAACTGAGAAGGCGCCTCCGAGAGATGAGGAAAAGCGGTGCAGTGATCTTCAGCCTGCTCTACGCAATCCACGAGGAATTGCGCATAGGCGTCCAGGGCGGCGCTCCCGGCAGCTACCAGCGCAGGAAGGCTTTTGGGATTGCGATCGATCAGCCTTGCCAGTTCTCGTTCGTTGAATTTCGTATGCCCAATATCAAGGTCGATGTGCTCGGTCACAAAGCTCAGGCCTGGAAGGATATCCGGTCCGAGGATTTCGAGGCTTCTCGATAGAAACAATTCGCCATAGCGCAGGGGAAGTTGCTCGATCTCGTACTCAATGGCTATCTGCGCATAGGGCGTATCGCCGGCAATGTTTTCCTCATGAACCTGGCAATAGCGCCTCACTCCGTTGCTGGCTTTCAACCGCAGAAGTTCCTCGGCATCTACTGCGGGCGTATGCCGTAAATTCCAATGGTTCGCCAGTGAACGAAGATCGGCAATCATCATGAGGTGATGGCCGGATTCGGCGCGCGCATGTTGCGTCAATGCATCCCCAAGTGCCGGGAGCCCAAGGGCTGAACACCGCTCGGCCGCGCGGCGAATCCATCCCTCTACCGGTTCCGTCATTTGCGCGCCCAGGGCACAGAAATAAAGGAGGAAGGCTTCCAGAAATAGTGGATCGTTGTTCGACCGGAGGGTGCTGAGGCCACGGCTCGTCTCAAACCGCTCCCTCGCCGGACCCAGACGTAGGTTGTAAGTTGCTAAGGATAGATTAGCGTTCATCTTTTGTTGGGTCCCTTCTCGTAGTCGCGCGGCCCTGGGGTTTGCCACCCCACAAATGGCTCTGCTCCCACTGACTGCTAACCGGGAGCCGCCGGATTTATTCCGTACGAGCAGAAACAAAGTTACCGGTGGACTTACTCGTTGCAGATTTTTAACCATGAGAGTGAATAGATCTGTCCGGTGTCAGTTAGGTAAGTTGGCGCCACTCAGTGGTCTGTGAGTATGAGCCGACCTAGCGATGGCTAAAAAGATCTATCCCCTGACCTCGGTGCGTTTCTTCGCGGCCTCACTCGTTTTATTTCACCATTCAGTGCGGACCTTCCTACCAGTCTTCTCTGCCAGGGGCGTGCACGGCGTCCCTAAAGGATGTGGCCGGCATCGTATCGCTCGCATTCCCGGTCTCCGCCAGCTTTTTCTTCTTCCTCTCCGGTTACGTGCTGAGTTTTGTATACCTGCATAACCAGGCAACTCTTGATCTGCGCAATTTCTTCGCGTCAAGATTTGCCCGCCTTTATCCTCTTTACTTCATCGTGTTGGTACTCGATACGCCGGAGCTTCTGCTGCCCGAGGTACAAAGGTACGGCTTAAAGATTGGGCTAACCAAGACGGCAGAGATATTGGCGGCAAATGTGGCGTTGCTGCAAGCCTGGAAGGGGAGCCGGCTGTTGCGTATCAACCAGCCCAGCTGGTCTCTATGCGTGGAAGCTTTCTTTTATTTGTGCTTCCCGTTGCTCGGCGCCTTGCTTTGGAAACTCCGCGGAGCGCGGCTGTGGATGACGGCGGTCGTGTTGTACGCGGGAGGTCAAGCGCTGGTTTGGGGAATGAGGCCGCATCTAAGCGTTGAGATGGTGCTGACCCTGCCCCTGCTGCACCTTTCAACCTGTGCGCTGGGAATGCTGTTGGCCCGCTGGCAGTCGTTGCAACAGCAAAGAAGTTGCGGCGCCCAAGTACCCGTGTGGCAGGTGAACACCGTGTTGGTGCTGTCGGTTGGCGGTCTTTTGGGAAGTGCGCTGCTGACTCCCTTGTTTCGCGTTCCGGCTCCGTACAACAATGGGCTGCTGGCGCCGATTTTCGCGGGGTTCGTGTGGGCTCTTTCAGTGATCCCCACTCCCTTGTCCCGCTGGCTATGTAGCCGATGGCTGGTGAACCTGGGGAATGCAAGTTATGCTTTGTACCTGATTCACATGCCAATCCTTTCCTTGTTTCTGCACTTTCGATGGGTGACCGGTGCGTTCTATCCGGTATACCTGGGCGCTCTGTGTAGGGCTGAGTTTGTTGAGCTTCCGCTATTTCGAGACGCCTGCCCGCCTCTGGTTGTTGGAGCGGTTCCACAGGCGCTTATTGCGCAGTACTGTGCAGACGCCTTCCATGCAGCAGACCGTGCTACCTTAGAGCGCTGCGAACGGAGTAGGAGCAGACCCAGACCTGTCCAAATTCGATCTGTTCAGCTTAGCCAATTTGGACAACACACCCAATCGACAGACCAATTCTGCGGGAATGCGCGCATTTTCCGATAGCCACTGCTCTGATGCTCTGTATCAGGGCCTGACTTTAGTCGGGCCGTACAGGGAAGCCCATGAGGGCTTTAGCCCCTGAGGTACGCTCTTCTAGACCTAATGGCGAACTAAGTCCCGTCTTTCCCCTCTGATTCACCAATCAAGAACCAAAGATCTGCAGTTTCACTGTCGGACGCAACGCAAACGATCGTGAAGAAACGCCGATCGTTCAATGTTTGAAATAAGCGATGAGATCCCGCCGCTCCGCGGCTTTGGGCACGTAGAAGTCCATCTTGGCATCCGGTACTACGGAATCCGGGCCGCTTAACCACTTCTCAAGGGTCGCATCGTTCCAGGTCAACCCGGAGTTCTTCAATCCCTGGGAATACTCAAACCCCGGCACGCTTCCAGCCTTTCTCCCATACACTCCCGAAAGCCTGGGCCCCTCACCATTGATTTCCATAGAGTGGCAACCCGTGCACCGCTTATCGAATACGGCTTTGCCGCGAGCCGCGTCGCCGGCCCCAGCCACAGTTGCCTCACTGTCACCCGTGTTCTTGCCCAACATTGAGAGCGTCTGGACATCGGTTGGTGAAAGCTTCGCTCCCCAGTGGAGTGCCACGTACTGCAGCGGTGGCATATCCCCGCTCTTCGCCTCGTGGCTTATCTCCGCCAACAACACTTGCTGCTGCTCCATCGACATGAGGTCCCATCGGGAAAGGTTCATATGCTTCCGGGCCTCGACAATATCCCTTTCTATCAACCAGGACCCTGGAGCGACGCGGGCGTACACTGGCCATCGCGTTTCGCTGGAGTGGCAGTCCGCGCATTTGTTCACCAGGACCTCCTTCGCCGCCGGGGGCAGGTTGGCGCCCTTGAGCAGCGAGCCGGTTGCCGGCTCGACACGCGGATTGCCAAAAGGATGCACATAGCCCAACCCTGTTACCGAGGCGGTGACCAGCACCGCCAGTATCCAAGCACGCTTCACACCGCCTCCGCCAGCGAAGAGTCGACGACCGCAAGGTGACTATGTCCCCGCACGACCTTGACATCGGTTACTCCCAGCACGGTCTCCAGCTTGCCCGCGGGAACCGCCATGGGCCCCGGCCCAGGCGCCGATCCCGGTGCAGGTTGCGGAAATGCCGTCGACATAGCCGTATGAAAACTGACATTGCCCTCGACCTTCTGCACGATCTGGTGAATGTGGCCGTTCAACACCGTGACCGATCCAAACCGCTTCAGATAGCTCAGCGCGGTCGCGCCATCCTGCGTGCCCCAGCCCCATTTCTCATAGACCATCCACAACGGAATATGCGCGAACACCACCACCGGTGTCGAAGCGCTTAGCCCGTCCAGATCAGCCTTTAGCCATGCCAGCTGATCCCCACCCAGGTTGCCCATGGCGTCTACCTGCACGCAATTGTTCAGCCCGACAAAGTGAACGCCCTTGTGATCATGGCTGTACCAGCCGCTGCCGAGTGTCCCTTTGCCAAAGCGCTGTTTGTACTGTTCGCCATCGTCGAGAGAGAAATCATGCTCGCCGGGAACATAAAATACATTCCCCGTTTTGGCGCCCTTGATCACTTCCACGGCAGTGTCGAACTCCGCCGGCTTGGAGCTCTGCGTGATATCGCCGGTGTGAATCATGAACTCCGGCTCCTTCATCCCCGGCCGCCCTGCGTTGATCTTGTCGATGGCGATCTTCAGCGTGCCGGCCACATTCTGGTTGGCCGCTTTGTTGAAGCCGATATGACTGTCGCTGATCTGCACAAACGAGAAGTCCTCTACTATCTTCTTCTTGCCCGTACTTGTCGTATCTGCTAGCACCTTCGAAGTCGGCACGCCTGCAACCATCGACCACACAAGCCCCGTACCCGCCCATGCCATGCACTGCAGGAAGTTGCGCCGGTCGATGCCATCTCCGGCGACCTTCGGTCCGTTCGTCTCCTGCCCAGTTTCCACCGCATTCTCCTGTTTCACATCGATCTCCCGTCTCATCTTGACTACCTCTGCAGCAGAAAACTGGCTGGGATGGCTTTTATTCCTGGGCCCTCTGAAAATATTCCGTGGAATAATCTGTTTGCTATTCGGTTTAGATGGGTGATGTCCGGTGATGAAGCTTTGCCCGGCGTGCCCATGCATATCCGTGACTCCAGCCAGCGCGAGGCATCTGATAACGTGGCATCCGCGAAACACAGCGCAGATTTCGAACGGCTTGCGCTTCCACTTTTGCCGTCGCTCTACAATCACGCGTCCTGGCTCACTCGCAATCACGCGGAGGCTGAAGACTTGGTACAGGAAACTTTATCCAAAGCACTGCGCGCCTTCGATTCCTTCGAGGAAAGCACCAACTTCAAGGCCTGGATCATCCGCATACTGCGCAATACCTTCCTTACTTCACGTACTGGCATCGCCACGTCCAGAACCGTCTTCCTCGAGGATCATCCCCACGTGCTCGATACGACCGATGCCAGCCCGACGCCGGAAGACAATCTCATTCGCCTTGACAACCAGGCCGCCCTGCAGAGGGCACTGGAGCAGCTGGAACCGCCATTGCGCGAAGCGCTGCTTTTGTGCGATGTGGAAGAGGTGAAGTACAAAGACATCGCTCTGATCCTCGATATCCCCATCGGAACCGTAATGTCCCGCATTTCTCGCGCCCGCCGCGCACTGCGCCAACTGTTGCAGTTGCAACTCGGAGAATCCCAATGACGCAACCCACCGAACATCTAAGCCCGGATACGCTCAGCGCCTTTATTGACGGCGAGCTGGCAGACGGTGAGCAAGGGCCGATTGAGCTACATTTAGCCGGCTGCCATTCATGCGCCCTTCGCGTTCTTTCGGCTACGCAGCTGAAGGCCGCCACGGCGCGGGCTGGGCGTCGCTTTGCACCCCCGCCGGATGTTCTTGCCCGGCTCACCGCGCAGCTTCATCGGCAGCCGCCGGCGACTGCCCGCGTCTACTCCATTCGTCGCATGGCGTGGGTTGGCTTGGCTGCGACCCTCCTGCTGGCGGTATCGCTCATGAGTTGGCGCCAGATACGTCAAACCAACAGTCTTTCTGCTGAACTGCTCGATCAACACCTCAGCACTCTCTCCAGCGGCGCGACGCCGCAGGTGATTTCTACTGATCGCCACACCGTCAAACCCTGGTTTCAGGGCCGGCTTCCTTTCAGCTTCAATCTTCCCGATACCCAGGCGCTTCCGCCGGACACGACCCTCAAAGGCGCGAACCTGACCTACCTCAAAGGGCAGCCTGCGGCCCTGCTCCTGTTCACCATCCACAAACATCAAGTCTCTGTCTTTGTTACCCAACGATCCGGCGGCCCCAGCCTCATTGCCCTGCCTGGTGCGCGTTCAGGATTCACCATCGACTCCGCGGCTACGCACGACCTGCAGATTGTAGCCGTGAGTGACGTGAACCCCGCCGATCTTGATGCCCTCGTTGCTGTTCTGGCCAAGGCGCAAGCCGCTTCTTAGCCAGGCAGCAAAGTGCAGAAACCGCATCGGGAACAAAGAGCATCAAGGTATAGAAAACGCACAGGGAAAAGAAAGAAGGGTGCCCCAGGTCTCGCTTTTGAGACCTGGGATCCTCCTAGTAAATGCCCATCCAGTCCCTTGTTATAACCCCAGGTCGAAACAAAACCAAGTCCAGGTAATCCAAAACCACAAAGTGTGCACGACGTTACCGGTCAGCCTCGTGTGAAGTGCTACCGAGGAGCATCCTCTCGTCGACCTTCTCCCACAATACATCTCCATCATCAAAGGTATGAGCGGGTCTATAGGACGATTTCAGATACGTCCGGAAGATCGACAGCTGATCCGGGCACGGACCGAGCCCACATCTCTCGTCCTCTGAAGAGTAGGCAGGCCGCGGGGCGTTCTCAACTGATCGGCCTGGAATACGTGCGGCTTCCATCCTCTAGAATGGGCCTAGATTGGCGATCTTTTCGGGTCCCGTATCCCCAAAGACCGCAGCTGCGTATCTATCATTATGAATACCAAAGCTGGCGATGACGTCGACTCGATGGGCAATTTCGATGCGAGGTATCTCGCTTTTCTGGAGACCATCGTTCAACTGCGGCCGCGCCTGCACCGATACTGTTCGCGGATGACCGGATCCGTAATGGACGGCGAGGATGTTGTTCAGGACGCACTATTCGAGGCTTATCGGAAGCTGGAGCAGTATGACGAAAGCCGTCCTCTTGCTCCGTGGCTGTTTCGGATTGCTCACAATCGATGCATCGACTTCTTGCGCAGGCGTGGTGTCCGGGTCGAGGCTGAAACTGCTTCCAGCGGGGCCAGATTCAGTCATGCCTGCAAACCTCCCCGTCTTGGGCGTGGGTCGAGCTGTCGAACATCTGGTGATGAGCCTGCCCCCCATGGAGCGCGCCTCGGTACTGCTCAAGGATGTATTTGATTACACGCTCGAAGAGATCGCAGAACTTGTCAGCTCCACCGTAGGCGGGGTGAAGGCTGCGCTCAATCGTGGCCGTACGAAATTGGCTGTCTCGCCCGAGCCTGTGAGATCGCACCGCGAAGCGAGCCCTGAGTTGACACGGCTGTCGCGTCTCTACGTTGACCGGTTTAATAAGCGAGATTGGGATGGGATCCGCGAACTCATTCGAGCGGATGCTCGACTCCGTGTCACAGATCGCTTTGCCGGCCCCATCGACGAATCGCCATACTTCGGGAACTATGAACGGCTGACAGTGCCATGGCGAATGGCAGTGGCAGAAGTGGACGGTGACTTGGCAATTGTTTCGCTTCGCCAACACAGGAACGAATGGAAGCCCTATTCGGTCGCTCGCCTCGAACTGGCCGATCAGAATATTCTGCGCATCGTGGATTACGCGCATTGTCCGTGGGTCCTACCAGCAGCAGCCTCCGTCGTCCTGGCTGACCCGTTCTAAAACTGCTGCTGGAACGCGTATCCTCCATCGCTCACGGATCGTAATAGAGAGTGAAGGCGATTTCAGGAGGAAAGAAATGCACACGAAAGACGCTATCAAATTCGCGCTGACGGTTTCGAACCGGGCGGTGCTCAGCGTAATCGACGAGATGGGCGGGGCCCCAACGACGTTTCCGACACCGAATGGCGGCTGCCATCCACTGTGGGTACTTGGTCATCTCACACTCGTGGAAGGCATGATTCCCACCATACTCTTCGGAGAGAAGAATCCGGCGGCAGAGTGGCAACAGTACTTCGGCGAGAACTCGGAACCCGTCGCCGATGCCAAAGCGTATCCGCCGTTCAGTGAGGTTCGAGAGAAGTATCGTCAATTGCGCGAGCAGAACCTGAAGATTCTGGACTCGCTGAGCGATGCGGACCTTGATAAGTCAACCAAGATGCCCCCCAAGGGTCGGGAAAACGAGTTTGCCACTTATGGGCAGAGTTTTCTCGTGCTGGCCCTACACCAGACGATGCATCGCGGCAACGTGACGGACGCGCGGCGTGCTGCCGGAAGTGTTGCTGTCGCGACGCGAGCCGCCAGCTGAAACTCTTCTGATCTGAAACCGCAGACGAGCCTGGGGCGCAGCCTGGGCTCGAATTTCCTTCCGTCAAGAGCGGCAAATACAGAATGCCGAAGTCGTTCGATAAGGAGATGATTCGTAATGAGAAACATTCCGGCAGCGCTAGCGCTAGTTATAGTGGGTATGCAGGTTGCAACGGTGCGTGGGCAAGCCCCTAAGTACCCGCCGCTCAGTGAGTATATGATGCCGCAGGACGCCGAGATTGCGTTAGCTAAGAGTGCGGCGCCTCAGAATATCTCGGACCATGCAACGATCAGAGTTCTAACCACCGCGGGTTACCAGATAGCGCATCAGGGTGATAACGGTTTTGTGTGCATGGTCATGCGTGGATTTACGGGCGCACCGACGTTTGCGCCCTGCCCAACTTCGGATGTTCATTAACTACGATTCCAAAACCCGTGCACCCATCTGTTTCGACCCGAACGCGGTAAAAACCGTGTTGCCCTATTACGACCTACGAACCAAACTCGGTCTGGAAGGCAAGACTCCTGACCAGATTACGGAAGCCGTCAAGGAGGCCTACGACCAAGGCAAAATCCCGAAGCGCGACGGCGTGAGCTTCGCATATATGTGGTCAGCGGACCAGATCCTCGGGCCGAGCGGACATTGGCATCCTCACATGATGGTCTTCGCTCCCAATTACGACAATTCGATGCTCGGCAACAATGATCCCGGAAGTCACCTTCCAACCGTGGGCGATGACGCCGGAACACCGCTCGCCATTCTTGTCATACCCGTGGATGAAAAACTGTTTGTTAAAGCACGGCCATGAATGGACGTCGCTTCGCCTCCTGAGCCTTTCCTATGGACATTGAAAAGGAGTAATGATAGCTTCTTTGGTGTATCCAAAGGAGTGGCTGTGGACCCCAGGAAATCGGAAGTATTGCAGGGAACGCTGGATCTGATGATCCTGAAAACTCTTCACGCGTTGGGGCCACTGCATGGGTTTGGAATTGCCAGGCGCATTGAACAACTAAGCGAGGAAGTGTTGAAATTGAACGAAGGCACGGTGTACACATCGTTGCTTCGGTTGCAGCAGCGGGGTTGGATCGCTTCCGAGTGGGGGACTTCAGAGAACAATCGCAAGGCACGGTTCTATTCAATTACCAAACATGGCCTGAAGCAGCTGACGCTTGAGACGGAGAACTGGGAGCGTATCTCGGGTGTGATTGGGCGAGTACTGCGGTTGGAAAGGCAGGGAGGCAGATGATTGCCACACTGCGTGTTTTGGCTGCCAAGCTTCGCGGACTGTTTGAGCAGAGAAAGGCAGATCATGAGTTCGCCGAAGAGCTGCAGGCGCATCTCCAATTGCTCACCGAGCGGCTCATTCGCATGGGCGTATCCCCGGAGGATGCTCCCAGGGCGGCAGGCCGCGAATTTGGCAACGTAACTTTGCTGCAGCAGCAGCAAAGAGAGACACGTACATTTCTCTCACCAAGGACCGTTTGGCGCGATCTGCGCTTCGGTGTCCGCCAGCTCGGCAGGAATCCGTTGTTTACTCTCATCGCCGTACTTTCGCTTGCGTTGGGGATTGGTGCAAATACGGCGATCTTCACGGTTGCGAAGAAGGTGCTGCTAGATACATTACCGGTGAAAGACCCACATGAGCTGCGAATGTTGACCTGGGTCAGCGGACATGAGCAGCCAGTGCCTCCGGTTTGGGGCGATGTGTCCTCCACGGCTGGAGGCGGCTTGAGCAGCACAGCCTTTTCCTATCCGGTAGTGGAGGAGCTGCGGAAAAAGACAGACGTATTCCAGGAGCTCGTTGCCTTTAAGGACGTCGAGATGACAGCGAGTATCGACGGGCACCCGGAATTGATCGCCGGTGAAATGGTCAGCGGAAACGCGTTCGGCGCACTCGGTGTGGACCCGATACTTGGGCGGCCCTTGAACTTCGCTGACGATGCGGGGCCGGGAAAAGGTCCAGTAGCCTTAATCAGTGAAGGATATTGGGCGGCACGATTCGACCGGTCGATCTCAGTGCTGGGCAAGTCGATTTCGCTGAACGGAGTACCCATCACGATTGTTGGGGTGACTCCAGGTCAATTCACCGGCTTACAGATGGGAAGTACGGCGCAAATGTTTGTTCCGCTGACCATGCAACCGCTGCTCATACCGCGTGAACAACGGACGGAATCCGGCAACACTTCACTGCTGAATAATCCGCAATCGTGGTGGGTTCAGATCATGGCGCGTTTGCGGCCGGATGTCCCCGAATCCCGCACGCAGGCGGTGCTCGATGTTGTATTGCGGCAGACGGCGATGGTGACGCTAGCCGGCGCGAAAGGGTTGGATCAGTTTCATCTCAAGCTGGAACCGGGTGACCGCGGATTAGACGATCTGCAGGGCACGTTCGCCAGGCCCTCGTATGTGCTGCTCGCGCTGGCCGGCTTGGTGCTGTTGCTGGCGTGTGTGAATCTTGCCAACCTGTTGCTGGCGCGCGGCGCGAGCCGGCGGCGAGAAATGAGTACGCGGCTGGCGCTGGGAGCGGGTAGGACGCAGATCCTACGGCAGGTACTGACAGAGAGCCTGCTGCTCGCGAGTCTGGGCGGTGCGGCGGGACTGGCGCTCGGGTATCTTGGACGCAATGCTGTTCCAATGGTGCTCGGAACTCCGCGGCACGCGGCGACAATGCAGGTCCATTTCGATTGGCAAGTGCTGGCCTTCACGGTGGGGGTTTCGCTGGCCACCGGCCTTCTGTTTGGGTTTTTCCCTGCATGGCAGGCGATGCGCACCGGTGTGAGCACAGGCTTGAAAAACGCAACCGGCACTACGACGCCTCAGCATGGGATGTGGTTGGGCAAGGGGCTGGTAGTCATTCAGATAGCGCTGTCGACAATACTATTGATTGGCGCGGGACTCTTTGTGCGCACCCTGGTCAACCTGAGCCGGACACCGCTTGGCTTTCGGGCAGACCACATTCTTCTCTTTCGACTGAACCCGCCGCGGACTCGATATTCCGATGCACAGATGGTGACGCTTTATCGGCAACTGGAAGAGAAGCTTGCCGCAATCCCTGGTGTGCGATCGGTGTCAATGAGCAATATCGCGATTATCGGTGATGGGCATTCGGGATCGACATTTCATCGATCCGGTACAGCAGTGCCGAAGGACACCGTCCGCGTGCAGACAAACAGCGTGGGAGAGGATTTCTTCCGGACAATGAGCATACCCCTGTTACGAGGACGCGGCTTTACCGCGGGCGACACGTCAACATCGCCCACCGTAGCGGTGGTGAATCAAGCGCTCGCGCGAAAGTTTTTCCCGAACGAGAATCCGATTGGCCAGACATTTGACGCCGACGCGGACGACGCTCACGGACCGATTCAGATTGTCGGGATTGCTGCAGACACTCGGTATGCCGATCTGCGGAGCGAGACGCCTCCGACCTTCTATCTTCCGTACCGGCAGCAGCCTCACTCCGGTCGCATGGTCGTCGAAATCCGTACCGCGGCTGAGCCTGGCAGCGTATTGAGCCAGACGCGTGCGTCTGTCGAGTCAGTGGATCGAGACCTGCCATTGATCGACGTGCGCACCATGACGGAACAGATTGAGTCCAGCCTGTCTCGCGAGCGAATTTTTGCGCAGCTGACAAGCGGCTTTGGCGTGCTGGCGCTAGTGCTTGCCTGCATCGGCATCTACGGCATCATGGCCTACACGGTGGCAAGGCGCACGAGCGAGATTGGCGTTCGCATGGCGCTCGGCGCACGCACTGGACAGGTGCTGGGCATGGTGCTGCGCGACGCGTGGTGGATGGCAGTGATGGGTATCGTGCTCGGGATAGGCGTGACTTTCTGGCTCGCACGATTCGTCAGCACGATGCTGTATGGAGTGAAATTCACCGATCCCCCGACATTGGCAGGTGCGACAGGATTGCTGCTACTGATCGCTCTATTGGCCGCCTTTGGCCCGGCTCGGCGCGCTTCACGGATTGATCCTATGCGAGCCCTGCGGAACGAGTGAAGCGAGCACAAGTCGGTGGGCTCTGGTGGGAGTTTGAACTCCCAACCACGGTCGTCGGTTCTGGACGGGTGCCCCATGTTCGTCTGGGCGTACATGGGCCGAAAACGGATTCTTCCAATGCTTTCAGTCCATGGCGCAAGACCTCTTGTTCAAGGTCACGGCATCTCGTCACATAGCAAAAAGCGTTGGGAGGGCTGCGCCCCGTCTTTTTCGGCCCATGGTCCCGGATTTCCTGCACGGGGCGGACAGTTCATCTCGTTGAGCGGTCGACGCAAAAACAACTCCTCACCCGGCTCAACACGAGTCAGCGAAGCAGTTTCAGAGCATCCTCCCACAACCGCTCTGTGATAACAGCCGCGGGCTCAGCTTGAGCCAGCCGCGCCGCTTGTCCGGCCCACATCTGCATCCTTTCAGCGTCACCGGTTCGCAATGCCGCCTCCCGCATCGATCGGGTGAACCCGCGCTGGATCGGATACGGCGCAGGCGGCTCACCTAGCGATGCAGATGCTTCGACATATTGCGTGCGGACACTTCGCCCGGGTCGCCCGCTAAAGGCGCGGGTTATCCGAGTCTCATGTGCTTCGGTTCTGCCTAGTCTTTCTGCCCAGGCAGGATGTATCTGTGCTTCGGGAGAGCGTAGAAAACCCGTCCCGACCTGGACCGCCCTCGCGCCCAAAATCAAAGCTGCGGCTACTCCACGGCCGTCTGCAATCCCTCCAGCCGCGATTACCGGGACGGTCACGGCGTCGACAACCTGAGGGAGCAGTGCCATCAGCCCCACCATCTGCGTCTCGGCGTCCTCCGCTTGAAATGCACCACGATGGCCCCCTGCTTCCATTCCCTGGGCAATGATTGCGTCTGCTCCGGCCGCTTCGGCTGCTTGGGCTTCCGCGACCGTAGTGGCTGTCGCAAACCAGAAGATTCCGTTCGCCTTCATTTCGGAGGCCATGGACGAGGAATATAACCCCATGATCGAGGAGATCGCTGTCGGACGAGCGGCAATCATGGCAGAGCACTGCGCATCGAAATCTGGCAGGATTGCCTCTCCCGCTTCCGGAGGAACAAGAGGGCCCCAGTTTGCCAAAAACTCGCGTTGCCGTCTTTCCGTGTCTGGATCGCGAACCGGCGTTGGATCAGGAACCCAGAGATTGATCTGGAACGCACCCCCGCTGTCGCGGCGAAACTCTTCGGTCCAGGCACGGATCGATTCCGGACTCATCAGAAGTGCGCCACAGGCACCCATCCCGCCAGCATTCGCAACAGCAACGGATAGAGACGGCGGACATGCTCCAGCCATTGGCGCAAGCAGGATCGGAAGACGAATCGACATTTTCTCCGCAAAGGCCTCGGCGTTGGAAAGGGAATTCGCAATCTTGCTTCTGTTCATATATTCATCCAGGCGACGGAAATGGAACTATCGCTGCATCCTGACGTCGGCGCCAAAAAGGGTAACCAGCGGATGCTTCACCACCGCGTGAAACTCATACAGGCCGGGCGGCAGATCATTCAACGTATAGCTGAATTGCCCGGTTTGCGTCACATTCTGCAATGGCGTAGGCGTCCAGGGAGCAGTACGGGCATGAACGTCCTCACCACTCATCGAGCGATACTCGAAGCCCACCTGGAGTTCCGGCGAACGCCCCATGTCGGTAACCTCACCGGTCAGCAGTTCGCTGGTCGCAGACGATGCGCTCGATGAAACCGTTGCCACCTGGGGAGGATCGAAAGCCGGTTTTACGTGCGTGATGCGCAAAACGACCGGATAGGCCCACTTGTAGTTATCCTGCAGGCGCTGCGCCATCATGGCGTGGATATGCATGCCGTCGGGTTTCATTTCCCATGTCGGTTTGGGATTGACCTTGGGCTGGTACTCGAGCACCTTGCCGTTTTCTCCAAGGACACTCACTTCGGTATCTGTTCCGGGGCCCACTGACTTCAGAACCAGGTCCCGCCACTTACCGAAGATCCACGGCGACGGCGAATTGTCGATGACGTAGAGAGTGTCTTCATCCTTCTTCTTGGTAAACCAGTAATCGCCTTCATTGGTAATAACCCACGGTCGCACGCTGTAAATGCAGTCTGAATTGACTGACATCCAAAGCCCCATCTCACGCAGCCGGTCCTCCTCCTCAATCGGCAGCTCACCATTCGCTTTGGGGCCGATATCCAGCAAAAGATTTCCCCCCTTCGCTCGGGTCTGAAAGAGAAGCTCGAGCAGCTGCCGTGTCGATTTGTAATTGTCATCCTGCGGCTGATATTGCCACGACTGTCCCATCGTCAGGTTGGCTTCCCAAGCGCCCTTGAGGGGCATGCCGGGCACATACTGCTCCGGTGTAGCCAGGCCGCCGCGGGTGACAACCACGTTGGGTTGCAGTTTCCACGCCAGATCGCGCAGACCATCGGCCTGACCGTCGAAGAAAGCCAACTGGACGGGGCCGAATTTCGTGAACAGCTCCTTGACCTGCGCCTGGTCATAGGCCATCAATCCGGGGTTATTGACTGGTTGCACTTCGGGAACATTGCGTTGGATCAGTTTGCCTTCCTTGCGCAGCCAATAGAAATCATCGGGCGAGTAGTAAACGCCTACCGCCATCCCCTGATTTCGAAAGGCTTTGAAGACCTCGGCGGTAATATCACGACGAAACGGAGTATGCATCACTCCGAACGTGGTTGTCGCGGTGTCGAACATGGCGAATCCGGAGTGATGTTTGGTGGTGAACATCATGTACCGGATGCCGGCGACCCGCGCCAGCCGCGCCCAGTCATCCGGGCGAAACTGGTCCGGGTAGAACGTCTTCGGCAACTCATCGTAAAAACGGTTGACGTACTCGTCCGAAGCCCCCACGAGAGAATGACTGATGCCGACCCCCGTCTGCACATCCACGCTCCAATGAATGAACAGGCCAAAGCCCTGATCTCGAAACCACTCGACCTGCGCAGGCTTGTTAAGCGACCCGGCCTCCGGAGTCGCACTCCTCTGACCGAGAGCGGAGGAAGCACACACAAATCCTGCCGTGCCCAGAACCCACGCGGGCGCGGCTGCCCGCTTTAACCATGAGCCAAACACCATGAAATCAGTCTCCGTTTCTCTCTTGCCAGTAACAACCATAGTCTATCGTCCGGAGGAGCGCTGAAGACGCGCGGGTTGATCCACTGGCTCGGGGTGCGTTGCGCGGGAGTTGGATTTCCGACTTCCGCGCAGAAACTTCATCCATTCCTATGCCGGTCACATCTTTCAGCTGTCCAATTGCGGACAACAATTCGCGAAAGCGAACAGCTTTTTTAACAAGGAATCAAATTCGGACGACCCTTTGCGGTCAGTATTGCGCGGCACCGTTTGGCGGTAGAATTGCACAACTTAGTCGGGCGGTCCGATGCAATTTGGCCGAGGTTGCCATGACGAGCTTGGTTCAGGAAATTCGATACAGCTGGCGAACACTGCTCAGGTCGCCAGGGTTTGTGGTCGCCGCCATTCTGACGCTGGCCATGGCCATCGGTTCTAATGCCGTGGTCTTTAGTGTGATGAACGGGCTGATCCTGCGTCCGCTTGATGTGCCTCAGGCCCAAAGCCTCTACTCACTGCAGCGCACGAGAGAAAAGTACACCAGTAGTTCGTATCTCGACTATCTGGACTTGCGCGACCGCAACCGCAGCTTTAACGATCTGGCCGCTTATAGCATCCCTCAGGTGGCACTGAACACCGGTGAAAAGCCCGTCCCCACCTGGGGCGTTGAGGCGACCGGCAACTACTTCGACGTGTTAGGAATTCATCCATACTTGGGCCGTTTCTTTCACGCATCGGACGAGCATGGTCCAAACAGCGCTCCTTACATGGTGCTCAGTTATTCCTATTGGCACGCCCACTTTCACGATGATCGTGGTGTGCTGGGCCGTACGGTTGAAGTGGACAAGCATCCATTTACGATTATTGGGGTAGCCCCGCCCAAATTTCGTGGGACATTAGTAATTTTCTCTCCCAATTTCTTTGTGCCGCTGGTGAACTGCGAGCAGGTGGATGGCTACAACTACCTGAACGATCGCGGAAACCGCTCGCTTATCACAGTCATGGGACACTTGAGGGCTGGGGTCACTCAGGCACAGGCAACCGGCGATCTGAACTCGATTGGCTCGGATCTGGAAAAGCACTATCCGCAAGACGCTGGTCAGATGAGTTTTTCATTGACCCGCCCGAATCTCATGGGCGATCAGTTTGGCGTTGGTTTTCGGACATTCCTTGCGGGACTGATGTTGCTGGCGGGATTGATTCTGCTGGCTGCATGCACCAACCTGGGCAGCCTGTTTGCCGCGCGTGCCGCGGACCGTTCCAGGGAATTGGCTCTGCGTCTCGCGCTCGGCTCCAGCCGCAAACGCATTCTGCGTGGATTGTTTATCGAAGCCGTGATGGTTTCGCTGGCGGGAGGTGCGGCCGGACTGTGGGTTAGCGTTTTGTTCTTGCGCCGCTTGAGTGAGTGGCAGCCCTTTGGGAATTTTCCCATGCATGCGCCGGTGAACCCGGACCCAACCGTTTATGCAATCGCCTTGCTGCTGAGCCTGGTCAGTGGATTCCTCTTTGGTGCAGTTCCCGTGAACCAGGTCCTTCGCACCAATCCGTATGAGGTCGTCAAATCAGGGTCGTCCGCGAGAATCGGCCGCCGGATGACTGCGCGAGATGTATTGCTGGTTGCTCAAATTGCGATCTGCGCGGTACTGGTTACGTCGTCGCTGGTTGCCGTCCGTGGCCTGGTGCGCACCCTGCATGACCATTACGGGTTTGAGCCGAAGAATGCCATGCTGATAGCTGCCGATCTGCACATGGCAGGCTACACCGGCGATCATATCGCCCCCATGCAGAAGCACATGCTCGATGTCGTCGCCAATATACCCGGAGTAGAGTCGGTCGGATTAAGCGATCCGCTACTGTTAAGTGACACCCGCGCGTCTGATGTTTACAGCGATCGAACTACTGATCTGCGGCCGCAAAATGCCGCCACCAATGCCTATGAGTTCCACATATCTCCCGACTACCTGCGAGCGGAGGGCACGGCGTTGCTATCAGGCCGGGCTTTCACCTGGCATGACGACAAAAATTCGCCACGCGTTGCAGTGGTGAATCGGGAGTTTGCCCGCAAGACCTTCGGCTCGGTAGAAAAAGCAATGGGCGGGTATTTCAAAATGCCCGATGGAACTCGTGTTCAAGTTGTGGGCATTACCGAAGACGGAAAGTATGCCACCTTGACGGAAGATCCGCATGCGGCAGTGTTTCTCCCTATCCTGCAATGGCCGTCAGGCACGGCTTGGTTGGTGGTGCGCTCCAGCCGTGATCCGCAGCAGCTAGGGCCAGCCATACGTAGCACGTTGCATCAGTTGGATGCTGCACTGCCTGTGGACCTTGAGACCCGGCACGACGAAATGGCCACAGTTCTGTTTCCCGCCCAGATGGCGACCCTCACTCTGGGCGTGATGGGGGCGATGGGCGCAATGCTGGCAATCACCGGCATCTTCGGAATGGCTGCCTACTCTGTCAGCAAGCGTCTGCGTGAGCTGGGAATTCGTGTTGCCTTAGGCGCGCAGCGCAGAGAAGTGCTCGAGGCGGCGTTGGGCCATGCTTTCAAATTGCTGGCTTTTGGTTCCGTCGCAGGATTGCTTCTTGGACTTCTCGCCAGCCGCGTGCTTGCGCTCATTGTATTTGAGGCCACTCCCCGCGATCCGCTGGTACTGGCTGGCGTAGTTGCGGCGATGGCGCTGCTCGGACTCGTGGCCACGTGGATCCCGGCGCGACGCGCCTTGTCGGTTGATCCGATGATACTGCTTCGCGAGGAGTGAACTTCCGCGGCGCGGGGAAAGCTTTCAACCTTACCGAAGAGGGACAGAAGAAGACCACCATTGTGGCGCAATTGGCGACTGCTGGTTGAAGGCAGGTATTACATTCGGTAAAATGTAAAGAGAGGTTATCCGATGGAATCCACCCTCAGCGTAAAAGGACAGGCAACAATTCCAAAGGCCATCCGCGACCACCTTCATGTCGGACCTGGTGATCAGATTAAGTTTTTCGTACATCCGGATGGCCATGTGGTGATCCTTCCGAAGCTTCCCGCCTCCAGCCTGAAGGGCATGGTCCGGACGCGGAAACGGGTTTCCCTCGAAGAGATGGGGACCGCGATCGCGAAGGGCGCGACCGCCGGTTATAGGCTCGCCAAACGTCGATGATCGGGCTCGACACCAATATCCTCATCCGCTACCTCGCCCAGGACGACTCTGCCCAGTCTGCCCAAGCAACGCAGGTTATCGAACGACGCTTATCGAGGGACCGGCCTGGATTTATCAGTCTTGTAACGATGGCGGAGACGGCCTGGGTGCTCGATGGCGTCTATGGCTTGGCGGGCTCTGAAGTTGCCGCGGCGATCGAACGCATTCTGCAAGTGGAAACCCTCATTGTCCAGAACGAGCGGGAAGTGTTCTCGGCGGCTGCCGCTCTTGCCGCAGGATATGGCTCGTTTGCCGATGCCCTCATTGGCGCGCTGGGCCAATGGGCTGGATGCACCACAACGCTCACTTTCGACAAGAAGTCTATGCGCTTGAAGCAATTTCAGCTTGTCTAGAACGCCCGTACTTCGTGAGTCCTGGCGCCCCGGGGGGCTTTTTGCGCTTTTTGCGCTTTTTTGGGGGACCCTCGGAAGCACAATGTGCTGTGCCGAGGCTCAGGCGCAGGCGTATGCTGGGAGGGCCGTACCCGCGACACCCACAACGAAGTAGAATTTGAGGTCATGTCGCGAGACGCTCACCAATTCGCAGAGGGCGCTGCTTTGGGCCATAAAATCCCCGCCAATTCCCGGCGTTGGACCATCGTATGGCTGCTGTTCGCCGCCTCTTTGATCAACTACCTCGACCGCTCCAGCATCTCGCTCGCCCTGCCCCTGCTGTCCAAAGACCTGGGCCTGGGCCCGGAAAGCAAGGGCCTGTTGCTCTCGGCGTTCTTCTGGACCTACGCCCTGATGCAAATCCCAATCGGCTGGGCTGCCGACCGGGTCAATCTGCGCTGGCTCTATTTCGCGGCGTTTGTGATGTGGTCCGTAGGCCAGGGCTTGACCGGCTTCGCGACCAGCCTGGGCGTGCTGATCATATTCCGCCTGCTGCTCGGTATTGGGGAGTCCATCTACCTGCCCGGCGGCACCAAGATCGTAAGCGTCCTGTTTGGGACCACCGAGCGCGGGCTCCCTTCCGGCCTCTTCGATTTCGGTACGCGCATGGGTCTGGTGATGGGGGGACTGGTCATCCCCTGGCTCCTGGTTCGGTTCGGTTGGCGGGTCTCATTCCGCCTGATTGGTTTTGCCGGGCTGCTGTGGGTGATCCCCTGGCTCTGGGCTACGAAAGGGCGGCTCGGCCGGCAATCCCGGTCGGCAAGCCCCACCCGCAACCGGAAACAGGAACTGCGGTGGTTACTCACCAATCGTAATCTGATTGGTATCTGCCTCGGTTTCTTTTGCTTCGACTACTACTGGTACCTGTTTGTCACCTGGCTCCCCGACTATCTCGTAACCGTCCGCCACTTTAACATTCTCCGCGCCGGTGTTTTCTCCTCGCTGCCTTACTTCGTATTTGGAGCCAGCGAACCGTTGGGCGGCTGGATCGCCGACCGCTTGACCGCTATCGGTTGGGATGAAACCCGCACCCGCAAGGGAATCGTAACCATCGCCTTCCTCACTGGTTTACTGCTCATACCCGCGTCCCGGGTGCAAAATGCCACTGCCGCCGTGGCGCTGATCGCCGGAGCTTCCTTCGTAGGGCTCGCGACCGGCAATCTGCTGGTAATTCTGCAATGCTGCGCACCCCCGGACGATGTAGGCTTATGGACTGGCTTCGAAAACTTCGCGGGCAACCTGGCCGGCGTCGCGGCGCCGCTCCTCACCGGCCTGCTGATCAGCCGCACCGGCTCCTACGCCCCGGGCTTCGCTCTGGCAGCCGCCGTACTGTTCGCCGGCATCTTCTGTTACTGGTTCATCGTCGGAGACCTCCGCCCAGACCGGTCGGAGCAGCCGCGTCCAAATGCTCTCGTCCCCTGACCACTGTCGATGGTCCTGGACGGTGCCCCATGTACGCCCCGCCTGCACGCGGCAAGACCGCGCTGTCCGCAGTCTCTCCGAGAGCGGAACGTCAAACCACAACCGGCCGCCGCCGCCCGATATTCGTAGCCTGTTCAAACGCATACCCCAGTTGCAGCACACCCCAATCATCATGATGGCGGCCGACGATCTGCAAGCCGATCGGAAGCCCACCCGAAGAAAACGCGCAGGGAACCGACATCGCCGGATTTCCTGCAGCCGAGATGTAATAAGCCGACTTCATCCAGGCAATATAGTTTTCCATTTTGACCCCGGCAATCTCCGTCGGGTAGTGAGTGTTCACATCAAAAGGAAGCACCTGGTTCACCGGCAGTACGAAGTAATCATACTTTCCTTCGAAGTTACACAAACGCTGGTAAAGCGCACTGCGCCTGGCCTCGATCCGCGATAACTGAGGGCCGGTCAGCTTGCGGCCTTCCTCAACGTGCCAGTGAATGTATTCGTTCAGTTGATCCCCATGCGCCGCCAGCTGATCGCCAAAGGCTAACTCCGACGACCAATGCCGCCAAGCCAGGAACGATTCGTTGGCCCCGGAAAAATCAGGCTCGGCATCTTCGACAACGCACCCCAGCGATTCAAACACCTTGCGCTGCGCCTGCACCGCATTTTTCACTTCCGGGTCCCATGGCAATCCCATGTCTTTGAACATGGCCACTCGCACTCCCTGGAAGCTTCGATTTCCCAGAGGCTGGGCAAACTGGCTGCCGGTTTGTTCGATGGAGATGGGCGAGTGCTGGTCATAGCCGGCGAGCACGCTCAGGAAGTACGCGCAATCCGTGACGTTACGAGCCACAGGCCCGGGAACCGAAAGCGTGAACCACCCTAAGTTCGTAGGAACGTTCGAAACTCTTCCGGGAGAAGTGCGAATGCCGACCGCGTTGCAGAAGTTGGGCGGATTGCGCAGTGATCCGCCCATATCGCTGCCATCGGCCAACGGAGCCATGCCGCACGCCACGGCCACCGCGCCTCCGCCCGTGCTTCCACCGCAGGTCTTCGTTATGTCGTAAGGATTATGCGTAGGCCCGAAAACCGGATTGAACGTCTGCGAGCCGAGCCCGAATTCCGGCACGTTCGTCTTGCCCAGCACGATGGCCCCGGCCTCCTTCTCCCTCTGCACTACGCGGCAATCAAAATCCGGCACGTGGCTTTTGTGCAGTGGAGAGCCATAGGTCGTGCGGATTCCGCGGGTGTCGTGCAGGTCTTTGACGGCAACCGGGAGGCCGTGCAGAGCGCCGAGCCACTTGCCGTTAGCGATGGCCTCATCGGCCGCCGCGGCCTGAGCCATCAACTGGTCTTCGGGAACCATCGTCACCATCGAGTTCACCCTGGCATTCACCCTACTGATCTGCTTCAGGTGCGCCTGCATCACTTCGCGCGAAGAGAGCTTTTTAGCGCGGATTGCGTCGACCATGTCAACCGCACGCATAAAGCAAATTTCGTCTGCGGACGAAGGTACAGCGGGAGCCACGCTGCTGATCGCTGACGGCAGCAAGGGCGTTGCCGCGGCTGAGATAGCAGTACTGGTTCCTAATTTGAGAGCTTCTCTGCGTGTCATGTGTCCTCTCATCGTCGTTCGCTCCCGATAGCCAAAGACTATATCCCGGTCAAACGGCTGTCGATTCATTTCGGACCCCAGGCTGTTAGTTCGTTCTAAAACTCGGTCCTCCCGACAGCCTTTGCCTTTCTCGGTCCGTTCGTATTTTGCCCACGCAACCAAACGTTTTTCTGTCTCTTCCACAAATCCGTCATCCGGAGAGGCTGTGACTTTCTATTCGCGCAAGAATGATGCTTGTAGATGCGGAAAGGCCTTGCGCCCCACAACGGCTTATCCCTTGACAACGGCCCTCTCCCTGTAACCACCCTCTCCTATCTGTCATCCCGACCGCACCCGGATTTCCTACTTCGCGGCTCTTGCCAGCGACCGCTTATGTGGTTCTCCTTAAAGAGAACCACATACAGTTGATCGAAGCCGCAACTCTTGACAGGAAATCTGGGGCAGGCGAGGGACCTGCAGTGTGCCCTTCGGTCGACCCACATTTTCAGCTCTACAACCACTCTCCCCTTTGTCATCCAATCAAGCGAAGCCGGGGGACCTGCGGTCACCCTTCGGCCGTCCCATATTCCCACTCCTACAACCACTCCCCTCTTGTCATCCCGAGCGAAGCCGAGGGACCTGCGGTGCGCCCTTCGGTCGACCCACATTTTCAGCTCTACAACCACTCTCTCCTTTGTCATCCCAGCGAAGCCGAAGGACTTCGGCGATGCTAATTGGCAGATGCCCTTCAGCAGCCTTCCACCCCAAACAAAACCGTCATCCTGAGCGAAGCGCCTCGCAGATCTGTCGTATAACGAGGGTCTATGGCGCGAAGTCGAAGGACCTCGGCGATGCTTGTTCGCAGATGCTGTTCGGAGCTTTCCGGCCACAAACAAGGGAAACCAAAAAGTCACAACCCCGACAGAGCCGGACGACCACCCTTTATGAACTGGAGCGCGCGAAATGCAGCACAACTGACAGCCAACTATCTCGCCCGTGATAAAAGTGATACGTGCGGTAAAAGCGGAAGAATCACATGTCCAGCAACGGTAGATTGCGGCCTTTGTGCATCCAGGTCCACGCGCGGGACAACGTAGCCATCATTGTCAATGAAGGTGGGCTTCCCGCCGGCGCTCAACTCGGCAACGGCCTTGCGCTGATCGATGCCATTCCCGAAGCCCACAAGGTAGCCTTGTGCGGTATCGCGGCAGGCGATCCGATTCTGCGCTACGGCGTTGTGATCGGCTATGCAGAAGTGCCGATCGCAAAAGGCAGCTGGGTGCATGAAGGAGTTATGAGTTTACCGGCGCCTCCCCCGCTGGATAAACTTGCGCTCGCAACTGCCATCCCGGGCCCGCTGCCGCCGCTAGAAGGATTTACCTTCGAAGGCTATCTCAACCAGGATGGGTCGGTGGGAACCAGGAACATCCTCGGCATCTCCACTACCGTGCAATGTGTTTCAGCCACGGTAGAGTATGCGGTCAAGCGCATCCGCTCCGAGATTCTTCCCCGTTATCCGAATGTTGACGATGTAATCGCCATCACACATCCCTACGGATGCGGCGTCGCGATCAACGCGCCAGGATCAGAAATTCCCATTCGTACCTTACGCAATCTCAGCCTGAATCCGAATCTGGGCGGAGCCCCCATGGTGGTCAGTCTGGGCTGCGAAAAGCTGCAGCCTGCGCAGATGCTGCCCGCCGGCAGTCTTCCCATTCTGTCCAGTGTGCCCTACGTCATCCGTTTGCAGGATGAGCAGCATCGCAGCTTTGGCGACATGATTACCGCCATCATGGAGATGGCGGAGAAGCGGCTGGTCCAATTGCATGCTCGAACCCGTGTAACCCGGCCGGCAGCCGACCTGGTAGTGGGCCTGCAATGTGGGGGAAGCGATGCATTTTCGGGAGTCACCGCCAATCCGGCGGTGGGCTATGCCGCTGACCTTCTGGTGCGCGCGGGCGCTACCGTCATGTTTTCAGAAGTCACCGAGGTTCGCGACGTCGTTCACCTGTTGACCGCCCGTGCCGCAAACCAGGACGTCGCCCGTGCGCTGGTTCGCGAGATGGCCTGGTACGACGCATATCTTCAACACGGAGGAGCGGATCGAAGTGCCAATCCGACTCCGGGAAACAAGACCGGAGGGCTGACAAACATAGTGGAAAAGGCCCTGGGTTCGACGGCAAAGGCAGGCAGCAGCGCGCTGGCCGGTGTTTTCGGTCCTGGCGAGCGCGTCACTACCAGGGGGCTCATCTTTGCCGCCACACCCGCGAGTGATTTCGTTTGTGGAACGCTGCAGTTAGCCGCGGGGATGAACATACATGTTTTCACCACCGGACGAGGAACTCCTTATGGGCTGGCCATGGCTCCTGTGATCAAGGTGGCTTCTCGCAGTGCGCTGGCGGACAGGTGGTCCGACCTGATCGATATCAACGCGGGCCGCATCGCCACGGGCGAAGCGACCATTCAGGAAGTTGGCGAGCAGATCTTTCACCTGATTCTTCAAGTGGCGAGCGGCCGCAAACAAACCTGGGCCGACCATTGGGGTCTGCACAATGAGTTTGCTTTGTTCAATCCCGCGCCGATCACTTAGCTCACCCAGTCAGACGTTTTCGGCCCACCCAAAGCCGTCATCCTGAGAGTGTGTGACTTATTGATTTTTGAAAAATTCGCTTCTCAAACTAAACGGGTTAAACTTAGAAATTGTCTAAAGTAGCCAAAAAAGTCACAGCCTCTGAGCGAAGCGCCTCGCATATCTATCGCATAACGGAGGGTTTTACAGCGCGAAGTCGAAGGACCCCGGCGATGGTTGTTGGCAGATGCTATTCCGAGCTTTCCGGCCACGGATATAAAAGTCACAGCCTCTGAGCGGAGCGCCTCACAAATTTGCAGCGTTACACGCTCAGGACAGGCTCTTCGACTTCGCGCCATGGACCAGTGGTTCCAGGGCTTCCTCAGGCAATGCCGAGCTTGCGCTGCAATTGCTCGAGGGTGATCCCCTTCGTTTCCGGGTAGACGAACAACACGACAAAAAACTGCAGCGTTGTCATAGCTGCGAAGAAGGCGAAGGGCAATCCCCCGGAATATTTTGCGAGCACCGGAAAAATCAACGAAATGATGGCGTTCATAATCCAGTGCGCAGACGACCCAAGGCTTTGCCCTTTGGAGCGGACGCGGTTCGGGAACACCTCGGCGATATAGACCCAGATCACAGCGCCCTGGGAAACCGAGAAGAACGCTATATAAGCGACCAGCAGCCAAACCAGAGTCTCCGCGTGGGTATGGGTGAAAAAGACCGCTGCAACTCCGGAGAGGCACAGAGTCATCCCCACGCTGCCGATAAGCAGCAGGGTTTTTCGCCCCAGCTTATCGATAAGTGACATACCCAGCAGTGTCGCCAGCATGTTCATCAGTCCAATCAGCACCGTCTGCAGAGAACTGGACAGCTGGTTGAAACCGGCCGAGGCAAAAATATAGTTCGAGTAGTAGAGGATGGCGTTGATTCCGGCGAGTTGGTTGAAGAGCCCGATACTGATCGCGAGAAAGATGGGCAAACGGTACTCGCGCTTGAACAAGGGCTCGGCCGCCATACCTCGCTCGAGGTGGACGGAATCAACGATCTCGCGCAGTTCTGCTTCTGAGTCCGGAGAGCCCATCATTTTGAGGATCTGCAGTGCTTCATCGGTTTTGTTCTTCGTGACCAGCCAGCGCGAGCTGCGGGGAATTCCGTAAAGCATGATCAGAAAAAGCAACGAGGGAAGTGCCGCGACCCCTAGTTGCCACCGCCACTGCAGCTCGCCCAGATTCAAGAGGGAAATGAGGTAATTAGAGAGGTAGGCCAGCAGGATACCGGCCACGACATTAATTTGAAACAGGCCCACCATCCTGCCCCGCCACTTAGCCGGGGCCAGCTCCGCGATGTACACAGGACCAAGCACGGAAGAGCCGCCGATGCCAATGCCACCAATAAATCGAAACACCATCAACGCGGGCCAGTTCCAGGCAAAGGCGCATCCGAGGGCCGAAACGGTATAAAGAATCGCCATGATGCGCAATGCCTCACGGCCGCCGATCCGCTGGCCGAGAACTCCTGCGGTCATCGCCCCGATCACTGTGCCCACCAAACCGATAAAGACGGTCAGGCCCAGGGTGAAGGGAGTGAGATGGTAGACCACCGTCAACTGCTGCGTGGTACCGGCTATGACAGCCGTGTCAAAGCCAAACAAGAGCCCGCCCAGGGCCCCGACGATCGTACTTTTCAAAAGATATGAGGTCATCGCCATGCGTAGGATCTTCCGTTTTGCCGAGTCATCACAGCGGACAATTTAAACACACGCACAGCCCCCGGTTGAACGGTTTTTCGTCAAACCAGGGCTTCCGCCGCACTTGACAGCGATAACTGAACGGTTCAGTATTGTTATTCGTAAGGGAAGCTGCCCGCAAAAGGAGGTATCTCCTCGGATGATTTCCGTCACCCATCTGGTCAAGAAGTTCGGAGATTTCACAGCGGTCAACGACATCAGCTTCGATGTCGCACAGGGAGAGATATTCGCCTTTCTCGGACCAAACGGAGCCGGGAAAACCACTACCATCAAGATGCTCACTACGCTGCTGCGCCCTACCAGCGGGCGTATCGAGCTCGACGGTCTGGATCCCACGGTGAAACAAAAGCTGGCGCGCCAGCGGTTCGGAATTGTGTTTCAGGACCCTAGCCTGGACGGCGAACAGACTGCCTACGAAAATATGGACCTTCATGGAGTCCTCTACCACGTCCCGCGCAAGGTCCGCGTGCAGCGCACTGAGGAACTGCTGAAGCTGTTCGAACTATGGGACCGCAAAGACGCCTACGTCAAGACGTTCTCCGGCGGCATGAAGCGGCGGCTCGAGATCGCCCGCGGCTTTTTGCACACGCCCAAAATTCTGTTTCTCGACGAACCTACCCTCGGGCTCGACCCCCAGAGCCGCAACCAGCTCTGGACCCATGTCAAACGGCTCAACGAGACGGAAAAGACGACCGTCTTTCTCACCACGCATTACATGGATGAGGCGGACCGTGTCGCTCATCGCATTGCCATCATGGATCATGGAAGTATCGTCGCCCAGGGCACGTCGGCGGAGTTGAAGGAGCAAACCAAAAGCGAATCGCTGGAAGCGGCGTTCCTCGCGCTTACCGGCTCCTCACTACGCGATGAAGGCGCCGACTCGAAAGACCGGTTGCGCCAGATGGCGCAGATGTTCCAACGCCGCTAAGCAGCACCAGGAGGAATCTACATGGGCGCGATTTATATTTTGTGGTTGCGAGAGCTGAAGCGCTACGTGCGCTCGCGGGTCCAAATTGTGGTGTCGCTCGGCCAGCCATGCCTCTACCTGTTGGCGCTGGGGTTCGGACTCGGCCCAGTCTTCAAGCAGGCCGGGCACGGCAGCTATCTGCAGTTCATGGCCCCGGGCGTGGTCGGCATGACGGTCCTCTTTAGTTCCGTCTTCTCCGGCATTGCCATGCTTTGGGATCGGCAATTCGGCTTCCTCAAAGAAACGTTGGTAGCGCCCGTATCCCGCATGCAGATCATGATCGGGCGCACGTTGGGCGGCGCGACCGTCGCCGTGATTCAGGGCACGCTCATCCTTGTCATCTGCCTCATCGCCGGCTTCCGTCCTCACAGCTGGTTCGCTATCCCGGTCGCATTTCTGTTCGTGGTGATGATCGCCGTTGTCTTCGCGGCGCTGGGCACCGCGATTGGCTCGGTCATTAAGGACATGCAGGGGTTTCAACTAGTCATGAACTTCCTGGTGATGCCCATCTTCTTTCTATCCGGGGCGCTTTTTCCGTTGGCAAATTTGCCGCTGGTGATGAGCATCATTACCAAACTCGATCCGCTGGCGTACGGAGTAGACGGCCTGCGCGGCGCGCTGATCAATACCTGGCACTTCAGTATGGCGTTCGACGTCGCACTACTTGCGGCTATTGCTGTGGTCTTTCTCAGCGCGGGCGCCTACCTATTCACCAAAATCGAAGTCTGAAGAAGTAACCGATGGCAAGACCAAGAAGCGCGCAGGCTCACAAGAAGGTTTTGGATGCAGCCGTGCAGTTATTTTCAGAGCGGGGCATCGATGCTACCAGCATGGATTCCATCGCCGAGGCTTCCGGTGTCAGCAAGGCGACCATCTACAAGCACTGGCAGGACAAGGACGCCCTCTTCCTGGAGGTGTTGGGCCATCTCCACGGTCTCGACGAGGTGCCGCCGGTCTTTGACTCCGGCGATTTCCGCGCGGACCTCATTGCCCAGTTGCAGTATCAGCCGGCTGCGGACCGCCAGGCGCTCAGGGAAAAGATGACGCCGCACATGATCGCCTATGCTTCACGCAATCGGACGATCGGTGCCATATGGAGGGCGCGGGTTGTCGAGCCGGCGCGCGTGGCCCTTACCAACATGATCAGGCGTGGAGAGAAGCGGGGAGTTCTGCATCGTGGTCTCGACCCTGAGATTGCCATCGCGCTGCTGCTCGGGCCCATGATTTATCGCCATGTGTTCGTCAGCAAGATGGGCGGTAAGGGACCCAAAGACCTTGAGATTCATGTAGTCGATGCGTTTCTTGCCGCCTTCGGAACAGAACGGCGGGAGGCCTCTCGCCGGTAAAACTTTGATCGTCGCGACAATGGAAACCGCAGTGACCCTGCCGTGCCTAGTGTAGTGCGTCACACAGATTGGCCTTTATCTCATCTGATGATCCTGTCGGCTCTTAGCCGGTAAGCCGTGCTTTTCAAGCTACATCGCGCCGAGTCCCGTTAGGGACGACCGATAGTAGCCCAGGATGGAGTGCGCAGCACGGAATCCTGGGTACCTATAGCAAAATGATCAAGCCCCGTAGGGGCGGCACACATCCTTGAGGGACGTCAGTCCCGATCGGAGCGGATACGGCGGCTGACATAATCGCCTCTATTACGGACGCACTACACTAGCTCGTGACCCAGCCACCGTTGGCGTTGATCGTTTGTCCCGTGATGTATCCGTTCGTCGCCAGCAAGACTGCTATATCCGCAACTTCTTCCACCGTTCCAAAGCGGCCCATGGGAACATTGGTTGCGCTGGCCTTGACGTTCGAGCGCGTCATATCGGTTTCAATGAGAGCCGGAGCGATGGCATTTGCGGTGATCCCGTCCTTGGCTAAATATCGAGCGTAGTAGTAGGTCAAGCCAAGCATGCCGGCTTTGGAGGCCGCATAGTGCGCGCCGACGACACCGCCAATCTGCGCGGCTACCGACGAGATGTTGATGATGCGACCCCACTTCCGCGTTCGCATCGCGGGTAGAAAAGCCTGGGTGACCAGAAAACAGGATTTCAAGTTAACGTCAATTAATTCATCCCAATCGCGCTCGGTAATCTGTTCCAAAGGTTGCTGGCGAGCGATGCCTGCGTTATTTACCAGGACGTCGATGGTCCCCATCGATCTTTGCGCTTCCGCAGCAAGACGCTCAACCTCGCCGGCCACCGAAACATCAGCCTGAATGGAAATGCACCGCCGCCCTAGCCCCAGGATCTCCGATTCCACAGCACCGGCCTCGGCTGCCCGGGTATGGAAGTTGATGACGACATCCGCACCAACCCTCGCCAATGACAATGCGATGGCTCGTCCAATACCACGGCTTCCGCCCGTGACCAGTGCGACTCTTCCTCTTAGGTCATTCATCCTCTCAATGGTACATGGTCAGCTCTGCTCACTTCATCGTTAGCATCGAGCTGGGCGTGGTGTCTGCCGGCAGATCTCCGAGGACAAATTGAATCGCACCCAGCATCATTTGCGACAGGGCCGGAATTTCAAAGAGCGTCGGGGTATGCCCCATTGCGCAATTGAAGACACGGCCTTTGCCATAGCTCTTGATCCAAACCAACCCGTAATCCTTGTCAGGCCGGACGTGCCACGGGCTGAGGTCTGTCTTCTCGGCATCAATGCTGATCAAGACGTGCAGCTTGTCCCGCGAATAGGGACCGTTGGGCAGGAAATGATAAAACTCATCGGTGTAAACGAACCCCTTTCCGCCAAGATCCGCGGTAAGGGGGCTGCCGGCAAATTGCTTAGTGAGCGGGCTGTTGGGATCGTCAATCTTCAGCGTAGCTGTCTCCGTACGATGAGGACCGGTCTGCGCGCCGATCAGCTCGCCGAACTCCGGTACATCTCCGGATGCGTAACTGGCGCCGTGCAGACCAGCGAGTCCGCCGCCCTCGTGCACAAAACGAATTAGGCCACTCATCACTTGCGGATCGGAGAAGACTTCTCCATCGCCGCTGTTCATAAACACCGCGTCATAATCGAGAATTTTGGGGTACTTCAGGTTATTCAGATCGTTGCTGAATATTGCCTGGAAGGCGCCCGTCGTGTCTGCCATCTTCTGGATGGCGAAGTTGGCGTGCGCCGCGGTGTCGTGATAGTAAGCGCCCGCCGGAGCGACATCCACGATGAGAAGCTTCCTGGGACCTTTGGGCGTTGCTAGCGCCTGCTTGGGTAAGGCGGCTTCGATCTTTTGCTTTACCTCTGCGGGAATGCGGTCCGTCGGGGTAATAGGAATTAATTTCGCATCCTGCTCCACGCGGTATCCCATGGCGGGGCGGACGACTTTTTCAAAATCGTTCGCTTGTTGCCAAAGTTCGGCGAAGGCCCCGCGTGAAGTCCCGGCCTGTGGCTGGGTAGCGATCACCACTTGCCACGGGTCCACGTCCAGCGCGATGAAGAGAGGCTTTGTGCCTCCATACGGGCGGCTGCAGTTAACGCATTTGCTCGGATTTTCTTGCGGCGGCGGTTCCTGTTTGGCGACTTCAAGGAAGAATTTCTGTGCCTCGGCTACACCGGTTCCCAGCGGGACATCCCGGCCGTTTACCCCAAGGACGTTACGATCGCGTAATCGCACCGCCATGAGACGGTCCTTGACGAGTGCCAAACCATCGACCGGCTTGATGCCATGTTCGATCAAATTGCCGAAATCGAGGAGGACGCCCACGTGTGGGCCGGCATTTTCAATCGCGCTCATGACGGTCTTGGGCTCACCATCGACGGCGATGGCCACCCCCACTCCGTCTTCTCCGGCGAGCTTGTCAACCGTGGAAAGCGAGCCCGGCACGGCGCCGGTAATGATCGTCTTAACGCCCAGTTCTTTGGCGAAGGCGAATAGCTTCGCGGCGGAACTCGCGTCCGATGGGATACTCTCCACCCGGTAAGCGATCATTTTCAGACGCAACTCGTCCAGCCTGGCCTTGATTGCGGCGATGCCATCAGGCGGTAGTTGAAAATCCAGATTCTTGTCGATCTGGGAGCTGACCTTTTGCCGGCTGTCGCCTTCAATGGTGGCCAGTCCTAACGCATCGGCGTAGGCGGCGGCGTCAGAGAAAGTGAGCGGTCCAAATACCGTGGAGGAAATACCTACCTGCCAGCCAAGCAGCGGACCGACCGAGGTGCGAATGGCGGAAGAGTTCGACCGAACGGATTTGTTTGGTCCGAGGTCGGGTGGGGGCGCCGGTGCCGCGATGGCAAGCTGAGCGGAGAGGCTAGTCACCGTCATGGTTACAACTGCTAAAAGACGCATATTTCTGTTCATACGTTTCTACCCCTTGCGCTTTGCTAAAAGTTCGTTCTCAATGCGGATTGGAATCCGTCTGCGGCAAGGCGAAAACATAGTAGCCCTGCGCGCCGGGTTTCCCCGGCTTATAGGAGATGCTTTCCGGGCCGCCGCTCACCGCTCCGTAAAATGCGATGTACTGGCGGCCGCCTACTTCATAAACCGCTGGAATCCCATCAGGGTTAGCGTCCAGCTCCGTCTCCCACAGAGTCTGGCCCGTTTCCTTGTCGAGGGCGTGAACCATCCGGTCGGGACCCGTTCCGATAATCAGCAGTCCACCTGCCGTGATCACGGGACCATTCCTGATAAAGGCTGCACTGCCGGTATCCTTGATGCCTTTCGCGGCCAAGCCAGGCGTGGTCCCGATCGGCCTGCGCCACTTGATGGTCCCGGAATTGAGATCGTAAGCAACCAGAGAAGACCAGGGAGGGCTGAAGGCCGAAAGACCGTTCTTGGCGCGGAAGGTAAATCCGAACTGCCCATAAAAACGTGTTTGGCCCGGGGGAGGAGGCGGCGCTGCAGCGTTCACCTGCGGATTCTCGGGATTTCCTTCACCCGCGACCGGGTCCTTCAGGTAAGCAGCCAGCGAGAGTATGTCTTCCCGCCTGAGTGTGGTCTCAGAAAAAGCCGGCATCACCCCATTACCGGCCCTTAAGACCGCCGTAAATTTATCGAAGTCGATGGTTTTGGGATAAGTGATCCTCTCGCGATTTGCTCCGTGACAGGCGATACAGTTCTTCGAGTAGAGCGCGTAACCTCGTTGCTCCAGCGTCCCCTGGGTCGTGCTCATGCGTCGCACGGGTGGCGCTTCGGTCATGTTGTGGATGGTCGGCGCGTCGTACGTTTTGACGTACATCATCCCGGTTGTCGGATCCGCAGCAGTGCTGCCTTGGTTGGCGCCGCCATTTTCTCCCGGTATTTCGATGGTCTGCCGGTTGTGAGCGGGAGGAGTAAAAATGCCATCGTTGCTGGCTTTCTCAAGTATCTCGTGTATGCGAGCCCTATCTTCCGGGTCTATATAGGGATTGATGTCGTCAAGGGTGAATTTCTGCCGGGCAAATGGCGGCGGACCCGAAGGGAAGGGTTGCGTTGGCCAGGAGTGCTCGTTAGGCATATCGCTTTGCGGGACTGGCCGCTCCTCGACCGGCCACAACGGCTTTCCGGTGACGCGATCGAAGACGTAGAGAAAGCCGAACTTGGTAGCCTGGGCAACGACATCTACTTTCTTGCCGTCGTGCATCACGGTCAAAAGCTTGGGTCCTGCGGTGGGGTCATAGTCCCACAGATCGTGGTGCACAAGCTGGAAGTACCACAGACGCTTTCCTGTACGGGCATCGAGCGCCAGAACGCAATTGCCATACAGGTCGGCTCCGGTGCGATCGGCGCCATACAAATCGTAAGTAGGGGAGCCGAGAGGGAAGTAGACAATGCCGCGTTTCTCGTCGAGAGAAATCTCGCCCCAGGCATTGTTTCCCCCTTCGTGTTTCCAGTGGTCTGGTGGAAATGTGTCGTACCCGAACTCACCCGGACGGGGTACGGTATGAAAAATCCAGGCCATCTTTCCGGTCAGCACATCGTAGGCGCGAATATCTCCCGGCGGCGAGCCATACGCTTCCCCTGGCGCGGAACCGAGAATGAGCAAACTCTCGAAAACGCGCCCCGGTGTGCCGCTTTGCACTTCTGTAACTGTTGCTGGATCTCTATCCAATCCTGCGCGAAGATCGACTCGTCCCTGGTCTCCGAAGGAAGCGATGGGCTCGCCGGTCTTCATGTTGAGTTCCTGCAGATATCCGTCCACAGAAAAAATCAGACGTTGATCTTTTCCATCCTTTGAAATCCAGTGGTTGAAACCCCGATTGGTAGGTTGTCCTCCTTGCACCGGATGAGCCCAGATTTGCTTTCCGGTTGCGGCATCGAGTGCATAGATTCCATCGTCTTTGCCAACCACGTACATCACGCCGTCAATGACCAGCGGGTTAAATGAGAACCGGCCGGCGGGACCGGGAGCAGGAACGAACCAGGCCAACTTCAGTTGGCTTACGTTGCTCTTGTTGATCTGTTTGAGCGAGGAATATCCCATGGAGTCAGGAGAACCGGCATAGTCGCTCCACGTGGAATACGTTGCCTCATGCGATCCGGCAGAGATCGATTGCGGCAGATAGATGACCGCCAGCGCGACCAATCCTGTCGCCGTCGCAGCGATCCTAAGTTGTAAATCCGTAAATCGTAATCTCATAAAACGTCTTCCCCGTGGCTCACAAGCTGGTCACAAATGACAAATGAACGATCCGTTAACCAATCCGCATGGAACCCGACTCTCCTTTTTGTCATCCCGACCGGAGCGGAGGGACCTGCGGTGCGCCTTTCGGTTGCCCCGCCTCTACCGGCCCACAACCTCCCCAAATTCACGAGCGAAACGTATATCCGAGCTTCTCCAAATAAGCCTTGGTGGTCTGTACTGTCTGCAGTGGAGTCATGGGGCCGTCCGGTGAGGGATCCAACTCGACCATGACATCGTTGATCAGACCGACTTTATCCATCATGTCCAGAATCGCCGGGAGGTCGACCGTACCCATGCCCAGCGGGCAATAACCGGAGTAGTACTGCCAGCCCTTGTAGTCCTTCAAATGCATGTGTTTCACCAGGGGCAGGAAATCCTTCACCACCTTCGCCGCATCGGCTCCTCCCTTCTGTAACTGGCCCACATCGGGAGCGAACTTCAGATTCTTGGTGTTGACGGCCTCCATCACGGTGTAGACCTCATCTCGCGACTCAATACACGTGCCTGTATGTTGATGGAGTCCGGTTGCCAGGCCCAGATCGGTTACGGCCGCGGCATAATCGTTGAGCGCGGAGATGATATCCGCCTTGTGCTCCTGAAAGTTGTAAGCATCGCGCTTGACGCTATTCGGAGCCAGCACAACAAACGTCCCATTGAACTTCTGTACAACTTTTGACAAGCGAACGATGCGGTCTATTTCATCTTTTCTCTTCGAAGGATCGATGAGGTTACCCGTGATATAGCCGGAGCGCAGCGGCACTCCGTACTTTGCGATCATGGGAGCGAGCAGACCTCTCTTATCCCAGTTATCCAGGACCTCGGGAAACGTCTCGAAGGACCAAAAGCCTTCGGCTGAGATGTCCTTGAGGGCCGGCTCGAGCGTGGCATCGTCACCGGGGCGGGGAAAAGTCCCCCAGGTGATACAGGTGTGCCCGATTTTCAGCTTCTTAGCCGGCTTCTTCTTGGCGAGGGCTGACGGCAACGCCATCGAGCCCAGTCCGAGGGCCATGGTTTTCAGAAAGCTACGGCGTTCCAGCGTCTGTCATGATTCACTCCTTGATCTTCTTGCGTGACTTTCCCATCACACCGGTAGAGGTTGATTCTTCGTTTCGATACCGAACGGGATGAACAACAGCCCGAAGATAAATGCAAGAGAGGTCAAGGCCACCGGTACGCCGATGCTTCCGTAGTACGCGATACCCGCGCCGACGATGAATGTGCCCGCGGCAGCGACAAACCTGCCGATACAGGTGGCAAAAGCAAGAGCACTCCCCCGGCATTCACTGCGGTATTGTTCCGGCAACCACAGCAGTTGCACCGCGAAACTTCCACCGCCTACTCCAACGGCAAACAGGCACGCGATGAATGCGCGCAAGCCACCGTGCCCGGGATAAAAGGTGTAGCCAAAGGCGAGTGAGATCGAGGCCGCCATGAGTACGAAATAAAACGCCAGCGCCCCGCGGCGGCCCAGCCAATTGGCGAGGGGCGCCATGATCAGGCAGCCAACAATCGTGCCGGTGGCGAGGAGCATCGTAGCCCATGAAGCAATGCGAGCCGCGTCCGCGCTGCTGCGCCCTTCGCGAAGTGCAACCTGGGTGGCGGCGCCGGGCACATACACCGATCCTGCCCAAAGACCGATCATCGAGACCAGGAGAAAAATGCAATTCAGCGTGGTCCGCTTTCGATATTCAGGTGAGAAGAGGGCAAAGAAAGAATCGCGAGCGGTCCACGCTCCAATGCTTTCGATCCGTTGTGTCCAGCGCTCGGGCTCATGCACGTGATAGCGGATGTAGGCCACAAAAAGGGCGGGTGCGAGCCCCACGGCGAACATAGCCCGCCATCCCAGCCGCGCGCCAACGACGTAGTTGAGTGCCGCAGCAAGGAATATGCCGACATAGTAGCCGACATTCAGATAGCCGGCCCCCGAAACGCGACGGCCACCCGGTAGTTCCTCGGCCACGAAGACAGCCGCACCGACAAACTCTCCGCCAACGCCGAAACCCGCAAGAAAGCGAAACAGGCCAAGCTGCCAGACGTTTTGCGCCAGGCAGCCCAGGAACGTAAACACTGAGTAGCAGAGGATGGCCAACATGAGAGCCCGTACGCGTCCGAAGCGATCGGCAATCGGTCCCCACAAGAAGGCACAACCCCAACCGACCAGGAAGACCGAGAACAAAATGCTGCCATAGAATCCCAGGTTGCCCATGGTGGGCTCGATACCGGAGCGAGGCAGAAGATCGCGCATAGCGGGTACCAGCACCAGCGCATAGATAAACGAATCCATTCCGTCCAGAACCAGACCACCCCACGCTGCCCAGAACCCACGTACCTGGTTGGACGTGAGGGGGACTGGAAGCGCGGGTTCGTTGATCGTCTTCAGCACGGGAACACCCATCAAGTCCTGGTCTTTGGAGGATTTGTTGGTCGAAATCCTCCATAAGGTTTGAGTGGAATCAGCGACATCTCCGTCATGCCCGCTTGGGCAAAGGGAAATGTCTTCCACCGTTCGTGAACCTGCTCTTCGCCATCGGCTTCCCAGAGCAGGCAAGCGCCGGGCGTATCGGCACGATGCCAGATCTGGCGAATCCAGCCTTCCACATACAACTCGCGGGCCCGCTCCATCTCCTGCTCTGCCAGGTTCGCGTACTCTGCTTCCGCGAAGCCTTTCCGGCGTTGCGATATGGATAGAAACTGCATCGTGGATTAATCCTTTAAAATCGCGACCGCGCGTACCGGTGCTCCGGTGGTGTTGACCCACTTGATAGGGAACAGGCTCAGCTTGAACCCGTGGCCTGGAAGCTGATCGAGATTGGTCAGATTTTCCAGGTGGTAGTACTCGCGCGTAAGCATCACGCGATGGGCTTCCCAGAATTTCTTCCGCTCGAACATCGCCCAAATCGGTGGATCATACGTAACTGCGTCGATGCCAGTCATCTTGACGCCCTGGTCGAGCAGCCAATTTGTTGCCTCACCCGTCATGCCGACGTGGTCGGTGAGATATTTTTCGCTGTCCTGGATCTTTCCCGCGCCGGTGTGAATTAACACGATATCGAGCGGCTTCAGCGTGTAGTTGATCTTGGCCAGGGCTTTCTGAACTTCCTCAATGCTGATGCCTGTGCCCTTGGGCAGATGACGAAAATCGAGGCACACTCCATCTCCGTAGCAGTATTCCAGCGGAATGCCTTCTGGCCCCGGGGCATCCTCGCGCATGTGGCGCAGCGAATCCATGTGGGTGCCGATATGGTCGCCTAAGACCACCATGCAGTGGGCGGTTAATGACTTCACGCCATACTGCGCCGCGCCAATTCGTTCCGCGAACCCCTGCCAGGTTTCGAACATGAGAAGGGCAGGGCGCACGACACGAGGAAAGGTGACCATTTCGTTGTGTACGGGCATGCTCAAGTCGACTAATTTTTCAGCCACAGTGCTTACTCCCTCCGGGGTTCTCGATGCGTCATAGTTATTGGGTAACGGTCAGGCCGCCGTCCAGATAGATTGTCTGCCCGGTAATGAAGCTGGAGGCAGGTGTAACCAGGAACAGGACCGCGCTCATCACATCGACAGGTTCGCCGATCCGCCCCAATGGAATGCGCGCGACTAAGTTTGCATAAAATGTTGGATCGGCTAACATCTTGCTCACCTGCTCCGTCCGGATGAAGGTGGGAGCGACCACATTGACGTTGATGGAGTTGGGCGCCCACTCGGCGGAAAGCTGCCTGCACAAGGTAATCAGGCCGCCCTTGGCCGCGCAGTACGCGGCATAGCCTCGTCCACGGAGCCCGAGCATGGAGCGCACAGAGCCGAGGTGGACCTGCTTTCCGCCTTCACCCTGACGGATCATGTGGCGGGCGGCGGCTTGCGCCTGAAACATCGCGCTCTTCAGATTCACATCGCAAACGTAGTCGAACATCTCTTCGGTGACTTCTTCTGCTTTTTCCTCGCGGTTCAGCCCGATGCAATTGACCAGGATGTCGAGACGCCCATAGTGGGCGGCCACCTCATCGACCATCCGCTGCGTATCGGAAACCGAGGTCGCTTCGAAGCCGGTTGCCCAGGCGTCGTGACCTTCGGATTGCAGGGTCTTCGCGCAAGCAGCGCCGCGATCGGCATTGTGCCCGGCAATCGCGATTTTGGCTCCCATAGTGCCCAGTCCGCGGCAGACGGCTTCGCCAATCCCACCGTATCCCCCGGTCACCAGGGCTACTTTCCCATCAAGCCTGAATAACTCGTTGATCGCTGTCATGCCAGTGTCGGTCCTCACCTTTCCTACGATGCGGTGTGTGTTATCGGGTCGTTGGGGTGGGATGCCAGGGGATGCACGGTAATTGTCAAAAAAGGGAAGAGCGGCAAAGAGACAAACGCATTGTGGAGTTGGTCGCAATCGTCGGCGCGCCAAAGGCCCCAGTTCTCCCGCCGGCCGGGCACACGCCAAAGGCGAACCAGTATTCCTTGCGTGGCCAACTCGCGGCTGCGCGCTGCTTCTTCCTGGCGCAATTGCTTTTCTCTCTCCTCGCCGGCGTCTATGCGGCCGACCACCATGTGTACAAGAAACTCCATCATCATCTCCGCGGCTGACCGCAACCTTTCCTGTTACTTAATCAAACGCCGAGTCTCCTCCACAACCTTCACGGCTGAGGGAAGCAGGGCACGCTGGAGAACAGGGGAGGAGGGAATTCTCATGTCAGGAGTGGCGACCCTGGCGACCTTGAGAGCCATTTCGCTGCCCAGGGACTCGTGGAGCCGTGCCACAATTTCCGCCCCGAATCCGCCAGTCCGATTGGCTTCATGCAGCACGACGACCTTGCCGGAGGCACTTCTGACAGCGGCATGCAGGCCCTCACTGTCCAGAGGACAAAGCCAGCGAAGGTCGAGCACTCCTACGTCGACTCCCTCTTCGGCCAATTGTTTGGCCGCTTCCAGGGCGACCAGGAGCATCGTGCCCCAGGTAACAATCACGGCATCACGGCCGGGCTTATGCAAGCGCGATTTTCCCACCGGCTCAATCATGTCGTTGAGATCCACGGGACCGGTTGTTTGGTAGAGTCCTCGGGCTTCGTAGATCACGCAGGGATCGGGAGATGCGGTGGCTGCGCGCAATAGACTGTAGGCATCTTGCGGTGTCGCCGGAACGGCAATCCTCAGGCCCGGGATGTGAGCGAGAAATGCTTCCAGGCATTGCGAGTGCTGGGCGCACGACCCCGGGGTTGCGCCCTGTTGGGTGCGGACAACAATGGGAGCACCCGACTTTCCGCAGGTGATATAGCGAACGTTTGCGGCCTGGTTGATGATCTGGTCGAGGGCCACAAGCATAAAGTCGCCCCACATGATTTCCACGATCGGCCTCATCCCCATCAAGGCCGCTCCTACGGCCGATCCTAAGATGGCGCTCTCGGAGATCGGCGTATCGAAGACCCGGTCGGCGCCGTAGTTCTTTTGCAAACCTCGCGAGGCGCCGAAGATGCCCCCAGCACCGCCGACATCTTCGCCATATACAAGCACCTCAGGACGCGTAGCGAGCTCGCGCGACAGCGCTTCATTGACTGCCTGGATATAACTGATCGTCTTGGTCTGCCAGTTCTGCAAGGCAGGGGCGGCCGGCGGGACAGGGGTCTCCGACCAAACATGCCGTGCAGCAGTGGCAGCGTTGGGAAGGGGTGAACTGAGGACTGCCTTTTGCACCTCGTCCATTTCCTTCTTCACGCTCGTTTGCAGATCGTGGAAAGTGTCGTTGGTGAGCACTCCGGCGGCGATCAGCTTGTGAGAAAAGGTGGTGATAGGATCTCGCGCACGCGCGTGATCGCGATCTTCTTTGGACCGGTAGTGCTCGATGTCGCGATTGTAGTGACCCCACAGGCGTGGCACGCGGCATTCAATCAGTACCGGGCCCCGGCCTTCGCGCGCACGGCTCGCAGCCTGACGGATGGTGTCGCGAACGATGATCGGATCCCAGCCGTCAATCGTAACCCCGGGAATTCCATACCCGCTGGCTCTTTGAGCGATCCGCTCCACTTTGAAGGTGAGGGAAGTCGGTGTCAGTTCCGACCAGCCATTGTTTTCGCAGATAACCAGCACCGGAAGACTGCGGGCGGCGGCGAAGGCCAACCCCTCGTGCGTCGAGCCTTGATTGAACGCGCCGTCTCCGATGGAGACGACCACGATTTTTCCATTGTCCGCAGCCAGGTTCGCCATGGCGACGCCGCAGGCCACGGGAACACCGGCGCCGACAATGGAGTTCTCGCCAATAAAGCGCCGGTCCGGCGCCATCATATACGCCGACCCGCCCCGGCCTCCGTTTACGCCAATGCTGCGCTGGCAAATCTCTCCGAAGACCTCGGTTAAGGAAAGACCCGAAGCCAAAGCCCATCCGTGACCACGATAGGTGGCGACCACCTGATCGGTCTCTGCCAGGGCGGCTAAGGCGCCTACGGGGACGGCTTCCTGGCCGGCACACAAGTGTGCCGAACCAATCACCTCAGGAGGGGTTGTCATGCTCAAATCAAGCGTTCTTTGTTCGAGCTCCCGAATACGGAGCATTTCCCGCAGGAGCCCGATCGAAACAGCACTGTCGTTCTTATCTACGCCCGCGACAACCCCCGGGACGGAAGTAGTCATTGATCGTCTCCCATAGATTCCCACCGTTCCGTGGTGCCCTTACGCAGTGCATCGCACCAGGGGCCCGCAGACACCCCTGATGCGACGTTCTGAACAACCTATTACCTCTAACCCGTTCTTGCAACCGTCTAGAAGCTTGCCCTCAAGCTGAATTGAATTTGCCTTGGAGTAGCGCCTGACGTCAGAGCGGTGACTACGCCGAAGTTACCGCCTCCATAAGTTACACCTGGCGTGTCATAGTTCTGGATGTTAAACAGGTTGAAAAATTCCGCCCGGAATTGAACAGCCACAGACTCCCCGATATGCTGTTGCTTCATGAGTGAAAAATCGATGTTGTCATACGGAAAGGCGGTTAAAACGCCTCGCCCGGAGGTTCCATATTGGTTCACCGGGTGAGCAAAGACCGTCGTGTCAAAAAACCGGCGCTTGGTTGGATGTGAGAGTTTCGGGTTGCCGGTCAGATTAGCTCTGCCGTAGTTGTAAGTTCCCGTGTTGCCGATACCGGCGGGATCGCGTCCGGCATCTGGAAAGCCAAGTGGAACGCCGGAGTGTGCCGACAGATTGGTGTTTGCCTGCCACCCGCCAAGGATGGCCGCCGGAATACCATGGTTCAGATATTGCTTTCCTTTACCGAAAGGCAACTCGTAGAGAGCCCAACCGTAGTAAAGGAACTTTAGGCTGTTACCCGAAATGCCATAGTTTGCACTGAGATTATTGTAGTTCTGGAAGGTGGAGTAACCCTGCGGTCCGTTTTCAACTCCATAGAAGCCGCTCCCGCCATTGTCTAGGGACTTCGACCAAGTGAATCCTGTCCCAAAGGAAAGGCCGTTTTCAAGGCGCTTGTCGAGCCTTGTTTCCAGCGCGTTGTAGTTGGACTCTCCACGAGCGGTTGACTCGAGTGCAGTGCCCGACCAGGGGAAGGGACGATCAAGACCCTTTCCGCCCGGTTCCGGGGAATTGTTCGCCAGGCCGGTGATGGGCAGGTGCCGGTCGACGCTCCCCACATAGCCGAGGGTCGCTACCAGGCTTGAGGTGAGCTGCTTCTGCACCTCAACGTTGAATTGGTGGGAATAGTGGTTCTTCAAATGTGGGTCGTAATACCAACCAAATTGATTGAAAGGCGTGGCCACGGAAGGAAGCGCCTTCGTGCTGCTGAGTGTCGGAACAATATCCGTCATTGTGTCCAATGGCTGACCGATCACGTTAAATACCAGTGGCAGAGAGGCGTTGGAAGGCCATGCCAGCAAGCGATCGCGAACAGTTTGGATGGAACCGGTCAGGTTGTCATAGATCAGCCCGTATCCACCTCTGATGACGGTTGACTCATCCAGTTTGTAGGCGAAACCAAAGCGCGGTCCAAAGTCCTTATAGGTGGGGTCCGGGCCCAGATTAGGATTTGCCGCCACCGTGACATGGGCTGCAATCACCGCGTTGTTGGCAGGCGTGGTGGAAGGAATGCACGGTGCATACACCCCCGAGCTTACGTCGCACGGTGGGGGCAGCTTTCCACCAGAAACGATCCAGTTCCCGGTATTCGGATCAAGCATGGCGGCCGTCGTTCCATTCAGCAGATGGGGTGACGACTCCCCGTCCCAGCGTAAGCCTCCGTTGAGAGTCAGGCGCGGCGTCACTTTCCAGGAGTCCTGGATGTAGGCTGAGGGAACGATGGTGCGCACAGCGTTAACTTCTGCCTGAAAACGGCCGCTATCCGGGATGCCCAGCAGAGCCCCTGCGAGCGGGTTGCCAGTGCTGGATGCGGCTAGCGGGTTGGCCGTCTCTGACGTCGCGTAAGTAAATTGAGCTCCCCCGAAATGCCCACCTGACAATCCCTGCGTCATCTCAGGAATTAGCTCTTCAAACCCGAAGCGTATTTGGTGATTCCCACGTATCCAGGTGAAGTTGGTGGCGAAATTGAATTCGTGACTCTCTGATCCCGCAGGGCCGGTGCCGCCCATGCCGCCTGTGCCGGTACCACTCTCGTAGGTACTGCTGAAGCCGAAGTTCACGAAGCCGTAAACAGACTGCACAGCAGAGTAGAGCGTTAAATCCGAAACATTCACCGGTTTCGCCAAAGTCACAGCGTTGAACCTTCCCGAGTAGCCCGCCGTAGCATCCAGGATGAGGGTCGGGGAGAAGGTGTGCGTGTAACCGCCGCCGAAGTTTCTGTTGTCGGCCGAGCTGGTGGAGAGTAAATGCTGGGATTGGGGGGTTCCGTTGGTTCCGTTGAGAAAGCTATACCGGAACCACATGGTGTTGTTGGCTCCAAAGTTCTGATCGCCACGTGCATTGAATTCGTTGGCATTGTTGGTGCCGACCGCGTTCAGAATCGTATTCGGTCCACCGGGTGTGGCTGCAGTGAAGTTGGGTGTATCGGCGTTGGCTTTCAGAAATGCCTGGGCCGTTGGGTCGATCAGGTTCGCGGGAACATGCAGGCCGTCACCGCCAAGTAACGTGCGAGTGTAGTTTCCTGCAGATCCCGTGGTGCTATAGGGATCGTAGAGTAGCGGCGGCTTTCCCGTGCTAGTGACGATCGAGGCATTTGTAAAATCGCCGTTCAGCTCGGCGGCGGTTGGCGAGACATAGTTGATTCCCGCTGCCTTTGCGTATCTCCACCCTTCATAAGCTACAAAAAAGAAAGTCTTATTTCTTCCGTTGTAGAGCTTGGGAATGCGAACAGGACCGCCGAAGTCTCCGCCAAATTCGTTTTGCCGGAAGGACGCAGGCGAGGATGGTTTGTTGTTCTTGAAATCGGTAAACGGATTCCGCGAGTCGAAGACATTGTTGCGCAGATATTCCCACAGCAGGCCGTGATAGGAATTCGTGCCCGATTTGGTGACGAGATTCACAACGCCACCCAGGACGCTACCGAACTCGGCCTGATCGTTATGGGCCTGGATCTTGAATTCCTGGACCGCGTCGATGATGGGTGGAACGTCATAGGAACTGGCAAAAGCGGCGGTGTTGTCGACACCGTCGAGAAAGTACAGGTTCTCGCGATTCCACTGACCCTGGGTCGATGGAAAGGTATAGGTCGAGCCGGGGATGCCGGGAGACCCGAATCCGGTGCCATAGCTGACGCCGCTCTTATTTTGCGATTGATTTACCGGGTTGACACCGGGCGCAAGAGTAAGCAGAGCGGAGAAACTTCTTCCGTTGAGCGGCAGGTCATTGACGGCGCGTTGTTCTACGACAGCGCCCAGGTTCGCCGTGGAAGCCTGGAGCAATTCGGAAGAAGACGTAACAGTAACGGTTTGCGATGTCGCCCCCACCTGCAGCCTAAAGTCCTGGGAGGCGACTTGGTTCACTTCGAGCCTGAATTCGGGGCTGGTTGCCGTGTCGAAGCCGTTCTGGGTGACCGTGATTTTGTAAGCGCCTGGCGGAAGCAGCGGGAACTGATATAAGCCTTCGCTGTTGGTCTGGGTGCTTCGCGTCAGGTTTGTCTGCACGTCCAGCAAGGTTACTGTGGCGCCGGGTACCACGGCCCCATTCTGGTCGAAGACGTGACCGTTGAACTGTCCGGTCGCCGTTTGCGCGTGAGTGACGGCGCAGAACGCAATCAACACTACAATGCACGCGAGGATGCGCATCGTGCTTCGTGAGTGACACCCGATCTTAGAGGAATAGCACCGGGAATGCGTGTTCCCGGCTGTAATGGCTTTCGATAGAAGATTTCCCACAACTGCCTCCTGGGCTCTTAACCCAAAACAGGGTGACCCTGTAAATCTGCGTACTTTCTGCGATTTCTGGAGAGCATTGTCATCGGGTTCCATCGTTGCTCTCATTCGTCCCTTGACTTCGGCAGCTGGCCCTCTGCCCACGGCCGGTTGCTTACCGAGAAGTCTTCTGGTTTCCGACGCCGTCCTGTATAGGTGTCGTGGAACACGATTGTCAAGAAAAATATCTCATATTGAACAGAAGACAACTATATGATGATTATTATGTCTTGGGTACGCTGGAGGAGAGCGTGGCGAGGATATCCGTCGTTGCCAAAGGGTGAAAATCTGCCGTCCGGCCCCCGCGCACATACGCGTGAACGGGCCATTCTTTCGTCTTTACAAGGGCTTAGCCCGTTTCCCGGACTCGCGGATAGCGATTACGCCACGGTCTTCTTCGGAAGCGCCTTACCTAAAGCAGCCAATTGATCGAGGAACGGTTGTGTGATGGTTCCATCGAGTTCGACCGGCACGTCCCACGTGACCGATCCGCCTACGTCTGTGAGTTCCTTCGTGTAGGCGACAACTTGATCCGTTGTAAAGCGCGGCTTGCCCGAGCCCCAGGTTTCGCCGAGAAAACTGAGCATGTGAATTTGCGTGCCGTCCATGCGGCCCTTAACCGCCCGGTGCAACGTGACCAATGCCGGGTTGTTAATTTCTCCAGCAGTAAAGTCCTCGTCGGGGCTTACGGAGACAATCCGCACGACCACACCGGGGTTGAACGCGACACTGGACTCGGGATTGCCGGCGCGAGCGGCGGCAGCGAGGCTGGCGAAATTGGGTGCATCGACTGAGCGGTACATCGAGTTGGGGAAGTAGCAACCGTCGAACCACCAGCCAACCACTTTCTTCTCCCACCGGCGAGACCATTCTGCGATCACTCGTTCCCATTTGAGCTGAAAATTTTTGTTGCGATAGGGTGCGTTTATCCATTCGAGAGCGGCGATGGCGACTTTGTCCTGACCCGGTGCCCCGGACGGGAGATAAACCATGAGCTTGATATCGCGCTGGCGCAGGGGCTCGTAGAAATCCGCGACCAGATCCCGATGGGAACACTTGGTCGGTTGAATGCCCGTGATCTTGTCGTATGCTGCGTTCGGAGAAAGGTAGTAGCCGGAGTTCTGTCCGATGCTGATCTGATAGTGGCCGGCGCCAACGGATTCCAGACGTTTAGCCATGCCCTCGACGTCGAAACCGTCCACAAGTTTGTTCCAGAGATCGGGGTTCATGTCGAGATGGTGAGAGCGCGCTTGCCAATCGGCGAGGTAGTGCGTCATGACGCCCCAGCAGTAACGCGGGTCCTGCATCCAACTGGCGCGGGTTGAGCCGGGGTAGGGTTGCTGTGCAGGCGGTGCGGAATCGGCAGGAGCCGGAGTTTGCGGGTCTCCCACCCGATGAGCCTTCAGCGGCAGAGCACTTGCCGCCATAGCGGAGGCAGCGCCGAACATCAAATTCCGGCGCGATATTTTCCTGGGGTTCATGGGAACGGTTTTTCCTCTTAGGGTCTCGACGAAAACGTATTGCATGAGGCCAGCATCAACCAGGGAGTGCGGTTAGAAGCTGGCCCGAAGGCTGAACTGGATCTGCCGCGGGGTAGCACCCGCAGTGAGGTTTGTGATTACGCCAAATCCGCTTCCCCCAAATGTGGTGTTCGGCAAGCCATAGTTCTGGATGTTGAACAGATTGAAGAATTCCGCCCGGAATTGCAGCGCGGCTCTCTCCGTAATGGGCAATTGCTTCATCAGTGAAAAGTCGAAGTTGTCATACGGCATGCCATGTACGATGCCTCTTCCTGAATTGCCATATTGGTTGACGGGATGAGCAAAGGCTGCGGTGTTGAAGGCCATCTTCTTGGTGGGGTGGCTGACCCTGGGGTTTCCAATCAAATTGGCACGATCATAGTTATACGTACCCGTATTGCCAATGTTGGCGGGATCGCGACCTGCGTCAGGAAAGCCCAACGGAGGTCCGGAGTGAGCCGAGAAGTTAATGTTCGCCTGCCAACCGCCCACGATATAAGAAGCAAAACCCTGATTCAGATATGGCTTGTCTTTACCAAAGGGCAGCTCATACAAACCCCAGCCATAGACGATGTTGGTGATGCTGTTTCCTGATATGCCATAATCCGCGCTGAGGTTGTTGTAGTTCTGCATCGTCGAATAACTTTGCGGACCGTTCTCGACGCCGTAGAAGCCGCTCCCGCCGTTGTCCATTGACTTCGACCAGGTGTAACCCGTCCCGAAGGCCAGCCCCGAGGACATGCGCTTGTCCACCCTCACCTGCAATGCGTTGTAGTTGGATGTACCCCGAGCGGTTGCCTCCAGCGCCGTACCGGACCAGGGAAACGGTCGATTGGCGCCGGCCTGCCCAGGGACAGGGGAATTGTTGTCCAGGCCGGTAAGCTGTAGCCGCCGGTTGATGCTGCCCACATACGAAATGGAGGCCACCAGGCTGGTGCTGACCTGTCTTTGTATGTCCACGTTGAACTGATGAGAATACGCGGTCTTCATGTGCGGATCGTAATACCATCCAAACTGCTGGAAGGGCGTCGAAACCGCCGGCAGTGCCTTCGCGTTGGCCAACGTTGGAGTAATCTGCGTCATGGTGTCCACCGGTTGTCCGATCACGTTAAAGACCAGTGGGAGAGAGAAGTTGGAAGGCCATGCATTGAGGCGGTCATTGACTGTTTGCACGGAACCTTGAGTCGTGTCGAAGATAATGCCGTACCCGCCCCTGATCACCGTAGAGGGATCCAGCCTGAAAGCAACACCGAAGCGGGGTCCAAAGTTGGTATACACCGGATCCGGACCCAGGTTCGGATTCGCAGCAGGAACCACATGAGCAGCAAGGATTGCATTCGTTGCGGGGTCTGCCGAAGGGATGCAGGGTGCATACACTCCCGCGACTGGATCGCAGGGCGGAGGCAATTTTCCCCCTGAAACAATCCAATTGCCGGTGTTTGGGTCAAGCATTCCCGCGGTCGTGCCGTTCAGCAGATGCGGAGACGATTGCCCATCCCAACGCAACCCTCCATTGATGGTCAAACGCGGCGTCACCTTCCAGGAATCCTGGATATAAGCACCGCTCGCCTCAAAACGGGTAGCGGAGAAGGAAGGCCGGTTAAATCGGCCACTGTCCGGAACACCCAAAAGAGCTCCGGCCAGCGGATTTCCTGTGCTACCGGCATTTTGCGGGTCTGCTGTTTCGGGAGTAGCGAAGGTAAAAGTGCCTGTCCCGTGGTTCTTTGACAATGGCCCGGTTCGCTGACCGAAAATGAGCTGTTCAAATCCGAAGCGTATCTGGTGATTCCCGTGGAGCCAGGTGATATTTGCGGCATAGTTAGTGTCCGCCTGGGACCCTCCAACGGAGGTGGGGCCCGCATCGGCGACGTTGTTATAACCTGACGCCAAACCCGATTGACCGACCGCGGACGACGAGGTATAGGCAAAGGTCACATTTCCATAATTGGGCTCTATTGCAGGAAAGCCCTGGCGTGCTACGCCACCGAGAGGCACTCCGCCGGATGTAGCGCCGAATCTGCCTGAACGTCCCAGCCGGCCGTCGAGGATGAGATTCGGGGAAAATACGTGGGTATAACCACCGCCAAAATTTCTATTCGTGGTGGTGGTAAGGGAAGTGAGATGGAACGATTGCGGGTTCGAAATGCTCACGCTGATCAGGCTATAGCGGAAGAAAATCGTATTGTTCGCGCCGAAGTTCTGATCGATACGTCCACTGTATTGGTCGGCATTGTTCACACCCACTGAATTCAGGATCGTGTTGGGGCCGCCCGGCGTGCTTGGAGTGAAGTTAGGGGTATCGCTGTATGTTTTTAGAAAGGTCTGATTACCTGGATCGATCATGCTTGCTGGAATGTGATGGCCATCGCCGCCCAGCAACGGCCGCGTGTAGTGTCCCGGAGTTCCGCTGGTCTCAAACGGATTGTAAAGCAGGGCCGAGACATTGTTATTGTTCACGATCGATGCATCGGTGAAATCGCCATCTAACTCAGCGGCTGTAGGCGAGACGTAGCTGAGTCCCGCCGCTTTCGAATATCTCCAGCTTTCCCAGGCGAAATAGAAGAACGTCTTATTCCTTCCGTTGTAGAGTTTTGGGATCCGCACCGGACCGCCAAGATCTGCTCCAAATTCGTTCTGCCGAAATGTGGCAGGCGGTGCGGGCGTGTTGCCGTGGAAATCTGTAAAAGGATTACGGGAGTCGAAAGCATTGTTACGCAAATACTCCCACGCCGCCCCGTGATAGGAATTCGTGCCTGATTTGGTGACGATATTGACGACCCCACCCAGGACGCCCCCAAACTCAGCCACGTCGTTGTGCGACTGGATCTTGAATTCCTGCACCGCGTCCACAATTGGCGGAACGTCGTAGGAGCTGCGATTGACGGCTGTGTTGCTGAGGCCATCCTGAAAGTAAAGGCTCTCACGGTTCCACTGGCCCTGTACCGAAGGGAAAACAAAGGTGGAGCCAGGAATACCGGGTGGCGCTGCCGCTGCGTTCAGGGTGTTGTTTTGCGAGTAGTTCACCGGGTTGACACCAGGCGCCAGAGTGAGCAGCGCGGTGAAATTTCTCCCATTGAGCGGAAGTTCATTCACCGGACGCTGTTCGATCACCGCGCCCAATTCGCTGGAGGACGCTTGCAGCAACTCAGCCGACGCGGTGACATTGACCGTCTGCGACGCGGCTCCCACTTGCAGATGAAAGTCCTGGGTGGAAGTCTGGTTGACGTCGAGCTTGAGTTCAGGGCTAACTGCCTCTTGAAAGCCGGTCTCAACCGCCGTGATTTTGTAGTTTCCAGGCGGAAGAAGTGGGAATGCATATAAGCCTTCGCCATTCGTCTGGGTGCTTCGGGCCAGGTTCGTCTGCACGTCGACCAAGGTCACCTTGGCGCCGGGCACCACGGCCCCGTTCTGGTCGAACACGTGACCGTTGAACTGGCCGGTTGCGGTCTGCGAGTGAGCGACCGCGCAGAATGCAATCAGCATCGCCAGGCATGCGGAGACTCGTATCGCGATTTGAGCATAGTGGCCGGCCTTCGATGAATAGTGCGGGGAAAGCGTGTTCCCGAACGCGAGTGCCTCTCAGTAGAAAATTTCCCACGACCGCCTCCTGTACTTATCGCCGTCTCTAAACCGGCTGCCACAGAAGCAGCTCCCGGATCACGACGCCGTCCTGTATAGGGGTCCCGTGATGGGCTTGTCAAGGAAAAATATCTTACTCTGATTAAAGGACAACTATATGATGATTACAGTTCACCGGTGAACTTTGGCCTCTCGTCCAAGGGGGAATGCGTTCGTTTGGAGACCTGCCGGTGAAAGCCTTCGGGGCCTGAACCCGGGTTTCATTGATCGCGATTTGCTATTTACACTTCCTTCAGCCTGGTGGAAGGTCATGAACGGATGAGTACTGGTTTTGGTTTTCGTGTTTCTCCCAGTTCGAGAGGTCACCTCGGTTTAACCGCTCCGTTCGTTGTTGCCATCGTGGCCGTTCAAATTCTTTTGCCCGCGATCGGTTCCGCTCAGCAAAAGACAAAGGCGCCCCCTGCGAGCGGGATGTCCTCCGGCCAATCTGCACTTCTAGATCAAGCGAAAAAACTTGTTCAGGATGGCGATCCACAAAGTGCCTTATCCCTTCTTCAGCAAGCCGATCCTCACGGCCCCAACGCCAGTGACATTCACGCAATGAAAGGCATTTGCCTGGCGTTATTATCGAAGCCGATCGAGTCGGCTGATGAGTTCGAACAGGCGATCCGGCTCCGCCCCAACTATGCTCCCAATTACTTCTCTTCGGGATTGGCATACGCGACGTTTAACAATTTAGATCGCGCTCTCGATCGGCTCTCGATCGCTCTCAAGCTTGATCCCAGCTTGCCCGGGGTCCGTTATAACTACGCACTCGTGCTGGCCCGCGCTAAAAAGTTCGCAGAGTCAGAAGCGCAGGTGAACCTGGAGCTGGTAAGCAAAAGCCCCAGGACGGAGTCCCTCGTCGACCTGTGGCGATTGAAGTCCCGCGATGCTTACTACCAGAAAGAATGGCAAGAGACCATCGATGCTTACCGTAAGACTCTGGAACTTGATCCCGATTGGCCCGAGGCGTACGCGGCGATCGGCGAGGCGCTCTTCTCGCTTAACCGCTCCGAGGAAAGCATGACAACCCTGCAGAAGGCAGCGAGTCTCGATCCCGAGAACGAAGTTCCGCATGCCCTTCTCGGAAAGCTGTATCAAGACTCCGGCAAGCAGGATGAAGCCATTGCCGAGTTCGAGAAAGCCCATCGCCTGATGCCGTCCGATCGGGAGGTTACCTATCGGCTGTACCGGATCTACAGCCTCAAGGGCGACTCGGTGAACGGGCCGCGGCTGCAAAAAGATTTAGAGGATCTCCTAGCCAGCACCCACGCGGAGGCGGATAGTGAGACCAAAGCGATGGTCTTAAACAACAGCGGCGTAGAGCTGGAAAAAAAAGGAGATCTTGCTGGCGCGCTGGAGCATTATGACCAGGCCGCGAAGACAGATGTTTCCAACCTGGTTTTCCAGCGCAACGCGGCTCTTGTTCTTTGCAAGACTGGCAGAGCCGAAGAGGCGATCCGTCGTTTGCGGGATATTCTTTCGATCGACGCCGATGATGCTGAGACGCTGCAAATTCTAGCGGTGGCGAATGAGGTAGCCGCGGGCGTGAAGAGAACTCTGCCTGCGGCACAGACTTCCCACTAAGAGACCTGTCCAAATTGGATTTTTGTCAGCAAGCCAATGAGGACAGCACAAGCTATCGATAGACCCAACCCCTGCGGAAATGCGCCTGTTCTCCGATAGCCACCAATCGTTCCACCCAATTTAGACAGCTTTGGTTGAAGACCCAACCCCAGCGGAAATGCGTCTGTTTTCCGATAGCCACCAATCGTTCCACCCAATTTAGACAGCTTTGGTTGAAGACCCAACCCCTGCGGAAATGCGCCTGTTCTCCGATAGCCACCAATCGTTCCACCCAATTTAGACAGCTTTGGTTGAAGACCCAACCCCTGCGGAAATGCGCCTGTTCTCCGATAGCCACCAATCGTTCCACCCAATTTAGACAGCTTTGGTTGAAGACCCAACCCCTGCGGAAATGCGCCTGTTCTCCGATAGCCACTGCTCTGATGCTCTGTATCAGGGCCCGACTTTTAGTCGGGCCGTAAAGGAAGAGCCAATGAGGGCTTTAGCCCCTGAGGTAAACTTGTCGACTCGTAGAAGTGAAATCATCCTTCTCAGCAGCAGCATTCCGACTTCAACTATCCGCGGTGATGACAGCGTTTCGTCGCGAGAGTTTCTCGACTGCATTCCAATCGATGGAGATACCGATGCCCGGTTCTTCGCATGGGCTCATCTGTCCGTTCTTTACCGATGGAATATTGTGTAGCAACTGATCCAACGGATCCGCACCGCACTCCTTCGTGATCCACTCGACCGCTTCGACGTTGGGGAAAGCACACGCGAGGTGGACGTGAAGCGGCGCGAAAACATGGGGAAATACGGTCCTGCCGGCTGCAGCGGCGAGATGGATGGCTTCGACGGCGCCGGTAATTCCGCCTACCGTGGTTGCATCGACACGCAGGATGTCGATGCCGCTCACCAGGTCGGCAACGACTCCTGCTCCGAAGACATCTTCGCCGGCCGCAATCGGAGTGGTCAGTTCGTTGCGTATCTGGTGGGTCAGCCGTATGTCGGAGGCGGCAAAAGGATCCTCGAGAAAGTTCAACCCCAGCTCGTCGATATCGAGGCAGGCTCTCTTGGCTTCGGTCAAGGTACTCCAGGTCCAATGTGCGTCCGCTGCCACTCTTCCCGGCATTTTCTCCGCTACTGCCGAAGCATACTTCTTATCGAAGTCGCGGTCGTCACCTTTCAGCATGATCTTCACGCGTTTGCAGCCGGCATCCTCAAGCAGACCCACCTCTTTCACCACGTCAGGTATCCCGCGCTGATCTACGTAATAGCCGGCCACGGTGGTTACATCGGCTTTCGTTCGGAGGCCGCCAAGAAACTGAAACAATGGTTGTTCTGCCCGCTTCGTCGCGATATCCCACAGAGCAATGTCTATCAGGCTGAGGCCGCGGGTCAGTCCCGCACGCGCGGGAACATTGGAGTACTCGAGATTGAACATCACCTGACGCCGCATGCGAACGTCTTTGCCCAGGATGCGGCGCGCCATGCTGCTCAACGTATCAAACAGGGGCGTCCCTCGCGGATAGCCGATGGCTTCGCCAAACACACCTGCGTCGGTCTCCACGCGAAGGAGGACGTAGTCTCGCGTGCGAATCTCGACCGGACCTAAACGCAGAATGTAGGGAAGGGGTATACCGCACTCCGCGATTTGCACTTTTGTAATTTGCAAGTTCTTGCGACCTCGATGACCAACGCGTTGTTGTATGAAAGAACATTATGATATAAACGACCTTCCATCAAGGCTTGCGCAAAAACACGTTCGCGCAACAAGGCACAGACCGGAGGTCACTTTGTCGTCCAAACCCAGCATCCAGCCTTCTTCCGGCATTCCTGGTCTCCGCGGAACAGAGCATGTGGGCTTCACAGTGCCTGACCTGGAGCAGGCGACTGCATTTTTCGTCGACGTCATCGGGTGCGAATACATGTTTGAGCTTGGCCCGTTTGTTGCGGAAGATGACTGGATGGAAAAACATCTCAACGTTCATCCCAGAACGGTGATGCGCAGATTGCGTTTCTTCCGTTGCAAGTTCGGTCCTAACTTTGAAATTTTTCAGTATGAGGCACCCGATCAGAAGTTAACCCCGCCCAAAAATAGCGACGTCGGTGGTCATCACCTGGCTTTTTACGTCGATGATTTCGACGCAGCGGTGGCCTATCTCGCCGCCAAAGGTGTGGAGCTCCAAGGCAAGCCCACGGTGCGGACAAGCGGGCCAAACGCTGGCCAGACGTGGATTTATTTTCTTTCGCCGTGGGGCATGCAGTTTGAACTGGTCAGCTTTCCCAACGGCAAAGGATACGAAAAAGACACTACCTCCCGCTTGTGGCACCCTGCAAAGCCCGCGCTCTAACGAGCCGGCTGCCGATCCTCTCACCAGATATGCTTCTACCCCCAGCAAAACCGTCATCCTGAGAGCCTGTGACTTTTTTCGCACCTCTCACCGATGTGCTTCAAACCCTCGACAAAACCGTCATCCTGAGAGGCTGTGACTTTCTATCGATGGAAAGGCCTCCCGCCCCACAACCGCCTTGTCCCTCGGCAACTGTTCTCTCCCTGCAACCACCCTCTCCTATTTGTCATCCCGACCGTACCCGGATTTCCTACTTCACAGCTCTTGCCAGCGACCGCTTATGTGGTTCTCCTCAAAGAGAACCACATGCAGTTGATCGAAGCCGCAACCCTTGACAGGAAATCTGGGGCAGGGGAGGGACCTGCAGTTCACTTCACCAGCAACCAATCCCAGCTGGAAGCGCCGCCCTCCCCACCGTCATCCTGAGCGAAGCGCCTCGCAGATCTGTCGCATAAAGAAGGGTTTATAGCGCGAAGTCGAAGGACCTCGGCGATACTTGTTCGCAGATGCTGTTCGGAGCTTTCCGGCCGCAAACATAAAGTCACAACCTCTGAGCGGATGCGTTCCAGCGTTTTCGACCACCCAATCCGAGAACTCGATTGTCCTACTTACGATTCGGAAAAGCGAATCAGAACAGAGCGCCCGCAACTTGCTCCGCGATGTCTCTGGTTTTATCCTTGAGCGCGTCGCTGGGCATGGCTGGGTCATCCCGGGCGCTGGTCGTGATGGTGACGGTAAAGACCTGCTCACGGACCCGGCCGATAACTTGTTCTCCGGCTGCCTGGCCTTTGATATCCGCGGCACAAATCACTGCCTCATTGCCAACGCCCCGTAAAAGCGACGCTTCGCCACTGCAATGCGCCTTGTAGCTCGCCATGGCCTGGCTTGGGTTCTGCACCTCCTCCGTGGTGATGCGAAGCTCACGCGATGCGGTAGCGTCGTGGTACACAAAACTGCAGGCTTCTCTGCTGCCCTGGGACAGGGTAGCCATGGTCCCATCCTCGCTGCTCCTAAGAACTCCGGAGGCGGTGGCCACGTTGAGCCATGGACATCCGACATTCGCCTGGCAGTGTCCAAGTTGCGCACCCAGAAGCAGAAACAGAACTAGCGTGTGATATCTCATTCAGGCAGTGAGTCGCACTACTGGGCTCCCCCGTAGGTTGGCTTTACTTCATAAGGAAGGTCGCTATGCACATGCTGGGGAATACTCTCGATCGATATCTCCGGGTGCTGGCGAAGAAAGTCGAAAGAATACGTGGGTGCTCCAGGGTCGAACTTCTTGGTGATGAACTGGGCTTGTTCTTCCGCAGCCTTCTGTTCCATGTCCATGCGGCGGTAGATGATCGACAGGTTGTAGTGGGCAATCAGATCGTCCGGATCAATCTGCTGCACGGCCTCAAACTCCATTCTGGCCGCGGGATAGTCGTGCTGCCTGTAATAGGCGAGTCCAAGATCGCGCCGGGCATCGCGTGACGCAGGGAATTGCTCGACTACCTTTTTCAGGTTGGCGACTTCCGCATCGTATGCACCCGCCCGTCTTTGCAACTGTGCGAGATAGTAGAGAGCGCGCGCGCTGTTTGGATTGAGAGCCAGAGCCCGCATGATACTGTCGCGGGCAGAATCGTACTTCTCCCACTGAATTTGGGCCAACGCGACATTGGTATAGGCATCGGCATAGTCCGGCCGTAGTTTGGCCACTTCACCAAACGCGCGCACCGCATCGTAGTATTGCGCCTGGTCGAGATAAGCAATGCCCAGGTTGTTCCAGCGCATCCAGTCGGGGTTGTCGCCGGCCTCAGGCGGGCAAGGAGCATTGTCCCCGGCATTGAGAACGCGGCTGCGCGATGCAATCTCTATCACTGGATAGGCCGGATGATCAGGACCAAAAATATTGTTCATGTAGCTCTGACGAAGGTGCCGGTAATTCACTCTCGCGGTGATGGTGATGGGGCCCTTCAAGTCGGGCGGCATGCGGAATTGGTATCGCACCAACACCGACCTGCCTGCCTGGACAGAGTTGTCGTAGGCAACCGAGTGGATGGTCCAGACTTTGTGATTATCGACGAATTCGCCATCCACGTTGACGGGGCGGTTGGTGAAACTGTGCGCCCGCTCGTCCAGCGCGCCATCGGGTTTGATAAAGCCGCTGTGGTAAATCTCCTTACCTGCAGCGTCCCTGGCGGTGAACTCGACCCAGGCCTCATAGAGATCGCGTACTTCAGGAATCAGTGAGTGCCCGATGTTCTTGTTCTGAATCACCACCAGGGCTTGCACCAGTTCGTTCGGATTGAGCTGGAAGGGGACAGAACCGAGCGGGCCGATGACGCTGTCATCGCTGGCCTTCCGGAGCGCAAAAATATCCACGTTCAGATAGTTTCCAGCTTTGAGGAAGTCGATTGTCTTTTTCAGTTGTTCATCAAATCCGTAGTAGAAGGGAACAGCCGTGTTTCCGGCAGGCCAGCTATGCGAGGCGAAGGTGCCGTCTTTTGCCCCCGGATCAGGAAGAGTGTTGGCCGCGCGCTTCATGTGGCATCCCTGGCAGGTGGCGAAGTCGCCGGTGTAGAAGGTCAGCGGATTTCGCTGCGAAAATTTGGATTGCTGCCACTCGTCATAAGTAGTAAAGGCGCGGACAAATTTGTAGTCGTTCAGCGTGTCCGGCAGATTCGCCTTATGGCAAGCGGCGCAGAATTCCGGTGTACGGTAGAACGGCTTCATGATGGCCATCGCATGGCGCTTGGGGTTCTTCATGATTTCGTCATAGGGAACTTCGCCCGGAATTCGATGGCCTTGCTCGTCCACCATCACTGCCGGGATTCCCATGACATAGCTGCCGTTACCATTGGTCGACTTCAGGCTCTGAATGGAATGACAAGTAGTGCAGGTGAGACCATCTTTATCGAAGCTACGATCCACTTGTGAGTCCTGGGTCAGGCCACCGGAAACCACGGCAATGGGGTTGTGGCAGCTGTCGCAGTGGCGGGAGAACTCGATCCCTTTGGTCCGGATCAGGATGTTCACACTGGTGCGGTAAAACGGTGTGCGGAATGAATTCGAATGGAGAGACTGTCGCCATTGATGGAGCGCTTCCTGATGACAATGCCCACAGTACTTTGCATTGGGAAAGGCTCCGGGTTGAACAAAGTCGTCGCCTTCGATCCCCGCATTGCCGGGCGTGGAAGGGTGGTCTGTGCCAAACCGGTAGTTGTAGGAAGCCCGAACCTTATCGGCGTATTCTTTGCGCGCGGGATCCTCGTTGGAGGCGGCTTTGATGGTGGCCTTCACACAGCAAAGGACAGTGGCGACGACAGATGCGATGACGAGCCCGCGCAGGAATAAAGTCTTCACTCTCTATTCCTCCTGAGGATCACAGGCGCAGGAAAACTGTGGAGCGGTATACACCGATCCACCCCCGTTTGTGAATGCGGACGAGTCATTGGTGCCTCGTACTGGTACCCCGTGCCGCGGTCGAATTCTTCGCCATCGAATCGTAGACGCTGGGCACAACTCCTTTGCCTTCTTCAATCACGAAGAATCGATCGATGCCCGGCAGGCTCACCTTTTCAATAAAACCGCTGGGCCAGTGAATCTCGACGGCCTCGACATTCGCCGCTTGCCCCAACCCAAAGTGAAGGCGCTGGTCATTCGAGGATTCGTAGCTGCCCCCACTCATTACATCGGCGCGCTGGCGGATGCCGCCGGCAGTCAGGTAGACGGCGGCCCCGATTGCATCGCGAGGACTTTTGGCTCCGCCAACCAGCGAAAGGCCTACCCAATGGTTTTTATCAGCATTGACATTGCGAAGAAGCACCGGGGTATGGTCGATGCAGTTGATGACAACGTCGATCTTACCGTCATTGAGCAGGTCGCCGAAGGCGGCTCCGCGCCCCGGAATGACATCGGCGAGCCCGGTACCTTCTACCGCGGGAACCAACTCGAAGCGTTTGCCTTTATCAAGGTTGTGAAACAGCAAGGGACGTTCGGCAAACGTCATGCCCCAATCCAAAGGATGCTTGTCGACTTGGGGATAGACGTGCCCGCTGACCGACATGATGTCCTTCCATCCATCGTTGTCGTAGTCGATGAACTCGGTGCCCCAACTCAGGAAGGGATAGGTAACCTGGGCGATTCCCATTTGCTCGGTGATCTCTGAGAAGTTGCCTCCTCCTTCATTGCGAAAGAGCGTTTTGTAGTCGTCGGAAAAGGTTGTGGTGTAGAGATCGACCAGGCCATTGTTCAGGTAATCGCCCACGGCCAATCCCATCGAGGCGGTTTCACGAGCTTCCTGGTTGAGGGCGAAGCCAGAGAAGAAGCTCGCATCCTGGAAGGTACCGTCGCCTTTGTTGATGTAGAGATAATTGGGCGTCGAGTCATTGGCCACGATGAGGTCAAGTTTGCCATCGTTGTTGACGTCGACGAAGGTCGAGGAGAAACCGAAGTAGTGACGTTTGTCGCTGACTCCCGCTTTCTCGCTGACATCGGTGAAGGTACCGTCCCCATTGTTATGAAACAGATGATCCGGCTCGCCCGGCAGACCGCGAGGACCGCACATGACGGTGGCTCCACGGTACTGGCAGAATGAATGCGATGCGTCGCCGGCCCCGGAGGGAGGAGGGTTCTTAAGGTCGTAATGAACATAGCCGGGAACAAAGAGGTCCAGCCTACCGTCACCGTCATAGTCGCCAAAGCTCGCTCCGTTGGACCAGTTGCCGAGGGTCACTCCCGCTTGCTCGGCAACATCGGTGAACGTCCCATCATGGTTATTGTGAAAGAGACGGTTCTTTCCAAAATTACTGACATACACATCTGGCCAGCCGTCATTGTCGTAGTCTCCCACCGCCACGCCGTAGCCCCAGCGGCCGTTGGTTACGCCGGCCTTCGCAGCAACATCGGTGAAGGTGCCATCGTGATTGTTATGGAACAGGGCGGCGTGCGGAGGCTCAGCTTTGCTATCCATTGCTTCGTAGGTTGAGCCGTTCACCAGGTAGATATCGATCCAGCCATCATGGTCGTAGTCCAATAGCGCTACGCCGGACCCGGTGGTTTCCAGGATGTAATTCTTCTCCGGGTTCCCCATCTTGTGGCGCCAGACGGTCAAGCCTGATTTTTTCGAGGCATCCTGGTAGACGATGGGTCCGGTCTTGACGAACCCACCGGCGGTGATTGGCCTTTTTTCAGAATCGAGTACGGGCGCGAATACACCACCTGTCGCCGAACCCGACTCCTGAGAGCGCGGGTTACCGCCGTAGATGGGAGGAGTGGGTTGTGCCTGCTGTGCGTGGGCCCCCAGGCTCGCGGTAAGCGTAAGCAATAGAACGATGAGACCTGTCCCAACGCGCATCGTTGTTGCGGGACTACGAGCAGGACTTGATGATCCTTGAGCCGGGAAGTAAGTTGCTATACGCATCTCAATCCTCTCTGAGCAGACTCTACTTCTTAGGCAATGCAAAGACGTAGTACCCTTGTGCCTCGGCTTTGCCTGCTTTCCATGCGAATCCCTCGGCGAGTGCGGTTTCCGGCGGATGCCCCGATGCACAGAACACGATGTACTGGCGTCCGTCGACTTCGTACACCGATGGCAGCCCTTCCGGATTGGCATCAAGTTCTTTCTCCCAAAGGATCTTGCCGCTGTCCTTGTCGAAAGCATGAATGGTGCGGTCCGGCCAGCTCGCTACAAAAACCAAACCGCCGGCCGTCACCACAGGCGCGGTTCTGTTTGAGGCCAGGGTCACCTTCGCCGAACCAGTGTCTTTGATACCTTTGGCAGCGAGTCCGGGCACAACACCCAGTGGGACTCTCCATCGAATCTCTCCGTCGTTCAGATCGATGGCGACGAGCGACGTCCATGGTGGACTGATGACGGGAAGACCGTCACTGGAAAGAATTCGATTTTCGTAATTGCCAAAGTAGCGTGTAATGCCTGGCGGTGGTGGCAGGCGCTCCATGCCGCCGCCGGCTCCGGCTCTTCGTGTCGTGGGGGCCGCGGCCGTCGGATTCGATATGTATGCGGCCAGCGCATCCAGATAGTGCGCAGGCAGGTCGGAGAAGCCGGGCATCTCGCCCTCGCCTCCCGTAACAATTTTCTTGAACTTGTCGATCCCGATATCTTTGGGCGACATCACACCGGTGCGGTTTGGGCCATGGCAACCCTGGCACAACTGAGAAAAGATAATGCGGCCTTGGGTTTCGGGAGTCGCCCCGGGGGGAACCGTCAGCGGAAGTTTCTGCCTCAGCTTATATTTCAGCTCGGGTGAATCCGCGGTGCGCAAATACACCACGCCCGTCTTCGGATCGGCTGCGCTGTTGCCCCAGTTGGCGCCGCCGTCGTCGGCTGGGATCTGAATGGAATCGCGCTTGTCGGTTCCCGGAGTAAAGATGCCGTGGTTATTGGCGTTCCGTAGGATCTCCAGAAAACGTGTCTTATCCTCGTCACTGACGTAGGGATTGATGTCGTTTGCGGTAAAGGTTTGGCGCGCGAACGGGGGCGGCTTGGTGGGAACGGGTTGCGTGGGCCATGACTGCTCTCCCGGCGCATCGCTCTTGGGCACAGGCCGTTCTTCGATCGGCCAAAGCGGCTTTCCCGACACCCGATCAAACACGAAGAGGAAACCGGATTTCGTCGCCTGGGCAACGATGTCGACCTTCTTGCCGTTGTGCTGCACGGTCAGCAGTTTTGGAGCCGTCGTCGGATCGTAGTCCCACAAATCATGATGCACGGTCTGGAAATGCCATAGCCGCTTGCCGGTTCGCAAGTCCAGAGCCACGAGGCAGTCTCCAAACAATCCGGCGCCGATACGGTCACCGCCCCAGTAGTCATAGGTGGGGGATCCCAGGGGAAAATATCCGATCCGCCGTTTTTCATCGATCGCGAATTCGCCCCACGTGTTCACTCCGCCGACGTACTTCCACGCGTCCTTGGGCCAGGTGTCGTAGCCGAACTCGCCGGGATGCGGGAGAGTGTGGAAGCTCCAAATCACCTTGCCGGTCAGCACATCAAATGCGCGAATGTCGCCGGGAGGGGAACCGTAGGCTTCGCTGGTCGCGGAGCCGAGGATGATCATGTTCTCGAATACATGACCTGGGGTGCCGGTTTGAATTTCCGGAATCGTCTTTGGATCGCGGCCGAGGCCCTCACGCAGATTCACCCGCCCATCAGTGCCAAACGTAGTGATGCTCGCGCCGGTCGCGGCATCGATTTCCTGCAGATAGCTATCGGCGGAGAAGATGAGCCGGCGGTCACTGCGATCTTTGTTTTCCCAGTAGTTGATGCCGCGATCGGTCGGTGTGCCTTGGGTAGGGTGAGACCAGATCTCTTTACCCGTGACCGCATCGAGGCAGACGATCTCGTCACCTTTGCCGAGCACGTACATCTTGCCGTCCATGATCAATGGGCTGAAGCTGAATCGGGCGCTTGTCCCCGGCACGGGAAAAAACCAGGCTTGCGTCAGCTGGTCAACATTGCTTTTGTTGATCTGTTGCAGCGGGGAGTAGGACATGGAATCGAGTCCACCGCCGAAATCGCCCCAGTTTGCATTCGCGGGATCTTTCGGTGTCTGCGCGTGGATGATGGCGGCTATGCACAGCAACAGGAATGCGCAGACGTAGATGTTCCGGGTTTTCAACTTCATACGGTGCGGAGCCCTCAACCAACTAGCCGCCGAAATGACGCTCGATTCTGAGCCGCATCCTTATATATGTGTCACCGCCGGGCTTGTCAAGGAAAACATCTAAATATGACAAGTTGCAAACTATATGATGATATGACATCACCGAACGAGAACTTGCTAACGAATCGAGCCTCGGGGGACGGGTGAACTTCAGACCTATCCAATTTTGGATTTTCCGGTTGACGCGATTCGGACAGCACCGAAAGAGCCTCGTGGAAGATACTGTCCCACGAAGGGCACGGCTTCACCCGTTGAGATATGTTTTTCCCGGCTTGCTGCCCCTCAGGCAGCACCAACAGCACAACAGCCTGCCAACGCTATCCTGACGCTCGTATAACGCTTGACGTATAATGTAGATAGTTATACGCATCGCTTTGGGTATGATTCATAGCTTCAAGGACCAAGACATCGCCGAATTTTTCCAGGCGCGAAGGAGTCGACGTTGGCGAAGGATCGAGGCAGTGGCACTTCGCAAGTTGGACATGATCCATGCCGCGGCCCTCTTGACCGATCTGCGCGTGCCGCCCGGAAATCGCCTCGAAGCCCTCTCAGGCCGACGCAAGGGACAGCACAGCATCCGAATCAACGACCAATATCGCATCTGTTTCGTGTGGAACGATAAAGACGGGGCCCACGAAGTTGAGATCGTGGACTATCACTCGTAGCTCAAGGACATTGAGAGGAAGGGAAAACATGCCGCTCGTCAGGAAGCCTGCAACCGGCTGGAAGTTCAGCGACGTCACCACTCATCCCGGCGTGGTGCTGCTTGAAGAGTTTCTCAAGCCGATGGAGATTAGCCAGAATAAGCTGGCGATGGACATTCATGTCCCGGCAACCCGCATTGGTGAGATAGTGCACGGCCGGCGCGGAATTACTCCAGAAACCGCTCTGCGTCTGGCTCATTATTTCAGGACCAGCGCGGAGTTCTGGTTGAACTTGCAGCAGAGCTACGACCTTAGCAAAGCCCGGATCGAAGGGGAGGATCGCATCGTGCGCGAAGTGCATGCCTACACCAGCCAGTCTTGAGAACAAGCCGTGGAAACGTTCAGAGCAGGCTGCGGACTAGCGTCCTGAAGCAAAAATCGACTACTGGCACACCGTCGAAGCCGGCTTCTAGGACCGCTAACCCCTCGACGAGCGCTTCCAAAAAGCCCACCCCGAAAGACCCACTCAATCCCACCACAGGCCACCGCGCACTGGGTACACGATGGGTGCCCCAGGTCTCGCCTTTGAGACCTGGGATCCTCCTAGCAAGGGCCAATCGGAGACCCTTTGATGTTTTCTTCGGGTCATGACCTATGTCGGAGAAGTCAGAAAGCCGGTATGTCCGTCAAACCGTCAGGGCGGCGCGTGAAATTGTAACTATGGCTGGACGCGCCTCCCCACGTGTTGGAATCCGTCGTCGTGAGTACGACATGGTTGGGATCGGACCAGTCGTAGTGCAGCCTTTCCCAAATGCCGCCCGAACCTTCCGTGACGTCGGCCTCGGAGGCGCCGCGGCTATGTACCTTGAGGTACTCATCCGCGCTATTGCCAAAGAGCTTCGAGCGGCCGGCGCCGAAGTCAGTGAGCCCGGAAACGTATTGATCGGGTGTCAAGGTAGTTGTCTGGTGCAGGTGGATCGTTGACATGCATGCCTCCTCTCGCGCCTCGTACCGCCGTCGTCCCTCATCGTGTCATCGGGTGTGGTTCACCTTTTCGGATATGCCGTGAAAATATAGTCCTTTGACGCGGCAAGGGTGTGGCATGCAGCGCCACATTTGGCGTCGTGCCCCTGCGGCGGCTTGCTCGACGTGGTGGCAGGCGTGAAGGTACCGGATGCCGCGTCATGGTCGAACATCGCATAGCCCCAACCGTGCGAGTCTGCAAATCTCTTGCTGTCTTTCTCGATGAACTCCACCTCGACCAGGTCTCCCGGCACGGTGTCGGGGGTACTCGCGGAGAACGGGGGATCAGTTAGCTGTTTTGGTCTCCATTCAATCTTCGCGATCTTGGAGCCGTCGGGAAACGGCTTGCCATTGCCGGGAATACCCGCCTTGTATGCATCGATCATCATAGGGTTCGCAAGGATGAGCCGGATCACGTGTGCGGCATCGGTTTGGCTCGGGCCGACCGCCTGCCAGTCTTCATATCCTTTGAACTCAGAAAACGCGAGGCCGCCCGGCACCTTCAGCGTGTACTTGTCCTGCTTGTCCTGCGCAGAACTGACCCTGTAGCCAACGAAACCGCTTGCCGGCAGAGCGATGATCACCAACCGCAACAGAACCCTCTTCATGGCATCTTCCTTTCAATTGAATGTAGGTGTGGATTGGGCCGACCGGGAGTGTCAGGAAAACGCAGCTATCATAGGCTAGGCAAAAGGATTCGGTCAACCGTCAACGCGGACCAATGGCGTCCCGTCTCTCGGATCTCCGCCCAAGGAGCATCCCGGCTTCGGTAGGAATAGGTATCATCTACCCATCCACCCTTTTGGCAACGGAAAGCGTGACATGAATACGAATGAACAGTCTTTGAATCGCGGCTTGCGGGAACGGCACATTCGCCTGATGGCACTGGGCTCAACGATAGGTGTTGGTCTATTCCTCGGCTCCGCTAACGCGATCAAAGTCGCCGGGCCTGCGATCCTGCTCTCTTACGTCGTGGGTGGGATCGCAATCTTCATCATCATGCGCGCCCTCGGCGAAATGGCCGTACATCAGCCGGTTGCCGGCTCGTTTAGCCGCTATGCGCAAGAGCACCTCGGTCCGCTGCCCGGCTATCTGACCGGCTGGACCTACTGGTTCATGTGGGTCGTAACGTGTGTCGCGGAAATCACTGCCGTCGGTATCTATATGGCTGTCTGGTTTCCGGCTGTGCCGCAATGGATCTGGGCATTGGCAGCACTCGCAGCGATGAGCGCGGTCAACCTGGCCGCCGTCAAAGCCTACGGCGAATTCGAATTCTGGTTCGCCATGATCAAGGTGGTCACGATTGTGGCGATGATTGTGGGCGGCGCCTGCATGATTGTGTTCGGCGTGGGCAATCACGGTGTCGCTACGGGCATCAGCAATCTCTGGAGCCATGGCGGCTTCTTCCCCAACGGCGGGATTGGCATGTTGATGGCCTTGCAGATGGTGATGTTTGCTTATCTTGGCGTGGAGATGATCGGAATTACCGCAGGAGAAGCTGCCAACCCGAAGAAATCGATTCCCGATGCGATCAACTCCGTTTTCTGGCGTATCGTCATTTTCTATGTGGGCGCCCTTTTCACGATCTTGTCGATCTATCCGTGGAATGAGATCGGTACCAGTGGCAGTCCATTCGTCATGACGTTTGCACGGCTGGGTATCAAGTCGGCGGCGGGCATCATCAATTTCGTGGTGCTCACGGCCGCCCTGTCTTCGTGCAATGGAGGTATCTATAGCACGGGCCGGATGCTCTATAACCTCGCCGAACAAAATCAAGCACCGCGGCTGTTCCGAAACACCTCGCCGGGCGGCGTGCCTCGCCGGGCGATTCAGCTATCCAGTTTCGCCCTTGCTATTTGGGGTGCTGCTGAACTATCTGGTCCCGGCAAAGGTCTTTGTGTGGGTCACATCGATCGCGACATTCGCCGCCATCTGGACCTGGATCGTGATACTGCTGGCGCAAATGAAATTCCGCAGAAGCCTGAGCGCGACACAACGCGAGCAACTCGCTTTCCGCATGCCCTTCTATCCCTACAGCTCGTGGGTCGCATTAGCTTTCCTGGTGCTCGTTATAGGATTGATGGCCTATTTCCCGGATACCCGGGTCGCTTTGATCATCGGCCCACTGTGGCTGGTGCTGCTGACAGCGCTTTTCTACGCGTTGGGACTCAATGCGGATCGCAATCAAAAGAGTCGGAGTTATTCCGATCTCACACCTCGCTGACCTTCTGGGTAACTGACCCCGGTGGCAAAGCCAAAGGCGTCTGGATTAGACCATCTGTTTCCCCTTGCGTCGCAAGGGGAAAGATGGCATGCTTCCTATGTATTCCAAGGGGAGCGCTAAAGGTGGAGAAGACTCGTCTGGACCTCGTACGCGGGACCCTCGATATCCTTATTCTCAAGTCCCTCGTCTGGAGTCCGCTGCATGGCTATGCGATCACGAGCCTCATCCGTCGCCAGAGTGACCAAGCCCTCCTCGTCGAAGAAGGCACCCTTTATCCTGCCCTGTGGCGCCTCGAAAGCAAAGGCTTCGTCGAAGGCGAATGGGGCCTCTCGGACAACAACCGCAAGGCGAAGTATTACAAGCTGACCAGCGAGGGCCGCCGTTACCTTCGCGCCGAAACCAAGACATGGGAGGCGTACGCTGAAGCGGTCGCCAAGATTCTTGGCGCAACCCAGCCACCCACACCGGAAGCCTCATGAAGAAGGTGCCCATCTGGCGCAGGTACGATCGTATTCTCGGTCGCGACCCCGAGACTGACATAAAAGCCGAATTGGGATTTCACATCGACTGCAAGACAGAAGATCTCGTCGCCAGCGGCTGGCGTCCCGAAGCCGCCCGCAAGGAGGCTGAGCGCCAGTTCGGCAACATGCTTGCTGTGCAACATGCAGGTCAACGTCATAGGAGGACGCATGGAACGACGCCGGCGCATCAGCGATTACTACGCAGAGTGGTTGTGGGATACGCGCTACACGCTTCGCACCCTGCGCAACAATTCTGCGTTTACTGCCGTCGCGATCCTGGTGCTCGGGCTCGGTGTTGGTCTGAATGCCGCAGTCTTCAGCGTCGTGAACCTCATGCTGCTGCGTCCCTTGCCTTTCCCGCAATCGCCGCAGCTCGTTTGGTTCACCGCCGGAAAAAGCCTCGATGCCAAAGTTCGCGCTGCCGGTGGCCTCTCCGGCGAAACCTATACCGTCGACGTCTATCGCGAGTTCCAACGCAACAATCAATCCTTCCAGTCCGTCACCGCATTCCAGACCTTCTACAATTCGCTGCAATACAAACTTACAGGCGTCGGAGAGCCCAAGCAGCTCGACGCGATTGAAGTCGCTGGTAATTTCTTCCCGACACTGGGAGTCGTCCCCATGTTGGGTCGCAACTTCACAGAAGACGAGACCGTAAAAGGCGGCCGGCCTGCGGCGCTGCTCAGCTACTACTTCTGGAAAACTCAGTTCGCCTCGGATCCGAATGTCATCGGAAAGACCATCACCATCAACACCAGCCCGGCTGCCGTCAACGGCCCTGTCACCATCGTCGGTGTTCTCCCCGCCAGCTTCGATTTCGGTGCCGTCTTTGCTCCCGGCAAGAAGGTCGATCTGTTTGTTCCTGCAGTCATGGACTTCTGGAGCACCTGGGGCAATACACTTGCCGTCGTTGGCCGCCTCAAGCCCGGCGTTACCGCTGCGAGAGCACAGGACGAAGCCGATCGTCTTTTCCCGCACCTTAAGCTTCAACACAAGGACTGGTATTACGACTACGCCTCGGACCTGATCACTCTCAAAGACCACGTGTCCGGCAAACTGCAGCGTTCGCTTGTAGTTCTTTGGTCCGCAGTGGGGCTTATCCTGCTTATTGTCTGCGTCAACCTCTCGAACCTTCAGCTAAGCCGCGCTGCCACGCGCAGCAAAGAGTTCGCCATGCGCCGCGCACTCGGCGCAAGCCGCGGCCGGCTCATCCGCCAGCTGCTCACAGAGAGTCTCATCCTGTCGTTCTTCGGTGCCGTCGTTGGACTCGCGATCGCTTCCGCCATCATCTACTACCTTTCACACCAGAGTTCCATCGCTCTGCCTCTGCTGACAACCATTCATCTCGACACGGCGTCGCTTTCCTGGACCTTGCTCACCGCTATCGCCGTCGGCATCCTCTTTGGGCTCGCCCCCGCACTGCGGATCTCCGGCACCCACATCCAGGAAGCGATCAAGGACAACGCTGCAGGTATGGGGGCGGGCCGCGGTCATGAGCGTTTCCGCTCGATCCTTGTCATCTCTGAGGTCGCCCTGGCCTGCCTGTTGTTAGTCGGGGCCGGCCTGCTGCTCCGCAGCTTCCTCCGCGTCCTCAATGTGGACCTCGGCTTCAACCCGAGCCGCGCTGCAGCGATGCAGATCGACCTGCCTGCATCGACGAACAAGGACCAGCTCGTCCAGCGTGCCATGATTCTCAAATCCGAAATAGATCGCGTCAGCGCCCTTCCCGGCGTTGAATCAGTCGGCATCGCCGACATGCTTCCACTTGACCGGAACCGCCAGTGGGGACTTGAGGCTGTGGGCCGCTACCACGCGAAGGGTGCCGATACCGGTGCGCTCGTCTATCTGGTAACTCCCGGCTATCTCCAAGCCATGGGGATGCGGCTTCGCTCAGGCCGCGACTTCTCATGGAACGACACACCTGACAGGGAGCCGGTCATCATCATTAATGAAGCCGGCGCGCGCCGTGAGTGGCCCGGGGAAGACCCTATTGGGAAACTTGCGAATGGCGCCGGCAGTAAGCCCGCCCATGTGATCGGTGTCATCGCCGACGTCCGCGAAAGCTCTCTCGAGCAGAAGTCCAGTCCCGAGATCTACGTTCCCATGACGCAAAACGCAGACGTCGAAGGCGCGACTCTCATTGTTCGTTCGCGCATGGATCCTGACGCTCTTGCCGGCAGTGTCCTCGTCACACTCCGCAGCCTCAATCCCTCACAACCCGCGAGCGGCTTCCGTACGCTGCAGTCGCTTGTCGATCACTCTGTCTCGCCGCGCCGCTTCTTCGTTCTGCTCGTAACCATCTTCGCTACTCTAGGCGCGCTCCTTGCTGCCCTCGGCATCTACGGAGTCATCTCCTATTCCGTAACCCAGAGAACCCAGGAGATAGGAGTGCGTATGGCCCTTGGAGCGACGAGCGGCCGTGTTCAGCGAGCGGTGTTGGCTCAGACCCTGCGCCTTGCTGTGATCGGCCTTGCCGCGGGCACCCTTGTTTCCTTCGGAGCGGCACATCTGATCTCTTCTCTGCTCTTCGCTACCTCTCCCTGGGACCCGGCTGCCTACGCGGCGATGGCTACATTTTTGCTCGCCATTGCTCTGTTGAGCGGGTATTTCCCCGCCCGCCGGGCCTCCAGGATTCAACCGATGACTGCGTTGCGTAGTAATTGAAGCAGCCGCCCACACACGGTTGAGTTCAACTGTCGCCGTCTATGATCGCAGCGATCTGAAGCCCGCGCGAACTTCCTCTGAAAAGAGTTGCGGCTGTTCCCAGGCGGCGAAGTGTCCGCCCTTCGGCAAGCGGTTGTAATGGATCAGTTTGGGATACGCTTTCTCTGTCCAGCTCCGTGGGGCTGGATAGAGTTCGTCAGGGAAAACGCTCACGGCAACCGGGATGGAGACACCCTTGGCGTTGAAGTACCCTTTGCCCCAATACTCCCAATAGAGACGGGCGCCAGAGACAAACGTGTTCGTCAACCAGGTGATCGTGATGTTGTCGAGGATGTCGTCACGCGTGAGACCCTCGGATTCACCGGCAAAGACCCGCGAGATCAGTGCGTAACTACGCGCGTCATGGTCCAGGAAATAGGCCGCCAAACCGACAGGGGAATCCGCGATTCCGTACAGGGTCTGTGGCCGCAGCCCCATCTGGAATCCGTACGCGATTCCTTTTTGATATACGAACTGCAAACGTTCGTAAGCAACCTGCTCATCGGGGGAGAGACCCGATGGCGCCGGCGCCCCGGAGAAGGCTGCCTGGTCGATCTCGGCTGGAAAGATGCCAGGCATGTTGGTGTGAATGCCAAGCAACTCCGGTGCCGCTTGCATGCCCATCAGATCGACAACCACCGCGCCCCAGTCGCCGCCCTGCGCGACAAATTTCGTGTATCCAAGGCGCTTCATCAGCGTGACCCAGGCGCGTGCGATGCGATCGGGGCCCCAACCGGGCGTGGCCGGTTTGCCTGAGTAGCCGTAGCCAGGCATCGACGGAATCACAACGTCGAAGGCGTCTGATGCACTTCCGCCATGGGCCGTGGGATTGGTGAGCGGATCGATAATCTTCAGCTGCTCAACGACCGAACCGGGCCAGCCGTGGGTGACGATGAGCGGCAACGCATTTTCATGTTTTGAGCGAACGTGAATGAAATGAATGTCCAGCCCATCGATTTCGGTGATGAATTGCGGCAAGGCGTTGAGCCTTGCTTCGCACTTGCGCCAGTCGTATTCTGTGCCCCAATAGCGCGCGAGTGCTTGAGTCGTCGCCAGCTGTACGCCTTGGGTTGCATCTGCGACCGTTTCCCGTTCGGGCCACCTCGTGTTGTCGATGCGCCTGCGCAATTCGGTGAGGTCCACCTCCGGAACGTGCACTTTCGGAAACGGACGAATCGCATGGTTGTCAGTTGACGGCGTGCGGCTATCTTGTACAGCAATCGTTGCGCTCATGATGTCTCCTCTTGGGTGATGTTGGAATTTGCAAACGTTGTGCGGATCGTTTCTGGATTGAACGCGGCTGCGACACCTCCCCAACCCGGTGGACCAACCCGACTTCGATTTGTCAGGGAAGCAGCGCTCGATAGCGTTCAATGAGCCAGACCTGATTTCGGTGCGGGTCATAGCTCTTAGTTTTCCATGCTCATTGGTAGTCCCCCTGCGGTTGCCGCGATAGCACAATCTTGCTGCGCACTGTCATTTTTTGCTCTAATCCTGGTTTCTCCTTGGGCTTCAGCTTCTCGCTATTCCGTTCGCAGCGCCCGTATCGGATCGGTGCGCATCGCGCGAAATGCCGGAAGATACAGAGCGATCAGTGAGACTGCCGCGAGAAGGACCGCGGAGATTCCGAACACAGTCAGATCAAACTTGCGGAGTGGAAGTGGAGACGTGGCCAGTAATCTGGTTAACCAGCAACATCGCCGGCTCCGCCAGGGCGACCCCGCACGTCAATCCAATCGCGATGTTCTTGATTGCCCGTAATAGGACCGACCGGAAAACGGCGGCGCGAGTCGCGCCTAGCACCATTTTGATCCCAAACTCGCGCTTCCGTTGATTCACCGCGAACGACAGGACAGAGTAGACACCCGTGACGGCCATCAACAATGCGATCGAAGCCATGAACAAAATGATCTGCGCGAGCGAAGTATAAACCTCGGCCGTATCCTCGAGCGACTCCCAGATCGTTTGCGGCGTGATCGTCTGCGTTGGATCCAGGCCCTTGACAGTCTCTCGTACGGCATTTTCTAGAGGCTTTGCGCTTCCCAGGAAGCGCACGTAGAGGTTGCCGCCGAGTTCGGAGGAGCCGCGAAGCGTGTAGAGACGCGGACCATCGAGGACACCGAACCGCTCCGAACGGGAATCGGCAACAACACCCACAACGATCAGGTGGCGATCATCCGGCATAACAACTGTTCTGCCTAGCGGATCGGCCCCTGGCCAGAACTGCTGAGCGAACGCCTGCGAAACCACTGCCACTGGGCTTGCACCCGTGGCGCTTGCATCGGTGGAGAGAAGGAGGCGTCCTCTCAGCACGCGGATGCCGAATGTGGAAAAGAAACTGTTGGACACTTGGTCGACGGAGACAGGCTGCCCGGTTCCCTTGGTCTGATGCGGCAGACGAATCTCGTCAGGAGGAGACTGGTTGAAGGGTGGAAGGCTCGCATACGCAAGAGACTGCACACCGGGAATCGCAAGGATCTTCGCTTCGAGAGCCTGATAGAACACCTGAGCCTTGGCACGATTGTTCCCGGACGTATTCACAGCGAGGGGTACGGAAAGCGTCTGATGAATCTCGAATCCAGGATTCATGCCCTTAATCAGACCGGGCATCCGGCCGAAGATGACCGCCGCGCATACCAGACGAAACCCAGAGCAATCTGTGTAACGATAAGGCCGCTGGTTGTACGGGAGCGGACGGTGGAGGTCGCCTTCATGTCCCTTGAGCGCCGTCAGGAGATCAAGTTTCCAGGCAGCGCGAATCGGCATCAACGACGACAATACGGTTGCAGCCGCCATGAGAATCGCCAGATAGCCAAAGACGCGCCAATCGGGACGAAGGAGCAAAAAAAGGTTGGACTGACCCGGCGCCATGATGTTCATGATCAGCAGGGGCACGCGATCGGCGAGCACCATGCCCAGAGCGGCGCCAATGCAAACTGTAATCAGGCTCTCCATCAACAGAATGACGGCAAGCCGCGATCGGCTCACACCGAGCGCTAGAGAAATCGCGATTTCACCCCTGCGTGCAAGCGTGCGCGAAAGAAAAAGAGTGGCTACATTGCAGCAGGCCAGCACGAGAATGAGCGCCAGCGGCCCCAGGATCAGAATCAGCAACCCCAGCGCGAGATCATGAAGAGCTGGGTTTTCAATTTCCGATCCGTTGAAGACGACCAGAGAGGTTCTGCGATTGAAAGTCGAGATCTTCCGCTGCACGTAGGACCGGTCCTGCTGGCTCATGATAGTCGTCAACTCGGCCTGTGCATCGGCTCGGGTCAATCCAGGGCGCAACCGGCCCGTGATGTTAAGCCATGGTGCGTCAGGGCTGTCTAGCAAATTCCTGGCAGGGTCAAGTTGAGGCTCCAGCGTGTACGGAAGAAAGATTCCGCCAAGTAGAACATTCGCAGAGCCGGAAGGTGCAACGCCGATTACAGTCACAGGTACGCCATTGAGATGAATCGTCTTGCCCACAATCCGCGGATCGGCAGCAAATTTGTTCTTCCACAATGGCTCGTTCAGCACGGCCACCTGTGCCCGAGTTCCGCGGGCGCACTCATCCGGAGGCAAAGAATCGCCCAATCAGCGGGCGATCGACTCCGAGAACGTGAAGGTAGTTGCAGCTCTCCAGCAGTGTAGTGATGTACTTGTTTCCCTGTTCAAGAATTGCGGGATACTGCCGGAAAACCGCCGCCTCAGCGAGGGTGTGAGAGCGGCTGCGAATGGCGTCAAAGTCTTCCGTCGTGAAGTCAGATTGCCGGTCCGCCCCCGCAAACCACCCGGAGTATCTGGGAGAAATCTGCACAAAGCTCGCTGGATCAACGCGCGTTGGAGCTCTGAGAAACCCCGCGTTCAACAGGGTGAACACACCGGCATTCAACCCGATGCCCAAGCCAAGGGCAAGAATCGCCACAGCCGAAAGCAACGGGGCGCGCCGAACCGAGCGGAGGGCATAGCGGAAGTCGTGCCATGTCTGCTCCAGCCGTGTCCAGGCCCAGCTTCCATGCGTCTGCTCGCGAACCATGACAAAGTTTCCAAAGGTCCTCCGCGCGGCCAGCCGCGCCTCTACTTCGCTCATCCCGCGGGACAGATTATCCTCGGTCTGGCGTTCGATGTGATCCCGCAGCTCTTCGTCGAGTTCCGCATCTTGGCGCTTGCGCATAAGCAGCGAGCGCAGCCGCACGGGAATTGTGTACAGCCAGTTCACCCAGTGCATGCTCAGACCTCCTTCAGCCGCATCACGCCTGAAATGGCCGTGGAGAGACGTTCCCAGTTGGCTGCTTCCCGCTCAAGATGCCGCCTCCCAAGTCGCGTGAGCGAGTAAAACTTCGCTCTGCGGTTGTTTTCGGTGGGCTTCCACTCTGCTTGTATCCAGCCTTGCTGTTCCAGCTTGTGGAGCGCCGGATAGAGCGAGCCGTCGCTCACCTGCAACACGTCGCCGGAAACCTGTTTGAGCCTCTGGCTGAGTGCCCAGCCGTGGAGCGGTTGCAGGGCGAGAATCTTGAGAACAAGTAGATCCAGCGTGCCCTGGACCAGGTCGGAAGGTTTGCTCATAGCTTGCTCCTCTTGGTTACCGAGAGATCATAGCTTAACTTCCCTCGGTAAGCAAGAGGAGCTGAGAGGTTCAGGACACGTCGTTGGCAAAGAGGCACGGATTCGAGAGAGGCCTTGCTGTCATCGGACTTGCCGCGGGCACCCTTGTCTCCTTCGGAGCGGCACATCTGATCTCCTCGCTCCTCTTCGCTACCTCTCCCTGGGACGCGGCAGCCTAGACGGCGATGGCTACATTTTTGCTTGCCATTGCTCTGTTGAGCGGCTATTTGCCCGCTCGCCGGGCCTCCAGGATTGAACCGATGACTGCGTTGCGGAGTAATTGAAGAGCGTTCCTAATTTCCCCGGTTCGGGGGCTTCGCAATTCCCACAAAAATGATGGCGCCGTCGCCACCGGGATTCTTCAGTCGCATCCACGACAAAGTTAGGCTTCCAATTGTTCAAGGTCCACACGTTTCCGGCTGCGTCCACCAGACAACTGGTCTGCCGCATGATGGGGGCAAAGCTCGGTGGCGCGCCGGGGCCGTACAAGGGATCGCCGTTGTGCAACAGTACCTGGCTGCCGGCCGTCGGAACCGTGTAGCCGGTGCTTGGTGAAAGTGGTTGTCCCATGCGCGCGCCGGGCGGACACGCGGACGTGTTGGCGCCGCACAGTTTCGAGAGCCTCCCCGTGATTGAAATCACCCGGCGTTAGCGGACCAAAATTAGCCACCCAGACATTTCCTTCTCCGTCGATGGAAGTCCCCCACGGGCCGATGATTCCGCCTCCAGTGAACTTGCCCAGAACAGTGCCGGTAGCAGACACGGCGTACACCGCGTCTTCGCCTTGCGAAGTCACCCATGCATTGCCGCGAGAGTCGACAGACAGTCCTCGGAGTTGCTTTCCGAATCGCCGCAGCAGGAACTTCTGCTGTAGAACACCATTCTTCAGTTGGTATTTCGCGAGGCTATTCGGCAGGAGCCCTACCAGCCCGTTGCTGATCCATACCGTGCCGTCCGGAGCAAGGGCCGCTCCGAAGGGCCCGCTTCCGCCTTGCTCCTGGAAATGTATGGAGTGGTTGGGATCGCCGCCCGGAAACACAAACACGCTGTCATTCCCAAAACTCGTAATCCAGATGTTGCCGGAAGGGTCGGCGACCATACCCTGCGCACGTAGAGGCCCCCCTTGATAACCTTTCGGTCCCGAGATGGGTACACCGGAAGGTGAGAACTCCGAGACGCTCCCATTGTCGTCCAGCGTCGGATTGTCACCGCCCCAACCGAAATTCCCCTCCCACACAAAGCCGCGCCGATCGATCGTAATTCCGTAGCCGCCGCCGAGAAGTCCTCCACCAGTAACAGGCGATTTCGGCTTGCCGTTACCGCCATCGGACGCCTGCCCATTCGGCTTCAGCACGATCATGTTCATAGCCGACTGCGTACTTTGTTGCGTAACGTTGTTGGTGATCCAGGCGTATCCGTCGGCGTCAAAGGCCAGGTTGCCCAGTCCCGCGATCAAGTTGCTGTCGTCCCCGGAGTCGTTCACCTTCACTGTGACCGTCCACGCATCCGGGACAGTTATCAGCGCCGGGGCATAGGAGGAATACAGCTTCGCCAACTGCGAGATGGGTGTCACGTTCCGCGCGGGATCACGCGCAAGGTTTGCCAGGGCTTCGGCGGTGTCCTGTGGTCGTGGGCCACGCACGGGCATGGTCAGGGATAGGAACGCAGCCGTAGCACCCGGCGATTTTACGCAAGCCCCCAGCACATTGGCCAGTGTGCGCGTCATGCGCAAAGAGTTCGTCTCGTCCGCGTTCGGTGAATTCAGAAGAACCTTTGACGGCCTCCCGGATGTCCCATCGACCAGGTTGTTATTCATTCCCGCGGCAATGCGCAGCCCGAAAGAATCCCCCGAGATGACCCCTGTCCGATAGAACTGAGCCATCGAATAGCTCGCGGCTACGGTCGTGAGTTCGTTGATCGTGACACTCGATGGCAAGTTCGGGCCCAGAACGGAAAGGAACTGCACCCCAACGTCAACCTGGGCACTCAGGAAAAAGATGCTCTCTGTCGAGTCTTTGGATGACGTGATCAGAAAGTGTCCGTGTGTGTCGCTCTTTGATTGGGCGATTCTGTTGGGACTGCCTGTAGTGGCCTCAAACAAGGTGACACTTACGTTGCGAAGAGGCACAGAAGTCGCGGTGCCTCCCGACTGAATCGTGCCGGCGATGGTTTCACCGTAAAGCGAAGAGGCCATGCAGAGAAATGCGATAGAAACTGTGACAATGCGCATGCGAAGCATCGCAAATGTATAAGGGTTCATCTTGGGTGCGCTCTTTCTAACACCAGGTTGGGTCGGTTCGGTAGCCGGCGCGTAATCGTCCTCGTCATCCGGGTGGGGTGGAACGAGTTGGGTAGGCTATGCGGCGAAACATAAGGCGCGGGCAAATGCAAGGTTCCGGTCCCTCCGAACGATAGACAGACCCTCAAGGACGAACTGACTGCGCACGGCTGATCGGGAAAGGAGGTTTTCAGGGGAAAACCACTTGGAGCAGTAGTGCGTCGGGGGGGTAGTTTGGAGGAGAACGCCATTATACACAAGTGAGAGCAATCATCTATCCTTCGCCACAGCGGCAAATGGAGAGCTTTTATGAACAAACCCGTCGTGTTCCTGCGCATCGCAGCAGTACTGACATTCATCCATGCAATTCTGCATACAATCGGCGGTGTTTTTGGCCCCACGGAACCCGGCGCCGCAACGATAGCTGTCCAGGCAATGAAGGCCAACGAGTTCCTTCTCATGGGCCACGTAAGAAGCTATTGGGCGTTCTACCGGGGCCTCGGCCTGGGCATAACCATCTTCCTCACAGCAGAATCGATCATCTTTTGGCAACTGGCCTCTTTGGCAAAGACGGAGGGGGTGCGAATACGGCCGATGCTGATCACGTTCGCGATTGCCTACTGCGTTTTTGCCGCGGTTTCGTCTATGTACTTTTTTATCGGACCGGTAATCGCTGAAGTCCTCATCGCAATATCGCTGGTTTCAGCCATCGCAACTGCCAAGTCTCCCTCCGAGTCTTTCAACGTGCGAGGATGAGCGCTTGGTCGGGAGGGCCCAGGGGGTCTCCGGCATCCCTTACCAATTCCTCCATGAGGCCGAGGGCGGCATCGAACCTGCACGGCGTTAGGTTTGGGTGCGTGGGATTTTTGCACCGGCGATATTAA
>CAWKKM010000018.1:0-264942 GCA_963850235.1 uncultured Acidobacteriaceae bacterium | reverse complement strand
GATATCGAGCTTGAGTCGGTGGTACCGGTTGAGCAGACGATAGAACTCTACAACATCAGTCGTACTCTGAAACGGAATACGCTGCGCATCACCGACCCAAAGGTTGACCGGTCGAGTTTCGAAATCAGCCTGTCAACACGAGGCACATCGTTTGATCAACCGCTGGCTGCAATGATGGAACGGACTGGTCTACTGAGCATTCCGTTTGCAGGCGATTTGGCGGAAACCCTCCTATGGGCAGTGCCTTATCTCTTGCTGCTAGTTCTGGTGCCTCGTGTCATTCCAAATTCGGCGGAGTCGTATCGCAAAGTCGTTCTTCTGATAGTACTTCTTGAATGCGGACTTTTCCTCCAAGCAACCCACCTTGATCTCGGTAAAATTGCTCAGACGTTCCCTTGGGTTCAGACGTTGCTTAGCCGAATAACTGCATCACAAGACCAAAATTTGTCACGCTATCAACAGACGATTGACCTCGCGATAATTATGTTCGCTGGTATTTTCTGGCCCAACTTGGTCAATCGTGTTGTTCAGCCAAGATCGTCAACCGTTCCGAGAGCAGAACGTCGAAGACGCCTGTGGGTTCTTCTGGCCCTGCTCGCGAGTTTTCTCTTGTCGACGAGTTTGTTCATTGAGGCGTCTTCGTCCTCTGTGTTGACATGTATGGCGTTGCTGCTTGCCGCACTCACAATCACGTTCATTTGGTTTCTGTGGGGGTTTTTAGCTTCTGGGAGGCGCTAGGAAAGGCGCTCCTCGGTGCGCTGGTCGTTGTTTTTCTCGGCGTTTGCGTCGGCCTACCAAACTTTGCAGATAGCCGTGAGTCCTACACTTGGCTGTTAAGAACGATTTACATCATCATCTCAGTAGCGTCTGGTGTCCGAATCAGCTTGGCGTTTTTGAAGTTGTGTCCTCTCTTGCTACCAAGTGAGTTGCTGAATCACATTTTGAGCCAAAAATGGCTTACCCTCCTACTGGCGCTCATGCTTTGTTTTCCGGCTGCTTGGATCCAAGATCCTTCACGTATAGATTGGCAAGACCCAATTTCATTGATCTATTTGTTCCGGAATCTCTTCATCGTAGTGGTGATACTTTCACTCGTAAGTTTCCTAAAGGAACTGGACGGAGGTAACATTTGGCCTTCTCTCTCGATCACGGATATCGATTGCGGAGTGGCTTTGGCTATCACAGCATTTTTTTCTTGGAGTAGCGTCTGGTTCTACTTTCCCATTCCATTGATTGCGGGATTTATCTTGATGCGATGGTTCCTCTTCGTAGAACCAGTGCAGACTGCTCTTGCATCAAAATTGAACTTGGAGTGGAAGAGTCTTATCAACTCAGTCCTTGAGCTTCAACGAGCGCAAAAATTGTTGGAGAATGTGCAGAAGGGACTTCAAGAAAAGCTCGCGAAAGGTGATATTGCGTTTGCTGACTATCAGGGACGGTTGGCTCCCATCATAGAGGAAACTCATAAACAGCGCGCGGCTCTCACTGTTGAAGGCTGGGCCGTCGACAGATTGCTCTTCAGTTACGGTACAGCTGGTTCGTCCTGGAGAAGCGGATGCAACGCCGGATGGTACAGCCTCGTCTTCGCACTTCCATGGATCGTTTTGTCTATCCGCGATCTTCTCAGTAGGCATACGGAGACGACTGACGTGCTTCTCTATTTTCTGGGCTCAACGTTGATCGTCATCGCTCGTTGGATCGGGTACGGGTTCTTCTTTGGCACTTCTACTCACATCTTCGAGGTAACAACGGTTTGCAGAAAGCGCTCGCGTTCTGGTTCACCCTAGTGCTTCCCTCGGCGCTTGCGTCGTTTCTCTCGTTTTCGCTGGACCAGCGGTCGCTAGCACCGCTGTTGTTTTGGGCCGCAGAAATGTTCTTGCACTGCATGCTACTCGGGCTCCTCATCGGCGAGCTTCAACCACTGTGGAAGGCCGATCTCAGTTGGCGTCAATTGCTCGATTTCCACAGACTAACAGGCCTGTCCGTCTGGGGTTCGTCGTTTCTCCTCGCGTTGGGCGCTGCAATCACAACAGCGCTTTCGTCAGGCCTTGGATCCTTGATCAATCAGGGACTTAAGTTTGTCGGTGTCTTGCCTCCAAAATAACCATTGCTGTTTGCCAGCGACGCTGACTCCTTGTAAGCCACCCTATAACTAAGGTAGGTCTCGGGGCCCCGAAAAAGCTGTCGAACACCTCCCAACGCCGGCATTACAAGGGGGCATTACGGAGTTTCGTGGACAGGAGTTTCGTGGACAGAACGGGACGCTCACTTTGGGAGAAATAAGCGACATCGTATTTGCGGGACGGACGGGATAACCCCCAATCGCTATCTCGTCGCCTGCTCCTCTCTTCGTCAACACTCTACTATCTAAACTTTCCTTAATGTCAGAGCGCAGCAAGCGCGGTTTCGTCCGTCCAGGGAAGTCGCGTGTATCCTCTAGGGGAAATCCGGATCGGTATGGTGTGAAACTGGACCGCTGGACCAATTCGGCGATTCGATGACGCGGCTGGAGCGGCCTTGAGGGCGAGGTCAGAATCGGGGTGCTTGTTGCTTGACCGCGAATCGTCGGATCGTCCAAAACCGTTGTAAACTGAAAGCAATATGGCTCGCTCGGTGAAGGTTGTGACTCCCATTCCTACCTTGGAAGAACTCGGTGAGAACCTCGGCTTAAGCAAGGCCAGACAAAAGTCTCTCAATCCGTTATTTGTTGAGCGACGCCCACAGGGCGACTACGCGATCAGAAGGCGCGGCTCTGAAAAAGCCAGCCATGTCTTACCCACGCAGAGAGAAGCCGTCGACAGAGCGCGCGAGATTAGCCCTAACGGGACAATACTCGTCGAACGTGTGCGCGAGACTTCTCGTGGCAATCGAGATAAGTGGCGTAAGCTCTAGTTGAAGTTCGCAACGAGCTTTGGTTGAGCAGTTTGTGACCGATGCCTCGTCAGTAGATCGGGCCACCGTCCACGTCAGAAGGAGTAACGGTGCGGCGAAAGACTGCCAATGTCCAACTGAATGCCGTATTTCTCAACATTCCCTACGATCTGAAATTTCGGTCACTTTACCTTGCTTATATCGCTGGACTCGTTCATCTTGGCCTAGTCCCTCGTGTAACACTGGGGCTGCCGGGCGGGGCTCGGAGATTGGACAAGATTCTCGGAGAGATTCAGGGCTGTCGCTATTCTATTCATGATCTATCCAGGGTTGGTTTAGATCGAAATCCACCATTTGCTACCCCCAGGTTTAACATGCCTTTCGAACTAGGCCTGGCTGTTGGATGGGAGAAGGCGAACCCGGCGGAGCATACCTGGTTCATCTTTGAAACGAAGAATTATCGATTGCAGAAATCTCTAAGCGATTTGAACGGTAGTGATCCTCAAATTCACGGTGGCCAAGCATCCGGAGTCATGCGTGAACTTTCAAATGTCTTCCGGCGTCCTCAAGATCAGCCGACCGTGCCCGAGATGATGAGCACTTTCAAAGCAATATCTCGCAGAGTGCCAAAGATCCTAGCGGAAGCGGGGACGGACAACCTCTTTGAAGCCAAAGTCTTCCAGGACTTGTGCTACGAAGCCAAAGTTGCGGCAGAACTCTTGGCGGGACATCCGTGATCGGTGCAAGGCCAAGCAAGTTTCGGGAGCAGGAAGCTTAACCCCCATCCAAACCACTCCTCGCCGCATTTGTCCCTGTTTCTCGCGTCTCAGCCGCTATGTAGAGACGTTAATAGGCAACTTGCGCACCGGACGCCGCGTGGCCGCAAAGATCGCGTTCGCGATAGCCGGAGCAACCGGCGGCACGCTCGCCTCGCCCACACCGCCCGGCGCTTCGTGACTACTCACAATGTGCACATCGACCTTCGGCATTTCACCCATGCGGAGCACGTCGTAGGTATTGAAATTCCCTTGTTGAGCGCGTCCTCTGTCGATAGTGATGGCGCCCTTCAGCGCTGCCGAGAGCCCATACGCAATCCCACCTTCTACCTGCTGTTGGACGATGGCGGGATTCACCACCTGGCCGCAATCGATGGCGCATGTTACGCGGTGCACTTTGACCTTGCCGCCTTCGAGGGAAACCTCAGCAACCTCTGCAGTAAAACTTTCGAGGTTATTCACGAGGGCAACGCCCTGGTAACAACCGTTCGCGGGCTTGCCCCAATTCGCCTTCTCTGCCACGAGATTGAGGACCGCCAACATGCGCGGGGAGTGCGCCAGCAGGCGCCGGCGCACTTCTACGGGATCTTTTCCGCCGGCCGCTGCCAGTTCATCCAAAAAACATTCCGCAAAGAAAGTGTTCTGCGAGTAGCCAACGGAGCGCCAATACGAGGTGGGAACCGCACCGTCGGCGCGATGAAATTCAATCGCACTGTGCGGGAAGCGATACTCCAGATCGTCGATGCCCTCCACTGCAGTGCGATCAAGACCTTCGCCCCCGCGGCCGCCGCCGAACGAGGGACAGACGACGCGTGCCATAAACGCTTCTGGCCAACCTTGCGCATCCAGGGATCCGGTGAATTTGACGTAGGCAGCGGGCCGATAGGGCCCTGTCTGAATATCGTCTTCACGCATCCACGTCAGCTTCACCGGAGCGCCGATCGCTTTTGAAATTTCCACGGCTTCGGAGATGAAATCGGCGCCGCCGCGGCGCCCAAACCCGCCCCCCATGTACATGCTGTGCACCTGGATGCGCGCAGGATCTAGATTAGTGATGCGGGCAGCCGCCTGCCGCGCTCCGGATTGCATTTGCGTAGAGGCCCAAATTTCGCATCCGTCAGGGCGAACGCTCGCCGTGCAGTTTAAAGGCTCCATGCAGGCGTGGGCGAGATAAGGCGCTTCATAGACCGCTTCCACGCGCTTTGCAGCGCGTGCCACAGCACCCGCCGCGTCCCCTTCGGTTCTGCCGGCAACCCCGGGCTTTTCCGCCAGTTCCGCCATGCGCGAGCGAAGGATGGCACTCGACAGCATGGCATTCGGACCTTCGTCCCAGGTGATGTTGAGAGCCTTGCGGCCTTGTATCGCTGCCCACGTGTTGTCACCCACGACCGCGATGCCGTTGGACACGCGCACAACGTCGCGAACGCCTGGGACGGCTTTCGCTTTGCCCGCATCATAGCCCGCCACCTTGCCCCCAAACACAGGGCAGCGCGCGAGCGTAGCGTAGAGCATCCCCGGAACTTCCGCATCGATCCCAAACCTGGTTACACCGCAAATTTTGTCACGCGTATCCAACCGTTTCGCGGGCGTGCCGATCAGCTTGAAGTCCTTTGTGTCTTTGAGCCGAATGTTTGCCGGGACTGCCAACCTCGCCGCGTCTTCTGCCACGCTGCCGTAGCTGATGCGCTGCCCGTTCGCCAGCAGAAAGCCCTGCTCGGTGCGCACCTGCGCTACATCGACATTCCACTTCTGCGCCGCAGCCTGGACCAGCATCTGACGGGCCGCCGCGCCGGCCTTGCGCAGCGGTATCCACTGCGTACGGATACTCGTGCTGCCGAAAACGCCCTGCATCGGGCCGTAGCACGAGGGATCGACGGGGGCGAACTCGGTGCGAACGCAATCCCAGTCACAGTCGAGTTCATCCGCCAGTATCTGCGACAGCGAGGTCACCGTACCCTGCCCCATCTCAACCTTGGTAATCAAAAAGGTCACGATGTTTTCGGAATCGATATGAATGTATGCGTTTGGCTTCACCGAAGGCGGCGTGCCATAGCGCTGTGCTTCCGCGTGCCGCCCACCGGGCAGCGCAAAACCAACCAGCAACCCGCCCAGGCCGCGCAGCACATCACGGCGATTGAGCAAGCCGATGTTCAGAATGGTTTCGCCGCTCATGCGATCTCTCCACTCTGTTGGGGAGCGCCGGGCGCTTCGGTTACCTGCCGCTGCAGATCGGCAGCGCGATGGATCGCCGCGCGGATTTGATTGTAGGTACCGCAGCGGCAGATGTTGCCGTTGAGCGCTTCATCGATATCGGCATCGGTTGGGTGCGCGGTGCGCGCGAGCAGGGAGGCCGCAGTCAGAATTTGGCCCGACTGGCAGTAGCCGCACTGGGGAACGTCTACCTCTAACCACGCCCGTTGCACGGGATGGCTGACGTCGCTCGAAAGACCTTCTATGGTGGTGATGCGCTTGCCTGCCAAGCTAGCCGCCGTGGTTACGCAAGACCGGGTTGGATGCCCATCCACCAGGACTGTACACGCTCCACACATCGCGATACCGCAGCCGAACTTGGTGCCCGTGAGATGGAGAGTGTCGCGCAGGACCCAGAGCAGCGGAATGTCCGGGGCCGCGTCGATCACATGCGCTTTGCCGTTGATTTGAAGCGAAATGTTAGCCATATTTGCCCTCGCCGGCCGCCTATTCCCACTCTGCCAGCCTGGCCCCAAAGGATCCTGTGTCGGCCCTTAGCCGGTAAGCTGTGCTTTTCAAGCTACCTATAGCAAAATGATCGAGCCCCGTAAGGGCGGCACACAATCTTGATGTCACCAGAATTCTACTCGCATTCACTGCGTGGGTCCGGTGTCGGCGCCGGGGTCCTGGTAGTAGAGACGGACTAAATAGCTGGTATCGATGTAGATCACCCGATCTCACGGTCGCGGTCTTCGCTGATGGTGGCGGTCAAATCCGTTCCGCCGCGCAGGAATTTGCGCTGCGCGAGATAGCCGCGCGTGAAGCGAGGATTGGCAAAGAAGGGCTTGGTCGGTAGAGGCGACGCCGGCACAATCTTGGCGATCAAGCGACCGCGATCGGTCACACGCACCTCTTCATCAGAGGCCTGGCGGACCCACCGCCCTGTCTGCTCGTGGAGTTCGCGGAGGGTGATGGTCTTCATGTGCCTTTCCTTCGCTCCGTCATCCGCCCAGACGAAACTCCACCCTGACCATCGGAGCTCATCAGTTCCGTCGGCGATGAGGTGGATTTGTCAGCGGTTGGGTCACGCCGTAATGCCCTGCAAAAGTGAGACACGGTAGGAGCAGCTTGTCGAGATGGACGGGTGATCACGACCTCCCTGTGGCAGTCCGCCTCCCCGTTAGAAATGCAGGTCAGCCCTGCCCAGAATGGAGGCTTGAGCATCTTGCACGGGGTTTGAAGATGGACTGAAAAGGAAGGCCGTGATCAGCCGTCCCACCTACAAGCTCGGGACACTCACCAAAAAAAATTCTCCACATCTGCGACACTTAATACACTCAATCGGCACCTAAGTTATCCTGACCATCCCAAACCCACAAAACCGTCATCCTGAGAGCCTGTGACTTTTTATCGATGGAAGGCCTCCCGCCCCACAGCCGGCTTGTCCCCCGGTAACTGTTCTCTCCCTGCAACCACCGTCTCCTTCTGTCATCCCGACCGCAGGGGAGGGACCTGCAGTTCACTTCACCAGCAACCAATCCCAGCTGGAAGCGCCGCCCTCCCCATCGTCATCCTGCCTGCCCCGGCGTGCCGTGGGAGCGAAGCGCCTCGCATATCTGTCGCATAACGAAGGGCTTATAGCGCGAAGTCGAAGAGCCTGTCCTGAGCGAAGCCGAAGGAACCCCGGCGATGCTTGTTCGCAGATGCTGTTCGGAGCTTTCCGGCCACATGGCGTTAGAGGATGATTATCGGGCACGAGAAGATAATCCCGTAACCATCAAGTGCGCCGCGGGAGAAATCAAGTTCTCGGGCTGGGCGGTCGAAAACCTCCGGACTGCTTCTGCTCAAAGGTTGTGACTTTAGAAATGCAGGTCAGCCCTGCTCAGAATCGCAAAAAAAGGCACAGCGAACTGGCGACATACCCCGCGCGGTCCGCGTCGAATAGGTGCGGCTTTTCGCAACACGGCGCGATAAGTCACCAAGATGGCCAAATTCATTAATTTGGCCATCTTGGCCATCTTCGTGAAACAAAGGACTTACACGAAAAATTTGGCCATCTTGCTCGGACATTTGGCCATCTTGCATGGAGGCTTGAGCATCTTGCACGGGGTTTGAAGATGGACTGAAAAGGAAGGCCGTGATCAGCCGTCCCCCTACAAGCTCGGGACGCTCACCAAAAAAAATCTCCACATCCGCGACACAAAATACACTCAATCGGCACCTAAGTTATCGTGACCATTCCAAACCCGATCCAGCCGACGCCAGAGCCGAGATCCGCGTTTGCCTGCCAGAAAGGCTTCCCTGTACCTCCGCAGACCTGGCGCGCAGGCCGCATCGGGCCACATATCCTTTCCCGGAATCCCGTGGAGGATTTCGTCGACGATCCGACGAAGAGCCGGCTCGCCCAGCTACTCCCAAAACCCAACCTTGGCCCACACTTGCTGCCACCGCATCTCCATTCAACCTATGGGTGCCGCCTTGCAACCGCTCGTATCGATGGGCGCCATCAGCCGCAAAAGCCTCCCCGGCAAGGACCGTCCCCACACTCTTTGGTTGCCAACCGATGCAGACATCAACCAACCCGCATGACTTACCACGCATACCACGCATATCACGCACCATTTCCGTCGGCCGGAAGCTTCGGGGAGTTTCAGGAATTCGTGCCAGACCGGACTGACAGACAGGGCCAAATTTCGGGAACAGGCCACTGGTATGTGCTGCACCCCTTGGGTGAGACACAACGGGTATGCGGAAGTGGGTGACACACATCTTCTCAAAGGAATTTCCGACCGCCAAAAAAGGGAGATCCGGTCCATGCAATCAGCAACGGTGTTAGCTACTAATCTCGAGGATGCTCCGGCCTATTGGTTCCTCAATACTCTCCATATTCTATTGGCGAAGAGCCAATCCACAGGAGGGGCCTACTCTCTCGTTCATCTGACGGCAACTCCAGACTTCGCGACGCCGTACCATCTTCACCACGAGGAAGATGAAGCGTTCTACGTGCTGGACGGAGAGTTCACCTTCTTTTCCGGAAAAAATAAGATTCTCCTGGGACCTGGGGGGTACATCTTTCTGCCGCGGGGTCTGCCCCACGGATTTCGCTGTAGCAGCAAGGGTGACGCTCGCATTCTGACACAGGTGATGCCGGGTACGGAGGTTGGCTTCATCGGCATGATGCTCGAGATGGCAGTTCCGGCGAAAGAACGAGTGCTGCGGGCGCCGGAAGCCCCCGATCTTCCGCGGCTCAAGGCCATCTGTGAGAAGAACAAGATTGACATTCTAGGACCACTGCCGGAGTGATCTCCGAGATAGCGGGGGAAGTCGAAGTTGTTGAAACCCAGTCCAATGATACTGTTGCGGCCGATCTGCGGAGGCTGGCCCGTGGTGGCGACGCGGCTCGGTGTTCAGCATTTTCTGCGCAGTTCTGTGCTGCATTCCGCGTGTCAAGTGTGGCACGACGCTGGTACTTTATGTTTGGTGGCCGCTGAGCATGCGATTTGGTTTGGCCTCACCTCCGGCCTTTCCGCGCCCGTGTCTGTGAACCAGGACCCACAATGCGGCCACCACCACTGCCGATGCCACCAAAATCATTCCGGTACGGCCCATGAGATGAATAAGCCAGGGTAGCTTGTCTCCAAAGAAGTAGCCGACACAGCAGATCAGGGCGACCCAGCACGCGGCTCCCAGGATGTCGAAGAAGAAGAAACGCGGCCAATTCATCCTGAGTGAGCCTGCAACCAGCCCGTTCAGCACGCGTAAGCCCGCGATGAATCGAGCGCAGAAGACTCCGAGCGCCCCGTGCTTGTTAATAAAGGCTTCACCTCGCTGGATGCTTGTAGCGCGAAGGTGAAGCTTTCTGCGAAAACGATCGAGAAGAGCCTGTCCACCGGACCGGCCCACGTAAAAACCTATATTGTCCCCGGCACACGTAGTGCAGAACGCGATGACTGCGATCCACCCAATGTGCAGCCCTGTTCGACGCGACGCGAGCGCGCTCGCGATCAGAAGCAACGTCTCTCCAGGCAACGGTATACCGGCGCCCTCCGCGAGAAGGCCAATAAACACAGCCGCGTACCCATAGTGGATAAAGATATGAGTAAGCTGGCCAAGCGAAACGAGGTGCATGACTTGTCAGATGCAGATCCACGGTCCGCCGCGCACACGCTGGGAAGAGAGCCGGCAGAGAAGCTCCGGGTAGACTCGAGCAACGGCAGCCGCATCTATATCGGTGAGGGCTGTATCCTCAAATGCCGGCGCCCTGCGGTGAGTCCCTCTTATTGGCTGTCTCAACCGGGGGGGCGATCAGATTGCTCAACACTGCGGAAGCGCAAGTGTGATTCAAGGCCAAGTTTCAGGATTGCCCTTCTCGACCTAAGGAGAAGCGGGATGGCCTGAACTACGCGGCCGTAGATGCTAGTGTAGTGCGTCACACAGATGGGCCTTTATCTCATAAGATGATCCTGAGTCGGCTCTTAGCTGGTAAGCCGTGCTTTTCAATCTACATCGCGCCGAGTCCCGCTAGGCCTGCCCTGAGCCTGTGAGGACGACAGATCGTAGCCCAGGATGGAGTGCGCAGCACGGAATCCTGGGTACCCATAGCAAAATGATCGAGCCCCGTAGGGGCGGCACACATCCTCGAGGGACGTCAGTCCCGATCGGAGCAGATACGGCAGCTGACATAATCCCCTTTATTACTGACGCACTACACCAGTAATCGATACGGTCTCGCTCGGACGCTTACCTTTAGTCGTCAGGGGGATATGAGGACCCGACCTAAGCAGTAAAAACTGTAGCCCGGCACGTGAGTGCCGGGTAGGCCGCGGCTGAAGATTGAGTCCCGGAGGGGACGGCACAATGCGCAGCCCGAGGGCGGCCTCCGAGACGGGTTATCACACACCTCGTCAATCCTAAAGGCACCATTATCATGGGAGACACCTGGAAGCTGTCTACCGCCCTATCCCCCCTCTCAATCTTTTTTACCAAGTTCAACACTTTCTCTCGGCAATCTGTATCTATCCTAGTGTGTTCGCTCACGCGAAGAAAATCCCCAGGCGTAGAGCGCTGTCGTGTAACCGGCCCCGATCGGCCCGTGCGCCTGGAGATCGACCTCTCAGAGGTCAGCCTCTCCGGGAGCGTCCCCGCCGCGAGTTCGCGATGCATGCATGCAAAGCCCGGTACCTTCACCTCGAGGAGGAAACCTAGTGCGCATAGTGCGCACATTTGAGCCATTTCTCAAACCATAAAGTCTCGGGGACAGGTAGCGGTTTCGCCGAGGAGTTGAAACTGCAGTGGTTACTAAAATAACGCCTCTTTCACAGGAGCCGTCTTTGCGTCGCAAGACCAAGGTAGACTGAGCCTGGAGACCCTTGGATGAAGCGCATTTGGATTTTGTCGGCCAGCTGTTTGTTTTTCTTTCTTCCATCGGCCCATGGGCAACTTGGGCTTTATGCCGGCTTCAGTGCGGCCAACACGAACGTCCCGAATGAGCCGTGGTTCTATGGCGCAACCTTTGGCGGGTATTACAACGTCGTGAAACTGCCTCTTATCAACCTGGGAGTCGACGGCCAGGCCGCGATCCTTCACGGCAGCGGCAGCAGTTCTCCACAAAAGATTATTAACGGCCTCGTAGGGCCTCGAGTGGAATTTCATCTGCCGCTCATTCCCCTCAAACCCTATCTCGCAGGTCACCTCGGAGGTAGCAATATCGAGGTCGGCCAAGGGTCAGCGCGTACGGAAAAGACAGCCTTCAGCTATGGCTTCGCTGCCGGCGCAGATCTGACCATTTTCCCATGATTGGATTGGCGGGCCGTCGAATATTCCTACACCAGATCTAATGTGCTTGGTGCAGTAGACCAGAGCACCCTTACGACTGGCCTCGTCCTCCGGCTGCCGATCCCTTAAAGCCGATTGAGATGGTGGCGTTGGGAATCCAGCGATGATCGTCCCCACCGCCCCGAAACTCCCCAGCTCACCCAAGATGAGAAAACGGTAGGCTCAGCCGGGATTCACGAGCATGCGTCGTAGTCACCGGCGAGTCCATCACTTCCTTAAACGCAACCTTGAACTTCGCCATATCGTCTTTACTGCCTACTGTAACGCGAACATACGTAGGCCACACCGGCCACACGCGGCCAATATAGACCTTCTTCGCCGCCATCGCGTCGTAGAAGGCTTTGCCGTCGCGCTTGGTATCGATCATGAAGCAGTTGGACTCCGACGGAATAAAGCTGTACTTGTTAGCCGCGAGAAAACTGAAAGTATCATTGCGAATATCCGCAATGATCTTCTTGCGCGTGGGAACCAGCGTCGTATCGTTCAGGCTTGCCGTGGCGGCGGCAGCGCCCGTGATCGGCATTGCATTCTGGCCGTAGGCACGCAATTTCTCCAGCAGATCGGGGCGTCCAATCGCAAAGCCGCAGCGAATCCCGGCCATGCCATAGACCTTGGAGAAGGTGCGCAGGATAATAATGTCTTTGTCCGCCTTCACCTGGTCGATGCAACTCTCCGCGTCGGAAAGGTGGATATAGGCCTCGTCGAGCAGCACGATCGAGCCCTTCGGCTTGTTTTCGAGCGCCCATACGATGTCCGCCTTGGCGGTTGTGGTACCAGTCGGGTTATTGGGATTACAGATGTAGAGGACGCCTGCATTCGGGTCAGCCGCTACCATCGCCTTCACGTCATGGGAGTGGTCCGGCTTAAGCAGCACCTTGGAGAGCTTCGCTTTCGACACCTCAGCGGCCCGCATGCCGGCCTCGTATCCTGGGTCGGCAGTCACATAACCCTGCGTGGGAGAGGTAAACGCGAGCACAGTGTAGTGCAGCGGTTCGCTCGAACCGGCATACACCGAGACATACTCGGGCTTCAATCCTTGTTGCTCGCTGAACAACTTCGCTAACTCAATCGTCAGGGCGTAGTCATAGCGGCCGCCCTTAGGACCCATATCTGCAATCGCCTCGCATGCAGCTGCGCAAGGGCCCAGCGGATTTTCGTTGGCATTGATCAGCACCGCGTCGGGCGGGATGTCCATCGGCATAAACCGGCGACGGCCTGACTGCGCCCAGGCGAAATGCGCCTCGGTAAGGATAGGGCCGGCAACTGCGGCAACGCCCGCCATGCGCATGAACGACCGGCGGGATACACCATTTCTTGACGTCATATAGATCTCCTGAATGGACCTGCTGGCCCGGTTGACTGATTAACTACCCATATACTCGGGATCGCTGTTGCTCAGAAGGATAGCTGTCCCCCCAATTGGAGATACCGCGGCAGGTTCACCTGCGAGGAGATAACCCCCGCGTTGGCGTTGCCGATCTTCACGTTCGGAGCGCCGAATTGCGGCGTATTGAAAGCATTGATCGCCTCCGCACGGAACTGCAGGGAAATGAATTCCTTAATCTTTTTGGTTTTAAAAATCGACAGATCCCATGAATCGAGCCCGGGCCCCAGCGCTGAGATGGTGCGGGGAACATTGCCATAAGCGTAGTAGCTGCCGTTGCCGGGGGTGACAAACTGAGTCTTGTTGAAGTAGGCGTTCATACGGCCCTCCGCCCGGCCCTTTTTACCGGCGATCGCTGACGACGCCCCGGGCGCCCAGCTCGGATGCTGGATGCTGGCGCCCACTGCTGCGATGCTATTGGAGTTCATCGAGAGGCTCAGGGGCGCACCACTCTGCTTGATTCCCACCGCATTCAGAGTCCAACCGCCAATCACCAGATCGAGCCAGCCATTGTGATTCAGATAGGAGCGGCCGACACCGGCCGGCAAGTCGTAACTTGCGCCCACAGTGAAGCGTTGCGGCATGTCGATAATCGAGCGCGCATACTCTGCGCCCAGATTGTTGGCATCCTGTGCCGCGGTAGAGCCGGAGTTGATCGTGCTGCCGGTACCGAATACCGAATCCCAGTTCGACGACCACGTATAGGTCGCCAGAAAACTCAGTCCATGAGATGCGCTCTTCTCCAGCCGCACAACCAGCGAGTTATAAAGCGACTTAGCCGGACTACCCAAGGCGGTAACGGAGGAGAATCCTTCAAAAGGACGCAGGGCTTGATTCAGGGTTGCCGAGCCCGCGGCCGAGGAGCATTGCGCTGGTGCGTAGCCTTGAGCGATGGCCGTCGAGCAGGTGCTCGATAGCTGCTTGATGGTGTAAGCATTCATGTACTGGTCGGGCAGCTGGTTGATGTTATAACCCGTCGTTCCCGTAGTACTTACTTGCAGGTTCCGCCCTTTGGCTCCCGCGTACCCGATTTTGAAGGCCATTCGGAAAGGCAACTCGTGCTCCATATCAATCGAGTATTGCTGGATGAACGCATAGCGGCGGAACTGGTCAAGAAACGAAACCGTGCTGCCAAGCTGCGTCGCGTAGCCAAGCGAGTTCCCCGTGGGCGCCGCCAGTCCGGAAGGATAAAGCGTGCTCAGAGGAGCGGAGCTGCCCGACAAACCGCCCGGCGTGTAAGGGCTATAAACGTCAGTCGCCGTAAAGCCCGGAGCCAGGGCTGAGCTCGCGGTGTAATACGGAGGAGCGAAAAAGACACCGTAGCCCGCGCGAAACACTGTCTTTTCCACGGGCGTATAGGCGATGCCCACCCGCGGAGCAAACTTGGTGTTGCTCAGGTTACAGCAACTGGAAGGATAACCGTTGACGCCCGCAAACTCGACTCCTCCTTTGGCTGCCGGGTAGGTCGCCGTGGGATTGCTCACGCTGCGATTGAAACCCACTACGTAGTGGTTATTACGCTCGCGGATGCCAGGCTCGTATTCATAACGAAGGCCATAGTTGATGTTCAGCTTCGGAGTCAGACGGTAACTGTCCTGGGCATAGACGGCGTTGTACTTCAAGTTCAGTGCGAGCCGCGTCGCTACCGTGAACTGCGTCGTGGTTGAAGTGCTCGAAGTTTTGCTGGTAGGGAAGCCAAGCAGAAGGTTGGCAAGATCCACGCCGGTATAACTGTTGTCGAAATAAAGCTGTCCGTTGCTATAGGTTACGTCAGTAAAATCGACGCTGACCGTGCGAAAGTCGTAGCCGAACTTCAAACTGTGCTTGCCTAAGATCTTTGTGATGTCGCCGAGGACGCTGCGCGAATAATAGACCGACGGGCCTGAGTTGCTGGTGCCGTTGGTGGCAGCATTCAACATGACAACCGCCGGAAAGGCCTGCTTCTGCAGCTGGCCGGCAAAGCCGGAGGAGAAGCCGAGCTTGGTGATGTCGTATCCGTTGCTAAGGTCAAGGGAGCTGTTCGGGAAGCGGTTGAAGCCAAAGCCCACGGTGACCAGCGTAGTGGGATTGACCGTGATCGTGTTGTGCTGCGAGATGGCGTCCACCTTGCGATACAGGAGGTACGAGGACTGTGGGGATTCATCGCCGGCGAAGGAGTGCAGGGGATTCCCGCCTGGTTCTTTCGAGCCATAGTGCATGTATGAAAAGTTGGCGAACCACCACGGAAAGAACTGGTGATCGACCTTGCCCACAAACTCGTCCGCTCGATCGCCCAGCAGGTCGGTGCCGGAGGCATTGGGCGATTCATAGGCCGAGCTCGTCGGGGTCATGGGCGCCAGCCCGGCCACCGCGCCTGGAACAGGATAGGCATTCATGATCGACTGGCCGATGGGGTTGATCCGGCTGCCGGGGATAATGTTGTTCTGAAAGTATTTCGTCGTGCCGGCAACGTTGGGATACAGAGGATCAGCAAGGCAGGTGAGCCCTGACGGGCAGCTCGAGCCGTCCGGTGATCCTCCGCCGGGAATGCTGGCGCTAAAGTTCCCCTGGCGTTCCTCGGCTGTCGGCAGATAGTAAGTCCCGCTCAAGGGCGAGCGCTGCCGGTATCCTTCTGCTGTTACCCAGAAGAATGTCTTATCCCTTCCATTGTAGAGATGGGGAACCACGACTGGTCCACCGGTGGCTCCGGCGTATGTATAAAATGTGGCGCTATACGGTGCGCCCGGCGTGTAGAAGTAATTGTGTGCCGCCCAGTCCGTCTGGCGCGTCTCACCATACAGTGTTCCATGCAGCCGGTTGGTTCCCGATTTCAGCACCGTGTTGAAGACGCCACCGCCCGTGCGCGCCACTTCCGCGTCATAGGTATTGATCTGGAGCTTCATTTCCTGCGTGGCTTCGAGCGAGGGGATGATCACGGCGCGATTGTTGAGGTCGGTGATCGGGATGCCGTCGACCAGGTAGTTATTGGCGCGGACTGGCCCGCCCCCAAGAGAAATCTGGGAAGAACCACTCTGGTCCTGAAACCGGTTAAAGCGCGGATCCCCGACGGCCGCGACATTGGTGCTGAGCTTGGCAAAGAGGAACGGGTTCCGGCCCAGATTCGGCAGGTCTTGCAGCTTCTGCGTGTCGATCTCCTGCCCGTTGGAAGCCGTCGTGTTGTCGATGAGAAGGTTCTGTGCCAGCACCTCAACCATCTCGGTATTCGCGCCCAGAACCAGGGACACGTCAATCGTCTTGAACTCCTGCGCGGCAACCTTCACCGATGTCTGCTCGTATTTTTTGAAGCCGCTGCCGATCACCGAGAGTGTGTACGCAGCAGGCTCCACGGCTGTAAACACATACTCTCCCGAGCTGGTTGTAACCGCATTGCGCGCCAGCTTGGTGGCTTCATCGATCAGAGACACGTTTGCGCCCGATATCGACGCTCCGGAAACATCCGTAACCGTTCCTCGTATTCCGCCCTGATACGACTGCGCAAAGAGACCAACCGGCGCAAGCAGAACAAACCACGACACAAATCGGATAGCAACAGATCCCGGCATGCATGCCTCCTCGAAAATGAAACAGATACGACTGCAGATGCGACGCCTTGGCCATTCCCTGTTAGGAAGGCTGTGGAAAGCAATGGTCCCGCGCCCGCTTGGGAAAATACACGGCGGGCTCGGGGCTCTGAGGTGCTTAAGAACCCAGTATTGGAGTGAACTGTTTGTTCTTTGAAGGCTACGAGGGCTTCAGAGATCTGCTGCCTTGATTTGCAAATCTTACTTCCGAACAGGCGTTCGTGGTCATCGGATTTCTAGCGGTTGTGATAGAGATTTTCTATCTTGGGCCTGGGCAGGAGGCTCCAGGGATTACCCCATTGGCTGAGCGAGCCAGCAGCGCGCCGCCAAACAATCGCGACGGTGACTCGGTCTCGAGCCACCGTCGCAACACCCTAAAAGAAGAGCTTCGCCGAGACCTGCAATTGACGCGGCCCATAAAGCGTGTTGTTCGTCGTCGATGGGGCGCCGAAGGCATTGTTTGCGGTTCCCGTGAAGGGAGCAATGCAACCTTGTAGCGGGGAAGCGGTTGTGCCTCCGGCCTGAGTGGCGGAGTTGCAGGCTGGCTTGGGACTGGCGGTTGTGGGTGCCGTAGCCGGGTTATAGACCGAGTACGTGCTGTTCACACCTGTGATGATGCGGCGATTGAGAAGGTTGAACGACTCGCCGGTGAACTGCAGCCGGATGCTCTCGTGGATGGGAATATCACGCGAAATGCGGAAGTCGAAGTTGTTGAAACCCGGTCCAATGATACTGTTGCGGCCGATCTGCGGAGGCCGGCCCGTGGTGGCGACGCCCGAGCCCGAGCTTATTGCGCCACCGTAGATGTTACCATCCGCCCCGTAGCTGGTCGCGCCGCCGTTGTAGACAGTGCCGCTCATGCTGGCGACGATCGGTAACCCCGACGAAGCAGTCTCGGTGCCCGCGAACGTGAAACCATCCACCAGCCGCTTGCCCCATTTGTTTTGCTCGAATAGATGGGGGCTGTAGACGAAACTGCCGACAAAGCGGTTGCGAACGTCGATATCGGAGAGACCGTTCTCGAGCTTGATGTTGTTGGGGTCGAGCGCCGCGTTGCCTCCGTAGAAGGTACCGAACGCGCCCTGGACCTGATCAGTGTCCGTGGCGCGGGACCATGTGTAGTTGAACAGCAATTCGAGACCATTGGAGAACGGCCGCCGCACCGACACCGCCAGGGAGTTGTACCAGGTGTTGGCGCTGCTAAAGCCCGTGTTGTACGACTGTAGACGCGTGTCGCGGCGGTCTGAAACCAGGTAGACCGGTACCGAGAGCTGCTTGATGAGGTTGCCGCCCGCGTCTACGACGTTGTACGTCCGGGAGCCGTGCGGGGCCTGTCCGCGGAGGTTCGCATCGACGAAGACCGGCAGGCGCAGAGCCCGGGTCCCCACGTAGCCGACGGAGAGAGATAGGTTGCCGGGGAGGGCTTGCTCCACTCCCAACTCCGCCTCGTGCGCCAGGGGCGGAACAAAGTTGGGATCGAGGCCATGGAAGCTCTGCGGTCCGACTTTCGCCGGGCCGCCAATCGCCGGGGCCGTGCCGCCGGCGGGCGTCAGCGCGGCCGAGAGCGGCGGACCGGTGGGCGCGAACGGAACATTGGGAAACTGCAACGTATTTGTGGTGCTTGGGACCGTCTTGCATGAAGAGGTAGACGCGCCGCTCGCCGGTCCGCAACCGGTGTAGTTGTAGTTCACCTGGACCACGCCGTTTTCTACCCGCATGGCGTAGTAGGTCGAGCCCTGGTTCAACCCCGAGAACAGGCCGTATCCGGCGCGTACCACCGTGCCCTGGTAAGGCTGCCAGCTTGCCGCGATCCGTGGCTGCACACGGTTCGTGTTTTTGATTGTCGAGGAATAGAAGGTCGAGAGCGGAGCAAAGTTGGTGTTGTTCTTGATAGGCGCGGGCGTGATCTGAATGTCGTATCGAATGCCTGCGGTGACGGTGAAGTTCTGGCGCAGCTTCCACGAGTCCTCGGCGAACCCGTCGAACATCTTCATCCAGAAGTCGTCCCGGCCGGCCTTGTTGCCGGTATTGACTTGATCGACCGTCTGCACGAACGACGTGTAGTGATAGCCGGCGTAAGGATCGGTGTCCCCCGGCTGGCCGCGGAAGATATCCTGGACCCATGACTGAAAGTTCTGTTGCGAGTTGGAACCGGAGTAGCTATAGATTCCGCCGCCCTGGAACAGGTTGATCATGACCTCGTGGACGAGGTTGACGTCCCCACCGAACTTGAGAGCGTGGTGGCCGTGAACGGTCGAGAAGACGTCCGTGATCTGGGTGCGGTGCTCGTCCGGCTCCGCGACACGCGGCAGAGCATTGGGCAGACCGTACGTGAAGACTCCCATCCCAACGCTTGGCGCGGGGCCGTTGTCGCCCGCGGTCTCAAGATCGCGCCCGTACTGGAAGTGAACCTGGTTCACAGAGCGGCTTGAGACCAGCGTGGTGAGGCCGGCGATCAGGAAGCGCTCGTGGTAGCTCGTCGCCCCGTTGGTCGACGGCGAGCTGCCGGAAAACGTTGGCGAGGAGTTGTAGCCGAACGTGGAGTCGAAATTCGCGAAGTTGTAGTTCACGAACGCGTCGTTCGCCGAGCTGATGTGCCAGTCGACCCGCGGAAAGTAAAGATTCGTCTTGGCGAACCGCGTCGGCGCTGCAAACGTGTTTGCCAGTATGAAATCGATGGCGCTGGTGCACTGCGTAGAGCTGATCGTCGCCGGGCACTGCGTCGGCGAGATGATGGTTCCTGCGGAGTTCCCCGTGGTCGGCGTCTGCGTGATGATGTTGTTGTTGTAGTAGAGCGCCTTGCCCACGCGCCGGAACCCATCATAGGTGAAGAAATAAAAGAAGCGGTCTTTGACGATGGGTCCGCCAACCGACCCGCCGAACTGCTGCTGCTGGTGAATGGGTTGCGTCAGAAGAAAAGCCGCCGCCGTAGGGTTCGCGGTGTTGAATTTCGCGTTCCACTTGGTCAGAGGGTCCAGGGCATTCAAGGCGGGATAGCGCAGGTAATAGAAGAGGTCGCCGTGGATCGAGTTGGTCCCGGACTTCGTGATTGCGTTTACCTGGCCGCCCACGGCTTGTCCGAACTCAACCGAGTAGTTGGAGGTCTCGGCCTGGAACTCCTTGATGGAGTCGAGCGAGTACACATACGGAGCGCCCGAGGAGCGGCCGCGAGCCTCGGAGAACAGCATCTGGTTGTTGTTGGCGCCGTCCACGTAGTTCTGGTTATAAAGGCCAGAGATTCCACGAAAAGCGACCAGGCCGCTGCCGCCGTCCGGGACGACGTTCGGCGTCAGCAGAACGAAGTTGCTCCAGTTACGGCCATTGACCGGAAGGTTTGAGATGAGCTGCTGGCCTACCGTCTGCGAGACCTCGGTCTTTTCCGTGTCCAGGAGGGGGGTCTCACTGGTCACCTGGACCTCGGTCGACACGGCGCCGGCGCTGAGGCTGGCGTCGATATTCAGAATCTGGCCTACCGTGAGTACAAGGTTCTTGCGGTCAAACTTGTTGTAGTTCGCGCCGCCGATAACGACTTCATAGTTACCCGGCTGCAGAAACGGCGCAGTGTACTCGCCGGCGCCGTTGGTGCTGGTCGTGCGAGCGACCCCGGTGTCGGTGTCGGTGATGACCACGGAGACATTGGGAACCGCTCCCCCGGAAGTGTCGGTGACCGTGCCGGTGATGGTGCCGGTGCCGGAAGTCTGCGCATGCGAAATGGGCGACGCCAGCGAGATAGCCAACACGGCTGCTGTGGCGAGAGACACGAGACTCGTACAAGATAGAAGTTTCACGTTTAACTGGCTCCCTCAGGAATGTCACCGGCGACGGAGGCGGTGTGTTGCACAACTATCTGCCGCTCGCATCAGCGCCCCCTTGGTAGCGGGCTTGGGTGCTTAATTTTAGATCCCGTAATAACAGAGTTAGATCGGCCCACATGGGCGAGCTTGCATAACGAGGGTCCTCTACCCTTTCAGGTTTCTGCGATGGCTAAATGAGAGAGGCCCGAAGCAAAGTCTAGCATTCTGCCCGATCATCTGAAAGCAACTTTGTGCGGATGCGCTGGGCATGCTCGATTTGTGGACTCGTTCACTCGTTAATGGAGCATTCACATTGCTGCAATGAACGCTTTACAGGGGTTTCCCGGGCCGCTGCACAAAATTATTATGCCTCCGCAGGGAATAATTTCTACTCGCGCCAGTTAACGTCAGCGGCAGGGTCCCAGACTGCGCTCATCTCATCACTCTGAGTCCTGCGGCCCGTGTCGATTTTCATATACCGTGAGAGGCAATCAATGAAACTGACGCGGGTCTTATTAACCGTTACGCTTTGTTCTGGTCTTGCTACCCGGCTACTTGTGGGTGGCGAAGCAAAGGCCCAAAGTGATCAGAGCCCGGGGGTTCAATCATCGGATCAGGTCAACCCGGTCGTCCAATGGAACAAGAACCTTTTGGTGATCGTCCGAACTGCAGGAGCACAGCCTGCCACGGTCCATTCGACACGCAGTTTCGCAATCATGCACGCCGCGATCTACGATGCGGTGAATGCCATTGATAGGAGCCACAAACCTTATCTCGTCCGTTTAGCACACCGGGAGCGAGATGCTTCGCAAGAAGCAGCTGCCGATGCAGCGGCGCACGAAATCCTGGTTGCCTTGTATCCATCTTTCAAAACCACACTCGATACCGAACTCCAACAGCTGTTGGCGCAAGTTCCGGATGGAGAGGAAAAGGCAGACGGTATCGGGATCGGACAAACTGTTGCGGACCGCATCCTGGCCTTGAGAAGCACAGACGGCGCCACTTCCAGTCCAGTCCCTTACGTCTTCGGAAACGCGCCAGGAGACTATCAGTCGACACCTCCGAATTTCCCTCCACAACCGCAATTCACGCATTGGTCTCATGTAACCCCTTTTGCGCTGGAGCGCGCAGATCAATTTCGCCCCGGGCCACCTCCTGCACTGACGAGCGACAAGTACAGTGACGCTTTCAACCAAGTCAAATTACTGGGAGTCCTTAACAGCACGAACCGCAACGGCCGACGAAATGTTGATTGGTCAATTCTGGAACGGCGCAATCCAAAACTATTGGAACGAGATTACGCAGACGGCATCCGTGGCGCATCACTTGTCGACGGCGCAAAACGCTCGGCTGTTCGCGTTGTTGAACATTAGCCTGGCCGATAGTGTCATCGCCTTCTACGATGCAAAATACACGTACAATTTCTGGCGCCCCGTCACCGCGATCCGCGCTGCGGACCCTAACATCAATCCCGACACGTTACCCGAGGTGAATTGGCTGCCGGAAGGTGGCAAGAACACAGCTCCCGACCCGTCCTACCCTGGTGCGCACGCAACCATCAGTGCCGCCGCAGCCAAGGTGTTGGTGTCCTTTTTCAAAACGGATGACTTCGACTTAAATGTGACGTCGGAGGTTCTTCCGGGGGTAGAACGTCCCTTCACGAGTTTCTCGGCTGCCTTCGAAGAAGCGTCGCTGAGCCGCGTCTTAGCCGGACAGCATTTCAGCTTTGACGAGCACGCTGGTGGTCGCTTGGGCCGTAGAGTTGCTGATTTCGTCGTCGACAACTTCTTAACCCGTCGCGAAAGAGAAGAAGACTAGAGGTCGGAAAACTTGATGTCTTGAGGTTTTGTGGTCAAACGGAAAATCCGACACCACTGAACGCTTTGATGAGCTGAATCTCTTGTCACGAAGTTCACGGTTTCCCACCAACTGGCAGGGAGACCTCGGCGGACGGAAACCCGTCCCCTGGTTTGGACAGCATCGTACAAACGTCCAAACCACCGTTATCAGTTCGTGTGGCCATCTATTCCTTTACTTGCGCCTGGAGTTGCCGCAGAATTGCATTTCCAGGATCGCGGGTTCAGCAAAGGTGGCCGCCGGATGACACAGCCTCAGGATCCAATCGTGACGCAGGACAACATGCTTAAGGTATATCTTGCGGAATACTCCGCTCTCCGAGCAGAGATCAGCTCATTCCATGCCATCGAACATATGGCCATCAGCTTCGCGATCGCCGCGTTTTCCGCAGTGATTGGCCTGGTCATCAAGACCGGGGTCTCACTTGATGGACTCATCGTGAACCATGCGAGCTACCAGCCTCACATTGCTTTAGTAGCATTTCCCTTTTTGCTCTTGGGATTCTTTTTTGGGTATTCGCAGATCCGAATCATTCAAGTAGCCGCATATTTGAATCTGAGACTGCGGCCACAAATTGTCGAAGTTTCTGGGGAATCAGTTCTTGGGTGGGAGAGCTATAGGCGAAGCACAGAATGCCCGCAAGACAAACTATCCACTCTTCTGTCCTGGCTGCGATGGCTCCTCTTCGTATGGCCATTGGCCCTGCTGATCTGGTGCGCCAATTGGACGTGGGCCACGGGACCGATGGACCGCCTCCTCTATATAGAGATTCTAGGTTTCGGGTTGCTGCTATGGTTCGGGGTATATTGCTCACGGTCGCTCCCGAAGAAAGTGGCCCCAGAAAATCTCGCATCGTAATTTGGTATCGTCTCCTCCGCCCGAGGTCTCCCTACCAGTTCGTGGGAAACCGTGAACTTCGTGACAAGGAATTCAGCTCATCAAAGCGTTCGGTGGTCTCGGATTTTTCGTTTGACCACAAAACTTCAGGGAACTGCCGGCTCCCTCTCCCGCGCGGTGACAGCGATGTATAGGCCGGATACGAGGATGAGGGTTCCGCCGAGGAACACATAAAAACCGGGCTTGTCGTGCCAGATGAGATAGGTGAGGAGTGTGCCGGTAATCAGCTGGGTGTAGTGATACTGTGCCACGTTGGCGGCCGAGGTGTGCTTGACGGCGATGTAGAAGCAGAGGGTGCCGAGCGCGCAGAAGAGGCCCATGGCGAAGAGCCCCAGGGTAAGGTGGAGAGTCAGGGGCGCCGCATGTACGAAAGCCATCAGGGCAAACCCCGCGACAGCCGTGACGATCCCGGAAAAGAGAGCGAGGCTCTCGGGAGATTCCGTCTGGGTGAGAACACGCGACCAAACCATGTTGATAGAGAAGCAGGCGACGCAGACCATGCAGGCGGAGAAACCGATCCAGTCAGCTTCGCGTGCGCCGGTCCATGGATGCACAGCGACGATGACTCCGGCGAATCCTGTGACGATGGCCACGGCCCTCTGCCAGGGCACGCCTTCGCGTAAAACCACGGCTGAGAGCAGCGAAGTGACGATGGGGGCCGTGAAGATGAGGATGTAGAAGATGGTGAGGTTGAGGTGGCGGAGCGCGATCACGACGCAGACGTTGTTTGTCATGTCGAGGCAGGCTCGGGCCACCTGGCGGCCAAGCCGGTGAGGGCGGAGCAGGTGCTGCTGGCCGCGCGCGAATCCGTAGATCGCCAGAAAAACAGCCATGAAGAGGCCGAGGAAGGCGACCATCTCGTAAGGAGGAAGGCCGGACTGGCCGACGATCTTGACGCACGTATCGGTGAGCACCCAGAAGGTAAAGCCCGCAAGCGCAAAGCCGATCGCCCTGCGATCGGAAACCCGTTCCGTGGTTTGGAGTGACGGCATCTCTTCTATCGTACGCGTGCCGCAAACGCAAAGAACTTCCCCACGAACTCCCCATGAGTTGGGTAGTTGGTCAAGGAGTGTTTTGCAGGTATTTTTGCAGCCAGGCGACAGCACGGGTCAGCTCGTCTCGCTGATGTTCGCGCTTCACAAAGCCGTGTCCCTCCTCGGGATAGAAGACCGCCTCCACAGTCCGGCCTTCGCTTTTCAGAATGCCGACCACCTGCTCGGCTTCTTCGCGCGGCACACGGATGTCGTTCTCGCCCTGCAGGACCAGCAACGGCGCGGTTTCGCTGCGAATGTATTTTAGCGGCGAGCTTGCTTCATAGATAGCGCGGTCTTTCACCGGGTCGCCGAGTAGCATCTTCTCGTATTCCTGCAGGCGCGGGTCTTCGTGCTGGAGCATACTCAGCCAATTCAGAATGCCGTACTCATCCACCGCGGCCGACCACACGCCCGGTGTTTTGCCAATGGCCATCAGTGTCATGTAGCCGCCGTAGGAGCCGCCCCAAATGCCGACGCGTTTGAGGTCGATGAAGCCGGTCGCCTTCAGAAACTCCACGCCTGCAATCTCATCTTTCAGATCGCTTCCGCCGAGGTCCTTGATGTTGGCGTTCTGGAACTCCATGCCATAGCCGGTCGAACCGCGCACGTTGGGGGCGATGACCACAAATCCCCGCGAGGCGAGCAACTCGGCACGGCCGTTGAACGAGTCCACAGTCTGGCCTGTGGGTCCGCCATGCGGCATCACAACCGCCGCGGCCTTGCCGTCGCGTTTAAGGTTCAAGGGAACCCACACGAAGGCGGAGATCAGCCGGTCGTCGAAACTGCGATAGGTTACGAGCTGCGACTGAGGCAGCACGATATGCTGCAGCATCTCGTTGGCGTTGTGCGTGATCTGGACGAGCGAATTGTCCGGAGCCAGGCGGTACAACTCCTCCGGATGACTTGAGTCCTCGTGCGACAGCAGCATCGAGCCGTCCGGCAGAAAGGACCTGCGCGAAGCCGCGGGAGTGTTCAGCCCAGGCGGGACGCCGCGTTCGGACTGCGCCATCGTTTTCAAATCGATGAAACGTGTCGAGATGCGCCCATCGGCGTTCAAGACGACCACCGCGCTGCCGCCGTCGGGCGTGAAGGCCACGCCATTCGCTGACCACTGCGTATCGGTAAGCCAGCGCAGCTTCTTCGTAGCCAGATCAAGCAGCGCCGCATTCTCATAACCGCCCTTGGCGTTCGAAGTGACGAGCAGCGTAAGGCCATCGCGCGAAATATCCGCGATCGAGATCAACTGCTTGCCCGAGTGCTCCAGCAATTGCCGGCTTGCGCCCGTGGCTGCGTCGATGCGGAAGATATCCGAATCGTCGATTCCTTTCGAGCGGGTCGCATAGAGGAACCGGCCATCCGGACTCCACACATTTTCGAACCACGAGGCCTTGGGATCGGCTTCATGGGTTAGCTGGCGAATTTCGCCGCTGGGCCACTGCATAACCCCGAGGTTGCCGGCCGGGGCGGTCTTTTGCTTAATACCGATGGCCAGCAGCTTGCCATCCGGCGAGAATTCGTCCACGGTTTCGTTCACGTCGGGAGTGTTGGTCAGGTTCCGGGGTGTGCCTCCGCTGACGGGCACCACGTAGATGTCTGCGTACTCGTTGCCTCCGCGATCCTGGCTATAGACGACGGCGCTGTCCTCGCCGGTGAATTGAGCGCCAGCCTGGCGGTCGTCGTTTGTGACCAATTGGTGCGCATCCGTGCCATCGGCGTTCATGAGCCAAAGATTCGAGCGGCCGGAGGCGGAGCTGGTGTAAACGAGCTTGCGGCCGTCGTTGGATCGTGCGACACCGAAGATGCGCGTCGTGGTCAGGAGCGCTTCGACGGGCAGCGGCGTCGACGTCGGCCCGGTCACCGAACGGACGGAGAGGGGGTCTGTCGGTTTGCGGTCCGATGGCCCATCAGCATAGGCAGCAAAAGGGACACAGGCAAGGGCACAGCAGGCAACGGCTGTTATCCGCATGCGTAATCACCTCGCGAAAGCGAACGCATCCACTGTACCAGCGAAAAGCCGTTTCTTGACCGAGGTTTCGTGGAGGGTTCGCAGAAACCCGATAACCCGGGGACTGGTTCCTAAGTTATCCAGGGCCTAGCCACCGCCCGCCCCCCTCGGGCGGTATGCGTTCCCAAACGAGCTTCCTTTCGTGATCCTCTCCCATCTCATGTGCTTTCGCGACCAATGTCAGGAGTTTTCCGCTGATAGACATTCGTCGCACTCCGAACTCACCCCTCTCTCCTGGATAAACCACCCGCACCGAAAATGGTCCGGCGAAATGCACCGGCATGATGAGTATTTTTCCGCAACACCGGCTTCCTGCCGCAATACGTATGCTGTCTCCGGGTCTAATACCCCTGAAACACAGGTCAGCGCCGTGATCGGACCGACCCTGCGGATACTCCTCAGACGCTCGACGCGCTGTTGTAAAGCCGACTCGCGAAGCAACCTCTACTTCAATTCTTTCCCTCCTTTGAGTATGGGGGGAATCGCATTTGAATTGCCGTCGACTAGCCTCTCATTTCCTCCTTCATCGTTGAATCGGGTTACGATTACGGGAACCGGACCCGGTTCTTCTCTGTCAATTTGAAAGCCCGTAAAGCTGCCGATCGGCCCGTTCTTATCGACTCCCTCTTGATCGGCCCTGACATAGAATTCTATGGTCGAAGGTGAATTCGGAGGCAACGGTAAGTGATGACCTCGCGCTGCTACCCGGCCATTGATCCTCCCAGGCGAGGCAAAAATATACTCCTTGTGGATGCACTCCTTTAGAAACTTGGGATCATTCAGCTTGTTGTAAAACGGGCCGAGATATTCGACATTGCCAACGAACGTGGAAACAGGCGTAAATCTTTGATTGAGCGCTCCGGCATCACGACCCCTTGAAAAGGTGACAAGCTCAGCTTTAAGAGCCTCAGTGCCATAGGACCGTGTTAGAAAGCCAGTTTGAGTGGTAAGAGCAGTTCCGAAAGTGGGAGTTGACTTCAGGAGTGACTTGCCCAATTGATGGAGAGGCGCGGCGGATGACATTGCCGAAGGGTAGCACAGAAATATCGTGCTGCTTGTATTGGCTTGGACTGAAGGGGGGTCGAATGAAAAGGAACGGGACGAAGTCAGTCTTGTCCAAACTAGATTTTTCGGTTGGCCAATTTGGATAGCACCGCCGTCTTTGAGACTGGCAAGACGCAACACGTCCGCTCTGGCTTTCGAAAGCGCAATCGGTATCATTTCATCGCAGTTACCGCAAGAGGCCTCCCCCAAAAGTGGATGCGTAGATCCAGGCACGATCTATTATTCTGACCTCTCCACAGCATCTCGCATGGAAACAGTATTCGCCACGCGGCGGCGGACATTACATCTCTCGCCATGAGGACATTCAGCGTACTGCGAACGCACGGTATTTTGCCGCAGCTTGCAGAACACCGAAGGGATAGATATTGTGGTGTGCCTAGCCGGGGAAGTACGCCAGTGAGTTCCGGGCTTGGCCGTTCAGAGATCCGGGAGGATCGATGTATCGTCGCGCATTCCTGAAAAAGCTCGCGCTGGCGGCTCCCGCCGGCGTTCTCGTCCCTTGCTCCAAAGCATTCGCGATCTCGGCTCCCGTCAGCGGTGTCGTCCCTTACTTCTTCGCGGTAGCTGACCCGGAGCGCAAAAAAGTAAAGATCACCGACGTCAAGGTGATGCGGCTCAAAATGAGCGCGGGCGCGCACGAGATGCCTCTGGTCAAAATCGAAACCGATGCAGGCGTGCATGGGATTGGCGAGTGCCATCACGATATCACCGGTCTCGGGGCGAAAGACACGGTCCTCAACGCGTTCCGCACGATGCTGATCGGTCAGGATCCCTTCGACATCGACAAGCTGACGACCGAGATGGCATGGAGGACCTCGTACCTCGGTGGTTATCACGGCGCCGGCATGCATGCCGTCACGGGTTGCGAGGTTGCGCTTTGGGATCTGACCGGAAAGTTGCTGGGAATGCCGGTGCGCAAGATCCTGGCCGGCGGCGCGTTCACCGACAAGGTTCGCGCCTATTGGACAAGCCAGCCGCACAATCCTCTAGACACCGCTTCGTGCAAGGAGTGGGTGGACTACATCAAAGGCTCAGTCCAGAAGTGGACGGCCGCGAAGTGCCACCGGATTTTGAGGCGGCCGGGTGGAGAAGCCTTGAATCGCGAGTTATCCAACCAGGAACTCGACGTGCTGGTCCAGGAATACACGAACATTCGTGAAGCCGCAGGCCCTTACTTCGATATCGCGGTGCATTTTCACTGGGAACTCGATTACATCAATGCTCTGCGGGTGGCCAGAGCGCTCGAAAAGATCCGCCCATGGTGGATTGAAGATCCCATGCCGCCGAACTATACGGACCAGTGGGTCAAGCTCAGCGCCGCTTCACCTTCTCCGATTCTGACCGGAGAGAATCTCTACACCCGGCGAGATTTCCTGCCGTTTATCACCAACGGAGCCGTGAACATCATCGAGATCGACATCTCCATGGCCGGCGGCCTGCTGGAAGCGAAGCGGATCGCCGATCTGGCGTACGTCTACAACATCCCAGTCGCCACGCACAACGTGATGGGCCCGGTGGCTACCATCGCCTCAGCCAACTGCGCGGCTGCGATGCCCGACTTCCTCGGGCATGAGTCATTCGATTTCAAGAACGGGTCGAGAGCCGGCGAAACAGACGTGATCATCTATGACCGCGAGTTGATAGAGGATGGCCATATCCAGCTTTCCGATAAGCCCGGGTTGGGAGTGGACATCAACAAGGACGTCGCTATGAAGCACTTGATGGACGGGGAGACGTGGTGGGGCTAGGGCCCCACGTCCACGAAAGACACGAATGCAATTGCCTTGATCTTGCCCCGGACAACGCTGCAATCATCGGTTCTGCGGTGAAGGCTGCCGCCGCTCCGGATTAGCCTACATCTCAGCGAGACGCTTGAGTGAGAGCAGAACGCTCCCGAAGTCCTCTGTCACAAATGGACCGATTTCCGCTGCAGCCGGCCCGGAGATTGTCGTGCTGTAGATGATGCGGCTGCGTCCCTCGTCAAGGGGCACAATTCCATGGTGTACCTCAACCCGCGTACCGTCGATCACGGTTTCATCGGTGAAGGCTTCGTTCTCCCGTACAAATGTCAATCTGCTTTCAAACGCTTCGCTTCCCGGCGGTTGCATCGTGAAGGTGGTTCCCGCAGCAAAAGGTCCATGGATTTTAATATGCTCTATTCCCGCATTCCATCTCTTCCACCCGGCCACATCTGAAAACAGCTTCCATATGCGCTCTGGAGTCGCGGCAGCTTCAATGCTCTCTTCATGAGTCCACATGATGCAGGTCCTTTTACGATTATTTTAAAACGTGGCCATTGGAACAGGTTCGGAAACAGGCTTCCTGGACTGGTGCAGCAGGTATTTTCGCAATATGGCTCGACGTGCGCACGAATTGAGGCGTATATCTTACCCACCGTGGATCCCGCAACTCGGACTTCGGTGAAAGAGGTGGTTGATCGCATGCAATACATGATCACTTGGAACGAACGTCAGCAAGGCTCGCCCATCGAGTACGAGAATGCACAGAAGCGAATCCTGGAAGTCTTCAGCCCCTGGAAAGCGCCAGCCAGTTTCAAAATACTATCGTTTGTCATCCGCGTCGGCGATTGGGGCGGATACATGTTGATGGAATGTAATGACCCGCTCGAAGTGCATAAGTTCTGTTCAATGTTGCCTGCTTTCACCTTCGAGGCTCGTCCCGTCATCCCCGTTGCCGACGCCATTCGCGTGGAACTCGAAGCAATGGCCTATCGCGACGGATTAAAAGGTAAATGAAGCAGCTCAGGACTTGAACGGGCCAGAAAAATACCCCAATGACGCCGGAGGACAACATAAGGCTCCGGCGTACCCGCTCGCTCCCGCGACGAGTCAGATCCCTGCGACAGAATTGGACGCTGCCCGGGTCAGCGGCGACGAACCAGATCAAGCTGGCAGCGTTCGTGCGAGTTTATGTGCGGTGGGTGCGGCGGCTGCTTTTGGGATGCTTCCGCGCACGCGGCCTATTGTTCCAGGACAGCTGATGGTGGCAGACTAGTGTCGTGCGTCTGTAACAAAGGCGATTATGTGAGCTGCCGTATCTGCTGCGATCGGGACTGACGTCCCTCGAGAATGTGTGCCGCCCCTACGGGGCTTGATCATTTTGCGATAGGTACCCAGGATTCCGTGCTGCGCACTCCATCCTGGGCTGGTATCGGTCGTCCCTAGCGGGACTTGGCGCGATGTAGCTTGAAAAGCACGGCTTACCAGCTAAGAGCTGACTCAAGATCTTCCGATGAGATAAAGGCCCATCTGTATGACACACTAGCAATCCACTCCGCCGAAAAAGTCTTCGGCGGCGTTATTCTTACGGAGCGGTGTGGGCTGCTGTGATTTCCCAGACGCTTTTGCTGGTGCTGTGGAAGACGCGTAGCCAGATCTCTCCTGAAACGACGGTAACGCCTGTAATGCTACCAATCAACGACCGTTTCGCCTACCGGCCGGTCTAGAGGAAGATGAGGATGATTGGCGTGCCATTTCTGCCCGTCCGCCGGCTCCCTTGTCTCAGGGCCGATAGAGTAGCCTAGACAAGTCGCCTATGACCTACTGTCGAGCTACTCTCTTCGCCGCCCTCTCCTTCAGTGTCCTACTCTCCCCAGCTCTCGCCCAGGTGTCGCGCGTTGCACCTTCGAACCCCCAGCTCGCCGGCCCGCAGATCGAGCGGAAGGTCGATGCACTGCTCAAACAAATGACGCTCGACGAGAAGATAGGCCAGCTGGTGCAGTACAGCGCGACCGAAGCGCACCCCGCGTCCACAGCCGGCAACACCACCACCGCTCTCAACGTGAACCCGCCCGCGCCTGGGGGAGTCGACAGCTACGTGCTCGCGCAAAAGGGGGAACTCGGCTCCATGCTCAACACCGTTGGGCAGGGCCTTACCAACCATTTTCAGCACGCTGCCGTGGACAACACGCGCCTCCACATCCCGCTGCTTTTTGGAGCCGACGTCATCCACGGCTTCCGCACCATCTTTCCTGTTCCGCTGGCCACCGCATCCAGTTGGGATCCCGAACTGATCGCGGATCTGGCGCACATGGCTGCCCTCGAAGCCCGCACCGCAGGCGTCGACTGGGTCTATTCCCCCATGGTTGATATTGCGCGCGATGCACGCTGGGGGCGCTGCACCGAGGGCGCGGGGGAGGACCCCTACCTGGGTTCCGCGATCGCTCGTGCCTATATCCGCGGCTATCAGCAGGAGAGCCTCTCGGCGCCAGGCTCCGTCGCTGCCTCGGTCAAGCATTTCGCCGCCTACGGTGCCGCCGAGGCCGGCCGCGAGTACAACACTACGGACATGAGCGAACTGCTGCTGCGCCAGGTCTACCTGCCGCCGTATCACGCAGCGGTGGAGGCCGGTGCAGCCACCGTGATGTCCGCCTTCAACTCGCTGAATGGTGTGCCGGCGAGCGCCAACCCGTTTCTGATGCACACCATCCTGCGCGATGAGTGGGGCTTCGACGGCCCCGTGGTTTCCGATTACACCGCGGTCATGGAGCTCAGGAATCATGGCATCGCACTCGATGCCGCCACGGCGACCCAAAAGGCTCTCATGGCCGGCGTCGACATCGACATGATGTCGCACTACTACGACGTCGAGCTCCCGGCTCTGGTCAAGTCAGGCCGCGTGCCGATGGCTGTGGTGGACGAGGCCGTGCGCCGCGTCCTGCGCGTGAAATTCGCGCTCGGTCTCTTCGACCACCCTTTTACTGAAGGCCCGGAGGTGACGGGAGCAGTGGCCGAACATCGCCCGCTTGCCCGCCGGGCGGCGGAGGAGTCTTTGGTGCTGTTGCAGAATAATCCTGCGTCCCCCGGCGCGCCGCAGGACGCCCTCCTGCCCTTGAACCCGGCTACCAGGAGAATCGCCCTCATCGGCCCGCTGGCCGACGATGCCAGCGATATGGTCGGCGCCTGGTCGGGCGCGAACAATTTTGGCGATGTGCGTACCTTGCGCGCCACCATGGCCGAACGTGCCCAGCAAAGCGGCGCCACCCTTACCTATGAGAAGGGAACTGAGATCTCCGGCACTTCCGACAGCGGGTTTGCCGCAGCGGTTGCCGCGGCACAGAATTCCGATGTCGCCATCCTCGCTCTGGGCGAGTCGAGCGCCATGAGTGGCGAAGCCGCGTCGCGGGCTTACCTGGATTTGCCGGGGAACCAACAGCAGTTGCTTGAGGCGGTCGTCGCCACCGGCAAGCCGGTGGTCCTGCTGGTTTTCTCCGGCCGGCCCCTGGTGCTCGACTGGGCCGCCCAGCATGTGCCGGCAATCATGGAGGTCTGGTTTCCGGGGGTTGAAACCGGGCCTGCCATCACCGGCACCCTGTTCGGAGACGTAGCTCCCAGCGGCAAGCTCACCATGAGCTTTCCCCGTGCTGTGGGGCAGGAGCCGCTTTACTATAACCAGCTGCCCACCGGCCGCCCCATCCAGCACGCTGATCCCGCTCACCCCGGCTACGTGGAGATGAAGTATGTGTCGCGCTATCTCGACGTACCGAATGACGCCCTCTTTCCCTTCGGACATGGTCTAACCTACTCCACGTTCGGTTACTCCGGCGTTTCGCTTTCGACCCAATCCGTTAGCTCCGCCTCGCTGATGCGCGATCAAAAAAGCCAGCCTGTGGTCGCAACCGCCACAGTCACCAATACAGGAAAACGCCGCGCCACTGAGATCGTTCAGTGCTATGTCAATATTCGAGGCGGCAGCACCGAGCAGCCTGTGCGCAATCTCAAGGGCTTTGCGCGCATCACGCTCGACCCGGGCCAATCGCAGGCGGTTCACTTTCCCCTGGGTTTCGCAGAACTTTCGTTCTACAACGTCAAGGCTCAACCGGTTGTCGAGCCGGCTGACTATACCGTATTTATCGGTGGCAGTTCGACCACCACCAATGCCGCCCACTTTACGACGGCGCCGTAGCCGCGAGATCCTTCCGGATATCCGAAAATTCAGGGAACCTTTTGCCGATGAGCGCCGTATCCCACCTGCTATGAAGACGAAATATGCCCTGCCACTGGCTGCGCTCGCCGTTTTCTCCTCCCTGACCGGCCTCGCGCAAGACCCCGATCACTCCTGGTCCAGGACCTATCCGGTCACTGGCAAGCCCACGCTTAGCCTCGAAACCTCGGATACCGGCGTTGAATTTCGTCCCTGCGGAGACTGCCATGAAATCCGGATCCACGTCGAAGTGGAGGGGCGGAAGCTGAGCGACTATCGCCTGGAAGAGGGCCAAAGCGGCGATCAGGTGCACTTTCTCTTCAAGGAGCGGCCGCACATCGGCGCTCATATCAGCTGGCACAATGTGCAAACCCGGGTGACCGTCGAAAGCCCCGCCCAACTCACTCTCGAAGCCAGGACCTCTGACGGAAATGTAACTCTCTCCGGCTTGCAGGGCGACCTCGGTCTGACGACCGGCGATGGGAACCTGACTCTCGATCACGTCTCGGGCAACCTGCGCATCAAGTCCGGTGATGGCCAGGTGAAGATCACCAACGCCGATGGTGCCATTGATGCCCGCACCAGCGACGGCAACCTCAGCGTCGATGGCCTCTTCCACACTCTCGCGCTGCACACCAGTGACGGTACGCTGGACGTCAGCTTACGTGAGGGAACGAAGCTCGCTGGGCCCTCGACCATTCAATCGTCTGATGGCTCGGTAACCGTTCGCGTCCCCCAGACCTTCGCCGCCGACCTCAACGTGCATACCAGCGACGGCAATCTGAATTGCGCTCTTCCGCTCACCATGGACCATTACCAGTCCGGCGGAGACGAGGGCCATCAGTTGCGTGGAAAACTAAACGGCGGAGGCACGCCGCTCACCATCCACACCTCCGACGGTAACGTAAAGATCGAATACCTTTAGGACTGGCGGTAGGCGAAGCCGGCCGTTCAAGAATCGGATAGACGGGAATTCTCATGCACGCAAGTGGCACTTTGCAAGTTACTTTTAGATTGCCGTTTCCAGCCACCGTTCCTCCTTAAGGTCAAGCATTTTCATCGTTCAACGGGTTGCATACACATAACCAAAGACATCGGCAAGATGGCACGAATGGGGGATATTGCCTCTACAGCTTCTGATTGAGAATCCGAGACGTGCGTGAGACCCTTCCGTTGCTTCGTGTTCTCGGGCACATTCCCAGGTGGCAAATTCTCACGACAAGGGGCCCCGATGAAAACAGGTATGCGAACCATAAGCGCAGCCATAGTTGCAATAGTCCTCGTCACGTCTGCGGCGGCACAAGACAATAAGTGCCCGGTGGGCCTGAAGTACATGGGACGATTGCATTATGAAACCAACGTAGACAACGGACATGAAACCAAGACAGTGGCGTTTCCAGTTGGTATAGGGCTCGATCCGACCTATCAGCAGAGCAATCTGAAATGTTCGGGCGGCGGAAGTGACGCCAAGTGCGATCTTACGAATGCGGATGTTCCCCGCGGGCTCCATCTGGCTATCAGCGGGGACGAAGCTGCTTGCCCCGGCCTTGTGGGGGAACGCAAGGGATGGGCGGTTAATCGACCGATCAACCTTACGGCGCTGCAAGTGAGCGGGAACACGGTCGAACAATTCGGGTTTTCCGCCAATATGTTTTGCACTCACGGCACCAATGCCTGTGGTGCTTGCAATGTCGATGTTAAAGTATGCGCAAAACTTCTTACTCCCCCCGCGAAAAAACACCACCCGACAGCGAGCTCTGCCGGGCAATGATGATTGGCATGAAAACCGGCGACATGAAAACCCGGTGACGTCACCGGGTTTTTAGCCGGTCATTGAACCGAAACGTCATTGGAGCTTGCTAAAAACGAATCCGTGCGTGTTTGCTTTCGAATGGCACTGAAAGCAGGAGGCCCCTGAGTCGTGAATGGCGTTCTGTGTCTGGTCGGCGCCCCAGAATCGCTCGAATCGCCATCCTCCTGTGTCTTTGAAGAGACTTGAATCTTTGATCATCACGTCCACTCTTTTGCGCTCGCCTTCGAAGATGACACCATTTTTCTGTTGAGCTTCGCGAAGTTCGTACACGATGATCGAACCATCAGCAAAGTCGCCGGAGGTGTAGCTGTCGGCTGCCTTCTGATTCGCAAAGACGTGGTGCATTCCTTCTTCACTCGTCAGTTGCGGGTTGGTGCCGGGCATGATGACTCCGGTGCCCACGTGAACCCAGCGCCGAAACGTGTCAGGGAAATGCGCGGAGTCCGCTCCGTAAGAAGTGCTCAACGACAGGACTGCCGCAGTTGCGAGCAGCATCAGCATTTTGATTTTCACAGCCTTGACCTCCAACCAATTTCTCCGCTCAAAACAGTAGCTGAGTGCGCTTCGACAGCAACGGCGAGTCTAATGACTCATCGACGAAGCCTCCAGGCACTTGACGTCGGGGTTCCATGGGGCAAAAAGACCGCTCGGACTCGGCTTCCAGGTCCAGACGTGTAGGAACCAAAGGCCGATCGGATCCGCTTTCGTGAGGGCTTGCCCCATGATGCGCGGCGGCTCGGTTGATTTCCAGGCGGATATCGGCACAAGAAATTCGACGCCATTCAATTGAAAGGCGCCGTCGGGCATCTTCTCGTAGACCAGCACCTCCGGATGCTCCAGGTCGAGCGTCGTGTCGAGAAGGGCGTCGTTCTGAAAGTGATAACCCATCGCACCTGCCGGTTGATGTTGGACGCAGCCGTTGACACCCTTGTAGCCGGCCGCTTCGGCGGCCTGAGTCGTCTTGAACCTGGCGGTCGCCTCACGAATTGTCATGATGTCCCGATCGGCTGTCTCGCCAAAGCCGCTTGGAAGAATGCCCGGCGCCTCGCCCATGTCTTTTGAGGGGGTTTGCGCCGCGGCGCTCACCAATGCCAATACCGCTACCGTCACTCCAAACATCCACGCTTTCACTCGAGTTCTCACTGTTCCTGCTCCATGTTTGCTTTGGATTTGGTTCTTGCCTTTCGCTATGCAGCCATCCTAGAGACGGTGCGGAGGAGGGGGACACCTGTTTTTGACAAACAGCCCTGGCAGGATGCCGAACTGGATTGAGGCCCTTGCGAGCGCGCTTGGTCATCGCGGTAGGCCACTCCATCAAAAGACCGCCAAGGCGGAGAGTCAGCCGTGGCAGAATGAAGCAGTCATGTCGCCTCGGATGCGTCAACGGATACGGCTGATCGTGGGAGTCTGGCTGGGCTGGACGGTCGCTGGGCTTTTCTACATCATCCAGGAGACGGTGCCGCGACTCTATCGAGGCGGTGCCGTGCCATGGAAATACGTGTTCGTCGGCTGGATGGCGGGCATGTATGTTTGCGCGGCCCTCACGCCGGCGCTCCTTTGGCTTGGCAACCGGTGGCCGATCGAACGCCGAGTCAGCTACGCCGTATTGCACCTCTGTTTCAGCGTGGTGTTCTCGATCTTAACCGCGGTGATCGAAGTCCCAATACTGTTGCTGCTTGGCGTCTTCCCGGCGCTTCCGCCTCCTCCTTCGATCGCCGCGGGAGTCAGAATCATGCTGTCGTTCGGTATCCAGGGCGGTGTGATCCGCTATTGGGCCGTGATCGCGCTTCATGCCGTTTACCGGTCGCAGAAGAACGCCAAGACTCGTGAGCGGGAGGCTTTCGAGCTCAAGGTGCAAGCATCCGAACTCGCCCAGCAGCTTGCAACAGCGCAGCTGAGTTCCCTGAAGATGCAGTTGCAGCCGCATTTTCTGTTCAATACGCTTGGCGCCATCATGGTCCTGATTCAGCAGCAGAAGACAGCGCAGGCGGAAGGCATGGTTGCGAAATTAGGGGATCTCCTCCGCCTCACGCTCGATGATGTGGAGGCCCAGGAAGTCCCGCTCTGGCGCGAGCTTGAATTCCTGCGGTTGTACCTGTCGATCGAGCAGGTCCGGTTCGAGGACCGGCTGCGTGTGCGCATTGCCCCGACCGCGCTGTCCGAAGTTCTGGTGCCGCATATGGTGCTGCAGCCGATCGTTGAGAACGCCGTTCGCCATGGTCTTGGTCAGAGCGAGGAGGCGGTGACAATCGAGGTGGTGGCGACCAGCTCTCATGGGTCACTTAACCTCATCGTGTCCGATGATGGACCTGGACTTCTCTCGTCCCGGCCCGGTCGCGCCGGAATCGGGTTGGCGAATACGAGGAACCGGTTGGCGCGGCTCTATGGCGATCGCGCGCATCTCGTCATCGAGCAGGCAGCGGGCCGAGGTGTGCGGGTTACGATCACACTCCCGATGCGGACGGTTCCGCCCGAGGGCTCACGGTGCGATTGAGCGTCCTCGTTGTGGACGATGAGCCCATCGCGCGCGAGGGGCTAAAGCTGTTGCTCGGCCGTCAGCCCCAGGTCGAGTCTGTCTCGGAAGCGCGAAACGGACGAGAGGCGATCGCTCGAATTCGTGACCAGAGACCGGATCTGGTACTTCTTGACGTGCAGATGCCGCGGACCGATGGCTTTGCGGTGGTCCATGCCGTTGGAGCAGAGCGTATGCCGCCGATCATCTTTGTGACCGCGCACGACCAGTATGCGGTCCGGGCGTTTGAAATCGCAGCGATCGACTATCTTCTAAAACCGGTCACCGAGGAACGCTTTGAACTCGCGTTCAAGCGGGCCATTGGCAGGCTAGGAGACGCGCCGCATGAGGATGCCACAAAACAGTTGATGGCGATGCTCGATGCCATCGCGAATCCGCCGCGGCAACTTGAGCGATTCGCGGTTCGATCCGGCGAGAACACCTTTTTCGTGCCAGTCAACGAGGTGGATTGGATCGAAGCCTTCCAGAACTACGTCCGGCTCCATGCAGGTCCGGCAACTTACCTGTTGCACGTACCGATGAACACCATTGAGGGCGTGCTCGATTCCAACCGCTTTCTGCGTATCCACCGATCGCACATCGTCAACGTCCGGCGCATCGCGCAGCTGTGGTCGATCGCGCACGGTCAGTATGCGGTCGAACTCAAGTCGGGGCAACGTCTGCAATCGGGGCGCACCTACAGCGAGCGTATCCGCCGCACGCTTACAAATCCATTCTGACTGCATCGCGGATTTCCATGGAGGGACTTCGGCGGGTCGGGAGTGCGCCCCTTCAACTGTCGATAACCACGCGCCGCATCCCACGAACCGCGTTGGTTAGCCAGACCTCATCGGCGCCAAGCAGCTGCTCCACTGAGAACTCCACTACTTGGATTTCCGGCATTCTCTTCAGCAAGGATGTCCTATAAACGCCAGGAAGAACACCTGCATCGACCGGCGGAGTCAGCCAGCAATCCCCGTGCTTCACCACGATGTTGCTGATCGCTCCTTCCGTCACGATTCCTCGCTCATTTTGAAAGATCGCGTCGACATAGCCGCGTTGATGCGAGACCTGCGCGGCATAGTTGTATAAAGCTCGCCTGGTCGTTTTGTGCCGCAGAAAGCGATCATTTGACTGTACGGGTTCCGGCCAAAGCATTGCCCTTGAGATCTCCGGCTCCTCCTCGAGCACTTCCAACTCCGATAAGGTCCAGCTTCCGTCCCGGCTAAGTTCCAGGCGCAGCTTCGACGCACCTCGATCAGACGATTCGCGCACGGCACTCTCAATCGCCTCAAGAAGTTCTGTGCGGGGGAAGCGAAAGCCGAAATACTCTGCGGAGCCCTGAAGCCGTTCAAGGTGCAGCGGCAGGAGCAGGCACTTGCCTCCTTCACAACGCATGCTTTCGATGAGCGAGAAGCTGTTGTCCTTGAGGAACTCGGCCTTCAGCTTACACTCCTGATACTCTTCGCTAGCAACCGAGTCGTACGTGATACCCGCCCCGACTCCCATGTGCAGGCGTTCACCTTGCAGCACTGCAGTTCGTATCGCGACGCTGAACGCGCTTTCCCCGTTGGGAGCAAAGTATCCAATCGAACCCGTGTACACACCACGAGGGCGCCCTTCCAGCTCTCGTATAAGCTGCATCGTCCTCACCTTGGGGGCCCCGACAATCGAGCCGGATGGAAACAGGCTGGCGAAAAGCTTGTAAAGAGTGACATCCCTCCTGAGCGTTGCCGTGATCTCGGTGCTCATTTGCAGCAGTGAGGGGAGGCGCTCGACAGCAAATAGCTTGCCGGCACGTACGCTGCCTGTCTCCGCAACGCGTCCAAGATCGCTTCGCATGAGATCCACGATCATGAGGTTCTCCGCACGATTCTTCTCGTCGTTGGCCAGAGCCTCCATGCGTGTCGCATCTTCCTTGGCGTCCCGCCCTCTCGGTGCGGTTCCTTTGATCGGGCGAACCAGGATGTGCCGTCCCTGCACACGAAAGAACAATTCTGGTGAGGCAGAAAGAATGAAGCGATCGCCAAGCCGCAACAGCGCCCCGAACTCAACAGGCTGGGTTTCCATCATGTGAGCAAATAGCTCCCAAGCGCTTCCGGGATATCGCGCTTGCACCTGATCGGTTAGGTTTACCTGGTAGGTATCACCGGATTCGATGTAGCCGTGAACAATTCTGATCTTCTGTTGAAAGTCCTCACAAGAGATAACAAGGGAAGGATTTTCGACGCCCTGTGTCGGCCCGGAGGGGCCCGGGGCGGCGGCGAATATGGTAGGCGCTAAATAGCAGCCGAATGCGGCAAGCGGCAAGTCTTCCGGGCTGGGGATAAAGTCGAAGCCTGTCCTCGGCTCCCAGTGATAGCCACATTCATAACTGAAGTAGCCGGCGCTCCACAATCCTTGGGCGCGCGCTGCTTCAAGTTTTTGGAAGAACATGGGAAGCTCGCCAAGATCTCGTGCCTCCAGCCATTCGACCGGGTTCCTGAAAAGAAACGAATGCCCATGAGACCCAGCGATAAGACTCGAGGCCTCCAGCAGGATTGCATGGTCCTCGGTCGCCGCCAATTTGCGATATTCGGTTGTACGGCTCATGCTTTCCCACACCAGCAAACCGCATCCCCGCATTGCGGCGTGGGAGCGCCCGTCCCAAGGTATCGAGGAACCCTGTCATGATCGTTTGTTCCGGGTGACATCGATCAATCTTAGCGCCGGTTGCCTTGTGAAAGTCATACGAGCCCTGATCGAGATTGATGGCGGCGATCAGCGCCCAGAAGTCGTGGGGCAAAGATCAGCGATGAGCAGCTGCTTTCACCAACAAATTCGCTGCATCCGCCAGCGTTATATCATCCGGCAGCTGCTGGAAATGACTGTAAGTTTCGTTTTGTTGAACGCTGATGGTCTTGAAAAACAGAGCCTTTCCTTTCATGTCTACACTGAGGCGCTCGATCTCCCAATGATTTGCACCAACGGGAGCCTGGCGGACGTCGAATGTGCCTCCGCGATCTAGATGGCCCAGCAGCCCGCCAAAGAATTTCACGTCGTGCATCAGCTTGCCGTTGATTTCCACCAGCCGTTCTTCTTTTCGGTCCACCGTGAGGGTGCCCTCCATCTCATGGAAGACCTGCGCCTCACGCGAGGAAGCATGGTAGGCGGGGTTGGGTTGAAAATTTAGCCGGACTGTGTCGCCCGTCTCCCCGTCGCCCTGCGCATAGTTGTAATGAAAGGCGTCGGGCAGCATGGAAAGCAGCCGCTTGGTTTTCGCTGCATCCTCTTCCGCGGCTTGTTTTCGCTTCTCCTGTTGCTCGCGATCGCGGATGAATGCGTTCATTTGCTCTTTCTGCTTCGTCAGTTCGTCCTCTGTGAGCGGCTGCCCATTCCGTGCGACCAGCAGAGTAACCGTGCCATCCTTGGTTCCGGCTACCTCCTTCGTCTCTTTGACGCCGGCCTTGACGGTCTCTGCCTCATACATCCAGCGGCTATGGTCCTGGTCTTGCATTCGCAGTTCGTTGGCGATCACGCGGCGCACCAGCTTGTTCGGCGAAAGATTCTTGTCAGCTTGGCTCTGGGGAAACGCGAATGGGACGAAAAGAAGAAGCGCCGAAACGAGATACTTGGGTGCCATATGGAGCCGCAGAGGAGGGCACGCGCCAGCGGGTCGCTGCTCTCACGTCCTCATTCAGTTGGATGCCACCGGGCCGGTTTGGATATCCCGCCATCTACCAGGAACTAGCAAACGGCGGTTTGGCAGGAACTAGCAAGGGGCGGTTTGGGGTTGATGCTGCGGACGCGCAGGTGACCCTAGCGTTCCCCTGGCCGCGTCGCTCTAAGTTTTGACGCAGGAGACGAAGTACATTCTGGGGGCAAAGATGGTTACGTCGGGACTGTCCGCCGCCTGCTGCATCTCGAGCAGCGTGTTCGCAAGCTGTTCCTCGGTGATGAGGCTTGCTCCCACCAATGCCGGGCCCGCTTCTTCCACGCTCCACTTCAGAAGCTGACGGTGTTCGTTCCTGATGCAGGCAGGCTGATGGTCCACGGTGCGAGCATCCAAGATGCCGACGGTCTCCACTAAGCGGTGAAGATTTTTGGCCATTGAGTAGTCCAGGCCGCGAGTCGGCCCGAGCTGTCCAAACAGGTCGGCGAATGCATTCGACGCGGTGGGTGGTTGACTCATCGCGGTGGTTAGATCGCCGTCTTCGAGAACCAGAATGCCGCCGGGCTTAAGAACCGACAGCATTTCCTCAATACAGGCTGCGGGATTGGGCAGATGGAGTAGCAGGTACCTGCAGTATGCGAGATCAAAGGAAGCGCGCGGCAAACCGGTCACACAAGCATTGGCCTGGATGAAGGATACGTTGTCGATGCCCGCGCGAGCGGAGATCTCCCTTGCTTCCTGAACCTGAGCCATGCTGAAGTCTATTCCGGTTACAGAACCCGAAGGACCGACCATCTCCGCCAGCATGCGGGTCGTCATGCCGACGCCGCAACCAAAGTCTGCGACATTCATTCCGGGTTTTAAGCCCGCGCCAGCCAACACGCCGCGCGCGAACGGCGAATAGACCTCATGCAGCGCATGGAGACGGCGAACCGCAGCGGAACCTGTCGCTAACGCGTAGGGAGCGTGATTGGGTCTCGGCGCAGAAACGGGCTTGGGATCGGCTTCGGTCACCGCGCGAGTCTACGCGAGTCCGCTCTCTGGAGCAATAAGAATCGATACCTTGAACCCGTGGTAGACCCGGAGAGCACCGTCTTCTGGCAACTCGCAAATGGCGGTTCAATTCCACACCGATCTTTTCCTTGCCTTGCGGTCCTGATCCTGAAAATATCTCCGTCATGAGCACGGAAGCGACCGACAACGATGCGAATGCCGCAACGTCCACGGGCAGCCCCACCGGAGCCATGGGCCCGAGCGGCTTCTTCCCCGGGAGCATCATCGGTCCCTATCACCTGCTGCAGTTGATAGGCGAAGGCGGTATGGGCCAGGTTTGGATGGCGGAGCAGAAGCAGCCGGTCCGCCGCCGCGTCGCCCTGAAGCTGATCAAAGCCGGCATGGATACGCGCGAGGTAGTGGCGCGTTTCGAGTCTGAGCGCCAGGCACTGGCCCTCATGGATCACCCCGCCATCGCCAAAGTCTTCGATGCCGGGTCCACCCCCGAAGGGCGGCCGTACTTCGCCATGGAGTACGTGGATGGCCTGCCGATCACCCTCTACTGCGACCAGCATAAGCTGACTATGCGGCAGCGCATGGAGCTTTTCGTACAGGTGTGCGAGGGAGTGCAGCATGCACACCAGAAGGCAATCCTCCATCGCGATCTGAAACCATCGAACATCCTTGTCACCGAGGTAGACGGAAAACCCGTTCCACGGATTATCGACTTCGGTGTGGCCAAAGCAATGTCTCAGCAATGGGACGCGGCCACCCTGGTAACCCGCGCCGGCGTGGTGGTGGGAACGCCGGGCTACATGAGTCCGGAACAGGCCGGGTCCGCAGGCGAAGACATCGATACGCGCAGCGATGTGTATTCGCTGGGGGTGGTGCTCTACGAACTGCTGGTCGGCGCGTTGCCGCTGGATCTGAAAAAGCTGGCCTACGATGAAGTGCTGCGGCGTCTGCGCGAGCAGGACGCGGTCCGGCCCAGCACCCGCTTGCGCACCCTCGGTGCAGGGTCCGCTCTGAGCGCGGAAAATCGCGACGCGGACCTGGCCACCCTCATCCGGCAGCTGCGCGGCGATGCGGACGCCATAACACTCAAGGCTCTCGAAAAAGATCGCGGCCGGCGTTACGGTTCGCCTGCGGAATTGGCGGACGACATAGGCCGGTACCTGCGCGATGAGCCGGTCATCGCGCACGCGCCCACTACCGCTTACCGGGCGCGAAAATACATAGTCCGCAACCGGCTCGGTGTTGGGCTCGCCGCCGCGGCCATGCTGTTGTTGATCGGCTTTACGATTGCCCAGGCAATAGAACTGCGCACCATCAGGAAAGAGCGTGACCGCGCCGACCGTATCACCGCGTTCATGACCAACATGTTCAAGGTCTCCAACCCCAGCCAGTCGCGGGGCAACGACATCCGTGTGCGGGAAATCCTGGATAAAGCCTCTACCCAGATGGTAAGTGGGCTGGCCAAAGAGCCTCAGGATCAGGCGCGCCTTATGCAGGTCATGGGCGAAGTCTATGAAAACCTCGGCCTTTATCCTCAGGCCGAGTCACTCACCCGGCACGCTCTCGAGATCCAGCACCAGGCGCTTGGCGATAGCAACCGTGACACCTTGAAATCGATGCAAACTCTTTCCGACACCCTTGACAAAGAGAGCCAATTTTCAGAAGCGGAGAAGCTGGCCCGCCAGGCTGTGGATGGGCGTACACAACTTCTGGGGGCGGAAGATCACGATACGCTCCTGTCTACGCTCGGCTTAGCCTGGGTTCTCACGGACGAGGGACGCTACGCAGACGCGGAGCAGATGAATCGAAAGACGCTGGAAGCAGCCCGGCGAAAATTTGGAGTCAAGGACACCGTGACTCTGAAAGCTGCATCCGACCTGGCGATTGACCTGGCGTACGAGGGAAAATTCGCCGAGTCCGAACGGCAGTTTCGCGAAGTCTGGCAGATGGACCGCGACAATCTTGGCCCCGACGACCCCACGACCATGGGCGCCGAGGCCAACGTTGCTGCCGTTCTCATTCGTGAGAATAAGAGCGGCGACGCAGCGCAAGTGCTTCCTGACTTGCTTGAGAAGGACCGTCGCGTGCTTGGAGCCGACCATCCCAATACGCTGCGGGACATGGGGAATCTTGGTCTCACCCTCCGTGACAGTCATCGCTATCCTGAGGCGGAAAAACTGTTCCGCGAAACCCTTGCCCTCAAGACACAGAAGCTGGGTGCGGAGAGTCGATCCACCTTGGTGACTGCCGACAACCTGGCCAGTGTCATGCGCGACGAGCACAAATATTCCGAAGCCGAACCGTTGCTGCGACAGACGGTGGCGGTCGAAGAGCGAACCCTGGGCAAGGAACACTCCGACACTTTGGTAGGAACCGGCGATCTAGGCCAGGTTTTAGCCGAGGAAGGTCATTACGCCGAAGCCGAGCGGATCCTTAAAACAACTTACGATACGTATCAGAAGCTCTTTGGACTGGACCACGATGACACGGCGCAGGCAGCTTATAACCTGGCAGCTCTCTATGCTGCCGAAGGCCGAAAATCGGAGGCCTTGGCGTTACTCACCAGCGCCATTGACCACGGTCTGCCATCCCGGTCCGATCTTGAGCTGGATTCGGATCCTATGCTCAAGTCCCTCAAAGGCGATCCGGCATTCGAGGTAGTCCTGGCCGATGCCCGCCGGCATGCAGGCGCCTCTCAAGCGGCGAAGTAACAATGAATAACAAAGGCGAGACCAGAACCGACGTTAGCTTTTCAGTTCAAGCTTGCGCACTGCGGACTGAGATTGAAAAAGCTTTAGCGGGATTACGGATAAGAAGCGTATCTATCTCGGATGCGCTGAAGCCCCTGGCACGCAATGCCGGAACAAAGTGCGTAAATACCATGTCATAGCTGCGGAACTTACCGCCGCCGGGCTGACCGGCATGGTACCAGCCGGCATCCTGGGATACCAGAACGTGGTCCAGCAGGCCCTCGTCACGCATGCGCGCCGCAAGTTCGACGTGCAGCGATAACGTTTCCGGAGCGATGCCATCAAATTCGACCCAGGCCCCCCGCCGTGCCGCTTCCGCGTGGCGCGCGGGATCCTTCTCGTTCTGCGCATGGATCCAGATCCAGGCGGAGGGATGCACGCCCTCCTTTTCAAGAATCGCGAGTTGTTCGAAGGCCGACGTGGCCGGCCCGGTATGAGCGCCGATGGTGAGACCGGTCTTGAGGTGCGCGAGCCCGCCCGCGTGGATCAGCTTTTGCTCCACTTCGCTGAGCGGACCGCCGTTGAAACCGAGCTTGATGAAGCCCGGACGTATTCCCGTTCCGTCGATCCCGTTCGTCCACTCATCGATCCAACGCTGGCTCAGCGCTTCGGCGGATATGGTGTAAACGTCCGGCGGCAGGTGTTTGTAACCATCTGCGGCGTAGTTGCCCGTCACCGTAAGAATATGGAGTCCGCTTGCTTTGGACAGGCGGCGCAAGAGCACCGGATCACGGCCCAGGCAGGACGCCGTGGCATCGACGAAGGTTCGGCAGCCGAGCGCGTGCAGCCTGCGGAGATGAGGCATAACCACGTTCACCACCTCGTCACGATCGTAGGCAAGGGGATGGCTGGTCCATTCGCTGTAAGACTGGAAATTGGCGAACACATGTTCGTGGGCGAGGGTCACACCCATGTCACGCGCGTCGATCCGTCCCCGTACCGTCATTACGTGCGAGCCGGCCGCGCCCTTAGCAAAGCTCTTGTAACCTCCAGTCACACAGGCCGTGACAGCCGCACCGAAAACTCCCTGAAGAAAGTGTCGTCTACGCATATACCAGGTGATGAGCCCCCATCACCTCGCATCAGTATGAGTCATTTCGGGCGCACTTTCATTGCCTAAACCTGCGTGATTTCTGCCCAATTCTCCGAGCGGTTCGGGAAATGCTGTCGAAAAAGGAATAGACTGCTCCAGGAAATCTATTGGACGGCTCCGATGGACACATTGCTGGATGCGAACCGGCGCAGAATGGTTCAGCTGCTCAAAGAATTGACCACTGAAGAGGGTTTGCATCCCTCCAATCTGGAAGGTGTGCTGCTGGCGCGGGCGAACCGATCGCACGGCCGTATCGCGATCATGTATGAACCGAATATTTACATCGTCGCTAATGGCCACAAGAGGGGATACGTTGGACAGCGGTGCTTCGCGTACGACAGCAATCACTACTTGGTCCTGTCGATTCCACTTCCATTCGATTGTGAGATGACGGTCGCAAATGGAGATCCCATGCTCGGTGTCTCCGTCGGTTTGGATTTGCGTGTGGTCAGGGAATTATCGGACAGGATGGGCGTCCGGAGACTTGAGAGGCCGCCTGAGGAAGTAAATGGAATAGGCCCAACCGCTCTCGATATCGAGTTGAGCGCCGCCACGGTACGCCTGCTGGAATGCCTTGGCTCTCCGGCGGAAGCATCGATCCTGGGTCCGGGCCGTGTACGCGAAGTCATTTATCGCGTCCTCTGCGGGCCGCGAGCGGAAGTGCTGTTGGCCATGCTCGGGCGAAACGGCCAGCGGACCAGTATTCATGCAGCGCTTCATCGCATGCATGCGAAATATTTCGAACCCATCGACATAAGAAAGCTTGCGCAAGAGGCTGGGATGAGTGTCTCGGCGTTTCACCAGCACTTCAAACAGGTGACGGAAACATCTCCTCTGCAATATGTCAAAGCTGTGCGTTTGCACAAAGCGCGGACTTTGATCATGGATGGCGGACTTGGGGCCGCGGAGGCAGCGCTCAAGGTTGGCTATGAAAGTTCGACCCAATTCCATAGGGAGTTCAAGCGTTTCTTCGGCCATACGCCAAAGCGGTCATCCTGCGTTGCGTCGAATTTTGATCCATCAAGCTCAGAGCGGAGCCTAGCGCAATAAAGCGCATAGCTCACCTTCGGGCAACGCGACCGCCTTTTCCTCAGTTGCGGTACGACGATTCAGCTACTTTTTGGCCAGGTCTACGTTTTGGTCTTTGGCCAGTTGCTGGGCCATTTGCAAGTGTTCGGAGATCGCCTTGCTGCCTTGCATGGCGGCGTCTTTCACACTGGGACTATGGCCGTTTGAGGCTTCCATCTGGAATTCGCTCAGATCGCGCTTGTGCTCTCTCACTATGTCTTTGATGTAGGCCTGGTCGTAGGCAGCGCCGGAGAGAGCTTCCATCTTGCCGATGAGTGCTTTGTCTTTTTTGGAGACCTCGGTCGGGATCTCTACGCTAAGCTGTTGAGCTACGGGCTTCATCTGCTCGTTCAGCTTGGTATGGCCGTCAATCATTTTCCGGGCAAACTGCTTCACCTGGTCGTTGTTGCTCTTTTCCAGCGTGAGTTGGCCTAATTGCACCTGTGCGAGGCTGCCCTGCATGGCCTTCTTGACGAAAATTTTATCGATGGCAACTTGCTGGTCTGATTTCACGCCACCCATATTGCCCAACTGGTCTGCAGGGTTCGGAATCGTGGTCGTTCCGGGCGTCGAATTTATGGCCGCTCCCGAAGTTTGGCCATCCGCGGGTGACTGCGCCAGGGCAAAAGGGGAAGTGATGCAGACGGCTGCGAAGAGCAGAAACGCTCCGCAGCAGGCAACCGTTTTGGTGTGAATGGTGGGATTTTTCATCATCTCCTCCGCGTTGAGTTGAATGCCATTGGCGCGGTGTGACTGCCTCCCGGCGCGCGGGAGATCGTCTTCAGTATATCGTTAACTTTGCCGCCCGCCATCGCCCTTGCAAGATCCCCTATACAGGGAAACATCAAACTCGGCTACCCAGGAAGGGTTAGACGCCTAACGCTAAGGTAATGGAGGCGTCTACAAACGGTGTTGTACCCCTACGCGGTTGACCGTACCATGTGGGAAATGAAAACGGCGGAGATAGCCCGAAAACAACCCAGGCAGCCAAGCCCAAATCGAGAGCGCTGTGGCAGCCGCACGAACACCAGGCATCGGCGCTGCGCGTGATCTGTTTTCCTGACTTCCTGTATCGATCTGTTCTCTAGGCTGTAGCTCAGCCCATCTTCTAATCAAGCTGCTAAAAAGACCGGGAGTACAGCATGGGCACCTCGTCGCCAGAATTGAAGCAGCTTTGGATTCGGGTTCAAAAGCGCGTCCATCCTGATCTGGCAATTGACGAGCAGGACCGGATACGTTGCGAACAACTCACCAAGCTGGCGAATGAGGCCTATGAGGCTGGTGACGTAGAGGCGTTGAGAGGAGTTCTGAGTCCTCCACAACCACCAAACTGTTGTCCTCCTCGAACCTTGTTCCCCCTTAAGCATTTGCGTCCTCTAGCGATAGCGGCCGTGATTCTCATTTGCGGAGGCTTCTCCCTCTATTCGGTAACAACCGGTCAGCACGCCGTGACCAACGGCCCTCCAGCCCAAGTCCCTGGCGCAAAGGATCACGCGGGGGTGGGGCAGCCTTCCCCGTCCGAGTGGTATGGAGATGTAATTCACGACAGGATCTCGCACAACTTCAATCCATCCACGGTCGCTAACACCCCCGCAGGAGCCACCGCGGTCATTGGGTTCACCATCTCACGCGAGGGCTCTCCTCAAAGCGTCTCCCTGGTTACATCAAGCTGGTATCCCTCGTTGGACTTCTCATGTGTGAACGCAGTGCGGCAGGTCAAAACATTTGGGCCGCCGGAAGGGGGGACCAAAGATAGTCTGAACGTTATCTACGACTGCTCCTATCACCCGCAGGATGCTCAGCAGGCACCTCTTTCTCAGCAGGCGCCTCCTGCTCAGCAAGAACCTCCTACTCAGCAAGAACCACAAAAGACAAGCCCCCCACCCATAGAGCCTTCTGCAAAACCCTCCCATTTGTACATGAAGCAAGTGGCCGAGAGGCTTCACCAGAGTTTCAGTGAATATGAACGTGTGGATGCGAACGTTCCTGCAGGAAATTCGGCAGAGCTGTGGTTCGATGTGAACCGCGATGGTTCTCTGAGCAACGTGAGAATCGGAAAGCCCAGCGGCTGGAGCTCCCTGGACTACGCATGCGTGCGGGCCGCTCAGCGCACTCCGACCGTAGGGGCATTGCCCGAGGAGTACAGGCTACGCACTCTCCCCGCGAGCTTTGCCTGTACCTACACCGGCAGCAATGCCCGGCGAGCGGATCTGTATGTGGGCACTGTCCGCGACACAACCCATGGCCTGTCTGGCGGCCTCGAGCGTTGATGAGGTTGGGATAGCATCTATGCTCTTCACTTACCGCATCCCCTAGCTTAGCCTGGCCAGGCCTGTGCTCCCAACCTTCGGCATTTGTTTGGCATTCCTTCGTTACTTCTCCCCGTTCCAGTTGCTAGCTTGTACCTGATGAGGCTCTGTGCGCTGTTTCCGCGCCCTGGCAGGATACCGAAAACTTCGCTAACCGGTTAGAAATGTGATACCTCAGGGTTAAAGCCGGTCTGCGTTTCAAGCAATTGCGGCACGACTAAAGTCGTGCCCAGATTCAAAGCCGACTTTTTCAGCAGCCTGCCAGGGAGCCTCATGACAGGAGGAACTCCATGAATGCCATAACGTACTCGCTCCCCGGAGCAACCGGAACCGGTCACCATACGGCCACCAATGCATTGTTCAGCACCTTGTACTCGGATTTGCACCGGGCTGGCGAAACGCGAACTGCGTCGTCTGTGGAGTCCAGGAATCATGAGTGTCACTACTGTCTTGCACGATACTTATCTCAACATGGTCGCGCATACGGGTCCTTCGTTTAAGGACCACGCCCATTTCATGGGATATGCCGCGCGTGTGATGCGCGGGTTGATCATTGATCATCTCCGGAAACAACGCTCCATCAAAGGCGGTGGCGCGTTCGAGATCACTTCGCTCGAAGCGGACGAGTTGGGGAGCCCAACGCATGCGAAGGAGCTGCTAGCTATCAGGGATGCGTTGCAAGAATTGGCGAAGGCAGAGCCCGGCCTCGCAGAAGTGGTCGATTTGAAGTTTTTCTATGGTCTATCGCTTGCCGAGATCGCTGCCACGCAGAAGCTGTCGGAACGCACGGTGCAGAGAAGATGGGAAAGAGCGCGCACCTATCTCCACCGCATACTTTGTTCGACCGATAAGCATCAGAAGTAGCGATCTCTCGAGAATAACTAATATGTGGCGGGATTCATTGCTCGTTTTCGATATATAGAGCGAGAAGATGTCTAACCAATGACACTTCACTCAAAGGAGATCATGTCATGAAACTATTCGCTGTAACTGCGCTGCTTGCTGTTGCAAGTTTTTCCACCGCCGCTCGGGCACTTTCGCCGAGTTCGGCATTGCAGGCCGAGGTACCTTTCAACTTCACCGTCGGTCATCAACAGCTTCCCTCAGGCAGCTATATCATCAAATGCCACTCGGGGGGAATGATCACCGTTGAGAGCATTGACCACCAGCAGCGAGTAGCTGTCGGTTCGATAACTAGGCCGGAGGCAACCCGTGATGACAAGCTGGTCTTTCGTAAGTATGGTGAACGCTATTTCTTACGCAAGATCTCCTCATCGGTTTTCAGCGCCGATCTCCCTTTCTCGAAACTGGAGACGAGCGTACGCGATCACCAGGAAAAACCGTTCGGCGAAAACTAGACGGCTCAGCAGTTCAACCGCCACTTACATTCAACTATTCAGTCAGACCCGGCTCCGAGCCGGGTCATTTTGTTATCCGGTGATTTTATTGCGAGGATATAGGTGTCGCGACTCAGCCAGGCTTGAGGAGCACGGATGTGGAGGCCGCGGGCCTTCCGGATACACCTGCTGAGTTTAAGGCCACATAACGGTAGGTTCATGATTTACCCTTTAGCTCCAGGAGCTGAAAAATTGCGAGTCTTTTCTTACCTTGTGATCGCCTGCATGGCCCTTCCCCCCGCGACACTCGCCCAACTGCGCGGCGTCCCTACCGAAAACATCGATCGTACCGTCAACCCTTGCACGGACTTCGACGCCTATGCCAACGGACAATGGCGCGCAACCCATCCCATCCCTCCCATCCAGGTGGTTTGGGCAGTCCGCACCATCACGCAGGACGATACACTGGCTCGTCTGCGCTCCATCGCGGAAGAGGATGCCGGCAAAGCGGCGTCGCAGTCCAAAGGCTCCCCGAGCCAACTGACCGGCGACTTCTACGCTGCCTGCACGGATGAACCGCGGGTGAATGCGCTGGGGTTTAAGCCTATGGAAGCGCTGTGGAGAAAGATTGAAAGCGTCCAGGACGCGAAGGCGTTGGATGCTGAGATTGCCAGCCTGCAACAAATCGATATAAGCGCACCCCTGGCGCTCTCATCCTCACAGGATCTGCACGACCCCGCACGCGTGATCGCGGAGATCGACATCACAGGATCGGGCTTGCCTGATCGTGATTACTATCTGCGCGATGAACCGCGCTTCAAGGATGCGCGCGAGCGATATCAGCTCTATGCGCACAAGATGTTCACCCTCACCGGCATGGACGACGCGGCGGCGAATCAAGCGGTGGCCGCGGTGATGAAGATCGAGACGGCGCTGGCACAGGCGCGCCTGAGCCGCGTAGCGTTACGCGATCCCGCGGTACAGGATCATGCCATGAGCTTCACCGAGCTAAAAGCACTCGCTCCGCATTTCGATTGGGACCATGAGTTCGCACTGCTGGCCGTGGGGAAAGAAGGCCACATCAATATTCCGCAGCCCAAATTGATGGCCGCGTTCGATAACCTGCTCGCCACGGTTCCGCTCGACGAGTGGAAGGCTTACCTCCGTTGGCAACTCCTGAACGGCGAGGCCACCTTCCTGGCGGCGCCGTTTGACCACGAGCATTTCGCCTTCTACGGAACCACACTGACCGGGGCCAAAGAGCAACGCCCGCGCTGGCAGCGATGTGTGATCGCCACTGACCGCATGCTGGGCGAGGCGTTGGGACACGAGTACGTGGATCGCTATCTCCCGCCGGCGGCCAAGGCCCGGGCACGCGAGATGGCGGTGAACATCGTCGAGGAGTTGAAGCAGTCGATCGCTACCCGTGAGTGGATGACCGCTCCGACCAAAGCCAAGGCCATGGAAAAGCTGAACCGGCTGAACATCAAGATCGGCTACCCCGACAAATGGAAGGACTATCGCGGGGTGGTGGTGGACCGGTCCACGTATTTTGATGACGTGCTGAGCGCCGTGAGCTATCGAGTGCGCGACGATTTGCAGCAGATCGGGAAACCCGTCGATCGTGGCCGCTGGGATATGACGCCGCCCACCATGAATGCTTACTACAACCCGAACATGAATGAGATCGTGGTTCCCGCCGGCTATCTGCAACCGCCCGGCTTCGATCCTAAAGGCCTCGACGCGATCAATTACGGCGCGGTGGGCGTAAGCATTGGACACGAAATCTCGCATGGCGTCGACGATGAGGGAGCGAAGTACGCTGCCGACGGAAGACTGGAGAATTGGTGGACACCTGCCGACTACTCCAACTTTGAAGCCCGCACCGGATGCACCACCAGGCAATATGACGGCTACTTTGTCGAGCCCGGCCTGCACCTGCAGGGCAAACTGGTCACGGGCGAAGCGCTAGGCGATCTGGGCGGGGTGAACCTGGCCTATCGCGCCTACAAGCGTTCGCGCGAAGGCAAGGGACCGGAACCAACCGTCGACGGATATACTCCGGACCAGCAATTCTTTCTCGCTGAAGGACAGTGGCGGGGAGCGATCGTGCGGCCTGCGGCGGCACGGCTCAGCGTTTCGACCGATCCTCATCCGCCGGGAAAATACCGGGTGCTGGGGCCACTCAGCAACATGCCGGAGTTTCAGCAGGCCTTCCAGTGCAAGGCGACGGACGCCATGGTGCGGGCGGAGAGCGAACGCTGCTCTATATGGTAATCGCAACGATCACTGCTGCAATTCGGGAAAGTCGGACTCCCAGAATTCGTTTTCCTGCCTCTCGCCCTGCTTCTTATCCTCCTGTCGCCGCAGTTCGGCGCGGATGATCTTTCCAGAGGTCGTCTTGGGCAAATCGCAAAATTGCAGTCTTCGCACCCGCTTGAAAGGAGCGGTGCGGAGTCTTGTGTGCTCAAAAATCTGCAGAGCCGAGGCCTTGTCCGGGAGACATCCCTCCGCGAGGCGGATGAACGCTTTGGGAACGGACGTGCGCAAGGCGTGGGGGGCTGGTACGACTGCCGCCTCGGCGACCGAAGGATGTTCCAACAACGCCGCGGATTACCGTCGGCCATTCGATCGAAATAGTCGAGTGCCCAGTTGAAACGATCGAGCGCCGGCCAGAGGAACTCCCGGTAGGCAGTCTCATAATCATGACGATGGCAAAGAAGAAAGTCCCGAGCCCTGAGAAACTCCAGAAGCGAGCTTTCAGCAGGATTCTCCACTTCGCCCCCTAGATCGGGAGAATATACGTCAAAACCACGTATGACAATTGGTGTGGAATTATTTGGCCGGCCTTTGTTATTTTTTCGCTCACCCAACAAAACCGTTGTAACTTTCTGTCACCTCAGGTCTCTCAGTTAACGCGTCCACATCACGAGAGCGAACCCGCGTCGCTCATGGATGCATATCTGTGATACCTGGAGGGCTACATGTTGAAAGAAGTTGACAGCAACACACTCGGGAGAGTTGCAACGCGGTTCATAGCGTCCCCCGCAACTCTCGTTGCACTTGGCAGTCTACTCTTTACGGGCACGCTGGGCCGTGTGGCGTTCGGACAAGTCGTAGCGAAGGGCACGGCTCCGCTCTCGGCAGAGACGATGGGGTTACACCTGAAGGGCAAGCGTCAAGTCGCAACGACGCCTGCCAATATTGAGCCTGCGGTGACGTCGGCGGGTGTCTCCTCGACCTTCAATTCGGAACAGGGTCCGGGCCCGGGGCCAATCGGACCGGGGCCGGGTTGCAATTTGTTCCCCGCGCCCGCTGCGGTGGGTGCGGCGGTGCCGCTCTCATACTTCGGACCGTCTCCTTCGACCGTCAACCCTAGCCTGGTGGGACCGGTGCAATTGCTCAACACCGGCACTGTGGATGCTGCACACGGAACGATCACGATTCCTCTTTATAAAGGCTCGCTGAATGGAACGAAGAAGACGGTGTGGTACATCCTGACCGATGTCTCCAACCAGGGTGTGGCGCAGGAATTGGGATTGAATTTCTCGGCGAAGTTGGGCTTCGCGTCCAACGCGGCGAGAACCGGCAACCTGGACAGCAATGGCAACATCGTGTTCGATAAGGGTACCGTAGACTTTTCGCCGCAACGGAATATTGTTCCCGGGCCTGCCGGGCAGGAATTTCCTCCGACATCGTTCGCACCTGGTGCGATCGGGGACAAGAACTACAGTCCCTACGTCAGTATCACGAACGCGGGCGGCGTGATCTATAACGCTCCCATGATTGCGTTCAATGTTGATGCGCAGCAGATTAACTTTCCCAATGGTCACGTTGATTATTCAAAGGTCCACGATCAGGTGGTGGCCATCGATCCATACAATATGACGGTTACGTTGAATCTGATCAACGGATTCAGCTTCGGCCGTCCGGTCTGGTACCTTTCGACCGACGCCAGTATTCCGCTTGCAGCCGCCATCGAACACAATACGTACGCTCCATTGATGGACAAGCTGGTTTTGGGAAATGATGACAGCTTCGCGAGTCCAATCGAGCGCATTTTCATTGCGACGAATGGTGCTGAGTCCGGACAGTGCGATAACCCCCTCCGGCAGGGATTGTCGGCGGATCTTGCCGATGGATTTAGACCCAACAACGTCCTCGGCGGTATTCCGACGATCGCGCTGGATTACAGTCCAGCCTGGGACGCTCAACTGTTTGAGTGGACGAGTCAGGCAATTGATAAAGGCTTCCGGGGACAGGTACGGGAGGAGTTTCAAATTCTTACCTTCGTACAAGATGGACTCATTACCGGGCCCGGCGGAGCGGCGTTCGGTAGTTCAGGCTTTTCCATCAACTGCCCGATTGTCCAGCGACTCGACTGAATACCCGTTTCCACCTGGGGGTGGCTCGCCCTGTCCGATTCACGACGCGGCGAGCTACTCCATGGGTTGCGCATGGAGTGAAATCAACGCCGGGATTGTTGCCGCGAAGGCGGCTTACCAAACTGCTATGGTATCTTGAGCCTACTTAAACAAAGGGAACCCCTATCAACCCTGTTCAGCGACGCGCTCGATCTTCCCAACCAGAAAAATGTAGGACCCAGCCCCAATCAGCGCCATGGCAGAAACCGCGATCAGCGGCCGCGTGAAATCATTCCCCTTTATCAGAAACCCAATGGCCAGGGGGACGACGATGGCGGCCAGATTGCCGATGAAGTTGAACACGCCCCCCGTCAGGCCGATGAGGCGCTCCGGCGCAATCGCCGAAACCAGCGACCAGGTGATGGACCCGAACCCGCAGCCGAAGAAGGCAACTGTGAGGCAGGCGCTGATGGAAAGCGGGCTGCTCACATAATTCGCCACTACGATGGAACTCGAAAGCATCATGCCCACGACAATCGGCAGCTTGCGCGCGAAGGTCAGCGAGATTCCTTTTCGTAGCATTCCATCAGAAACGAAGCCTCCCAGCAGCACGCCGGCGAAGGCGCCCAGGAACGGCAGTGCCTCCAGCAGTCCCGACTTCGCGAAGCTCACGTGACGGTAGGTGACCATGTAGGTGGGGAACCAGGTCAGGAAGAACCATTGCGTCGCGTTGATCCCGAACTGCCCCAGGTAAATGCCCCACAGTTTCCGCCTGCCCAAAACAATCTTCCAGTCCGCCCACGCGAGAGTTCTCTTCTGACCCTGGATGCGCTGGCTCAGGTCGGGAATGCCTCCGCGGGCGGCGATGTGATCGATCTCAGCTTGGTTGACGCCGCCGAAATCCGCCGGATCGCGATACAGCAGGTACCAGGCCGCGGCCCAGGTAAGCCCCACCGCCCCGGTGACGGCAAAGACCGCTCTCCACCCATAGGTGAGGTCAATCCACGACAACAATGGGGTCAAAAATCCAAGGCCCACGTATTGGCCGGAGGTGTAGACCGCGATGGCGCCGGCGCGCTCGTCTTCCCCGAACCAGGTGGTGACCACGCGATTGTTGATGGGGTAGGCGGGTGCTTCAAAGGCACCCACCGCCAGGCGGAGAAGCAACAGGCCGGCAAAGCCAGTGACCAGACCCAACGACAGGGTCGCCAGCGACCACAGGCCCAGGATGGCGCCATAAAGGTAGCGCGGATGCACACGGTCCACCAGCCACCCGCAGGGAATCTGCAGGGCGACGTAGGTCCAGCCGAAGCCGGAAAGGATGATGCCCAGTTTCACCGGCGTCAGGTTTAGCGCGCGTGAGAGCTGCGGTCCCACGATCGAAATGTTGCTGCGATCGAGGTAATTGATCACCACGATGACGAACAGCATCACGGCAATGGAGAATCGTCGCTGGCTGGGGGCCTCAGGTATCACGCGTGGATGAGTCAAGGTTCGTTAGCGGATTGTCGCACAGAAGACGTTAGAAGCGCTGGGGCTGCCCGCCTGGCCCCGGTGGCCTGTTCGCCTTTTACCGTACGCGGCAAGAGCAGCAAGTTTGATCCTCCGAACAGCAACCCGTTTCGGTCTCCACGGACGGCCATCGTACCCGGCGTACCATAAACCATGCGCTTCTCGCTGTCCACCGGCCTTCTCTTTCTTCTCTCGGCAAGCATCTTTTGCCAAAACACGCCGAAACCCCCGCTCGACAGCGATCATGATGGTATAAGCGACAGTATCGAAATTGACCTGCTCACGCGATTCGCACCACAGTTCATGGTGAGCCCTGATGATTGCTCGAAGGCTCCTGCACTCTTTGTTCCGTCCCGTTTAAAACCCGTTGTCGAAGATGACGATGGCACTATTTATGCGCAGGCATTCCCACAAGGCAATCGTGTGGAGTTGCACTATTACCACCTCTGGCGCCGGGATTGCGGTGAGATGGGACATGACCTGGACGCGGAACACGTGTCGGCTCTCTTGCAATACGACCGTGATATTGGAGAGTGGAGGGCTCTCTACTGGTACGCTGCAGCGCACGAGAATACCATCTGTGATGCCAGCCAGATGGCGCGTGGGGCCACTGTGCACGCCGGGATCACCGGAGCGACGATCTGGATTTCTCCCGGGAAGCATGCTTCCTTCCTCGATCAGAAAATCTGTACTCATGCCTGCGGCGGTGATCGATGCGAGCGCATGGCGCCTCTCACCATCAAAAGGATAATCAATCTCGGTGAGCCGTCTGCTCCTATGAATGGGGCCGTCTGGGTAAACTCGCCGGAGTGGCCGCTGGCAGACAAACTACGCCGGACTGACTTCACACCATCACGCATTGACCGTCTCGAACGCCTTCCGGAGACTGACATTGCCTGGACGAACCCGGGGAAGCGCCCGGTGCAGTCGGTCATTCTGGGTGGGAATGATGCGCTGGGGGGCGTGGCAACGGGCGCCCGCGCAACCAACACTGCGCTGGTGGTCGCAGACGATAACACTGGTGCGGCCCTCGATGACGCCACGACCAGCACGAGCAACGCGCTCACAAGGAGCTTTCGAGGCGTCACCAAAGCGCTGCGCAAGACTGTCACCAATACTGGGAAGGCGATTGGAATCGATTGAAATCCGCCCCTCCTCATAGGCGTGGGTGGACGGCATCACAGTTGATCGGGTTGTTGCGCGAGGACGCATGGAAGGGTATAGAAAAACTCAACCTCTCGCAGTAGCCATTTGCGCCATGCGCTCTTCGGCCTGCCTGGTCAGGTGTGGCACAATGCCGACCTGCCGCTCGATAAGCATCAACTGGCCGCGATGGTGCATCTCGTGTTCCTTGGCTCCGAGCAGCTGTTCAAAGCGTGACTTTGTGCCTGTGTTATCTGCCACCGTAACCATTTCTCCCAGAAATTCGGGCGTCAGGGTATCTAACCATCCAGCAAACGTTTCGCCCTCGTCGCGCAATAGATTGAGGATCTCCGCCTTGCTTCTGACCTTCGCTTCCTCAGCTTTCACGCCGCTGGCCAGTGTGAGAAAGTCGAAGCCGACGAGTGTTTTCAACCGTTGCTTGCCGTGAATCTCAAACCACATCCGTGGAGAAACTGCGATGTGGCTTAACAAAGCGGCAACGGTGCGGCAGTTAAGCGCCGGCAGGAAGCCGTACTTCGATTCCGGAATATCCTCGGCAATCTGGAGAGTGTTATTGCGTACCACGCGAAATTGCCGGGCAAAATCTTTGCCGCCGTAGATAGTCACCGTCATGGCTAGCTCCTTTGCGGATGAATTTTACTCCTTCGCGGTTTCTCACGGAAGGGGACCGAATGCAGGGTTTGAGCACCCCGGTTTGCGCCCGCAACGGAAATGCTGGTAAATGATCGGATGCGGCGTTGCGGCGTTCTCATGCTCCTGATCAGCGGCTGCTTTCGGGTTCCATGTTGTCTCGCGCAATCGGCGGACAGCCGGCCACTCCCCGCCCCGGCGTATACCTTCCATGTTCCCACCGATGAAATCTCTCTCCGGTTTCACGCTTCCGATCAGAGCGGCAAGCCCCTCACGCAACTGACGATTGGCGATCTCAAACTCTCCGACAATGGGAAAGTCCAAAACCATATCGTGATGTTGCAGCCCCTCGACGATCTCCCGATCCGGGCCGGTTTCTTATTCGACGTCAGTGTCTCCGTCCTCAAGAATATCGACTTTGACCGGTCCGTCATTGAGACCTATGCTTCCCGCCTCCTTCGTAGAGGATACGATTTGGCTTTCGTCATGCAGTTTGACACCGGTACGCTCCTCACGCAGGGCTGGACCGACGTGGACGCCGACATCGCCTCGGGGGCGAGCAGAATTGGACCACGGCCCAATCGCTACGCTCCATTTACATCCATCTTTGACTCGCTCTACACTGCCTGCCGGGACCAGTGGACACAGCAATCGGAATCTACCGGCAACTTCATCCTGCTCTTCACGGACGGCGAAGACAATGCCAGTCACGCATACCTGAGCGAAGCCGTCGACATGTGCCAGCGCAAACGTATCGCAATTTACGTTTTCGATAGCAGCCGCAGCTCGCATCTTTCTGACGGGTACAAGACCTTGAACGATTTGGCTCGCCAGACCGGGGGCCGCGCCTTCATCCATCCGCGCCCTGCAGATATTTGGCGAGATCTCCAACTGATGGAGGCAGAACAGCGGTACCAGTACTTGCTCGTCTATAAGCCATCCGAACTCAAAGGGGATGGGTCTTACCACCGGGTCGAACTCCAGTGCCGTGTTCCCGGAGCGCGCATCGAAACTCGGTCGGGCTATTACGCGGTCGCGCGACCGTGATCGTGACGCAGTGACCCTGAAAGCAAGCTCGCTTTTGCCACCTTGCCGGTTCCGGCCTGTGAGTGACTCACTTGGGCGCCCAGAAGGGCTCACCGGTTCTGACCAACTGAACGGGAACCTCAGGCACAAAGCCTTTGATCCACTGGGCCATTTCCATCATTCCCTGTTCTTCAGAGATGGAGTGGCCGAGCAGTATCAAGCCTTTCGGAATGCCCAGGGCTGTCGCATCGAGCACGTAGGCCGGGCTGTCGAGAAAGCCATCGCTTTCCTGTTGTTCGCCGCTCGCTACCACGTCCACATCGGGATTGTTGATGGTGGGCGTCGCATATCCCACGCCGAGTTGTAGACGGCTCACCTTCGCCTTAGGGTCGCCTACGACGCGCATGGCTTTATCGCCAAGGCGCTTCTGGAATGTCGCGGCCAACTCTCCCAGGGTCGTCTCCGGAAGAGTGAAGTGATGCGACTGTGGCGTTGTCTCATACTGAGTAATCTCCAGCGCGCGCGCGAGACCAACCCAGATAAAGTCCGGCTTCTGCGCATGCATGTGATCGTGTATACGGAAGACAACGACGTCGTGCTCACGCATGAAATCGACCTTGAGCTTGTAGCTAGGGTCGCCGCTCACGATACTGATGTCGTCGTGGTCGTTCCAGTAAGTGTCCTCGTGCGGGACGACCATGTTGCAGCCCGCCGCGGTGGCGCGCCGGATCGTGTCGTAGGAGCAGAACATGGTCGTCGCGATCCCCTTGACGACAGTGTCGGGGCCGCCGAACTTGAAAGTGTCGCGGTAGGTCGTCTCGCGCCAGGGAAAACCGAGATGGGACTTGATGCGGGCAACCACTTCGCCTGCGGTCAACGGGGCTCTCATGATGTTGGTCTCCAGTACGGATCGCCGGCGGAAATCCAGGACGATGCGACCTCGGGAACGATCTTCCTCAACCATTGCGCGCAGAGGTCCATTCCGGGATCTTCTGAGACGATCCTTCCGGTGAGGATCAGCGCCTTCTTGCCGCCGAGATCGTCCGTGTCGCGCACGTACTCGACAGACTCCCACTCGCGGACTTCACCGGCAATAATTGCGTCCACGGCGGGGAGCGCTGCGATCGATGCTTCGATCGGCGTCGATCCCGGCAGCAGTGCTACCTTCCGCACGCGCAGCCGTGGATCGCCCACCACGCGCATACCGCCGCGCGATTGCAACGCCTTCTTCGTGTGCGACACCAGCACATCGAGCGAGGTCTCCGGGATCGAAATATGTTTCGGATCGCCGGCGAGCTTCGCCCAGCCCAGCGTATCGGCGAACCCCTGGGCAAATGGATCAGGGTTGCGCAGGCGCCAGTGATCGCTCAAGCGGAAGATGACAAGGTTGTGCTTCTTGAGGAAGGCGTCCTTACCCAGGAAAACCGGATCGGGAGGCGCGGCCGGGACGGGCGCTGATTCGGGCTGACCGAAGGGGCGTCGGACCGGAGGTGTAGGCGTATCCGCCTTCGAGTAGAAGGCCGGCTCGGAGGTGATGATCAGGTTTGCGCCCGACTTCACCGCACGATTGAGAACGTCGAGCGATGCCAGCGATGTGGTGACGATGCGCGTCACAGCAGTTGATGGGTCGCCTGCCTTGAATGTGTCGACTGTATCGGTCTTCCAGTCGACGCCAATATTCTGCTTGATGCGATCGACCACTTGCTGCGCAGTCATTGAGCCGCCGGTCGAACGAGCCATCAGCGGTGCGGTCGCAACCCCGGTTGCAGCCAGGGCAACGAATTTACGTCGTGAGAGGTACATGGGCTCCCGCTTTTACCGGGCCAAGTATAACGGTAAGCGAAGTCCTTTGGCGATCACGATAGACGAAACGAACGAGTCTCGGCATGTGCACAGGTTAGGATAAAGGAAGGGTCAGTTATGAAGCTCTGCGCAGCGCTCACCCTCGCGATCCTTCCTGCAACGTTCGCCCAAACCTCGGCTCAAAACTCAGACCTGGATTCACGACAGCCTCATGTTGCAGGAAGTCCGACTCTAACATCCCGATCCACACTGGTGCAGGTTCCCGCCTTGGTGCGTGACAAGGCCAACAGACTCATCTATACGCTCACTGCGAACGATTTCGGCCTGACGGATGATGGTGTCCCCCAAAAGCTTTACCTCGAGGATGAGACTGGCAGTGAACCCTTGGCGCTGGTCGTCGACATTGAGAGAGGCGGGGTATGTGCCCGGGAACTTGCTGGGTGCGCCGGGTTGACTTCCATGCTCGGCTCAATCGTTGGTGGCGTCCCCCACGAGGTTGCTATCGTCGGCTTCGACAGTTCACCCGTATTGGTCCAGGACTTCACGTCTGACACGGACGCGGCCGGCGATGCCATCCAGAGCGTCGTTGCCGGCAGGGGCGGACGTGGTGGCGCCGCCATCCTCGACAGCCTCGGCTTCTCTATCGATCTGTTGCGCAAGCAACCTCCGCAATACCGGCGGACCATTTTGCTCGTCAGCGAAACCGTCGACGCCGGTAGCCAGCTAAAGTTCGACGAGGCACTGCGCGCCATCGGCGACACCAACACGACGATTTATGCGGTTGCGTTCTCAAGCAGCAAAAACTATCTGAAGCGAGAAGGGCCAAAGACTTTTGGCAAAGGTCCGATCCCGTGGTTATCCTCGAAGACCGCCGCTCCGCCCGGCCCGGCGCACGGTTGCATGAGCCGGGATCCGAGCGACCCACAGGTCGACCTCGATAAGAATCCTGCGAGGCAAGCCTACGACTGCCTGAGTCTGCTGGCGCCACCCCTTCGCTTGGCGAAGATGGCAGCAGTCTCCGCTTCGGATGGCCTACAGAAGAACGTCCCTGAGACTGTCACCCGCCTCACTGGTGGCGAGTATTTCAAGCTCACTGATGAAGCGAGCCTTGAGCGGAGTTTGCAAGCTATCTCCAACCATATTCCGAACCGCTACGTCTTGAGCTTCCAGCCACAGTCGCCGCATCCTGGCTTCCACTCCGTAGTGTTGCAGGTGCACGGCTATGACGGCCTTGAAGTCTCGGCCAGAGATGGATATTGGGCAGAAGCCGAGAATCCTGCGGGGCGTCCCCCTTCGGGGCAGGCGAAATGATTCTCGACAGAAAGCCGCTGACGTGTCGCGATTTTCGTGCGTGGTCCCATTGTAATTATGTCGCGGTTCGTACGATCTCCTGTGACTTGGTTTCGGATAAATGAGCGTGAGACCTGGATCTGGAAATCGAGTCCCGTAGGGACGGCTGAACTTAGCCGAGAACGACAGTCCTGGGTTTGCATACGTCATTGAAAAGTCCCGTAGGGACGACTGAAGAGATCTCGAAACCAGAAAGTAGAGCCACGGTGAAAACGGAATTACTGCGATTTAACGGCGCTGTCGAGCGGGACCCCGCCATCGAAGCGTGGATGAAACAGCACCAGGGTGAATTGGGAGCTATCGCGCACGAGTGGTTTGAGGTGATGCGAAAATGCGGGGACGAGGTTCGAGAGCTTTTGCATGACGGCTGCCCGGTCGCATGTCTGGGAGATACGCCCTTCGCCTACGTCAATGTATTCACTGCGCACGTAAACGTGGGTTTCTTCCAGGGCGCAGCGCTGCCCGATCCGGCCCGTTTGTTGCAAGGCGGTGGTAAGCTCATGCGCCACGTGAAGCTGAGACCGGGATTCACAAACGCCGCAGCTCTCAGCAAACTTATCGATACGGCGTACTGGGATATAAAGTCCCGCGTCGAAAACGGCTAAGGCAAGGACCAAGCAAAGAGGCTTTGAGGTGCCTCATCGCCAAATCACTTTCAATCCCTTGTACTTCTTGAACTGACGATCCGATCCGATCAGCGGAATGTCCTCGGCCAGCGCGGTCGCGATCAGCATGCGATCGAAGGGATCGCGGTGGTGGGGCGGCAAACCATAAAGGCGCAAGGCATGATCCGCAGCAAAGGGGATCACTTGCAAACGAAGATCACGAATTGCCTGCTTCGTCTCTGTGGCACCCATCTTCAGCTTGCCTGCGTCATGCTTCATGGCAATTTCCATCAGCGAGATCGCGCTGATGAGCGGCAGTGACTCCGGATTTGAAAGAAGCGCGTACACCTTGCGCGACAGCGCAACGTCGCCAATGTAGGCGTGGACCATAACCTGGGTATCCAAGAGAACGCGCACGGGTCAATAGCGCCCTTGGAGGAAGGCCTCTGCCTCGTCATCCGTCATTGGGTCCAGCGCCCGGGGGTCGATAAGCATAGCCTTGCCCTTGCCCGTACCGAACTTGCGCTGAACCTTCTCCGCCTTGGGAGGCGGCACGAGTTCAGCCATCGGCGTGTTATAGCGCGAAATGATAATTCGCTCTCCTTGCGCCACGCGGGCCAGTAATTCCGCGAGGTGGACCTTGGCGTATGCAATCTTAACGTTTCCCATACAAGTAGTATAACAAATGTAGGTCATCATTCGGACCGGTCCCTCTGAGGCTTGTCAAAGAGAAGCCGGAGCCAATCACCCGATCGTGGCCGGGAATTTCACGATCTTGACAAGCCGCGGGTCGGGGCAGACTATTGCGGTGGCCAGCTCCTCCTTCTCTGGGCTGACGGGCCCGAAATAGAAAATTGAATAAAGGCGAATTCCCATGAAACATTTACCAATGAGCGTCTGCGCTCTGCTCTGTTGTGTTGCCGGAGCTCTGCCCTGCGTCGGACAGAGCAACCCCTGGAATGGAACGTGGAAAATGGACGCATCTTCGATCAAATATGCTGGACCAACCTTCTCCATCGCGACGGATGCGGAAGGTTACGCCATGACCAGAGGCGGCAAGACCGACCCCAAGAGGATTTGCGACGGTAAGCCTCATCAGGGTTCCGATGGCGCGACCACGACATGCACCCGCAACGGATCGGGCTATCAGGTGGACACAACGAAGAGCGGGGAACCTACGGTGAAAGCGACTATCTCCCTTTCCAGCGATGGCAACATGATGACCAGAAAGGCGATGATTTCCCCTCCCGGCGGCGCTCCCTTTACCATCACCACCACTTCCAAGCGAGTTTCGGGTGGACCCGGCGTGTCCGGCACCTGGAAGGAAGTGCATTTTGCCGAGTCTTCGGAGACAGGGCTGCTTACGATTGCGGTTGCCGGCGACAGCGTGGCCTTCAAGGAGACCGATGCTGCAAAACCAACCACGTGCAAACTCGATGGCACGGAGGTGAAGCTCGGCGGTACTGCGACAATGGCAATAAAGATGGAAGGACCCCATACCCTGAAAGTTACCTATCGAGCGGAAGGGAAGATCCGGCGGGAGAACACCTTTGAGCTGAGCCCCGATGGGAAAACAATGAAGGAAACGGACGTTACCCCCGAGCCATCTCCATCGACGACCTCGATGCTGTTCCACAAATCCTAAGGAGAAGGGATAAAGTCTCGTAGGGACGACTGGAACTTACCCGGACTATGAATCGAAGAGCGTTCTTGAGCGCCGCTGTGCTGGCTGCCGCCGGGGCTCGCATCGCGAGGGCGGCGTGGCCCGGCATTAAGCTATCTCTCTCCGGAAGAATCTCCGAGCCGATCGGGCAGGTCAGCGATTTAAAACCTCTCACCTACGATGAGTTCCTCCACATCGCCCGCACCACCGGGTACGACGCCGTCTGTATCCGTCCTCTGCAGTGCAATATCTCAACCCCGCTAGACGAGATGGTGGAGATGGCCCGCAAGACCAGGGCAGCGGGTTTGCAGGTATCCATGGTGACCTGCGACGGAGACCAGCCCCCCAACAATGATTGCTCGCCCTTTGCGTTGCTCAACATGGCTCCTCGCCTCAGGATGGCGGAGATCTTTGGAACCAAACTCATCCGTTGCCAGATCAAGCGGCCGGAGCAGCTTGGTTGGGCTCAACGTGCCTGTGACGAGGCCGCGGAGCGGGGAATCTGGATCGTCCATTTATCCCACCCGGCGACTTTGTTCTCGAACCCTGAGGATGCGATCGATTGCTTGAAGAAAATCAACCGTCCGAATTTCGGGTTAGTCTACGAGCCGGTCAATTGGATGAACACTCCTCAGGGATACGGCCGGGATGTGATCAAGAGCGTTGCCCCCTGGCTCGTCAACGTCTACGCGCAAAACCAGAAAATTCGCCCGCCAGGCACGCCACTGGATACGACTCCGGCCCTTCCAGCCGTCCCGCAAGCGACGGTGGAATCGTGTGTACTGATGGGCCGAGGCGGAGGGGCCCAACAAAGTCCTTCCAGTTCAGGTTCTGGTGGGGCTGCGAACAATCTCGGCTTGTGGGAACCTGGCGGAATCAATTTCGATACCGTGTTTGGTGGTCTCCACGAGATTGGGTACACCGGCTACTTCACCGTGCATTCCAGAACCTCGCAGGCCAATAGCCCCATTGATCTCGCAACCAAAACCTTCGCCTTCCTCAAACCCTACGCCGACGGCACGAAAGGTTAAGTGCCAAAGTCAGAAGCCTGTTCCCTCCCATTCGCGATAGACTCATTCCGGCACATTTATGAGACAAACTGGATCAATCGGAAAGACATTCATCTGGGCCGGCGCTGTCGTGCTGGTCGCAACCGGGATCGCAAGCTTACGGGCGCAGGGACCGGGCGGGGCCCGAACTGCAGAGGCGCTATTTGACGCCCTCGATCCCGATAAGGATGGGACCCTGACAAAACCCGAGCTCGAGTCCGGCTTCGACGCGTGGTTTACCGCCTGGAACAGCAATCAAAGCGGGACCCTGACCCAGCCTCAGATTCTGGCCGGAATCAGCAAGGTGCTGCCGGCGCCGCCCGCGGTCAGGCCCGGGCAATCCGGCACCTTCAACCCGGCAGGGAATTCGACACCCTTCGAGGCTCCGCAAGCGGCTGTAGACGCCATGATGGCAGCCTTACCCACTACGCCCGGGAGCAAGCCGATCCACCCGCGCCGCGTGTTGGTGATGGCGCATACAGGCGCCGGTGGGTTCGTGCATTCCTCCATTCCGCTGGCTGCGAAAACGGTAGAAGCGTTGGGGAACCAGGGCGGTCTATGGGCCACCACGGTCAGTTACGACGCGGCGGATATTAACGCCAACAACCTGAAGAAATACGACGCCATTTTTCTCGACAGTACAACCGCATGCTTTCTTGACGATCCGGATGCGTCCGTGACAGCCGCGCGCCGGGCCGCGCTCCTGAATTTTGTGAGAGGGGGAAAGGGAATAGCGGGCATCCATGCGGCGACAGACACGTATCACACCGACTGCCTGGCCAGTGAGGCCGCCGCAAAGAGCGGTAGTCCCGCGCGGAATCCGGGGGCGATGGCTCTCAGCACACGGCTGCTGGAGGGAGCGGACAAGGACAGTGATGAAACCGTGAGCCGGCAGGAGTGGACCGCCCTGGCGGACGATTGGTTCCAGAAATTGGATACCGGCAACACCGGGAAGGTCACCCGCGCCGATTTCGTGGCACAGTTCAACTCATTGTTGCCGCCGCTGAAGCCGAGCCGTCTCAGCATGGAACCGAAGCCCGTACAGCAATGGCCGGAGTTCAACAAACTCATTGGCGGTTACTTCAAGTTCCACTGGCCCGATCCGCAGCTGATTTACGTCAAGATCGATGATCCGAACAGCCCCTTGACCGCCATGTTCCATGGCAAGGAGTTCGAGATCCACGACGAGACCTACACCTTCGAGCAGGAATCGTTCTCGCGCAAAAACGTGCATGTGTTGACCAGCATCGACTACGACAAAATGAGCGCCGAGGACAAGGCGAAGGAAGCGAATCCGCGAACCGACGCCGACTATGCCTTGAGCTATATTCGCCGTGAGGGCAAGGGGCGGGTGTTCTATGAAGGGCATGGTCACAGCGATCGGGTGTATGCCATGACGCCGATGCTGGAACACCTTCGCGCTGGGATTCAATACGCGCTGGGCGATCTGAAAGCGGATGACAGTCCCTCAGTGAAATAAGCTGTCCTACGGGGCGGACATATAATCGGCTGACGAACCCCTCATGACAACCACACATAAGCTGAACGGCGTGCTGGTATGGACGCTTGCCATTGCCGCGCTGGTTTGTGCGATCCAGCCCGCGCGCGCGAAGAGCTCCGAAAGACAGCGCAGAATTGTGCTCATCGCCGGTTCCAAGTCGCATGGACCGGGGATGCATGAGTACCTTAAGTCAGCCCGTCTTTTGAAAGTCCTGCTCGACCGTGCTCCCGGCCTAAAGAACGTTCGAACTGAGGTTGTCTATGACGGCTGGCCTTTAGACGTCTCCGATCTCGACACGGCCGACACCATTGTCTTTCTCTCCGACGGCATGCAATGGTCTCCCTGGACCTTCAGTCCCGAACGCATCGCGGCCATTCAGAAGCAAATCGACCGTGGGTGCGGCTTCATGACGTTTCATTTCGCAACCTATATTCCCTACAAGTTCCAGCAGCAGGGATTCGCCTGGAACGGAGGCTATGTCGAATATGACGGGCCTAAGCACCCCGAAATGTTCTTCACCCAGAAAGTGCTCACCACGGACGTGCAGTTTCCTTCACCCCATCACCCGGTCATGAATGGCGTGAAGCCCTTCCACGTCATGGACGAGTTTTACTACAAGGCCACGTTCGTCGATCACGGCGTCACCCCCCTACTTCGCGTCCCGGAGCTTCCAGCAGATCCCAAGGTGTTTCCCGGGCCACCGGCCGAACCTAAAGAGCAGGTCACTGTCTGGGCCTACGATCGCCCTGTCACCCCTGGGAACAAAATTGCCGGCCGCAGCATTGGAGCAACGTTGGGCCACTACTACGCCAACTGGCGGAACGACGACTACCGCAAGCTTCTTCTCAACGCCATCGCGTGGACAGCGCACATTCCGGTTCCGAAGGAAGGCGTGCAATCCACCTGGATAGATGATGCGGAAATTGACACCATACTCGGTCCTACGCCCGTCCCGGTCCGATCTCCCCTTGAACCGCCGAGGTAGCGCGGGGTCCGCTTCCTTGCAGAAAATCCTGAAGATGCCTGGGGGAGTAACGAATAACGAGACATGGGTAACACCCCAGCCAGTCTTACTTCGCTACACGGGCATCAGGTAATGCGAATGCCATGTAGGACCTGTGCACGGGATGCGCAGGTTGCTCCTCGGGCCCGTCTCTTGGTATGTCCGTCTGCTTCGCCGAGGCGGCGCAGAGAACTATATACTCGCGCCCGTCCACCTCGTACACCGCCGGGACACCTTCGGAAGCTGCAGGAAGATCCGTTTCCCAAAGCACCTTACCGCTCTCCTCGTCATACGCGCGAAACTTGCCTTCGTCTTTCGTAGCTATAAAGACCAGGCCAGTCGCGGTGACTACGGGCCCATTTCTCGACATCATGATTCCCGTGTCCTTCAGCTTCTCCGATGCGCCCTGGGGAGCGTTGCCCAGCGGGACCTGCCACTTGATCACTCCGCGGTTCAGGTCGTAGGCCGTCATCACGGTCCAGGGCGGACGAATGATAGAAGGCTGCAACCCGTAGCCTGACCAGTAGCGAACGGGCTCTGGTCCTCCGCCGGCCGTAGCTGCAGGAGGTTCGTTTCTCGTGACAATTGGCTCAGGCGCACTCGCGGGATTGCCGAGATACAAGAGCAGATTATCCAGAAGATGGTCGGTCAGATCGGGAAAACCGGGCATGTCGTTGAGCCCATAATTCGCTACGCTTTTGATCGTTTTGGCTCCAAAGATGGAAGGCGCATTCACCAGCGAAGGAATCGCCGGCGGCGCACCCTTTCGCTCAGGGCCGTGACACCGCTCGCAGTAAACGTGGTACACGGCCTTGCCTTGCACCGCCGGAGCAGCCCTGCTGGGTATTTGCCAAAGGGACGGCGGTTCCCGGCGCTCATTCTTGAGTATGGCCGGAATGTCCATGGACACCACGTACATGGTCCCCTTTGCCGGGTCGGCTGCCGTCATGCCCCAATTGACACCGCCATGGTTACCGGGCATCTCGATGGTGTCGGTCAACCCGGGAGGGGTGAAAAGCCCCTGGTTGACCGCATTCTCCACCACCTTTTTCCAGTGGGCTCGGTCAGCCTGGCTCAGAATATAAGGATTCAAATCGGCCACAGTGAACGCTTGGCGTGCGAAGGGCGGCGGGGCGGAAGGGAAGGGCTGGGTGGGAGAAGCCTCCTCATTGGGCATGTTGGAGGGCGGTACGGGGCGCTCCTCAATGGGCCAAATCGGTTTGCCCGTCGCACGGTTGAAGACGTAGAGAAACCCCTGCTTCGAGGCCTGCGCCACAATGGGGATTTCTTCACGGTTGCGCCGGACCGTTAGTAACTGCGGAGCGGCCATCGCATCGTAGTCCCACAAATCGTGGTGAATCAGCTGGTAGTACCAGACCAGTTTCCCCGTGTGGGCGTTGAGTGCCAGCAGTGAGTCCGCGAACAAATTATTACCTTTGCGGTCGGCGCCGTAAAAGTCGTAAACCGGAGCTCCCGTGGGGATGTAGACAATGCCTGACTTTTGATCGAGGCTCATTTCGCCCCAGCAGTTGACCCCGCCCCCTGACTTCCAGGCGTCTTTCGGCCACGTCTCGTAACCGGGTTCTCCGGGATGAGGGATGGTGTGAAAGATCCAAACCATTCGTCCGCTGCGCACATCGTAGGCGCGAATATCGCCGGGAGGCGAACCGTAGTCCTCTCCGGTGGAAGAACCTAAAATGATCAGATCTTCAAAGACCACGCCGGGAGTGGCGGATTGGATCCAGTGTATTGAGTTCGGGTCCCGCCCGAGGCCCTCTTTCAAATTGACCGTGCCGGCGTTGCCAAAGGAAGTAATCAACTCGCCATTCGCTGCGTTGATGGCTTCCAGGTTGTCTCCGAAGCTGATCAGCAGGCGTTTATCGGAGCCATCGCGGTTCTGCCAGAAGTTGATGCCTCTATGGCCCTCCATTCGCTGGGTCAGGTTGTTGGAGCGATAGGTCCATCGTTCTTTTCCTGTGGTGGCGTCGAGGGCAACGATCGACCTATCTTTTGCCAGGACATACATGGTCCTGCCGTCAACGATGGGATTGAACGAATACGCTTGTTCGCTACCGCTGTCGTAGGACCATGCCGCCTGCAACCTGCCCACATTCGACCGGTCAATTTGCCGCAGGGCAGTGTAGTGAGACCCATCCGGGCTGCCGAGATATGTGCTCCACGTGGTGTGAGCTTCTGGAGTGTCCTTTGCCGCCGCGACAAGACTGAGGGCTAATACCGTAAAGGTTGCAATTCCACGAAACCTCCGCGCACGGCAGCCGCGCCTGGCAAAGCCCATGAAGTTTTCTCCGAGCCTTGCTTCAGGCAGGTTCACTCAACCCAGAATTGTAGTCTGAGCGAGGGGGCAAGAGGGACACCGAGAGGACGAACCAGCAAAAAATATGTTCCCTATGGAACTGAGCACTTCCGCCGGCACTAGAAATCAAACATGGTCATCAAATCGCCCACGGCGGGGCTGTTTCCCGGAACATAGGGGCTGGCTCCGCTTAAGGGGTTGGGCAGATTATCGCGGCTTCGCGCAGACAGTGGCTTCAGTCCCCAGTTCTTCTCGACAAACTTCAGGAAGGAGGCATGATCGCCGTACGTGTGATCGACATACCCCTTCCTGGCGTAGGGCGAAACCACGATCATCGGGATGCGCGGACCGTCTCCGAAGAAGTCGATCGGCTGAATGTAGCCGGAGTCGTACAGCCCGCCCGATTCATCCGTCGTAATGAAGATAGCCGTCTGCTCCCAGATGGCATTCTGCGCCTGGACCGAGTCGATGATGTGGCGGGAGAAGGCTTCGAACAACAACGGCAGTGAGGTGCCGGGATGCATATCCAGCAGGTCGTCCGGCTTGATAAACGAGACCGCCGGTAAGGTGCCGTTCTCGCAGGTCCTGAAAGAAATTCGGCAAGTCCTGAATGTTGTTCTTCAGGTTGGTAGTCATGATGGACTTGGCGTATTCAAAGGGATTGCAGATGTCGCAGTAGTGAGAGTAAAGCTTGCCCGAGGACCTGCTGAACCCTTCACCGTAGTACTTCCAGGAAATGCCTGCGGTGGAAAGCGCGTCAGCGATGGTAGGAACCGTAGAGGGGCCTACGGTGTGGCTCTGGTCCGATCGCAGGGTACCGTTGCGGTTGTACGCGGGATACTGGTTGTTCATCAGATAATAGGCGCCGGGCGCGCAGTTGCCGGAACGGAAAGGCTTGTACGGCAGCTGCGCAAGATAGTTGGTAATCGCAGCTACCCCCGGCTGGCTGGTGTCGGAGCAGTTGGTATACGACGCATTGCTCTCATTGCCCGCGTCCAACAGGTAAAAGCCTTCTTTGAGATACCAGTTATTGCTCCCTGGAAACGGATTCGGATCTTCCACCTGTAACACTGGCGGAGTAGCTTGCTTGCCCTTGGCATTCGTGTACACCAGGGGATCTGCCGTACCCGTCGTGATGGAGTTGGGTCCGGTTCCACCGAGCTGAAACTGGTGATAGTTGTCGCTGATGGCGTACTGGTTTGCCAGCGAAGCGAAATAGGGTACGTCTCCCTGAGCCATGTTGTAGAAACCCATCGCAACCGAACCCTGCCATGTGGATTGGTCGGTGAAATTGGGCCACGGAGGCATGTAATCGACCAACGGTCCCCAGCCGATGGTCGTTGCCACCCAGGGATAGAGGTCGTGGGCGCAGCCGCTGGGGTTCTCACGGGTCATGGTGGCGGGGCTGCAATCGATCTGCTGCCACATCTGAAAGAAGCGGTGCATCGGATCGCCCGTGGTGTCGGAGTATTTGACGTAATGGGTGATGGGGAATGGTCCGTTGGGCAGGTTGGCGGGAAAGCGCCTGTCCCGCGAGAAATCGATTTGCGGGAGGATGCCGCCATCCCTGAGCAGGTTTTGGTCGCTCGCCGCAAGTCCCGGATCTGACTTGATGCCGAACTGCAACCGCGGTGAGAGCAGCAACGGCCCTAAGCCCGTGTTGGGCTGCGGCAGCGTGGGGTAGCTTCCGGTCTGCGGTGGATCCAACAGGAAGACGTCGGTGTCCGAAGCCTGATGTTGCGCCGCTGCGGCAAAGTTGGACCCCGGCGCTCCTGTTGCGGTCACGATGCCCTGAGAAAGCAAATTCCAGACCTGCTGCGATTTGTCGGGCGGTTGGTAGGTCGCAAACAGGTTATCGAAGCTGCGGTTTTCCCCGATGACAATGATGACGTGCTTGATGGGTGTCGCCGTGGCGGGAGCGCTCGTCACTTGGGCGGCTGCCGTCAGAGCGCTGCTGAATCCGGCCATCATCACCAGGCCAAGGGCGCTTTGGAAGGGAAGGCACAGGAGGGCGGGCAACTTCATATTTGATCTCCGGGTGGCTGCTCGCCCGGTGGGCCTCGATCAGAAGAGCTCCGGAGAAGCTAATCGCTTATCTTGCCTGAACGCAAGCGTATTCTGGTCACAGTAAAACCGGTTACCTTACACCAGGGCAGGGAAGTGGGGTGCGTTGGCCAGATGCACGCTTTAACCAATCAGTTGATTGACATTCAATCAATTGATTGATTAAATCGTCGGTATGACGGATTCTCACCAGGGCGACTGGTGGCGCCCGCTCCTCCACCCCCAGGATGAGCACGGTAAGCGCCGCGCCGCCCTGTTACACGCTGCTTTCGACGTAATCGCCCAGGCGGGCTTTGAGGGCCTGCGCACCCGCGCCGTGGCCACGCGCGCCGGGGTAAACATCGCTACCCTCCACTATTATTTCCCTTCCAAGCAGGACCTCATCGAAGGGTTGGCCCAGCTGATTGGTGCGAAATTTGTCACCCTGCACGGCCCGGCTCCGCGCCCTTCCGGATTTCCCACCCTCGACCGCCTCCGTCAGGAGTTCTCCGACGGCCGCTTCTACCTCAAACATCATCCGGAAATGTTGCTCGTCATGCAGGAGTTTGCCCTCCGCGGCAAACGCGATCCGGAAGTGAAAAAGATCTCCGACCAGATGATCTCCCACTGGCGCGATGGCATCGAGCGGATGGTCCAGGAGGGCGTCGCCGACGGCACCTGGCGCGAAGACATCCCTGCACGCGAGATGTGTCCCCTGTTGATGTCGATCTTCACCGGCGTTGCCGCGTCCGGCGCCGGCCAGATCGACGCCATCGAACGAAATACCGAGGACTGGATCCTCTCCCCCAAAGCGAAGAAAAAACTTGCCAAGCCACAAGGAGGAAAACAATGAAGAGGCACACCGTAGCAATCATCGGCGGCGGCCTGGGCGGGCTCTGCCTGGCGAACGGATTGAGGAAAGCGGGAATCAGCGTAACCGTCTATGAGCGCGACCCATCCCCCGAGTCACGCCCCCAGGGTTACCGCATCCACATTGACCCGCAGGGCAGCACAGCGCTCCACCAATGTTTGCCCTCACACCTGTGGGATCTTTTTGCGTCCACAGGCGGAGACTTTTCTCAGGGCTTCAGCATCGTCACGGAGCAACTGCGCGAGCTCCTTAATCTCGCCAGAATCAGCGCCGCCACTGGGGGCATCGCGCAGCATCGCTCGATCAGCCGCATCACCCTCCGCCGAATTCTGCTGGCCGGCCTGGAAGGTGACGTGAAGTTCGATAAGCGATTTGTGCACTACGAAGAAGTGGCGGATGGCGCCATCAGCGCCCATTTTGAAGACGGATCGACCGCCCAGGCGGATGTGCTTGTCGCCGCCGATGGACTCAATTCCCCCGTGCGCAAGCAATACCTGCCCCATGCCGAACCAATCGATACCGGCGTGGTGGCAATTGGCGGCACCCTCCCTCTCACCGATGGCGTCATGGCGCTGGCTCCCCATTTTCTGCTCGATGGCCCCGTCATGGTCGTGCCCCCGTCCGCCTGCAGCATGTTTATGGCAATGTGGAAGCGCTCGGGAGAGGCCGCCCAGTCCCTGCGGAGTCTTGGCATCGAGGGACCGTTGCCCGGCGATGAGGACTATCTCATCCTCGGCCTGGGTGGCCGCCCGGATTTCTTTGGTCTCGACGAATCATCCGCTTCCGGGAGCGCCTTGAAAGATATCCTGCGCCGCACCACCGCCGGTTGGCATCCCAACCTCCGGAAACTCGTCGCCATGGTCGACCAAGAACAGCTCTTTCTCAACCACATACGCACTTCGCAGCCGCCTGTCCCCTGGAAGCCGACACACGTCACTCTGCTGGGTGACGCCATTCACAGCATGACTCCCTACCGCGGTGTCGGCGGCAATATCGCGTTGAAAGATGCTGCCATGCTCGCATCACAATTGACCCAGGCCGATCAGGGGCAAAAGCCTTTGGTCGAGGCAATTTCGGAATATGAATCCTCTATGCGCGAGTATGCGTTCGCCGCAGTCGAGGATTCGTTGAAGGCGATGAAACAGTTCACCGGCCCTAAAAAGTATCCGGCCTTTTCGATCTTCAAGACCGGGATGCGCGTCGCCAACGCTATGCCGAAGCTGAAGAGCAAACTCATCCCGGCGTAGTGCATTTTGGAGAGACCGGCACTTGGGTGCAGCAACTTGCTGACGGATCGCGGGCTGCGGAGTATAGTGTGGCGATGAAAACCCACCGTTGCGCCTGGCTCTTACCGGGTGGTCTTCTTCTCCTGGCGGTCATGGCCGTGCCCCGTTTACAGCCGCCGATGGCGGCAGTCCCGAAGCATGAACCGTGTTGCGGACCGATCACACCCGCCGGCGATCGCCTCGCCTCCATGCTCGATGACATGAACGTCGAATCGCTCTGGATTGCGGGCCAACACATCAACTGGGAAACCGGCGAACCGGACCGCGGCGGCGACTACGAAGGCCCGGGCAACCATACTCATTGCAGTGCCTTCTCGGCGGCGGCGGCCAAGCGGCTGGGCATTTACCTGCTACGGCCCCCGGAGCATGGGCAGTTGCTGCTGGCCAATGCCCAATCCAAATGGCTCGAATCCGCCGCCGCGGAGAGCGAGGGATGGCGCCGGGTTTCGCGCATGCAGGAAGCGCAATCGCTCGCCAACCAGGGCCGGCTGGTCGTCGTTGTCTATCCCAACCCCGATCCGCACGTTCCCGGGCACGTTGCCATCGTGCGTCCGTCAGAGAAATCAATGCACGCGCTCGAAGATAATGGACCGCAGATCATCCAGGCCGGCACCCACAATCACAACAGCACAAATGTGAGGATTGGGTTCAGCAGTCATCCTGGCGCGTGGCCCGACGGGGTAGCTTATTATGCGCATCCTATCCGATAGAAACCGAAGAAAGGAGCGGAGCGATGGTTTTCGCAAAGCGCCTCCGCGAAGGAGTTGTTCAAGGGAAAATAACCTGCAGCGTTAGAATCTGGACGTGCCCCCACGTAAAAGAAGGCAAGCGTTATCGCATGGGTGAGGGAGAGATCGAGGTCGATTCGGTCACACTGATCGGGCTCTCCGATATTACTCCAGCGTTGGCGCGAGAGTCGGGTTTCCTGGGCGTGCTCGATCTGCTCAAGGTGGCTAAACATGGTAAAGGCGACAACGTCTATCTGATCCGCTTTCATTACATACCACCGCGCGCTCAACGCGCGGCCCGGTCAATGAAAGCAGGGAGACCTAGACTGACAGAATCGGAGCTATAACACCGTTGACGACCCCCAAGTTCATCCCGAGCAGCGACGAGTTGAGCAAGCTTGACCGCGACCTGCGGTTTCATCCTTCGACGACGGAGCATCCCGCAGCTCTGACCCCGGAGCAGATTGCAACCTTTAATCGCGACGGTTACCTCGCCAGGATTCGCATCTTCGACGAGGACGAGATAGCCGGCATCCGTAGTTACTTTGATGAGCTGCTGGCCAGAACGCTCGCCGCGGGAGGTGACAGCTACTCGATCAGCACCGCGCACCTCCGCTATCGGCGTGTTTACGACATCCTGACGGATCCTCGTATTGTGGCCCGCATCAAGGACCTGGTTGGCGAGAACGTAGTTGCCTGGGGTTCGCATTTCTTTTGCAAAATGCCTGGAGATGGCAAGCGGGTCTCCTGGCATCAGGATTCAAGCTATTGGCCTTTAACGCCGTCGATGGCGGTGACCGCATGGCTCGCGATCGATGATGCCACGATTGAAAACGCTTGCATGCGCTTCATCCCTGGTTCGCACCACCTGGGTCACCTGACCTACACGCTGAGTGAAAACGACGAAAGCAATGTTCTGAACCAAACTGTCCCGGGAGCTGAAGCTTTCGGACAGCCAGTGGATGATGAACTGAAAGCCGGGGAAATTTCCATCCACAGCGATCTTGCTATTGCACGGATCCGAAGCAAATCAGTCGAGCAAACGCCGCGCCGGGCTGACTCTGCGCTATTGCCCCGCCATCGTGAGAGCGGGTCTGGGCTGGAACGCGAAGGGGGTTATTGTGAGCGGGAAAGACGAAACCGGTCACTGGGAGAATCCGCCGCGGCCACAGACTGACTAACTACAATTTCCACACTAAGTCACTTCATTTCCACATAACAAAATGTTTTAGAGTCCGCAATTATCCAGGGGAACGCGAGTAATATCCAACTTAACGGAAGAGCAATCTTCCAGGGAGAGAGTGGACTTCGGCCACCAGGAGAATCGGCAACGAGACTCGCGCAGTCTCCAGGCAACTGGGCGACGGCGAATGGCGCAGACAGGAAGCTCTTGCAACGAACGCCGGAACGGAAGACCGCGAACCCAGGTTTGTGGGATTTCGCAAAGGCAATCTTGTGATCCGGTGACCGAACCGGATCTTCAAAAAATCGGATCGAAGGGGGCGGGATCTCGCAAGAGAAACTCGCCCCCTTTGCTTTTTGATACCGAAGTAATACGTCAAAAGTGCTAAAGCTCAGCGTATCTCCCGCAGTGTAGAACTGGCAGGAGGTTCCCCCCGTGAAAACTCTGCTCGTCACGCTCATCCTCTGCTCTGTAGCGTCGGCCAAAGACAGGGCTGTCCCAACCTATCGGAACGCCATTTTCCAGGAAACGCACGCCGAACCCGCCCGCGTGAACTGCGACCAGGTCGGGTACGGTAGCAGCATGACTACCTGCCACGATGCGGAAACGCTCGTCTACACCGTGAAAGTTGGGGAAACGATTTATACGCTGATTCCTTACGGCACGTATCCCCATCGCGAATCCCTGTGGAAGCAACCGGCAGGCGTCACGGTGGGGGTTTGGAAGGATGGCAAGCGTATGCATGTTCGGACCGGCGCGAAAGAGTCCCAGTACGACATCATGCAAGAGAGCGTCGAGGAAGCGTCCAGATGATGGACCTGATCGGCGATAGGAAACGCGGCGCCGGTCCTCACCAGGAAAGAAATCCGCCGTCAAGCACCAGCGCTTGGCCATTCATGTAGTCGGATGCTGCCGAAGCCATATACACAATGGTGGCCTCTAGCTCTTCCAGCTTTCCCATGCGGGCCATCGGCACCTTGGCCAGGAGTTTCGCTCCCAGTTCGAGGTCCTGTTCGAACTGCCAGATCGTCTGATCGGAGCGGAAGAATCCCGGAGCCAAGGCGACAACGTGCAGCCCCCGCGGCGCCCATTCGACCGCCAACTCGCGGGTAAGGCCGAGTACTGCCGCCTTGCTGGCTACGTACGATGCCTGAGAAATGCAGCTGGACGCACTGATGCCGTACATCGAAGCGATATTGATGATCTTGCCGGCGCCGGCGCGCAGCATCTCCCTCGCGGCGCTTTGCGCGCAATAAAACAAGCCGGAAAGATTGGTATCGATCACGCTTTGCCACTGCGTCGACGACATGACCTCTGCTTCAGCGACCGCCGAGATGCCGGCATTATTGACCAGGATATCCAGATGGCCAAATTCACTCAGGGCGCGTTGCACCATGGCTTCGGCGTCCTTGATTTGGGCCACATCGGCTTTTATGGGAACAACCCTGACCCCGTATTGCTCGAGGTCGGATGCGACCGCCGTCAATCGGTCCAGGTCCCGGGCGGCGATCACCAGGTTGCAATTTGCCTTGGCCAGGCCGAGCGCAAAACTGATACCGAGGCCCCGAGAAGCACCGGTGACAAGGGCTGTCTTGCCCGATAGGTCGAATTGTGACAAAAGACTTGGATGCATAGCTAGCTAATCCTAACTGGCTTACGCGTCTATATGGTTCTTCAACTTCGGCACAACTGAAATTGCTCAAACGTGTGCAACGCGGTTTCCACTTGCTGCCGTTGGGCGCGGGACGCCCTCCGGCCGGCCCAGTGCCATCGCTGCACCAGAAGTTTCTGCCGCGACCGGTCGGTTTTCAAGTCGAGGCCGGCAACGATCCGATCCCCGATCAGAACCGGGCAAACGAAATAACCAAATACGCGCTTGTGCTTGGGAAGGTAAGCCTCGAAGCGATACTCGTAATCGAAGAAGAGCCGAAGCCGCTTGCGCTGGATGACCAGCGGGTCGAAGGGGGACAGGATATGAACCTGTTCCTGTGGCGGATCAGGAATGGCATCGAGGGTATTCGGACGGACCCAGTGGAGCGATTCGCCCGCTCCTTCCAGTTGCACCGGTATCAGCTCCTTACGGCGGACGCGCGCCTCCACCAGGCGTCTCATCGCTGGTTTGCGCGGAGGGTCGAGATAACAGATCGACTCCACACTCACAATCCCCTGCGATTGCAGCGCACGATCCAGCAGGTAGTTCAACGTTTCCCTTTCAGTTGCTGCGCGCGGCAGACGATCCCACCCGAAATGGCGAGTCATGAGCTCATAGGTCTTCAGCATTCCGGCCCGCTGGCTGATCGTCACCAGCCCCTTGTAGAAGGCCACCTCCAGAACCCGTTTGGAAGGCTTGCGGCTGGCCCGCGAGTAATCTTTTTCCACCGGCTCGTCCTCGATATCGCGCATGGTGAGTGCGCCCTCTCTGCGGATGCGCGACAGTACTTTGCGCAGGTCACCATGGGAAACCTTGTCGAACCAGACGATGCGACGCTGCCAATCCTGGCGCATAGGGCGCACATAAAACCGCAGGCTCTCCGTAGGCAGGTACGACAGGGCGTGCGTCCAATACTCGAAAACGGTTTTGTCGATGCTTTGTGCCTGATGCAGATGCTCGCGCCGATACGCAGGAATGCGCGTGTAGAGGATGTGGTGATGGCTGCGCTCGATGACGTTGATGGTGTCAATCTGCAGGTAGCCCAGGTGCGCCACCGCTGCCGGCGTGGCCTTTGGGCCGGAGCCGAAGGGTTCGGTGGTGTCCAGGCGCTGGGCGTGCAGCCAGATTCGGCGGCCCTGGGCGGAGGTGAGCTGGATAAGCGGATTCATCGCAATCCAGGACGCTCTGCGTGCTGATAGGCGTGAACTCTGTCGCAAACCTGGCGGAGCTGCTCTTCCAGATTGTTGGAAGCAGGGTCGCCCTCGATAAGGGGAGCGCCCAGAACAACCAGGCGCGCACCGAATTCAGGAGTGCGGATCGCCTGTTCCACCGAAAGACCGCCGACCGCCTGGACTGGCACCTTCACCGCCGCAACGATTTCTCGCAATTGATCGAGCGGGCTGGGATATGGTTTTCCCATCGCCGCCAGGCCGCGGCGCTCATCGTAGCCAATATGGTGGATGACGTAATCGCAGCCCAGATCCTCCAGCCTTTTTGCAGCCGCGACCCGGTCCTCGGCAGCGAGATTGTCACCCATGACCTTCAGACCGAGATCCTTTGCGGCCTGCACCATCGCTTTGATCGTCTCCGGATGAGCCCGCTCCATAACCACGACATGGGTTGCGCCCGCCTTAGCGGTCATCTGGGCCTCGAGCCGGCCGCCATCCATGGCTTTCAGGTCGGCCACGATGGGAACCTCGGGAAACTCGGTGCGGAGAGCACGAATACTATTCATTCCTTCGGAAACGATGAGGGGGGTGCCCGCCTCCAACCAGTCGACTCCTGAACGGACGGCGATCCGTGCGGTTTCGAGAGCTTTGTCGATGGAGGTAAAGTCCAGCGATATCTGTACGATGGTCTTCATCATGATCGTGGCGAATCTTCCATTGGCAATGCTGAGTGTATCGGAACATCCGTTACATCGCGGAGCGGGACATCCGTTACAAGCCCGGCTGGGTTTCGCAGCGGATGCCTGTAAACTGAACTGCGATGCCACGCTATAACCAGCTCAAAGGCGATGCAAAGATCGAGTGGTTAGAAAAGCTGCCCAGGAAGGCTCAGATTCTCGTTCTTATGCTGATCATGCTGGCAGCCGGGGTGATTCAGTTCCTCATGGGGCTTCATTCCGTGCACACCGGCCGGGATATCGTTCTGGGCAACAAGAGGATTAGCGCCGTCGAATCCTTCTTCTGGTGCGCAGCCTGCCTCGCCATTGCTGGCGGCCTCTTTGCCGTCTTCATGGGATGGGCAAAAAGCAAAACAGAGCCTCCTGCCTAGCAAACCTTGTTCCTCGCAAGCGAACGCCCGGACCCGTCTCTTCCGTACACGCCTCCGTTGTGGGATCATTGGGAAGAGGGTTGACCTATCTATCCCCAAAAATGGCTGTTCCCAAAACTGCCAGATACAACTTTCCAGCCATAAGGTACGCCTGACGGATGCCGAAAAGACCGAGTAGTAAGTTGCTTACGCTCTCGGTCTGGTCTCCCGGGTAAAGTCAGGTGACAAAGTGAATCCAGCGGACATTCTTATCGTGGATGACGATCCCGACATGCTGCAGGCCCTCCGAGTACGTCTCAAAGCAAGCGGCTATGATGTGCATTGTGCAGAGGACGGAATAGGAGCCATTTCGGAAGCACGCAAACATGCTCCAGACTTGATCGTACTGGATCTTGGCATACCGTCAGGGGATGGATTCGTTGTTCTGGATACATTGAGAGCAAGCCTCGAGCTCTCGTCCATCCCGGTAGTCGTCTTATCCGGGCGTGACCGGAGAGCCAACGAAGAACGTGTACTCCATGCTGGTGCGAAAGCTTTTCTGCAAAAGCCGGTTGAGAGTAATGAATTTTTGGCCGTAATTCGGCGAACGCTGGGTGAAACACATCAGAACCCCGGATGGTTATATGACTGAGAGCACACCGGGAACCCCCGCTTGATATGTTGGAAGTGTGATTTTCCTGCAGGCACCCTATACGCACATTTGCGTTTGCAACGCTACCTAACCCGGCTATTGCATTCCAGCGATCGAGGGCCGATCAAGGGCCTCGAACTTTGGCCGAATGTGTGCCCTCGTGTGGGCGCAGTCGTAGTCAATCGTCACGAGATTGCGTCTGATTAAGAGTCTGACTTTCCGGGTAACCAGTTGACCTTCCAGCGCCCAACTCCAATGGCCTTGTGTATCGAGTTGCCCCTCGACATCCTGGTAACGAATAAGCACATTCGTGGTATCCATATGAACCCCTGACTCACATGGATGCAGACGGGACGCCGCTATTTGATAGGGGCAAGAGCGCCATTTGCCGCCATTTACACAAGTAAGGTCATTAAGAAATCCGGCGGCGGGGTTTGGGTTCACCGGGTTTCAGTACTGCCCGTAACGTCCACGCACCGAAGCCAGGAGTGCCGCCGGATCATAGCCGACACCATCCTTAAACACCGTCTCAACCGCCTCAATGTCGGTAATCTGCTTCGACGGGTCACCCGCGACCAGCACCAGATCCGCATCCTTGCCTACCTCGATCGACCCCGTTCGGTCCGCCAGCCCCAGATACGTCGCGCCATTCAGTGTGCCGATGCGAATCGCCTCGATCGGCGAGAAGCCTGCCTCAACCAGCAGTTCGATCTCTCGCTGGTCGCCGAACCCCGGCAGCACCCTTCCATCGCCGGTCGGATCGGGACCGGCGAGCAGCATGCCTCCCGCCGATACGAACGCGCGTTCCATCGCCAGTTCGTTCGCCCATAACTTCGCTCCTTCTGCCTTTCTCGAGACGCTGCGCCGGCCTTCCAAAGCGTGAAGGTACAGATAGTCCGTGCGCGCCTCGGCGCTGAGCAGATCCAGCTGCCTTTGTGGCAGGATTTCGTTCGTTGGCGAATCATCCTCGAAGACCGGCAGCGTCGACGTAACAGCAACATGGTGGTCGACCAACAGCTTGATCAGCGCCGTGCCTACAACGCTGCCGGGCGTCATCGCGGCAATTGTCGGATCGCCGTAGCTCTTAGGACAAACATCCAACACCTTGTCCGGATCGAGCTGAGTGTTCACAAAGAAACCATGCTCAAGATCGTCGATCCCCAGCATCGCCGCCTCGGGATACGTCACCGAGCAGAGGTGACCTGTCACCTTGAGCCCCCGCGCATGCGCCGCTTCGATCGCCGCCTTAAGCTCAGCGCGGGTGATGTTCATATATGCCTTGAACGAGGTCACACCCTGATCGGCCCAATAATCAACGGTCCGCGTGGCTTCGGCGGCATCCTTTAGCGGGTGCATCTGGATGAACGGGGATCCGGCGCCCTCCAGATAGGGACCGGTGACGTCCATGTGCGGCCCGGGCAGCGTCCCATCGTCGATCATCTGCTTGAGGTTGAGATCGGTATAAGTCTCGACGCTGCCGGTCGTGCGTAGCGTCGTCACGCCCGCGGCCAGATACATGCGCGGCGAGCTGAAGGTCATTTGGGGTACCAGCAACGGTTGGTCGCTCTTGCCGTCAGACGTCAGGTTGGGCGCCGCAATATAGTACGGGTGATCGTGCATGCCGACGATGCCGGGAATCACACTCTTGCCGCTAGCATTGATGACGCGATAACCGGCCGGGAGGGCATCGCCGGCCGGCACAATGCCCGCGATCTTAGAGCCGTCGAGAAGCAGCGTACGGTCCTGCTGTGCGGCGGTCCCCGTCCCGTCAATCACCAGCACATGCACCAGGGCGAGTTTACCCGCAGGCATCTTCACAAACGGCTGGACCGCACTTCCCGGCGCAGTGGCGGCGGGCAGAATGCGCGCGGCCATGTTCACCTTCACAGGCGCCGCCGCGCTCAACTGCAACGCGATGATCGGCAATAGAGCAAGGATCATGGTCGTTTTCCCCTTAGGGCTGATGCAGGCTGCGATCCGATGACCCGATCCACTGATTGATCAGGGTGAGTCGCAATTCCCGATGATTCGCTCAAGAACATCGGTGCCGGTGGGGTTAACGATACCATCCGGATACGCTCGAACAGGGCTCTGGATGTACCATAACCCAACAAATGTACCTTCAGTTGGCCGTTGTATCATTATGCAAAATAGTACAAAGATGTATACATGCGAACACGGACGAATCTTCACCTCGACGATGACGCCTTAGAGATTGCATCGCTGTACGCAAACGCTAAGGCGATCTCGCTGGGCGTTGCTGTGAGCGAGCTTATCCGGCGCGCAGAGGAGACGCCGGAGGCTCCCATCAGCGTGTCGTCCAAGCTGAAAACAGACAGGTACGGCTACCTTGTGGTCAGAGCGGCCGGCGAGCCCGTCACGCAGGAAATGGTCAAGGAAGCCCTGGAAGACGAGCTTGACTAAACCCAGCTATTTGCCCGACGCCAATGTACTGATTGCTCGCGCATTTGAAGTCCACACCCACCACCGCCTGGCAAGCGAATGGTTCCACACTCGGGGGCTTCGCTGGGCGCTCCGTCCGTTCACAGAAGCGGGATTTATCCGCTATGCAACCGACAGCGGAAAGGGCAGGGGCAATCTGAGCATGGGCGAGGCCACGGCGATATTGGAGAATCTGGCGCAGCATCCGCGCTTTCAGTTCTAGCCCCTCACGCATGATTGGCGCACGGTGACGAAGCCATTCTTCAAGCGTTTGCCCGGCCACCAACAGGGCACAGATGCGTATTTGCTCGGTCGCGCCGTGCTGGATGGGTTGGTTCTCGCTACCTTTGATGGCGGCTTCGTCCATCTGGCAGGAGAACACAGCAAACACGTTCACGTACTGAAGACGAAGTGATTCGTTCCGGTTGGTCACGAATTCCGTTCGAGTGATTTTAGAGGTTTATAACGCCGCCGAAGGCACAATGGGCGTCCCATGCAGGATCGCAGCCAGTGCCGCGAGAAGCGCAATTTAATAGGCCAAGGTGGACCAACTGGATTCTGACGGCAGATCCTTCGTGAAGAGTCTCCACGTCACACCCATTGTTACAAGAAAGAAGATGCTTTCTCCGCTGACGAGCCACAATGCCAGTGAAGCTGCGAGCAAAAAGAGTCGTTCCGTACTAGCGAGTGCCACCGCAGCCTGGCCGCCGTCGAGTATCCAGACGGGAATCAAGTTGAGAATATTCAACACCGCTCCGGTGCGAGCGAGCGCCGCCCAAAGCGATTGATGCGTGCGATTGCGAGTGCGAGTTGGACACCTTTTGAATTTCATCCCGACCGGAAAGTGCTAGTTCCCGCCCAGTCCATGAAACCCCCTGGGGTGGCCAATGGAGAGCGCCCGAACTCCCACGGTAAAACGCGGACGCCGCCGTTTTATCTCGGACAACAGTGCGGGCGCAATATGGCATCCCTTTAAGAGTCGGGGAGGTTAGCGATGGATCCTAAGCTACTGGCTTTAATTGTGGTGGCGTTCCTCGTGGTTTTAGGGATCGCCTGGATGGTTGTTCGCAGACAGCGAACAATGAACTTGCAAAAGCGCTTCGGACCAGAGTACGACCGGACTGTCCGTGAGAGCGGTCCACAACGGGCCGAATCGGTCTTGCTGGAACGGGAAAAGAGAGTAAGCGAGTTTTCTTTGCGCGAGCTTACGGCTGAGGAGCGTGAGCGCTTCCAGACAGAGTGGCGCATGGTGCAATCCCGCTTCGTCGATGATCCCCAAGGGGCGGTGAGTGATGCCGACATCCTGGTGGATCGTCTGATGCAAGCTCGTGGATATCCGATGACAAACTTCGAACAGCGGGCCGCCGATATTTCGGTAAGTCATCCGCGGGTGGTAGATAACTATCGCGCCGCCCACCAGATCGCAGTGCGGCACCGGCAAGGACAAGCAACTACCGAAGATCTGCGGAACGCGATGATTTATTACCGCTCATTGTTTGACGAACTGCTGCAGATCGTGCAGAGGAAGAGTGCCTAGCAGGCAAACGAGGAGGTAGTGTGATGACAGAGCTGAACAGGACGGAAGAGAGATTGACAACTGCGGATATGGCGGCCGGGTCGCGTAGCGCGGCAGTTGGCTCGCAAGTGGAGAGTGGGATTGCGCCGGCCAAGCCGATGGTGCAGCGAAACGAAAGAATCGATAGGGGTGATTGGAACGATACCCCGGCAACCGGAACTAGGCGCGACTCCGAAAGTGTTCCTTCAACCGTAAACAGGCAGGACTGGGACAACACTCCGGCGGCCACTGCCGATCAACAGACGCAAGAGACCGGCGCCGGACCGGCCTTGTTTTCCGATTCCGATATGGGCGACCTGCGCTCCCGTTGGAACAATGTGCAAACAGAATTTGTTGATGAGCCGCGCCACGCGGTGCAGCAGGCCGATCAGTTGGTTGCGACGGTCATGCAGCGGCTGGCAGAGGGGTTCGCGAAAGAACGGGGCTCGCTCGAAAAACAATGGGATAGCGGCGAAAACGTTTCTACTGAAGATCTGCGCATGGCGCTACAACGATATCGAGCATTTTTCAACAGACTGCTCAATGCTGCTTAGCCCCGTGACAGCATGCTCGGGATCCTGCAGTCATCGTTCATTGCTGTTTTCTTTGATATCAGCTTCGGCGGGCTGAGGTTTCGCATTGGGATGTGACTTCAGGAAACCGCTAAGGGCATCAGGCATGAACTCTGCCGTACTGAATGCGTACGGCAGAGCAGATGCAAACGTAGTGACTTTATATCTGCCCTGGCCTGGGTTCAAGCTTGATGGGGGCAACCGCGCACGGTTGAAGCCAATCATACGACTCTTGTCCCGGCGGCTTCCAGCGCGTTGACCTGGCAGAGGCTCAACCCGTCCGGACGGTATCCACTACGAAAGAACCTCCCCGGATCCCGGCGAGTAGTGCATACTCAACATGAAATGAATGCGGTTCTGGAGGATGAAGCCGGAACCGGGAGATGCTCGCTTGTCCACGCCCGCTATGACCGGCACGTCGCTTGGAGCTGAATCGGCCGTCAACCGTATCTGCTTTCGCGGCGACCTTCGTCCGCCCAGCGAATCTTACAAGCACCAATACGATGAGAATGCCGGCAGGGAACCCATCCTGACCTCGCCCGGCTTCGAAGCACGCGATCAGAATGCCACACCCGTCTATCGGCCCAAAGAGGGCGCGGCAGGCGATGCCGACCCGGAGTCCGGTGTATGCGTGACACCGCGATTTGCGGTTGCCCCGCTCTTTCCCATTCAGAACTTTCCCTGGACCTGGATCTATGCGGTGTACGTGGAGAAGGCTTACAACACCAAGATGCGCCAGGTTATCGATTCGCAGCAGGTGATGAAGAACATCAGTAGCGGAACGTTTTTGCAGAACGTTGTTCGCTATGCCACGCTGGGTTGTGTCGACATGCGCCCGACGGTCGACGTGCAGCAGGCCACCGACATCATGTGGTCGCTGTATGGAGACGAATTGATTGTCGATCGCCTGCCTGCGGGAAACATTATCTGCGCCATCAAGTGCAAACGGCTGGGCTACGAGACCCTGAAGACGAACTTCAAAAACGGTATCCAGTACGAACTTGTCTCTCCCATTGTTCCCAATGTGAAATGTACGCTGCCTCATTCCATCTACATGCTCGGCCTGGGATTTATGAACGACGAATTGAAGATGCACCGGACGGGGACGACGCCAACGGTCCAATCTGGATTTCACGAGAGCGATCCGAAGTCGTTGGCGTGAGCCCCGCGGACCACGGATCATGTTGCCTGTGGATCGACTGCTTTCTCTGCCCAGCCGCTCTCGAACAGAATCATTCTTGCATCTCCCTACCGGAAGTTCTCCGCGACTTCGATCTCGTATGCTCGATAATCCACTTGGCTGAACGACAACGTGTGACCATCCGGCGAAAGCGCGAGCCCGCCGTCGGGACTCTTCGCGAGCGCAGCCGCAGTTACGAGTTTGCCCTTCGCCTGGTCGTAAAACTGCAATTCTGCCTGCTCGCTGCCCGCGCTCTCCATTCCAAGAATGCCAACTTCGGTTTCCGGCCCCACGCGCTTCAGAAACCATATGCCGTTCGCGGCCACCGCCCACCACCGCTGATGGATCGACGGCAAAACCTCTGTTTCCGGTCCGCCGGAGACCGGCATTCGTAGAAGCGGGGAGTTTGCGGAGCGGCTGCGCGTGAAATAGAGCCACGCGCCGTCCGGAGACTCCTGCGCATCCCAGCCCCCACCGTGCGTTACCTGCACCGGTTCACCACCTTCTGTTGAACACTTGAATATCTCGAGCCTGTTGCCGTTACGATTGGAATCGAAGTAAATCCATTTGCCATCCCGCGACCACAAAGGGAGCATGCTGTCGGATTGATCGCTGGTCAGCTCTCGCAAAGGGCCGCCATTTGCGGGAATGGAAAAAATTTGTGTGTGCTTGCCGATGCGCGTGTCGAAGGCCACAAACCGTCCGTCGCTCGACCAGGCCGGACTCCCTGAAATCAAATCTTTTCGTCCATATAACAAGGCCGGGTCGGAGCCGTCTGCGTTGGCGGTCCAGATCCCGTATTCACCCGAACGGTCCGATTCGAACGCGATCTTCATCCCGTCCGCCGAAAAAGCATGCGGTCGTAAATAGCTCGATCGCGCCGACGTGACAGTCTGCTTGGCGGCACCCACGGTGCCCGGGCCCAACACAGGGAAGCTCCAGATATTCACGCTGGTGTGGTTCTGTGTGAATGCCAGCCGGTCACCAACGGGCGCAATTGCCGGCCCAAATTCCACTCCTCCCGTCAGAACCAGCTGCTCGGCCCGAGCATCTTCACTGACAGGCACGCGCCACAGACGAGAAGTTGCCGACCCACCGTTCACAAACACCAGGGCTCGCCTATCCACTGTCCATGCGGCTTCCCGGTTTAGCCCTTTCGCTGTATTCATCCGCCGCGGAGAGCCAGTCGGGCCAAGGTTCTCGTCCACTGGCACCACGAAAATACCCCACTCGGTATCACTCTCCACTCGACTGAATGCCAGCATCCGCGAGTCTTTTGACAATGCAGGATACATTTCGTCGCCCGTTTCCCCGAAGGAGAGCGTTCGAAACTGACCATCCGAGGCAGCCACGACATAGATGCGAGAGCGCCCTTCCCGCTCGGACCGGCCGGAGGTGACCAGCCATCGGGAATCCGATGACCACGAGAGCGACCGATAAAAGGCCGTCGGAATCTGGGCAATCAGCCGTTCATGGCCTCCCAGAGGCGAGACCTGGTAAATGCCGGTGACGCCTTGCGGCAACGAACGGAGAAAAGCGACAGATCGGCCATCGGGGGCAAAAGCTGGAAGTGAATCGGAGTTGTTTCCGGATGACAATTGCAGTACCGCGTCCGTGCCGATCACTTTCGAAAAGATATGGGTCACGTCGCCCTCTCCACCGGACCATGCAAAGGCGATCTGATTCCCATCCGCCGAAAAAGCCGGAAAGCCTTGAAATCCTGCATAGCTGGCAAATGGCGCGATGCGCAGCTCTGCGATCGGCCGGTGGGTTCGACCATTTCGCCAATAGAACAAAGCCGTCAATGCGACCGCCACCAGCGCCGTCACAACTAGCGCCGGCCCCACCCTGCGCCGCACCAGGCCGGTTGGGTATGGTGACCTGGGGCTTCGCAGCTTGCCCGAGTCCGAATCCTCTTGCAACTGCAGAAGCGCCAAACGCGCCTCGGCGAAGGACTGATATCTTCGCGCCGGATCTTTCCGCAGGCAGCGGTTCACAATGGTTTCTAATTCGTGGGGGACATTCGCGACTTTTTCTCCCAGCGGCTGCGGATCGTCGCGCAGGATCGAGGTCAGCAGAGACATCTTGCTGTTGCCCTGAAAAGCTCGCTCCCCGGTTAACATTTCATAAAGTACCGCGCCGAAGCTGAAAATATCCGACCTTGTGTCCAGCGGCAAGCCTTCTGCTTGTTCGGGCGACATGTAAGCGGCTGTTCCCGCCAGCATGCCGTCGCGGGTGACCATCTGCTCGCTCAGCGTAGGGGGCAGTGTCGACGGCTGGGCCCCTGTCGCCGGTCCCGCAACGGCAAATTTGGCTAGTCCGAAATCGAGAACTTTGACCAGTCCGTTTTCCGTCACCATGATGTTGCCGGGTTTCAGGTCACGATGCACGATTCCAGCGGAGCCGGCCGCGTTCAAAGCATCTGCCAGTTGCACCGCGATCTTGAATGCGTCCGCCAGGCGCATTCCCTGGCGTGGGATCACTTGCCGCAGTGTCTTGCCCACCACATATTCCATGACGATGTAGAGGGTCCCCTCATCCGAGGCGATATCGTATACCGTGATAATGCTGGGATGGTTGAGGGCGGACGCGGCTTTCGCTTCTTGCGCAAACCGGCGGAATTGGTGATCCGGGTCCGTGGCCGCGCCGAGCATCAGCTTCAACGCAACAAACCGGTTCAAGCGGGCGTCGCGGGCTTTATAGACCACGCCCATCCCACCTTCGCCAAGTTTGTCCACGATCTCGTAACGACCGAGTGTCTGGCCAACGTCGGGCATGTCTGCTTCGCGCTCAGCGATTATACGACACGGAACCTCGGGCAATCGACATGGCAGCTTGGGAAGAAACGCGGGACGGAAATTTCCCAACTAGTTGTAACTGCAAATGTCCGAAAGTTGCCCCGTCGACGTATCTCAGAAACCACCGTTCCATTGCGCCGCCGGTGGATTCTTGACCGTGCAACGGAATCCGATCATATTCGATAATGGCTGCATGGAAGCCAACGGGTTACCCTCTCGAACTTCGATTCTGACCGCTGCGGTGCGCTCCTTTGGAGCGCGCGAGCCTGATGCCAGCGTACGCAATCCCGACTGGGTCGCCGAACGGCTGATCGGCCCGGCGGAGCTGGCCCTGATCGCAGAGCATCCCATCAGCAAGGCGTTCGACCAGGATTTTCAGCAAGTCATGGACGATCCCGACATTTTCGGCTTCGTCTGGCTGATGCTGGTGCGGACCCGATTCATCGACGAGTTGATGGAGCGCGCTGTGCGCAGCGGGATGACGCAGTTGGTGATCCTGGGCGCCGGATTCGATACCCGAGCGCACCGGTTCACCGAACTGTTGAAGGACGTTGCGGTCATCGAGGTCGACTACGGCTCCACCCAGGAATATAAGAAGAGACGAGTCGACGAGGCTTTGGGCGGTGCACCCGCTAACGTGGTTTATGCCCCGATCGATTTCGCGCGCGAAGGCCTCGGCGAGGTGTTGCGCGCCGCGGGTTTTGAGCGCGGGCGCAGGACCTATTTCATTTGCGAGGGCCTCAGCATGTACGTTCCCGAAGAAGGGATGAAGGAAACCCTGCGCGCGATCGGAGCGGAATCCGCTCCGGGCAGCGCTCTGCTGCTGGAGTATTTCAACCGCGGCGGGATCGACTTACTGACAAAATATCCCACGGGGATGGTCAAGAATGCCTTCGATTGGGGAGAGCCGTTTGTGTTCGGCGTGCCCGACGGCAAGGACCGGGAGTTCTTCCGCGAAGCGGGCCTGGAACTTGGAGAGACGCTCAAGATCAGCGGCAGCGAAGCGATGACACGATATGCCATGCGCCAGGATGGTACCTACTACGGCGCGCATCTGGAGAAAGTGTTTCAGCAGAGGCGCGAAGCCGCCCTCAAAGCCATGGACGAGGAAGACCGCCGTCAAGCTGCCCAAACCTCTGCTATCCCGGGTTACTGGCTGGCGGAGTTGACCGTTCCCGATGCCATAGATCCCAATGGACGCAAGCACTAACGCTGACGCCCCTTAGAAGGTCTCCAGGAACGCAATCAGGTCCCGCTTGTCGTTGTCGCTCAGTTCCGGTTCCTCAGCAAATAACTTCGTCCCGAAGTAATGACCTCTATTCACGATATAGTCTGGGCATTTGCTAAGTGCGAGCAAGCCGGGAACGAGGTTAGCAAAAACTCGCCTGGCATCGTCGTCGGTTGCATTGTTCGGAAGAGAGCCTAGATCATGCTGCATCTTCAGCAGTAGATCCAACACCTCTTTCTGGTGCTCGCGCTTTTGTTCCCCTTCGAGCCCTTCGCCAAGCAGGTCGAGGTTGGCGAGAAGATTGACGGGAGTGCCTTTCGGTATAGGGCCGAGCCTTAGCTCACCCTCACCAAAGATGGAAGGAAGGAGGCGCTCTCCAAAACCAAGCAGCGGTTGCAGAAGATCGGGTAGATAGCCTGCGGGAATGGTGAGATAACTGGTCTCGGTGGTGCGATCGATCGTACCCGGCAACTCCGGCAGTAACGAGTCCTTCAGGCGGTTCTCAGGCCATAACATCTGGTTCATGGATTTCTTGAAGGCATCGACGCGGTCGTCCACTCCCGCACCATAATTGGGTTCACCTACGCTGTTGTTGAGCAGATACGGGGCAGACGTCCAGAGGCTGATAAGAGAAGGAGGACGCGTGTAGCCGCGGCCCCCCGCAGGCATCACGTAGGTGTTCGCCTGGCCTGTATAGGGATGATAATAGGTGATGGATCCGACAGAAGGCAGATCCTTATAGGTCTGAGAAGAAAAGTTATCCCAGATGTTAGCGCGTATCGCGTTCGTAGCCAGTGGACTGCAGGCATTTGTCTGAAGCAGGGTGACGGGCACCCGCTGATCGGTAGAAAGATAGTTGTTATCGAGAAAATCTGGCTGGCGGACGATGGTCCGCATTTTCGATTTGAAATCTTCGGTTTTGGTCCAGGCCCAATATTTGTTCCAGCAAGTCAGGTAGTCTTTGCCAGCGCATCCGTCGGGATCGAGGCCAGCTGCGGGAACAGGGATCTTACTGGAGTGACAGCGGGCGCAACGTTCGGCAAAGACGATCTTGCCATGATCGACATAGGCCGCCATCTCCAACAGTTTCTGCGCTCCCCCCGGTGCGTCCCGCAGCCGGTGAGGTTGGGTGGTTTGCAGGAAAAAGAGCGCCATGTCGGGGGTCTGTTGCTGGGTAACCTGCCAGTAGACGGAGTTCTTGTTGGCAGTGGCGATGGGAATCGGTGAGACGGCCTTACCGCCCACCAGCGGACGGAAGTGCAAGAACCACTCCTCGCTGAAGAGGCCGATGTTGAGGTAGACACGGTTAAGGGCGCCGAGCACACCGACGGAATCGGACCCATCCTTGAGTACTCGAGGGGTACGGACGACGTCGGGCGGCTGGTAATAGCTGGTAAGCACGCCGGTGTGAATGAATTCATTAAGCTGCTTGTTATCGAGTTCGCCGCCGGAGAGGGTCTCCTTTCCCCACCTCAGGGCCATACCCGATTCCGCGGGCATCAGATGCAGACCATCCGCCTCCAGCTTCAATCCCATGCGCTCGGGCAGATCGTAAACCGCGTTCATGGTCCGGGGATTGTTGATGTTGTCGGAGGAAATCAATGAAGTATCGAGGGTGCCGGGCCGCGAAGTGTGGAAGAGCTGGATGGGAAACTTCTTCATATCGGAATCCCAGGCGAGCACTCGCTCTACCCATAGATATTGTGCACCTACATTGGAACTGAGATTTTCCCACTTAGGCCTTTCCGCGTCGGACGGAGGCTTGAGCGGATTGGGGCCGACATGGCAAAAGCCGCAAGACATGCCTACTCGATACGGGCGCACCAGCTTCTTGTCGTTGTAATACGAAGGGTCGGTGTAAAAACGCTTGGGGTCCCATTTCTTTTGCGCCGCCTGGTCAAAGTCGGGATTCGGAAAGAGGCGCAGTCCAACAATGCCGGAGCCATAGCCGTAGTAAGAGCCCGTGGGAATATTCTTGCCGCGCGCGCCGATTTTTACTCCGGGATATTTGGTGTCGTTTTCAAACGGGTCCGGCGGGCAGTCAGAATCACGGACATCAAGCCAGAGACCGAAGCGATCCGGGTTGGGGGCAGTCGCCTCATGGAAGCAGGGCTCATTGACCACGCCCAGGTATTGAAATCGATTGCCATGATGGGCGGCCATGCCCGGATAGGAGGAGATGGTCTTCAGCAAATCGAGTGTTCCGACGCTGGTGACGGTGAGCGTGTCCCACATCTTGTCATCTCCGCCGGTCCAGAGGATCCACATATTACGTCCCTTGATCTGGTCCGCCGTGAGTTTGGGGGCGCCGTCCATATCGTGAAAGTAGTCTTCGTCGGCGGCCGGAAAAGAGGATGCTGACCGGCCTGCACGCATGGCTTCGTCCTGCACAGTGCCGGGTGAGGGCTGGTTGCAAGCGATAACGCCGAAAGCGATGATTGCACAGACGACAATCAACGCAACGGCCCCAATCGTGCGTGCGAAATTACGTCCCAGTCTTGTCATGGAACCGGCTCCTTTTTCCAGGCATGCCCGGCGAGCAGTATAGGTGTTCGGCCGGGCGCGATGGGGATACTCGCGCAGGTTTGCCAGGCATGACGACGTCGATAGCCAAGTCAACATTACGGCGCCTTGGCATTACCGACCGCTGTGTCGCCAGCGCAGGAATCGAAAGTGTCTCCACCAGGAAGCAGATTTAAGCATGCGCCGCGAAACCCGATGATTGTGCCATAAATGGCGCGGTGAGGGTAACTGTTTTTTCCGGTTCGAGGTTGTCGTATGCGAGGACTTGGCCAAAGCTACTATTTTTGTGAGAACGTATCGGCGGATGTGACGGAAAGTCAACTATACTTCGGCGCATGGCAAAACCCAGCGGGAACGCTTGCGCCGAGGAACCCGCATTGAAGCGAGGCTATCCATTCCTGGGGCAGCCTGAGTATATCGTCGTCGGCTCCGGGGCCGGGGGCGCCACGGTGGCCGCGAGGCTTGCCGAAGCCGGACACACGGTGGTGTTGCTGGAAGCCGGGGGAGATGCGAAAGCGGCGGGAGGCGATCGCGAGAAGCGGCTTCCCGAGGACTACGATGTGCCATGTTTTCACCCCTTCGCCTCAGAAAACGATGCCATGAAATGGGACTTCTTTGTGCGCCATTACAGCGACGATGGGAAGCAGCGCAGTGACCCGAATTACCGCGAGACCTGGGAAGGGCGGCGCGTGGACGGGGTGCTCTATCCGCGTGCCGGTACGCTGGGCGGGTGCACCGCGCACAACGCCATGATTTTGGTCTATCCGCATGATGAGGATTGGAACGGGATCGAAGAGCTAACTCACGACGCAAGCTGGAATGCGAAGCGGATGAGGAGATTCTTCGAACGCCTGGAAGACTGCCATCATCGACCGGTCTATCGTTGGCTGAGCTTGCTGGGAATAAATCCCAGCAGACATGGCTTCAAAGGATGGCTCAAGACGGAGAAGGCGATCCCGATGATCTCGCTCAAGAACGTGGATCTGATCGATGCAATTCTTACCTCCACCAGGGCGGCGATCAAGGATATCGGGCACATTGGAGAGAGAATTCGCTGGTTGTGGCAAGGCATGCTCGACCCGAACGACTGGCGGACAGTGAGGGAGAACTCGTTCGGCATTCGCTATTTGCCGTTGACGACGGATAAGCACGCGCGAACCGGAGCGCGGGAGCGGGTGCGGGCGGTGCAGGCGCGATCTCCAGACAAACTGCATCTCGAATTGCACGCCCTGGTAACGAATGTGCTTTTCGATGCGAGCAACCGTGCGATCGGAGTGCGGTACCTCAAGGGGGAGCGCCTTTACCGGCCTCATGCGGATATGGAAAGCGCTGTGGGGGAAATGCGAGAGCTGTACGCCACCCGCGAAGTGATCCTGGCCGGAGGAGCATTCAATAGCCCACAACTGCTGATGCTCTCGGGCATCGGGCCGCGCGCGGAATTGGAGCGTCACGGGATCGAGGTCCGTATAGACCTTCCTGGCGTAGGCAAGAATCTGCAGGACCGCTACGAAGTTGGAGTGGTGAACAGAATGGAGTTCGATGAGTGGCGTATCTTCAAGGGCGCAACCTTCGACACCAGCGACAAGCAGTTTGGAGAATGGAAGCGGTGCCGGAAGGGACCCTATATCACCAATGGAGCGGTGCTCTCCATGTACAAGCGGTCGGTGAGGGAACGTCCTCTTCCCGACCTCTTCTGTATAGCATTTTTGGGCCGGTTTCAAGGATACTTCCCGACTTATTCGAAGGTCTTCGCTGAAAATCTGAACTACCTGACGTGGGCAATTCTTAAGGCGCACACGAACAATCGCGGCGGAGAAGTTACCTTGCGATCGAGGGATCCGCGCGACGCGCCGGAAATCAACTTCCACTATTTTGAGGAAGGCAGCGCCGGGAGCGAACAGGACCTCGATTCGGTGGTGGACGGCGTTCTGTTCGCGCGAAAGCTTGCACAACCGTTGCGCAAGCAAGGGATGATCGCCGAGGAAGTCTTACCCGGCGATGGATGCGACACCAGAGAGAAGCTGCGGGAGTTTGTCCGGTCACACGCCTGGGGTCACCATGCGTCCTGCACCTGTGCCATTGGGGTGCGGGACAACTACGGGGTCCTGGACAGTAACTTCAAGGTCTATGGAACACAAGGATTGCGTGTGGTCGATGCCTCTGTGTTTCCGCGCATCCCCGGCTTCTTTATCGCGTCGGCGGTGTACATGATTGGCGAAAAGGCGGCAGAGGTAATTCTCAAAGATGCCGCGAAAGCGGCTTTGGGTGAGGCTTCGTCCTGACTGGATGGAGCACGAAAGTGCGTTGACAGTGGTTGGGGCAAGGCCCATAGTTGTCTACGCTATTTTGCGACGTTATATGACCTGGCCGGAAATCAGCGCTCGTGAAATGGGTTCAAGTGCGAGGTGCGAAGAATGACTTATACAGTGGAGCAGTTACTCAGCATGTCACAGCAGCAACTTGACGACCTGTTTGCCAACAGCCCTGCCGGCGATATACCGAATGGCGAGGGGCAAGGCACAGCAATCCTTGCGCCGGGGACGAAGTTCAGCCCGGAAATTGCTTCTCTCATCAATATCTTCGGCTGGCAAGGAAAAACTTTCGATGCAGTACACGGCACGCTGACTAATCGTATTCTTGCTTTCGGCTTGAATGCGATTGTGGCCCAGGTGTATAAGTCGGCGAGCTGGTTCGATAAGAAGGAATGCATCGTGCTCGACTACTCGAAAACCTCGCTCCTCGCGAAGCACATTCGGGACGAGATCCGCGAGATTGGTCCGGGCACTTACCTGGGTCTGGTCTACTGGGACGACAAGAAGACGATCCACTTCTCGTTGCAATTTCCGCAGTGACGCGGACGCTGGGTACCTACGGTTGTTGAGTTGCCTCGTGACCCTGCCGGCGCACATAGTCCGCAAGCGCTTTCAGATCCGGATCATCGAAAGGCGCATGCGGGTTTCGCCAGTGAGCGCGAATCGCGGGGCTGAAGAGGGCCTGAGCAGGATCATTGAGAAATGCCTTTTTGACGCGCGGGATCAGCACGTACCGGTAAAGAGCTTTGTCCCACAGCGAAAGGCTGGTGTCTTTGTCAATCTCGCTGAACAGTTCGTCGGCGTTGAAGCGGGGATCGGCCGCGCATTCCTGGAAGAACACCAGCAGACGTTTGGGGTCGGTGGTCTTACCGGAGACGGCGGGAACGATCCTGGGAGGTTGATCTGGCTGGATGGGCTGAGTGGTGACGTGGCATAGGGCACAGTTTCCGCTGACGCGGATGTAGCCGACCTGTTGCTTGGCAAAGCCCACCGGCATTTCCCGGGTTTCCTCCCAAGCCATTCCAAGCGCGGCGTAGCCGCCCGGATCACGCATTTCCTCGGGGTACAACCGCGGCATGGCGAGCCATACCCAATAGGGAATGCCCGCGGTTTTGCCCGCGCCCACAGAACCATAGTAGTAGCGGTCCTTGAGGTCGGCCGTGATCCAGCCGGGCTGGGCCTTTATGTGGCACAGCTCATACCAGAGCGCGATCCCGACGCCTGCAATGACCACGATGGCTACAGCTGCAATTGTCAGCCAGATTTTTTTCATGAGTAGGTCCTCGCCGGTCAGAAGGTCTTGAGGTATTCCAGCAGCGCGCGCTTTTTGCCGGCGTCGAGTTGTGTTCCGTACCGTTCGCCTTCGTGGCCCATATTGCCGTTCCCGGTTTTCGCGGTGTCGAAAAGGAAGAACTTGCTGCCGTTCTGCTCGGAGACGTTGGAGACGAAACCAACGTTGTCACGGTCGAACACATCGTTGCCGCGAAAGAACGTTTTGGGGCGCTCAGAGGACGCGTTCAGCAGGTCCTTGAGAGTAGGTACTGAGCCGTTGTGCAAGTAAGGACCACGAAGCCAGATGCCATCGAGCGGCATGGTGGCATAGCCACGGGTCTTGCGGAAATGCTGGAAGCGTTGCGGGTAGGGCGGGTTGAAGCCCCACTCTTTCTCGTAGCCGGCATACAGCGTGCTCTGATTGACTGCGAGCAGCCAGGTATAGGAGTTGAAGCGGGATGGGTCGGTACCAATATCGTGTAGCGGGACCACGGTACCGACGCACTGAGCCCCCGGGGCAGCGTAGTCGCAACTTTCGCTCTCGCCCGGCGGGGCTGCGCGAAATGGGGGCTTGCGGTTGCCATGGCAACTGAGGCAGTACTGATCGTAGATCAGCTTGCCCGCGCCGGCGAGGTCTTGATCGTAGTGATAGGGGTATGGGAGCGGTTGGGCGGTCTCAAGATATTTGGCCATGCGCAGGACGCGAGCACTGTCCAGGACGGGCGGGTAGGCCCCGGTGCCGAATGCGGCGGAAAGGTTGCGTTCATCGACTGAGGTGTTGTTGCCGTCCCAATGCAGGTGCATGCCTTTGCGAGCCTGTTGATACCACACCGAGGGAAAGTCGGCGTTTCCCATCAGCTCACTTGGGCTGGCGTGCTTCATGGGGAAATTGAGCAAGGCCTTAGGAGCGTTGAAGGTGTCTACGCGGCCAGGTCCCCAGGTGCCGTTATCGATGAAACTGAGCCGCTGGCCGAGGATCATCAGCTGGTCGCGCATGAGATAGACCGCGTAGTAGCGAATGATCAGCCGGTTGATGAAGTCGAGCTTTGGCACCAGGCGCCGTGAATCATTCTGCATGGCGTCGATTTGATCCAACATACGCTGAGGCGAGAAGTTCTCGTCCTTGGGGATGGTTGTCAGAAACGTACCCCATGCACCGAGATTGAACTGGTGCGCAGGCATCCCGGGGATGATGCGGGGCTCGGCGCTGGGAGTGTCACGCACTGTACCAGTGTGGCAGGCGGCACAATTTAGATACACCACGTCAAGGCCGCGCACATTGCGCCGCGACATACCGAGCGGCAGGGCGTAGGGATTTCCCTTGTCCTGCGGCTCATAGATCATGCCGAAGCCGGCGTAGCCCTGGTCGCTTCGATGATCGGGCATTCGGTCAGAGAAGATTTCCGGAAGCGCGATCCAAATCCAGTACGGAATGCCGTCCATGCGTTCGCCGCCAGTGGAACCGCGCTCGAAGAAGGTGACGTCGTTGGGGTAGTCGACGGGAAAGTCGCGGGTGAAGCGCTCAACCAGATATAAGCCGGAAGTCACGGCAGCGATGATCACTGCGAGCCAGGCAAAACGGACCCATCGATGCTTTCCACTGGGCGGGTTTTCAGGCGGGGAGGTTGGAGCCATGACGGTGCTTCCTCCTTCGATGGCGATGGGACCGGTTGGAACTTCTCTCCAGTAGCGGATGAGCCTGGCGAACGGATGATGCTCGCGCTGGGCACGCTGCAACTTATCGTGTGGGCGGCTCTGCACACTTGCCGGGTAGACGCTCCGCCGCAGACCAGTGAAGAAGCCATAGGGTGAGAAACCGCGGCCGGAGAACGGATAAAAATGCAGAGCTTCCTGATCGACCTCGAGCTCTCTTTCAAATTGGATTTCTGCAATCGGCTCGAAGGGAACCTCGGAGTCAACCCTCCGCACCTCAATGTGGAGAAGAGCACCCGCGGCGCAGGCATCGGTGAGCGCCTGCTCGCGCGCATGGGCGTCCCCCGCTGAGGGCCGCTGCTCTGTATCAGCGGCTGTGGCGGTGGGGTTCCTGAGGCGAATCCAGACGGCAGTGCCGGCGACTCGATACGGTACGTCTGCGTAGTACAAGTTGCCCATGTAATCGAAAGGCTTGAGACCGTACTTTTTTCCACCAGTGGCAAGGTTCCAGACAAGCTTCCAGAGGCGATCCCCGCCAGCCGTGGAGAGGAGGTCGAAGTCCTTGCCAGGACGGAATTGCAGAGGCACCTGGCTGAGGCGAAGCGCGGGTGACGACCCGCTTTCTGCCTCGGCGACGGTGAAGAATCGCGAGGCGATGCTGGGCGCGTCAGGAATAAGGTGGGCCAGCCACGCAGGCATACCGCGCTTCATCACGCCCATTCCAATGCGCATCACCACAAAGCCGGACAGATCGCCCGGGTAACCGGATGGGCGCCGGCGTACGGTGCCCAGAAAGACGCGGCCGTCGGGATGAAAGACGCGCGAGTTGCGAACCACCCCGCTCAGAAAAGCAAAGAGCATGGAGATCCACTGTGCGAAGAAGGGAACACGCTGCCCGTCGTCGCCGTGGCGAACGTCAGTGCGCGCGGCCCATAGCGTCGAGAACGCGCCGGCGAGGCTGATGACGATAAATGTCACAGCCAGGCGGCAGGGCATGCCCGCCATCCACCATGCGAGCACAATGAGCAGTGGCGCGATCGACTGGACGCAAATAGAGGACGTTACAAATCCCCCGGTATCGAGGCTGGCGCCCACGACAAACAGCATGCCCAGGCCGCCGATCAGCAGCCCGATCAGTTGGAGATAATGGGCGCCCGGTGAGAATCCGCTGCCGGCTATTCCGAGCAGCGACGCCGAAAACCCGGGAAGGAGCAGGGTGACAAAACCGATCGCAAGCATCAGCCAGCCGAATACTTCAGCGGAACGGGCGGCGCGGGATTGTCCGGGAAGGCCGGGGCCGCCGATGTTGTGGCCGGCAAGGAGATCAGCCCGCCAGGCGAAGGCAGTGGCGAGAAATCCACCGAAATCGACGATCGAGAACGCGGCCGCGAGCGAGCCTGGAAGGATGTGCCTGTACCACAGCGTCGCCATGATTAACGGAACCAGCGGTCTATCCAGCAGGGCCGCCACGGCGAAGCCGAGCTCGTTGAATCGGCCGTTGATAATGTAGAGCGCGCCCAGCATGGTCACCAGAACGCCTACGACACGAAGGAGGCTGATATCAAGGGGAGAAAGTGGTGGCAAATGAAAGATCGCGGCGGTGAAGCGAGGGGCGACCAGAATGAGGAAACCAAGCAGTAGATCGATCCAGCCGAAAATCTCTATGGAACGGGAGACGAGCGTTAACGGTCCCGGATGGATGAGAGGTTGGAAGATCCGGTTCAACGTTTGCGTTGTCACCACTTTGGCACCCCGCATCCTCCGTCACTCCGTGGCAGAACAAAGAGTTTAATGCGGTAATTCTGGAGTCATCACGCCTTTAACCATGGCCACATTGGTTGAGATACAACCGCCTTTCAAACGAACCTGAGCAGGCAGTGTTCGAAGACAGTTACAGTTCCCATGGCCGGTCTCCGCTCGGGGAGCGGAGAAGCATAACTATCTGAAACTCCAATGGTTCGCCGGGAAAATCGTAGACCACTATGATGTGTCACTGCGCTATTGTCAACAAAAACATTGGCTTGAAGCTTACTTCTGCCATGGGGACTTGCTGTTCAGGCTACACCCGCGCGATGGGATGATCGCGCTGAAGGCCGAGACGGGCTTCACAGAAATATTCAAAGCGAATGCCAAAGGTGCGCCGGGTATCTTTCCAAATCATGCGCATTCGCGGACTACGAGACCATCGCATGAAGAGGATCGCCCATCCGCGGTTATCGGGGTGCTCCCAGTAATCATCGAGCCGAAGATCGTGGAATACCTCTTCCATAAGCTCGAAGAGTTCAAGGCCGATGCATAGCTCCACGTCTGTGACCACGTCTGTGACCATAGTCTGGCGGCCCGTTTGTCCGTGCAGCGTCATGAGCTCTCTCATGAAAGGGAGCAGGATAGGAGTCGCGCGGAACTTTTCCCACACCTTTTCGAGCGACTTGCTGTGCTGAAGGAAGGACTCGCTTGAACATCCTGCTGGTGTGAGAACGTCGGCCATCTTGTCGGCGATCATGAGGGGGTTGTCGCCGGGCACGTTGCCTTTGAAGGAGGCGCGGACGACGTGCAGACCCAGCTTGCGGTAGCTCTCAAACTGGTCTTCGGAGAAAAATTGGTTGGATGTGCTTTCGTGAGGGAACGAGGGATGAGAGCTGCGGTATTGCGCGATGCTGACGTCCTCGTCCCCGGTCATGGAAGCTTTGAGGTAGATGAGACGGCCGATGTCCCCGCTGCTGTATTTGATTTCGCCTACGGCGCAGTGGGCAATACTGAGCCCATCCTTTTGCGGGCGGATGGATTTGACATCGATGTCGATAACCGCCCCGAAGTCGGTTTCGCAGATACGGATTAGATTGCCCAGGCCGCCGAAATGTAGCTCTTCATCGCACTCGGCGTCGCAGGCTATGATGAGCCGGCAGCGCCGGCGGATGAGCTCGTAGATGCCGAGGTTCTCAAAGTGACCCCCGTCAGAGGTGTTCAGAAAAAAGCGGTTATCATCGGCAATGCCGAGAAGCTCCATCACCAGGTAATAGAGACTAAAACTGAGCCCCCGGCGGCGCCACGCGCGTCGACCGGGATTGGGGAACCACCAACCGAGGCGCACGTTGAACATGGTCAAAAGAAATGCGACCAGCGGTGAGGTGTTGTAGCCCATGTTGGAGCTGACAGCCGCACCCGAGATGGCGACGGCCTGACCCAACGTGACATCGTCTGCGAAGCCGCCGTCGTCAGTCGAGGTGGGGGCGTAGCCGACCCGGGGACGATCGCAACCGCAGCGCAATGGGGTCAGCGTAAAGGAGGAGCTGTGACGCGTGTTGAGGGTTAGATCAGAGCTGCCGCCAAGGTTGAGGGCGCAGTTGACGATAGGGAAAGGTCCCCGGTAGGGGTCGCACTCGTCCCCTGATTGGCCCTGCTCGGCGGAATTGGTTTTGAAGCGCGAGAGCTCCAGATCGTCACTGAAGTCGAATTTGGTGAAAGGATTTGGATTGCGGAGGCCCCTCGCCCAGCGGGTAGCACCCAAATAGCCGCGCACCAGGCGGTTGCGGTAGAACTGGTTGAGCCCGAAGATATTGATTTCGAAGAACCATGAGCAAAGAGAACCGATTACCACAGCCAAAATCAACGCTATGGGAATCTGCCAGCCGTCTAATTTTCCAACGACCTGGAAACATTCCGTGACATCGGGGTCGGAAGAGAATATTTCAAACATCAAGGTGTACAGCAGGGTTGAGCCCAGAACAAAACTGCCGACGATGAACAGGAAGCCCCCAAGATTGGCGAGGATCTCGAGAGCAGGGGAGTTGGTGGACTTGCCCTCGCCGGAGGTCTTGCTGCTCTTGCCGGCAAGGAGGGCGCCGATAACGGTTCCCAGCCAACTCAAGACTGAAGTCCACTGAATGCTCTTTATGATCGTGTGATGGTCTGGACCGTGGGTCTTGACGAAGAGCCACAAGATGAGCCAGGGGCCAAAGACGGCCACCGCGGAGATGAAGAGAGCGGCGCCGGCAAAGATGGCGAGCCAGGTACCGAAGCGGGTCCACCATTCGCGCAACTCTTCTCCGGTATTTCTCCCGGTGAAGCCAATCAATAAGAGTACACAGACAGCGAAGGCCAACATGACAAGAGCGGGACCGGCGACGAAGGCAAGTTCATCAGCCCAGGGGAAGCCGGACCATTTTCGGAGGACCAGGAAGATGGCTAAAAGCTCCAGGTAAAGCACGACGGTGCACAGAAAACTAATCCATAGCGCGTGGAACTTATGCCGCTTGAGAGTGACGAACGCGATGATAAAGAAAGCTGCGCCGGCGCTTGAGAGTATGAAGAGCCAGGGCCTCCAGGCAGCGAGGAACAAGCTCGAGTATTGGCAAAGGCCGGCAAGGAAGGGCCACGCTTGCGACTCTGGTGGAGCATTGGCCCAAAGATGTGAGGAGAGAGCATATGCGCCGATGGAGGCAGGGGTAACGGCCAGGAGCCTGACCCATCCCGAACTGCGGCTCTTGGCGGCGGTGTTGAGATTTGTTCCGTGAAGGTTGTAGAGGATGGTGATCGTCAGGAGTACTCCCATGGAGAACGCCACCAAGCCGGCCACGGGAAAACTGCCGAGGGACAAGGGTCCCATGATAAGGAAGATGCGCAGGACGCCGAGGGTTGCGAGAAGCAGAACGAAGAGCCACGCGAGGCTGGTGAGCTGAATAAGGAACGCATTGCGAAACCAGCTATTGGCCAGGTTCCAGGTATCGGCACTGAGTATGCCCGTACGGGGCGCCAGGTAGTTGGAGTATTCGCGGAGATGGCTGATGGAGTCGCTCCAATCAGTTAGCCGCCCTAGCCAATGTGCGCTGCGACGAACGTTGGCCACCAGCCATGCGCCGATAAACCCACCGCCTGAAACCGTGGACAGGTAATCAACGTTGCGCAGCAGATCGAGTTCCTGCAGTCCTTGCAGGATGCCCAGATTGAACGTGGCACTGCGTATGCCGCCGCCGGAGAAGGCGAGACCGATGCGCGAGCGCAAGGACGCATTCTCCTCGATGGTGCTTCTCTTGCTCCATCCCTTGCCATCGCACTCCTCCGCATCCTTTTCCGGGCTGTCGTTGCTGCTGGGAGGGGACGGGTCCGGGGTGCTGTATTTCGAGAAGCCGCTGATACCCGCTTCACTGGCCGAGCTGCCGGACGCTCCAGCACTTGGCCAGAGAATTGGATCGACGGGCCCTTTTCCGCGGGGAGCGAGCGAAGGGTCACTTTGAAGTGGGAGCGAAGGGTCGCGGAAATGCCGGACTCTCCTTTGTCTCGCAATTTCATCCAGCTCTTCATCGAACACGGCGCGCCATTTTTGGGTCTGGTCCGGAGCCGGGGCTGGAGGCTGGCCTGTTTTGATAGTTTCTGCCTTGCGGCGATCGTCTTCCTGCGTGAGCTCGACGGAGTTCTGGATAAGATCGCAAACATAACCGAAGACAGACCGGATGCTTTCTTCGGCCTTCTCGAGCCTGTGGGTAAGTTCAAGGTCGTCTGCGAGAATTGCACGAAAGCGCAGCAGATGGAGCCATGAAGGTTTTTGATAGGTGACAGCACCATCGTCCGAAACATCGGCGCGCAGCAGGCGGGCAATCCAGTAGACGTCGGCGAGCGCGAGGCGGGCCGCGACCGGGTGGGTGACAAGCCACCCTTCCAGCGGCCGCGCGTCCCGGCTTTCGATCTCATTCAGCTCGGCCCCGTCCGATGCTGTCCTTGCCGTTTCGTGCGGGCTGAGGGAGAGGTAGAACTCGCTTCGTGAGATGACCCAGTCAGTCAGGCCTGTGCTGATCGTTTCAAAGCGCAACCCTTGCTGCTCCTCGGTCTCGGGACGCAGGCCGCGCAGCCAGAGTTCGTATTCCGAGGGCTCCCGCAGTTCATACTGAACTGGTTGTCTTCGTGGCGGGTGGAAGTCGTCGAGGAAGGACAGCGCGAGCTTGATCGCAGAAGATTCGTCACGCCTCTGCTTTCGGAAAACTTCGAAATATATTAGGGCGCCAGGGTATCCGGCGAGTGTCGGAGGAATACAGAGTGGTAACCGGAGCACATTTGTGTCGGGGCACCGCGGCAGTTCTTTGTCCTTGGGGTCCGGTCGAAACTCCTTACGGCTCGCCAGGAAGCGGATGGCGAAGTAGAGATAGGCGTTGAGGTAGCGGAGGAATGCTTCTGACCGGAAAAGGAGGCCCAGATTTTTTTCGGCGTCGCGTGGGAGAGGGTCGTTCGCAAGGCCCAGTTGATTGCGGATTTCACGGAAAGTGAGTTCCTCCAGGGCGGCATCGAGGCCCTGGCGCAGATCGACCATCCACCGATCATCGGGCGATTCGAATCCGGCTTCGTCGTGGGGGCGCAAGACGCGGCGCAGACAGGCTTCCAGGTCGGGCTTCTTGCCGAGGATCAGACTGTGTTCAAAGTGCGGGCTCTGTTGCAGCGTGGCCAGATCTTCGACAATTGACCAGAGGTCCCTTTCCTTTTGGGGGCTTTCGTTCATTGCATCTCACGCTCCGACGTTCGGGGTTCACGATCTATGCGTTCGACGAGGTAGCAGCCGGACGCGTGGCTTCATTGTCCGCAGCTGGAAAGGCCCGGTAGATGAGCATCGCCGCAACCAACAGTATTGTTCCGGCGATTACGGCATACGTTTTTGCCCGGAGTTTCATCACACCCTCCGACAGGGTCATGGTGAGTCAGGATTCGGAATCGCAGGAAACTGTGACCGAGACGACCGCAATTGTCAAGCGAATAGTGGATTGATGTGACGAAACATGCTCCTGGATTATGTCTTAGATATCTCAGTGGTGGACACGATTACGCGGCTAAGAACCTGGGGCAGGCAGCTTTAGCATCAATCCTCGGGTTGGGTCCACTTATGCTTCAACGTGTGATGATTTGGGCACAGACGACGTCGAAGGTACTGACGGAACTGTCACTCACAAAAGAAAACGAACCGTTTATTCCACCCGCAATGCAGCCATCGGGTCAAGCTTTGAGGCGCGCGTCGCAGGCAGCCAGACAGCCAGCAGGGCAACGCCCGTTAAGACAACAGGAACAGTGACGAAAACAACAGGATCCCACGATTTGACCCCAAACAGAAAGCTGGCGATCAGGCGTGTCAGCCCGAATGCCGCGCAGACTCCCAGGATCACGCCGGCAATCGTCAACTGCATCCCTTGCCACACCACAAGGTTACGAATCCTGCTCCGATCCGCTCCCAGGGCCATACGGATGCCCAGTTCCTGCGTCCGCTGCTGCACCGAATAGGCCATGAGGCCATAGATCCCAATGGACGCAAGCACTAACGCCGACGCCCCAAAGATCGAGAGCAGCAGCATGTTAAAACTTTCCCGCGCGGTCGAGTGCACTACCACCTCGTCCATGGAACGCACCCGTGCTACAGAGAATCCGCCGCTCGCCTGACGTAACTGATCGCTGACCGCTGCAGCGAAATGGTGCGGTTCGCCCTGCGTCCGCACCAGCCAGACGATAGGCCCGATGCGCGCATTGAGCGCGGTCATGCCATCGGTCACCTGGCCCACAGGAACGATCATCAGCGGAAAGGGATCCCGGCTTAGTCCATTGGCGTGAATGTCACCCACCACGCCGATAATCTCGCGGGCGGGTTCATCAAATTCCTTTCCCACCCCTTTGCCGATGATGAGCTGCTGACCGACCGGGTTCTCTTTGGGCCAGAACTGCTTCGCCATGCTCTGGTTAATCAGCACCACGCCGGGAGAGCCGGTCGTATCGTTGTCGGTAAAGCCGCGGCCGCGCAGAATAGGAATCTTGAATACATCGAAGTACCCAGCCGATGCGCTCATCCATCCGGCACCCGTCAGTTTCTTTTCATCCACCGGCCGCCCAATGATGTTGAAGGGCAGACCAAAGCCGCCCTCCATTGGCAGGCAGCACGAAGAGGCTGAAGCCTCCACCCCGGGGATCGAATTCAGCCGCTCGCGCCCGTTACGCACCAGCTGCGCGACTCCGGCGGTCTTCTGAAAGCGGTCACCGGTGAGCGACATTTCCATCGTAAGCACATGGTTGGCGTCGAAGCCGGGATTCACATGGCGTATCGCGATGAGCGTTCGTATCAGCAACGCCGCGCCAATCAGCAGCACCAGCGCAAGCGAGATCTCGCTGATCACCAGCAGGGAACGAGCTTTACTTTGGTGGAAGCCCGTGCCTGCGCGGTTGCTGCTCTCCTTCAGCGTGGAATTGAGATCGGGCCGCGAAGCGCCGATCGCCGGAAACAAGCCGAACAAAATACCGGTCAAAAGGGAAGTGGCAAGAGTAAAGGCCAGCACACGCCAGTCAATGGTCACAGCCGCCCCATTCTCGCCGATGCGCGGAATATTTCCTGGGCTCACGGCTAATAGAGCGCGCAAGCCAACATAACCCAGTACCAGGCCAAGGATGCCGCCAGTGACTGAGAGCAGAACGCTTTCCGTCAGCAACTGGAAAATAATTTTCCATCGCCCTGCGCCGAGTGCCGCGCGAATGGCGAACTCGCGTTTACGCCCGGTGGCATGAACCAGCAGCAGGCTGGCGACGTTGGCGCATGCGATCAGGAGCACCAGGCTTACTGCGCCCAGCATCACCAGCAGGGAAGAGCGTGCATCGCCCACGATCGAATCACGAAGCGGCTCAGCCTCATAATGTTCGTTTGGTCCCAGGCCAATCACCGGGTAGCGGCGGCGAAACTGTTCGCTCGTTACCTTCAACAATGCGTTGGCCTGGGCCAAGGTAACGCCATCCTTTAGCCGCCCGGCTGCCATGAAGTAGTGGCCTTGATTGCTGGTATTGCGGTCGAATTGAAAAGGGATCCAGATGTCCGATGCCGGATCAGAGAAGAAAGACTTTCCCAGCACACCGACAATGGTGTAGGGCTCATTGCCAATGGAAAGAGCCGTCCCAATGATGTTAGGGTTGCCGCCGAATTTTCGCTGCCATAGCCCATAACTCAGCACCACAACTTTACCGCCGTTCGGCGAGTCTTCTTTCTCTGTGAAGGTGCGGCCTAAGACCACGGGAGCGCCGAACAAACGAAAGTACGCTTGGGTCACATGGATGCCATGCACCAGCTCAGGACGGCTATCGGTCAGGTTGAACCCCGGGCCGCCGAAATCGTAACCGGCAACGTCCTGAAAGCCGTTACCTTGGCCTTCCCAAGCGAGAAAGTCGGGAATGGAAGCCGCGCCTCCTTTGCCTTCCGGGGAAACGTGCATGAATTGAACAATGCGATCCGCGTCAGGATAAGTCAGCGGTTTGAGAAGCACCGTGTCGACGACGGTGAAGATAGCGCTGTTGATGCCGATGCCGAGCGCCAAAGCCGCGATCGCGAAACCCGTGAATCCAGGATTAGTGCGGAACATACGCATTGCGTGTTTGAAGTTGTCCCAGAATCCGCTCATCGGCACCTCTGCGTCTCGCGAACAGTGCCATCTTAGCCGATCGGTCCGCGAACCGCCCAGTTCGGTCCGCAAATCTCCAGCAGCTAAGTCGTCAAGTGGGCGGCCACAACGGAATTCCCAAGCAGGAAACGCCTCGAGATGCAGGCGTCAGAGGAATCTTTATTAGTTGGCGGAAATACCGGGTTGACGGATTCTTAAATCTGCCCGCCCAAATCAGGGGTTCTGTTAACCTTGGGGGCATGCGGCCCCAACCTCTCATCTGTGTTACGGATGTCGAAGCCAGCAGTAAGTGGTATCAGCGCCTGCTGGGCTGCCGCGGAGTTCACGGCGGCACCCACTATGAGCAACTGGCAAAGGATGGCCAGCTCATTCTGCAACTGCACAGTTTTGAAGTTGAGCACCATCACGGCCCGATCGCCAATCGCGCCGACAGGCCCTACGGAAATGGTGTGCTGCTCTGGTTCGAGGTGGAAGACTTCGATGCGGTGATGCAACGCGCCGCCGAAATGAGTGTCGAGATCGTACTACCGCGCCATCGCAATCCTCCCGATGGCGACGGCGGCCCTAACCATTGGGAGTGTTGGATGCGCGATCCGGACGGCTACGCCGTCGTGGTTGCCAGTCCCTATGGAACCGCCGATGGTACGTGGCGCCCCGATGCCGATCTATTCGCCTAGTCCGCGGGACCAAGCCATCTCTGGCGAAGAGCCTCTCCGTTTCTGGCAAACCACAGCAGTGCCAGTTGCGCCATGATGTTGACCACGGCGCCGTGGTCCGCGGCTGCAAGAGCCTCCTCAACGCTGAAGATGATGGTGCGAATGTCCTCCCCTTCCCCCACATGCCCATGAATGCCGCCGGCTCGCGAGGCATTCACCTCGCCGACATAAATGCTCACTAGCTCATCGCTGAGCCCAGGGCTGCTCAAATAGGCGCCGATAAATTCCAGCCTTCCCACGTCGCAACCGGTTTCTTCTCTCGCCTCTCTGCGTGCGGTCGCTTCGTTGGTTTCCCCTTCATCCACCAGGCCGGCGACACATTCCAGGATCCACGCCGAGGGAAGATGGTTGACATAAGCGCCCACCCGGAACTGCTCAATCAGGACCATCTTCTGCGCGACAGGATCGTACAGCAGCACCACGACAGCAGGCCCGGAGCGGAGAATCTCGCGCTTGTACGGAGGAGACAACGTGCCGGCAAATGTTTCTGTCCGCAGCGTGAGCTGTTCATAGCGAAAGTATGCCTCCGCCAGAACCTCAGTGTTCTGGCACTCAATCCTTCTCGGCCGCGATCGGTCAGTAACCATGTCCATCGGTTTCTGCGTCAGCGGACGATTCATGTTTTCGGTCAACGTTCCTCCCACAGCGTGCTGATCCACCCCTATGGTGACACACGAGATTGAAGGGCATACGAAAGATGCTGCTCCGCCCGAAAGTACCGGGGCCAGGACTCCGTCCACTCACTTGGCGTTTTGCGCGGGATAGCCCTGCCACACATATTCAAGGGCTTCGGGGAGGGTCTGCATCCTCACCGCACGGTCCACGTGTCCCGCATTCTGGGCAAAGACAAACTGGTAGGGATAACCTTTTGCTGCCAGCACCTTCGCCATACGCTCATTGGCCTCCACCCAGTCGTGCATGTTGTCGCGCATCAGGTTGGGGTTGTAGAGATCTTTGTCGCCAACCTCCATCCAGAGGCGGATCGGCTTCCGCGGGTTCTGAGGAATCAAGTGCTCGTGGAACTCCCAGGCTCCACCCGGGCTCTTGGGATCGTATGGCCACTGCTGGTTCACGTAGGTCCCCGAGTACGTCAACACACGGTGATACAGCTCCGGATGAAACCACGCCATAATCAACGCGCACGATCCTCCGGAACTACCGCCCGTGGTCGCCCGGCCATCGGGATCGCGCGTCAACTTAACGTGTGCCTTCTCCTCAACCAGCGGCAGTACCTCGTGTTCGACAAATTCCGCGTAGCGGCCCGACATCGTGTCGTACTCGAGGCCGCGCTCGCTCCCTTGTGCATCACCGCTGCCGTTGCCGATCGAGATGGCGACCATGACCGGCAGCTTGTGTTGGGCGATCAGGCCATCCAGGGCGGTGAAAAGCAATTGATCCGGCCCGTCCGCGCCCACTATGAAAGGGGCCACGCTCCCTGGCACATAATCTTTCGGCACATACACCGCAACCTTGCGGGTATACGGCGCGGGATGGCTTGTCGTCACCACCAGCTTTGCCGGATTGTTCGGATCTGGCGTGCCGAATGTACCTTTGTCGCGCGCTATCCCCGGGTAGTACTTGCTATCCGCCGAACTCATGGTGAATTCAACCACGGTGCCATGGGTCAACTCCGGGGCCGTCATCTCCGGCGCCGGGGGGTGGGTTGGCCCGAGGAGGAAGTTGCCGTTCTCATCCGCCGGCGGCACGGTTCCGTCGGGCAACTCCTTGGCTTGCACATAGCCCGGCGAATGCGGATCGCGCGTTGGTGGCACCGGCCGAGGCGTCTGTTGCACTTGTGGCGTGGCTGGCGCCTGTCCAGCCCAGGCCACCGCTACGAATCCGGCCAGAATGACCGATACTGACAATCGAATTTTCCAACTCATGTGGTCCTTAGCCTCTGGGGTTCCATCTGACGGAGACTTCCGTACAGATGTAATTGACCCGAAAGGAAGTATCTCTTTCGAGAAGTCGCTTGTCGAGCATTTCCGAGGCTTGCCGTCGTTCCGGTCTGAACGCCGGCTCGCGAGCCCCTCGGTATAAAGTCTCCCCCGATGCGGCCGATAACGCTTTCAGAAGACGTCAGGTTACCCTTGCGTCTGATGTGGAGGAGCAATCGCTATGCCCAGTCGCAAGAATGCACCGCCCTTCAAGCTGATTCCTGTGCTCGCCCTGCTCGTTCTGACGATGCCGGCGGCTGTCTGTCAATTGAACTCCAACACCGCCAGCGTTGCGCTGAATGCCACCCTGGGTGAATCTCTTACCGTGGCGGCGACACCTGCCACGGTGAACATTCCCCTGGTGTCCGGCGGAACCGCAACGGGTTCGTCCCCGGTGGCCATTACGACCACCTGGGTTCTGAGTGCGAGCCGTAGCGCGGTGACGCTGGTTGGCTTCTTCTCGAGCGCGACCGCGGCGCTCACCAACGGAGCCGCTACGCCTACGAATATTCCGGCTTCCGAAGTGCTGGGCCAGATGACCACGGGATCGCCCACAACGTTCACCGCATTTACCCAAACCGCACCTCTGGGTCCGGCCGGCGCAGGCCTGTTACTGTTCAGTCAGCCTCTGAACACAACCAACCGAACCGCCAACCGGACAGATAATCTGAACCTGGAAATTAACCTGGCAGGGCAGCCCCAATTGCCCTCAGGCACCTACACCGGCACCCTGAATATTCAAGCACAAGCACTGTAGTTTTTTGCCTCAGGATTCCCGCCAGCGGTGATCGCGGTGCAGCCGGCTCCGATAAGGAACCATAAGAGTCAGGCCGCACCGCAAACCGCGCTTCTCATCTGCGTGAGGGGAGAAGGTTTTGTCGTTCGAAGGTTTGCTCGCGTGCGCCTGCATGCTGCTGGCAAGTTCTGCATTCGCGCAGACAGTGCAGCCCGTCATCTCGGAATACCAAATGAAAGCGGACGGGAAATTCGCCCTCACCAATGGCACCCTCACGCCCATGGTCGTCGTGCTGGAACCAAAAAGCTTTAGCATCACCCCCGATGGCCAGGGAGTCTTCCGTTCGCTCGACCACGACATTCATGTCGAACTGTCGGCCATGAGCGCACGTATCGAACCTGGACAAACCTATTACATCTTCTACAAGGCCCGCGCTGACCAACTGCCAGCCTGGTTCACCATCTACTCCACCTTCTCCTCTGTCCGGCATAATCCCGGCCTCGACGTTCGCATCATGCTTCCCCACACCGTGTATCTCTACCAAAAGCATCCTCTGAACAAAGAGGAAATCAATCTGCCTCCGGCCACATGGAACAGCGCAACCAAGACCATCGTCTGCGATGTGGAGAATCACGGCACCAGCCTGGTTCGCGTGCAGGAGGTGCGCATTAGCGGGCCTCACGCGTCTGAGACCACTGCGGGATTTCCCCTGTTGCCTTTGGGCCGCCGCCACCTGGAGTTCAGCTGGGAGGAGAAACAGCCTCCGGATTCGCTGCAACTTCGCTTCGAGCACTTCACTCTGAAGGCGCCCATCGTCACCAGCAGCAAATGATCGCCTTTCATACGCTGGTCCTGCCGGGCGCAGTATGGCGTGCCAGTCTGTGCATAACCTGTTTGATTGCCGCAACTGCTCTCAGGTCGAGGGGGCAGGTGTTTCAAGTGCACGGGGGCGCTTCCAGTCTCTACCAGGCGCAGGGCGGAACACTCTCGGTACGCGCCTCCGGGTATACCGCCTCCGCGGGCGCGGGAACCGTGGCCGGGAGATTTGCCGGCGGCGCCAATTTGACCAAAGTCGTGGGGCGATCCACCTGGATCCTGGGAGACGACTTCGTTCACTTCGTGCTGCCGACCGACATCTTCGACGCCAGCCACTATGTCGTTGCCCAGGGGCTCGGGGTCATGACCACGTGGAAGGGCAACGGGGTGTTTGCCTTTGCCGGAGCCACCTCCGCGGTGTTCGACAGCCCGCTGTTCGAAGGCGCTCGCGCGAAGAACCCGGCATTCATTCTCTTCCTGGATAAGCGCCTGGCGCCAGGACTTGCCCTCTCGTCGAAGATGATCTTCTCCCGCCAGACCACAGCGATCGAGGGCCTGGACTGGTACCCGGCTGACAGGCTGAAGCTTGGGATCTCCGGCGGGATCGGCGCCAATCAACCTTACGGTGCGGCCAGCCTCGATTTCCGGCGGAAAAGGATTACCGTCCAGTTCGCCTACATTCAAGCCGGCAGCCAGTTTCACCGTACGGTGCTGGACGCGCCGCTGCAGAGTGAACCCGACCGCGAGAACATGCTGGTCACTTTGAAGCCATTCAAGTACTTGAGTGTCAGTGGCGGAAGGCAAAACTTTCTCACCCCCTTGAGCATTTCTTCGCCAGTGAACGTGAACAGCTCCATTGATCAGGGCTCGGTCACCCTGGATATCAAGGGAGTCGGATTGCAGGCATCGCTCTATCACTCCACCTATCTTGGCCATTCGAACAACTCCAACGCCTACACCGCGGGCAGGGAACTCACCCACCGCGCGCATGCCACGGCAAGCTACCTGGAAAGCCGGCCTGACGACGCACCCAAGACCAGGTCATTCATCGCCAATTTCTCTGAGCTGTTGACCCCTCGATGGAATCTGACGGAAGTGATCACTCGCTCGCACCGGCAGACCTCGGTCTCGTTTGGCGGCGGATTTCTTTCGAACCTGGTATCGGCAAGCGCGGAGTACGAGACGTATTACGTTCCCCAGCGCAATTCGTCGCCATTTGTGCAAGCGATGATTGTCGATCTGCAAATTCGTTTATTCCGTGGGTTCAGCCTGCATGGTGGGAGCTTCGTGGCCCCGGATGGCCGCCTCCGGTATACCGCGGACGCTTCCGGGATCATGACGCGCGAGTCCGCAAGCGGCGGGGGCTCGCTGCAGCATTATTCCATTGGGAGCAGCGTGGTGCGTGGCCGTGTGGTGGATACCAAAGGCCAGCCGGTGGACGGGGCGGCACTGCTCATCGACAAGGCGGCCATCTTTACAGACTCCGATGGCCGCTTTTTCTTTCGCGAGTCGAAGCCGCGCAGCCACACACTCCAAGTGCTTACGGAGAAGTTCTTGAATGGCGGCAACTATGAGGTGGAATCAGCTCCGTCCAGCGTGACCGCAACACGGGATGCGCAGCCGCCGGAGATACTGATCGTCGTTAAGCAGGGGACCACGCCCAGGCAAGACGAGAGGAAGTCCGGTGAACCGGGCCCGGGAGCCACAAAGTGCAAATGAAAGAGATCGTGGGCGTGCTTTGCTTTCTGCTGTGCGTTTCAACCGGCAACGCGGCTGGACAGGCGATCCGGGTCGGCAGGAGTGCGGTCATGCCGGGAGCCGCCATCGGCGGTTCCGTAAGCGTAACTGCAGCTCCTGCATTTGTAACTTTCCAGTTGGTACCGCAGGGTGTGGCTGCCAGTTCCAGCGGGGTGGGCGTTACCACCACGTGGACGGGGCTTACCCGGCTCTGCGAGACTGAACCTCTACGCCTTCTTCTCGGGCGGCGGCGCGGCCCTCTCCGGCGGCGGCTCTCCGGTGGCCAACATACCCTCTTCCGCTGTATGGGGCCAGGTGTTGACCGGGTCTCCACTGCAGTACACACCATTCACGCAGAGCAATCCAGTGAGCGGTTCCGCCGCCAGCCTGCTGTTATATTGTGAGCTCTTTCTGAACGGCGGGACCGGTTCCCGCACAGACACCTTGAACATGGAAATCAACTTGAAAGACTTACCTCAATTGCCTGCTCACCCAGTTCTCTACCTCCAGGCACAAATGCTGTGATTCCGGCGCACGGCTACCCACGCTCGTGAAACCTGGTTCGCGTTCTCATCGGCACCTTCGGAGCATCGAAGAATCGGCCCAAAAGCCGTTCCTCATTCCAGGCAAAAGACTTATTGAGGGTCCTCGAGCCTCACGAGTCGTTGGCCTGGAAGGATTCCATCATGCCATCCCGCCTTGTCGCTGCAGTGTTTCTCGAGTCTCGACCATGGCCCTTGCGCAGACACCATCGATGCAAGCAAAGTGGGCACCGTCCATGTTTACCGTGAAGGCAGACTTTTGAAGGGAGTTTCACTATTTGCCGATGGCAGACGTGGCATCCTTGAGCCCACACCAGATGGCGACGTTTTACCTGCTCCCTGGCTACCACGAACTAGTGGCCTCCAATCCGGTGAAGATATGCCCCAGGGCCTCATTCGAGACCCGAGCGGGAGGAGAGTATTTCTTCCGCGCACGAGCTATCGAGTACGTGGTCTCCGCCACGTCCCTGAGAGACCTGAGGGTGAGCCTCAGCATGCAGCCCAACGCCGGGACCCCGAGAATCTTAGGGGAATCGACCATAGATGAAAGCAAATTGACAGCAATCCCTACAAAGAGTAACCCCGGTGGACATGGGCAACCGATTCGACATCTACCGATGCAAATGCAAAGACCGTGGGAAGCTCTGGGGGAAAATAGGCCGCGCGTTCACGAGGTGCCGGTCTCAAAATGAGACATCCAGGAAGCACGCCTATGGCATTGATAGGAATGGCACGATCTCGCGCATGATCCGGCTGCATCATGCCGTGAATCCACAAATGCTGGCTCATCCCTCGACTTTGCACTAACCTTCCTCTATGGCAAATCGGACACCGTACATGGCAATCACCCGGGGATGGTAGTAAGCGTTGAGACCGCTTACCTTGAGGCGAATTCATCCCCTGCCGACGCCCAATATTTATGGGCCTATCGCGTGACCATCGAGAATCAAGGGCGGGAAACGGTTCAACCGCCAGCCGGCACTGGATGATTACGAATGCTTACGGCGAATTGACCGAGGTCAAGGGACCGGGCGTCGTCGGGGAGCAACCATACCTTAAGCCCGGCGAGAGCTATGCATACACCAGCGGTGCGCCCCTCAACACGCCGTCGGGAATGATGGGCGGAAGTTACCAGATGGAGAGCGACAGCGGCGAGCGGTTTGACATTGAAATACCAACGTTCTCGCTCGATATCCCGACTCAGAACGTATTGCTGAACTAGAAGCGTTGATCCTGTTTGCGCCAAACTGTCCAAATCAGCTCGCACAAAACCGTCGTGCAGAGAGCCTGTGACTTTTGAACCCACTAGATGTTTTCACCCCCCACAAAACCCGTTATCCTGAGAGCCGTAACTTCTTCGATCTTCCCGTGTTTTCGCACACCCAATCAGTGTTTTCAAACTCCTCCACAAAACCGTCATCCTGAGAGGCTGTGACTTTTTTATTCGCGCAAAAATGATCGCTGTCGATGTGGAAGGGCGTCCCGCCGCGGCAACTGTTCTGTCCCTGCAACCACCCTCTCCTATTTGTCATCCCGACCGCAGGGGAGGGATCTGCAGTTCACTTCACCAGCAACCAATCTCAGCTGGAAGCGCCACCCTCCCCCATTCATCCTGAGAGCCTGTGACTTCTTTCGATCTTCCCGTGTTTTTCGCACACCCAATCAAATGTTTTCAACCCCTCCACAAAACCGTCATCCTGAGCGAAGCGCCTCGCAGATCTGTCGCATAACGAAGGGCTTTAGCGCGAAGTCGAAGGACCCCGACGATGATTATTGGCAGATGCTATTCCGAGCTTTCCGGCCACAAACTATAAGGAAATCAAAAAGTCACAAGCTCTGAGCTTCGTTCAGGATGACGGTTTTGTCGAGGAGTTCGCAAACTCTCGCTGGATGTGCAAAAAACACCCAAAGATCATCAGCCAATTACCTCCGCGCCAAACCTGGGCAAGTCTGCACCTTAGCCTGGAGTGCTCACGCTATATCTTTGAAGGAAGATCCCGCGGGCTTCCCACGAGATTCGCTCGCATGGATTGCCGGTCGGGACGGATTCTAAAGTTCCCGAAGCAGAGCAGTCGTAGGATCGAATCTGAACGGAGGTACCAACTTGCCCAGCTGAGCGGCGAGTCTCCGTACGCATCCGGCATATCAACTTTGGCTCCTAGACTGAAGAAGCAGCTCGATCGTGGCTTCATTTCCAAATGCGGCTGCGCGATGGAGCGGCGCTTCGCCTTTGGTTCTTGCATCGCGCATAAATCCTCCGGTCTCTACGCCCGGTTTGGTGACCGCGTTGGGGTTCGCTCCAAGAGATAAAAGTACCCGAAGTACCACGTCGTGCTGAACACGATCGGTCGTGCAAAGTGCGCTATGAAGAGGAGTCTCGCCGTTCTGGCTATCCGCAGCATTGGCATCGGCGCCTTGTTCGAGAAGGAACTTGCATAACCGCCAATGGCCATGAAAACAAGCTCCGTTCGGTCGAGATTCGGTCCTAAAGAAGTCGAGCTGAGCCCCTTTCGTTGGGTACATAGGTCTGCGGATTGCGGTCATATAGAGGGAAAAGGCTCGATTGGATCTGGACCATGATCCGGTGCCCGGGCTTGAAGATGTAATCCATCGTCGGCAGGCGGAATCTGTATTCCTGCACCTCGCCCGCGGGGATCGCGCTCGGCTCCGCGAAGCTCTTGCGGTAACGGCCGCGAAAGATATCCATGCTGACCGGCAGTTGATAGCCGCCCATCTCGGGCTGCTCGGGAACGCTCGGCGGATATACATCGATGATCTTGACCACGAAGTCCGCGTCGGTGCCGGTGGTCCGGGCAAAGATATCCGCCAACGGAGCTCCCTCAACCAGCACGGGCTCCGTCAAGAGCGGAGTCTGGTAGGAGAGGACGTCCGTACGGGTGGAGACAAAGCGTTGATCCTGGACAAGCCACGTGGCCCAGCGCGGATGAAGGTCGAAGTCTAAGGGAACCTCCATAAACGGCACTGGTTTGGCCGGGTCGGAATCGTAGCCATCCTCCCCTGCCGGCGCCGTCTGGAAACCCAGGCCGCTGTTGGCCTGGAGATAGAGTGGAGTGAGATGCTGCTCCGTTGCACCCGGCCAGTCGGAGAACTTATCCCAATGATTTTCCGCCGCGTTATAGATAAGAACGTGCGGGGTCGGCTCCGCCGGCTTCCGATCTTTGAGATAGGTGTCAAAGAAGGGAATGAGGACGGTTCTGCGGAAGTCCGCGGCGGTGTCACCCTTCCACTTGAGAGGGCCCAGGTTTGCCGCTGCACCATTGACCTGACTGTGATACCACGGCCCCATGACCAGATGGTTATTGGCGGCCATCCCTTTGGCTTTGAGGGCCTCCCAGGTGTGGATGGCGCCGTACATATCCTCCTGATCCCATAAGCCCTGCAGCCACATGGTGGGAATGGTGGATGGATGGGCGGCCACCGCCTTATCGAGCGCCTGCCCTTGCCAGAAGGCATCGTATGCGGGATGCGCCGAGAGCCGGTTCCAAAAAAGGAAGCTGCTGAAAGCCATTCTTACTGGCCCAGTTGCCTGCTGAACCAGCGTCGAGAAAATTCTGATAATCGTCCGCACCCCAACGCGAGACGGGCTCTCCTTTGCCGGTTTTGCTGGTCTGCTCGGTGAAATAGTCCAGGTTCACCTGGCGGAATGCGCCGTAGTGAAACCAGTCGTCACCCATCCAGCCGTCGATCATCGGGCTTTCGGGCGCGGCGACCTTGAGCGCGGGATGCGGCCCCAGAAGCGCCATGGTCACCGTCCAGCCATCGTAGGAGGAACCAATCATGCCGATGCGCTGATTGGATTCCGGGACGTTTTTGGTCAGCCAATCCACGGTGTCCCATGCGTCGGTGGTGTCGTCGGTCTTGGCCGGGTTCAGAGGTCCCATGGCGGACGGGTCATCACATAGTCGCCCTGGGAGCCGTACTTCCCGCGAATGTCCTGATAGACGAAGATGTAGCCGTCCTCGACCCATTCCCGGTTAGCTGCCCAGACGGCGGTTTTCAGATGAGGACTGTCGTTGGTGTAAAGAAGCTCGGCGTCGTAGGGCGTGCGCTCCAGCAGCATAGGGAGATTGTGCGCACCCTTGGGGATGACGATGAAGGTGTGCAGCTTGACGCCATCGCGCATGGGGATCATCACGTCGCGCTTGATGTAGTCATAGTCGGTTTCGGATTTCTGCCATTTGGCGGGAATATCGCTGCCCGTCTGAACCATATCGCTGTTCTGTGACCATGCGGGGGAGACCGCGAGAGAGACGAAAAGAGACGCGAGGACGACACTTGCAGGAACCTTCACACACATCCTTTCGCGGCAGGGATTCGAGGCCATGCCGCCCTGCCTGGTTTTTGCTCATATGGATTGTCGCAGGGAATGAGTGGAGCGCGGAGAGAGAATCGGGGCGGCGTGCTTTGAGGAAATCGTTCGTCCTGGAAACGTGACGGGTGCCCCAGGTCTCGCTTTTGAGAACCTGGGATCCCCCTAGTAGAAGCCAATTAAGTCCCGTGTTATGACCGCATCGAGCCGTTCCCCGCTCGAATGACGGAGCTTCGAGGACACCATACCTATTTCCCAGAAACCGTCGCAACTAATTCGCATCCCGGATAGGAGGAGGAGAGCAGCCTGTGCAGGTGATCGTCGGTGGACCGACTGCTACCACCGCATCAGGCGCGGTTTTCATCGGCTCCCGGTTTGCCGCGATATCCGTAGCGATACTGAAAAACCCATATGCATGTCCCGTCACTCCGGTGAACGTCGCCGAGGTCGCTGCCGTTCCTGTTTGAAATGCAGTAAAGGGTCCGCCATTGTCGGAAACAAAAACGTCATACGACGCAATAGCTTCTGCCGGGTCTGATCCTGACCAACTCACTGTAAACGACGGACCATCCACTTGCGAGGGCAGGTTTACCATCGCGCTGGTCGGCGTGCTTTCGCTGAGCTTCACCACGAACGCATCTTCGTGATCGAAGTCATGGCCTCCCGTATACCGCCATCCGGTTGTGTAGATTTCCGGAAGGCCCGACGTTGTCTTTCGTAGCGCTATTCCGCTCACCACAAGCCCAGAAGCTGGGTATACCGAACCTGCGAAAGATCGTTGGAAAATTTGGTGACAAAGCCGGCCGTTGGATTGGGCACCAACATCGGACCGCCGGGCAGCTCAACCGAGCTCGTTGAACCAGTCACGTACACGCCTCCTGCGTCGCTGTTGGTGATCGCGTAGGGCATCGTGGTGCCGTCAGCACCGAACAAAGTGGAGCGCAGCAGATGATCGCCCGGCCCCAGCAAATCCACTTGCGCGACAAACCCTTGAGTCCCAGGGGACTTTTGGTTCTGAAACGCGCCGAGTGTTGCAGGAAATTCTGTAGAGTTAACGCGTCCGGTGACATAGGCATCGTCGCTTCCGTTCGATACGATGGCATCGCCCTCGTCGTCCGCATCAATGCCGCCGAAAACCATGCCCATCTTCTGCACGCCTGAGTTCTCCAATACCAGCACGAACACGCCGCAATGGCTCATCTCATGCGTGAATCCATCTGTTGTGGGGAAGCCATTGCCGCAGGTTTTGCCGGTAATCCAAGCGCGATCGGCGGTCGACGGACCGATCGTCATCCCATAAGGAATATCCTCTCCGTCACTGCCATGACGAAATTCGTGGAGGAACTTCCCGCTGGGATCCAACTCTAAAATGTCGACGTCGCCGCTTTTTGCAGTTTCGTAGGATTTACCGGAATAAGTTTGCCGTCCGCGACCCAGACGTTGTGTTGGGAGTCGAGGCCAATGGCGGTTCCGAAATCGGTCCCGTCCCGCTTCCGAAAATCTGGAAGTAATCCTGCAGACCGCCCTTGGATTCCAGCCTCCAGACAAAGCTGTCTCCATTGTTGTTATTAGAGTATCCGATGATGTTATCGATATCCGGAGGAAAGGTCTCGCCGGTGAAGTAGACTCCGCTGGAATCCAGCGCGATGGCGGAACCGGCGCCGACGCCACCGTAGCTGGCATACACTACTTTGCCCGTGGGATCCAACTTGGCGACAAATATATTGGGCCCAGTACCGCAAAATCCGCCGAAGTCGAAGAGCTCAGCAGTATCCTGCCGTGTCGATCCGTTGGTTACCGGAAAGCTGCGCGAAGCGGTCCCGCCTGTGATGTACGTGTTCCCGTCCGCATCCGCCGCGATCGCGAACGGCTCGTACCGAGCTGCTTCCACCATCAAACGTCGTGAAGTCCACTGTCGGATCAATCACCAGCGTGGCATTCGGGTCATAGGGAGCAAGTGTGAACGCAGCTCGTCCCGGACCGAGCAGCTTGTAACCGCCCGCAACCTCGACGCGCTTGTCTGCAATCTGCTGCGTACTTATCGTTGGGCCGGAACTGCCGCAGTTCCGAGCCGTCAGGCGCTGTCAGCACCAGGTCGGCCGGACTTCTTATCCACACGCATTTCCTTCATGCCCTCAAAGACCACCTGGACCTGCTTTGAATCGGCGCCAGGCGCGACAACAAAGTCGTATTCCAAATCGTCGCCATGGGTATAGAGGATCAAATCGATGCCCTCATACACATTGGCCACCTTCACGCGCTCATATCGCGGGACATTTGAGATCCAGCTCTTCAAGTCGGCTCGATCCTGATACATTGCTCACGCCGCCCGTGGGTTCCGCACCCGAGATGTCTTTCCACGGGCGTCCGCCTGCCAGCTTCATGCGCATCACGCTGTATTTCATGTGGTACGAGCGGTCCACCGGGACCGGGTGCCGGCCGGCCATTGCGCGCGTATCGTTCTTATCCGGGAGCAGGAAGGTAAGGCCATCCTTTTCGAGCAAGACGCGATAATTCGAACCCTGCCCCAACCACTTCACTCCGTTCCGGAGCTTGCCCCCGGTTCGGCTCGAACGTCAAAGGCAGGTGAAAGCTTTGCGGCTGTGTGGAAGCGGCGTTCACGAGAGAAGTCGCACACAACGTTAGCGAATAAACCAGAACTCGGAGCAGGTTCCCGACAGACGTCGGAAGACGGAGCGTGCAAGATCCACAGTCGCGATGGGGAATTCGAATCGTCTCATAGCAGGGTTTTCCTCCACGATGAAATCGAAAATCTGCGTGAAAACACGACAGCGCGAATTGACTAAATTTGCTTTTCGACGACAACCATCGCGCTTATCGGCGGCCTAAATGTCCCGAAGTCCCAGCGGGATCAACGCAGCGGTAACGGGTGGACTGCATTCTTATTGCCGCAAAAGGCGGCTCTCGACGGTGGTGACCGAAGACGCAGTGATCCAGGTCGGAGTTAGACAAAAAGCCTGCAGTATCTGTGGTTTAGCAATTCTCTGAGTTAATGGTTCGCCCGAGCGCGGAAAAGCCCTTGATGCGCGTCGCAAACTCATCGCATAATGCTTTCACCCTACAGGGGGTCCGCAGATATGAGCTTAAGAACTGCTGCAAATTCCTTGATCTCGTTACTGCCAGTCGGTTTCCGCAGTCCTGCCACACAATTGGCATACGAGGTGGTTCATCGCAATCGCCACATTCACGGAGTCATGAAAGCCCGAAAATATCGCGGCCGGCGTGGCATGGAATTGCACCTCGGTTGTGGAAACAACATCAAGGCCGGCTGGGTTAACGTGGACCTGAATCCTGCCGCCGAGCTCACCCTGGATGTTCGCGAGCGTTTTCCATTCGCAGACGGGACGTTCAAAATGATTTACAGCGAACATTTCTATGAGCACTTTGAATATCCCCGCGATATCACCCACTTGCTATCGGAATGCTGTCGCGTGCTAGAACCAGGCGGGTCGCATTCATTCGCCGTGCCGGACGGCGAATTGGTGCTCCGCCACTATACGACGCGCGAATATGCTGACCATGCAAAAGCTCAGCTCGTTTGCAATCCACCGTGGTGCAAAACCCAAATGGATCATGTCAACTATTGCCTGCGCCAAGATGCGGGAACATCGGTTGGTACTGACAACGAGGAAACCATCCGGTTGCTGCTGGAAAGCGTCAGGATTTGTTGACGTGAAGCGGCGCGAGTTCGACCCCGCAGTGGACCAGGAACATCGCCGCGTGGGTTCCATGTACATACAATGTACGAAGAGGGTCGGCCGGATTACCTGAAAGTTAGTTCTGGTCCAGGATCTCGAATATATTTCTGCAGAACGCGGTTGTCTCGGTTAGCAACCGCTCTTTATGCAACCGTTGCCCTTTCCTTTATCATCCCGAGCGCTTTTAGAAGCCAGCTCAAGGAGCGCTGGATTGCGGATCGGGCTGATCAATCGACGGATTGACTCCCGTTAGCATGCGTGACTCGGCCTTAAACAGGTGATAGCCGTCGTAGGTAATGTCATTCATCGTGGTTGCGTACGGCCCGTAGCTTCGGAAGCCTTCGTCCCATTCCCTCAGGAACGCGATAGACCTTGATGTCATCACGGAGACACTCTTCATCGGGCACAGATAGGTCTTACCTCCGATCTCAACCGGGCCGTACTCAACAACGATATCGGACCGGAGAAGCGGGACGAATGCCCCTAAGTCTGCGATAGCCTCAAGGCGGACCACGGCTCCGCTCCCCGGGTCTATCGAAACTTCCCCATGGTAGGGAGCGATCAAGTCGAAGCCGTCAGTGCCGTCAAGTTCAGGAAGACAACATCCCCACACGCTTATAGCGCGACTCCCTGGACTGCACTGCGTATCGAAAGACGGCTTTCCTACTGTTTCCGTTCTGTTCCCAGCGGGCCCAGGTCGAAAATTGCAGGGCGAGTGAAAATATCCTGCGCCAATTTCAGGATAGGCCCGAAAGTACCATAAGTAATGAGGCTTCGCTCGGCTATTCCCGGCTTCTTGTGGCTCCCAGTTTCGGAATCAACGAACTCTTTGCCGTCCCGGTAAACGACGGTCTCCGTGGTAGTTTGCGCCACGTGAAAGGGTTCATAGCCAATCCTGCTACCTCCTTCGTTGATCGGCGGCGGCGTGTCTTGATAGCGAACAATGGTGCGGCGTGCATAGAAATTAGGGAGGTTGGCAACGGTTCTCTTCAAGTATTCAGCGGCTGAAGAGGTCATTCTCTCCTGTTCGGCTGCGTTGGGTGGTGGATCGGCAACTACCGTTGCCGGAGACGGTTTCTGAAAGGCTGATAGATCAATGATGCCCGTTAACTGCTGCTGGCCACTCTTACCTCGAATGCCCACACGCCAGGATGCAACGGATACGTCGTCGGGCCGATCCATGAGCGCCACCATGGAAAGTTGCCGCGCGATTTTCTCGGCCGGCTCGGTATGAAGTGAAACAAGCAATTTTCCGAACTGCTCCGAAGTGATGACTCTGATCCCTCGAATAGTTTGATCCGAGTAGTAGGGCTGGTTGTAATAGCCCGTGTTGGTGTGCGCGCTCAGGCCGGGCTTCTGAATCTGTAGTTTGAGCTCGTGATATTCGTTCGGCTGTGCCGTGGGTGGAGGGTCGAAGGATAAGGTGTAAAACGTGTCCGGCTCATGAATGCAACTCTCAATCTGAGAGAGGAGGTCGGAACCACTGTTCAGAACGCGTCCGCCGCTCTGCTCGGCCAGCACCTTGCGGTACAGGTTCATGAAACTCGCTCGCTGAGGCGAAGCTACTCCGCTGAGATACTTGAGATAGAACTCAGCCGGTTCAGTCTCTCCGGCCGAGAGGCTATAGAGAGTTACGCGAGCCTCCCGCAAGAGATCGGAGAACCAACGAATTGTGTAGAAGACCTCCTCTTTTGAGACGGTCCTGTCGGCGTAGGCTCCACTTCCGATGCCCCAGCCTGGTCCTACCCAGATCAGCAATTTTCTGCCGGGTACCTGCCGTTCCATAGTGGCGATCTGGCCGAGGGCTTTCAGACCCTCGAGGGATGGCGTGTCATTCAAATCCATCCACTTCCAGGTGACTCCGCGAAGGGTACTGCGAAACGAACGAAGTTGGTGAAGATCCTTCGATCGAAGGAGATCGGAGGCCAACGCATTGCCGTCAGTGGACGGCATGCCCACGGACGAAAAGCCACTTTCATCGAGTTCGTAAAGAGATACAGGCTGAGCGAGGTGTCCGCCGTTCGCCCGCAGGAAATTCTCGACCGCAAGCCGTTCGTTGGTTGGAAGGAGGCCAGGAAGAGCGAGCGTGTCCACCACCACAATGAGTCTCACAGCCGGATTCGGGCCCGACTGTTCGCTGTATGCGTGGAAGGAGAGAGGGTTTATCCGCCGGCCATTGTCCAGGTCACGCTGTGAAACTGTACGCTAAGTGGAAGACCCGCCACCGAACGTCCCGATTGGTCCGTGACGACAGACGTCAGAGGTGAAAATCGGCCTCTTCTCCCCGTCGAGTAACGCTTGATTGTGCGCACTGCTCGAACGATCGGCGGCAGAAGGGTTGGTAAGTCATTGTCTGTGGAAACCGCAAACCACGGACTCATGGCACAAACCACAGAAGAGGCAAACGCCAACCTGAACCGTTGCAATGCAGTCATTCATCGCACCAAGGCTTTTCGCACACAGTTTGGGCCGCTGAATCGCACCATGTCGGAAAACGGCTCCCGCGCCCTGATCTATTAACCCTCGGTTTCATAAAAATGCGCAAGGGCTACTAACAAACTCGGACTTGTCAGGTAGGATCCTTGGGGCCCAGAGGTACCTATTTCCACGCCTTTTCCATGCCAGTTTTCCTGGAAATTTCAGGTTCGCTTTTGCCAATGGGCGGGGTTGCGGCTGGAGTGAAAGCAGGCAATCACAAAAAGGGTATCCTCTTCAATGAGGAAAAGAGCGAGTAGGGAAGCGGCGCAAAGTGGCCGCGTGCATGCTCCGGTAGACGACGGGAAACTGGCGCGGATTGCTGCTCATCCGCTCGCCGAGAGATTCAATCGCTTCGCGGAAACGTCGCCCTAACCCGCCGGTGCTTCTCGTTCGTACCACGTCTTGCGCGTCGATTAGGTCGGCGCGCGCAGGTTGGGTGAAGATGATGGGATATCTCTAGGGGCAACGCTGCTCTAGCTCAGCTTTGAGGGCTGACCATGTTACGCCGCTGCGCCGGTCCTCCTCGAAGGAGGCGAGCCGGGCATCAAGCTCTGCTTGCTGCGCCTCGGTCAAGGGAAGCTGTTCATGCTCAAGGCTGTCCCACAGTTGCGCGATAAGCGCCAGCCGTTCCGGCGGCGTTAGGCGATTAATCTCGTCGGGCGTAAGTGATTGCATGGCTTCAGACTAGGGGATAACCCCCGGATGCGCAAGGCCGTGGATAACGGCGGGGATTCCGCCATCGTCATTTTTGAAAAATGAACACTAGGCCCACGAAACACCACAGAACAAACCGCATTTCCTTCATTTGTGAGCCTCTTTCGTTCGTCCTGGAAACACGACGGGTGCCCCAGGTCTCGCCTCTTGAGACCTGGGACCCTCCTGGTAGAAGCCAATTAGGTCCCCTGTTATGACCGCAGGTGAGAGCCGTACCCCCTGATGGCCGCGCCCTCACTGAGAAGCCTTCAACTCCTTCAAGTGCGCCTGCGCCAGCACATAAGTATCGGCCGGAGAGATCGCCCCCTCAGGCTTCTTAACCTTCCGGAACGCCTCGACGGCGGCGTCGGTCACCCCATACTGCTCATAGAGTGCGCCGAACCCGAACCACACTTCGGAGTTTGGCTGCGTCAATCCACCAGCCTCCATCGCTTGTAACAATACCTGTTTCGCTTCGGTGGTCTTGCCTTGCGCCGCATACAGGCACGCTAACGTATGCAGATCCGCGAAGCTGCGGTTGTTGCTGAGCGAATTGGCCTGCTGGGCAGCCTGGATCGCATCCGCATCCGCTGATTTCTCAAAAAGCGAATTCCAGCTGTAAGAGTTGTAATAGCCACTTGTCGCCTGTCCGCCATCGAGAACCGTGTGCAGGAATTTGCCCGCCCCGGCGAAATCTCCTTGCGTCTGGGCGGCCCGCGCACGCTCCCAGAGCAATTCACGATCATCGGGATGCTTGGCCAGCTGAGCATCCAATAAGGAGTTCCATGCCGCCCAGTTATGGTCCAGCGCGTAGGCGGACCCGGCGAGCCGCATGGCTGTGACCGAAGCCGGCCAGTCTTTAAGCAGAGCCTCTGCCGCTGCTTTCGCCCTGGGCCCATCGCCGATCGTTACGTAGCCTTCCGCCAGCAACAGGTTCAGGTCCGTCAGGTCCGGCTTGCCTGGCGCCGATGTCCAACCATCCCTGCGAGCGGCGATCGCCGGCAACAGGGAAGCAATATTCGGGCGACCCGCAATCAGAGATGCCGCGGCGAGCTCGATCGCATCCGCTCCCTTCGAATCGCCCGAAGTCCAAAGGCGCGCAAAAAGCAGTCCGCTCAACGGGTCGTCGCCGCCGCCCCGGTGGATGAGGTCGCGCTTCCAGTCGAGCACGTTGCGCGCCGCGCCCTCATTCCCATGATGCAGAGAGTACAGCGCAAAATTGCCCACCTCGGAAAGGTCTCCCTGACTGGCGACGATCTTGTAGCAGTCCTCCTCCTTGGTCACAAAGAACTGTTGCGCCGCGGCGCCGATGGTTTGCATCGTGACCCGGTAACCGGTCGCATCCTCGCCTTTTGCAGAAATCTTCATCGTGCCCAATGTCATGTCGGCAAGGTTCGCCTGGGTAAAGCCGGAGTTCCGCATCAGTGCCTGGAACGAGCCGCCAGACTCTTCGGTCTTTTCGAGGTTGACGTCCCACTCAACCTGGTTGGCGTAGCCGTTGCGGCTCACAATCTTCGCGGCTTCGTTTCTGGTGAGCTTATCGAGGGCAGCATCGGCGATCATCGCCTGGACCACACCCGTGGGAGTCGCCTCCGCGGACGCAGGAGGCGTGTATGGCTGCAAGGTGCGCAATATTTCAATCTGGCGAGCCACGGCCGCGGCATTCTCCTGTCCCTGGATACCTGCGGAGAGAATCGCGGCAGCCTGGGAATACATGCGCAGGGCGAGAAGTTGTCTGCCCGCAACCCCCAGTGCGAGCTTCTTTGCGCGCTATCGGCCGAAAGCCGATCGGCACGCTTCAAACCCGCGTCCACTCCTTCCGCAGCCACCGTCGCCGAGATGCCGAGGCTGTTGCGAATGTCGCTTCCCGGCAGCGTCTCTACCTCCGACAGCAACTCCTTATATTGATGGGAATACAGCAGGTCGAAGAGTAGATTGTCTTCGTACTGCTCGCCCGTGGCGCTATCCAGCTTGGCCAGGTCGCGATACTCCTGAATCGCGGCCTTCAGTCCCTCCACCGAAGTGTAACGGCCGCCGTTGGCGTCGTACTCGGAAAGAAATGCAAGATTGCTCCGGGTCTGCAGATCCTCCGGATCGAGAGATTTCGAGGTCCGGTATGCGGCGAGCGCGCCGTGCAGATCGAAGCCCCTGCCCAGACGCACACCGATCGCGTTGAACTGCAGCATCCATCCCAGGGCGCTGAACGCAAGTGCAGACTTCGGAGCCAGCACCGTGGCCTTCAACGCCTCGGCCCGCGCCTCTTCGCCTACCCCCGCGGCCATCAGGGCGTACGCCATCCGGATATGCGGAAGCGGATCATTCGGATGAGCGTCGATCAAACCACGGTCGATACTCAGTGCTTCGCGAACCTTGCCCGCTGCAAATTGTTTTGCCCCCGGCTGGTCAAAGAGGACGCTCACCGCGTCTTCTTTCATCGCAGCGAGCACCGCCTTGCGCAGTTCCAGCACCTCTTCGGTCGTGTAGTGGGCTTTCCCCGTATCGAAGCGGAAGGCTGCCGTGATCACGCCGGAGGCATCGCTGCTGTAGGTTTGGGTCAATGTCGCCGGCCCCATCTTGTGTCGTCTTATCCGCCGGCAGCGCGCGCAGCAAAAATCCGGCCGGAGGGGTGATCCGGTAACGCCGCTCGGCGATGAATGGCTCCACCTCGTACTCGGCCGCCCGTTGTTGCTGCGCCTTCTCCCGGTCGGCCTTCTCTTCCGGGCTCAACGTCTGGCTACCCTGATCGGGATCAACGAAAAACCACCGTGGCAAGCGGCCGAAAGCCCCGGTAGGGAACAAGGCTACGAAGGCATCGGAGATCCCCGTGTTCGGACGCTTCGTCTTATCTATCTCCAGCCGCAAAACGAACGGCTTGGTAAAGTCCTTGGCGTCGCCACTCTCTACCTTGGTCAGCGCCTTGGCCGCGTAGGCGTTGCGTACATAGTTATCGAGAGACGCTCTCAATTCCTTGCTCGCTGTATCGCCGTATTCCGAGCGGTAAATGGAATCGATGTGCCCGGTGCTATGCGAAGATTCGATCACCTTCGCGGGACCGTAGTCTGCCAGGGAAAACTCTCTCGTCTCCACCAACACACTATCCTCCGGACGGGCCTCCGGCGTCAGTGTCAGCCCTTTTGCTCCCTGCTCAATCACCAGTGCGAGCCGTCCCTGGTCGCCGGACGGGAGATCGCCGACCCGGGTGAATTCGGCTGTGGCATCGATCCACAATCCATGACCGCCGGCAGCGGCAGGTGGCACATAAACAATCGCGTGGTCGAATTGGTTCATTCCCGGAAGGTCTGGAGTCACATCCCCGCCTGGGCCCGCGTTGAGCAACGCCAGGTCGGCAGGGATCCCCGACGCTCGCAGCATCGACACCAGAAGGGCGGCTTTGTCTTTGCAATCGCCATAGTGGCGTTTGAGCACCTCCGATGGCGGCTGGGGCTGTAACTTCGCCTGGCCAAACTCAATGCCGGTGTAACGTACCTCCTTGTGCAGCCGGGAGACCAGCGCCTGGATGAAGGCAAGGCGGCCCTCGGCATCGGAAGGCGCGTGGCCTGCCGGGTTCGCCCCGCGGACAAACTCCTTCGCTTCTTCCGGCTGAATCTGCGGGTCCGCCAGCAGCCGATACGCTTCTGCGACCGATCCCCACGACTTTCCCGTCGACACTTCCACCATCGGAAACCGTGGCACGCGTGTGGCCAGATGAATGTCGGAGTTGATCGCCGCGGCCAGGTATCCCTGATCGAAGACCAGCCGGCGAGTTCCCGCTGCCGTGTCGTCCTTGACCGCGATCCCGGGTAACAAGCTCACTCGATATTGCAGCGGCATTGTGGCCGGCGCTTCCACGATGAGACGAGTGCGCATCACTGGCACATCCCGCTGAAGATAAAATCGGTAGATCCCGCCGCCGGCAAAAAAAGGCTCCTTATCGATCCTGGTCGTCTCGCTCTCGACGATGGCGCCGACGCTAAGCCCAGGCAGCGGAGCCTTGTGGACGCGTTCATCCGAGTAAGTCCCGTCGCCCTCATTCCGTGCGGGCACATCGGTAACCGTCTTTGCATCGAGTTCGGCCACGCTGCCGCCAGGCCGGATCACCCGCGCTCGGATCGTAGGCTCCTTCTGGTAGAAGGCTTCCCAGCCTACCGCAGTCTCCGGCCACGAGTCGACGCCGGCCTGGGTTTCAATGCGATAGATCAGCCGGTGGACGTTGGTCACCCGTCCTTCTGTATCCAAAGCATCCTTTTCCTCTTCGTAAAGGATGGTTACGTTGGCGTACTTCTCGGGTGTTACCTTTGCTGCCGCCGCGATAATCTCGGACGGGCCCGCAAACGCAGGTCCATCGAATACAGACGGGGCCGCCTGTCCAAAGGCGCACGGTAGCAGCGCCGCTTGGAAGCACACTACTGCAGACGCCAGGCAGAGCCGGGGCAAGGCAAATCGAAGCCAAATCATTCAGGTCCTTATGGGGGGGTCTCCGGGGAAGGTATCAATCTACGCGATGCAAAGCAATAACAATGAGTGGAAGAGAAAGCTTTCGCGGCCGTGAGTAACACACCAAGGATTCGAGAAAAAGCAATTTTGTGCGAGTGGAAATGCAGCCAATGTGCATCTATTCATGCGTGACCGTCTCTTCTACAAGCTCCCGGATGTTGCATGCAGCAACTCAGTGCGCTTAGTGCGCTACATTTGGCCATTTGTGTGAAACTGCCGACCAGAAGGCAAGATGCTCAAATAATCAATTCCGAAATTTTGAGCACCTTGATAAAACAAAGGACTTAGCCCAATCCACCTCCATGTGGCTTGGCGCCCGGGGCCATTGGAATCGGCCGTCCCGCGCCCTTGCCAGCAAACCGGCGCTCCACTAGAGTGGGGAGCGTGTTTGGGAGGGTTTGATTGAAGCGCCTGACGATTCTTGCGGTCTTACTACTTAACTTGCCCGTCCTGGCACAACAAGCGTCCGTGCCGGCGATCGAATATAGCTCCGTGCCCAACTTCCTGAAGCTTCCCCCCGACCGCTATCTGGGAGAGATGGCCGGCGTGGCGGTCAACTCCAAGGGACACGTCTTCGCCTTATCACGCGGCAATACCACCGGGCCGGCTTACGGCGCCGCCGCCTCCCAGCTTCTTGAATTCGGATCTGACGGCAAGTTCATCCGCGAGATTGGCCACAATCTGTACGCCTGGTCCTTCGGTCACGCAGTCAAAGTCGATGCCGAAGACAACGTCTGGGTGGCGGACAAGGGTTCGGACATGGTCATCAAGTTCGATCCCGAAGGCCGTGTAGTAATGGTGTTCGGTCGTAAGCAGGAGGCCTCGGACGAAGGCACCGAGCCGCTCAAGCATCCCAAGCCGCCGCTGCCGGCGGTGGACGGCATGTTTCGCCAGGTCACGGACATGGCCTGGGATAAGGCAGGGAACACTTATATCAGTGATGGATACATTAACTCCCGTGTGGCCAAAGCGGATAAGAACGGCAACTGGCTCAAGTCCTGGGGCGAGCCCGGTGACAAGCCCGGTCAGTTCAGCGTGCCGCATAGCATTGCCGTTGATGCCAAGGGAAACGTATACGTGGCCGATCGCGGCAACCGCCGTATCCAGGTGTTTGACGGTGATGGCAATTTCCTTCGCCAGATCACCATCGATGTGCCTTTCGATGAAAGCGCCCGTCCAGCCATTGGCCCCAAGCCGCCGCAGAGTTCCTCCGCGAACGGGACCATGCAAGCCGGGTCCCCCTGGGCCCTCTGCATCACCCCCGGACCGAACCAGGTGCTGTACAGCTCCGATGCTTATCCAGGACGGATCTACAAGCTAAGTCTCGACGGCAAGGTGCTCGGCTATCTGGGCGAATCCGGCAAGCAACTCAAGCAATTTGGATGGATCCACGAAATCGCCTGCCCCTCGGAAAACGAGCTCTACGTGGCCGAGCTGCTGAATTGGCGCGTGCAGAAACTGATCCTGAAGCCGGCTGCAAAATGATTGGCCGGTTGGAAGGCTGCAGTTTGCATGAGAATTACCACGATGCAAATTGAGTCCCGCAGGGACGGTTGAACTTCAAAGCTGTCCAAATTAGCGAGTTGGGAGGCACCTTTGTCATCGCGCCGAGGTAGAGCAAAGAACGAAGCCCTCTTCCCTGGACGGGTGCCCCATGTTCGCCCAAGCGTACATGGGCCGAAGATGACGGGGCGCAGCCCCTCCCAACGCTTTTCCTCATAGCGCAGACTGCGGTCAACAGCAAGAGTCCGTACACAGGGAGTGAAAGCATTCGAAGAACCCGTTTTCGGCCCATGTACGCTGCTGCGAACATGGGGCACCCGTCCAACACCAACGACCGTAGTTTGGAGTCTGACACCCACCCGAAGCTACGGGTTCCCCGTTGGTTGACCTTTCATGAGAGCGTTCCAGCAGCGCTTTCCTTTACCGGGTTTCTCCCAATGAGAGGAAATTGTTCTACGTCGAGCACCGCGCCATTGATCAGTGCTGCCTCGTCGGAGAGAAAGTAAACCGCAGCCCACGCGACGTCCTCCGGGGAGAGGAGCCGCCCTGATGGCGCAAAGGTTCGGGACACTCGCGTGGGCCAGTCCTCAGGCAAGCCCTCTTTCATTTTCAAGGCGAACTCGTTGGGGGTAAGCGTCCAGCCCACGTTCAGCTGATTCACGCGGATGCCTTCCGTGCCATAGGCATCGGCGACATTGCGCGTCAACGTCATCAATCCGCCTTTGCAGATGGAGTAGATGAACTGGTTACGCTCGCCGCAATACGCGTTCATGGAGCCAATGTTCAACACGCGTCCTGCGCCTTTCTCGCGAAAGTAGGGAAGTGCAGCCTGGATCAAAAGGAACGGCGCCTTCAGGTCGACAGCAACAGTTCGGTCGAAGAGTTCGCTGTCTGTCTTCTCAATGCTGCCGCGAGTAATCGCGGCGGCGTTATTCACCAGACCGTCGATTCGTCCAAAGTGGCTGACTGTTTCAGTAATGAGCTTCGCCGGCACCAGCGGATCCTCGAGCCGATTTACCCGATCACGAAGGAGGCATCCTTCCCAATCTCGGCTACCAGTTTCTGCGCCGCATCCTTCCGCCTCCCATGCACCATCACCTTCGCGCCTTCACGCGCGAAGATCCGTGCCATGCCCTCGCCAATGCCCGTAGTCGAGCCGGTGATCAGGATCACTTTGTCTTTCAGGCGCATATCTTACCTCCGGTCCTGTTCAGCTTTCGAGAAGAAACGTCTCTTCCACCCGTCCATCGCGCACACCGAACATGCAGCGATGGAGACTGGCCGTGGCGTCACTGTAGCGGGCCCAAAGCTCTAACTGGTCGCCGACCTGCGCGGGAAAACCGGGGTCCGTGATGTCGACGATGGCGTGCTCCGCGTTCAGCTTGTGCAGCTGCGCGCCGCTCAAGTTCTTTAGCACCGGGAGTCCTCGTTCGCCGCTGATTTCCTTCAAGCCGATGTTGAGAATCAGACGCTCATTCCCGCGCCGGCTGATGACCGTGCCCAACACACTCAGTGCCAGTTCGAACTCAGGACATACAGTCTGGTAATCCGTATCCATCAGCAGGTACGACCCGCCTTGTATCTCGGTCACCCCGGGGAACCTGCCCGAGATAGCGTGCGTGCCCGTTCCTCCGGCGCTGACAATCTCCACCGGTAGCCCATGGGCCTGCATCAGCTTCGCGGTACCAACCAGCTTGCCCATGGCCTGCTCGATCGCTTCGACTTTAGCGGGTCCGGCAGGCAAGCGGACGCAATGTCCTTCATAGCCAATCAGGCCGCGAAAGCGCAGGCCCTGCGCCGTCGCCATCTGGGCCAGGGTGAGAGCCGGCGCGCCGGGAGGCGCTCCACAGCGGCCCATCCCGGTGTCCACATCGACGAGCACACTCAGCGGGATCTTTGCCTGGATGGATGCCGCAGAGAGCGCAGCGACCGTGCGCTCATTGTCGACGCCCACCATAATGTCGGTGGCCCGGGAGAGCTGAACAAAGCGCTCGATCTGCGGCGCGCCCGCGATCTCATTGGCTATCAGGATGCTTTCGATGCCGCTCCTGGCCAAAGCCTCTGCCTCGCCCAGCGTGGCACACGTGATCCCGATTGCTCCGTGGGCCAACTGCCGCTTCGCAAGGGCCACGCAATGGTGGTTTTTGTAGTGAGGGCGCAAGCGGGTTGGACCCTCAAAAAAGAAATCAGCCGTCCGCTTGAGGTTGGCTTCCATGGCGTCCATGTCGAGCAAGAGCGCGGGGGTGGGTATTTCAGATTTCAGCAAATGACTGGTCGCTTTCTGTATCGGTTATCCGCGGCCGATGAAGGGCATGTTGGTTGCCATGATAGTCATGAACTGCACGTTCGCATCCAGCGGCAGGCTGGCCATATGGAGGACCGCGTCGCCAACGTGCTTTACATCCATCCGGGGTTCCAGGACTACGTCGCCATTCGGCTGCAGAGATCCGCTCGGCGCTTTCCCACCCATGTCCCCGGCGTTGCCGATGTCGATCTGACCACAAGCAATGTTGTGGGGCCGGCCGTCTAGCGAGATGGATTTCGTGAGCCCGGTGATCGCATGTTTGGTGGCAGTGTAGGGCGCCGAGTACATGCGCGGAACGTGGGCGGAGATGGAACCGTTGTTGATGATGCGTCCCCCCTTCGGCTGCTGGGTCTTCATGCGGCGGATGGCTTCCTGCGCGCAGAGGAACGAGCCGGTAAGATTCACGGCGACCACATCGGACCACTGTTCGTAGGTCAGGTCCTCCATCGGCAATGGGGGAGCATTGACGCCGGCGTTGTTGAACAGCACATCCAACCGGCCGAACCGGCGATCGGTAGCGGCAAACATGGCTCGGATCGAATCGGGTTGCCGGATGTCGGTGGAGATGGGGAGCATGGGTCCACCTCCATCCACGGCCATGGCCGCGGTCTGTTCCAGTTCCGCCAAGCGCCGCCCTGCCAGCGTTACGGAGTAGCCGGCAGACTGCAGTGCCAGCGCAGCTGCTCGTCCAATCCCGCTGCCCGCACCGGTAACGATCGCTACCTTACCCTGTCCAATACTTTTCACTGGATCCTTTTCATCGCTATTTGGCATAGAAGCGATAGTGAATGTTCCAACGTGCTGTTTGCCCCGGCGCGATCACCAGGTGATGGTAAGCCTCAGGGCATATGGCGGTGCGCGGGGACCAGAAGTTGAACCGGGAAATGGAATTGTCCCCGGTCTGCTCGACCCCGACTCCTGTCCGTGTGTCCTCGACCACGATGTCGTAATCCGAGGGCTTATCGGAATAGCCCGTCAGATAACTTTCCACATACTGATTCGGTTGCAGCTCTTCCCGATAGACGATCTGCTTGCCCTCGATCGCGGCCCGGGGCTCCATCGACTTTTCCGCTTTGGGTTCGAATGGGAACCGTATCACCATGCCTGGCCCGCTGGGAGCTGCGTCCAGCATGAAGAAGTCGTGGTCATAGACCTCCGTGTCGATCGTTTTCGTGCCGGTATTTTTTAAGCTGTGCTGCAGAGTCAGCACGGGCTGATGCGGATCCAGCGACACCGTTTTCTCATAGTCGTAGGCGATGCCAATGGGCGAGTGGAGTTGCTGCCGGAAAGATACCTGGCGATGGCCGGCGTGCACCGTCCACTTACCCCCGTCCACCAGCGGATAGGTGTACATGAACTTGTAAGGCGAGTCGCCGGCCTTGCGCAGCACGCCGACACCGATCTTGACGAAGAGTCCGTCCGGCTTCGCCTGGTCATAGTCCAGAGCGCCGTCTGTCGATCTGAATTCTTCGACGGGCCCGGTGATCGCATCGGCGATCATCGGATCATAGTGCGAAAACCAGACGCCGAAGTAATTGTGACCCTTGTACGTCAAGCACGGAATGACGCCCGACCAGTCGAATCGCGACGCACGGTAATAACCGTTCTTTGCATCGGGCAGATAGAGCACAGCCTGTACCGCGCCGTTGGAGATGGAAGCTTTCGGGTAGCTCGCCTGCATCGATGAAGAGCATCCGGCGGTTTCCGCCGCCGCGATGCCTGGGGCAGCCGCCAAAACAAGGGCGGCACATGTGAGCCGGGCCACAGGATGTAATTTCAATGCTTTCGTCCGCCTTCCGCACTAACCAGATGTCAGCACGTATTTTAGCCTCACATTCCGCCGAGCGGGCCGGGGCTGGGGCCATGACCGGGCCATTCGCTTGAGACCTTCTGCAGGCGCACCGTACATCCAAACCAAGCCAAATTGAATCTTTATGTAAGGCTTGTTAACCACATGCGGGGCTGGATTGCAATCGCAAACATGTGCCTGCCTTCGGTTGGCTGTCGACAAAAACGCATCATTCACGAGGGAACGAAGCGGAGCAACCTCGCCGCGCGAAGGAGAACGTATGCTGATTATCCTCATCATTTTGCTATTGGTATTTGGTTTTGGTGGTTATCGTCTGGGACCGGGACTCGGGTATTACGGCGGCGGCGGCATCAGCCTGATTATCCTGATTGTGATTATCCTGTTGCTGTTGAAGGTCATTTAAAAGGGCGCCCTGGATGGGCGCCGGCAAGGATCTGGTTATGTGCAAAACGGTGATTTTTCCCACGTCGCCGCCCGGGTCCCTCCCCCGAGGAACCAGACTAGCAAGCTGGAGAAAACCACCGTTGGGGCAAAGATTACAGGGTCACGGGGTGTCGTGGGGAAATCAGTGGTAACCACCTCGTAATCACGGCGCCCGAATGTGCTTCCTTTCATGAGGAGGCGGTACATTAGGTAAATGGCCGATCCTGTGCAACTCCCCTACTCCGACGCCGTGGTGTTTTTCGGCGCTACCGGCGACCTGGCGTACAAACAAATTTTTCCCTCTTTGCAAAAACTGGCCAAGCACGGAAAGTTGGCCGGCCCAGTCATTGGCGTTGCCAAAGCGGGATGGAATCTCGAGCAATTCAAGGCCCGGGCATTAGACAGCGTCAAAACTCACGGGGGCGTTGACCCTGCCGGCTTTCCGATCCTCCTAGACAAGCTTCGTTACGTCGACGGCGACTATAAGGACGCGCAGACGTTTGCCAACGTCCGCAAGGAGCTGGGGGATGCAAAACATCCCATTCACTACCTGGCCATTCCACCAGTGCTGTTTGGCGTAGTTCTCCAACAGTTGAAGCTTTCCGGTTCGTCGCAAGGGGCTCGGGTGGTCATTGAAAAGCCGTTTGGCAATAATTTGCCTTCCGCGATGGCGCTGAACAAAATAGTGCACGATGTTTTTGCGGAAGAGGACGTTTTCCGGATCGACCACTACCTGGGCAAGAATACGGTCCAGAATGTGATCTTCTTTCGCTTTGCCAACTCCTTCCTGGAGCCGATCTGGAACAGTCTCTACGTGGAGAGTGTCCAGATCACCATGGCAGAGCAGTTCAATGTGCAGGACAGAGGAAGTTTCTACGACGCAGTAGGAACGGTCCGCGATGTGGTGCAAAACCATCTTTTGCAGGTGCTTAGCAACATCGCCATGGAGCCGCCGCCAACCCTGAGCATTGAGAGTCTGCGCGACGAGCGCGTCAAGGTGCTCAAGAGCGTTCAGCCGTTGCACGAGGACGATGTGGTGCGCGGCCAGTACGCCGGGTACCTCGATACGCCGGGGGTCAAGAAAGATTCGAAGACCGAAACCTATGTGGCTCTGCGGCTGGCCATTAATTCGTGGCGCTGGCGAGGCGTTCCGTTTTTTGTCAGGGCAGGTAAATCGCTGCCGCTGACCGAAACCGAGGTCGTCGCCAAGCTGCGGCCTCCGTGCCCGATCTTCTCAGCGGAAGCGCCGCCCGCCAACTATGTGCGCTTTAGGATCAGCGGCGAGCCGGTGATCGCGATTGGCGCCTCGATTAAAGCCGCCGGCGACCAGCTGAAGGGATGCCCTATCGAACTCATAGCCGACCAGGAGTGCGGAGAAGACGAGATGCTGCCCTACGAGGAGCTCCTGGGCGACGCGATGGCCGGGAACCAGACCTGGTTCGCCAGGGAAGACTACGTGGAAGAGGCATGGCGTATCGTGGACCCGATTCTGGACAACCCGAACGTATCTACCTACCAGCCTGGTACCTGGGGTCCTTCCGACGCGACCAAGCTGATCGCGCCGTATGGGGGTTGGTGGGATCCCAAGTAGAGCCTCAGGCGAGAGCGTCCTGCAGCCGGAATAGCGAGCCTACGCGCTGCGAAGGCCGGCTGCTCAGGGTTTGCCAGTCACCCGACTCGGCGACCGAACCATTTTCTATCAGGTAGATGATGTCCGCGCGCTGGATGGCGGAGACGCGATGGGCAATCAACAACACGGTCGCCCGGCCTTTTAGTCGTTCGATGGCGTCGAGGATTCGCTTCTCATTCTCGATATCGAGACTGCTGGTGGCTTCATCGAGAATCAGCAGCACCGGCCTGCGCAGCAGGGCCCGCGCCAGTGCGATGCGCTGCCGCTGGCCGTGGGAGAGGAGCATGCCGCGGTCTCCCACCGTGGTATCCAAACCCTGAGGCAATTCAAAGACGAACTCAGCAGCGGCCAAGCTGAGACTTTCTTTCATCTCCTGCTCAGAGGCATCCGGATTCGCCCAGCTTAGGTTGGCGCGGACGGTGTCGTGAAAGAGGACCGTGTCCTGGGCTACGTAACCGACGTGGCGACGCCACGCCCGTGCAGCTTGCGGCGCAAGCTCGGCGCCATCGACCAGCACCCGGCCCGTGGCGGGGGAGAGCAGGCCATTGACCAGGTCGGCGACGGTGCTCTTGCCCGCGCCCGACGAGCCCACGATCGCGGTGACTTTGCCGGCTGCGATGGTCAGCGATAAATCCCGCAGCACCAGAGGCCGATCGGCGTCATAGCGGAACCCCACCCGCTCCAGGGTGATTTCATTGGCCAACGCAGGCCCGGAACTGGCCGCGCCGGAAACTTCGGCATTGGCCACGCATTCGCGGTAAATCGTCATCAGGTTTTCAAAGGCCGGTAGTTCGCCGAGGAATGCCTGCAGTTGGCCCTGGGTTGCCGCCAGGCGAGGGAAGAGACGGGTAAAGACAGCGAGCAAGAGAAGAATGGATGCGGGGGCGACGTTGAGAATTTGCAGGGAAGCGAAAATGATGGCCCCCAGCATGATAAGTGAGCCGGCTTCGAACCAGAAGGCGGCGGCTGCCTGGCTTCTGGTGCTTTGCAGAGTCTGCCACAGGGCCGAGGACTGGAGCGAAGAAAACATTGCCAGATCGCTGGCCTGGGCATCGTAGAACTTCATCGCCTTGAGATTCTGCAGGTGTTCGGTGGCTGCCGAGTACACCTCGCTCACACTCTCTGAGACGGCGGTGCCGCTCCGGTGGATCTCGCGCATCCAGCGGCGGGACAACAACAGCAGGATTGCTCCAGTGGCAAGGACCAGCGAGGTCATTCCCGCAGAAAGCTTCAGGGCGATGGCGATGTATACGAGGGCGAGGATGGCGTTGGCCAGAGTCCCGATCAACAGATAGGTGCAGGTGGAGACGCGGGTCAACTCGCCCGTGAGCGCATGGGTAAAGTCAGAAGAACGGCGACGCGCCAGGAAGAGCCAGTCGGCGTTGATGATGGCCTGGTAAAGGCGCCTGCCGAGAGAAAGCTCGTAGGTGAGCGCGGTGCGCATGGTAAGCACGGACTGCATGCTGCTGAAGAGGGAACGAAGCGCCATGAGCAGCATAAAGATCAGCAGCAGTGACGCAAGCCATAGCGAACTCCGCAGTCCGCTGCGCACCAACAGGTCGCGTACCTCACCGGTGTAGTGCCCGACATGGCCTTGATTGGCCAGGTTGAAACCGGCTACCTGCAGGATGGGGAAGAGCAAGGCTACGCCCAGGCCTTCTGTCAGCGAAGTGACGGTCATGATGACGACGGCGGCTACCAATTGCCAGCGGGCGATCTGGATCAGGCTGGAGATGTATTGCAGGAAGGGTCGTTTGGAAGATACCAGGTGGCCCAGAGAAACCGCGGGAGGGGGAGCGGATTCGCTGCGGGGGACTGGCATGGTTCAAACGATAGCAGAGGCAGGGTGCGGTGGAGATTGTCAACATGGGCACGGGTGCGGGTTGGCCGCCCTTCCCCGATAACAAAATCTGGGGCACCCGGGTGTTGTGGTTGGGACAGGGACCTGATTTGGAAATGGTAGCTTCTCGTCCTGCTAACATTTGATCAGTGATGGCTAGTTTGAGTTCCACGTCGATCGTGTGTCATATGCCCAACCAGGTGTCCGCGGATGTTGCTGGTGAAACCGTGCTCATGAGCCTGGCACGCAGTCGCTGTTACGGACTCGGAGAGATCGGCAGCGATATATGGAGCCGCCTGATGTCCCCGGTGCGGGTGTCGGACCTGATTGATGAGTTGCGCCAGCACTACGAGGCTCCTCCCGGCGTCATCGAGCGCGATGTGCTCCAGTTGCTTTCTCAACTGTCAGAGGAAGGGCTCATTCAAGTCAGCTGAGCTTGACAAATCAACGGCAGAACGCAAGAATGCCCGCGGTTGTGTTTTTCAGAGAACGGCATGTCATCTCACAATGCGGTACAGGAGAGCGGCGGAGTTTATAAATTGCAGGCGCTGGATCGCGCCTTCGCGGTGCTGGATCTTCTCGCCACCAGCAATACGCCGCTGGGGCTGGCGGAAATAGCCGATGCCCTCGGGTTGCACAAGAGCACGGCGCATCGCTTCCTGATGGTGCTGGAACGGCACCGTATGGTGGAGCGTGCCCTGGCGGGGAAATTTCGTCTCGGCCTGCGCCTATGCGATCTTGGCGGCCGCGCGATCGAACAGTTCGATCTGCGTGAGCGCGCCCAACTCCATTTGAAGACCCTGGTCGCCGAGGTCGAGGAGACGGCGCACCTGTGCATCATGGAAAAGACGCACATGGTCTATATCGACAAGCAGGAACCGGAGCGCAGCATCCGCATGATCTCGCGGGTGGGGGCGAGCAGCCCCATCCACTGCACGGCGGTGGGCAAAGCGATCCTGGCAACCATGCCGCGTTCGCGGGTCGAGGCATTGTTGCCGGAATTGCGCCTGGAGCGATTTACCCGGCGAACCATGACCAGCCGGGAGGCTCTGCTGAAGGAGCTGGAACGAACCAGCCGCCGCGGCTACGCGGTGGACGACGAGGAACGCGAAGAGGGCGTGCGTTGCGCAGGAGTGGCTATTCTTGATGGCCGAGGGGAAGCGATCGCGGCGGTCAGCATATCCGGCCCTTCGTTTCGCGTGACCATGCAAAAGATTCCGCACATCGCCGACCGGCTGATGACCTGCGTGAAGGGAATTCAACAAGACCTGGGATATACACCGCTGTCACGTTCATAAGGGAAGGAACCATGGAAGAGTTATCGATCAAAGGCGCGGAGACAAGCCGCTGGGACTGTGTGAGCTTAGGGGAGGTCATGCTGCGTCTCGATCCGGGCGAAGGCAGGATCCATACCGTACGGCAATTTCAAGCCTGGGAGGGCGGGGGAGAATACAACGTGGCGCGGGGATTGCGGCGCTGCTTCGGCATGCGCACCGCGATCGCGACCGCGTTTGCCGATAACCCTATCGGCCGGCTGGTGGAAGATTTCATTTTGCAGGGCGGTGTCGACACCTCCTTGATTCGTTGGGTGCCCTACGACGGCATTGGGCGCACGGTGCGCAATGGCATCAACTTCACCGAACGCGGTTATGGAGTGCGCGCGGCGGTCGGGTGTTCTGACCGGGGCAACACAGCCATCTCGCAGACCAAGCTGGGCGACTTCGATTGGGAAGCGATTCTGGGGCCGAGCAACGGCGCTCGCTGGCTGCATACCGGGGGCATCTTTGCCGCACTGTCGCCGTCGACTCCAGAGGTTGCCGTCGAGGCACTGGATAAGGCGCGCAAATATGGGACGATCACGTCGTTCGATCTGAACTATCGCGATTCACTGTGGAAGTCCATTGGGGGCAAGGCGAAAGCGCAAGAGGTGAATCGGGAGTTGGTGAAGAAGCTGGATGTGCTCTTCGGCAATGAGGAAGACTTCTCCGCCATGCTTGGGATCAAGCTGGAAGGTGTGAAGGAAGACTTCGATGAGCTGCCCGTCGCCAGTTATGAGAAGATGCTGCGCGAGGTGGCTGCTTCGTACGGCAATCTCAAACTGGTGGCGACCACGCTGCGCACCGCACAAACTGCTTCCCGCAATGCGTGGGGCGCGATGGCTATCTATAAGGATGAGATTTTGTATGTGCCGCAACGGGAGATCGACATTCTGGACAGGGTGGGCGGCGGAGACTCCTTTGCCTCCGGCCTGGTCTACGGAATGCTCGTGGGCAAACCCGCGGCCTGGGCGGTTGCTTGCGGAGTGGCTCACGGAGCCCTGGCCATGACCACACCCGGAGATACCAGCACCGCATCTCGCGCAGAGGTGGAACGCGTCATGCTGGGCGGATCGGCGCGTATTGCGCGCTAGACGTTATTGAGAACCGAGGGTCAAAGGAAACGGCATGTCAAAAGAAGTGCAAGAGCAACTGGAAGCAGCAGGGATTATTCCTGTGTTGAGGGCCCGCTCCGCGAAGGAAGCCTTAGGGGTGGTCGAGGCGATGGTTGCCGGTGGAGTCACGGTCATTGAAGTCACCATGACGGTGCCGGGCGCCATCGATGTATTGCGCGAACTGAAGCGCAGTTATGGCAGCAAGCTCCTGTTAGGGTCGGGCACGGTCACGGATGGCGCGGAGTGTGCCGCGACCATCGATGCGGGCGCGGAGTTTGTGGTTAGCCCCAGCCTGCACATGGACGTCATTGCAGAAACCAAGAAGAGGGATAAGGTTTCGCTACCCGGGGCGCTCACGCCCACCGAGGTGATCACCGCATGGCGTGCCGGGGCAGATTTCGTCAAGGTGTTTCCCTGCTCAGCTATGGGAGGAGCCAGCTATCTCAAGTCGTTGAAGGCTCCGTTTCCTTACCTGCGGTTGGTGCCGACCGGCGGCGTTACGTTGCAGACGGCGGCCAGCTTTCTGGAAGCGGGTGCTTCGGCCCTGGGTGTCGGCGCGGACCTGGTGAACCTGCAGGCGATCGCGGACGGGAAGCCGGAAATCATCACCAACACCGCACGCGGGTATATCGAGGTGATCGCTCGCCACCGGGCGGCGAAAGCGTAAACTGCTTTTCACATCAAGGAAAGAAAGGTATAGCGCACATGAAACGAACCGCTGTCGTTTTGCTGACTGCATGTTTAGTGACGAGTTTGGGGGCGTTTGCGCAGGAGGCTGCGTCGACTCCGGATCGGTACTCACCGGCTGAACTGACGGCCATGGAAAAGACGCTGGAGCAGAAGAAAGACGCTACCGGATTGGCTACCGAGACGCTGAAGAAATATTCCACGGACTACAGCATGCTGGCGTTCCGCAGTCAGAGCGGAAAGGCGGAGCTGCATGAGAAGTTTGCCGACTTTTATGTGGTGGTCGATGGGAATGCGACGCTGGTCTCCAACGGGACGATGGTGAACGGGGCTCCTTCCGCACCGGGTGAAGTGAGAGGGGATTCCATAACGGGTGGTAAGGAGATGAAGCTCAAGAAGGGCGACATTGTTCATGTCCCTGCTAATATTCCTCACCAACTGGTGCTGGCTAAGGGAGATACGTTTCAGTACTTCATTATTAAGGTACAGGAAGTAAATTAGTTTGAACCTGGGGTTATGACAGGCTGCGGAAAAGGCTTTGTACGAAGGGCACGGGTTTCCCCGTACCTCGAGTTTCTACATCTAGCGGAAGTAAAGGCATGTGTCTGTAAATGCAAAGTGTTTTCGGCACTCAGGAGGCCTGGCTTTGTATCAGGGCACGACTTTAGTCGTGCCGTATAGGTCTAATGAAGACTCGGGCTTCAGCCCCTGCGCTTTTCTCCTGGCCAAACACGTGTAGCTGTACGGGTACTCCTGAGGGAAATCGACCAACCCTGCCTTCACCGGGTTCTGCGCTATGTATTGTCGGTACTGCAGCCAGCTTTGTCTATCGTTCACCCTCACTTCGGAGAATCCGCGTTGCCAAACCTCGCCCTGAAACCCGTACTCTTTTCTTAAACGATAGGAAAAGCCACCCTTAACCAATTGCATTGCTTTTTCAATTGTCATATTTCTAGGAAGCTCCATCAGCAGGTGTAGATGATCCGGCATGATCACGAAATCATGCAATTCAAATTTTCTTGCCGCCACGTTCGAACGCAGTACTGCGATCAAAAGCATTGCATTTCGTTCTGACTGTAGAATGCGTCTTGCAGCAAGGGTCTTTGTCGTGGCAAAAAATACCCGCTCGCTGCTTAGTATTGCTTCCGAACTGGCATTGCGTGCAGGTTTCGCCATAGCAGGGGCTAAAAGCCCTCATTAATTCCGCGTTTACGGCACGACTGAAGTCGTGCCCTGATACAAAGCGAAAACATAAATCCGAAGATCCTATTCGTGAAAGAACATGCGCCTCGACTCAGAAAATGTAGAAATTCCACGTACTGGTCACCTCGTATCCTTCGCTAGAACACCCACCCAGCTCCCAGCCAACTTCTAGTGGGCGCTGAGAGCGCGTTTGTAGACTTCTACGGTGCGGGCGGCCATCGTGCTCGCTGTGAAGTGCGTGCTCCAGAGGCGCCTTCCGGCGCTGCCCAGTGCCTGACGCAGTGCTGGATGGGCAATTAATCGAGCCAGCGCGTTCCTTAGGTCCTCCACGTCGGCGTGGCGGGTGAGCAAGCCAGTCTCTCCTTGACGGACCGATTCAGAGATGCCGCCCACATCGGTGGCGACCACGGGCAAGCTTGCACGCATCGCCTCCAGGATGCTGATGGGGAGCGCCTCGAAGTGGGTCGATAGTACGTAGATTTGCGCTTCCATGAGCAAGTGGCCCACGTTGGTTTCCGGCGGCAGTATGCGCACCCGATTGCTGAGTCTCAGTGCGAGAATCTGCGCGAGGATCTTTGGTTCCAACTCGCCCGCTCCCACCAGCTGCAAGCTCCAGTCCGTGGCGAGTAAGCCGGACAGCGCCTGCAGGAGTGTTGCGTGATCTTTCTGCGGCGTGAAGCGGGCTACCATGACGATCAACGGCGGTTGCGTATCGACCGGCCGCACCCGGGTCATGGGAATCTCCGCGATGCCGTTGTGGACTACCTCCAGGCTGTTTGCCGGGCAGACTCTGCATTGCCGTGCGAACTCCCGCTCAAATTCGCATACATTGATGACGCGTGTACCGAGTCTGCCGGCGACGCGCTCAGCCCAGCAGTAGAGCGGATTCCACCTGAGCGAATTGCGATCGAACATCGACCAGCCATGAGGGGTAAACACACTGGGAATGTTATGCAGACGGGCGACGGCTCGTCCCAGCGCCCCTGCCTTGGCTGTGTGGGCACACACCAGATCCGGCTGCAACTGGCGCAGGGCGGCCCATAGCTGGACAAAGGCCGCTAGATCGCGGTGTGGCCGCACAGGGCGAACCAGGCTCCGCACGGGTAACCAGGGAATTCCGGCCTGACGGAGCTGGTCGGTAAAGATGCCGGGCGCTCCGGTGATTACGGTTACCTCATGGCCAAGCCTGCGCAGCTCGAGCGAAAGCTCTCGCACATGACTCTGGGCTCCGCCGAGGACGTCGCCTCGGGTAAGGATGTGAGCAATTTTCATGCGCGCTCGTGTTTCTTGGTGGCGACTGGTAACAGGGACGAGGGCAGAAAGGTCTCACTCGACGGCCGCCCGTACCAAGTGGAGAGCAGAAGCCACAGTTTGCGCCACTGCGCCAGCTCATCAGAGGTGGGAGCCGCGGCGGCCTGGTGACCCAGGCGATGCTCAAATCCTCCCAGCACGGCTGCGCAATTTGCGCCGAATCGCGCACTCGATACGGCCAGGAGTTGCAACTTCTGCCAGCCATTCCCGACCGCGCCGGGTTGCCGGGAAACGTATTCGATGTGCAGCAACTTGTAGCGAAAAAGCTTCCTGAGGGTCATCCGCTCGCGCCGGTATCCCAGGAGAACCTCGGGTAGATTGGCGAAGCGGCTAAGCTGGTAGCTGCGTAGCAGCAACTCCTGATCCTGCGCGAGCCAGGCAGTCTCCTCGTAGCGCCAGCGGCGAAACCATTCGATGCGCCCCATCCAGAGCGGGTGCCATAGCGGAAAGCCGCGGAAAGGAGAGCGCGTGATGCCGGCGTGGTCCTGAGCCGGGCTAAAGCGCCACAACGGGCGGCCGTGTTTCCCGAAGACCATGGCGCCGGCACTGCACAGATCTACCTCCGTGTGGGTTTCAAGAAAAGCCAATTGACGGGCGAGCCGGTCCGGATAGGCGACATCGTCGGCATCCATTCTGGCCAGGTAGCGGCCGCGCGCGCGGTCGATACATTCGTTCAGGCGGGCGGCGAGGCGCAGGCGGCGGCCGTCACTCCAGCAGACGAGGCGCGGGTCGTCGAAGGTGCGCGCAATCGCGAGGCCCTGATCGTTGGACCCGTCGTCGCAGAGTAAGAGCTCGAAGTCGCTGTAGCTCTGGTTCAGGATCGAGCGAATGGAGAGTTCCAGCGTGGCCGCACTGTTGTAAAAGGGCATGGCGATGGTGATGATGGGGTCTGGCATCGGATCCTAGATGGGGTTGGGGAGGGAGTGACCCCGAGGCGATTTTCCGCCCAGGGAGTGGAAGGCGGCCGCGTACTGCTGGGCTAACCGCTTCAGGCTGAAGCGTTCTTCGACGACAGCGCGGCCGGCGGCGCCCATGTTCCGGCGCAGCTCCGGATCGTCGAGGAGTGCGACGAGTGCATCGACCCATTCCCGCTCGCTGGTGGCGCTCAAACCCACCTCGCCTAAGGCAAGCACCTGGCGATTCATGCCCGCAGCGGTGACGACGACCGGCAGACCCGCCGCCATGTAGCACAGCATTTTGTAACTGCATTTGCCGTTGCACCAGTCGGTGTCAGCCAGGGGCATCAGGCCAATGGACATGCGGTCGAACGCGGCTTGTTCCGTCCGCGGTGTCCAGCGTTCGAACTCGATGCGAGATGCAGGCAGCGATTTAAATTGCGGTGGCCGATCGGCGACTACGAGTAGCTTCGCCTGGGCGCAGTGCTCGAAAACTCTGACCAGTGCCCCCTCAATCGCGTAGAGGAAAGGAAAGTTGCCGCTGGTGCCGGTCCATCCCATGATGAGGGCGCGGCTCGCATTGCCGGCGCAGCGGGGCCGATACCATGCCGTGTTCACCGCCGTGGGGATGATGGTGACGTTGCTGTTCCAATGCGAGAAGTGGTTGGCCAGAAATGTGTTGCCGCACACGATGAGGTCACTCGCCATGGCGAGATCGCGGGCGCGGTGGCCGCCCGTATTAAGCCAGACCGCATCATCCACGTCGAGGACCATGGGACGCTTCGCCATTACCTGGAGAGGAGTGAAGGCAGGCAGCAACTGGCGCGATATCCAGGTAACGTCGGCCCTCCAGGAGCAGGTGAGCGCCGCCGCGCGTGCCGCGGCCGTGGCTGCTATCCACAAAGGGCGGAGGGCCAGGTGCCGCGGCAGTATGTTTCCCCAAGGCAGGGGATACTCGTGCACCTCGATGCCAAGATGGCTAAGGGGGCCAATGTATTGGCGCACGCGGGCCCGGGCGCTGGGCACCATGTTCCCGCCGGTGTAGGCTGCTACGCGCACGGTTGGGGCGCAGATGTATCCGTCGCCGTCCGCCGGGCCAGGGCGTGCCGGGTGATACTGGGAGCGAAATAGACCAGGGTCGAGACCCCACCCGCTTTGATCCAGAACATGATCTGGGCAAAGAACTCTTCGGAAAAAATGGTCATGACCGTGGCATAGACGAAGGCCCCCAGGGTGAACACCGCCCAGCAATTGCCATGAACGGCGCAGCGGTAAACATAGGTGCTCAGAAAGCCTACGAGAAACATCAACCCGATGACGCCGGGCATACCGCCATGGTCCATGTAGTAAGGCAGAAATGCGGTGTAGACGTTGGTTGCCTGGGTGGGCGAGATCCTGGTGTATTCAAGATTGCGATCGCGCTCCGGGTACGAGGCGCCGAATCGATTGAGGACCCGCTTGGCGAATTTCCCTAGATCCCAACCGTATCTGAGCTCGGGGTTTTGCCGGTTCTGATCGAAGGCGATGATGCCGCCAAGCCAATAGGTACCGAAGCCTTCCGCGACCCGGGGAAGATTGTCCACCAGAGATGCCTCTGGAGCTGCGCCATATTTACTCATGGAAATCTGACCCGCAGAGAAGACCAGCAGAAACAGCAAGCCCATGATGCCCAGCAGACGCAGAGGCGGGGCGCCGCGCGTGACCCAGAGGATGACGATGGAGCTGATCAGCAGCAGGAGTACTTCGGAGCGGGCGCCGTTGAGTAATTGATATCCCCCGGCCAGCAGGACGAGGAAGACGGTGCGCATCTTTCGCCTGCCGGTATCGGCATATTCATAGACCCCGATCAGAGCAATGATGGTGAGGAAGGGCAAGATGAATGACTGAATGGGAACGGCTGACTGACCGGATATGTTGGCTTTGGTGGTCGCGATGCGGATTTGCTTCCACAGGCTTTCGCGGGGCGCGATGCTGGTGCTGAGTTTCGTGTAATAGAGGTAAGAGAAAGGGATATTGAACAACAAAAGAATTCCTGCCGCGGTCAGCCAGCGATCGACCTGCATACGCCGCCGCGGACGGACGGCGTCCAGTGCTCCCTGCACGCGGCAGGGCGTTGCCATTGCGCAGGCGCCTCCGGCGGAGAAGGCCAGCACACCTGCCAGGACGATCTGATTGGCGATATTGGTAAGAGGGTAGTAGGTATCTCCACACAACCAGATGGTGAGCATCGTGACAGTCCAGACGATCGCCAACGAGGCGGGCGGAAAGAGGACGGAGCGCCCGTAGCGAACCATCGCGACACTCCATGAGGCAAGCAGCACAATGGTAAGTGGGAGTGTCATGTTGTGCTCTCGGGCGTATTCGTTTCAGGCGGCATGCGTCACCGGGTGAGAGCAACACTAGATGCTGTAGTAGCGAGCGAAGGCCTTGCAGGTGGCATCGGTGGCGATGGCCGACTCATTCAACACGATGCCGGCGATCGGTGCGTTGACCCGGCGCAGGATCTCTACGGCTCCGCGCAAGGCTTTCATCGGTGTCTGGCCGCTGCGCACAGCCAGCACCGTTACCTCCGCCGCGGCTGCCAGTTCCAGTGTCTCGGCACAACCCAGCAGCGGGGGCGAATCCAGAACGACCAGGTCGAATTCCTTGGCGGCCTGGGCGAGGATGCCACGCATTTGCGGCCCGATCAGCGACAATGCAAGAGGCAAGGGCAATCCGGTGCCGAGAATGGAAAGGTTGGGCCGGCCGGGAACCTGGCGGGTCGCCGAGCTCCAATGACTTCTGTGGGCGAGCACCTCGGCCAAGCCGGCATCGGGTTCCATGCGCACCAGTTTTTCAATCGTCGGTTGGCGCAGGTCGGCGTCGATCAAGAGCGTGCGCTTGCCTTGGTCCGCGTTCACCATGGCGAGCGAGAGGGCGAGTGTCGATTTCCCTTCGCCGGGCAAAGCGCTGGTAAAGAGGACGCTTTTAGGCTCGTTGGGCTGGAGAGAGAGCATGAGATAGCTGCGGAGCTGGCGCACGCCTTCATCAAAAAATCCGCCCTGCAGGCCGCGCCAGCGACTCCCTGCAACGCGCAGGCCATCGGGCCCAAGTGCCAGCCGCAGTTGCATATCCGTTACCTGGGGTAGGGAGCAGACGACGGGAATATCAAGCGCTTCCTCCACCGCCTCGGCTTCCCGGGCAGTCACATCTGTCAATTCCGCCGAGATCACATAAGCAGCACACGACAACATGAAGAAGGCGAGGGAAAGGGCGACGATGAAGGGCCAATTGGGAAAGACCGGCCGGGAGGCGGGGCGGGCGGAATCTGCCAGGCGGATAAGGTTGTTTTGCAATTCGGAGTTGATGCCCGACAGCTTGATCTTGGCAAAGAGATCCTCGTAGATTCGTTCTGCTGCTCCGGCTTCATGCTTGAGCTGCAGGTAATCAAAAGACTGCGCTGTGAGGGTGTCGACCTGCTGCTTGGTTTCGGTAACCGCGGCGGAGAGCATTCGCTCGCGGACCAGCGCCTGACGGTAGTCCACGCTGATCCGGGTGGAAACATTCTGACGGCTTTCGTCAAGGGCGGCGCGGGCTTCCTCGACTTGTGCTGCGGCTTTGCGGTATTCCGGATGCTGGTCTCCATACGTCGCACCCACCAGGGCCAGGTTGGCCTTGGCGACCTTGAGCTTTTCAACATCCCGGGAGAGGTCGGTGGATTGAGTGGAGACCTCCACCGCAGGCAGGGACCCATCTTTTGCTTCACGAAAGACTGCTTCTTTGGAGATGCGATCTGCCTGAGCCACGCTGTCCTCGGTATTGAGTGCCTGGAGCCTGGCAACCAATACACTGGTTTTCTGCTCCGGGTCGGCGGTTCCGAGTTCTCGCTGGTAGAGCATGAGTGCGCGGTGGGACGACTCCATTTTTTCTTTCAGGTCGATCAGCTGCCGCTCCATGGAGGAAGTAAGACGCCCGGCTTCCTTGACGCGGGTTGCGAAAATATTGCGCAAGTAGGAATCGGCAATGGCGTTGGCCGCATTGGCTGCCACCTGAGGATCCCGATCGCGATAAGTGATGGTCAAGAGGTAAGTGTTCGGTTTGCGTTCGACCCTGAGATGCTTGAGGACAATGGGTGCATTCCTGATCAACTTTTGCCTTTGCGCGGAGTAACGCCAGAACCAGTAGCGCCGCAGCTGGTGCTCCCGCTCGAGCAGGTTGTAACGCTCGGCCACCGGGCGCAGGATGATGTCGGCCAGCAGGAGATTCTGCTGGGTGGCCATGAATTGGTCATCGCCAGTGGACAAGAGACGATTTTCGCCAATCGTCTCCGGCGCAGCCTGCCGGTCGATGGCGATGGTGGCGGAGCCTACGCTGACCGGCGGCAACATGGCGCACACGAGCACCACGATGGCGGTGAGCACTACGCTGAGCGAGGCGATCATCACCCACCGGTGGAGCACGGCTCGCACGTAAAAAGTAAGTGGGCGCTGGGCGTCCGCGGGATCGCTCAACCTGAGGTGCGGTTTGGGAATAGCGATCGAACCGGCCATGCGGTTGGCTCCGTTCTGAAGTGCCTTGGGTGCGTGTTATGTGTAGGGCGCTGCAGAGCGGCGCTCCGTAGGCAGGTTGAATGGCCGGTTTCAGTGAGCCCAGATGGCGGCCGACACGGCGGTGTTACCCATGCCGGTAACATGGTTCAACACGCTGACGCTGGCCTTCAGTTTTCCGTTGGTTGGAACGTACAGAATGTCGTTGGCGGCAAGCTTTACATCCTGTGCCTTTCGATTCAGGATGCGGCGCAGAGGGATTTCTATTTCTGTTTTTTGCGGGGCGCCCTGGGCCTCGCGGTAGATATAGGCTTTGTTGAGGCTGAAGGAGTCGAGGCCGCCGCTGAGCGCCAGCAGTTGGAGCACGGTAGTGTCCTGCAGATTCTGGAAAGGAAATGCTCCCGGCCGCTTCACGTTGCCGACCACATAGACGCGCTCGCATTGCGGCACCCGGATCTGCGCGCCTGCGTGGACCAGGACATTCAGCTCCGGGTGATAGCCATCGAAGAGCTGGCGGACAGAGAGCCGTTGCATACTCCCGTTCGCCTGCTCCACGATGACTTCGGGGCCGGCCTCGGGCATCAGGCCACCTGCCTGGCTAAGCGCGTCCAGCAGGCGCAGGTTACCTATGTCCTGAATGGTTGTGGGTGTTTTGACGGCGCCGGCGATGGTGACGTCACGGCTGCGATACTCGACGACCGAGACAACGACCACGGGATTCACCAGCAGATGTTGTGCGCGCAGGGTGGCTGCGATTTCGTTGCGCAGGGCGTCGGGCATCATTCCTTCTGCGTGGATGGGCGCGCGCAGCAACGGGAGGTTCAGGTTTCCCTGCTTGTCGACGCGGAAGGATTGGGAGAGTTCCGGTGAATCATCGACGGTGAGGTGAACAAGGTCGGAGACGCCAATGGGCTGAAAGGGCAGATTGGCGCCTCCGATGGCGACAGGGGTTGCAGGGAAAGCTGGCCCAGGTTGGGGGGACGACAAGCGCTGTGCCGTGGTGGCGATAGAGATAAAGCCCGAAACAATCACTATTGCCAAACCAAGTATTTTCATGGCGCCCGCTTGTTATTGCGTCAGAGTAGAGTCGATTGATTAAACGAAAGGGCATGTGATGATTAAGTTTTTCTCAGGCCCTGTGGGTCGTTGTGGATCGTGCCACCCTTGGCAGGCCATGTGGATAAGTGGCTACGTCCGATAGCCGATGACCCTGGCAGGAACGCCGGCGGAGATGGACATCGGCGGCAGATCGGTGGTGACCACGGCCCCTGCTCCCACCACCGCCCCTTGCTCCAATGGATACTCCTGCGGTTACCACCACGTTGGCGCCGAGCCATACGTCATCGCCGATGCTGATAGGAGCATCGCGGCCCGGCTGATTGCGAATCAGTTCACCGCGGGCGATTCCATGATTGGAAGAGATGATCGAGGCGCAAGGGCCGAGGAGCACGTTGTTTCCGATGGTGATGGGGCCGCCCGGAGAGGCCCACACGGAACAGAGATGGTTGATGAAGGAGTGGTCGCCGATCTGGATCATCTCGGGGTATTTGAAGAAGACAGTGGGAAGAATCTTTGCTCCCTTTCCCAAGTGCTGGAGCTTCGCTTTACGCAGGTAGTTGCCGCCTGTGACTAAGGCCAGCAGGTAGAGCCATCCCTTGATTACCTCTGTGACCGATCGGAGCAAGTTCCCCCCGGGAGGCAAACATAGCAGAGGAGTTTTCCTTACGCCATGTTTGTTGTTGCGGGTGGAGAGAACCGCAGGTCCCTCCGCTCCGCTGCGCTCCGGTCGGGATGACAAGGGGAAGAGCTGCTCTTGTGTTGAGTGCGGAGATGATGAGGAAGGAAAAACCCGCACCCTTGTCATCCCGACCGGAGCGCAGCGGAGCGGAGGGACCTGCGGTCCTCTTTCTACCTAGCCCAATGCCGGTTGTTTTCGACTTGCTGCCGGAGTGCGTTTCGGCACCTAGTAAGTAGTTTGACTATGTCATTACGGCAGTAATACACAGCCTAGGTAATTGTTGGTTATAAGGGGCCGGAAGGATAGTGGGATGAGGTACTTCCGGCAACTTAGCAGTTATATCGGTAGCAGGGGCTATGGAATGAATAAGGTACTATTGGCACTTATCGCCTTAAATATGGGCGCACGGGCGTCGGCTACTACGTACGTTGTGCCCGCTGGTTCAAGCGCGGCCGCCATACAAGCCATTGTGAATACTGCTGGGAATGCCGCCGGCAATACGGTGATGTTCTCGGCGGGTACCTATACGCTCTCGGCCTCAGTGTCTCTACCTTGCTTTTACGGCACCGTCTACACTGGACCAAATGTAGGGATAGTCACTCAGACCAACTTGCCTACCGTGGTGCTGACTAACACAATTCCGACCAGCTATGCCCTGTCCACAGGCAACAACGGTACCAGTTTCATCGGAAATGAAGGATGCACCATACAGTACCTGCGCTTCAGCGGTACGCAGGGCGGCATCCTGGTGTACGATCCTGCGTCGGGAATCGTTATTCAAGAGAACGCTTTCGACAACAACAATCCTCCGGCGGGAGGAGCAAGCTCCGAACCGAATATATGGATCGACGGCAATAATACAGGCTTTTCCGCGGCCGCCGGTGTACAGCACATCACCGTGGTGTGGAACACGTTTTTCAACAACTGCGCCGCCATTCGAGCCAGCGCTTACCCGGACTCAGGCGGGCGCTGCGCCGCTACCTGGGTGAATGCCTACAACAATTACCTGACGTGGTCGAATAACACGGTCAACCTGACCGAACAGGGTTTAAAGCTTTCACAGCAATCGTGCGTTCGGTATCTCCAGCCTCAATGCAGATGTCGAAAACAACAACATGCAAGGTAACTCTCGCATCATGATCGAGTCACAACAGGATACGAACGGCGCCGGCATTTATAGCCACAACGCGTTTTATCAGCCGTTTAACCCCAGCTACAATACTTTCGAATTGTCATTACCGGAGTACACGTCATCTATCTCGCCGACACACGTCATCAGCGACAACGTGTTTATCGGCAATGTGCCAGTAACGTACGCCGGCGCCGGGGGGCACTACGGCATAGGGCTCGAGTTGTGGGGTGCAGGGAGCATCGCGACCTACAATCTTTTTCAGGGAGGAAATGGGCCGCCCACTTGCCCTGCCGGAGGCTGGTGTTCGGGCTGGCAGATATGCCTGGGAGGAACCTTCACCAACGGAACCGTCATCAATAACTATTTCTCCGGAAACGACGTTTGGACGGGTACGCCCAACGCTATGGGAAATGCGTTGACTTATGAGGAAAGTGCCACGAAGTCAAATGCCGGATTGATTCAAACTCCTAACACGGTGGTTCAAAATAGCACGACCATCCCGGTGACGGCCCCGGCCATCTCGGCGACGACGGTATCGGGCGGGTCGTCCATCACGCTCAGTGACAGCGATACGAACCATAGGCTCACGATCTTCTACACGACCGACGGGAGTACGCCCGCGATCTTTCGTCCCGGGAGCACGGCAGGGTCGTCCAAGGTCTACACGGCGCCGTTCGTGGTGCCGCCGGGCGCTACGGTCAAGGCGATTGCCTCCTGGGGGCAGGGAGCGAACCAGGGCATCACGTTTCCTTCGTTCGGTTATGTTCCGAGCAGTGTCACGGCGCTTGGTGTCACCTCTCCAGCGATCGCAGGAAAGACGCTGACGAGTGCGTATCTCCATGCTGCCGGAAATACGATGGTGGCGGGGAGGACGCTGCAATTCACTGCGTACGGAGTCTATTCGGACGGTTCGGTGAGTGCGTTGCCCAACTCAACGATTGCGTGGGGCACCAGCAATCATAAAGTCGCTGTCATCAGCATGGGCGGCCATGTCAACAGCGATGGCTGCGGGAGTGGTCAATATCCAGGCGACGATCGGTACCCTCAGGGCTTCGTATTGGACATTGATGGTCAGCCCGAAGGGGCTGGCTCCTGCCGTGCAGCCGGCTGCTTCTCCGGCACTCCCCACAACCTCTGCTGCCCCTCGGGAAGCGGAGCCAGTCACCGCTGCCAGGACCGAGGCGTCTCCTGCTGGGAATGAACCATCCGCACCTGGATCACCCGAGGCGGCTCCCGAGGCGACACCGCCTTCGCCTAATCCGCCTGCGTCTAATCCGCTTCACCCGCAGCGGCTGCGCCCGGCGCTTCCTCGCTGGTGTCGTCCGCTCCGCCACCGGCGGCTCCGGGAAAAGCACAACCCGATACATTCCAAGGACCTTTCTGGAGAGTGGTGGCGCCGGCCGGTGGGTCGGCTTCGATCTCCAATTCTCACCTGTATATCGGGGTACCGGGAGGAAGCAACCACGACGTGATGCTTTCTTCGAATCGGGCGGTCCGGGTGGTGCAGACCATCGGCAAACAGAATTTCGACGTGGCGATCAAGATCGATTCGCCGCTTTTCGCCACGGATGCGAATACCAGTCAGGGTCTTATGGTGTTATCCGATGACCGGAACTATATTACGTTTGCGCTGCAGACGGATGGGACCAGGGTCGGTCTTAGTGCGTACACGGTGACAGCTGGGGTGGCAACCTCGGTTTTGCAGGACAGTGATTTCAGTCAATATCAGAATCCAATGTACCTGCGGCTCACGAAGGTGGGGAGTGCGTACGTAGCGTTGTACTCGGTCGATGGAATTAACTATACGCAGGCAGCCAGCTTCACGGACGTTTCGGCGCCTACGGCGATCGGCCCCTTCGCCAGCAACTACAACGACACGCCGGGCAACGCTGTACCGGTGGTGATGTCAGTCAATTGGTTTGATGTTCAGCAGTGAGTCAACACCAGGCGAGAGTGGCGATTGCATCGCGGGGGAGAGAAAGAGAGAGCTGTTGACCGGCATGAACGATGCGGAGGTCGATAGCATCTCCAGGATTGGTGAGGACCAGGGCGAAACTGCCGTCAGGATTGCGGACGGCCAGGTGACGGATGCCGGGAGCCTCACTGCCGCTGGCGATGCGCACGCCGTCACGCTGCAAATGCCGCGAAAAGTGGCGCAGGGCGTAGCACTGGCCACTCTGCAATATGCTGCCGTCGTCGTTGAGAGTGACCAGGCCACCACAGGTATAGGGTCCGACGTTGGGCCTGCCTTTGGAATCGAGCATCAGGTTCCAGGTAATGGCGCAGCGGCACCAGTTCTCGAGTGCGTCGGTGAAGATGCCTCCCCATTTGGCCCAATCCCGGGCGTAGTTGGGATCGTCGATGAAGGGACCGCCTTCGGTCCAATGGAAGGGAATGTTCGGCATCTTCTTATGGAGCAAGCTCATTTGATCGGGCGTGCCTGTGTACCCGTGCCAGGCGACTCCATCCACGTAGCGGGCTAAGTTCTGGTCCTCGAGCTGGGAGGCGACCCTTTGGTAATAGTTGTAGTTGTGGTCGAGCAGCCAGATCTGGGTTTCCAGATGTTGTGCGCGCAGTGCTGGTCCCAGGTGGTCGCGGACGAACGCCGCCTCTAGTCCGGGCGACCAGCGGCAAGCGGGCATTTTGCCGTTCTGCGTGGTCTCGACTTCATTCTGGCAACTGATCGCCTGGACCGGCGCTCCGGCCTGGGCATAACCCTGGAGGAATTTTTCGATGTAGCGGGAGTAGACGCCGAGATGCTGGTCCGACATCCATCCGCCCAGCATGGATTCGTTCGCCATATCCCAAAGAGAATGGGTGTAAGGGCCGAGAATGTTTTCCGTGGTTCGACCGCCGAAGGTTGAGCCATAGGTCTTCATCCAGCCCGGAGGGCTCCAAGGGGTCGCCATCAGAAAGAGCTGGGGATTGACCTGGCGGATCTCGCGCAGTGTGGGCAGGACACAAGCCTCATCATGCTTCAGGGTGAAGTGATCCAGGTTCATGTCGTCGGGGACATCGTCGTAGCAGTAAATGCTTCGCGAGTAGTCGCTGGCGCCAATGCAGCTGCGGCCGACACTCAGGTTCAAGCCCAGGGGGGAATATGCCTCGGTCAGGAACGCATGCCGTGCGGCTGCCGGCATGCCATGTAAGAGGAAGCAGGAAGCTTCTGTAAGGGCGGCCCCAAAGCCGAGGATCGGCTGATATTCGAGTCTGCCATCGATCTCGATGGTGGCGCCTCGCACGCGGGCTGCAGCCCCGCTCCACTGCAGCCCGGGTCGCGCAGCATACTTCTCCATGGAGTCCGTAACATAGAGGGTGGCCGGCCGGTTGGCGGTGGATAGCGATCGCAGCCACTGCGGGGCGAGGGCGAATATGGAGCTGGAGGCAGCGCGTCGAAGGAAGGCGCGGCGGTTCGGGCTTTTCAGGTTCAGGTCGATAACAGCACGCATAGGGTACCTCTGTATCGCGGGCCACCTGGATGCTTCTTCGACTTATGTGGGGGAAAGGGCTAGTTATGTAGCGGAATGAGACACAATCCATGTTGCAGGGGGCTCGATTGCAACATGAGTCCCGTTAGGGACGGCTGAACTTAGCCCAGGACGCAGTCCTGGGTAGAGATTGGAGAGACGATGAGTCCCGTTAGGGACGACTGGAGGTCACCCGGACAACTTGAGGTGTTCCGCAATGGAACTCCCGATCGGCTGTTCGAATTCAGGACGATTTCTCGATAACTTCCAGCCGTCCCTACGGGACTTTTCTTTGGTGCACCCAGACCCAGGACTGCGTCCTGGGCTAAGGTCAGCCGTCCCTACGGGACTCGATTCGTCATCATAAGTTCTCGCTCAGAGTTAGAGGAATTTTCCCGTCCTTGTAACTCCAGTAATGCACAGCAATGGTAATAGCCGCGGATGTCACCAAAGGGTGATGGTTGATCGAACGAGCGGAGGCAATCGCGATGCTTCGAAACAGAAGAGAATGGGTTGGCGTTCTTGTTTCCTCACTGGCCATGTTGCTGGCCACGAACTCCGCCAGTGGTGGCACCACTGCTGCAGAGCCGGCAGCTCCGCTGTCAAGCAGCTTCCCTGGGCCATTGTGGGCCGTGGTGGCGCCTAACGGGGGAACGGCCTCCGTGGAGAACGCGCACCTTAAGCTGACGGTTCCCGGCGGCAGCAACCACGATGCGCTGCTTCCGTCGAACCAGGCAGTGCGGGTGGTGCAGCCGATCGGGAACGAAGATTTCGACGTTTCCATCAAGATCGATTCGCCTGTTGAGGCTACTGTTGCTGGCACCAGTCAGGGTCTGATGGTGCTTGCGGATGAGCAGAACTTCATCACCTTTGCGCTGGTGACCGACGGAACCAACGTTTCGCTCACGGCCCACAAGGTCAGCGCCGGAGTTGCGGCCACGATGCTCAACATAGTCAGTTTTAACGAGTATCACAATCCCATCTGTTTACGGCTTACTCGCGCCGGGAGCACCTACACGGCCTATCATTCGGTCGATGGAGTCGTCTGGACCCAGGCGGTCAGCTTTGTCGACAACAGCGTGCCCACGTTGGTTGGGCCTTTCGCCGGCAACTACAGCCGGACGCCTGCGAATGCGGCACCTGTAGTCATGGCCATTAACTGGTTTGACGTACTGTGATGGATACAGTTTTAGGGAAAGTTTCGCGGGCCGTTTCGCACCCTGGCTCATTCGCTGCATAAATGACAAGAAAGAGTCTGCTCATGGTTAAGAAAAAGATTCTCATCGTCGATGACGACCCCGATGTGCGGTTGAGCTTACAACTACGGCTGGCGGCCAACGAGTACGAGGTGATTTCCGCGAGCGATGGAGTGGCGAGTATCGCCGAGGCACGGAAACACGTGCCCGATTTGATGATCCTGGACCTGGGTCTGCCGGCAGGCGACGGGTTCAGTGTTTTAGAAAGGCTGAGGGTCAGCGGAAAACTTTCCTCGATCCCGGTGATTGTCTTGTCCGGCCGGGACCGCGTCGGCAACTGGGATCGTGTGTTGAAGGCGGGGGCGAGGACGTTTCTGCAAAAGCCGGTGGCGAACGAGAGGCTTCTGGCGGTGATTCGCCTGGTCCTGGCCGAACAGGACCGTCCGCGGGCGGTGGTCTACGATTTAGCCGCTCCTGATTCCAGTCTTCCGCAGGAATAATTCAAACCCAAGCTGGACGGGTGCCCGCGCAGGCTGGCAGGGGTACCCGTCCGATTTTTCCGGCCCATGGTGGCTGCCGGCTCGGAGAACTTGCCGCAAAACTCTGGTTGCATCGTTCCTGATCGTTTTCTTTCCATAGCGGGGGTGCTTTAATGGTGCTGGCCTCCGGCCCGCAAAGCCATGCCTTTGGAAAGGAATCACAGACACGCATGAAGATCCGGCTTTCCGCTCTTTGCACTTTGTTGTTGATGGTTGCAGCGCCAGTGTTGGCACAGCAGGTTTCCGTCAACTACGTTAAAACCCAGAATTTCTCCGGTTTCCACACCTATGCGTGGGGAGAAGAGAATGCCAACCAGATTCGCAACTCCATCCTGGCGCAAGTGGCCAAGACCGATATCGAAAACGCCATGCAAAGCAAAGGTTTAACCAAGGTTGGGAAAGCCGACAACCCTGACCTGATCCTGCTGGCCAGTGGCGGCGCGAAAGAGAAGACGTCCTACAGTGCCTGGGGCGCGGGTCCGCGCTTTGGGGGGATGAGCACCATCACTCCGCAGCAAAGCAGAGAGGGCACGCTGATCGTGAGCCTGTACGACGCCAAAGCCAAGCAACTGGTTTGGCGGGGTATTGCCACAGGTACTTTGAGCGACAACGGGGACAAGAATCAGAACCTGGTGCACAAAGCTGTCGAGAAAATGTTCAAAAAGTATCCGAAAACATAGTTGTCTCGACTAGCCCGGGAGGTAGGTTTGTCTTCATACTCTGTGCAATCGATCATGCTGTGGATGTGCGGCGTGGCGATGATGTTGATCTGTGGTGCGGCGGCTGTGGCGCAGGATACACGACTGGTCGATACCCGGCTGATCTTGGATCGCGGCGGCAGCACCATTGTTTTTGAGCCGTACGCACCGAACATTCTCCGGGTGACGCTCAGCCTGCAAAAACAGCCTGCGCTTGCTCCTCCTGGATACGGGTTCACGGCGACTCCTGACGCTACGGGATGGAGTCATCAGCAGACGGACGAAGGAGATACCTACCGCTCGGGCCGGATGAGTGTGACCCTGGCTGCCAACAAGCCGGGCGGTAACGTTTTGCCCACACAATTGGATATCGCCCGGTACTTCAACGGGTCGGCTCCCGGTGCGCATATTACTTTCAATACGGCGGAGGGAACGCGGCTGCTCGAAATGCAGGGTTGGGCGATGGCGGTACCTAACAATAAGGACGGCACAGCGGGGGTGCTCCATGATAGGCGTCCCGGCGATGCGCCGTTTTACCAGGTGGGAGCTACCTTTGCTTCCCCGGATGACGAGCACTACTACGGACTGGGCCAGAACCAGGAGGGTTTTCTCGACCATCGCGGGCATACCGTGGAGTGCTGGAATAATTACACCGCGACGGGTGGTCCCACGTTTTGCGTTCCGCTGATGGTCACGAATAAGGGGTACGGCGTGCTCTGGGATAATCCTTCGCAGACCACCATCCAGCCGGGATTCAATGAGCAGACGCGGTGGACTTCCCAGGTGGGTGACCGGGTTTCGTTCTTCGTGATCGCGGGCAACAAGACGGATGAGATTTACCAGGGGTACCGGCTGCTGACCGGGTCCACTCCGATGCTGCCCAAGGCGGCCTATGGGTTTATCCAGTGCAAGCAGCGGTATAGCACCCAGGAAGAGGTGATGGCGGTGGCCAAGGGCTATCGTGAGCGGCACCTGCCCATCGATGTGATCGTGGTGGATTGGTTCTACTACTCGAAGATGGGGCAGATGGACTTCGTCCCGAGTAAGTGGCCGGATCCGGCAGCCATGAATAAGCAACTGCATGCCATGGGTTTCGAGACCATGATCAGCGTGTGGCCGCGGTTTGAGAAGGGAACGCGGATATTACGACCTGGTGTTGAAGAAGGGGTGGTTTGAGCATCTGGCAGACGGCACTCCCATGGATGGTCTTCCTTATGACCGTGCCGGGTCGGATATCGATACCACCAATCCCGCGGCGGCCAAGTGGTTTTGGGATGTGATGCGGGACAATATCATCAGCAAAGGCTTCGATTCGATCTGGGCGGACGAGACGGAGCCCGATCTTCCACCCAATGGCGGTTACTTTTCGATTGGACCAGGTACTCAGTATTACGATGTTTATCCGTTGTTTCATACGGCGGCGATTTATGACGGTTTTCGCCGGGATGTTCCGCATCGCGCGCTGATTTTGTCACGGGATGCGTATCCGGGCGCGCAGCATAATGGGACGATTTTCTGGTCATCGGATATTTATTCCAACTGGGATACGCTGCGGCGGCAGATTCCTACCGGTTTGGATGTTACGGCTTCGGGGATTGCGTATTGGGGGAACGATATTGGCGGGTGGCAGTATTTACCGGCGGTGCATCATCCGGCGCATCCTCCTTTGCTTGATCCTTCGGATGCCCGGGAGAATGTCGGTGGATACGATGATTATCCCGAGTTGTATACGCGGTGGTTTGAGTATGGGGCGTTTCAGCCGAATTTTCGGACGCATGGGAGCCGCAGGTATAACGAGGTTTGGTCTTACGGGAAAGAGGCGGAGCCGATTCTGGAGAAGTACCTGCGGCTGCGTTATCAGCTGATGCCTTATATTTATTCGCTTGGCTACCAGACGCATCAGACGGGGGCTCCGTATATGCGGGCTTTGTTTATGGATTTTCCCCAGGATGCGAAGGTGGCGGATATTCGCGATGAATATATGTTTGGACCGGCTTTTCTGGTGGCCCCAGTGACGGAACAGGGGGCTACCAGCCGCATGGTGTATCTGCCGGCGGGGACGGATTGGTATAACTACTGGACCAAAGAGAAAGTTGCCGGTGGGCAGACGGTTCAGGTGGCGGCCCCGATTGATACGATTCCGTTGTTTGTGCGCGCGGGGTCGATTTTGCCGCTTGGGGAGATGGTGGAGAATACCGGCCAGGTGCAGAGGTTGGCGAAGATCCGGGTGTATCCCGGGGCGAATAGTGACTTCACGATGTATCAGGATGATGGCAAGACTTATGCTTATGAGAAGGGGACGAGTAGCGTGACCACGCTGCATTGGGATGAGGGTGCGGGGAAGTTGACGCAGCAGGGGGTTTCCGTGGGGACGGTGGATGATTTGCTGGAGGTTGTGGGACGGTAAAGGCGGGGCGGCCTAGGGCGCACCGCAGATCCCTCGCTTCGCTCGGGATGACAAATAGGAAAGGGTGGTTGCAGGGAGAGCGCATTTGCTAAAGGACAGATCGGTAGCCGGGTTGGGTAGACTCACTCGCAGCCGCCCTCTCGTTAACCAAATGCCCTCTTGCTAAGCAGATGCTCCCTCGATAAGCGAATGCACCTTAAGCAGCTGCACTTTCCTTTAGGAGCTGTCCTCTCCCGGCAAACACCCTCTCCTATTTGTCATCCCGCCTGCCCCGGCGTGCCGTGGGAGCGAAGCGAGGGATCTGCGGTTTTTGCTTAGTTGTGTAACTGTGGCTGAGGTAGATAAATGGCTTCTATCGACGAATTGAACAAGCGGTTTGCGATCCCCGGGGTGGCTCAGATTACGGCCGGCAATGGCGGGTTGCCTCGGATTAAGCATCACTACACCAGCGGCCACAGCGGAGATCTATCTGCACGGCGCTCAAGTGACATCGTGGCGCCCCGGGGGCGGCGAGGACGTTATCTTCCTCAGCGAGCACTCGCAGTTTGAGACGGAAAGGCAATTCGCGGCGGAATCCCCGTGTGCTTTCCCTGGTTTCGCAACAAGGTGGATGATCCCAAGGCGCCTTCGCACGGAGTGGTGCGTACAAAAGCCTGGGAACTCGATTCGATAGAAACTCATGGAGACACGGTGGTAGTAAGCCTCTCGACCGTAAGCGATGAGGGGACGCGTGCCTGGTGGCCGCATGACTTTCGCCTGGTGCACCGGGCTATCATTGGCGCCGCCCTTACACAGGAGACTGGTGACGACCAACACGGTGCGGCGCCGCGCGCTTTGAAGAGGCCCTGCACACGTATTACCGCGTGGGTGGGGCGGAGCCGTTCGTATCAGTGGGCTCGACGGAGTGGCGTACCTGACAACACGGATGGCAACCGGGAGAAGCGGCAAGAAGGCGATATCGTTTTCACCGCGCAGACCGATCGCGCCTACCTGGAGACGACCCATGCCGTGGAAATAGCTGACCCGCTCATGCGGCGGCGCATCCGGCTGGAGAAAAAAGATTCACGCACTACCGTGGTTTGGAATCCCTGGAGTACCGGCGCGAAGTGTGCTGGCGGATTTGGGAGACGACGAATGGAGGAACATGGCCTGCGTCGAAGCCAGCAATATCCGCGCTTTTCCCGTAGATCTTGCGCCCGGGGAAGAGCACACGATGAAGACCGTGATCCAGGTCGTCTAAGCCTCCGTCTAGGGCTCGTCGCAGTTGCCATAGATGGCGTCAATCAAGGAGCTTCCCAGCGGCGTTTGGAAAACATGTAAGGCTGTTTGCCGGTCGAGAGCCGCACATCTGCGGAGTCCAGCTCTTTGGCCGAAGCAAGTCCAAAGACGCGAAAACTCTCGCGCAGAAATCTCCAGGATGAAAAGGCAAAAACCTGGTCCGTTTGTTCGACCTGGGTGGGCTGAAGAACGAGGATAACCCCAGGCTGAGCCCGCGAACTGCCTCGTGCGGATTTCGGCTTAACGATCGCGGTATATTCGCCGGCGGGGATCCTGGTTGCTGTCTGGTTCATTTGTTGCTCCGCCAGTGGTATCGGCGCGAAATCCAATCCGTTTCTTCACTGTCTTCAATTCAGACATTGAGCCGGGAAACGATGGCGTCGACGTCGTACACGCATCCTCCCCACACACCTCCGCTGGCATGCACCAACGCGGCCCACAGCCGGGTATCGTCGGGAAGCGCCGGGTGCGGCCTCAGATCGGCCCGGAGTGGCCGCGCGCTTAACCTGCGGGTCCTTCCTCCGCACCGAAGTGTCCCGCGCATCGCCCACCAGGTTGACGGACCCAGTCAGCTTTTGGCGGTCGATCGTGATCTCGATCTGATCGCCGTCCTGCAGCTTGCCGATGGCGCCGCCAGCCAGCGCTTCCGGCGAGACGTGCCCGATGCAGGCGCCGGTCGAGACGCCGCTGAAGCGGGCGTCGGTGAGCAGCGCCACGTGCTTGCCTGAGGGCAGCCACTTGAGCGCGGAGGTAATCTGGTAAATCTCTTCCATTCCGGCGCCTGCGGGGCCGCCACAGACCAGCACCACCACGTCGTTCTCGCGGATCTCGCCGTTCTTGATGGCGTGGATGGCCGACTCCTCGGAGATGAAGACGCGGGCCGGCCCCTGGTGATGAAAGATGCCGTCGGCGTCGATCAGCGATGGGTCGATGGCGGTGCTCTTGATCACGGAACCCTCGGGGGCCAGGTTGCCCACAGGGAAACAAACGGTGGGGGTGAGCCCGCTGGAACGTGCGCGATCGGCGGATCCATGATGACGTCGTCGGGATTGATGCCGTCGCGCGCGGCCAGGTTCTTGCGCAATTCGTGGCGGCGCGGGCTGCTCTCCCACCAGTCCAGGCAGCTATCGAGCGTTTCTCCGGAAACGGTCTTCACCCGGGTGTTCAACAGGCCAGCCCGTCTCAGGTGGAGCATCACCTCGGGAAGTCCTCCCGCCAGGAAGACCTGCACGGTGGCGAAGTTGCGGGGACCATTGGGCAGCGCGTCTACCAGGCGTGGGATGGTTCTGTTGACATGGGCCCAATCAGAGGCCACGGGTCGCTTAAGGCCTGCCGAGTAGGCAATCGCAGGGAGGTGCAAGCAGCAGGTTGGTGGACCCGCCAAAGGCAGCGTGGGCCACCATGGCATTCTCGACGGATGCCTGGGTGAGCACATCGCGGGTGCCAAGACCTAGTTGATGCAAGCGCAGGATGGCGCTGGCGGAACGGCGTGCTGCATCGAGCCAAATGGGCGCGCCTGACGGGGCGAGCGCGGTGTGCGGCAGGGCCAGTCCCAGGGCTTCCCCGACGACTTGTGCGGTGGCGGCGGTGCCTAGGAACTGGCATCCACCGCCGGGGGTGGCGCAAGCGCGGCAGCCCATCTCGGCCGCGGTCTCGAGCGTGATTTGCTTTTGCGCGTAGCGAGCGCCGATGGTTTGTACCTTGCCTGCGTCTTCGCCGGACTCGGGGAGCAGGGTGACTCCGCCGGGAATAAGGATGGTGGGCAGTTCGCCGGCGGAAGCCAGCGCCATCATCATGGCCGGTAATCCTTTGTCGCAGGTGGCGATGCCGATCACGCCCATCCTGGTCGGCAGCGAGCGCATCAGGCGGCGCAGCACGATGGCGGCGTCGTTGCGAAAGGGCAGGGAGTCGAGCATGCCGGTGGTGCCCTGGGTGCGTCCGTCGCAGGGGTCGGTGCAGGCGCCGGCGAAGGGGATGGCATCCAGCGATTTGAGAGTGATGGCGGCTTCGGCGACCAGCGCGCCGAGTTCCCAGTGGCCGGTATGAAAGCCGAGGGCGATGGGGGTTCCATCTGCGCCGCGCAGGCCGCCGTGGGTGCTGAGGATAAGCACTTCCGAGCCGAGGAGCTTTTGCGGTTCCCAGCCCATGCCTGCGTTCTGGGTCAAGCCAAAGAGATTGCCTGAGGGCGCGTTGAGCAGCATTTCCGGGGTGATGGGCAGCAGGCCGCGCGGGCCGGGCGCGTGGGTTGCCACGTCATTCAGCTTCAACGTGCTGGTTTCAAGGACGGATTCAAGGGAGATGGTAGGAATGGGTTTCTCCTGTCAGGGTCAATTGTAAGATGCCGCCATGGTTCTGGGCTGGAGCGGCGCCAGGGAAGGGGACGTGCATTTTGTCACCTTCAGTTGCTATCACCGGCTTGCTTATCTGGATAGTCCTTTGAGCGGGATCTTTTTGAGGATGCGCTGCAGAAGGTGCATCGCCGCTATCGGTTCAACGTCATCGGTTACGTTGTCATGCCGGAACATGTCCATCTGCTGTTGAGTGAACCTGGCAAAGATTTGCTCGCGGCCGCTCTCCAGGCGTTGAAGCTCTCGGTGTGCGACGGACGACGCGGCCCACATTCTGGCAGGCACGCTACTATGACTTCAACGTATTCACGAGGCCAAGCGTGTTGAGAAACTCGCCTACATGCATTGGAATCCAGTGAAGCGCGGGCTAGTGGAAAAGCCGGAAGATTGGCTCTGGTCGAGCTGCCGTCACTACCAGACGGGTCACAGGGACGAGTGACGATTCCTCGTGAGGCTTCGTCCCTGAAGACACCCGGGTGCCCCACATCTCGCTCGTTTTTCGCGAGATGTGGGAGTGCACAGCTGTCGACCCGCTTTTTCGGAAGGTTGTTAAAAGCCTGACGTGTCAAGGTTCGTGGAATCCCACATCTCGCGAAAAACGAGCGAGAGTGGGGCACCCGAGGTCCGTCTCCTGGTAGGGAAAGATCCGACACAGGGTTTCGTGACGATGGGACGCATCGATTCTCCGAGGCGGGATATTCCGGGGTTCTGCTCGTCAGCCTCTGGGCGGTGATGGCTCTCGCCACGATGGTCGAGTCTCTCGACGGGTCGTCTCTCGACGGTCAGGTCTTCTTTATACCTAGCGTGGCGGCAGATTCTGCTGGCTACTTTGTTTCTGGGGGTCCTGGTCTGTGGATAAAACCTCTGCCGTTGGACGATGCTTGCGCGCTGACCTCCGGACGGCTTGCCACTCCGGGCGGCGAGCTGAGATACAAACATTGTTAGAGAGTACGAGCGAACTCGACTACAGCTGCCAGTGGCTCACTCGCAACGTCGCGCTCGATCAGATCGATGGCGTCGACCTGTTCATGAACTACTGGGGATCCCCGCTGATCGCGCACACTATCCTCAGCTTCCAGGATCGCGGCGAATCGCCCGTCGCGTTTTCGATTCAGACGCGTCAGACAGACGGGCCAAACCTACTCCGCTCTCTTAGTTTCTTTTCGCATTTACACGCATCCCGTGGGGTGAGAACAAGACCTGTGCGGCATGCGGACGAATTGCCGCCTTGGTGAGACCTCAATCTCTTCGACAGCGCACCCCGGCTTCGCACAGACCTGTTTATGAACTACATCGGCATGACGAATCAGCTGCACGACCATCCGCCGTGGTACAACGCCATCACCCATAACTGCACGACGGAGATCTACACCCTCAAGAGCATGAAAGGGCAGCCGTTGGACTGGCGCATCCTGCCTCAACGGCAAGGCAGACGAGATGGCGTTACGAAAACGGTTTGATCGTCACCGGCGGGCTGCCTGTTCAAGGAGTTCAAGCAGCGGGCCTGGATCAACCCTGCTGCGCACGCGGCCAATGACGATCCGATTTCCGCGCGGATCCGGGAGCACCGGGCGGCTTTTAGAAGCCCACCGGCTCACTGCTGAATCTTCGTATCCGCCTTGCTGGGTGCAGCGGTTACTTGCGACGGCGTGGGCAGCTGCGAGGTATCCCAACCACCGCCTAAGGCTTCCACCAGCAGCACCGCGCCGGTCATCTGCTCGATCTGCAGACTGGTCAGGGTCTGCTGGTTGCTCGAACACGGTGTTCTGCAAGGTCACCACATTGATATAAGGATCGATGCCGGTCTCGTATCTGCCCATCTCCAGATCCAGGGAGTGCTGCGCCGAAGCGACCGCGGCACGCTGCTGCTGGATCTGCTGCGAAAGTATCCGGGTCTGGGCCAGATAGTCCTCCACCTGCTGGAAGGCGGTCAGCACAGTCTGGCGATAAGTGGCCACATCAGCGTTGTAGATCGCCACGTACTGATGGATAGCTCGGCTGAGCGCGGCGTTGTAGATCGGCTGCGAGAAACTGGGACCGACCGACCAGAAGCGGCTGGGCCAATCGAGCTAGGTGCTTGAACAAAGAGCTCTCGAAGCCGCCCCCGACGGAAAGCGTCAGGGAAGGAAAGAAGGCGGTATAGGCAACACCCAGTCGCGTTGGCCGAGGCCATGGTTCGCTCGGCTGCGGCAACATCCGGCCGGCGCTGCAGCAAGAGCGAGGGCATGCCGATGGGAATCGGCGGCGGCGCAGTCGATCGCACGCGCGGGAAGGAGAACTCCGATGGCGCTTTGCCAACCAGCGACCGCAATCGCATGCTCGTACTGCGCCCGCAAAATCCCAAGGTTCGTCAACGAGGCCTGCGCCGCTCTGCAGCGTGGTCCGTGCTTCCACCACGGAGATTTGATCGCCGATTCCAGTCTCGTATTGCGCCTGGGTTAATCGAGCGACTTCTGATACGAGCCACCGTCTGGCGTAAAGCTGGATCAGGCGTCCTGCCCGCGAATCTCGAAATAGTATTCCGCCAGATCAGCCTGCTCGGTCAGCCGCTCATTCTCCAGATCCGCTGCGCTCACCTGCGCCGTAGTACTGCGCTTTGCGCACCTGACTGCGGATTCTGCCAAACAGATCGGGAGTCCAGGAAACATCCACAGGCAGGGAATAGATCTGTGCCGGTTCGGCCGGTGTTGGCAGCTGGCAGTGATTGCTCAGATTTCCCGAGGAACGCGACGGGTAGTAAGACGGGCCGAAGGACACCGTGGGAAAGTACTATCGCTCGCGCTTCCCGCACCAGTGCGCGCGCTTCCATAAAGTTCTCAAAATAGACCTTGATGTTTTGGTTGTCGATGTTGAGCTGGCCTTCGAGATCGTTCAGCTCAGGATCGTTGAAAATGTGCCCACCAATCGCCGCGTATCTTTGCATCGGCCGGTTGCGCTACGGTCCAAGTTCCAGTTCGGTCTGGGTTCCGTTGTCCGGTCGTTTCGCTGGGCCCTGCGGCGGGTTCGCCGTCGGCCGCTGGCGGCGCTTCCTTGAAGGCAGGAGGCGGCTGGGCAGCGGGCGGATGATATTTGGGGCCCACCGTGCAGCCGGTCAGGATCGCGCAGAGAGAAAGCCAACTGGCTCCGCCGATTTGTTCCTGTCGTTTTCTCCATAGCTGAGTCTGCTTTCTAAGGCGTCACGCGCATAGGGCTGACCGCTCCTTCCGGGTTGGCGCCAAAGGTGTCGTGATGTTTCCCCAAGGCTCGCAGCCGCAGCCGGTCCATGTACAGATAGACCACCGGCGTGGTGTAGAGCGTAAGCATCTGGCTCACGATCAAGCCCGCCCACGATGGTGATGCCCAGCGGTCGGCGCAGCTCCGAACCGGTGCCGGTGCCGAAGGCCAGCGGCAGCGCGCCGAACAGCGCCGCCATGGTGGTCATCAGGATGGGCCGGAAGCGCAGCATGCAGGCCTCGAAGATGGCGTCGTCGGTGCTCTTGCCGTCCTTCCGCTCGGCCACCAGCGCGAAGTCGATCATCATGATGGCGTTCTTCTTCACGATGCCGATCGAGCAGCACGATGCCGATGATGGAGATGACGTTGAGATCGTTCTTGAACAGCAGCAGCGCCAGCATGGCGCCGACGCTGGCCGAAGGCAGCGTGGAGATGATGGTCAGCGGATGCACCAGGCTCTCGTACAGAATGCCCAGCACGATGTAGACCGCCAGCAGGGCCGTGAGTGATCAGGATCGGCTCGGTGCTCAGCGACTGCTGATAGGCCTGCAGCGTTCCGGCGAAGAATCCGCGGATGGTCGAGGGCAGTGCCGAGCTTGGTCTGCATCTCGCTGATCGCGCTGCGTGGCGTCGCTCGAGCGACAGGCCTGGCGCCAGGTTGAACGACACCGTCACCGAGGGAAACAGCCCGGTGTGGTTGACCTGCAGCGGGGTGGTGCTGGCCTGGGCGGTGGCGACGGCGCGCAGCGGGGTGACGCCGTTGGCGGCAGCCGCGGAGGATAGATGTACTTCAGCCCTGCCGGGATCTGCCAGAACTGCGGAGCGACCTCCAGCACCACGTAGTACTGGTTGAGCTGGGTGTAGATGACCGAGACCTGCGGCTGGCCGAAGGCGCTGTAGAGCGTCGCTGTCGAGCGACTGCGGGGTGAGGCCGAGGCGGGCGGCGGTGACCCGGTCGTAGGTCAGCACTTCGTCGCAGACCGCCATTCTGCTGATCGGTGTTCACGTCCTGGAAGCCGGGGAGCTGTCTCATCTGCGTCAGCAGGATGGGTCCCCACTGCGCCAGATCGGCGACGTTGTCGGCCTGCATCGTGTACTGGTAGAGCGCGTTGCTGCCGCGGCCGCCGATGCGCAGGTCCTGGGCGGCCTGCAGAAATGCCGAGGCCACGGGCAGGCGGTTCATCTTGGGCCGCAGGCGGTTGATGATTTCCGTGCACGCTGACTTTGCGCTCGTCCAGCGGCTTGAGCGCGACATAGATGAAGCCGCCGTTGCTGGCGCCGCCGCCATTGCCGCCGGTGAAGCGATTCACATTGGCCACCGCCGGATCGGCCTTGATGACGTCGACCAGCGCTTTGATCGAGTCGTTCATCACGCGGAAGGAGGCGTCCTGCGGTCCCTGCATGCCGCCGACCATTGCGCCCGTGTCCTGCTGCGGGAAGAAGCCCTTGGGAATCTTGATGATCAGCACCACGTTCAGGCGATGGTCAGCAACAGCACCATCAGCATCAGGCCGGAATTGTCCAGCACCCAGGGCAAGGAGTGCCGGTAGATGTTGAGCATCCCGTCAAAGAACCGCTCGCTGGCGCGATAGATGCGGCCGTGCTTCTCGCCCGCATGGGGTCTTCAGCAGGTGGGCGCACATCATCGGGGTGGTGGTCAGCGAAATCACCATGGAGACCAGGATGGCGGTGGAGAGCGTGACGGCGAACTCGCGGAAGAGCCGGCCGACGATGCCGCCCATCATCAGCAGATGGAATGAACACCGCGATCAGCGACATGCTGATGGAGAACACGGTGAAGCCGATCTCCTTGGCGCCCTGCAGCGCGGCCGCCGCGGGGCGTCATGCCCTTTTCCAGATGGCGGGAGATGTTCTCCATGACCACGATGGCGTCGTCCACCACGAAGCCGGTGGAGATGGTGAGCGCCATCAGCGAGAGATTGTCGAGGCTGTAGCCGCAGCAGATACATCACGGCGAAGGTGCCGATCAGCGAGACCGGCACGGCGACGCTGGGAATCAGCGTGGCGCGGGCGTTGCGCAGAAAGACGAAGACCACCAGGACCACCAGGATGACCGAGATGATCAGCGACGGTCTCCACGTCGTGCACCGAGGCGCGGATGGTGGTGGTGCGGTCGAGAACGATCGTGGTCTCGATCCCCTGGGGAATCGACGGCCTGCAGGAAGGGCAGCTGGTCGCGGATGCGCTCGTCGGTCTGGATGATGTTGGCGCCCGGCTGGCGGAAGATGATGACGCGATGACCGAGGGACTTGCCGTTGAGATAGCCGGCGGTGCGGATGTTCTGGACCGAAGTCGGTAACGTCGGCGACATCCGAAAGACGGACCGCCGCCCGTTGTGATAGCCGATGACCAGGGGCTTGTAATCGTCGGCCTTGGAGATCTGGTCGTTGGTGACGATGTCGGCGGTCACCGTTCCGTCGGAGATCTGTCCCTTGGGCGAGGTCGGAATTCTGCAGGCTCAGCAGTCGACTGCACGGTTCGCGAAGAGTCAGTCCGTAGCGGTTGAGCTGCGTTGGGATTGACGTCGACGCGCACCGACGGGCAGCGACGCCGCCGCCCACACTACCTGGCCCACGCCCTGAATCTGCGAGAGCTTCTGCTGCATGATGGTCGGAGGCTGCGTCGTACATGGCCTGCTCGGTCGTACTTGTCCGAGGTCAGGCCGAGGATCATGATCGGCGCGTCGGCGGGATTGACCTTGCGGTAGGTGGGATTGGACGGGCAGGTTGGCGGGCAGATAGGTGCGGGCCGCGTTGATGGCGGCTTCCACGTCGCGCGCCGCGCCGTCGATGTTCGCGGCTCAGGTCGAACTGCAGGGTGATGTTGGTGGTGCCCAGCGAGCTGGACGAGGTCATCTCCGTGACGCCGGCGATGTGGCCGAACTGCCGCTCCAGCGGCGTGGCCACCGAAGAGGCCATGATCTCCGGCGCTGGCGCCGGGCAGGCCAGCGGAGACGGAGATGGTGGGAAAGTCCACCTGGGGCAGCGGGCGAAACCGGCAGCACGTTGAATGCGATCGCTCCCGGCGAGGGCGATCGCGACCGTCAGCAGCGTGGTGGCCACCGGCCGCCGAATAAATGGGGCCGGAAAGGTTCATGCGTGGCCTGCCGGCCTCGGGCTCCGAGGCCGTCACCGTGCTGGACGGCGGCGAGCTGCGAGAAGCGCTGCGCCAGACTGTCGAAGAAGATGTAGATGACCGGCGTGGTGTAGAGCGTGAGCACCTGGCTCAACAGCAGTCCGCCGACCATGGCGATGCCCAGCGGCGTGCGGAGTTCCGAGCCGATGCCCGATGCCGAAGGCCAGCGGAATGCCGCCGAGCAGCGCCGCCATGGTGGTCATCATGATGGGACGGAAGCGCAGCAGGCAGGCTTCGTAGATGGCGTCGGTGGAGTTCTTGCCGTGCTTGCGCTCGGCCTCCAGCGCGAAGTCCACCATCATGATGCCGTTCTTCTTCACGATGCCGATGAGCAGGATGATGCCGATGATGGCGACGACGCTCAGATCCTGACGGAACAGCATCAGCGCCAGCAGCGCGCCCACGCCGGCCGAGGGCAGCGTGGAAAGAATGGTGATGGGATGGATAAAGCTTTCGTAGAGCACGCCGAGCACGATGTAGACCGTGACCAGCGCGGCGAGGATCAGCAGCGCTTCATTGCGAGAGCGAGTTCTTGAATGCGGCGGCCGTGCCCTGAAAGCTCGGCCTGCACGCTGGCCGGGAAGTGCATGTCCTTGTGCAGCTTTGTCGATGGCGGTGATAGCGCTCGCCCAGCGACGACGCCGGGCGCCAGGTTGAACGAGACGGTGACCGCCGGGAACTGTCCCTGGTGATTGATGGAGAGCGGCTCGGTGCGCGTTTCGAAGTGCGTGAACGTGCTCAGCGGCACGGCGTTGCTGAAGGTGGAGCTGGTGGTGGTGTTCGGGCGAACTCGCTGCCGGGTCTGGCGGCGGATCGAGTGGCGATGCATTCGGCGGCGGCGTGAGCACGCCCGAAGACGGAGTGTAAAGAGCCGGGGCGGTGGTGGCGTTGGAGCCGGCCGAGCCGAAGATCCCGAAGCGCGCGAAGGAAGTGCGAGCTGCCGGCCCGAGGTCTCCCGGACGAGGCGTTGGCCTGAATGTAGATCTGCTGCAGCTTGTCCGGATCGCGCTGGAACTGCGGCTGCGCTTCCAGGATCACGTGATACTGGTTCAGCTGGGTGTACATGGTGTTGATCTGGCGCTGGCCGAAGGCGTCGTAGAGCGTGTTGTCGATGGTCGGGGGCGTGATGCCGAACCGGGAGGCGGTGGCGCGGTCGATGACCAGCGACATCGGCAGTCCGCCGGTCTGCTGGTCGGTGGCGACGTCTTCCAGTTCGGGCAGCTCTTTCAGCTTCTCGACGAAGCGGTTGGTCCAGGTGTTCAACTCATCCGTGTCGGGATCTTCCAGGGTGTACTGGTACTGGGTGCGGCTGACGCGGTCGTCCACGGTGAGGTCCTGCACCGGCTGCATGAAGAGCGTGAATGCCGTTGCACCTTGGCCAGCTTCGGCTGCAGACGGCGGATGACGTCGGTGGCGCTGAGGTCGCGCTCGTCGAGCGGCTTCAGGTTGATCGAGATGCGGCCGCTGTTGAGCGTGGTGTTGGTGCCGTCCGCCCCGATGAAGGAGGAGAGGCTCTCCACCGCCGGATCCTGGCAGAATCACCTTGGCCAGTTCCTGCTGCGTTCGGCCATGGCCGCGAAGGAGATGGATTGCGGGCGCCTGCGAGATGCCCTGGATCACGCCGGTGTCCTGCACCGGGAAGAAGCCCTTGGGAATGATGATGTAGAGAAAAACGGTCAGCACCAGGGTGCCGACCGCCACCAGCAGGGTGATCGTCTGGTAGCGCAGCACCACCTTCAGGGTGCGCCCGTAGAAGGCGATCATGCGATCGAAGACGCGCTCGGAAGCGTGGTAGAAGCGTCCCTGCTGGTCCTCGGGGTCGTGGCGCAGGATGCGCGCAGCACATCATCGGCGTCAGGGTCAGCGAAACCACCGCCGAGATGAGGATGGTGACGGCGAGGGTGACGGCAAATTCGCGGAAGAGCCGGCCGACAACATCGCCCATGAAGAGCAGCGGAATCAGCACGGCAATCAGCGAAACGGTCAACGAAATGAATGGTGAAGCCGATCTGTTCCGCGCCCTTGCAGCGCCGCCTCCATAGGCGTCTCGCCCTCTTCGATGTAAGCGGGAGATGTTTTCGATCATGACGATGGCGTCGTCCACCACGAAGCCGGTGGAGATGGTGAGCGCCATCAGCGAAAGATTGTTGAGGCTGTAGCCGAGCACATACATGACGCCGAAGGTGCCGACCAGCGACAGCGGAACGGCCACGCTGGGAATGATGGTGGCGGAGAGATTGCGCAGAAAGAGGAAGATGACCAGCACCACCAGGACGATCGTCAGCATCAGTTCGAACTCTACGTCGGCGACCGAGGCGTGGATGCCGGTGGTCCGATCGGTGAGCGTGGTGACCTTGATGCCGGCGGGCAGGTTGGCTTCAAGCTGCGGCAGAAGCTGCTTGATGCTGTTCACCACGCTGATGGTATTGGCGCCGGGCTGGCGCTGGATGTTGACGATGACGGCCGGGGTCTGGTTCATCCACGCGGCCTGATTGTTGTTCTCGATGCCGTCCACCACGTTGGCCACATCCTTGCAGCATGCACGGGCGCGCCGTTGCGGTAGGCGACGACGACGTGCGTGTAGTCGTCGCTGGCTGACCAGCTGGTCGTTGGCGTCGATCTGGTAGTCCTGGCGCGGTCCGTCGAAGTTGCCCTTGGCCGCGTTGACGCTGGCCTGCGACGAGCGCGTGCGCAGGTCCTCCAGGTTGATGCCGTAGGAAGACAGCGCGCCGGGATTCGCCTGGATGCGCACCGCCGGCTTCTGGCCGCCGCTGATGCTGACCAGGCCGACGCCGGTCAGCTGCGAAATCTTCGGCGCCAGCCGCGTATCGACCAGATCCTCCACCTGCGACAAGCGGCATGGTATTCGGAGGTGATGGCCAGCGTGAGGATCGGCGCATCGGCGGGATTGGTCTTGCTGTAGATCGGCGGCGCGGGCAGATTCGACGGGCAGGAAGCTCTGCGCGGCGTTGATGGCCGACTGCACCTCCTGTTCGGCCACGTCGATGCTCAGGCTGAGGCTGAACTGCAGCACGATCACCGAGTTGCCGCCGGAGCTGGTGGAGGTCATCTGGCTGCAGACCCGGCATCTGGCCGAACTGCCGCTCGAGCGGCGCGGTGACCGTGGTCGCCATCACGTCCGGGCTGGCGCCGGGATAGAACGTAAGCACCTGGATGGTCGGGTAATCGACCTGCGGCAGCGCCGACACCGGCAGCTGCGTGTAGGCGACGATGCCGGCGAGCAGGATGGCGGCCATCAGCAGCGAGGTCGCGACCGGCCGCAGAATAAATGGGCGCGACGGACTCACGGCGCATTGCTCTCGTTGTTGGAGGGCGGAAGCGGCGCTTTGGAAACCACGACCTTGGAGTTGTCCTGCAAGCTTTTCGAAGCTGCTGTCGGCGACCACGTCTCCAGGATTGACTCCCTTGACCTGGGTCATGTTCGGATTCGCGTAACTCCCGGCTTGATGTTATGGATGTGAGCGACGCCGTTCTGAATCAGAAAGACGTACGAGACGTCGCCATTGTGCTGAATCGCCGAGGTGGGAATCAGGATCACGTCTGTCGAGGGTCTTCACCAGCAGGCGGGTATTCACGAACTGGATTGGGAAAGAGCAGCGTCGTTCGGTGTTGTCGAAGATCGGCGCGCAGTTTCACCGTTCCGGTGGTGGTGTCGATCTGGTTGTCGATGGCTTCGAGCAGCTTCCCGTGCCCAGCTTGGTCTGCTTCGGAGCGATCAAGGCGTCGACCGGCAGCGGCTTGCCGTGGCGCATCTGCTGCTTGCAGCTCGCTCAAGCTGTCTTCCGCCATGGTGAAGACCACGGTGATGGGCTGAATCTGCGTGATCACGACCAGCGGCGTGGTGCTGTTGGCCGTGACCAGATTGCCCGGATCGACCAGCCGCAGACCCACGCGGCCGTCGATCGGCGAGGTGATGTGGCAAAGCCCAATTGCACCTGGTCATACTGCCAGCGTCCCCTGGTCCGCCTTGACCGTGCCCTGGTCCTGCAGCACCAGCTTTTCCTGGTCGTCGAGGGTCTGCTTGGGGATGGCATTGCGCGCCCAGGCATCCTGGTAGCGCTTCAGGTCCATTTGTGCCTGCGCCAGCAGGTTGGTGTCGCGCTCCAGCGCTCCCTGGGCCTGAGTACGCTGGCCTCGATAGGGGCGAGGGTCAATCTGGATCAGCGGATGGCCTTTGTGCACCAACTGGCCTTCGCGGTAGTGCACCTGGGTGATGATGCCGGTGACCTGGCCGTTGATGGTGTCGGTGTAGACCGGGGTCACGGTGCCAATGGCCTGCAGGTAGACGCCGATGCTGCCCTTGTTGGCGGTGACGGTGTTGATGGTCACGGTTGCCCCGGCAGCGCCTCGCCTGCCCGCCGGACGCGCAGCCGATTGCACGTGATGGGTCAAAATCCACCAGAAAAGCAGGCCGAAGAGAAGAAGAATGACCACCCATACCACGATGCGGATCAGCCCGGAGCGCTTGGGAGGGGGTAATTGATGGTCTGGTCCAATGTGGGACTCAGTAGCGCGCGGCTCCGCTACTTCTCGCCTGTCTCGACCAATGTCGTCTTGCATCAATGGATCTGGTGCCCCTCTTTTTGTTGCTGCGCCAAATGTCGTCAGTCCGGAAAGGGTAATTCACAGGTAGGGACGACAGCGCGCACGGGAGGACGTTATCAGAAGGTTTTGCATAACCACCCAAGGAAGCTGATCGGTACTAAAAAGGCAGATCCTAACCCGCAGTCATCATTTATTCATGAAACCTTGGGACAAGCCTCTGGCCAAGAAATTCTTCGGCACTGTAAACCTTAGACGATGCATCCGCGTCAGGAGACGCACGCCGTGTCTACCCAGAACTGGGATGAGGATAACGCAGTTGGGGACGTCCACGATAGTGCGGCTATAGGGTGGAAGAGGAACGTCCGTGCGGATGCATCTCATGGAAGCTAGCCGGGGATTGCGCCAGGTTGTCTGCGGCTGCGCATCCAATTCGGGCAATCGATCGCTGATCGTTACGTTTGTCCAAGCGGATGTTGTTGCTTCGCTAGCTTGCCGGGGCAGCGGCCTTCTTCTGGCTTTTGACCTTGGCCCAACGCTTGCGTTGCGCGTCAGCGATGGCGCGGCGTGCCTTAGCGCTTAGCTTGCGCCGCGGCGCCGGCCCGGCGGCAGTGTTCTTGGCCGCGCTGCCGGCAGACGGCCTGCCGCTCTCCGCGAGGATGGCCCGAGCCTGGCGCAACCTCGCGATCTCTTCGTCGATGGCGTTCAGTATCTGATCGTTCAAGCTTGTTCCTTTCGGGCCGAAAGGGCCGCATCGTTACCGGTGTCTCAAAAAGAATAGCAGGTTCGGGCCGATTTTCCCCTGGATGAAGCACTCTAGAACGGGGAGCATTCCTGTAAAGGAACGCTGCGATCAGCGACAATATGTAATCAATACAGTTACTTTTTGGCGGTCACCCGAGGCCGGTTACCCTGGTGCGCGCGAGTAATGGCGCTAAAGTGACACCACTCGTTCGCTGCGCTACCCGTTTCGTAAGATAGCGTTCTTCTGAATTTGCATTAGTCTCACTCTTGCAGGAAGTCGCGGTCACACCAGGGGGAACGATGAAGCGGGATACCAAGTCAATTCAAGTGGCGATGCTGGCGGCGGCGGGCGCCGTACTGGCAGCCGGTTGTGCGGATACCAGAGTGGCGAGCAAGGAGAATCTTGCTGTTGCCCTCAACCACGATTACTCAGTCAATCAGGATTGCCTGTTTGCCAAGCCCATGCCCTTTCCTTACGAGGTAGCGGTGAATGACAAGCTGCTGGCGGAAACGCGCCGCCGCTTGGATGCGCTGGCCGAGGCTGGATTGTTGGAGAAGGAACAGAACCCTGAGGGCGGCCAGGTTATCAATCGTTATGTACTGACGGCTGCCGGCAGCCGGACGGAAGGCAAGGGCCGCTTCTGCTACGGTCGCCGCGAAGTAACCAGCGTGGAGAAGTTCACTCCGCCGGTCGATTATCAAGGCATGCCTTTGACTAAAGTGGAATACCACTTTGTGTTGAAGAACCCACCCAGCTGGGCCAAGCAGGATGAAGTACGGAATGCCTTTCCGATGGTGGCAAAAGCCACGTCGCAAGAACCGGTCGATGAGGCCACGCTGCTGCTGACTCACGATGGTTGGGTTCTAACCTACTAGTAAGCTCCCGGGCGCTCTTATTTGGCTGGTTATTTGGCCGATAAGAGCGCCCTTCTTTTTTTGGGGCCGAGATTCCGCAATTCACCGGGGCATTGGCGGCCTATCTATCGTCCCAATCGGTTTGACCCTTCTTCAAAGACTTATACCGGATTCGCCAATATAACATAGAATGTTATATTTGAAGCGGATGATAGAGGGCTGATCCCGTGACAGGATCGAATCTTAAAGAAGCTCGTCGCAGGGCTGGATGGACGCAGCAGCAGGCCGCGTTGCTCTTGTTGTCGCACAAGCCTATTCATCGATGGTGGAACGTGGTCATCGTCCTGTAACCGACAGCGTTGCTGCCCGGGCGATGGAAACTTTTGAGCTGCCCCCCACGCCGTCGCCTTTAGAGCCGGGGGGATTCCCTATCGCTGAACGATGATGATTTGAAAGCCGATCTCGAACGCTGGGGTATCCTCAGGTTTTAGCTATCTGGCGCCGAGCACAAGCGTAATCCAGCGGAGTTGCTTTCCTATGCACTCAACAGCCCGATCTCGATGCGCGTGTCGTAGAGGCTCTTCCCGATGACTTGTGAGTACGCTGATATGAATTGGGACTGGCTGGTCGGACAGGCGAAACAGAATGACCGGCAAAACCGGCTCGGGTTTGTGGTGACCTTAGCGGGAGAATTGGCAGAGAGAAGTGGGGACGCTTCCCGTTCAGAAAAACTTAAGCGATATCGGGAGTTGCTGGACCTGTTCTCTGTCTGGTACGGGAAGACACGCTCTGCCGTGATTCCATGACAAAGGTTGAACGCAGGTTGCTGGAGAAAAATCCGCCCGCCCACTGCACGCCATTGAAACCTGTTGACCGATCTCTGACGCGAAACACTTGACCTATGTCCCGGCTTGATTCTGCGCTGAGCATGATCCTTAGATCGCGCAGGTTGTTGTGGGTGGGCCCGGTGACCAGGGTGTCGCCCAGTGCGGTGAAGAGGGGATAGGCGTCGAAGCGGGCAAGCGCGGATTCGGCGTCGATTCCAAAGCTTGTCCGCGGGCTACCGTGGTGGCATCGGCGATCGCGCCTGCTGCCGGGCTGTTTCCATCGATGCCATCGCTGCCGGCGCTCAGAACTACCATCGGCCGGGCTCCTGGACCGCGAGTTCCACGGCGCAGGCCAGCGCGAATTGCTGGTTGCGGCCACCGGCGCCATGCTCCCGGCCCAGGCGTACCGTCACTTCGCCGCCGGAGAGCAGGCAGAGTTTTCCGTGCCGCGGCCGGAGTTGTCGAAGCGGTCCAGTAGATAGCGGCGGCGTCCGCGTAGTCCCAATCGTCACAAGCGTTGTCGATCACCACCTCGTAGCCCAGCGTTTGTGCGCGCCTGCGCCGCGTGCAATAGATCGTCACTGGATAGCAGCGTCTCGACCGGCCCGCTGGGCAGCTGCGGCGTCTCCGGCAATTCGGGCTGCGCGAAGAAGGCGCGTAGCGCAGGCGTGAAGCGTTCGTAGAGGCGATAGCGCTCGAGGATCTCGCGGCATTCCGCGACCGTCGAGGAGTCGGGAAGCGTGGGGCCGGACGCGAGGGCATCGAGAAAGCGGGGAGCTACGTCGGAGACCAGCAACGACAGTTTTGCGGCGCGGGGCGCGGCTGCAGCCAGGCGTCCCCCCCTTGACCGCGGAGAAGTGTTTACGCACCGCGTTGATTTCTGCAATCGTTGCCCCGGAACCGACCAGGGCCTGGCAAGCACCCGGGTTTCTTCGAGTGAGATGTCCGGGTCCAGGCAGCTCGAACATGGCGGAACCGCCTCCGCTGATGAGAAAGAAGACGAAGTCCCGGCACGGTCTCTCGCAGCAGGCTCACGGCTCTGCAGGCAGAGGCGAAGGAATCCTGGTTGGGCAGTGGATGGCCACCGGTAAAGTAGTCGATCCCGCTGATGCGCTGCTCGGGCAACAGGGGGGCGCAGCAGACACCACCGGCTAACGCACGGGTCAAGTGCGCTTGCAGCGAATCGAGCATGGGCAGAGCTGCCTTGCCGACTGCTACGGCGTAGATACGGTCGTAGCGGTCGAGGGATAGGGACTGCCATGCGAGCCGGTCGAAGGCGGCCGGAATACTCGAGGCGGCGAGGGCCTGGTGGAAGATGCTGCGTGCGTTGTCATGCAGCTTGCGGTACATTGCGTCGCTCGCGTTCATCACGGCGAGGCTGCCAAATGCGCGTTGCAGAAGTGCTTTTCGATCCAGGAGCTGAGTGCGTCCTGCATAAACTCCAGTTTCCCGGAAAAGAAATGGTTTGCCTGGGGCACCATCACCAGTTTCGCTGGGGGCATGGCCTGGGCTACTACGGCTTCTACTTCTGCCTGGGGGCCAAACTCGTCTTCTGTTCCGCTGATAAAGAGCTTGGGTTGTGCACAGTTGGAGAGGAAGCGGTAGCGATATTCGCGCCCGCCGGCGTTCACTGGGATCCCCAGGGCTGCAATGCCCTTAACGCGCTCGTCGCCGCAGCAGGCTTTCAAGCCCACAAAAGAACCGAAGGAGAAGCCGGCGAACAGGATCGGCCGCTCGTACTCCTTCCGGATCCAGTCGAGTGCTGCGCGCACATCGTCCACCTCTCCATAGCCGCTATCGTGCTTGCCCTCGCTCAGCCCGGCGCCACGGAAATTGAAGCGCAGTACGGGTATGCCGAATGACTGAAAGCTCTTCATGGCGTGGTACACCACTTTGTTGTGCATGGTGCCCCCGAAGAGGGGGTGGGGATGGGAGACCACGGCCGCGTACCGGGCATCGTCTTTACCAGTATTTAACAGGGCCTCAATCCGGCCTGCCGGGCCGAGCAGCTCGATGCTGCGGAGCAAAGATTCTGGAGGGGCTCCCGCATGGGCTGTAGATCCGTTGGGTGGAGCGTCGCTCATTCCAAATATCGTAGTGCATTTTGTAGTGTGCGTTTGCCGCTGTGGGCCTCAGGTATGCTGAAAAACGATGAAGCCCCTTGATCCCCTCGATCTGACCCGCCGCCTGGTAGACATCGAATCCCTCACCTATAACGAGGGGGCAGTGGGGGAGTATCTTGACGCCCTGCTGCAGGAGCGCGGATTTGCCGTGGAGCGGACGGAGGTGGCCCAACCGCCGCAAAGCCGCTACAGCGGTCCCCGCTTCAACCTATACGCCAGCTACGGAGAGCGGCCGGATGTGGTGCTCTCCACGCACATGGACACGGTCCCGCCGTTTATTTCCAGCACGGAAGACGATCTTTTCCTCTACGGCCGGGGGGCCTGCGACGCCAAAGGAATTATGGCTGCGCAATTGGCCGCGGTGGAGCGCCTGCGCGAAGCCGGTGTGGCTGCCGCGCTGCTGTTCGTTGTGGGCGGAGGAACGCGATTCCGCGGGAGCGCGTGAGGCCAATCTGCACCCCAAGGGCAGCCGTTTTCTTATCAACGGCGAACCTACCGACAACCGTCTGGCCCTGGCCTCGAAGGAGCGTTGCGCGCGGAAGTGCGCGCCCGCGAACCATGGCCCATTCCGCGTATCCGGAGCTGGGCGACAGTGCGCTGCACAAACTGGTCCGGGCGCTCGATCGGCTGCTGGATCTTGAGCTGCCCCATGTGGAGGGGATTGGTTCCAGCACGCTGAACATCGGCATGATCGAAGGAGGACGGGCTCCAAACGTAATTGCGGATGCCGCGTCCGCGGCGGTGCTGGTGCGGCTGGTGGGTCCATCCCAGGAAACGCGCCAGGCGATCGAGCAGGCGGTGGCCGGCCTGGCTGAGGTGGAGTTTACCCTGGAGATTCCGTTCGTGCGCCTGCGCCAGGTGGAGGGACTCGACACCATGGTGGCCGCGCTTCACCACCGATGTTCCCGCGCTGAGCAACTGGGGCGAGCCGCTGTTGCTGGGGCCGGGCTCGATCCATGTCGCGCATACCCCGTTTGAGAAGATCGCCAAAAAGGAGCTGCTGGCAGCGGTTGACCTGTACTTCGAGCTGGCGCAGCGTCTCGCCGGGATGACCAGCGATTCGCCGGCGAGGAAGACGTTCGGCTGGGTGACTCGGCTCGAAATTTGGATTGCTGGCTGCCGCAGTCGCCTGGTTTGCCGGTTGGATGATCAGCTTTCCCTTTGAGTTTTCTCTTGCCTGGCGGTATGTGGACGGGAACGCGCGGCGGTTGCCGGAAGTGCTGGCGAAGGGATTGGTGGTGTGGGGCGGCTTCAGCCTGTTTATGGCCGCGGCAGGATTCACGCCGCTGGTTCTGCCGGCGGTGCTGTACGGATCCCCACGCTGGGTGGTGCGCTGGCGGTTCTTCCTTGATTCCGGCGGCGGGGTTGGCTGCCTTCCGTAGGTTTACCGGCGCATGGGGTTTTGAAGATTTATTATCTCCATCATCCGCACGCGATCCGGGCTTTCTTTTTCAGCGCGCCCAATTTCTTTGTGATTACCTTCGCCCTGGTGGTGGTGTGGGTGTATGCCGCTCTGGCGCAGCGGCGGCTCCGATCTCCTTAATCGCAATTGATACGGTATCTAATTCCGATAGTAGACTTGAGCTTAGATGACACACCCGACCAATTCCCTTGCTGAAGCCTCCTCTTCCTATTTGCGGTCCGCCATGCACCAGCCGGTGGAGTGGCACGAATGGGGAAGCGAGGCGTTTGCCCGGGCCGCGGGGAAGACAAGCCCATTCTGCTGGATATCGGCGCGGTGTGGTGCCACTGGTGTCACGTGATGGATCGGGAAAGTTATGAAGATCCGCATCTGGCCGAGGTGATCAATCAGAATTTTATTGCGGTCAAGGTCGATCGCGATGAGCGTCCGGATGTGGATACGCGTTACCAGGCGGCGGTGGCTGCGATCAGCGGGCAGAATGGATGGCCTCTCACCGCGGTGCTGACGCCGCAAGGCCAGCCGTTTTTCGGGGAACGTATTTTCCTCGCGAAGATCGATATGGGCGGCCGGGTTTTGAACGGGTGTTGCGCAGCATGGTGGAGGCCTGGAAAACGCGCCGCGACGAGGTGCTGGAGTCTGCGGACAGCGTGGTGGCGGCCATTGAGTACAACGAGAACTTTGCCGGCCGCGCGGCGCATCTCAGCATGGAGATCGTGGACAAGATGGTGGCGTCGGCGCTCGAGAAGTTCGATCGTCATCACGGGGGGTTCGGGGCACAGCCTAAGTTTGGTCATCCTTCGGCGATTGATTTGTTGCTCGATGTAGCCGCGCGGACGGGCAACGACGCGGCCCGCGAGGCGGCCACGGTGACGCTCGAGAAGATGGCCCGGGGCGGGGTGTACGACCAGTTGGGTGGAGGGTTTCATCGCTACTCCGTCGATGAACGCTGGGTGGTGCCGCACTTCGAGAAGATGCTGTACGACAATGCCGAGCTGCTGAAGAACTATGTGCATGCGTTCCAGACTTATGTCGATCCGGAGTTTGCCCGGGTGGCGCGGGATATTATCCGCTGGATGGATGCATCACTTACCGATCGGGAGCGGGGCGGGTTTTATGCGTCGCAGGATGCGGATATCAACCTGGATGATGACGGCGATTACTTTACCTGGACCAAGGCCGAAGCGGAGGCGGTGTTGACTCCGGAGGAGATGGAGATTGCCGCGGTTTACTACGACATTGGCGATCTCGGGGATATGCACCATAACCCGGCGAAGAATGTGCTGCATGTGAAGCAGACGCTCGAGGCGGTGGCGGGGCGCGCGGGGAAGTCTCGCGAGGAGGCTGGCCGGTTGTTGGCCGCGGCGCATGCGCGTTTGTTGGCGGCCCGGATGGAGCGGCCTACTCCCTTCATCGATACCACGGTTTACACCAATTGGAATGCGCTGGCGATTTCTTCTTATCTGCAAGCGGCGCAGGTGCTTCGCTTGCCCGAGGTGAAGGCTTTTGCGTTGCTCACGCTGGACCGGCTGCTACGGGAGGGCGTGCGGGAAGAGCGCGGGCTGGCGCATGTGATTGCCTATACCGGCGGTGGTGAGACCAAGTGGGTGGCGGGCGGGCTCGATGATTATGCGTTTCTTGTCCATGCTTGCCTGGATGGGTGGCTGGCGACCGGGGCGGCGAAGTACTACCAGGCGGCTTTGGGGTTGGCGGAGCGCATGGTGGCGGAGTTTTATGACTCCGAGGGCGGAGGATTTTTTGACGCCACGGCCAAGGGTCCGGAGTTGTTGGGGGTGTTGGCTGCACGGCGTAAGCCCTTGCAGGATTCGCCTACACCGGCGGGGAATCCTGCGGCGGCTTCGGCGTTGTTGCGCCTGGAAGCGCTGAACGGAAGAGTGGATCTGCGGGAGAAGGCGGAGGATACGCTGGAGGCGTTTGCCGGGGTGGTGGCTCATTTTGGTTTGTACGCGGGGACTTATGGTCTGGCGCTGGAGCGGTTGTTGTTGCCGCCAGTGCAGGTGGTGGTGATTGGAGATGATGTCGCGGCGGATGAATTGGAGGCGGCAGGTACGGTTGGGTATGCGGTGAACAAGAGCGTGATCCGTTTGCAACGGGCGCAGGTGAACGGGGAATTGCCGAGTGTGCTGGCTGAGACGTTGCCGTTGTTGCCTGATTTGAAAAGTGACCGCAGTTTTGCGGTGGTGTGCAAGGGGACGTCGTGCCTGCCGCCGACGGTGGATCCGGATCAGCTACTTCAGTTGTTACAGATGTAGGGTTTAGGACGAAAATTGACACGGCATCCGAAAGAAAACCGCAGGTCCCTCCGCTCCGCTTCGCTCCGGTCCCACGGCACGCCGGGGCAGGCGGGATGACAAGGGTAAGGTGTCGCTTCCATCTGAGATTGGTTGCAGGTGGAGCGAACCGCAGATCCCTCGCTACGCTCGGGATGACAAATAGGAGAGGGTTGCTGCAGAGAGAAGGCGGTTGCTGGAGGAGGGAGCGGTTGTGGAGGCAGCAAGATGCCATTTAGCAACGGGTTGTCCTTTAAGCAACCGGCTTTTCCTTTAGCAGCTGCCTTCTCTTTACAGCAGCCCTCTCCTATTTGTCATCCCGAGCGTAGCGAGGGATCTGCGGTTTTCTTTCGGACTACTCGCCAGTGAAGGGGTTAGTTTCGTTCGGTTTGGCGGTGGTTGGATCTGCGGGTTTAACGGCCTCTGCGGTTTCGCGGGCCGGACCGGTGCCGCTTAGCACCCGATATGGGCTGCCGGGCAGCAGGTTGTGCTCCTCCAACGCTAAGCGGATGCGGCGCTGCATCTCACGCATCGCTTCGAATTGCTTGCGCGGCAGGGTCCGGATCTGGATGGGGTAGATAACCTCGGTGCCCTTGATGGAATCCACCCCAAACACCTGCGGATCGCCGACGAACACGTCTTTGAAGGCCGGCTCGTTGCGCACTTCCAGGGCGATCTTCTTCAACAACGGGATCACCTGGTCAGGATTGGCAGAGAAGTCCACCGAGACATTCAGCGTGGAGACCGAGAAGTCGCGGCTCTGGTTGGCGACGTTGGTGATCTGACTGTTGGGGATGATGTAAAGCGTGCCGTCAAAGCCGCGAAGAGTGGTCTTGCGCAGGGTCATGGTATCCACCGTGCCCGTCATGCCCGCCAGGGTCACGACGTCGCCCACGTTGTACTGGTCCTCCACCAGGATCAGGATGCCGTTCAGCACGTCCTTGACGATGGTCTGCGCCGCAAGTCCGACCGCCACGCCGGCGACCCCCGCGCTGGCCAGCAAGGGACCCAGGTTGAAGTCGAGGACGTTCTCCATCACCTGGAGAAAGGCCAGGAAGAGGACGATGCCGATGCCGGTGGCGCGGATGACGGTGGCCAAGGTCCGCACCTGGGCTCCACGGGCCGCTCCCATCCGGTCGCGGTGCTCGGCGATCTTGATGACCCGGCCGGTGAGGAAGTTGACCACCAGGATGAGAACCCAGACATAGATCCCTACAAACAACAGCTTAGGCAGGCCGACGTGGAGGAATTCCTGGACGTCGGAGAGCCATTCCTGGTTCAGGCCGCGGAGAAACGTAGACGTAGGGTCGGACCAGCGGAGAAGGGAAGCAAATGAGAAAATGGTGGCGTACACTGGCACCCTATGATCCTACTTGAGCGATGGGTGATTGCGGCGCTGTTGAGCCTTGGATTGGCCTCGACAGCGGGTGCTCCTGCCCAATCGCCGGCCGGGACACCACAGCAAAAGCATCCGGCTCAGCCGGCCCCGGAACTGCCGCCGTGGGACTCGGCACAACCACCACCGCCCATTCGTCCACCGTCTCCCGAGGACTCTACGCCCGATCCGGACCTCGGTGCACCGGAGCCTCCCGACGACGCGGCACAATCACCGGATGCCAAGCCCCCGGCGCAGACCCCCCAGCCTGCTCCGACCCCCGCTTCCGCGCCGGCTCCCCCGCCGCAACCCGAACCCCGTCAGGAAGCTGCCCAACCCGCTCCCCCCGCGGATGATGGCCCGAAGCTTCCTCCATCCTCTGATCCTGCACAACGGCAGATGGAGGAAGAGACCGCCCGGTTGCTGCAACTGGTGCGGGAGCTGAAGGCAGAAGTCAACAAGGCCGGGAGCAACACCCTATCTTTAGCCGCGCTGCAAAGGACCAATGAGATACAGAGGCTGGTGAAAAGTCTCAAGGAACAGATGAGAGAGCGAGGACAAATCGTTGTAAACAAACCGTGATGACACGGTTTATTCCAATGGTTGCGAGGCGGAAGTGAGCGTAGTGGCAGCAAAGTGGGCCCTGTTGGGGGGATTGGCGGTAACGGCCAGCCTGGGGATCGCGGCAGCGCAGTTCGGCGCCAGCAGTCCGCCAACCAATGGGCAGTTACAGCAGCTGGATCGTACCCATGGTACGGATGAGCCGCCCTTCGCTGCCCGGGAGATGCAGGAGCGGCAGTTGAAGCGGCTGCGGGAAGAGCACCAGAAAGAAGTGTTCAGCGATACCGACCGGCTGGTCCAGCTGGCAACCATGTTGAAGGCGGAAGTCGAGAAGCGAGACAAGGCGACGGCTCCTGACGTAATCAAAGAACGTCGATGAGATAGGCAAGCTCGCCAAACGAGTGAGCGAACGGATCAAGATGCAGTGAACCTTACCGCCTGGACCCCTAAGTCAGTGCTCGCGTTGCGCGACTACAACGGGAGGAAATTCGGTGCGGATCTGGCGGCGGGCGTCACCGTAGGACTGGTGGCTCTGCCGCTTTCGATGGCGTTTGCCATTGCCTCGGGGGCACCCCCGGAGGCTGGTCTCTACACCGCGGTCATCGCTGGATTTGCCATCTCCGCCCTGGGCGGATCCCGCAACCAGATTGGTGGTCCCACCGGCGCGTTTGTGGTGATCATCGCCGGTATCCTGGCGCGGTACGGCTTCAACGGGCTGCTGCTGTGCACCATGATGGCCGGCTGCCTGCTCGATACTGCTGGGAGCGACCGGCCTGGGCGCGGCGGTCAAGTTCATTCCCCGGCCGGTGATCGTGGGCTTTACCAACGGCATTGCCATCCTCATTGCCAGCACCCAGATCAAAGACTTCTTCGGATTGCATACCGGACCGGTTCCCGGGGATTTTGTCGGCCGCATGCGGGTGGTGCTGCGGAGCGCGGGGACCGTGTCCCTGACCACCACCCTGCTGGCCTGCGCCGCGCTGCTGCTGATCGTGCTGACGATTCGTTTTCTGCCCCGGATTCCCGGTTACATCGTGGCCCTGGTCGCGGCCACGCGTCGTCGTGCTATCTGCTTGCATCTGCCGGTCGAGACAATCGGGACGCGCTTCGGGGGCATCCCTTCGGGCTTTCCCTCGCTTCCATGTGCCGGTGTTTGAATACGCCACAGTGACGACACTGATTTCCCCGGCCATCACGGTGGCCCTGCTGGGTGCGATTGAGTCGCTGATGTCGGCCGTGGTCGCCGACCGCATGAGCGGCGATCAGCACAACCCGAATGTGGAGCTGGTGGCGCAGGGCATTGCCAATATCCTCTCTCCGCTTTGCGGCGGCCTGCCGGCCACCGGCGCGATCGCCCGCACCGCGACCAGCATTCGCTGCGGAGCGGTGACTCCCGTCGCCGGCATGGTGCATGCCCTGACCGTGCTCGCGGTGCTGCTCTTTGCCGCTCCGCTGGCCAGGTTCATTCCGCTGGCGGCGCTGGCTGCGATCCTCATGGTGGTCTGCTACAAGATGGGCGAGTGGCGCGAGATACCACAGATCCTGCGGCTCTCGAAGCTGGAGATTGGAGTATGGCTGACGACTCTGCTGCTTACTGTGCTGGTCGATCTGACGGTTGCCGTCGAGGGAGGCATGATCCTGGCGGCGCTGGTCTTCATTCGCAAGGTGACCCTGACCACCACCGTGACCCGGGTGACCGAAGACGATCTGGAAGACGGACGGATGCACGTGCTGCAGGGGAAGGACATTCCGTCGTACGTTGCGATTTTTCGTATCCACGGCCCGTTTTTGTTTGGGGCTACGGAGAAGATTGACGAGATTCGGCGGCAGTTGGCATCGCTGCCGCCGATTGTGGTGCTGCGGCTGCGCAATATGACGGCGATTGATTCCACCGGGCTGCAGGCATTGCAGCGACTAGCGGTCGAGGTGCGCGCCTCGGGGCGAACGCTGCTGCTGTGCGGCGCGCGCGAGCAGCCGGCGCGGTTGATGGCACAGGCTTCGTTTGCGCGGCATGTGGGCGAGGAAAATATTTGTCCCCACGTGAGCGCGGCCATCGAGCGCGCGAACGCGATGCACGATGGATCTGCCCGCGAAGTCTTGTCTGAATGAAGGTCTATCTCGGCGTCGACGTGGGTGGTACCAAGACGGCGGTGGTGGTCTCTTCCCAACCGCCGGAGACCCTGGGACGAATTGAGTTCGCAACCCTGCCGGAGCAGGGACCGGAGCGGGCTTTGCGGCTCATCGTAGAATCGGCGCGGCGTCTGCTGGAGGAGCATGGCTTCGGTGAGGAGTCCATTGCCGGTATCGGTGTAAGCTGCGGGAGCCCGCTCGATCGGGTGCGGGGAGTGATTCAGGCGCCGCCGAATCTTCCCACCTGGGTGGATGTGCCGATCCGCAAGCTGCTGGAAGAAGATTTCCACGCGCCGTGCCGGGTGGAGAACGATGCCAATGCGGGCGCGGTGGCGGAGCATCGCTTCGGTGCGGGCGTGGGTGTGGAGCACATGCTGTTTCTTACCCTGGGCACCGGCTTGGGCGCGGGCATCATTGCCGCGGGCGCTTTGTACCTGGGGGCGAATGGGGATGCGGGGGAGATTGGTCATGTGCGGCTGAGTCCCACGGGGCCGGTTGGTTATCACAAGGCGGGCTCGATTGAAGGTTGGTCCAGCGGTGGTGGCATTGCGCAGCTCGCGGTGCGCATGGTGGAGCAGGCGGAGCGGCGCGGACGCTCGAGTGTTTGCAGGCGCAGCTGGCGAGCAGCGGAGTCTTGACCGCGCGCGACGTGGGTATTGCGGCGCAAGCGGGGGATGCGGTGGCGCTCAGCATTTTGCGCCGCGCCGGAGAGCGCCTGGGCCAGGCGCTCGCCATGCTGATCGATGTGCTGAACCCGCAGCGTATTGTGCTGGGGGGATTGGCTTGGCGCATGGGCGATGCGTTGCTCGCGCCCATGCACAGGGTGATGGAGCGCGAGGCTTTGCCGCAAACGTTGCGGGCTTGTGAGATTGTTCCTGCTGCGTTAGGGGAGAGGATTGGCGATGTCTCCGCTTTGTGTGTGGCCATGGGGCTCGAGGGAAAAGGCTTCTTGTACCGACAGACTGAGCCGGGTATCCAAATGGACACTCGGTTATGTCTGTCGGTACAAGAGGTTAGAATCGAAATTTGTTCGAAGGGTGAATGGATGAGTGGAAGGTTGGCGGGCAAGACCGCGGTAGTTACGGCTGCGGGACAGGGCATTGGACGGGCAACGGCGATTGCTTTTGCTCAGGAAGGCGCCACCGTGTGGGCAACCGATATCAACGATGCGGCACTCAAATCGCTCGCCGCCGAGCAGCCGGCCATGGTGTGCCGCAAGCTGGATGTGCGCAACCCTAAAGAGATTGAAGCACTCGCACAAGAGCTGCCTGGACCCGATATTTTGTTTAACTGCGCCGGCTACGTGCATCACGGCACCATTCTCGACTGCAAGGAAGAGGATTGGGAGTTTTCCTTCGATCTGAACGTCCGCTCCATGTATCGCACGTGCCGCGCATTCTTGCCCGGGATGCTACGCGCCGGCCGGGGCAGCATTGTCAATATGTCGTCGATTGCATCGAGTATTCGCGGAGTGCCGAACCGCTTTGTCTATACCAGTTCCAAGGCGGCGGTGGTGGGATTGACGAAGGCGATTGCCATTGATTTTGTGCGTCAGGGCATTCGCTGCAATGCGATTTGTCCGGGGACGGTGCAGTCGCCGTCGCTGGACGGACGCATAGCCGCGCAGGGCGATGTGGAGCAGGTGCGCCGTGAGTTTATCGCGCGCCAACCCATGGGGAGGCTAGGCCGCCCGGAGGAGGTGGCCGCGCTGGCGGTCTATCTCGCATCCGATGAGTCGAGTTTCACCACCGGTCAGACGCACGTGATCGACGGCGGCTGGAACATCTGAGCATAGACATTTCCAGGCTATCGCCCGCTGCGCCAGCTCTTCTGTTATGCAGGTATGGTGACGACTGGATGAAAGCGGGTGGTTAGACCGCAGCTTTTCTTGCTTTTGCCCAGCGCCTTCTCTGTGCGGCCGCGATCTTCTTACGCGCTTCAACGCTCAGTACGCGCTTGCCCTTCACCTTAGGCGCTGCCGAACCCGTGACGGAGCCCGCGCTCCGGCTGTGACCATTGGTCGAGCCCTGCAACAAAGCCTTTACCTGGTGCAACCGCGAGATTTCATCGTTGATGTGGTCTAAGATCTCTCTAGTATTCAAAACATATTCTCCAGACGTAAAAGTCGTCCGCAAATAGAATATCAAATCTCGTTCCTTGCGTAGGCGCGGAGCTAACTCCTGGAGGTTAATGGATGAGGCACCGCGTGCCTAAGTGGAACTGGAGTTGTCAAGAAGGTACCTGATTGTTCATGAGAACTTCACTTAACCGGCTGCGTGGCAGGTCCATTCTCGACCCCAGGGCCGCCTCGGCGGAGCAATTATTTCTCGCTCCCCCGTTCACCGAAGAAGTGGTGGCGGCGATTCGTCTTATTTCCACCCGCTTGCCGCTCAAGGCCGATGAAGACTCACGTTTGCTTTGGCAACGAGAGAGCAACGCTGCCTCTGAGGCGGAATATGACGCGCTGCTGCCGTTGTTGCAACAAGTGGAGAAACCCAGGAGGGTTCTGGAGATTGGTCCGGGCTTTGGCCGATCGGTCGTCTTCTTCGGCAAGAAGGGACTGTTCACGGACAGCGAGATCAGCCTCTACGATGCCGATGGAACCAGCACCAGGTACAAACAGAAATATTATGAGCAACCGCCGCGGTGGCCGGACACGTCTTCGTTCTGCGGCAATCTTCCCTTGTTGCGGACCATGCTCGACTACAACGGGGTGAAGCAATATCAGATATTCGATGCGCGGCAGCTACCCCTCGGAGGGTTGCCCGGACCTTATGATTTGATTTACGGGTTCTACAGTATTGGCTTTCACTGGTCGCTCGAGTACTACCTGGACGACCTGGAGCCTTTGATGCAGGAGCGCAGTTTGCTGGTTTGTACCCTGAACAAGAGTTTTCATCGTTTTCCCCGGCTGGAGCAATTCTCCACCCGGGTTCTGGCATGTCGCGAAGTGAAGAAGAATGCAACCCCGCTCCGGCTCCTGGTCCTCAGCAAGAGTGCGCTGCCTGCGGTGGGTCAGTCACTCGCCGAGGCTTTTCCTCAATAGCGCGGGTATCATTTATCTATGTGCGGCCGTTATGTGCGTAAGTCAACGCGAAGAGAGATTGCTGCCTGGTTTGGTACGGACACCGGCATCGAAGAAGGGGTCACCCTTGACTGGGGTACGAGCTACAACGTGGCCCCACAGACCTTTCAACCGGTGGTGCGCCTGAACCGCGATAGCGGGCAGCGCGAGATCGTTCTCATGCGCTGGGGTTTGATTCCTTACTGGTCGAAAGACGCGAAGATCGGCTACTCCACCATCAATGCCAAGGCGGAAACGGTGGCGACCGCGCCGGCCTTTCGCGAGGCATTCAAACGCCGCCGCTGCCTGGTGCCCGCGGATGCATTCTATGAATGGCAGAAGTTCGATCCCCGGCATAAGCAACCGTTCGCCATTGCCCTCGCCAGCCGCGAACCCTATGGCTTCGCGGGAGTATGGGAACGGTGGAAGGATCCGCAAACGCACGAGTGGCTGGAGACCTTCTCCATCATCACGACCGATCCCAACCAGTTGGTGGCCCCGTTGCACAATCGGATGCCGGTCATTATCGAGCGGAAGGATTACGCGCGCTGGCTGGGCGTTGGCGATCCGGCACTGCAGCCCCCACCGATCGATCTGCTGCGGCCTTTTCCCGCGGAACAGATGATTGCCTGGAAGGTGGATAAGGCGGTGGGGAACGTCGGCAACGATAGCGCTCAGTTGCTGGAATCGCCTCGGGAAGAGCCAATGCTGGGATTTGTTGCTGATCCGCAACAACCATGATGCTCGATGCGGCGGTCACTCCCGAGCTTTCAGGAGTTAGACAAGCGTCTTTCCAGCAACAACTTTGGCGGTTTTCTCCTGGCCATCCTGTTCCCCATCCGCGACAACAGGATGAGCTGAAACCGCATGAATCCTGCGGTTGTACGAATAGATAACCAGCAAGGTTACAGTAGAAAAGCTCCGCGGATATTTTTACCACGAGTTACTTACTTTGAAACAAAATAGTGCTTAAGGCTGTTGCCCAGAAGAAAGAACTGAGGCATACTTGCACCAAGTTCAGTCATAACTATGTCGAAAGTAGTTATGTTTTGAAGGGTCTCCCACCCCCGGCGGATCCTTCTTTTTGCCTAGGTTCCTCCCCCAGGAAAGTAGAGAGTCTATGAGTCCTCTTCGGAGACATGGCGGCGGACGTCCTCGCTCCGCCCATTCCATTCTGGATGTTGCCGAGCAGTGGGGTATATCACACAAGGTAGCGCGGCGCTTGGCGGCGCGCAGGCTTAACCACGAAGCAATGGCGATTTTGGTGTGCGACAGCAAACGGAACGCCGCCGCGCAACGCCGTGAAATCGCCGGCCAGGTCCGATACACCGGAGGCATGAGAGCCCTGGGCATGCGGAGCCGTGTTCCGGCAGGCCGTGCATGAGCCGAAGACCCACAATCCTGTTGCCGGTGCGCCGGCAACAGGTGAAGGAGTGTGCCTGGTCGCGTTTCGGTTTGGCCGTAGACAAGCAGATACGGCAAAGCCTGATCCGGCGGGTGTGGAAGGGCGATGTGAAGTATGCCCGCAAACTTACTAACTCCCGCACCGTGATTGTGCTTGATTATGAAGGCCGGGAGATGTCGTTTCTGTACAGCGGCGCGCACAAGGAGATCATCACCTTCCTGCCTCCCGATGCGACGGAAACGGCGGAATGGCGGCGCGGCCAATCGAGCGCAAAACCGGGTCCCGCTCGCCACCGGGGGGTACGCTGGTGAGCGCAGGCAGTAGCCAGGTGGTTCTCCCCGCAAATGTAACCGCGGAGATGGCGATTCTGGGCGCTATCCTGCTGAACAACGGCCACTACCAGGAGGCGGCAGGGCGCATCGAGGCAGCGGACTTCTCGCTCGGTGCGCATCGCCGCGTCTTTCAGCGCATGGGCGAGCTGATGACCGAAGGTAGAAGGGTCGACATCGTGACCCTGGCCGAGCAGTTACAACGAAACAAAGAGTTATCGGTTATCGGGGGAGTGGCCTGGCTCGCCTCGCTGACCGAGGGTCTGCCGCGGCGGCTCTCCATCGAAGACTACGTGCGCATTGTGAAGGACAAGTCTCTCTTGCGGCAAACCATTGCCGAGAGCGACCGGGTCGGCGTGCTGGCGGTCGATCAGTCCGGCTCCGCGGAAGAGGTGCTGGCGGAGGCGGAGTCGGCATTCCGCCGGATAGCCGGTAAGACGATCACGGCAGGGCTGACTTCGGTGGCTGAGTATATTCGCGGTCAGTATCCCTGCATCGACAAAATCTTCGAGCAGAGCGCGCGGCTGACCGGGATCCCTTCGGGTTTCTGCGGCCTGGATAATCTGACTGCCGGATTTCAGCCGAAGGAGCTGACGATTCTGGGCGCGCGGCCTTCGATTGGCAAGACGGCGGTGGCCGGCAACATCGCCGTCCATGTAGCTAAGTTGGGCAGGACCGTGGCTTTCTTCAGCCTGGAGATGCCGAGTAAGGCGTTGATCGACCGCATGTGCTGTGCGCAGGGGCAGGTGGATTTGCAGGCGCACCGCCATGGACGGTTGAACCAGGTGCAGAAACAATACTATCTGCGCGCGCTCGAGGAGATTATCGATGTGCCGTTATATATCGACGATCAACCGGGGCAGACGGCGGCGTCGATTGAAGCTAAGGCGGCGCGGCTGCAAGCCAGTAGCGGACTCGACCTGGTGGTAGTCGACTACCTGGGACTGATGGCAGCCGAGCGCAAGGGGCTGGAGAACCGCGAGCAGGTGGTGGCTGCCATCAGCCGCGCGATGAAGGGGTTGGCCAAGCGGCTGAACGTGCCGGTGATTTTGTTGTCGCAGTTGAATCGCGAGTTGTATAAGCGGGTGGATAAGCGGCCGATTCTCTCCGACCTGCGTGAGTCAGGTTCCATTGAGCAGGATGCGGACGTGGTGTTGTTTCTGCATCGCGAGGAATACTACAACCGCGATGATCCGTCACTTGCAGGCAAGGGCGAGTTGATCATTGCCAAGGCGCGCAATGGTCCGCTGGGGACGGTGCGGTTGCATTATGATGCACGGACTTGCCGATGGGAGAATGAGCGGGAGTGAGCCCGCCTCGATTTGTACGGCTGTTTGTCGTACACTTTTAGGTGGATGATCGTGGACGACGGAGAGAGAGGTCGAGAATGCCTGTAGCTGCACGCAAAAAGCGCACGACGGCCAGAAGTGAACGATTGGAAGCGCGCGTCAGCCGGGAAACAAAAGCACTCTGCCAGAAAGCGGCCCGGATTCAAGGTAGCACTCTGACTGAATTTGTTGTCAATTGTGCCGTTGAAGCGGCGAACCGTACGATACGGCACCAGGAATTTGCAGAGCTAACGAAGCGCGATCGGATAGCCTTTGTCGAAGCCCTGTTAAATCCTGCGCCCGCCCCCAACACCAAACTGAAAAAGGCTGCACGACGTCACGCGCAAGCGTTCGCGGGATAGAGCGATAGCTGAGATGGCGCTGTTTCACAAGATAGAGCCGCTGGGAGCTAAACATGATAAGCTTCGGGCTTCTTTCTTCTGCGGAATTGAACCCCTCGATCGCTATCTAAAACAACAAGCGAGCCAGGACGCGAAAAGACGAGCGGCAGTCCCCTATGTGTTGGTTTCCGAAGACAACCGCATCGCGGGATATTACACACTTTCGTCGGATAGTATGCGTACCGACGATCTGCCCGAAGGCCTGGTCAAGCGGCTAAATTTGCCTCGCTATCCGGTGATGGGAGCAACACTCATTGGTCGCCTGGCTCGTGACCTTTCTTTTAAAGGGCACGGAGTGGGTGAATTGCTCTTAGCCGACGCTCTGAAAGTCTCCCTCGCTATGAGCCGAAAGATTGCTTCGGTGGGTGTGATCGTAGACGCCAAGGATGAAAGGGCGCATCACTTTTATACGGAGTTCGGCTTTACAGCTTTTCCCGAATCCTTCAAGCGGTTATTTATGTTGATGGGAACCATCGAGAAGCTCTATCCAGAGGTTTGACCCAAACATTTTTCGTAAAACCGCGGGCGTTCGACTCAAAACCGCCTGATGCCTCGCAGGCCCAGGCGGCGCGTGGTTGGGATGGGTGCATCGTCGCGGTCCAGTTCCTCGGATTTTTGTTGCCAGCGAATGGCGGCTGAGCCTACATCGAGACCACGGACGGCTTGCTGCAGCAGTAACTGACGGGGTTGGGTCGCCTGCTGGACAAATGTGTAGACGGCGTAACGGGTTTCGTCGGCGACGTCGTCCAGCGGGTCGCCGGCGATCTTGCGAATATCACCGGGCCTGGCTTCGTCGTGCATGCGGGTGCGCAGGGCTTCGAAGGTGCGGGGACATACGTTGGTGATTTCGAACTCTCCGGTGCGGAGCATGCGGTACAGGAGTTGCCAGCCGCCCAGGCGGTCGTTCGAGGCGCGCTCGCAGGTGATTTCCCAGGGGTCCAAGACTTCGTTGATCTGATCGGCGATGGTGTGGCCGTCACCAATGTCTTTGAAATTTGCCGGGTCGAGATAGGCCGCCACGATACGCCTCCGCTCGCCGTTCTCTTCCGGTCTGATAAACGCATCGACGACCATCTCGGCTAGTTGATAGGCGGGCACATGGGGCACGACTAACTCGCCGATTTTGCGGATGCGGCCCTGGGGGAAGTCCGGCCCTTCGTGCTGCGCCAGCTGCTGCGACGCGACGCCAGGGATCTCGATTTTCTGACTCATCTCGGCTGGGCCACGCACGTAGAGTCCCACCGAGGAGGAGGATTTGCCGTAGCCGTAGTCGATCGACAGGAAGTGGTTGTGCCACCACTCCACACCGGCGTCGGCCAGCGGACGCACCATGCCGGCATGCACGAAAGGGAAGTAGGCGCCTTCGAGCGTGCACCAGCAGCCCTGTTCCATGGCCGCGGCGGCGCCGCCGGACATCATGTGCAGACGCTTGGCGTAGTTTGCGTCGAGGAGGTTGTGATCGGAGAGCTTGCCGGGGATGAAGGCTACGGAGAAGGGGATTGCTTCGCCATCGGAGGGCCAGCAGCGATCGCGGTAAAGTTGGCCGGATTGGGCCGCGTCGCGTTGGTTGTGGACCGGGCAGTGGCCGCGCAGAAAGAGCGATTGATGCCAGGCGGCGCCGACGTTGCCGGGGTTCGAGGTGAGGCGCATGCGCAGGCGCAGGGCGGGATCGGTGGCGCTCAGACGGCCCAGGATGTTGCGCACTTGTTTCTCGGTGTGCAGAGTGGATTCGTCGAAGCCGATGAAGGAGTAGCGGGGGCCCAGGTATTTCCAGACATCGTCGTCGGTCTTCATGTAGGCGAAGCGGATGGTGGCTCCGGAGGGGAAGGTCCAGGTCCATTTGGGGGAGCCTACGAAGACGCCGCCCAGAGGGCCGTAGAGACGGCGGGTTTTGTCGACGATGTCGGTCATCTCGACAAAGGAGGAGCGGAAGACGATGGCGCGCAGGTTGGGGTTTCGGTATTCCTGGACGGCGTCCATGAGCATGGTTTCGGTTTTGAGGGAACCTGCGGAGCCGCCGAAGAGGAGGATGTCGGCCTGGGAATCGAGCGCGGCTTGTTGGGCAGCGGTGGCCGGCCTCCAGGTATACGCGGAGTCCTCGGAGTGTCTCATCGCAACCCGGCCTCTTGGTCGCATGCAAGGCCGGGTCGCAAAGTCTTCGTCATGCTATGGGCATCCAGGCGGAGCGATAGATGTCGGGCTCGGGGGGTCGGTTTGTGGGCGACCTTGGTTTGTCGCCGGCGGCTAGTTCTTCGCAGAGGGAATCGAGCGCCTTCAGCTGGCCCAGGATGTTTCCTTTGGTCTTATCGGGGTCGAGATCGGCCAGGTCCCAATACCTGTTGAGAATCTGATTGCGGTCGAACTTCAGACGATTATTCAATGGGGGCACCAGATGTATCTCCTTTTGGAAAGTCATTCGTGTAATATTTGGCTTCATGGGAAGCAAAGATAAAGGCAAGCGCGAGACGAAGAAGGCACCTAAACCGAAGCCCAAAGTAGAGCCCGGCCGCAAGCGCGGGGAAGATAGCCGCCTGGGAGGGCCGCCCAAGAGCTGACCTGATTGCGACCTGAGCTGCTTACGGTCGTCTTAGATCTCTGTGACGCACGGTCATGTTGCGTCCGTCTTCGGTGCGCACCCGTGCGATCCGCATGTTCGGATCCACGTAGAGGACCCTCGCCGGCGCGCCGTCGGCCAGCATTACCCGTGATCCCTTGACCACCGGACCCTTGACCACGGACGGGTGCGCTCCATTTTTGGAGATAAAACGCTCCATAGCGCGATCGTTGAGGTCTCGGGCGGCGGCTGTGGCGCGGGCTGCGCTGCGGCCCGTGAGCTCCGCGTTGCGCGCCCGCTTGTAGGCGTGGTGCTCCTGCCGATTGGCGTCGAACACCGGGCGGGGAACGATCTGCAATTCTTCCGAGGCGCCATTCGGCATCTGTAACTGTAGCGAATAGCTGCGGTAATGATATTGCGGATCGCCTAAGGCGAAATGATCCTGCTCGCGCAACACCTTGAAGTGCTGTTTCACCGCGGCCACCACCGCATCTTTCGCCTGCACTGAATCCACCGCGATCTGGGCAGCGCCATAGTCGCTGACGGTCTCTGCCGGCTGCCCTTCTCCCCGGATCTTTTCGGCCAGGCGCGCGGGATTCTTTCGCCCGCGGCATGCCGCCAGCGCCGCCCCTTTGATGTGCCGAATGATTTCCTCGAGCCTTGCGTGGTAGGCCGGCATGGCTTCGGTGGCCAATGCCTGGTTGATCGCAGGGCTGCGTGTGGGTTGCACAATCTTACGGCCGGAGCCGGGTTCTTTTTGGCCGGCCGGCATCGCCGGTTCAAAACCCAGATCGGTGAGCGAGGGAGGCAGCGGTTCAAAGCCGAGCGCGTGGAGTGGATGGGTGGCCATGGTTACCTTGGTAAAGGTTGCCTGCGATGGAAGCATGAGCTGCAAATAAAGGCCGAAACCTCTCTCTGCATACCGGGTTCGCATCGTATGTAAGGTTGTTGTAAGGGGGAAAGGAACCATGAAAACGAAATGGCTCGCTAGTCTCATCCTGGCTTCAGCAGTTACGGCTCCAGCCTTTGCTCAAATCGGCATATACATCGGTCACGAACCGCCGCCGTTGCGCTATGAGGTGCGGCCAGCGATGCCGGGCCCGGGGTACGCCTGGGTCGACGGGTATTGGAACTGGTACGGGGGAAGATATGTGTGGGTCCCGGGAGCATGGCGCCGGCCTCCTTATGCGAACGCGTACTGGACCCATCCTCATTACGATCACTACAACCGTGGCTGGGAATATAACCAGGGTCATTGGGACCACGATGACTACCGCGATCACCACGATTGGGACCGCGATCGAGACCGCGACCACGATCGTGACCACGATCGCCGCTAGACTTTACCCGGGGCTCGGCCGCAAGGCCGGGCCCTGCCCACCGTGCTTCACATGTTGCGAAAACACTCGGTGCCGGGACGGAAAGAGGTACCTCAGGGGCTAAAGCCCTCATTGGCTCCGCTCGTGCGGCCCGACTAAAAGTCGGGCCCTGATACAGAGCGTCAGAGCGGTGGCTAACGGAAAATGCGCGCATTTCCGCAGAGTCGGCTCTATCGATCGGGTGTCCTGTCTAAATGGGGAAGCTGAAAAAATTGAGTCGGTGGGCTCTGACGGGATTTGAACTCCCAACCACGGTTGTCGGTACTGGACGGGTGCCCCATGTTCGCCTAAGCGTACATGGGCCGAAAACGGATTCTTCGAATGCTTTCACTCCATGGGCAAGACCTCTTGTTCTAGACCACAGCATCTGGCCACATAGCAAAAAGCGTTGAGAGGGCTGCGCCCCGTCTTTTTCGGCCCATGGTCCCGGATTTCCTGCACGGGGCGCCACCAACAGATGTGTGTGCGGCTTTCATTAAGGAAAGCCGCATGAAGTTCATCAACGGCAGGGAATTCAACAGGAAATCCGGGTGTACGCTTAGGCGAACATGGGGCACCCGTCCACGGATGGAGGCTTCGTTCTTTGCTCCCACCACGGTGACGACGACAACGCCCACCGTGCTGCTACCCCACCCTGATTTCCGACCGGCAGGCCGCAGCTTCCTGCCAGCTTTCATTCAGCACTTTCGCTCAGCTTTCATCCAGTACTTTAAGGTTGCCGTCTATCTGCATCGCTTGCAGCAGATTGGCTCGCGGCAGATAGCCGACCTGTCCCTTCGAGGAAACCTTTATGTAGAGCGGATCGCTGCTTCGGTCATTGGCCGTGGCGGCGGCTCCTGCGGTCGAGCCTGCGGCGAAATATCCTGCCAGTCCCTGGCGGGAAGGGGTCGCCTGCGAGGGCGGTTTGGTCAGGTTGCCGGTCAACGGAGTCGACTCACCGGGCCCGCTGACCGGGGGATGGTCTGGTGGAGGCAGCACCAGGCTCTGCGCCTCTGCCGGCGACATGATCTGCTGGAGCAGCCTGCTGGCTTCATCTTCCTGATGGTCTGTCATGGTTACAGTTTCCCCACCTTGCCCAGGTTGCCGGCCACGCCGCTGCCGACCTGATCCCAGAAGTTGGGCGTCTTGGCCGCCTGGGCTTCATCGCCCAGAACGCTATCTGCCGCATTGCTAGATGCCCCGTAAAGCGACTGGTTGGCGCCGATAGGGACCGCCGTTGCCCCCAGGGCAGCCTGCTTGTAACCAGCTTCGCCGGCAATACGTTTTTGTTGTGCCGCTGCCAGGTCGCCCGACAGGTCGCGGGTGTTTTGCTGGGCGCCGGCTGCCGCGGTGGCTGCATCGGCCGCGCTGTTCTGGCCGGTGCGCCGAGCTTGCGCCTGCAGAGCGCCGGCGAGTGAATTGGCGCCGGCGTCGGATATATTGGCCAGGCCGGTGTTGAGGGTCTGGTCGTATTCGCCTCCCGGGGTATAGGGGTTGCCGGAGACGAATTTTGCCAGTTGGTTGTTGTAATTGCCGATGGCGTCTTCGGTGGAACCGAAGGCTGACTGCGCGTTGCCGAAGTCGGTTGCGTTTTCGTTGGACGCGGTGTCGAAGGCTTGCGTGGATTGGCCTCTGCTCATTTTGCTCCTCTCAGGTCTTTTGCGAAGTGCGCGAGCTCGTGGTCGACGCAGTCGAAACCCGCGCGCTCGAGTGGTTTCTGGATCATCTTTTTGAGTTGCCGGGGGACAAAACACTCCAGCCACCGAAAGCCCTGGAGCTTTAATACATAACTCAGTCCTTCAATCTCGCGACGGCTGAAGGCGGTGGCTTTGGGGTCACAACCGACAAAGCGCAACTCCGCGATGGTCTCTACGTAAATACAGTTGCGGATGGCTCCACTTTCTTCTACGCCGACCAGGGCGAGGGCGATGGCAGGGCCAAAGAGCCAGGGCAACTCGTAATTGGTGCCTTGTGCGGCCTGGTGTTCGCGGTGCAACTCGAGGATGCGCGGCCAGTCGTCACGCGTGGCTTGACGCAGTTCGATGCGCTTCATTTCACGTTGAGCCCATGCTTGCCTGCGTAATCAAGCATCTGCTGTTGCGACGTATTCAGTGCGGTGCTAATTTGATGAACGGCGGCGGCCGGATCCAGGCCGCCCAGGTTGTTTTTGGGATGGACTGCGCCGCAAGCGGGGCAGGCGTCGTGGCCCACGGCAAGCTGGACCAGGTGGCGATTGCCTCGCTCGTCGCGAAGCTCGATCACATGGAAGCCGCTTGCCAGGTCGAGATATTGCTGGTGCACGCTAAACATTGGCGTAGAGTCTCCCTCCGTTGTCGCCGGTAGCACCGCCGCCTCCGGCGGCTCCTCCGCTGACGCCACCCGAGGCGGTCACGGTGGGAGTGCTGGAATAGCCGCTGCCGGCGCTGCCCGGCGTGACCTGGGTGACGGCGCCTGCGGTCACGACCGCGGTGGCGGTTGCGCCGCTGCCCGTGCTATCGGTGATGGTGAGGGCCGGCGCTGCGGTGAGTCCATTGCCCGGGTTGATGATCTGGTAGGCCACGATGGCGCCGCCGGTGACCACGGCATGAATGACCGGGAGGACTAATCCACTGGCGTTGGCGATGACGGAGACTTTGCCTACCGGCACCCAGGTATCGGGAAAGGTCTGTGCCAGCTGCGGCTTCAGTTGGTACTTCTGCCCATCCCACACCACAAAACCGCTGGCGGCGTAGGGGACGTTCAGGATCGTGCCCGCTGCGATTACTTTAGAACCGTTACCAAGGATTGAGGTCCACGAGGTTCCGACTCCCCCGGAACCGTAGACGCGCACCGTGGCTGTGCTGCCGGCAGCCACCGAGTCTACCGTCGCGTAGTTCGATTGGTTGAGGGATAGGTTGTTTCCGGCGGCCGCCGAACTCATCAGGCCGGAGCTGACGGCTCCCGGTTGAACCGTGTAGCTGCTCCAGTTTTGCTGGTTATAACTCGAGCGCAGCCGCCAGTAGAGGGTTGCGCCGGGATTAGGGAACACGTAGCTGGTATTGGTGCTGATGGGGTAAACGGTGACGCCCGAGGCAAAATTGGCTACGGATGCGCTGGATATTTCCTGGTAGATGGGCGCGTTGTTCGAACTTTGAGCCGCGGTGATGGAGACGGTGAAGCTTCCATTGGCTCCAGTCACAGATAGCCTGGAAGCTGCCGGGGGAGCGGTGAAGGCAGCCGCGTTGGCATCGATCTTGGTCAGCGGAGTGGTGCCGGTCTGCGCGTACAGAGATTGCAGGGCGAGGTGAATGCCAGTCAGGGTCTCTCGCAGGTCGCTATTTCCCCTGGCCGCGGAGTTGATCTGCGCCAGGTTCACGCTAAGCGCCATTGCTGGTTCTCCCGGTAAAGAGGGGACGCGTAAAGAGACTGCAATACTTGAGGGCGAACCAGGCATTCGCCATGGATCCGTTGGTGAAGCGCATGCGGAAGCGCTCGTTCTGGCCCCGGGCGCCTCCGTCGTAGCCTTTCCAGTTTTGCGGGGTCAGGGGGAAGGGCGCGAGCTTGACCTCGCTATTGGCGGGCTGCGGCGAGCCGGTAGAGTTTCTTGCTACCATCACGGATACAGTCATCGACCCCTCGCCGAGGGCGTTGATGGAGACGCCGCCAAGCATGGAAACTTCCATCAGGTCCTGGGTGCAGGTGGTCTCATACTGGCATTCGATCCCGTTGCCGTTGTCGTTATAGATTCCCGTGGCGATCATCTGTACCGTGCCGTCGGGTGCAGAGGATCCAATCAACACCTGAGACTGGCGGAGAGCTCCGAAGGCGGAGGCATTCGCCGGCAGCTGGCGCTCGCAACGAATGGCGACTGTCCCGGCGATATCATCCAGGCTCCATTTGCGGGCCGCACCCATAGCTACTTCCCGCTCGGCGTATTCGCTGAAGTGAATCGGTCCTGACAGGCCTTCCATGTAGTTCATGGTCAGGGTCTGGTTGGGGACGGTGGCGTCGCCCACGGGAATGCCGATGCGGATTTCTTTGTTTTCTTCATCCACGCAGCACCAGATCAAATGCTGGTAGTCCCAATTGATGGTGGACCAGAGGGTGGGGATTTCTTTGGTCATTAATTTGGGTTCCGGTTCGCCGGGGGTATAGGCATACGCCCCACTGCGGTGGATGAAGAACAGAAACTCATTGGTCACACAGACTGCGCGAGGCCCGCAGGGGCCGACGCCTTCCCACCGCTGTTGTACTGACCAGGTGGAGGGGTCCGTGGCCGTAGGCGAGATGGTAAAGCCGGAGCGTTCTTTCAGGGAGAAGAGCGTGCCTTGAAATTCGCGGGCACAGATGCAGCGCTGTCCGTTGCCATTAGCTACCTGGATGGGGCTGGTGTCGCCGTAGTAAGACTCCGAGTCCGCAGCCAGGGAGATGTAGTGGCCGGATCCGTAGCCATCCACTCCGCTGAGCACGACGCGATCGATGGAGGGCGCATAGTAGACGTCGACCGCGGCGGGCGGCAGCACGCAACGCAGCCGGTCGGTCATGTCGGTGTCGGCTTCCAGAAATTCATCGGTAAAGTTGAAGAGTGCGGTGGTGGTGGTATTGTCGTCAATCACGGTTGCAGTCATGGGCATACTCTCGCTCACCGTGCCGGCTGGAATGTAGAAGAACGGCCCGGCGTTGGTGCCGTCCGCGACCGTGAACCCGATGGTTCGGTTGAGGGTGTTGGCGGGCCCCGTGGGAATGTTCGCCATGTAGAGCTGGTCCCCCGGCACGTCGACGCTGACGGCGGTGAAGGAGGTGACAGTGGGGCTGAGGTTTCCGTTGCGGTTGGTGAAGGCGATGCTGGCGTAGCGCAGGCCGGCGCCGGCGTTGGGTGCGATGTTGCCGATGGGGCCCGAGCTATTGACTGTGGGAGGGGCCGGCCCGCTGGCGGTCGCGGTGATGGTGGCGGTGGTCAGGGGCTGAAAGGACCCTGCGAGCGCGTAGGTGTTGGTCGCCGGTGGTGGGGCTCCGGTGGCGACGTCGGCCTGGTATACATTCACGCCGGTAGTCTGGTACAGCGTGGAGGGAATGGGGACCTGGATGGCATCATCGAGGACGGTGTTGATGAGCGATCCGGCGAGGGAAGGAAGGGTCTCGCCGGCTGCGTTGGTAAAGGTGGCGATCACGTAGACGTCTCGGCCGGCGGGGAAGGCGCCCGAGCTTGAGGCTCGTTCTACGGTGGGCGTGGGTGGCGGCTGTAGTCCCCCGGGAGTGATCCTTGCGGTGTTCGATGACGGTGGCGGGGCCCCGGCTGCTGTATGTGTCACGGTGACGGTTGCACCCAGGGCGAAGTTTCCTACGCGGGCGAAGATTGCGGACGATGGCGCCGCCGCGCCGGTGGGTACGTCGGCTTCGTAGACGTTGACCGAGGCAGGTTGATATTGGGAGGCGAGACCGCGTATCCATCCTGCCAGGGAGGACAAGGCAGGGACGGCGAATTGTGCGGCATCGTGCAAGTTGGTGTTGACCAGGATGCCGGGAGCGGAGGCGATGGACTCTCCCTGGGCGTTGACGTAGGTCATCTGCAGGTAGACATCTCGTCCGGCGGGGAAGGTTCCTGCGTTTGCGACGCGGATGGGCTGCGGCCCGTTGGGCGCCGGCAGCCGGTTTACCAGGATGGGGGTCAGCTCCTGCCAGGTGACTCCGCCATCTGTAACCGTAGCGTTTTCAGCGAGCGGCCATGCCGGTTCGGTTGCCAGGGTGACGCCGGCGCTGGTGCAGCGGTAGAGGTGTCCGTTGCCTCCGGTTACGGTGGGTTGCACGTATTCGCCGGCCAGGTAGGCCGTGGACGCCGACCAGGGCGCCCCCAGCGGCTTTTGTCCGTAGGGGTCCAGCTGTTGTGTGCTGAGCCCGTAAACGTTGAGGGGGGCTTTGGGTGTCTTCAGATCGGAGTAGGCTATCAGCGCCCGGTTGTATGCCTCGGTGATGATGGCATGTGTGTTCGCGGGTTGGGTTACCAGCGGACCTTGCACACGCACGAGCCGGCCGCTGCCTGCGGGGTTTTCGATGAGGAGATACCCGTCGGTGTCGAAGACCATAGGGACTTGAAAGAGGGTTTCTCCAGGATTTTCAGGCGTGTAGATTAACGAGGCGAGGCCGGAGATGGGCGCTTGGTTGGGGCTTTGGAGCGCGGTTTGGAGCCCGTACCTTGTGGCCACGGTGGTGAGCTGGAATCTGCAGTTTTTGCAGACAGCCGCAACGCCCATGGGCAGCACGGTGGGATCGTCATTGTCCACAAGTCCGCCAAAACGCGTGAACTCGTGGGGAGTGAAGCCTTCAAAGTTCATTCAGTTGCCTGTGAGTTTCTGGTGGCGCGGGGGGAATTCTCTGGACGAGCTTGTCTGTCCAAGGCTGTCTGTTCGAGGCACGGCACTCGACGAAGGACGCGGGCTTACCCGTGTTCGTAACGGGCTGGACGAATGAGGGCCCGTCCTATGTTGGTTGATGTGTGCGGGCTAAAGAGTCTGCATGAGAACCGGGATTTCCAAACCTAGTCCCGCAGGGACGGTTGAACTTAGCCCAGGACGCTAGTCCTGGGTACATCATGGAACATGATTGAGTCCCGCAGGGACGACTGGAAATTGCCAAGATTGCGTCGCGGTTTATTTCCAGTCGTCCCTGCGGGACTTTTCCCCTCTCGAATCTCTACCCAGGACTGCGTCCTGGGCTAAGTTCAGTCGTCCCTGCGGGACTCATGTTGCAGCCGACACGTTCTCACGCAGACTCTTCAGCGCCTTATGCGCCAAAAGCCCCCGAACTCGCCCTAGACGCGGCGCTTCTGCATCGTGAGGATTACGGTGCCGCTCGTGACCGCAGCGTTGTAGGCGCCGGAAACAATCGTTCCAGCGGGGGCGTACACGTTGATCAGAAAAGCGTTCAACGTCGAGCCGGTGAGCTTGGGCTGGACATAGTATCCGCCGATGTCCTCGAGATAGACGGCAGGGGCCAGGGTGAGCGGAAGCTCGAAGAAGCCCTCGACATCAAGACCGTTGGGATTGCTCAAGGTTGCCAGGTTAAGAGGGTCTCCCCCCGTGGTGAAGCTGCCGCTGAAGGTGAGCTGGATGAAGACAGTGTTGTTACGCTGCCCGGCTGCACCCGAATAGTCGATGATTGCGCCTGTAACTGCCATGTGTTTCTCCTTAAGTAAGAAATTGAATTAACGATTGCGCCCAGTTTGCCTGCCGGCCCGGCGCACCTGCCCCTGCTCGGCGCGGACGAGTTGCTCCATGATTTCGTCCATACCTTCCACGGCCTTCTGTTCGTAGCTCCGGGTCCACGCATTGTTGCCGCGGACGGTGGCCACCAGCGCCGCGGCGCCGTAGGCAACCACGTAGCCGATGCGCGGGTGAGACAAGAGCACGCTTTCATCGCTGGTCAACGCCGGCGGTCCGAATTCGCCGCGGATGCGCAGATCGACCGCGATGGAACAATGCGTCAGCCACACGACTTCGCCGCGGAACTCCCAGCCGGCCACGCCCGCGCGCGGCTGCAGGTCGGGAAGGACTTCATAGTTCCGCACCAGGCGGTAATATGCCGGATCGTCGCCTGCCGGCTTCCAATCGATGCGTAGCGGTTGGCCCGTGAGAGCCGCGAGAGGGCCGCTCGCCGTTTGGTAGGGCGCGAGGTTTGGGGTGCCTGGTGGGATGCCCGGTACTTCTACGACCGCCACATCCCACGAGGATTGTGTCGATGCCAGTTGCGAATTGACATCGTCGTAGACCTCGCAGATCAGGGGCACGAGGAAGTCATCTGTCAGATACGACCCTTGCGGATCGTCCAGCAGATTGCGCACCCGGGCCTTTACCTGGCCAAGAGTCCAGCTCACGCGAGGCCCGCTTTGCCTTTCGCCTTATCGCGCTCCGCTTTGATCTGGTTTACGATTTTCCATTCTTCCGCGGTGAGGCGATCCATCTCCACTGCGCCGTAGGCGATGCGCGTGTTCTTGTAAGCCTGGACTACGTTGAAGACGTGGTGGCAGTTCACGCAGAGAATCGCTCCGGCTTTGGGGATCGCTGCGCAGCTGGGGCAGGGGTCGGGCTGCTTCTCTGTGAGCGTGTTGGCTTGCATCACCCAGCGGGGTAGTTCCGGGATGAGACCTTCTTCCACTGCCAGGCGCGCCAGATCGCGATGGGTATCGTTCACGTTCATGCGCTGCGAGTCGTTCTCGTACCAGGCGTTGGCCGATTGCAGCCGTTGCAGGATGGAGGTGTTGCGCTTCTTGCGGATGGAGGCGAGGGTCTCGTGAAAGTCACGTTCGCGAACCTCTACGTAGAATTCTCCGCGGTCGCTGTAGGCCACTTCCGGGACGCGGATGGTAGCGCCCTTTTTAATGGTGGCGGGATCGTGATCGCCGACGTAGCAGAGGACTCCTCCGAAGCCGCCATCCTGCTGAACGTATTCGCGGATGTATTCGGCAGCGAGAACCAGGGGGATGGCGGGGACCGGCTCCATCTGCATCATGTTCTGCGCGTCGCAGCCGAGGTCCTTGTGACCCCAGCGGGTTTCTCGAATTACGTGGATGGTGTAGGGTTTGCCGGGGGGGCACGGAGCGATCTCCTCGGGGAAAAAGACACCGCCATTGATCTTGAGGGGGAAGGGGTTCAGGTTGAGGATGGTGACGGGTTTGTCGGCTTCTGCTTGTTTGAGCAGGCGCTGGATTTCAGCGTAGCGTTTGACCGTCCAGCGCTGGCCCGGATCGCGGAACTTGCCGGGATCCTTGCCTAAGAGCGCTTCCGCATTGGCGCGCTGCATTTCCGGGGTGATGACGACTGTTGCCATGGGTAATGCTCCTTATTGCATTGAAGGTTGAAGGTCAGGGGTCCGGTACTCGCTTGTGAGGCGAATTTAGAGAATGCCGATGTGCTCGTTTCCGTTGCCGGTGCGGCGGGCCAGGTCTTGCCGCCAGCGGCTGGCCGCGAGGCTGCTGCTGCGCAGCGGGGAGATGTGGTCGCGCATCATGGCGTCGTACTCCGACTTGCGCTTCTCCTCTGCCTGTTGCTCTTCGTATTGGAACCGTAGCAGGTACTCTTGCGCTCGCGACTCCGGGCTACCCCGGCGTCCGTTAACGCCGGCGCTGTACTTGGCGATCAAACCCTGCAGCGTATCCGTTGTGGGCACCTTAAGCCACGGGCCAAACACCATCTCATAGTCGCCACATTCGGGATAAGGTCCCAACATTGGGGTGAACCCATCGATCGCCTTATACGAATACCATTCCGCCTGGGTGCCATAACTCGAGGCCGGGAACCACTTTTCCAGGATCCAACCTTCTGCATGGGGATACTTCCTTACCTCGCGCATCTCTGTGACCACGCGAATCGGCTTATTGTCATGACGGGAGAAGTTGCAGCCGGGCGCATGGGGATTGGGTTGGAAATTCAACCCGCCCTTTTCCGCGGTCGAGAGCCCTTCTGCCCAGTCCCGGTAAACACCGGACTCCTTTACCAACCGGTCGCTGCCTACCAGCAATCTCCAGTGCGGCTTGCCGAAAGGGTTCTTGCCGCCGTAAGTAGTAAGAAACCGTTGCGTGGCGGCGGGCACGATGTGGCTCATCGTTGGCTCCCGCGATAGGTGAACGGAGCCGTCTTTCTTCCGTACCAATTGGCAGACATGGAGGCGTCGGTGCTCTCCAGGTGATAGCCCACGACTTCAGGAATCAATGCTCGGCTCGCGCGCGGCCACTTTTTAGCGAAGACCATATCGCCGCGCCCCGCATCCGTATGGGCTACCGGATAGTCACTCACACCCGAGACCGCCGGGCACCACATCTGGAAGAACCCGATGGGAATATAGCCGCCGCCGTCTTTACTGGTGACGCGCGTCCCCAGGGGAAAAGCATTCAAGTGCACATAGGCATCGCATTCATGTTGCAGGATGGGCATCTCCAAAAACTTGTCCCACTCTTCATAGCCCTTCACGCAGAAACGATCGATGCCGTAGATCATGCAGCGGTCGAGGTTGGCATTCTGCAGCAGCAGGCGGGTCTGGGGTGGGAGCCAGATATCCGCGTCCAGATGGACCACCCATGCGTCCTGATCCAGCCGGCGAAGGCCTTCATTGATGCCTGCTCCTTTGCAGAATTGATTCCAGCGCGAATTGAGCGCGTCCGTCTTGATGCACTCCACGTGGTGGAACTCGCAAATGCGTTGTGTTTCGCGATCCTCCGCGGAGGTGACCACGACGATCCGGTCGAAGAGATGCTTGTTGGCCGGCAGAGTGCAGCGTAAAAAGTCGGAGTAGTGGTCACACACCAGCACTGCTTCCATTTTGAAGTGGTGGTCGGGATGGTTCACTGTGCCTCCAGGGCATGGACCGTGATAAGACATCGCTGCGCTCTCCATAAGAAAAACAAGGGCTGAGAGGGTTGCCCTGTTTCCTGCTTCGCTGCGTCATCCGGATTAGCGAAGTGCGGCTTTCTTTAAGGAAAGCCGCATGCAGTCCAGTAGCTGACGAAATCCCGGCAGGAAACAGGGTTGTCTCAGCCCTTTTACCCAGGGGTTAGTTGTAGACAGGAACCTTCAGGCCGGTCACCGAGGAGATAGCCTGAGGATTGTCCACGGCGTACTGCCGGGCATCCACGTAGTAGCATCCCTCGTTGGCGGTCGGATTGCCCGAAGCCGGATCGTAGATTTGGAACACCCACTGTCCGCTGCGGTTCTTGAACCAGAAGGGCGCCTTGCCCCACACCACCTTGAGCCACGAACCGAATTCCATGAAGTCGATGCGTGTCTGGTCAGCGTGGATGTTGCGCACCACCTCGCGGCCGGCAATGGTGAACTGGCCTACGTTGGCAGTAAGTCCATCAAACCCTGGCATTTTGCCATTGGTCATCAGAATTTCCTGCTTGGCGAAGCCCATCTCCTCATACGCCTGGATCTGCGAAGGATGCGCGTGCCACACCTGCGACTTGAGAGCATCCGTGCCCAGGCTCTGTTCCACGCGGCTGAGCGCCGCACGCAACATCGGCAGAGACAACGGAGCACCGCCCGCAGCCACGCCATTCGCGACCACGTAATTCTGGGTACGGTTAATGCCCAGGAACGTGCCCGTGGTGGCGGTGTTATGGAAATACGGGATGCCGTAGAGAAATACCGGAGTGGTGGCCGCGACGCCTGCGACCATGATGAAGTCACCGGCAACAGTTCCGGCGGGTACCGCGTCCACGGTTATGGACTGAGCCGCGCCGAGCTTGTTGTTGACGTTGTTGACGTAGCAGGTGCCGCGCAGGGTGTAGGTGTTGCTCATCACCTGCACCTGCTGGCCCTGCGAGATAAGCCGGGCGCCCCACGGAGACGACGCGAGCACGATGGGGTTTGCACCGCCGCCCGCGTAGCTTGGATCTACCTGGCCGATTTTTCCGTCGCCGGCCTGCTGCAGAAACTGGTCCCGGTTCTTCGCCATCTGTACGGCAACATCTGCAAGCGTCTTGGTTACGGGATTCTCGGAGACGACCTTGGGGCCGCCCTCGCCGATGATGTCCACCAGCCGCGAATACTCAACCGGAATGACGGTCGCGAGCGGAGTCAGCGTGCCCTGATCCCAGGCGCTGAAGTTGCCGGCCGGCAGAATGCCGCCGTCCAGGTTAAACAGGGCGACGTTGCCGGGGAACGCGGTCTGGAAGCGCAGACGAAAGCTGCGCAACGAAACCGGGGTGATGGAGCCGCGCTCGGAGATGCGGGCGTCCAGTTTGGCTTCTTTTTCGATGAGCAGCTTGATGACCTCATTCAAGGCCTCAAGCTGCAGCTGCTGGGTAGTGGATGCAGTGCCGATCAGGTTGGACATGAAATGGATTCCTTATGTACCGGTAAACTTTCTTGGATTGCTCACCGAGAGGTCATCAGCTGCAGAACGCGCGGGAGGATTTGTTCTCGCGCTACCTTGTCAAAAGCTTTGCCCGGATTGGCTCGTTGCCACTCTGCCTGCGCGTGGTCGAAGGCTGCGCTTGAGGTCATCAAGGCGGCTCCGCTGCCGGCGGGTCCGGTCGATCCTTTGGGTTCGGTTCTTCTGGTGCTGTCGATCTGGGCGTCTACCTTGGCGCGTTTGGCTGCGGAGGCATTGGCAATCTGCACGCCGGCCTCGCGAAGTTCTTCGCGCGCTACTTCCGGGAGATACTGCTGCACGGCCCGGTCAATGGCCGCGAGACGGCGTTGGCGTGATGCGTCGCCGATGGGCAGCCGCTGGAGGGAATGCATTTGATCCTGCAGGGCCGGGTTGGCTTGAATCTTGCGAATCAACTTGGCGCCGATGGCTTTGGGGAGAATGTTCTTCAAATAAGGACTGACCACGCCGCCCTGCTTTTCCACGTTGGCGATGATCTTGCTGATCCCGTCATGGATACGTGTTTGGGCTTCGCTTTGCAATCCGTTTTCGAAAGACCGTCTCTCTTCCACCTTCTCGCCGTGCTGGCGCAGGTTGAGTGCGCGTTCCCGCCGGTCGAGTTCATCTGCCTTGCGCCGCATTGCGTCTGGCTGCGCCTCTAACGCGGGGGAAGTGGCCGCGGATTCTTCCCTGAGGAGTTGCAATGCGTCGTTCACGCGTTGATCGCGTGTGCGTTCCTCCTCAGAGCGATAGTTGTTCGCTTTGAGGCGGGCGGTTACATCCTGTGCGCGGTGTTCGAGATCGAGCGCCACGACGTTGTCGACAAATCCGAAAAAATCGTCTCCGATGACGGGCTTGCCGTTTTGTGTGACGATGTTGCCGTCGGCATCGCGCTCGTAGGAGAGCTCGGCGATCTTGCTGAGGGAGGCCATGGTGCCTTCGCGGGTGGTGGAACCGAGGAAGGTTTCCCGCACGTCGATCCAGGTGGAGGAGTGGCCCAGGGCGGCCTTCGCCGAATCAATGTCTGGAAAAATTTCGCGGTAAGGCTTGAGCTCCGCAGCTTCACGGGCTGTTTTGTAGAGTTGGCCCTTCAGTTTGGCGTCGGCCTCGAGGAGCTTGCCGAAGTCCGGATTGTCGGTGACCATCTGACTGAGAAGTTCAGGGGTGACGATGGCCTCAAGTTCTAACTGGAAGTCTTCTTCTGTGGGCGTGGTGCTTACTTCTACTTCCGTTGGTGGCTCCAGTGGGTCGACCACAATCACTGTCTCTTCGACGACGACAGGAGGTTCATCGGGTGTGGGGATCTGTCCCAGCTCGGCGGGGATGGCAGCCAACTTCTCTGTAAGCAACGCAGCGGCGTAATCTTCGCGGATGGGGAACTTGCCCGGATCGACGCTGGATGTGGGAATCGAGCCGCCGCCAAACGAGGGAGCAGGAGCGGCTGCTGGAGCGGGTGCGGGAGCAGGGGTAGGAGTAGGAGCTGCCGCCGGAGCGGAAGCTGCGATGGTAGCTTCAGTCATGGGTCTACTTTCTAAGAAGTGAATCTGTAGCCTAATTGCGGCCTATGGTTCTGGACGGGTGCCCCATGTTCGCCTCAGCGTACATGGGCCGAAAACGATCTTTTTCAAATGCTTTTACTCCATGCGCAACAGCTCTCGAGCGCAAATCAAAAGCATTGGAAGGGCTGCGCCCGTCCTTGTCCGCCCATGTACGCCATGGCGAACATGGGGCACCCGTCCAGGGAGGAGAGCCTTGTTTTCTAGCGAGTGCGTGGAGAAATTTGCTGCGTCTCCATCGCCACCGCTGCGGTAAAGTACGCCAACAAGTTCTGCCAGCCCGAGGGATTGTTGTCTGGAATATCCGAATTCTCCTGGCAATACTGCCGCACCACCTGCTTCAGAACAGTAAAGTCGTCGATCGCCATATCGGGCATGATCGTCGGCCTGACCTGGCCCGTCGGTTGCCCGGTGTGCGGATCGACGACAGGAACCGCCTCAGCGTGCAACAAGCCGGTCAATGATCTGCAGCACCTTGGAGCGCATCGCCGCGCCGGGCACGACCATATTGGGCACACCCAGTGCCGCCGCTGCCTGCTCCTGGTTGGTGGGATCATCAAAGATCGCCTGCGCCAGCGGATTGCTTGCCGCCGCCTGCATCAAGTCCATCCAGCGCTGTCGTAGTTCTGCCGCGGTTACCGGCAGACCCTGGTCGGTATCCGCATAGGCATGCACGCTGCCCTGCAGATCATCCAACCGTATGTAATCGTTTCTGAATTCGGAACCGCGCTCCAGGATCACCTGCCGCATGTCCGCCGTCAGGTTGTCCTTGGCGCAATTCACTGCCAGCTCATCCGCTTTCGCGTGTTCTTCTTTCAGGTTTTCCCAATAGATATTCAGCTTGCCCAGCGCGGAATTCAGTTGCTGTTGCTGGCCGCCGAAGGTCTCAATCGAAGGATCCCCGGCCCCTCCATACACCTGCGGAGGAATTCCGGCGAACATCTGCGCGTTGTATGCCAGCTTATCCAGATAGCTGAAAGCTTCTTCGTGCATCTGAAACTGGAACTGGTAAAGCGCGTCGGCCATGCGTACCGAGCCGGGAGCGCCGGTCCGCTTGAGCTTGACCAGGTTCAATACCCCAGGCAGCATCGGCTTGCCTTGCAACGACTTGGTGTCGATCAGGTCCGCATTGGCCAGGGTGACCCCGGAAGAACAGCGATCCATAAACTCATGCAGGATATTCGCCATGTCGTTGTATCGTTTTTGAAACGGTACGACGATGTCGCCGATCGCCGGCGGAAACAGGCCGAAGCCCTCGTGCGTACCGGCCCAGGTCCACTCCCTGGTCAGCGAAGCTTCCCGCGCGGAGAGAAACGTTGCCCCCGTGCTCACCAGTAACAAGCCGGCAGGATAAGCGGCCCGCATACGCTCGCCGAACTCGCGGTCATCTTCCAGATCGAAGGCCCAGGGCTGGATCCATGTGCGAGAAAGCGTAGGCCGCTGGTCCTGCAGAATGCTCGAGGCCGCGCCGGTTTGTGCGTACACCTGCTGACGGGCTATACGGTCGATACTGCCGTTGGAAGAAAGTTCGCTCGAAGGGCTGGCCGAGATCTGGTCGTACATATCAGGATAGGCCGCCCGCAAAGAGCCCAGGTGTACTTCGACCTCGAGGTTAAGGATCGGCGTTTGCCGCAGGTTGTTGGCTGCCGGGTCGCAGTCCACCTCCAGCGGGGAGTAGAGATTCTGGGCGACCATGCCGTTGGGCACTTCTTCCTCGCCGACTTTCTGGATCACCGGGCCGTACTCCGCGGGGAAGAACGAGTCTTCTCCCAGGGACCGCTGGCAACGCGCGCAGCGATGTCCATCGAGCGGCATCGCCTCCGCCGGCGAGGTCTCGCCGCAATGGAAGCAGTGGTAACGATCCGGGGCCAGCTGGGTTTCGGTTTCATTGAAGACCGGCTCGCGCGTGACACCGGCGCGTTCTCCATCCACCACGTAGCGCGTATGCCGGAACACGGCGCCTGTGGTGTACAGGTACAGTAATTGTTGCTTGAGCAGAGACTGCTCGCGGTTCTGCTGTTCGATAATGCCAATCAGCGTTTGCGCCGCTTTGGCTGTGGTTACGTCCGCCAGTTGCTCGGCATTTTCCGGCATCCATTTGGACTTAGGCACCTGGGGAGCCAGCGCCGCCACGAAGCCGGTGGCCAGCATCTGGTAGAAGTTATTGCAGTATTGGTACAGGTCTTTATCGTCGGCGTCCTGGGCATGTTCGCCCTGGTTCATCCAGTCGACAGCGTTGAAGAATTCAGATTCGCCAGGGCCGAAGGAGATGAACTGGTTGCCTTTGAAGAACTCCAGGTTCTGCAGGCACCGCTGCATCAGCACCACGCGGTCCTGGGACCACTGATCTTTATAACTGCGCACCAGGGCGATCAGGCGCTGCTGGTCCTCTTCGCTGAGCTGGGCGCTGTTCTGCGGCTCATCCGCGTTGCCCTGCATCGGGTCTGAGGGCGTATGCTCCATGCCGCGGATTTGCGAAGCCGGGGTGATTCCAACGCTGGGATATGTGGCCATTTATGCCTGTTTCTTTCCTGATGCTTTCAGGGGTTTCACGAAGGGCGCGGCTCTCGCGTGCGCCGTTTGTCTGTCTAATACTGTCGGTTCGAAGAGCGGCACTACACGAAGGGCACGGGTTTAGCCGTGCCGTAAAAAACTGACCAACGAGGGCTTTAGCCCCTGAGGTACGTTTTGCTGTCGGGTCCGAGAAAAGCGTACCTCAGCGGCTGAAGCCGTCCGTTCTCACGGGAATTATGGCACGGCTAAACCCGTGCCCTTCGTCCGAGCGCCATCCTGTTCCCTTCGGAATCTGCAAAGGCAGTTCAGCCCCCAAGGGATGAACTCTTCCCCAACGCTTCCGCTTCGTCCAGCGCCGCGGTCACGGACTCAACCCTGGGTATCCACTTCACATTTGCACCGGTCTGCACCCGGCGGTAATCCCGATAAGCCTTGCGGGTAAGGGCATCGGCCAGTTTCGAGGGCCGTCGCCGCGACTGCAACAAGCTCTCTCTTTCCTCCACCTCGGGGTCAACCGGGTCGGCGGTCTCGGAGGAGTCGTCCGAGGAGGCCGAGCTGAACAGAGGTCCACCCAATCCAAGGGTTGCCAGCCGGTCCAGCAACACTCTCCGTTCGTGGGTCGATGCCTCCACCTCGGCAGTCAACAGGGCCATCATCTCCTGATGCGAAGAGCGGGATATCCATGGGAATCTCATTCGCAGGTCCCGTTGAATATGTGAGCCGTTGCCTTGGCCGGAGCTCCGGCAGTCGAGGTGGTGCTCGCAGTGGCGAAAAACTCCAGCACTTCGCCGGCGACTACTCCGAAACTGCGGATACTGCCGGGGTTTGCGTCACCATTGAATAGCTGCCTCTGAACAAACCATTTGCTCATTAATTTTCTCCCTTTTACAGACAGAGGTAGCTCCACGTGTAAAGCGTGGAAACGGTTGGTGCAGTGGCGCCGACTGCGATGGTGAAGCTGGTGCTGGTGGGTGCGGTGGTGTAGACATCCGTAGCCAGTAGAGCCGTGTTGGCGTTGCGCGGGAAGAGGGTGCAGCCATTTGGAACCGTACCCAGCGTCCCGTTAAAGGTGATGGTCGCCAGGGTTGCGCTGGCGGTTGTCGCGGTACCCGTGGTGCAGCTGATGACGCCACTGTTGTTGTTGCCTGTCACCGAGGTGCAGGTAGGCGACGTGCCGGCAGCCGCCCCTGCGGCCATCGTCGGCGCCGTGGTATTGCTTAGCCCCAAATTGGAGGCGATGGTGGCCGTGCCAGCCACGAACATGTTGCCCGAGCTATCCACGCGGAACCGTGTCGAGCCGCCATTGACGAAGAGGTTGATCAGGTGTCCCGTGAACCCGGAGGGCGCGTTGATGCCGAACATGGTGCCTGCGGTGGAGAACGTGGTTACCGCAGCGCCGGCGTTCAGGTATACCAGCGGAAACGTGGTGGTAGCCGACCCCCCGGTAAAGGGCGCTCCGCTATAGGTCATCGCCGGCGTGGAAGCCGCGCCCGCAGCCGAGTTCGTCTGCGCCGCCGTGAATGTCTGCGCGAGCCCCAGTGCCGCGATGGTCGCACTGGACGCCGGGAAGGTCATCGTGGTGCCATCTGTGCCGGTGACTGTGATGGTAGCGCCCACCGTGAGGGTCTTGCTGGTTGTACCTCCAGCGACAGAGAATCCTACTGAATTGGCGGTGTGCGTGATGCCGTCAATTGGCGGGAACGATGCCAGGTCGAGGGCTACGGGCGCGATCGCACTCCCGGAAGGCTGCCACGCGGCCACAAAGGTGTGCCCGCTGGTAGTCGGTGAGGAAACAAAGGCTGTCGTGCCGGACGCGGACTGGTAAGGCAGCGAACCCACGCCCCCGGCCGCCAGGTTAGTCGCCGTAGATGCTACAAAGCTTGCTAAGTCGAAAGCGGTCGGTGCGATCGCGCTCCCTGAGGGTTGCCAGACGTAAGCGAAAGTGTGGCCGCTCGTGGTCGGCGAGGCGATGAAACTCGTGGCCCCGGCAGCGCTTTGATATGGAGCCGATCCCACCGCTCCACCGGCCAAACCTGCGACCGTGCTGGGTGGCGGAGCGTCCGTGATAAGCCACGTAACTCCGGCATCCAAGAGAGTGAGGGTAACGCTGCCACCCGAGGGAACAGCGACAGGCGATGTGTAGTTGCCGAATGCGATATTGCCGCCAGAGGCTAGCTGAAACCCGCTTGGACCGTATAGAGTGAGGGTCTTGCCTGGAGGCACCATTGGAGCAGTAATTGTATTAATCGCGACGCTGTCCGGTTCCGTGATAGATGCTGTCGAAAATGCAGCCGGGATAGAGATAGCCCCCCCGGCACTGGATGCCGTGCTGGTTGCGCAATTGGAGCTATAGCTAGCTGTTGCCCCATTGATTACATTGCCACCGAAATCTATGGTGTTTCCTGCGCCGGTACAGACGCCCATCTTCGAAACCGAAACCAGTCCGCCCCACTCAAAGTTGTCGCGCACTGCGCCAGTGACATTGCCTGTAAATTGAGCTACCCCTGTGATGTTTCCCGAGTTGGCAAGATAATTTCCGGTGTATGTCAGGTGAACGAAAGTGGAGCCACCGGCAATTACCGGCGTGCCCACGTTTTCCACGTAGCTGTCGTAAAAGTCGATACCCAGTGCGCCGTCTCCGACCTTTAGCCCCTTCGTCCCCACTTCAACGGTATATCCATCGAACTTCACGTCCACTGGAGTAACACCGCCAGATCCGGGACTCGGTTCGATGTCTATCAAGGGATTGGGGTAATAAGTCCAGGAGTTGTTCCCAGCGTTGGGGCCATTTCCGTTAGCCTGCCCGTTCCGGACTATTATCTGAGCATGTTGCCCGGTCAACTTGATAAGACTGGCCGTGTGCATCTGGTTGGGTCCATTGCACTGGAACTGATCGAAGGTATCGATTTGAATAGGCAGGTTGTACGTATACCCGACGCCTCCGCCACCTTCCGACAGCATGCACTCCTGAGCGAAGTTGTTCACGATTATGTTGCTAAAAGTTGAGTTCCAAAGTCCTCCTGTCCCAAAAGTCCCAACCTGGGCGTTTAGGTGAATACCTCTTCCGTTCGGCTGGGTCGGGTCTCCATCCAGAGAAAGGTTGGAGACCATCGCACTTACAACTGGGCCCGCAGGCAGAGATAAGCAATCACCGTTGAATTCGCAGTAAAGGTTTGTAGCATAGTTTGACCCGGTGAGATTGGGACCCGTGCTCAAGTAATTAGTCGCTAAGGTCAGGCCGCCATTCCCGATCAGAAATCCTCCCTGGCCGGGATTTCCTCCTGAGGGGATCGGGATAGCTCTTAGCACACACGAAACACCAGCGTTAGCGGAATACTGTTCACAGGCCTGGACCGCCGTAGTGTCATCATGCCCGTAAACATTATTGAGAACAGAGGAACTTACAGTTGTGCTCGGCGCCGGGGTTACCACTACGTGGCCGCTGTCGGTCACGCCGGTGATTGTGCCATGAAATGCTACCCCGGCCGCCCCAGCGCCTTGTACCCATATGTCCTTACCTACATCGGTCGAAACAAACGTGGCATCGTTGCAATGGATAGTCGTGTTAGAAGCCGTTGCGCTACACCCGTCTGGCTGGGAGTAGGCGTCGCCATACGCTCCAAAGAACTGCGCTGGAATCGCGGGCAGGCTATTGAAGACACTCCTGGTCGTCGCAATCTTGGTGCTCATGTCGCCTATTGCCGGCGTGGTCGCCGACGCGCCAGGCGGGATGGCAATTGAGGATGAGAGTCCCGGATTAGGATAGGTGCCGCTGAGGGCACCGCCAGCGCTCCCGCTGGGCGGGCCTCCGCTGCCTGCGGCGGCCCAGTGAGCCGGCGACCCCGACCCGGCGGATGTCGCGACGTCTCCCGGCGAGCCAAACCCATTCGACAACTCCAGTGCCCCGGTGACATCAAGGCCCCCGTTGACTTGCTCCGACACCGCCCCGCCGCCGTTCTGGTTGACGACAATCGGGGCGCCAGGCGTGCCGTTCTGCATGGTGGAGACCGTGGCGATTCCGCTGATCAGCAGGCTACCGCCTAAGATCGGCCCTCCCGTCTGAAACTTTTGCGAATAGACGCCGGTCGGATCAATGGTCGTGCCCCCGGCAGTGGTGCTGAATAGCTGAAGGTAGGGATAGGTCCCGAAGATGTCGCCCAACGACAGGATTCCGTAGTTGCCGTTGGAGGGCGTTCCAAAGATGTACTGCGGGCTCTGGACGCCGCCTGTTCCCGGATAGGTTAGCGTCGTGCCGTCATCTGTGGCGCCCGAGTCGCCCAGCGTGGTGGCAGTTGTCGCTACCGGCAGATGATGTAGGGTCAGTCCGCTGATTCCGCCCGATCCGATCATTACGGCCACATACTGCGTGCCGTTCCACTGGTACCAGGTGTAGGGCAGCGTAGTCACGTCCACCAAGCCGAAGCCGGTGCTGCCGTGGACCGTTGTAATCACTGCGCTCGCGCTCCTGGGCGCGATCAGTTCATACCAGCGGGCGTTCAGGACAATCGTATTCTGGCCGCCGGCATTCAACTTGCCGCTATTGAGCGCTTCCTGTAGCCCGCCCGTGCCCGATGTGAGATAGAAAGACGCGTTATGCGGATTACTCAACCCGCCCAGTGAGACGGCGCAGTAACTTCCGGTCACAAAGGCTGTGACGGATGTCGATACTTCTGTCAGGGTTGGCTGCGGGTCCACCACTTTGACCGGAACGCCGGTGGTGAACGCGGTGAAATTCTTGCCTCCGGCGGCGATGCGGCACTGATCCGGGCTGAAGGAGAATCCGTTGCCCTGATCCGTCACCTTGTATTCGCCGAACTGGGAGGCGATGGGCTGGCCTTCGATATTCTGCGCCTGGGCGAAGGGCGACAGACAGTAAATCAAGCAGACGATGATTGCCAGCCACACCATCGAAAACCAAAGCCTGTCAGTCCACGCGACGGCTGCAGTTCGCTTTACTGCGTGCATGTGTACTCCCATGTATAGAGCGTGCTGGCAACCAGCGGCGTCGTCCCGGAATCGATCACAAAGGCAGTCGTCGAAGGCAGCGGAACAAACACGTCCGCGGCGCCGGTCAACAGCCTGGCCGCCTGGTTCGCGGCCTGAAGCCCGCACTTGGCATGAGTCGCGTAGGCTGTGCCAAAGGTCATCGTGACAACGGCCGCGCTCGCAGCGGGACTCGTGCCCGGAGTCACGCTGATGTACCCGGACACGTCATTGTTTTGCGCATCCAGCGAGATCGTGGGACCTGTGCCCGCTCCGGAGCCAGCGGTCGCCGCGGGGACCGAAGCATGAGAGCCGGAAGAGAAGCCGCCAACATGCTTCGCGCTCATCGTGCCACCCACATTGGTCTGCGGCTCCTCGATCGAGGATGCCGCCGTCATGTCGATGGTGATCGGGAATCCGCAGCCGCCAAACTGGTTGAAACTGAAGCTCTCCGTTGAGAGCGTCGGGTATTGGTCCAGCCAGCCGACCGACTCCGTCTGCTGTGCTCCCGATGCCCAGCACTTCGACTGGTAATAGAGCACGGCCCCGTTCACATAGCTGGAAGGGGTCGCGCCGGCCGTGGGCAGGAAGTAGTAGTTAGGCGGGACAAAGCTCTGGATCATGCCGCCGTTGCGGAAGACCATCGAGTGTCCGGGGTCGGTATAGGTGTAGGTGGTCGCGCCATTGGCTGAGGTTGGGCCCAGATAGCCCGACGCTGTCACATACGTGATGGCGATGTTCCAGATCGAGTGGGACCCGGTCGTGGAGGCATCGAAAACCTGGCTGGAGAACGTTGTCGCGTTGGTATCACTGATCCCGACGTTGGTAAGGTTCACAAAGCCGGTCGCGGTCGCGGCCAGATAGATGGCGTTGATGCCTGAGTTCTGCGATGCCCCGCTAATCTGCAGGCCGGTCCCTGTCAGCGAGTTGCTGTTTTGGTCGTAGAGCCCGTAAGTGCCCACCTTTGAGCAGGAGACGGCATCCAGATTGATTCGGTTACCCTCCGTCTGCAGGCAGCCGACACTGTTACCAATCCCCACATCGTAAAAACTAGCGTTTGCCAGATTTACATCGATGTCGTTCAGCTCGGCCATCTGCATGCCCCAGCCGCTGATATGGGTCGCCGTGATGTTGCTGACGACCACGTGGGAGATGAAGCCGCCGGGCGTTGTCCCGACGTTGAAGTAGAGGGCCTGCGCCGAGCTCGTGTTGTTTGCGTTCGAGCCATACCCTGAGCCGTAGATCGTGCCATTTGAAATGGAGATCCGGTCCGGCCAGTGCGTGGTGGTGGTGGTGGGGTCCTGCCCGATAAACACCGCTTCCTTGCCGGAGTTGAGCGCAGTGAAGCCGTTCACTGAGACGTTGTTGCAGGCGTTAACAAGAATCGCTTCCGTGTCCTGGTTAGACGTGATATTGCTCGCGGTGATGTTCTGGCAGGGGATCGCGTTGGCGGCGAACTGGCTATCGAACCACGACACCTCGAAGCACGCATCCTGGTTGTTGTAGCAGGATTCGCCGTCCACCCGTAGGTCCTGGTTGTTGATGGCGAACAGGCCATTGGCGAAGAAGTTGGAGATCTTCAGGTTATGAATTTGCGTGCCTACCGAACTGGCCAGGCGCATACCACTCAGGTCGCCGTTGTTGAGCGAAATGTCGTCGAAGGTGCAGCTGGTGCATGACTGCACGTTGAGTGCGTAACCGCTCGATCGCGTGGTTGCCGTAGGACCGAAGTTGATGGCCAGGTCTTTGAGCCCGAAGCCGGTTGCGGCGGTTGAGGCAATGCAGTCCTGGTCCGCCGACCGTCTGGCAGGACAACAGAGACGATGGTCCATCCCCGTAAATGAAGACGCTCTTCGCCCCCGAAAGCGCCGGCGTCGACGAGTTGTTCAGCAGATATGTCCCGCGGGAATGTAGACCTTTTGTCCCGTGACGGCGGCGGCGGCGACTGCCGCCTTGGAGTCCCGCGGTATCGGCCGACATCGAGGAGCCATTGCCTATCGCGCCAAAATCCTTGATCGAGATGCGCAGTCCTGCCACTTCGCGGTCGAAGTGCGCGTCACCGCGCCGGTGCCCCCCTGGTTATAGGTGACATTGCTAGCCGTGCCACCCACTGGGCATACTGTGATCCGTTCCATTGGTAGAACGTGGAGGGGGTGGTGGTCACGTCCTCCAATCCCAGATCTGGTATGCCATGCGCTGCGGCAATGATGCTGGCCGCGTTGCTCGGGCCAATGAGCTTGTACCATTCGGCGTTGAGCACGATGGTGTTGGGCCCGTCATTGGTCTGGTTGGCGTTGATCGCTTCCTGCAGTCCGCCTGTACCGGACGTTAGATAGAACGGCGGAACATGGGTATAGACCGTTGCCATGTTGAGGCTGCAGGCGCTGATATACACCGAGCTGGGCGTGGCCACCTCGGTGAGGTTGGGGTTGCTGTCGACAATCTTGATCGGCGTGCCGGCGGAAAAGGCAACGAAATTCTTTCCTCCTCCGCTCACCTGGCAGGTCGCAGGCGGAAAAGAGAAGCCGCCGGCCGACGAACCAATCACTCGGAATTCGCCATACTGCGCGGCGATAATCTGCCCGCCGTTCTGTCCCCGGACGGCGGTGAAGCAGGGAACCATGGTCAGCACGAACAATAAAAGTTTCTTCATAATTCTAGTCGAACTCAGTAACCCGCACGATCGTGGTATTCGCGCTCGCAGACTTCAGGTTGATGAGCAGGGTTGCGGCCAGAGTGTATCCGCCTGATTTATCTGGCGGCACCCCAATCACTAACCCAAACCCCGCGCCTTGTGGTACCGGCGTGCCCAGCACGATCGGTTCCGCTGGTGGCTCAATGGTATAGGTAGTGGTGAACGGTGTGGCAGAGCCATCGTTGAACTGGTACGCGAGTCCCTGGCCAGTGCCGCCATTGGCGCTGCCGTCTTCGATGATTTCGACTCGCCGTGTCACCTGGGTCGCCAGGACAGCGACAAAGGCGCCGCCGCTGGCGTTCAGAGTGATCAATCGTGTGTGAGCCATGGTTAGCCTTTCTCTTTCCGCATTTTCAACAGTATCTCCGCCAGTCGCGCCCGTTTGTTTTTGGACCCTTGGGGTTCAGACTTCGCCGGTTTCTTGATCACCTGATCGATCCATTGCTTGCTGCTCATGTAAGCGACTCCTTCTTTAGCCTCTCGTCCAGTGCGACTAACGCATCCCAGTCGTCACGCAGCCTGGCCACGTACTCGAGGAAGGGGCCTTTCTCCGCGGTGCGTTGTGCCATGGCGATATCGGCTTTTACCGTCGCGATCTCAACCCGCTCATAGCGGGAGATATCGTCGGCATCCCACAAGGGCATTTTGTCGGCCACCGCCAGCACGAAGTCCCTGGCTTCTGAGATCTCTGCGTCGGGAATGGGATCCACGGCAATAGGCCGATGTGCGGCGCAACCCAGGAGGATGAAGAACAGCACACCGTGAATCAGGCAAGACGTGCGTAGGGCCACTTATTTGATCTTGCCGAATGCCGCTTCGACCTGGGCGATGATTTGGGGGAAATCCGTGATGAGCTTCCTTACTTCCGCGATCACAGAAGCATCGAAGCTTACGTTGACGCCATTCGCGCCGGCTGCTGTCTCGGTGGCCTGCACCGCCGCGATCAGTTCGCCCAGTGCGCCGAAAGCAATTTGTTCCACGGCCGCGGCCTGTGGGCTTACCAGCGAGGTGAGTGTTTCGATGAGTGCGGATTCATTCTGCAGCCCACCGAGGGCCACGACCACCTTCTTTGAAACTGTAACTACGTCTTTAAACAGGGACGCGAATGCGTGCCCGGCTGAATGCCAGGTGAATGCCATGGGTATGCTCCTTTATGTGTTGGTGTGCGGTCGCCCCAAATATATGGCATTACCGCCGGTGTCTAAGTTAAAGATCAGGGCTCCCGATCAGTACCAAGCGCGGGGACCGGACTACTCTTCAGGTAGGCAAACACAGCCAGCAACGCCGGCACAGTGGCCAGCTTGACCATATTCAGCAATCCCGTCTTATCAAACGTAAACACCGTAGGAAGCGCGATCGCGCCGCTGGCCGCGGAGGCAAACGCGGACACCGCCGCTGCCGCCAGGCCATGAAACCAAACCTTGAGGTTATTCATTGATTCACCTGCTCACCGCTCGCTGCCAGTTGATGTAGTCATACGCCATGGTCACCGAAGTTCCACTCCGCGCGGTCGCAGACCATACCGCTGGGTGCTGTGTAGGGAGGTATTTCTTCACAGTCTTGCCCAAATTAGAATTTTCGGTTGGCTAATTTGGACAAGACCCCCTATCGATAGAGCCGCGCCATCGGTTCTGCAAATTGAGACAATGCGGCTCGGCTGCCCGTATCAGCGACTTCACAGCCAACTCTGCGGAGACGCGCGCATTTTCCGATAGCTGCTGCTCTGATGCTTTGTATCAGGGCCTGACTTTAGTCGGGCCGTATGGGAAGAGCCCATGAGGGCTTTAGCCCCTGAAGTACGCTCTTCTAGGCAGGCTGCGGAAAAAATCATTTCGGATGACGGGAAAGGTAGGTACCGGCTGGTAGTCGGGCTCGTATGACGGGCTGGTAGGTACGGGCTGGTAGGTACGGGCTTTAGCCCGTACATAAACCCAAGCTCAATTGGCCTTTAGGCCCCTGAGGTACGTTTTCTTTCCTCGCTGCACAAATCATCCCCCTTTTTCCGCAGCCTCGATCCGCTAATTTGGACAGCTGTGATTTCTTCACGCCGCCGCCCTCCGAAGCCATCCCGCCCGGTAAACGGCCAGGTTAGGGTTGGCTTTCACCAATTCCTCGTAATAGTTCTCCGCCTCTTGCCGCAGGTCGGCGAGCACCTTTTCCGGGTCGGCCAGATCCAGGGCATGCAGCGTGAGTGGCCCAATGCGCCCATCGCCGACCACCGTGACTGCATCCTGCAACATCCTCGCCGCGCGTACCACGCCCACGTTTACTCCCAGCGACAGCAGCTTGTTGGCGATCTCCTGATCGGCGATTTCCGCGATGCAGAGTGGTTGACAATAGCTCACGTCGTAAATCCCCCGGGCAATCTGCAGTGCGGCCACCTGGCCCATCGAGCTGTAGTAGAGGCAATTGGTGAGCTCAGGATGCCAGTGTTCATCGATCCCGAACCGCGTCCGCTTCCCATCCGCCGTTACGGTAATCACGCCTGACAGTGTTGCATCTTCCCATCCCAGCACGTAATCGATCGCCGTATTCACGTTAGCCATAGACCCTGTATTTCTCACGGCACATAAGCCGAGTGGGAAGAGACCGTTGTTCGCCTGGGCCTTCAGACCCGTTACGCTTACCGTCCCAGACCTTGCGACAAGTGATAAGCCATGGTGATAATCGCGCCGGACGCGCTCCCACCCAGCAAAGAAATAATTACCGCCTTCAACTTCTGCTTACCGGCGTTCTCACTTTCCGACTTCTCCAGCGCCGCTAGCCGCATGTCCAGCTTATCGATGCGCAAATCCTGTTTGGTTATATCGCCCTGGAGTGAAGGCAGGCGCCCGTGCAGCGCCCCATTGTGAAGTCCCAGCTCCACGCGGATCAGGCTAAGCTCCTCGCTATTCTTGCGACCCTGATCGGTCAGCTTCAATAGTTCGTTAAGGATGAGCTGCTGCCTCGATGTCACCGACTCGGGGATCATGAACTCCCCTCCTCCCTCAAAGCTTTGCGTCATCAGAAACGCACCGTTCCCGAGAATTTCACCGGACCACTGACCGTGATCGTGTATATCCCCGAAAGCACGGGAAAGACAGCAAGAGGCAGCGGGTTACTCGTAAAGCTACCGGCCACCGCGGTAAACGTGGTCGAGCCCGGACCGACTCCGGTCACCAATCCACTGGTTGCGTTCACCGTGGCATGGGCCGGCGCGGTGCTGACGTAACTGTGCGCCAGGTTGCCATGGGCGTCGGTCGTGGTGCAGTCGTCGCTCGATCCATTGGAGTAAGTACAGGTCGCCTTAAGTTGATTCGTCGCCCCGACAAACAACCCCGTCACTCCGCCCGTCAGCGAGAGCGATACCCCAGTCAGTGTGACCGCTGGACTGCTGATGGTGATCGCGAAGGGGCTGCTGGTGAGTGCCGCCTCCTGCAATCGTCGCCGTAATAGATGCCGTCCCTTGAGCCACCGCCGTCACCAGCCCCGGATTCGTAGCACCAACGTTGTTCACCGTCGCCTTGCTGGCGTCGGAGGTGAGCCACGCCGACACGGCGTCGCCATAGATGTCAGCCACCGTGCAGTCCTGGTCGGGGCCGCTCGTATAATGACATTTCGCGGCCATCTGCATCGTGTTCCCCACGATCATCGAACTGGAACCTGCCGTAAGATAAGCGCTCACCAGGCTTGGCGGAGACGTTGTGACCGTCAGCGGCAGGTTCGCGCTCGACACCAGCGTGGTCGTCAGCTCGACGTACTGCGAGACCTGTTGGCCAGGACTCGCGCTTGCGGTTAGCGTGGTCGGCAGATTGGTATAGTTGCCAAACGTGTTCCCGACGTACCGGTAGGCATAAGTTCCACTTCCGAACACGGGGGCCGATCCGCTACAGGCACTGTTGCAATTGCTGAAGCCCTGCACCGGGGTTCCCGCCTGATTTGTCGCGGATCCAACCCAGTATCCCTGACCCGGTGGAAGCGCTGGACAGCTGGCCATCGAGATGACAATGTCGCCTCCGGGCCAGGAGGTTCCGGTCATGGTGGCACTGTTCGAGCACAGCGCGGATGAATTCTGGGTAGTCGGCGTGCCCAGGACCAGCAGGCATGTCCAGAGTTTGCCGGCGGTCCAGTTCGTCGTCGCGGGGATGATGATGTGGCAGTTCCCCGGGGTATAGGTACCAGGTGAAGTGCCGGTCACCCCGTAGATCTCGTTGATGGCCCCGCTGTTCGTGCTCCCGGTCACATTCTGCAGGCTGGTGCCAAGGAGGGAGGGAGCGGGGTTGATAGACCCGGTAAGGTTAGTCGATCCGGCAGCCACCCCGGTGACCACGCCGGTCGAGTTCACGGTGGCCGCGGCCGGCGCGCTGCTGTTGTATGTGGAAACGGCGTTCCCATGGCTGTCCGTGGTATTGCACGAGGTTGTCGAGCCATCGCTGTAGTGGCACGTATCCAGCAGCTGGTTCGTAGTGCCGGCGCTAATCGAGGTCACCCCGCCGGCCGTGGCCAGCGATACCGAGGACAAGGTGAGCGCGGTCCCGGTCACCGTCATGTTGACGCCTGGAGAAGTGGTCAGGCCGCCCGTGACGGTCGCGGTTATTACCGCGGTGCCTACCCCCGCGCCAGTCGCGAGACCCGAACTCGATACGGTGACATTGCCGGTCGAGCTGGCCCAACTCGTGACGGAGTTTCCGTGGGAGTCCGTCGTGTTGCAGCCCGTCGTCGATCCGTCTGAGTAGTTGCAGGTGACAATCATCTGCACCGTGCCGCCGATACTTAGGGTGGTCAGGCCGCCGGTCGCGGCAATCGAAACACTCGACAGCGTGACCCCGCCGTTGGCCACATAGTTCGCGGTCTGTACCGGGGAAGGCACAAACCCGTACCCGCTGGGGTAACTCTTCGGCTGGTTCAGTGTTCCCCACATGCCGATCGCCTTGATCGTAGCCGGCAGGCTGACGATGATCGGTACGGTATAGAGCTTTGTCGAGTTACCCGGAACGCAGGGCGTGGAGACCAGGCCCGAGGGCAGCCCAACATTACAGAGCCACGTGGGGAAGAGCGGATCCGTCACAGGCGTGGATACCGGAGCTTGATAGCCAAATGCGCTCGCTCCGGATGTGGTCGGCTTGTAGCCCGCCACCACCGCGGCCATGCAGGCGGGGACGCTGGCCGTGCCTCCACACGAAGGCGCCCCGGGATTCACCGGATTGGTAAACCCGGGATTTGTCGTGGTGATGGTGCCAAAATTGAAGCCGGTCGCGTTGTCGGTCCCGGTCGGGTGACCAGCCGCGGAGTAGTACCATCCGGCCGGCACGGTATCTGAGCCGTCGACTGTCTCAGCAAATGACCCGTAGAGTGCCCCTGAAGAGCAGGAGGTCCCTGCTCGTGTCTGAGCCAGGTTGTGATCAAGGGCCGTGTTCTTGGTCAGCTTCAGTAGCAGCTCAGCTCTTCCCGCGCATCCGCCTGTCTGGTTGTTGTCGGTCATATCGCCATAGGCAGTGTTGTACTTGAAGAAAACCGTGGCGGGTACCGTCTGCGCCTGGTTGTCGAAAACTTCGAATCCCATGCCACCGTTGAAGAAGCCAATGTTGTTCTGCACGACAACTTGCTGATTGTATTGAGGGCCGCCCTGCGCGCCGTCTAGCGTGTCGATAATGACCGCCTCGCCATCTGTCGGCGTCGTTCCGTTGCACGGGTTCGGCTCCACGTTCCCGTAGCTGAAGTTCCCGGCAACATACATGTGGGTGCCGGAAACCGAGTCGGAAGCAACAGGCTGGTAAATCGAAATCCCTGAAAAGCAGTGCGTATTTCCCTGCGCCGCGTTGTAGGCGATGTTCCCGACGACCACCAGGTAGTCCACGCCCGTGGTGGTGTTGAGGTTGTAGCTGGTGAAGCCTCCGCCCACGCACCCATTTGCTACATTGTTGGCGAAAACGATGTGATGCGCCGTCACTCCTGAGGTGTCCGACGTGGCCGTGAAGCAGCCCCCGCTCTGGTTCGGCAGAGATGTCGAGGCCTCCCATCCCTGGACGCCCCAGTAACTCTTGTCTACGCGGACAGCATCGGTATTCGCCGCACTGGTCGAGACCTTACAGGCATCGAACGTGGCGCACTTCAGCCATGCGACATTGTTCCCGGCCGAGCACGTCACTGTGCCCCACTTACCCGCTCCAAAGTTAGCCGCCGAGTAAGTGCCGGCGATCGCGGTAATCGTATCTCCGCAGTTGACTGCGTGATTCGGGCTGAGCCAGGGTGAGGCCAGCGTGCCCGCGTTCGCATCGTTTCCTGACGGGCTGAGATAGTATTGCGCGGCTGCCGATGCTCCACTTGGATTCGGCGTTGACCCATCGGTGGTGTACCAGATCGAGGTATGGCCCTGCGGCCCTCCGCCTGACGTATATCCGGGATCCGTGAGAGTTACCGTAAGCGGGCTCGAATAGGCGCCCGCAGAGGGGGAGATGCTTGGCGCAACGCTAGCCCTGGCAACGAAACTGTACGTCGTCACATTGTTGTTCTGGATCGGAGGAATATTGGTAGACTCCACCTCCCGTCTCACCGCCAGACCGCTGGTGTAGAGAAACTGCGCGATGTTATTCGACGCGCTCCAAAACCGTACCTCTGTATGCGTGTTGCCCCACCCGATTCCACCGGCGCTAGAATTCGCAGGATTGCCGTTGTCCTCATTCCAGTGCCCAACCATCAGGTTGTGGTCGCACGTCCCTGTCGACCACCACTCAATGGCGTAGGAGGTAAAGCTTGGCGACAAGACATTGTCCACCATGGTGTTGTTGTTGCAGTTGACCTGGTTATCCGTTGTGGTGTAACCGGGGTAGTTTGTGCAGCACATCGGGAGCGAGAGACCGAACGTCCCATATTGTGGGTCGATGGGATCGTGGAATGAGTTGTTATTAAAATCCGCTACGCCTCCGGAGGCATTCGGACCACCGTTTGGGTCGTCGACAACCGCATGTTGAGCCTCCACACAGATCCGGTGGAACTGTCCGCAGTCGTTCGAGTCGAACACCAGCTGGTTCATCATGTACGTGTGGGCGTAATCTCCCTGCGCACCACTCCCCTGGAAGAACTTTGCCGGCTGTTCCAAATGCTCGAAGTCGTTGTACTGGATCACCATCCCTGTCGTCGAAGCGCGGACCCCGATGCCGCCGCAGTAGCCACCGGTAAAGTTGTAGACGCCGCCCTGGTAGTTCACCAGGTTCATGATTGGGTTGCAATCGCTTACCCCGTCGCCGAAGACGTTCCATAAGATCTGGATGTTCTTGTTGATCGGCAGTTGCGAGGGGCCGACTCCCGTAAGATTTATAAGATCGTCATAGTCGTGGGCCGTCGTGGTACTCGCCCAGACTCCGTGAGCGTAGTTGTATTGCACGGTGAGATTAGACTCTCCGGCAACCACGTTCATCCATCCGCCACCCCCACCAGAAGGCTGTCCTCCGTTCCAATTGAAATATTGAATGGTGATCGGCTGAGTGCACCCGTTAGATCCAACTCTCCATCCGAAGTTGTTCGTGACAGAGTTGTTCAGGTTTGCGGTATAGGGGCTTGTGTAGCTGTAGCTCCCCGGCGCGAGGTTCGCCGGCGGCACATACGTGGCTGGAGGGCCTTGGATCGTCAATGGAAACGTGGGGCACGGGACCGTGATCTGAGACGTGATCGAATATGGACCCGCGGCGAAGCTCACCGTGTTAGGGCCGCTCGTCGACGCCGCAGCCGTGTTTATGGTCGACTGGATCGTGGAAACGGAAGCCCCCGCCGCAATCGGGTAATTCGCCGCGCGCGCCATGGGGCACAGCAATGCCACAAGGTAAACCGCGAGTCGACAAAGGCGCTTCATCATTCGATATCCACCCATGTCGACGTGGCTGCGTCACAGACATAGAGCAGGTTCGTGGTACTGTGCGCCCCTGAAGTATTCGAGTAGATAGACCCGTTGCCATAAGTCGTCCCGCACCCGGTGGGCACGCTGGCGCCGTTGAGAATTTCCACCGTGCCCATGGTGATGGTCGGGTTGCCGGAGCCCTGTACTGAGATTTTGGGGTTCGAGGCGTTCGAGACGGGTGGCGTTCCGCCCGAGGTCGCGCCGCCGAAGTCGCTCACCCAGAAGCCCGGCCCCACTCCGCTCGCCAGCAGGCCCTGCGACCCTCCACCCGCGGTCCGGTAAATCTGGTACGTGTTCACGCCGGCAGACCATGGACATCCCACCGAGACTCCCTGCGGATATGTCCACGTCGCGGCCACGCTGGTAACCGTGGTGGTGCTCCCGGGAATCAGGTTGCCGTCGAAATCTGTGCCCGAACAAACCCAACTCACCGTACTGGAACCCGCGGGCAGTGCTCCACCGAGCAGTGGCGCCGCGATCGTCGGCGTGGGGATCACATTCAGGGAACCCGCGTGTCCACCGCCCAGCGTTTGTGGTGCATACGCTACCCCGGCGATACCCTGTTGCAACAGGTTGCCGCTGTCCTGAATCTGCGGGTGGAAGGGATATGCCGACCCCACGATCAGCTGCCCCTGCATCACATTGAAGGCCCCGCTGTTGATCTGGTGCATGGCGCCGCCGCTGTCCCACCAGACTTCGTTCCCGCCATTGTTGACGGAGAACACCGAGGCGCCGCCGTGGTTATAGGGGAAGCCATTGTTGACTGCGAAGATCTGCCCCTCGCTGGTCCCATAGGCAATGACTGTGGAAGGCGCCTGTTGCGGGCTGCCCAACACCAGCGTTACCCCGATCACCCCGGCGGCGCTGCTGTGCGTGGCCGCTGTCGTCAGATAGGCCCCGCGGGAAAGGCCCCCAAAATGCGTGCCGTCGACGATCTTGCTGTAGCACTCATACTCGCCATCGACAAAGAAACACCCGGCAGAAGAGAAGCCAGACGTGCTCACGACGGCGACCGTCGTATCGCTCACGCCCTCATTTGCGGTCAACGTTGTCTGGTTGCCCTTGGTGGGGCAAGTGTAACCGTTGTTGATTCCGGTGACCGGACTCTGCTGGCAGCCGGTCGACGACCCGCCCGTCGACCCGCCAGGCAGGTTGATGGTGGTCACATTGATGGTCTGCGCGTTGAATTGCTCCGCCACCGGCGCGAACGCCAGGTAGCTGATCCGGATCTGATCGGCGGCGGTCGCCCCCTGCAGAATCAGGCCGAGGCCACAGCCGGCCGTTGTAATCCCCGTAAAGTCGATCGGCACCGTGTAGACCCCAGCCGCCGTGGTCGGCCAGGCGTTGGTGATCGGGATGTTGTAGGTCCCGATGATCCCGCCGCACGTCGTGCCCACCGAGAAGGTCCAGGTATTCGTCGCCGCTGTCGCATCTTTTACGCTCACGTACATCGTGTATTTCCCATTCACGATGCGCTGCCCCGGCCCCACTCCGATCTTGTTTTGGTTGAAGGCGCTGGTAAAGCAGTAATAGACCCCCGGATTGTTGCCCACGTTGCACGCGGTATAACTATGCGTCACAGGCGCGGTGTCGTCGAAGGTATAGCCGACGCTCATCGCTTGCGCTTCAAACTGGAAATTTGCGTTGAATTCCTCCGGCGTCACCAGGCCGCCCTCAAGGCTGGTGAAGGGCGCCGTCGTGTTGCCGGAGAAGAAGGTCTCCCCATTCTGGTTTGGGATCGCTGAGCGCCCGCCCACCTGCATGCCGCCCCATGGACCCGTGGCGCTACCGAACGCCTGCGCCGTCGTTCCGCTGAAATCGTTGCCGTATCCGTAATTGATCAGCGTGTTTGTGCCGTATACGTTCCCCTTCGGCTCGCCTCCAAGATCGGTCACCCTCATGGAGCTGTTTTGACTGCCGAATACCACCACCGGCGTCGAGGTGGCATTGTTGAAGTTGCCGCCGAACCAATGCTGCTGGGCGCCGCCGATGTAGACCTCGCCACCGCCCCCCATGTGCTGGTCTTCGATCTCGGAGTTGTACGTGTCCCACTCCCACTGCGGCATCGACGCCGCATGCGGTCCCCCCTCCGGCTCGCAGTAAATATTCTTGAAATGGTCTAGCGTCATCGCGGTGAAGTAGCTGCCGTTCTGGTCGTCGTGGTTGGCCACCATGTACCAACACGTATCCGCCCCGAGACTGCCGTTGGAGACCGTTCCCTCCTGCGAGTACATGTTGAAGTTGGCGAAGCTGTTCTGATTGCCCGCAGCCATGATCATGGGGTTCGTGGCGTAGAGTTGCAGCCCATCCCAGTGCGTGCCGTCGCCCGTAGGCTGGCCAGTCGCATAGGCGTGATTCTCGAGCGATGGCGGTCCATTCGTGATCCCGAAGAACGAGTACAAGCCATAGAGATTGGCAAAGGTCGAGGCGTAGTGCGGCGTCACAAAGTAGATCAGCCCGGTATTGTTAACCTCTTGCCACGACTCCCCGTTGATCTCGTTCGGCCAGGCGAAGAAAGACAGGTTCTCGATCTTCGCGTTCGCCGACCACCCGCCGCTGCCGATCGGGTTAGCTCCGCTCGCCACCGGGAAGGCAAACACATTGTTGCCCACATTCCACCCGGGATAGTAGGTCGCCGTCCCGCTCGGCGTGGTGTCATTCGCATTGATAGACGGGATTACCGGCCAGGGATAGCTGGGCTTGAACCGGTTCAGTGGAAACACCGTCGCATTCACCGCGTGCGACGCCCGCGTCGTCCCGTTCTGTGCGCACTGGATGCCGTACAGCGTGTTCGCCGGCGACGTATTGCCCGCATTCGATCGCCCGAAGTACGCGAACTGCTCGCCGTCAATCTGGACCAACCCGAACGGCGGCACGTTCGATTCCCATCCAGCCACCGGATTGATATTGTTTCCCAGCGTGATCGACGTCGGGCAAGACCCCGAGCCGATCGCCGTCGCCAGGTTCTGCACGCTCGATCCGGCAAACCATTCCGCCTGTGCACTCGTCGCGGTGAGGTTGGCGTTCAGGGTGCGCGCCGTGGACCCCGCGGAGCAACTGCCCGCGGTTGAGGCCACCGTAGACGTATAGATGTTCGTCAGGTACGGGAAAATGACCGTGGCGCCCACCGCCGGTGGTGTTTCCGCAGCCGGAACGCATATCACCGCGGACCCGCTTGTGATGGTGCCACCCCATTCGAAGCCCCCACCATCCAGCCAGGCGCCAATGGATTTGCCGCCACCGCGCTCAGTGCCGCCACCGGCCGATACATTCCCGCCACCGCGGTGGTCCCCGAATCATTCACCTTCTGCCACGGCTTCGTCGCGTCAATCCGCGAATCGAACAGCAACGTCATGTCGTGAATGTGCGCCGCGCCCTGGTTCACGCCCTGCGTCAAACTGGGATCCGGTGCCTGGAACAAATCCTCACCTGGCATTTGGACCAGATACGAATTGATCCCCAGTCCAATCGGACTCTGACCCTTCAGCAACTGCATGTGTGTCATGCACGTCCCGGCAGGGATGACAAAGGTTCCCCCGCTGCCGACCGTGTTCATAGTCTTGGTGATCGCAGCCGTATCGTCGTGGCCCAGGTTGATCTCGTGAAAGGCTGGCTGGGCGAACGGCGAAGCCGTGGTCAGCACCGCGTGCAGCGAATCCGTAACCGACACAATGGCAGATTCGAACTGCGTCACCACCCCGCCGCTGGTCGTGCCCACAGCGACGATGCTCCGGCCTACATCCGCCGCTGTCAGCGCGCCATTTTGGATCGTCAGCGTCGTCGAACCGGCCGTCAGGGTCCCGTACACTTCGCGCGTATCGCAAACCGCGCCGTCCTCGGTGATGCTTCGCGCGAACGCCGGCACGTCGTTGCGCAGGTCCAGCACCCGGTTATTGCCCGTGGCCACGAAAGGTGTGCGGCCTGCGCCCGGCTGCAGGATGACTGAGCCATTGTGTGCCGCGGCCGCCGTGACCGCCTGTTGCGGCGTAAACGCCGAAGGGCCTGCCGTGGGTGAGCCGGCGATGTAGATGTCCTGGTCCACCGCCGCCGTATCGCTTTGGTTATTCCCCAGGATGTCGCCCTGCCGCGTGCCAAGGTTTCCCGAGCCGCCGCCTCCCGTGCCAGGCGGTCCCGCAGGGCCTGTTGGGCCGGCTGGGCCGGTCGCTCCCGTTGGGCCCGTTGGGCCGGTCGCTCCGGGGGGACCAGCTGGACCGGCTGGCCCCTGACCAGAGCCAGAGCCCGAAGGTCCTTGTGGACCGGTTGCGCCCGTTGGGCCGGCTGGGCCAGTCGGGCCCACAGGTCCAGCCGGTCCCGTGGGGCCGCTCGGACCAATCAGACCGCCGCCAAATGGCACGACCACATACTGTGTTCCATTCCAGCGGTACCAGGTATACGGCGTGGTGGTGACGTCCACCAGGTTCAGATTTGCATTGCCCTGCACGGTCGATATGATCGTGGCAGCAGAGCCTTTCGCCGCTGCCACCAGCTGATACCATTCCGCAGTCAGAGCTACACTGTTCGTCGCCGGCGTCGTCAGGTTCTGGCTCAGCGCTTCCTGCAGACCGCCGGTGGCCGAGACCAGCGAAAATGGAACTTGGTGGTCGTTGACCGGTGCAATACTGACTGCGCACGTCACGTTGCTGTTTACAACCGCCGTCGGCGTGACCGTCTCCGTCAACGACGGATTGGCATCAACGATCTGGATCGGAGTGCCGACAGCAAACGCAAAAAAGAAGCTGGCCCCGCCCTGCACCCGGCACGAATCCGGCGCGAACGAGCTATAAGTATTCGGAGAGTACCCGGGAACCTTCCACTTGCCATACTGCGAAGCAATGATCTGGCCTTCGATATTCTGCGCCTGTACGGAGGCAGCGCAGAACAGTAGAAGAAGAAGAGCAAGCACTTTTTTCATAGTCGAGTAGATCGAGCCGAAGCCGAGGATTCCGCGCCTCTCTCGTCCCGTCAGGGATGCGTATGCCGCCCATGTTTCGGACCGGCGCAGCCGGGGCACTACATGGGTTGAACAAGATGGGGCGAAGCCCCCTCCTCTGTTTTCCTTCTCTCTTTAGCCTGCGGTCTAATGAACTCAGCGAGACAGAATCGACCAATCCTCTAATTGCGACAGGTCTGACTGCTTTTAGCGCAAGATGCGCTCCTGGGTAGGGATTGGAGAGTCGAAAGTCCCGCAGGGACGGCTGAACCTAGCCCAGGGCGCAGTCCTGGGTAGGGATTCGAGAGATGAGAAGTCCCGCAGGGACGACTGGCTTTTAATCTAAAAATATTCCGCGACTAAGAATGCCCGATCTTCAACCGTCCCTGTGGGACTCGAGACAGCCCGAACCGAACTAAGGGTGCATCCCGATGCAGTCAATCTCAGACAAACTAATCGAGTTTGCTCCACTGGCATCCGCATTCTGAATCGTCAACGTGAACCCCGAAGCCGTCTTCGCACTAAAGTAAATCGTGTTCAAAGTCAGAGCACTGGGCGACGACGGCGTGCACGTCAGCGCGTACGCACTATTGGCGAATGCGCTGGCCCAGGTCGCGTTGATGCTGCAAGTTGAAAACGCGGTGCTGCCTGTACTGCAAATCCCAGTGTTGATCACCAGGGCCTGGATCGTCGGAATCGCCGCACCGTTGCTTGCGCTCTGGACGCGGCCGAATGCATCGACCGTCAAATTCGCGTTGGTGTATGATCCCGCCGTCACCGAGGTGGGCTGAAGGCCGATATCCGTGCGCGTCGACCCAGGATTGTCGACGACATTAAAATTCCCGTCGAAGTTAAAAAATGGTTCCTGGGGAAAAATGCTGCCCCCGCGCAGCAGGTGCTGGTAATAAACCGGCGGCAGGCTGCCGCAACTGCCCGGCAAAAATGCCGTCCCATTCGAGACCAGGCACTGGCCGGTTGTGCCACCGCCCCCATTCACTAGATACCCCTGCGTGCTGTTGATGTATCCGACCACATCGATCCCGAAGGCTGGTAGCGAAGTGCCCACGCCGAGTGAACCGGCGTTGACGATGTTGTAGCCGGTCATATTCAGCGGTCCGGAAATGCTTTGCGGCCCATGGTTCAGTGGCTGTGACAAAAGCGGCATCGGATAGACCACTGTCCCATTCCACAACGGAGCACCATTCGAGATGTCTACCGTGCCCGAGGGGCCGCCGTTCAGCTGCCAGCTCTGCGGCCAGCCAGGGTACGCATTCCCGCTCGAGGAAATCAGCGACACGTTGTAGCCCGAGTAGGGAATGATCGTGTCATTGAAGGCCATGCTGCAGAGGCTGGTGTTCGTGGGAGGGATCGTCTCGCCCGTGCTCTGCGGCTGCGAGTTTTGCACAAATGTGCCCGTCGGGACCGGTCGAGTTGCCCTGGGCCGTCTCCGCGCCACTTGCCGTGCCCACGTAAACCCGCATGCCGGCTGCACTTGCGGGAAACGTAGCCGGCGGAAAAATAGTCAAGGATCCCGTGCCCGTCAACTGCACCTGCAATTCAGGCGAAGCCAGCGTTTCCAGATTGCTGTTGTTGTAGAACGTAAACACCACGTAATAGATTCCCGCCGCCATCGTGCCCGAACCATACGTGATCGATGTGGAAGGCAGCGACAGCGGGTTGGGCATCCCCACCACCGAGCCGTCGCTGGATGTGTAGCAGGAAGCCGTTGTCGGGACGATGCTGCCCGTGCCCACAGCCAGCCCTGCCTGTCGCAGCACAAAGTTGAGCGTGCCGTTCTTCACCGGTAGCCCTGAGGGGCCTTGCAGTGTCCCGGTGACAGTGCCCCCATACGCTGTGGCTGTGGCCATAATCAGAGTAAGCAGAGCTCTCATCTTCATGATAGTCAGTAACTGCCGCCGCCGCGCACCAGCTGCATCCCGCACGTGATCACTTCGCCGTATTGGTTCCGGGTGTACGTCTTCATCCACGAGCGCGCATTTCGAAAGGTCGCGACTCTTCTTATGTTTTCCCAGCCACACCAGCTCGCCGGCCTTGACCAGTACGTCCGCTTTGCTTTTGGAGTAATGATGATGGCGCCGGCTGGAGCATCGATGAGCTATACCGCCGTAGGTAAGAGAACGAGCGTCGTCCTCATTGAGGATGCAGACCTTGGGAGTCATACGTCTCCGTCTCGTCGCTTAGTCCCAAGGTCTCGAGCGCTGGGAGCGCAATGCAGAAGCAAGCGGACGAGCGCTTATCTTCTGATCTGGATACCTGTATAGATTCCAACCGCGCCAAAATGTGTTAGCGCTTCTTATGCGCATCGCGTAATAGTCGTTTCACGCGGTAGAGCGTACACCTCACGGCGGCCGACGTCGTTCCCAGCGTCTCCGCAATCTGAAGATCGGGCATATCCTCGAGGTAAGCCATCTCAAGAATCTGCCGTTGCTCGGGCTTCAGTGTCCCTAGCATCCGCTCCAGATCCATCCTGTGGCCCCACTCCTTCCAATTGCGTGTCTCTGCGCGCAACCCCGCGATTGGTCTGCATCCATCTGCACCAGGTGTGACTCGACATTACTGGCCCGTCGTCCTTTACGCAGGATCACCAAACATTGATTGATGGCGATCCGCGTGATCCACGTCCGGAACTGCGAATTTCCCTCGAAGCTATCGAGTCGCATGAACGCCAGCAGGAACGTCTCCTGGCACATATCGTCCAGGTCCCGGCTACGAAGAATCGACCGTCCGATAGCCCGGACATACCGGTTATGCTGTCGATACAACTCCGCGAACGCATCTTGATTCCCTGAGCGTGCCGCAGCAATCAATTCGGTCTCATCCATGTCTGCTCCCGCTGAAACCGCGATGTAGTGTCCATGCGTGACGATAGCATCCAACTCTGCGGGACTGCGCATTTCCAAGCCGCTAACATGTTCCCCGAAGACTGTCCCGGTCGTGCCGTGGAGCCGGACTTGGGCCCCGAAAGCCTTCAGACCTGGGGCGACAGCCCCCGTCAGACTCTGTCGCTAGTCAGAAAAACGACTGGCGCGAGCTCTGAAGAACCATCGGCGGCACTCGTTGCCGCAGAGCTCATTCGGACTTGTCACGGCCTACCGACTAAAAGCAACTTTCCCTGCGCGAAACCGCAACAAACGCCGCATCAATCCATATCCTCGTCATACAACTCCCGCCGCAAATGTTCCGCGGCAGCAACCCGCACAAACTCAATCATGCCCAGCGTATCCGCTGCTATCTGGCCACAGCTGTCGTAACTGATTTCTCCCTCCTCCGTGCGCGTGACGATCAAAACCTGGGTAACATCATCCATACCTTCCATCTTCGAAATAAGAAACTCGCTCGGACTAGGCTCATCGGCCATACACGCCCTCCTCACCATGAATTGTCTTCAAAGAGCCTTGGCCAACAACAAAGCCTTGGCGCCTAGAATCTCCAGTGCGTCCACATATCCCTCGTAGTAAGCTCTGCGCTCGTCCCGCGTGCCTTCGAGCGCGGCCATCACCAACACATATTCGTGTGTCCGGCGAAGCACCACCAGCCCGTACACCGTCCGCCGCGCGTGCCGGCTGAACAGCAGGTACAACAGTTCACGGGGGAGTCTCATTGTGAAACTGCTAGGAGCATTTCCTGGCTTCATCGCTTTCCCCCTTCCTGCCGATCCTTCTTCTCCGCCCGCTCGCAACGGATGCGCCCGCCTCGTTGCCAATCCCACTTACTCCGGGTGCGATCCAGCGAATCTCGAAGCCACGCTGGGTTCAATCCATCGGCCATCGAAACTACCCAGTCGTAGTGGTCCTGCGAATCGAGCGTTTGCGGATACAGAAACCGTTCCGCATCCTTGTGCCGTTCCTCATCCATGCCGCGGTAATCCTGCACCGCAGCCAGCAGGATAGCCGCTCCCAGGTTGCGCGTACGTGGTCTTACCGGCTGGTAAGTCGGGCTAATCGTCACCAGCTCCATGGAAACAAACCGTAGTTCATTGCTCATTCCGTCCTCCGTGCAGGGGGGATGGTGTGTGCTTCGCTCGAATCAGAAACTCTACCGTTCGTTCGCAGGATGTGCAGGCAGCAACGAATCCATTGTGCTTCTATCCGTTCGGCGGTCCTCGAAGCCGCGTCACCGTGAAACGTGTCCCAGCCCTTCGCGACTGGGTGTTGACTTACATACCGCAGACCTTGCTTGGACGACCCACTTCCCAGCGCAGCGAGGATAGCTTCTATCTCCGCCGGTATCTCCGGCGCGGGAATCACCGGTTCTGCCTCCAGCAACACTCGGCGTCCGGTCTCGTCCTCTCCGAACCGCACTCCGCCGCCGTGCGCGCGTCCCTCCACCCCGTGCTTGGCGAGGTAGCCAAACACCCACTGCAGTGCAGCCCGGCCCCGCGTCTCTTCCGACCAGCCCGCCAATTCGCGTATCTGCCCCGGCGTTGGCCAATACGTGCACGTCTTTTCCGCCATGGCATACGCTGACGCCAGCGCCGCCGGATCGATCTCCTTCAGGTTCCGCACATGCGCCGCCGTCACCGCGCAGTTGTCTTCCTTTTCCATCGCTTCGCGTAGTTGCCGCACCGCCCTCGCAATCGCGTGCGCAAGATCGGAGCGGCTGCTGACTCCAGCGAAGATTTCCTGGTACACATCCGCGCTGCTCTCGCTCACCATGCGCTCACCTGTTTCCTTCCAGCTCGATGAGCTTCGCCTGCACCCTCAGCTGCCGGACGGTAGGGAAGCGGTCCATCTGTTCCGGCCTGCCCATGCGCAAAGTCCCCCGCCGCCATCCCGTGATCGCCATCTCCAGGTACTCCCAGGGCACATCCATCAGGTCCTGCGCCATCAGCAAGAGGCATTCCGGCGTCATGGAAAGCTGTCGGCTCAGGGCCAGCTTGCCCAGCTCCACCAGCGTGCTCTCGAGCCAGCACGAGCGCTCGATCGACCGCGCTGACGACGCTGTTACGATTGATTTCCGCTCTGCTTGCATGGCCTCCCCCTGCGGATGCCGGCTTGTTGTACACCGTGATTTCTTCCTGGTAACGTGTCAGATTCGCAATCCACAGATACACCCGGTCCCCATGGGCAACCGCCGACCGCGCACGGTTCACGAGCATCTGCCGAAACTGCGTTTCGTTTAAGCTGGGGCTGGCGGAAAGAAAGTCGCTCAGCGCTTTGGCGTCGCGGCCCTGCCAGGGCATCTCCGGAGCGGCATGGTTTTTGGCTTTCCAGTATTCAGCAAGGATGGTTCGAAATTGCGTATGCCGGGAATCAGGACCACGTTTCTCAGAAACGTTTTCCTGGGAAATATATGTTTGTAATAACTCTGGTTCTGAATGTGAATGTGAATCGGCATCGTTCAGCAATGCGTCCGCATTGCTCACAGCATCGGCGCTCTCGATCATCCCAGGCAGCAGCAGCGCCGGCTTGTTCCACCGGCGAGCTGCCGCTAACTTTGCTTGTTTGGAATTGGATTGCTGCTTTGCCGTGACCCGGATTCTTTCCCGCTCCACGCGTCCGTGCCGCCAGAGCCCATCGTGGATCTGGAAGAATTCCGCCAGCACCGGCCGGGCTTGGCTCCAGGCTGTGCTCGAAAGCCCGGTGATCTGCGCCAGCGTGCCGTCATCGTCGTGCAGACTCCCACGCCGCCACAGATGGAAGAGCAACAAGAGATAGGCCCCATGCTGTTCCGTGCTCAGGTGCATGGTGTCGGCGAGATAGTCGCCAATGAAGACCGGCATCCATATGTCGGTCTTGCCTGCGCTCAAAGTCTGGGAATGGTCGTGCTATGCCCGTACAGCCTCATAGATTCCTCTCTCTTGGTTGCCTTTCTTTGCTCCCGGAATAGCCCGGCAAGACCAAGATGGCATGGGCTACGCGCACGCGCAAGAGGCGGTACTAAAGAATCCTGAGGGAAAATGGGTAGTTAACTCAAAGTTACTCCCGGTAACCGGGCCTCACGGCGTAAATCCACATAATAAAGACCGTAATAGTTACTATTAGTTTAATACCCCTGCATCCTCATCATTCTGCGAACGTCCCTTGACGGTGCGGACCCTTGGCAGCAAGCTCAAATTAGCACTCAGCTTCCAGGTTCGCAGTTGACTATGGACGACAACCATGCTTCCTCATTGTTCACTGTTGCTCAGATCATCCTGCAGCTATCGCGTTTCACTGCCGAACAGCGCTCCCTTGCCTGGTCACCGCAGCCGCCCTTTCAAAGCAACGGGGCAGGCGACTGTCGCAGGGGTGGAAACTGCGGCCTTGACTTCAACCATGGAACCGCGCGCGCCCGATGGACCAGGGCACGCCATCGCTTCATTCGCGAACAGAAGAGGCCGAGCTCTTATGAGATTTGAGAATAGGATGGTGCCCCAGACTGGCTCGCCGGTCTGCCGGTGCTCCGTATGTGCATGCCGTCGAGCTTCACAGTTGGCCCAGGCCTTACAGCGCAAATTCGGGTCACAGATCCCCGCTGAGAGAATCCAATGACCAACGAACAACTCCGTCGCCGGCAGTTTATCCAGGGCCTTCGTGCCGTGGCAGAGTTTTACGAGAAAAACCCCGCCGCCTGGTATGACGGCATGCACCTTACTTTAAACATGTATGTGTGGGGCCGAGCTGCGCGCAAAGCCCTTATTGAGACAGCCAGGCTCTTTGGCCACTGTAACAAGATCTACGATGACAACAACATTACTGTGTCCAGGCAGTTCAGCGAGCAGGTGACCGTTGCCGTCTTTGCCGCCCGGGCGCGTGTTTGCCGGCGCGTCGTTCTAGGCGCCCGCATCTTACCCGAAAGAATCGTGCCGGCCACCAGCGAAGTCCGTATTCCCGCATCCAGAGTTGAGATTGATCGAGTGGCAATGCGACCCTTTGTTAAAGGACGACCAACCCGCCCCCTAACCGGTTTTGGGCCAGCCGGAAAATTGTCTGGTCTTTCCTCCACCGCACTTGCCCTAAGTTGAGATACACTTGAGGGCGATGACGATCGAAGAAATAATCTCCCACATAGATGCCGAAATTAGCCGTTTAACCGAAGCCCGTGACCTGGTCGCTGGCACAGCCATGGGTAAGGTGTCGCGCAGTCCGCGTAAGAGCGGATTGGCCGCCCCCAAGCCTCGCGCAGTGCGCAGCAAACGGGTCATTTCACCCGAAGGCAGGGCCCGTATCGCTGCCGCCCAGAAACTCCGTTGGGCGAAGCAGAAGCGCGCCAAGACCAAAGCTTAGAGCGAAAACGGCCACTCCCGCCGCCGCCTCGCTCGCAGCAGGTAAGTCGTTGTTCCGGTCAGCACCACCACCATGGCGAAGAATATCTCTCGGGCAAAGTGCGGCCGCGAAAACAAGATATAGAGAAATCCTGAGATCGCGATCAGCGGTGGCAGCGGGTAGAACCATATCCGGAATGGCCTCTCCATTTCCGGGTGCGTATGGCGCAACACCATGACTCCGGCCTGTTGCAGCAAAAACTGCAACAGGATCCGTATCACGACCAACGCCGCTACCAGGTCCCCCAGTTGCAGCACGCAAAACACCATCGAGACCCCGGCCAGCATGAGCAGGGAAACGTTAGGGATGCGGTGCCGCGGGTGTACGCGCGCAAATATACGGAAGTAGTTATCGTCCAGCGCCGCCGCATAGGGCACCCGGGAATAGCCCAGAAGCAGGGCATACACCGAAGCGAACGCGGTCCACACCACCAGCGCTGCGACCACGCGTCCTGCTACCGCGCCATAGGCCCGCTGCACCACCACCGCCGCCACCGAGAGCCGCGCGTTCGTGCCCGCCTGGCCAATCAACTCCTGCCACGGCATCGTGCCCAGCACGCTCGTATTCATCAGCAGGTAAAGAACCGCCACCAGCGCCACTGACCACACGATCGCTCGTGGAATGGTCCGGCCGGGATCGCGCACTTCTGCACCCAGGAAATTTATGTTGTAGGCGCCCCAGTAGTCGTAAGTGGCGATGAGCAACGCTCCGCCCAGACCGGTAAAAAAAGCGCTCGATAGTGAAAACGCGCCGGGAGGGAACCCGAAGGCCAGGTTCGCATGAAAGTTCAGCAGCCCGGTCAGGATCACCGCCATCATGGTGCCCATGACCCCCAGCCAAAGCAGGCCGGAGAAGCGGGTCACGCTCTGGATGTTGCGATACAGCAAGGCAGCGGCGATCGCGCAGCACACCATGGCCGCCAGCGTGCCGGGTCCAAGCAAAATCGAAAGCGGCAGCGTCTTCACAAACGGAACCGGTATCGGCAACTGGTAAGAGAAGTAGACTTTGCGCAACGCCGGCCACAGATAACCGGCATATTGCGCCAACCCGACGCATCCCGAAGCGATCGAAAGCGGAGCGCTAAAACTCAGCTGCCAGATATATAAGAAGGAGAGGAACCGTCCCCAGCGTTTCGGTCCGTAGATGGTGCGCAAATATTCATAGGATCCGCCCGCTTTCGGCATGGCCGCGCCCAATTCCGCCCACACCAATCCGTCGCAAGCCGCCAGCACCGCGCCCAATATCCAGCCCAGGATGGCCTGGGGCCCATGCATTGCCAGCACGATCAGCGGCAGGGTCACAAACGGCCCTACCCCAATCATGTTGATCATGTTCAGCGAGATCGCGCCCCGCAGCCCGATCCCGCGTACCAGCCCCTCGCTCTTAGCCAAAAAACCTCACTCTCACCTTTTTCTAACCGTTAAACAAGGCTAAGGAACTGGACGGGTACCCCATAGCCCCTCACCCGTAACCCCTAAAACAACAAAACCCCACCCAACCCCACATCCATGAATCTAAATCGTCGTTGATCCTGTCATATGCTATAGCTAACTACGACCTATGACTTATTTCCGCCCAGGCGCCCCCCGCTTCGTAGCTCACCGATGGCTATCCTTCTGCGCCGCCCTTCTCCTCGCCGCGCCCTCGCTCGGAGCGCAAACCCCAACCGCCTCCACCATCGCCGCCACCACCGACTACCAGCCTCTCCGCGTAGACCGCGGCGCCTCCGCGCTCCAGCAGTCACTACGCAAGCTAGGCACCCGCTCCAGTCTGATGATGATCGTCGCCCACCCCGACGACGAAGACGGAGGCATGCTCACCTATGAATCCCGCGGCCAGGGCGCGCGTGTAGCCCTGCTGACCCTCACCCGAGGCGAGGGTGGCCAGAACATCATGTCCAACGATCTATGGGATGCGCTGGCCCTGGTCCGGACTCAGGAGCTGTTAGCCGCCGACCGCCGCTACGGCGTCGATCAGTACTTCACCCGCGTCGCCGACTTCGGCTTTTCCAAGACCCTCGATGAGGCCCTCTCCGTCTGGGGACACGACCGCGTCCTCTACGATGTCGTCCGCGCTGTCCGCCTCAATCGCCCTCTGGTCCTCGCCGCCGTCTTTGTCGGAGGCATCACCGATGGCCACGGCCAGCACCAGGTCTCAGGAGAAATGGCCCAGGAAGTCTTCAAGGCGGCAGGCGACCCCAACGTCTTCCCCGATCAAATCAAAGCCGGCCTCCTCCCCTGGACCCCGCTCAAGGTCTACGCCCGCGTGCCCTCCTTCTCCATCAGCCCCAAGGGCATGTATGACTACGCCACCGGCAAGTGGGCCCCCGTTCGTTTCCATGACTACGTAGCCGGAAAAACCATTGATTCCGTACCCACCACCACCCTGAGCATCACCGAGGGCGCCTACGACTCCGTCCTCGGCGGCTCCTACATACAACTGGCGCGAGAAGGCCTGGGACAGCAAAAGTCTCAGAACGGCGGCACCGGCATACCTCTCTCGGGCGTCTTCAATGTGCCCTATCACCGTTACGGATCCCGCGTAAAATCCCCCGATAAGGAACAGCTCCTTCTTCGACGGGATCGACATCTCGCTAGCCGGCATAGCCTCCCTGGCCCCCGGCCAGCACCCTTTCCTGACCGTAGGACTACACCAGATCGCTCTTTCTGTTGACCAGGCTACAAAAGCCTTCTCCCCCTCCGACCCGGCAAAGCTGGTCCCCCTGCTGGCCGCCGGAATGAAACAGACACAGTTGCTTATGCGGAACGTAACCGCCTCCACCCTCTCCCCGCAGGAAAAATACAACATTAACTACGAGTTGAAGGTGAAGGAGGCGCAATTCAACAGCGCCATCGTCGAAGCCCTCGGAGTCACCCTGAATGCGGTCGTATCCCCGGCCAACCCGGATCGCGGCCGTTCCGGCTTCGCCACCGATCCGCAGGACACCTTCACCACCGCCGTTCCGGGCCAATCCTTCGGCGTCACCGCCTATCTCACCAATCCCTCAGCGGCGCCCATTCAGGTGCAAAGCGTCTCCGTGCGCTCGACTGGCGCCGGTGACTGGCACATCGGCTACACCGCCGACGTGAAGGGCGCCAATCAAGCCAACCAGCGCCAGACCGCGGAATTCAAAGTGACCGTGCCTCTCGACGCCGAGCTGACCAAAGCCTGTTTTCATCGCAAGGATGTGGAGCAGTCCTACTACGACCTCGACAGCGTAGCCTGCCTCGACCACCCCCTGCCGCCTTACCCGTTGGAGGCGTGGGTCGAATTCAACGTAGATGGAGTGGTGGTGCGTACCGGCCAGGTCGTGCAGACCGTGCAGCACGTGGTAGGCCGTGGCGGTGTCTACAATCCTCTGTTGATAGCCCCGGCCATCTCCGTAGCCGCCACTGCCGCCGCCGGCATCATTCCCCTGGATGACCCAAAGCCGGCGCAGGTGAACCTGCGTGTCCGCAGCAACGTCAAGGGCTCAACCCCGGCCGACATTCATTTGAACCTGCCGGAAGGCTGGCAATCCGTCCCCCCTTCCTCGGCGTTCACCCCGCATGAGGGCGACCAGCAGACCGTCACCTTCGCCGTGACCCCCCGCAACCTCGGTCCGGTCAGCTACCCCGTCACTCCGGTTGCCGAGTACCAGGGACACGAGTACACCCAGGGATATGAGACCGTCGGCTATCCCGGTCTGCGCCCCTACAACTACTACCAGCCCGCCCCCTACAAATTAGTCGGCGTCGATGTGAAGGTGGCTCCCGGTATCAAAGTCGGTTACGTGATGGGAACCGGTGACGATGTTCCTCAATCGCTCGAGAGCATGGGCGTCGCGGTGCATCTCCTGCAGCCGGCAGACATCAACGCCGGCGATCTCTCCGCCTACGATGTCATCGTCCTCGGCATTCGCGCCTACGCTGCCCGTCCGGAGCTCGCCACTGCGAACGGCCGCATGCTTGACTACGTGAAGAAGGGAGGCGTCCTCATCGTTCAATACAACACCCGTGAGTACGACCACAACTACGGTCCCTACCCCACGAGTCTTACCGGCGATCCTGAGAAGGTGGTGGACGAAGGCAACGCCGTCGAGCTTCTGCAACCGGGAAGTCCCATTCTCTCCTGGCCCAACCGCATCACTCCTGACGACTTCAAGAGCTGGGTTGAAGAGCGCGGTCATTCCTTCATGCACTCCTGGGACCCGCACTACCAGGCCTTGACCGAGACCCACGACGAGGGTCAGGACGCCCAAAAAGGCGGCCTTCTCTACGCCCGATACGGCAAGGGCTCCTACGTCTACGTGGCCTACGCCCTCTACCGCCAACTACCCGAGGGCATCCCCGGAGCCTACCGCCTCTTCGCCAACCTGCTCAGTCTCCCCAAAGCCCCACCAGCAACCGAAGATAAAACCGCCCAAAAATAAACCGTAAGGTGAAAATCCGTCGTGGTAGCAACCTCCGGAAACCCAACGGAGTGAATCCCGTCGTCCTGACCAATCTTCGGAAGAAAATCGAACTGAAAACCCGTCGTCCTGATCAATCCTCGAGGAAATCGGACGTGTCTGAAACCCGGGAATCGGACGTGTGAAACCGGTCGTCCTAACAATCCTCGGAGGAAATCGGACGTGTGAAACCGGTCGTCCTAACAATCACTCGGAGGGACATCTGGAGGAATCGGATGTCCCGTGTTCAATCCTCGAGGAAATCGGACGTGACCGTCGTCCTGACAATCCTCGGAGGAAATCGGACGTGTGAAACCGTCGTCCTGACAATCTCGGAGGAAATCGGACGTGTGAAACCCGTCGTCCTAACAATCCTCGGAGGAAATCGGACGTGTGAAACCGGTCGTCCTAACAATCCTCGGAGGAAATCGAACGTGTGAAAACCCGTCGTCCTAACAATCTCCTGAGGAAATCGGACGTGTTGAAACCCGGTCGTCCTAACACTCCTCGGGAAAATCGGACGGGTGCCCCAGGTCTCGATTTTGAGACCTGGGATCCTCCTAGTAAAGTCCAGTTCGGGCCTCATAATGTAACCCCAGGGCAACCACATCCCTTAACCAAGTACCCAACTAACGGTACTCCGAGCAGAACCCCGGCGCCCCCTGACCAATCAACCCACAACCCCGTTTGATCTCATCCACAATCATCGAGCAGGCATTCTGCGCATTGCAAGGAGGATGTGTTGCCGGAGAAACCTGCAAACATTCATTCACCAACTGCCGCGACCGCGCAACCCCAACCGCATTGAGACAAGTTCCCTTAGTACTGAGCGCTGCCGCAGGACCCTGAGGTGCAAGATAAGGCTCCGTAATCCCGTAAGCCTGCGCAACCTGGTGCAGTTCCGACCTCAGCCTCTCCCACTGCGAGGTCGTCTGCGAGTCCAGCTGCAGGCTGTACACCAAAGGATCAATCTGTGTAGCCGTATGCACTAACTCGGTAACCGCCGCTTCCGCCTTCTGATTCCGCTTGAAACCTTCGACCGCACTGTTCGCCTGCTTGGCAAACGAATCCGCCAGCATCCGCGCATCCTTCTCCTTGCTGGTCTTACGAATCGTGCTCTGCTTTAACGCATTGGCGAAGCTCTGCCGAAACGGCTGGGCCTCATCTTTCAGGCTCTGCAGGATGCTTCGCAGATCCTTGTCGCTCAACCGCCCCTGGGCCACCGCGGGCCGGCTCACGCCCAGCGCCGTGGCCAACAGAACCAGAAATCCGAAGCCCGCCCACCTTTGCATGTTCACTTCTCCGCGTCCCTGTATCCTATCGACGATCCCATCACGCAGCAACCGGCGCATTTTAAAGGAGCCGCTTCACAGAATGTCAGCAGCTTCCCCGGCTCCTCCAGGCCACATCTTCTCTGACAGCGTCGTTTTCGACTGGCCGGCGCAGTCCTTTCGCGCTGATCTTATCTTCGTTCTTCCCATCGCCATCTGCCTTGGACTAGGCCTCTGGCTGGGCCACCCAGGTGCAGGCCTCATCGCCGCCGGCGGCGCCTTCACCGTAGGCTTTGGCGCCAAGCAGCACATTGACGATTCGCAATTCCTCCCCATGATCCTGGTGACCTTAGGCACCGGCGCTGCCACCTTCCTGGGCATGGTGGCGGGCCACACCAACGTCTCCCTGGTCCTCATCGCCGCCGGCGCAGGCTTCGTTTACGGAATGCTTTCCCTCCGTCAAGCGGGCGTCAGTTGGGTAGGGCAGCAGTTCATCGTGTTTCTGCTCGTCGCCTCCGGATTTCCCTTTTCTCCCCGCGCCGCCGCCGTGAGATCCAGCCTGGTGTTGGCCGGCGGTGCTTTGCAGATCATCTCCTCCAGCATCCTTCTCCGCCTTTTGAGCCAATTACGCACTGACCTGCGTTTGGTCGCGCGTTATTTGCGTGACGAACACCAGGCGTTACGTTCCTCAGTGGAACAAGCCGCGCGCTCGTTGGTGAACCGCGACAAAACGCCCAGCACCGTCCCCTATGCTTTTCGTCTCGCCATCACCCTCGCCGTTAGCACCGAGATCTACCGTCATTTCGGTTTCGCCAACGGCTACTGGATACCCATGACTGCCTTGCTGGTCCTCAGGCCCGGCCTCACCGACACCGTGAGCCGCGCCATCGCGCGCACCGTCGGCACTCTGGCCGGGGCCATGCTCGCCAGTCTCGCCCTGGCTCATCTCTCGCCGGAGCTGCCCACCCTCACCGTGCTGACCCTGCTCTTCGCCTGGCTGGCCTATTCGCTCAACAATGTCAATTACGGCCTCTTCACCCTATGCCTCACGGCCTACATCGTTTGTCTCCTGGCGCTCAACAGCCTTCCCGGAAACGAAGTCGCTTACCATCGCGCCATCAGCACCATCATCGGAGGATCCCTGGCCCTCAGTGTTCGTTTGATCGTGATCCGCTATCGCAAGCGGCATCTGTCGCAAACCAACTTCCCCGGACCTGACCCGAAACTCCACTCCTCGAAGCGATAATTCCAATATCATAAGGATTGCAGGTTTCATTTCCCCCGAGGACCTTGAATGAAGAAATCTGAAGTGCTGAACGCCTGGGCCAGCATTCTCACCGGCCAGAAGCCCACTCTCTCCATCGAAATCACCCGTGAATGCCCCCTGCGTTGCCCCGGTTGTTACGCCTACGAGCCGGAGCATCTCGGCCCCGGCGGCGTCAACCTGCGCCAATTGTCCGACTACAAAGGCGACGACCTCGTCCGCCGCATCCTCGCCATCGTCGATCGGGAAAAGCCCATCCATCTCTCCCTGGTGGGCGGTGACCCCCTGGTGCGCTACCGCGAGCTGGAGGTGCTTCTTCCTCAACTCGAGCAGCGCGGCGTCCACGTGCAGCTCGTGACCAGCGCCTTCAGGCCCTTACCAAAGTCATGGAACCACCTCTCCAAGCTCAGCCTGGTCGTCTCCATCGACGGACTGCAGCCGGAGCATGACGCGCGTCGCAAACCCGCCACCTACGAGCGCATTCTTAAATCGATCAGTGAAAGCTTTGTGACCATCCACTGTACGGTCACGGGCCAGATATCCGGCCGTCCCGGCTACCTTGAAGAATTCCTCCGCTTCTGGAGCGCCCGTCCCGAAGTCAAGCGCATCTGGGTCAGCCTGTTCACTCCACAGCAGGGAGCCGAAGGTCCTGAGATTCTCACTCCTGTCTATGCGCCGCGAGGTGTTGGACGAGTTGGAGCGACTCTTTCCTCTCTATCCCAAGTTCCAGATGAACCGGCAGATGATCGAGGAGCTGCGCAATCCTCCACAATCTCCTGAGGAGTGCATCTTCGCCCGCACCACGACCTCTCTCTCCGCTGATCTTGAAACTCACATAGGTCCCTGCCAATTTGGAGGCACGCCCGACTGCACGCAATGCGGCTGCGTCGCGTCGATGGCATTGGCGGCGGTAGGCCACCACCGCGTTCTACCCGGCCTGACCGCCGGCGATCTGATGTACGCCTCCGAGCGCGTAGGCGAAAAAATCGGCCGCCTACGCTCCCGTTTCCGCCCCAAACCCCAACCCGTGCCACCCTCGACCCCACCCCTAACCCAGATCTCCGGCCTTTGAAACAGAAGTCCGCGGAACAGGGATGACAAAAACGAGAGGGGTTGTTGTCATCCCGTAGTCATAGGGCTGCGGCCCACCGAAGATGATGAAAAAAAGCCTCGGTCCGGCAACCACTCTCCATTCAACCGTCGCCCTTTCCTTTGTCATCCCGAGCGAAGCCGAGGGATCTGCAGTTCGCTCCACCTGCAACCAATCTCAGATGGAAGCACTCACCTCCCCCTTGTCATCCCGACCGGAGCGAAGCGAAGCGGAGGGACCTGCGGTGCGCCCTTAGGCCGCCCCGAATATCAACGAACGACTTCTCCCGCTGCACAGCCTAAAGGCCAGCCACCACCCTTTCCCCACAGCAACCCTCTCCTTGTTGTCATCCCGAGAGCTTGTGACGTTTTCGATATTTAGTGTTCTTCGCACGCCCGAGAGGTGCTTACCTCTCAGCAAAACCGTCATCCTGAGCGAAGCGCCTCGCAGATCCATCACATAACGAAGGGTTTGTGGCGCGAAGTCGAAGGACCTCGGCGATGCTTTTCGGCAGATGCTATCCGGAGCTTTCCGGCCACAAACCGTCAGGAAAGATTTAAATCACAACTCCGAGCAAGCCGAGTGACCTGCGGTGTCCCGAATTTCAATGAACGGGTCTCCCGCTGCACAACCCAAAAAACAGAAAAGGGAGAGGCTTCGCAGCCTCTCCCTTTCTCCTGAACCCCGTTCACTTAGAAGCTGATACGCCCCGTGATCTCCACGTTCCGCGGACCCGCTCCTTCCGCACTTTGCAGACCGGAGACCGTCCCAAACGCAGGCACATCCACCGACATGCTAGGCACGTCGTAGTTACGATGATTGAACGCATTAGCCGCCTGCGCACCAAATTGAAACTGTAACTGCTCTGTAATATGCACAGACTTGATCAGCGACAGAGACACCGCGTCTGTACCCGGACCGACGATACTGCCGACAGCAGCATTGCCGAACCGCCCGATATTATCCGCCGGCACTGCGAACGCATTCGGATTCACAAACACCGGCCCCGCCGAATTCGTCAGACCTTTGGTCGCACGAGGCGAAACACCGGGAACCACATCCGCCCGTGTAACCCCCGCGACGTTCAGCACATTCGTCCCTGCCGGGTCAGTCGACGACTCCGAAGGAGTGAGGAACGCCCCACTCTGGAATACCGTCACCCCACCCAGCTGCCATCCACCCACCACTGCGTCCATCAGCCGGCCGCTGTTGGGCAGGAACCTCCCTCCCTTGCCGAAAGGAAGCTCGTACAAAAAGGTCGCCAGCACACGATGCCGCCGATCAAAGATCACGTTGCCATAATCCAATCCAGGGTGGAATCGGTCGGTAACAAAATTACCCCCCGCGCCCACTAACTGCGTCGGATTCGCGCCGGCCTCATTCGAAAGGTCGCGTGTCAATACATAGCTGGCCTGGAACTGCAACCCGTGTGACATCCGCTTCTCCAGAACGCCGGTGAAGCTGTTGTAGTTGCTGACCGCCTGGTTCACCACGCTCTGAATAATGCTCCAGATCGGATAAGGCAGGCTCGCCTGCGTCACAGGATCGTTATACCCCAGGCTGTTGGCATGTACCTGGTTCAAGTCGTTAAACGTCTCCAGGTTTGTCCCGTGGCTACCCGTATACGAGAGCCGCATCCCCGTATCGTGTCCCAGATCGTGCTCGTACGTCAGGTTCCACTGCTGTACCGAGGGATCCTTGTAGTGGATCGGGAAAGCGTATTCGAAGGTTGCCGTTCCCGGCGGATAAAGATTAGCCGGGAAGGGAGAAGGGAAGGAGAGCAGTTCACCACTGCCGTCGGAAGGCTCATAGCCCTGCGTGTACGTAGGCACAAAGCTGGCATGCACTGCCCAACCGGAAACCAGCGAGAAGCCCAGCGGCGACTCGATGAACCGTCCCCAGCCTCCGCGAATAACCGTCGAATCATTCTTGTTCGGCCGCCACGCAAATCCGATACGCGGACCGTAGTCGCTCTTATCGGTGTAACGCATGGTCTCCGGCAGGTGTGCCTGCGCCGCGGTGAGAATGGGAGTCGACCCGATCGATGCCAGAAAACCTGGATTCGTATAAGTAAGCGCCTGCGCATTCGGCACCGCCACTGCGCCATGAACACCGTCCTGATCGTAATCCGGCACGAAGGCTGCCGTATTGTAGTGCGTGTCCTTGAGCGGCGGATGCAACTCGTAACGGAAGCCGATATTCAGCGTCAGGTAAGGCGTGACCTTCCAGTCGTCCTGGGCGAACGCAGCGTAGGAGTAGCCAAGCCCGTTCATGGCCGGGTTCGTCACCTGTGACAGGACCGAAGCATCCGGATAGCCCAACAGGAATTGCGTATAAGGATCGCCTACCGTCAACCCCAGATCCGACGATCCGTTGAAGGTGTATTGGCCGGCACGATAGTTGCCGAATACATTCTCGTCGTGGTCCGTCAGCCGGCGAACATCCCCGCCGAACTTGAAGGTATTTCTCCCTTTGATCCAGGTCACATCGTCCAGCAACTGAATCACCTTGCTTTGCTGGTGTGTGCTGTTCAACCCGCCGGTGCGCTGCAGTCCAACAATTTGCACGTCCGGAACGGTGGGCACGGTCGCCGGATCGGGAATACCCGTAATGCCAATCTGGTTGATTAACGAAGCCGAGTTCACGTCGGCCGTCAGCGATGTCCGGGTCGCGTTGTAGCCCGCGCGAAACTCATTGATCAGGTGTGGATTGATGGTGTAATTGTAGGCCACCGTCAAGCCCCGGTCCTGTTCCGGCTGGGTGATACCACCCAGCAAAGGAGATAGGCTGGTGGCGCAGAAGCCTTCGCAGTCCGCCTGCGGCGCTGTGTCGACCGACCGGTTCTTCCAGGTGAACCGTCCATAAATAGACTGGTTCGTCGTGATGTTCTGGTCGATGCGAATGTCAAATTGATTGCTCGAAATCGGCGCCGGAAAGTTCACCGCGTAGTTATTCTGAAAAGAATCGCTGCTGCCCGTGTTGGGAGCAGGCATCAGGTTCTTGATCACATTGGCGGCCACCGGAGAAATGGGCACGCTGCAGTTCGATGGACCGGTGCAGGGAATCGGTGTGCCGTCGTAGTTGTTGATCGTCGGCGTTGGCGTACCCTGCTGGGCCGCCAGGTAATTGAACATGTTTCCGCTACGCATGTCCGCGCTCGGAACACTCTCCACCAGCGGAACCTGCCGGGGCAGCCGTAGCCCTTCATAGCTGGCGAAGAAAAATGTCTTATCCCGCCCGTTGTAAAGCTTGGGAATCCTCACCGGCCCGCCCCCAAACCCCCCGAAGTTATTCATGTGCAAAGAAGGCTTGCCGGTGAATGGGTTACCCGCCGTCAGCGCCGTGTTCTCCAGGTTCTCAAAGACACCGCCGTGGAACGCATTGGTGCCCGCTCGCGACGTCGTCGTTACATCCGCCACTCCGCTGTATTCCGCGTTGTTGTTCGTCTCGCTGACGCGTATTTCAGAAATAGAATTGAAAGAAGGGAAGAGTTCCGCAATCGGCCCGCTGGCCTCCACATTCACACTGCTGATGCCATCAATGGTGAACGACATCAAAGCCGGTGTGGTGCCCGCGATCACCAGGTTCCCGCTGGTGCTGTTATCCACTTGCACCCCCGGCTCCGTGGTGAGGGTGGTGATAGGGCTCGTCGATCCGTTGGACCGTGCGTACACAGCGACCGGCAGATCCACCAGTTCATGGCCGGTCTTGGTGGACGCCAGGCTCGATTGATCGGTAGTGATCACGTCTCCGGCAGCCTGCACCTCGACCGTTTGTGAGGCCGCACCGACGGCCAGGCTGGCATCGAGGCGCTGCGTATCGCGGGCCTGCAGAACAATATGATCGAAGACCACATCCTTGAAGCCGCTCGCCTGGATACTCACCTGGTAGGTCGCGGCATCGAGGTTGAGAAACTCATACCCGCCCGAAGCACTGCTGGTAACCGTGTGCTTGGAGGAAGTGCCCTGGTTCACCACCGTAACCGTAGCCCCAGGCACCACTGAACCCGATTGATCCTTGACCGTGCCTACGATCGATCCAAATGTAGACTGGGCAAATGCCGATATGCCCGACGACAAGACGCAAGCCAGCAGGCTAACCAGCACCCGCTTGCAAACATTGGAACCAGCCATCGCTCACCTCCAGAAGTTTTGTAACCGTCGCTGATATATCCACACATTCAGTCCGACCAAAAAAGGGAGGGGAGTCATGCATCCTTCTCCCCAACCCGTCACCAAAACCCCGTCGCCAAAAAGCCTAGCCCAAAAAACAGACCTCCCCCAACCCCTGTCCTGCCAGGACAAAGCGCACAAGTAAACAAGAATCTTTCGCAACAAACCGATACGGAAAACAACTCAGGGGGAAATTACAGCCCCAATCCTCAAACTCCTAAGGCTGCATCGGCAAATCCATCAAAGGACTCTTCGAATAGAAATCAAACGGGCGCAGCGTAAAGTCATGCCACATGGTCGGCATCTGCGGCCAATCCTCCGCCCGCGGCATATGATGAAACGCCATCGTGTACCACGCCACAATATCCGTGTTCATGATGCTGCGATTCTGTTTCACCCAGACTGGCAACCCATCCTCGCCCTTGCTCCCGGATACATAAACCCCAGCCGCATATCTCTCCTTGGGGCTATAGGGAGTGACCCACAGCTGATGGTCCGAGAACCCGGCCCGCTTCTGCGGCCAGTCATCCTTTGACAGCAGCGAAGCCCCGGTCAATCCCGGCATGATCTCGAAGCTGGTCGGATAACCCAGATCATTCTTCGCCGTAGAACTGGTAAACCGCCACATCGCCGGATGGTCCATGCTGATGTTCTGCATCGCCAGGCCCTCGGTCGAGATGCAGTCGGGCTTCATCGCCCATATGCTCTTGCGAGCGCTCGTCGCAGGCAGCTTGTACTGCACCAGCTTGTCCACCATGAAGCTGTTCTGTGGCCCATCGACATCCAGATCCAACCGGAAAGAGAAGAAGTGGTCGTGATTCACACCATCGGTGTACGGTGCGACCAGGTGGCCAAACGCTACTGTTTCACCCTCTGCGTCTTTGCCCATGATGTCGCTCGACATGTTCTCCGACGCCACCTTGTCCTTCACCGGCTTTTACTTCGAGCTCGCCCGTGGCGCCCACGGCAACCTTGATCGAGCCCTCCTGCTCGAATCGCCAGTCCAGGATGTAGTCATAGTTACCCACCACCGCGACGCTGCGGAACACCAGCTCCCGGCCAGGCCTGCCGATCGGCCCTTCCATCTCCCCATGGCGCCACGCCGGATCACCCAGCGTCCGCTCGAACATGCAAGCCAGCTGCGGGCGAATGAACGGAGTCCCATTCTCGTGGAAGAACGTTCCGCTGAAGTAGGTCGCGTAGTCCGGGCAATCCGCGCCCTTCTGCAAAGGCTTGGGAATCCCCAACCCGGTGTTCATGAAGTACTCGCCGGAGTCCAGAAACACGTGCGAATTCCACGTCTCCTCCGGATCCATATAAGGCACATACATCTCCGACAGCGAGCCCTCATATAACACCGGCCGGCGCTTCCCCTGGTAATCCAACGACGCCACATTGATCACCGGGCCGCTCCGCGGATCCACGCGAAAACGGAAATGCCAGTTCTGCCAGCTCACCTCGCCATCCTTGATGGTGAAGCCCGGACCCTCCGGCTGCGTAATCAGGATGGGCTTGGTCCCTGCCACCGCAGGACCGCCGTCGGCGTCGTAAAGCTCACTGACCGGCGGCATCGGCACTACTCCGTAATCGGTGAACCGTGTCAACTTCTTGCTGGTCATATCCACGGTAAAGAAGATGCCGCCCACTTCGCGATCTTCCATCCCGTTCTCTGAGTCGATGTTGTACGAGCAGCCGCCCCATCCGATCCGGCGGCCATCCTGTTCCGGCAGCGCAATAAATCCACCGGGCGTGGCGAAACACGTGATCAGGTTCAGGTCCGTGATGCCCCGCTTCTTCAGTGCGTCCACAATGCGCGGATCATGCTTGATTGCGTCGTTCACTTCCTCTTCTTCGGTGGTGGTGTAAGGAGCCTGCATACCCTTCAGCTCCTCAAACGATTCCACCTTGGAGGTCGAGATATTCACCAGCGCGCCATAGGAGTGGCCTTTGTAATACAGCACCACGTCTGCCTTACGCTCGATCGCGTCGCCTGGCTTCCAGGCCAGCACATACTGCTTATCCGGCTCGTGCAACAGCACGCTCGTGAACAGGGTCTTTTCCTCCGTATGTCCGCCATCACGAATCGCTTTATAAACCACCCAGTACTCCGCGGGTGTCAGCGCGTCCAGCGGATGGTGAACAGCCGGGGCCAGGGCCACCGCAGGCAATGTGAAGAGGAGGGTAATGAGGCACGTGAGAGCGGAGAGACGAACCAACGATCGATAGAGAGACACTTCGGACTAACCTCCGGAAACAAAGGGGGCGGGGAACCACTCCCTCCAGAAACACCGCGTCCTTCTCGTTTGGAAGGAACGACGAACAGATGGAGCCTAAGCTGAACGACAAATTCAGACTGCGGGCCGAATGTGAGACAGGAGCCGGACTACTTGAGTTATGCCAGGTCCACGCGCGAACGTTGCGCGAGGGTAAGTCCAGGTAATTTCTTTACTGCAAGTCCCATGATTGGAACCGCGAGTTAGCGACAGGGCTATCGCGAAGATGAACCAAAGATAGCGAACGAGGGAAGCAAAGTCAACGAATATTCATCCTCCGCAGCACGATCCATGCGCCTCTCCATGCTGAACGCTGTGTCCATTGGCTTCGCCGGGCAAATCCATCGCCGGGTTGGCAGCAAAGAAGTTATTCGGTTTCAACATAAAGCCCGTGTATTCCACAGGCATGATCGGAAAGTCCTCCGGCCGGCAAACATGGCTGACACCGAAGCTATGCCACACGACGATATCCTCATTCTCGATGGACCGGTTTTGCTGCACCCACGCGGGCAAGCCATCGCCCCCCGCATGTTGGTTGGGATAGTTCCCAGTGGCGTACTTTTCGTCATCGGCGAAGCGCGTGACCCACAGGTGCTTGCTCGCGAAACCGCCTCGCTTGGCAATGCTGCTGCCCGGCTGCGCCAGCAGCACCGGGCTTGCCTGCGCCACCAATTTGTATCCAGGATGCTTACCCACCGCATTGCGGTGATTGGGATTGATGATCTTCCAGAATCGCCCTGTCCGCCCGTCTGCCTCACGGCACGCGTCGAGCTCACGGCTCAGCGTCCGGCCCGTGACATCAAACACATTTCCATACGGATTGTCCGTCCCATAAGGCCGCGGATGGTATTCGTGCTCGGTCACGCTATTGCCTTCGCCATCGACCATCATGTGCAGACGGGCACAGAAAAAGTGCTGGTGATTGGGTCCGCCGAGCCCCTCGCCCACCATGCCCCCGTAGGCATAATCCGCGCCGGGAGCAATCGCCGCCGTCTGGATGATCCCCGTAAGCTTCACCTCCAGCTGGATCGACCCATCCTGGTACAGATACCAATAGAATCCGTAATCGTAGTTACCCACGGTAGCGAAAAAGCTGATCACCAATCGCCTCGACCGCCGCACCTGGTGCATCCCGGTGCGAAAGTCGAAGTGCTTCCACAGGATGCCGTAGTCTTCCTCGTGCATGCAGACGGCATTCTTCATCACCGTGACTGCCCCCTCGTCCTCCACCATGGGAATATCAAAGTAGTGGATCAGCCCCAGGCAGTCGCACCCCAGCTCGAGTGAGTTAGCCAGCTTACCCAACCCATATTCGCCGCAATCGAACGCATTCTTCCAGAAGTGACTGGTCGTAGGATCGCCATACGGAACCACCATCTCCGTCACGCTCGCCCGGTACACCAGGGGCCGCGAGTCGAACGCGAGCTGGTGCAGCACCAGGCCCTCGCGCGCAGTGAACCCCACCCGGAAACTCCACTTCTGCCACTTCACCTCCCAACCATCCACCGAAAAGCTGGGTCCCTCCGGCTGTGAAATGTGCAAAGGCTTCAGATCTTCGCGCGGCTTTCCCAGCGATGCGGGATCGTAGTTATGTTTCGTTTTGGGGACAGGAATCACCACCTCGTCGTCCACCAACTCCAGCACCCGCTTGGCGATCAGGTCGACCACCGCGACCACGCCTTCGATGGGGTGGGAGTAGGCGTTATCCGTGAGCGCGCCGCGATAGTAGCTCACCGCGCGCACCACGCGCTTTCCCTGCTCGAGAGGGAAACCAAAGTTCCCAGCGGAGAAAGGATCCACCTGCACCAGCTTGATATCTTCATCCGTGAGTCCGCGCCGCTTCACCGCATTCCGCCACCTCTCATCGGCCTTCACGATGCGGTCGCAATTGAAGAAGTCCTCCACCAGAACCGGAGGCTGCCCAAAGGGCGTCGTTTCGGTGGAGTGTTGCACCCACGAAACCAGGGTCCCACGCGTAAGGTTCACCACCGCTTCATGCGTCTCGCCGTTCGTGGCATCGAAGATCATCAGGAACGCGGACCGCTCGAAAGCATCTCCAGGCTGATACCCGAGCACGTCTGCTTTCGCCGGCTCATGCAAATGGACCATAGCGAAGCGGCACTCCGAGCCCAGGCCCTTGCTCGCCTTGACCACGGCGCAAGCCTTCTCGATCTCCTCCACGCTCAATGGATCCAGTGGATGCCCCTGATTTCCTGAAGGCATCTGCGCATCCCCAACCACCGGTGTAAACGCCGCAACACTCACAGTCATTCCTCCCAAACACACAACTCCGAACCGTCACACTCTGTCGGTCTCACACTCTGTCGGACTAACAAATGACGGGTGCCCCACATCTCGCTCGTTTTTCGCGAGATGTGGGATACCACAGTTCTTCCCCTCAAACTCCGTCCCTCAAACCTCGTCCGCGTTTTTCCGGAGCTCCATCAGGAGACCCTGTCATGCATCATGCTCGCCTGTCCCTCAATTTTTATCATTGCTATTCGCGCCACTTTGTTGATAACTTACGCCAACGGCCACGTCGCCGCGGCTTTCCCGGACCCTTACAGGACTCCTCCAGCAAACCGCAGGTGACGCGACACATGCAGCCGTTCACGCACTCGCCGAACACGTGCCCAATGATCCGGGCCAATCTCCTCGAGCCCATTCTCGAAGCCATCCGTGCGCGAGATCACGATCCAGCCGGCCTTCTGCGCAGCCACGCATTGCCCCAGAACCCCATCGACCCCTACCAATTTATTCCACTAGGCAAATACGTCGCACTTTTCGAGCAGGCCGCGCTCCTGCTGCGCGATCCTTTTCTCGGCCTGAGATTGGGCCAGGCCTTCCGGCCGGAACTGCTGGGGCCACTGGGATTCATCTTTCAGGCCTCCACCAATCTCCGCCAGGCCTTGCTCCAGTTATCTGCCCACCTCAGCGTCTGGCAAAGCGCCACCCGGGTCGAACTGATCGCAGGCGACACCACCGCCGATTACCTCTACCAGATAGCGGATCCTTCTCTCCGTCCACGCCGTCAGGATGCCGAGTACTCCCTGGCCTCCATCTGCAGCCTGATACGCAACTTTCTCGGTGACCAATGGGCCCCCATGGAAGTTCACTTCGAACACGCCGGACCTCCAGGCGACAGGAGAGCCTACGCCCAGGCCCTGCACGCGCCGGTTTTCTTCGGCCAAAATATCAACCGGCTCGTCATGCGCGCCGGCGATCTCGGCCGCCCCGGCATCTCACCGGATCGATCGATGATTCCCTTCATGGAACGTCATCTCCATGATCTGGCCCGGGAGAGCAGGGAACCGGAGAGCTTCGCCCGACAGGTCAATTACCTGATCGCCCGCCATCTCGGTTCCGGTTTGCTGAGCTTACCCTCCATAGCCCAGGAACTCGGCCTCTCCGCCCGCTCCTTCCAACGCCGCCTCGCTGAGGAGCACACCAGCTTCCGCAGTCTGGTCCGCAACCAGCGCCGCACTCTCGCCGAGTCTCTGATTAAGGACCGTTCCGCCACCGTTACGGCGGTCGCACACACCGTGGGCTATGCTGAGACTGCTGTGCTTTCCCGCGCCTTCAAAGTCTGGACTGGAGCTTCGCCTCGCGCCTTCCTCCGAAAGGAGCGCCATGCGGCCGCTGCCAACCGCTAAAAAGACCGGCCTCGACCGGGTACTGGGGCGCCGCGACCTGGTGTTGCTTTTCGTCGTGGCCGTAGCCAACCTGAACCTGATCCCGGCCATCTCCGCTTCGGGTCCGGTGACACTGTGGCTATGGCTATTGGCGCTCGCCTTCTTCTTCTGGCCGCAAGGCGCGGCTGTCACCGAGTTAGCCCAGAAGTGGCCCGGCGAAGGAGGCATCTATCTTTGGGCGAAACGCAGCTTTGGAGAAGAGCACGGCTTCCTCGCCGGCTGGTGTTACTGGCTTTCGAACGTCGTTTATCTGCCCACGGTTGTGCTCTCTTGTGTCGGCGTAGCCGTCTACGTAGCCGGGCCAAAAATCCAGAAGCTTGCTGACAGCCACGCCTTCACCGGCGTCGCCTCGCTCCTCATCATTCTTTTCCTGCTCGTCTTGAACATCCGTGGACTCTCCCTGGGCAAGTGGATCAACAATCTCGGCGCCCTCGGCACCATCGGCGGCGCGGTCATGATCTGTTTACTGGCCATCCTTACTCTTCACCACAGTGGAAGTGCCCTGCACCCCGCCGATCTGCGCACCGGCTTTCACGACTGGCGTCTCTTTGCCGCCTTCGGCACCATCTGTTACGGCCTCATCGGCCTGGACCTGGCTTCCATCATGGGCGATGAGATCCGTGATCCTAAACGCAACTTGCCCATCTCCATCCTCCTCGGCGGCCTCATCGCTGGCCTCATCTATTTCGGCACCACGCTATCGATGCTCATTGCCATGCCGCAAAAGGAAATCGGCGTACTCTCCGGCGTGCTGCAAGCGATCAACGTCATGGGTTCACGAACAGGGTTAACCGGCATTGTCGCCCCGCTGGCCTTACTGGAGTGCATCGCCATCCTGGGAACTGCCTCTGCATGGTTCAGCGGCGCGGCCCGTCTACCCTTTGTCGCCGGAGTCGATCGCTATCTGCCCCCCATCATCGGCCGCCTGCATCCCCGCTATCACACGCCCTATGTGAGCCTGATCCTTTTTGCGGTCTTATCCTCCTTGTTGATCGCGTCCAGCTTTTTAGGAGTCTCCGTAGGCGAAGCTTATCTAACCATGTTGGATCTGGCGGTGATCCTCCAACTCGCGCCTTCGGCCTACATGTTTCTGGCCCTTCTCAAGCACACCTGGAGCAAGGGAGCTGTCCTCAACGCCAACAAAGCCTATTTGACGGCCAACGCCGTATCGGGCCTGGCTGTCACGTTCATCGGCCTCATCGTGGCCTTCATTCCCTCGCGCCAGGTCAACTCGATATGGATCTTTGAAGCCAAACTCATCGCCGCCTGCCTCATCGTCTTTGGCGCGGCCTTGTTCTTCTATCAGCGCGCCCTGCGCAAGGCGCGCACCGCGCCGCTAGACCCTGACCTGGTCCCCGGAGTCGAATACGGCTCCTGAACCATCGCGCGAAGCCGACCGCCCAATAAATCTTCGGTAAGAATCGAAGGGTGCCCCAGGTCTCGCATTTGAGACCTGGGATCCTCCTAGCAGAGGCTAATCTTGTCCCTTGTTGTAACCCCAGGTAAGCAACAGCCTCTCCTTTGTCATCCGAGTGTAGGATGGCCCTGCGGGGCCCACCCGATCATTTCCCGGCGCTACCTTCTTCCCACTCGCGAATCCATCGGCTATAACCTCTAAGCATCATGCGCATCGTTCTGCACCTGGCTCTCCTCAGCGTCTCCCTCCTCAATACCTACGCGCAATCGTCCGCAACCCCAAAGAGCAACTACCGTGTCCAGGAATTCATGATCCCCATGCGCGACGGTGTACACCTCCAAACCGTAGTCATCACCAAAGCCGATCAAACTGAACCCCTGCCCATCCTGCTCACACGCACCCCCTACGGCGTTCTCACCCAGCAGGACTTCGACAAACACGCCGAGAAGGACGGCCCCGGCTGGGTACCGGACAGCTGGAAGCAACTCGCCGCGGACGGCTACATCTTCGTCTGGCAAAATCTCCGCGGTCGATTCAAATCCGAGGGCATCTTTCTCCTCACTTCGCAGTACGACCCTAAAGATCCCAGGCAACCCAACGAAACCAACGATGCTTACGACACCGTGGATTGGCTCATCAAAAACGTCCCCAACAACAACGGCAAAGTTGGCATCTACGGAATCTCCTACAGCGGCCTCACCGCCGCCCTGACCCTCCTGCATCCTCATCCCGCGCTCAAGGCCATCAGCGAGCAAGCCTCGCCGGTCGATCAGTGGATGAACGACGACGATCACCGCTACGGCGCCTTACGCGAGAGCTACACCTTTGAATACGCGGTGATGGAGCAAGCGGACAAAAACAAGAACACCAACTTCGATTTCAATACCTATGACACCTACGACTGGTACTTGAAACTCGGTCCCCTCACCAATCTCAATGACAAATATCTCCACGGAACCTTGCCCTACTGGAACGACGTGATGCGCCACCCGGACTACGACCAATTCTGGAAGAAGGAAGCCTGGGTCAACCAGCTCCACAGTTCCACCGTGCCCAATCTGAACGTTGCCGGCTTCTGGGACCAGGAAGATCCCTGGGGTCCCTGGCAGATATTTCGTCACGCACAAGAACACGACCCGGAGAACACCAACTTCATGGTCGCCGGCCCATGGTTCCATGGCGGATGGGCCGCGCCTGTTGGAGACAGCATTGGCGCCGTCTCCTTCGCAGGCCACAAGACCGCAGTCGAGTTCCGGCAAAACATCGAAGCCCCTTTCTTCCGTTACTACCTCCGCGGGGAAGGAGAAAAACCCGCCTGGCAAGTAACCACCTTCCAGGCCGGTTCGAACACCTGGCACACCTACACCGAATGGCCCCCGAAACAAGCCAAGCCGGCTAACCTCTACTTCCATGCCGATGGAACTCTTTCCTTCAACGCGCCCACAGGCGCTGGCCCCGCCTACCGCCAATACATTTCCGATCCCGCGAATCCCGTACCCTATCGCGCCCGCCCCATCTCCCCCACCTACCCTTTGCCGGAATGGAGATTCTGGGAAGTGGCCGACCAGCGTTTCGTCGATCATCGTCCGGACGTGCTGACCTTCGTGAGTGCGCCGCTCGATCACGATGTGGTCGTCACCGGAGAGATCGCGGCCACTCTGTTCGCTTCCACCTCCGGCACCGACTCCGATTTCATCGTCAAGTTGATCGACGTCTATCCGGAGCAAGGGCAAAAGAGTGCTATCGAGGCCAATGCCGCCTACGCGAACTCCATGAATGGATACGAACTACCAGTAGCCATGGAGGTACGTCGCGGCCGCTATCTTCACAGCTACGAGCAACCCTCTGCCCTCCCGGCGAATCAGCCACAGGAGTGGCAAATTCCCCTACGCGATCACGACTATGCTTTTCTCAAAGGCCACCGCTTGATGGTGCAGATACAATCCACGTGGTTCCCGGTCATCGACCGCAATCCCCAAAGATTCGTGCCCAGTATTTACCAGGCGGCAGCAACCGATTATGTTCCAGCAACCCAGCGCATATTCTGCACCCCAGGCATGCCCTC
>CAWKKM010000017.1:0-48062 GCA_963850235.1 uncultured Acidobacteriaceae bacterium | reverse complement strand
AGCCGAACCGCCTGGTCGGCGGTACCATCGCTTGATGCTCGACTTCGGCGCGTACCTCAGCCGGATCGGCCTGGACCCGGCGGGTGAGCCGACCTGGCAGGCGGTCCACCGGGCGCACGCGACGACGATCCCGTTCGAGAACCTCGACTCCCACCGCGGCATCCCGGTTTCGCTGGAGCAGGCCGATCTCGAGCGGAAGCTCGTGGCCAGCCGCCGGGGCGGGTATTGCTTCGAGCACAACCTGCTCCTGGCGTCGGCGCTCGAGCACATGGGCCTCGAGGTCGAGCCGATGCTGGCGCGCGTCCGCGTGGGCGGCGCTCCCCGTGAGAGCGCGGCCGGCCGGACATCTGGTTCTGCGGGTGACGGACGGGGACGGACGCCAGTGGCATGCCGATGTCGGGTTCGGGCTCGGCACGCTGCTCGACCCGATCCCGTTCGGCCCGGCCGGCGTCCACGAGCAGTCGGGCTGGAGCTTCCAGGTGGTGCGAGGACGGTGACGGAGCTGGCACTGCAGACGCTGGGTCCGGACGGATGGACTGACGTCTACTCCTTCCCGCCTCGCCCCGCCTTCCGGATCGATATCGAGGTGAGCAACTGGTGGACCTGCACCAATCCGGCGTCGCCGTTCGTGTCCGGGTTGATCGTGGCGGTCAATCATGACGACGGACGGCGGGAGGCCCTCACTGACTTCTCGGGCCTGCTGGTCACCATGGCCAGCTCTCCTGACGGCGCGGAGGTGACGGAGGCGCAGCGCGAGGCGATCCCGTCGCTGCTGGCCCAGCGATTCGGCCTGCCCGGGTTCGGGCTCGGGCCGGACGGCAGGGTCGTCGCCTTGAGCTAGCCCGCCGCTCCGTCGAGCCCCACTGCGACCCACCACTGCGCCCCCCCACTGCGAGGCTAACCCCCAGGGCCCGGCGCCAGGCGGGCAGGTTGCGCTCGATGTAGTCCGCCGCGTCGGCCCAGTGCTCGCCGTGGCCCTCGGCGTGCAGCCGGGCCCACGGCTGAGCCCCGGTCCTGGCGCCGTTCTCCAGCAGGCCGGCCATGCCCCGGGTGTGCGCGCCGATCAGCGGCGGCATGTCCTCGCGCTGGCCGGCGCTCAGCCCGTAGCCGTCGGCCAGGGCGCGCAGCCGCGGCCCGTCGGCGACCGGGTCACCCCCGCTCACCAGCGGCACGAAACCCTTCATCGCGTAGGCCAGGTCCCACAGCCGCGAGCCCGGGCCCGCGCCGTCCCAGTCGATGAACACCCACCGGTCCGCGCCGGTGACCAGGTTCCACGGCGCCAGGTCGTGATGGCACACCAGATCGGCGCGGTCCGGCGGGATGACCACGTTCCAGCGCGCCCCAGGCGGCGGCGAGAACCCGGCGCTAGCGTCGTGCAACTCCCTGATCAGCCGCCCCACCCGGTGCAGCCCCGCCTCGTCCAGCCACGGCTGGTCCATGGCCATCGGCCCGGGCACGTACTCGAGCACCTGCCGCCCTTGACCATCGCGGCCCAGCGGCCGCGGCGCCCCGGTGAACCCGGCTCGCCACAGGTGCGAGAGCAGCGCCTCGACGGCAGGCGTCCAGAACCCGGCCGGCTTGCGCACCGTGTCGCCGACGCGGACGACGCCGGCCGCCACGTTCCCGCCGTCCAGCGCGTGCTCGGTCTTCTCGTCACCCGCGTACGGAACCCGTGTCATGACCCGATCCTGCCTCAACGAGCCACATCGACACCTGGGTGGGCTGGAACGCCTCGTGCACCACGCCGACCAGGTCGTCCCGGACGGCGTTCGAAATCCACGGTCTGCCGCATCCGGGCGGTGAACCCGGCCACCACGGCCTCGGCGTTGTACCGGGACCGGTTGAACCGCCGGTCCACCGCCCGCTGGACCCGCCGCCGCAGCGGGTTGAACAGCGCCGCCGTGATCAGCGTGCAGGCCGCCACGGCCACCGCCGACTTGAACGGCAGCACGTGCGTGGTCAGCAGCACCAGCCCAGTGTAGAAACCCACCAGCACGGCCGTGATCAGGGTGTAGGAGACGACCCGGCTGATGATCCGGTCCAGTTCGTACAGCCGGTACCTCAGCACCGCCACGGCCAGGCTGGCGGGCAACGCGCCGACCGCCACGACGACGAGCACGGTGATCACGGGATTGTTGCCCTACCCCGGTGCGTGGCCCATGGCCACCGGGACCACGAACACGCCGAAGACGAACGCGACCAGGGTGACGGCGGCCCCGCTGTACAGCCACTTGAGCTGCTGGCGGCGCTCGCCGTCTGCGTTGCGGTAGGTCGGAACCTGGATGACGATCCAGGCCAGCCAGGCGGCCAGCGACAGCACGATGGTCGCGACGTAGAACGACACGAACCAGCCGCGCAGGCGGGTGGGTCAGGTCCCCGTTGGCCGTGATGCGAACGTCGCGCCTGGCCACGGCCACCACGCCGGTCAGCGATGCCGCCACGGCGAGCACCAGGCCGAAGACGAGCAGGATCACCGACGGTCGACGCCACCGGCCGGCTGGCAGCTTCCCGTCGGGAAACACCCAGAGCAGGATCGCGACGAAGACCAGGAACAGCGGCCAGCACTCCTGGACTAGCACCGACACCGAGCCCAGCGGCAGCGTCCCGGGGTGCATCCGGTAGGCCAGGATGTCGTACTCGTTGGTGGGACTGTCCCCCACGAACAAGATGCCGAACAGCAGCCAGCCGATGGGATTGCGCGGCCGCCGGGCCACGAGCAGGGCACCACCGAGGCCGCCGGTATCGCCGCGGCCGCCAGGTCAGCGAGTCCACCAACGGACCGCCAGTACCCGGGTTATGCACAGGCGTCGACACCACGGTGGACATGGCCATGCCGAGCACCACCAGGCCGAGCAGAACCGCGGCCACCGGGGCCGCGCGCCGCCGCTCAGACCGGCTCATCCGGGCTCCTGCCGGCCTCCACCACTGTAGACACCGAACGTCCCAGGAACGTTACGGCGGCCTGGCAGAATGGCCCGGTGGGCGTCTGGCTGGTGACCGGGGTGCAGGCGGCGGGCAAGTCGACGGTGGCCGACCTGCTGGCCCGGCAGTTCGACCGCGGCGTGCACGTCCGCGGCGGCCAGTTCTACCGCTGGGCCGTCCGCGGCTGGGTGCACCCGGGCGACGAGCGCGAAGCCGAGGCGCGGCGCCTGCTCGACCTCAGGTACCGGCTCTCCGCCACGGTCGCGGACGAGTACTGCGACGCCGGGTTCACCGTCGTGGTCCAGGACAACATCTTCGGCGCCGACGTCGTTGCCTGGCTGCACCAGGTCAAGGCCACCCCGCGGCACCTGGTCGTGCTGCGGCCCAGCGCGGACGCGGTCCGGGCCCGCGACGCGGCCCGGCGGGCCGCCACCGGCAAGGTCGCCTACCGGCCGGGGGAGTTCACCATCGAGTGTCTCGACCACGAGCTCGGTCAGACCCCGCGCATCGGCCTGTGGCTGGACACGTCCGCCCAGACGGCCGAACAGACCGTGACCGAGATCCTCCGCCGCCGCGGCGAAGCCCTGATCAGGCAAGGCCCCCGCTCGGCCAGATCCTGTCCTTCGTAACCGGAACAATGGAATCATGACCGAGCCACGCACGATCCCGCCCATGGAAGCCGACGAGCGGGCTACCCTCACCGCGTTCCTCGACTGGCAGCGCGCAACCCTCGCCGTCAAGTGCGAGGGGCTGACCGACGACCAACTGCGGGAGCGCGCGGTCCCGCCGTCCAGCCTGTCCCTGCTGGGCATCGTCAGGCACATGGCCGAGGTGGAGAAGAACTGGTTCCGCCCGGTGCTCGGCGGCGAGCCGATGGCCACGATCTTCGCCCCCGGCATGGACTGGGAGGTCGCGTTCAGCGATGTGCTCACGGCCGACGTGGCCGAGCAGTCCGCCTCTGGCAAGCCGAATGCGATCACGCCGGAAGCTGGTGACCGCCGCCCCGTCGCTGGACGTCCGGGGGTTCCGGCACAGCGGCCACGTGTCCCTGCGCTGGGTGCTGACTCACATGATCGAGGAGTACGCCCGCCACAACGGGCACGCCGACCTGCTCCGGGAGCGGCTGGACGGTTCGACGGGGGAGTTATATCCCGAACGGGCCTGGTTTCCCGCCCCCGGCACACCTCACCGCTGCTCCGGATCGGGACCCCGCGCGGCCCGCCCGCCGTCCACCGGCAGCACCACCCCGGTGATGAAGCTGGCCTGGTCGGAGAGCAGGTACGCCACCGCGGCGAGGTAGACAACGAAGAACAACATGCGTTGATGTTGCTGTCGATCGGAATCTCCTACCGCTTGCTCAATAAGCCAGACGAAGCGCTGCGCAATTATCAGGAATCGATCGCAGTGAACGAGAAGATCGGTCAGAAGCGCGGCGTCGCCGCGGCTTTGAATGAGATCGCCGCCGTGCAATGGACGAGCGGGCATCCCGAATTGGCACTCGTCAGCTATAACAAAGCGCTCAACCTCTTGCGTGAGATCGGCATGAAAGATGAGGTCGCCAACACTCTCACCAACATGGGTTCTGCGTATTCCGATCTGGGTAAATTCGATCAGGCGCTTGACGTCTACAAGCAGGCTTTGCAGATCCAGCGCGAGACGGGTGACCAAACCTACGAATCGCGGTGCCTGGACAATATTGCCGGCGTTTATCTGTCCATGGGCGATACCAACAACGCCTTCACTTATTGGCAGCAGGCCTTGCAGTTGCGGGGAGAGCTTGCCGTCCCCGGCGATATCGCCGACACGCTCCTCGGCCTGAGCGAAGCCTACACGCAACGGGCCAATACGATCAAGCCATGACTGCGCTGATGCGCGCGCTCGCACTGAGCCGCCAGGTCGGCGACGGCGGCCGCATCGCGCTGGTATCCCGTCAGATCGGGCTGGTGCTTGGATATCAGGGCCGGTTCGGCGCCGCGGTCAAGTCGCTGCAGGATGCGGTGAGCGCACTTCGGCAGCAAGGGGAGAACGGGCTGAATATGGCCGGAGGCGTTGAATGATCTGGCGGAGGCCTTGGCTGAAGGCAGGAAGAGGGGATGAGTCCGCGGCTAACCTTGCCGAAGCAGAAAAAATCCAGCAGACATTGAAAAACGAGCCTTTTCTGGCCTCACTTCTGAACACTCGCGGCGATGTTTCATTTTTCCGCGGAGACGTTAAGAGTGCCGACAAGTCCTACCGGTCAGCGTTGCAGCTCATATCCCATTCCAGGGAAAACGAAGTCACCCTCCTGTCGAAGCTGAATGTGGCCAGAGTGGCCGTGGCGGAGGGCCGGTTCCAGGAGGCGATGCGTTCGTTGCAGACGTTGCTGAATCCCAAAGGTGGCACCAGCGCAAATCTGTCTTTGCAAATCCAGCTTGCCATGGCGCAGGCCGCGATTGGAATGAGGGACTACGCGCGTGCCGACTACATACTTGAGCAACAGTTGGCGACGGCGAAACGATCTGGAGTTCGTTTTGACCTGGCAAGAATCTACTACCTGCTGGGTACTTCCGCAAGACTCAATGGCAGCGGCGATCGCGCAGCTGACTACTACCGCGAAGCAGCCCAATTGCTGGAAGTAATCCGCAGCGATTCAGGCGATGGCATCTTGCGTCGGACCGACTTCAAGACGATGTACGACGAGTCGAAACCCTCCAAAAAGTGTTCGTTGAGACCGGAACAGAAACTCCAGAAATGGTCCGTCTGCTACCGCTACGCTCGCATAACATTCCGTAAAAACTGTTGCCTCGGGGTTAACAGTAAAAAAACCAGAGGAAAAAGCTTCGATGCACGAAGGGCACGGGTGCAGCCGTGCCATAAAGAGCTGTGCCGGACCGAGGCGCTTTCAGTCCCTGAGGGGCTGTCTTCTCTCCGACGGTGCATGACGAACTTACCTTGTATTCGCCGTAGCTTTTTCTTCAAAAGGGTGTTTAGGCCGACGCACTTCAAAAAGCGTATCTCAGCGGCTAAAGCCGTCATTAGCCACTGCTCTTGTGGCACGGCTAAACCCGTGCCCTTCGTTCGGCCTTTTTCCGCAGCCTGTTTAGCCCCTGGGCTTTTCTGGCTGTTCCGCAAACGCGCGCTTCATCAGGGGCTGAAGCCCAAGTCGTTTTTTATCCGTAACGGCCCGACTAAAGTCCTCCCTGATACAAAACAGAAAGGGCCGGCATCTCGTAGATGCCGGCCCCCCTCCAACCATTATTTTGTAACCAGCGTGTTGCAGTGGACTGGAGGACCGCCAACTTTCCTTCAGGGTTTGCGCTGCTGACCGTCGTTGTGTTCTTGATTTTTGTCCCAACAGCGGCTTGCACCTGGACAACAATGTTGAACAACAGCGGAGTGGTAAGCGTAACAGAAGGAGCGCTTGCACGTCACCGTGTTGCTGGCGAATGTGCAAGCCGGTGCTGTGGAACATTTACCGTTGATGCAAACGGGCTCTGTCTTGACGAACGTGACGCCCGCGGGAAGCGGGTCCGTCACCGTGACCGCCGAGGCCGTCTGATTGCTCAGGTTGGCCACGGTAACGGTGTAAGTCAGCTGGCTGTTCTGCTTCACTACCAGGGGAGCCAGATTCAGGATAACCAGGTTGACCTGCGGGGCGCGACCACCGTGGTAATTCACCGAGGCGGACGTCTGGTTTCCTGCAGCATCCACCGCGGGTACGGTAAATGTCTGCGCGCCGGCTTTCGACGTATCGACTGGAGCTGGAAAGGTTGCCGGTATTCAGCGTGGTCCCGGGAGCATAGGTGAAAGTGCCGCACTTGACGATCCCGGAACGATCATCGGTGCAGCTGTAGTTGGCGGTAACCTGTCTGGCCGATCAAATAGGAGTTGGCGACCCCGCCATTGGTAGAGGGCGCGGGAGACAATGTCGGTCCAGACGCAACGATCGGAGCGACGGTGTCCACGTTGATCGGGAAAGTGTAGAAGGATGTCGACCAACTTCCCGCGGTCTGGGTGAACTTCAGCTCTTCAGTGCCGGCACAGTCCTGGGCAAAGTAATGCAGGAGATATGTGCCGTCCGCAGAGACGCTGATGGTTTGTGGGGCAGGCGTAAAGACGGTGGCCGGCGGCGGAATGGTGCTGCCGGGCGTAGGGCAGGCAGTGTTTGGTACCGTGATGTCACCCGGTATCGGCGACCCGGGCTGAGGCACGTTGGAGGTGCTGGAGATGCCATACGTAAGGCTCTGAATCGGCGCGGCAACAAAGTTATTGTTCGATGCCACGGCAGGCGGTGTGCTGACAAAACTTACGACAGCGGTCTGCTTGTTGATCCAGTTGCCGGGCTGCGGTTGAGGGCTCACCGCGAGGGTGGTCAGATCCTCTGGGCACCGGGGCTACGGTAATGAATCCGGAGTTCGGACTCTGTCCCGGTCCACCTGTCCTGTAGACTCCAGGACCCGAAAAGTTCGTCAGCACATTCTGCGGGCAAAGCTGATTGTGGCAATGCTCGACGAAGGAGTCGAAAACGCAAGTCCCTCCGCCCCATCCGTCTATCGCTTCCAGGAAACCCACCCCTTGATGGAACGTCATGCCGTTCGTGCCGGCGATATCGGGAAGGGTAAAGCTGGGGCCGTCGAAGACTTCCTGAAAGAATTCGTTGCGTTCCTGCGATGCCGGGCACAAAGCGCCTTTTTGGGTGGGGTTCGTACCCACCTGGCAGGTGAGGGTGTAGAGGTTGCAGGCAGGCGAACCGTTGATCAACTGACCGTCGTGCAGCAGGCAACTCGCGGTCGCGAATGACGTGCCGTGGAGATAGTGACTGGTGAAGGTGGCCGGGGTCGATCGGTGTATTCGCAGTCGAAGGCGTGGAGCCGTCGGGGATCGACAGTGTTCCAGAATTCTTTGCCTCGGAGAGATCGTAGGTGAACTGGACCTGCAGATTATTCGAGGAGCTGAACGCATAATTCTGGGTCAGTTGCTGGCCGTTCGGATTGCTGCTCGGAATCGGGTTGCCGGTGATGTTGCCCGGGCCGCTGATTCCCTCGTTGGTGCAGTTGGTCACCAGGTACAGAGCTGGAACTGGTGAGATAGCCCCCCGTATCCACGGTTGTAATCTGCGCCTGAATCGCGCCCGGCGAGAGGTGGCTGCTGATATCGATGGGTGGCACTCCTCCGGAACTGGCCAAACCGTCCGGGATCCTGCCCAGTCAATTTGCCCGCGCTGCGCCTCGGACGCGTAAGTGGCGTTGAAGCAGTTCTGCTGGTCGCCGTTTTCTTCCGACGTGCCGTTTTTACAGATGTCGACCGGAGTCGCTCCGTTGACGCTGAGCGAGACGAAGTTGTCGACCAGCACATTCCCGTTGCCGTCAGGCGAAGACGAAAGGACGGCATGGATAGGCGAGGCGCATTTCAGGTTCAGGATCGTGCTGTTGAAGGTCTTTGCGTCGTCCCCATGACCCGTGCCCTGGGTGGAGACCCTGACGTTCGCGGGGCTGAAGAGCTGGATGGCATTCTGGCCGGAGACGGCCGAGGCAGTGGCGGCGATGCAGACAGCCACAAGGCCCTGCAGGACAGCTGAGCTCTTCATTTGCACGCGAAACCCCTATTCCGTTATGAGCGGTCTAGGCCGGATGGGATCCGGTTCACGCTTGACGGAGAATCAAAAATTCCGCGACCCAGGGGAGGGAAGTGGACCGGCAGTGTTTACTGAAGCCTTACGGATTGTGCAATTCGGCAAGCTGCGCCTGTCAACTAAAACTTCGCGCTCGACGGTTCTTCTTCGACTTGCAGGAGGGATTCTTCCGTCAGCTGGTCGATGTCTCGCAGCCCGGGGAACAGCACGCTCCAGATTCCGGTGATGGCGAGGGCCCCCAGCCCGCCGGCCACCACGGCGCGCACCGCGCCCCACCACTGGGCGGTCACTCCACTCTCGAATTCGCCCAGCTCATTCGAAGCGCCGACAAAGAGGGAATTCACCGCGCTCACCCGGCCCCGCATGGAGCCGGCGTCGCCAGTTGCAGCATGGACGAGCGGATCACGACGCTGACCATATCGGAGGCTCCCACCACCATCAGTGCGGCCAAGGAGAGCGGCAAGTTCCGCGAGAGCCCGAAGGTCACGGTGGCCGTGCCATAGATAGCAACCCCCAGGAACATGAGCACGCCCGGACGGCGCAACACCGGCCGGAATGTCAACCAGACGGAAACCGCCAGCGCGCCGAAGGCTGGGGCGGAGCGAAGGGCGCCCAATCCCTGTGGCCCGGTACGGAGTAAATCGTGGGCAAAGATGGGCAGCAGCGCAGTGGCCCCTCCTAACAGGACAACGAAAAGATCCAGCGAAATCGACCCTAGTAACAGCCTCGAGTTCCACACATAGCGAAACCCCGCCAGGATCACGTCCGCGGAAATGGCCCTATGCTCCATGCGTCCCGGGCGCACATGCAGGGAACCGATCAAGAAGACAAAGCAGATGCCCGTGACCAGGGTAAAGAAAAACACGATGGGAGCCCCATACAGCCGGCCCTTAAGCGGCAGAGTGTAGAGCAGACCTCCCACGGCTGGGCCGGCAATGTTGGCGATCTGGAACACCGTGGCTCCCCAGGTGATGGCGTTTACGAAGTGTTTGGTGGATACCAGATGGGGCAGCAGGGCGGAACTTGCCGGGCCGCTGAAGGCCCGGCCGGACCCAATCAGGAACAGCACGGCAAAGATAGGCCCGACTTTGTGTAGTCCATGCAGGGCGAAGACCAGCAGGGTCAGGGTGCAAAGTATTTGCAGAACGTAGCAGACCAGGATGACCTCGCGGCGGTCATATCGGTCAGCGACATGCCCGGCCGGCAGCAGGAATAACAGCCCGGGCAGAAAGAGCACCAGCCCGGTATAGCCCAGATCAATCGCCCGGTGGGTGATTTCATAAACCTGCCAGGCCACGGCGACTGCCTGCGCCTCCGCTCCCATGATGACCATGACCCGGGCCAGCTGATAGCGGCGAAAGTCACGGTAGGCGAATGCGGCTGTACCTGTTTTCGGTGGGGCCATAGGCCTGCTTTTTTTAATATTTGACCAACACGAGTGGACCGCCCCTGAAAAGGATATCGCACCCCGGGTAGTGAGATACGATGCACTTATGGCATCCGGAACTCAAACAGAAGTCGAGAGGGAGGACCTTCCACCCATCGTCACCCTCAATGAAAGCGAGAAGAGCAGGCCCGAAGCCGCGCTGGACGAGCTGATTGCCGGCAATCGCCGATTTACCAGCGGCCGCACCTCTTCCCACCGTCGCGACCTCGCCTTGCTGCAACAGATGATGGAGAAGCATGAGCCGTTTGCCGCAGTCCTCTCCTGTGCCGATTCGCGAGTGCCGGTGGAAGTAGTGTTTGACCAGACAATTGGGCAGCTCTTTGTCACCCGTGTCGCCGGGAACATGGTGACGGCGGAGATCATGGCCAGTCTGGAGTATGCGGTCGCGGTTCTGGGCACACATACCATCCTGGTGATGGGCCACAGCCGCTGTGGAGCGGTTACGGCGGCCATCCAGGCCGCCTACCAGGGGCAAGAGGTTCCGGGACGGATCAGCGCACTTTTCCCGCATATCGAGCCGGCAGTGAAGCAAGCCGGCCCTGACCTGGAGGCCACCGTCCGCGCCAACGTGTTGCTCCAGGCTGCCCGTCTGCGGGAATCCCCGCTGCTGGCCGCCATGATCGAAGAGGGCAAGCTGTTGATAGCCGCCGGCTATTTCGACCTGAGCAGCGGAGCGGTGACCCTGCTGGATCAGCCCCAGGTCTAATCAAGCCAACTAGTTGCCGTGCAGATAGGTGGCGTATTGGGTATCCACGATGCCCAGGTTGCGCGCCAGCCCCAGTTTCGCCTGGTTATGCTGGCTGGTCGTATTGATCAGGTTGCTCTCGGCGTTGGCCAGGGTGGCTTGCGCCTGCACTACCGGCAGGTTATCGTCCACCCCGGCCTGAAAACGATCCGTGGTCTGTTCCAGTTCCTTGCGCGCCAGATCGACGTTGCTTTGTGCCACCCGCACCAATTCGGTTGCAGTTTGCACATCGAGGAGACTATCCCGCAACTGCCGGTTGATCTGCTCTTTCAAGCTGGCCATCTGCTGCATGAGATTGGTCAGGTTGGCCGCCGCGACGCCACTGTCCCCGCGAAACTTCGCTTCCTGGAAAATCGGCAGTTTCAACGTTCCTGCGGCCACAAATGTTCCGTGGTATAGGCCCCCGGTCACACCGGTCACGCCGTAATTGCCATCAAAATCCAGGGTTGGCAGGCGCTCCCATTTGGCTGCTTTCCGTTGCAGTTGTGCCGCCCGGATCTGTGCCTGCAGGCCCTGGTAGTCCTGCCGGCTGCGGTAGGCGATCTCCTTGGCCTGATCGATGTTCATGGTTGCCAGGTCGGCGTAGGGAGACGTATCGGTGAGCTGGATTTCCTGTTCCGCAGGGAGGCCAATCTCCCGGTTCAGCGCAATCTTTGCTTTTTTGAAGTTCACTTCCGCCGAGATGACGGCTTGCTCCTGGGTCTGGAACTGGACCCGCGCCCGGAGTTCATCGAGATTTGCCGCCGTGCCTGCCTGATGTTCGGCGACCGCCTGGTTCAGAAGTACCTGGTCCGCCTGAAGCAGGGACTGGGCAGTATCCACCAGCGCACCCAAAGCCAACGCCTGCAGGTAGGCATTGCCCACGGTCAGCACGACCAGCCCACGCGAAGACTGCTTACTGAAATAGGCAGCCACCTCGTTTTGCTTTGCCGCCCGGTAGCGATCGATGTTGGCCAGGCTGAAAAGAGTTTGGGAGTAGTTCACCATGGCGTCGGTCACATTCACCTTGACCACAGTCGGAAACGAGGAAGCGTTCAGGTCGGGGAAGAGGGGCGCAATCTTCCCAAAAAGGCTGGAGGAAAACCCCCGAGCTGCCAGATTGACCTGCTGCGCACCCGAATCGGCTTGGGCTGTGACTGTCGGCAGGAGAGACTGCAGGCTTTCCAATGACTGCGCCTTGGCGCTTTGCTCCTGTTCCCGTGCCTCGATCAACGCCAGGTTATGCTCGATACCCATCCCGATGGCCTCGTCGATCGTCAGGGGTTTGACGCCGTCGGTCGGCTTCACCACGGTGACGCTGCCGTAGTAGGGGCTCTGCGCGGAACTCTGATTGGCCGTTTGTGCGGACAGCAAGCCGGCGGACAAAAATACTGCCCCACACGCTGCCCTGAGGCTTCGCGCTGAAATCGTCATGACTGGGGGGTCTCTTCCTTTCCGTTCAATCCTTTAGATCGAATCGGGGGCTTCAGGTTGCCTAATTTTGGCTTCGGGGCAGGCTTCTTGCCGGCTATTCGTCGTCCGCGTGCACGTGCTTGTGGGCCGCCGCAATGACCTTTTCCGCCGCCGCTGCGGGGACCACGTCATAACGGGCTAATTCCATGTGAAAACTGCCCAATCCCTGCGTCAAGGAGGTCAGCGTGGCGCCATACGTGAGCATTTCCGCCATGGGAACTTCCGCCCGGATGATGGTAGTGCCCCGGCCGCCGTCCATTCCCTGAACGCGGCCGCGCCGTCCGGTCAGATCGCCCATAAGAACGCCGGTGAAACCCTCAGGCGCTTCAATTTCTACCCGCATCAGCGGCTCTAACAGAACGGGCCTCGACTGCTCCATGCAGTTGCGGAAAGCCCGCCGTCCGGCCAAACGGAAGGAAAGCTCATTGGAGTCCACGTCATGGTAGCTGCCGTCGTACAGGACAGCGCGGAAATCGACCATGGGAAAGCCGGCCAGCCAGCCTTGTGCGGCCGCTTCCTGAATGCCTTTCTCCACCGCCGGGATAAATGTCCGCGGAATTGCCCCACCGAAAATCTCGTTGACGAACTCGAAACCTGAACCCACGGGCAGCGGCTCCAGGCGCACCCAGCAATCGCCGAACTGTCCATGACCTCCGCTTTGTTTCTTGTGTCTGCCCTGGGCGTCGGCGCGGGCGCGAATCGTCTCCCGGTACGGCACCTTGGGCGCCTTCAGGGTCACTTCGGTGTGGTAGCGGCGGCGCAGCTTCTGCACCACGGATTCAATATGGGGCTGCCCCGAGCCTGCCAGCAGGAATTCGTGAGTCGCATCGTCGCGATAGAAGCGAACCATCAGGTCCTCCTCCATCAGCTTGTGCACCGCCGGCGCCAGCTTGTCCTCGTCGGCCCGCGTCTTCGGCTCGATGGCATAGGTGACAGCGGGCTCCGGCATGGTCACCGGGTCGAAGTAGATCTCGTGGCCGGCATCCCCCAGGGTGTCGCCGGTGAAGGTCTCGCGCAGCTTGGCGACTGCGCCTATATCACCGGCGTGCAGCTCGCCAATGGGCGTTGCCGTGCGTCCCTGCATGACCGTCAGGTGAGCCAACCGCTCCGTGCTCCGGTGGGTATAGTTGTGGATCGTGGCGTCGCTTCTGACGACTCCGGAAAATACCTTGAAAAACGAAATCCTTCCCGCGAAGGGGTCAGACATGGTCTTGAACACATACAGCGCCAATGGCTCACGATCGTCCACTTTGCGCAGGACCATTTCCGCAAGCGAATCGGGGCTGGAGAGGGAGCCGTCCCCGTTGTGGATAGTCTCGGCTGCTCCGTCCTGCTTGGCCCGGCGGGCGGTTTCCAGGGCTCCTCTGGCAGCGACCGGAACCCGCTCCACTGGCGACGGTGTGTACACCTGAAGAAAATCCAGCAGGCGGTCACTGCCTACGTTTCTCAGGCCGCTCGCAAAGAGCACGGGGAAGATACGATCTTCGCGGATGGCCTCATGCAGAGCCACAATCAAGTGCTCTTTGGGGATGGTTCCTTCGCGGAAAAACTCCTCCATCAACTCATCTTTGCCTTCGGCCACCAACTCCACCAGCGCCTGGTGGGCATTGGTAGCCTCTTCGCGCAGGCGCACGGGAATCTCGGAGAGGCGTCCGCACCCGCTGCCGTCGGTTTCGTAGACGAAGGCTTCCATGGTGACCAGGTCCACCACGCCGCGGAAGGAAGGGTTTTGTCCATTGCCTTCGACAATCGGCAACTGCACCGGAACCACCTGCCGGCCAAATGCTTCGGTGAGCGCATTGATCGTGCGCTCCCGATCCGCGCGGGGATGATCCATCTGGTTAATTACGATGGCCCGCGGCAGATTGAACTCTTCGCCGAACTTCCACACCCGCCGGGTCATTGCCTCTACGCCGCAGGCCGCATTGACCACCAGCAAGGCTGCTTCTACCGGCAACAGGGCCGCGCGTGCCTCATGCACGAACATGGGAAAGCCCGGTGTATCGAGAAAATTGATCTTTACGTTGTGCCACTCGGCGAATGCCAGCGCATTCTGCATGGTCGTGTGGCGCGCTACATCCTCTTCGTCGTAGGCGGTCACTGCACTGCCGTCATCCACCCGTCCCAGCCTATCGGTCATTTTGGCGGCTTGCAGTAGCGCAGAGATCAAGGTGGTCTTCCCGCAATGGGCATGACCTACCAGGGCGACGTTACGAATGTCCTGTCCTTGATAGGGTTTCAATGAACGATTCATCCGGGGCTTCTCCAATTTCGATCCGAACGCGCCAGGAAGCGTGTAGCGGAACGCCATAAGGCCTGCGAATCACAGGAGAAGTACAGCGCAGACCCAATTTTCCATGCAAACGAGCGGCCTGCTTCGTTTGCGGGAACCGAGTGTAGCACAGTGTTCCCGGTTCGTTCTTCCAATCACCGGTGGATCGATTTATTGCCGATCGAGGTCTTCGCGTTGTCGCCGCAGGTTCCAGATAAAGAACGCGATGCGCAACAACAGGATGACTAATAGCGCAATTGCCAGGGCTGCTGATTGCCCGTGGACCCCGCGGCGCAACAGAAAACCCAATGCGCCCAGGACAGCAATCACGAATATCCCGAACGTTAGCCACTCCGCTCGATTCTTCATATCACTTCCTTATACGCGAGAGTCGCACATAGATCACGATGGCCAGCCCGGCAAAAACACCCATCGCGATCATTGAGCTTAGCTGAAAGCGAAAGAGCACAGCGCCGGCGGCGGGTGGATGCGCTCCCGGTAGCAAGGCTTCCAGCAGGAAAAAGACGCCAAAGCCAACTACTCCGGCCCCTACCAGGCTAAGTACGATCTTGAGCGTTGCCCGTTGCATCCCCCACCGGAAGCCTGCATCATATCAGCCGCTCACCCGTTACAATTCATAGCAGTGAAGGTCAAAGGAATGATGCAGACTATCCCCGTAGCTCCGGCCAGGAATTTGCAAGCACACCCGAAGCGGCTCTCCATGGCGGCGTTCCTGCTGCTCAGCGCGCTCACTGCACCGTTTGCCGGCGCGCAGGCAACCACTGTCCATGATCCCGCAGCGCTCAAGCCACCGCCGGGCTCGAAGGTAGCCATCGTTGAATTTGAAGACATGGAGTGCCCTGACTGCGCCCGAGCGAACCCTCTGCTCAAGGACGCTGCGGCTCAGTACCACATTGCCTGGGTGCGTCATGATTTTCCGTTGCCGTTTCACGCCTGGAGTTTTGACGCCGCCGTTTATGCCCGGTGGTTTGACACCAAGTCGAAAAAGATTGGCGATGATTTTCGCGATGCGGTCTTTGCCAACCAGATGCAGATTGATGTGGCGGGTGAAACTTCTCCGGAGACGCCTGCGGGTCCTACAACAGCCGCGTCGGCTGCCATCCACAACTTCGCCGAAAAATTTGCCCAGCAACACGGCCTGGCTTTGCCCTTTGTCGTCGACCCGCAAAAGAAGCTGGCCGCGGAGGTTCAGGCGGATATCGATCTAGGGAAGCGCATCGGTATAGAGCACACGCCGACCATCTGGGTGGTCACCAGCAAAACGAATGGCGTGCCCTTTGTCGAAGTAGTCGACCGGCAGCGCCTCTTCCAGATCATCGACCAGGCGTTAGCCGACACCAAAGGCCAAGCCGCGCCCGCACACCGTGGTACAGGCCAGTAACGTTTGTTTTGAACGGTGTCCTAAGTCTGGATCTTTACCAGCTGGCTCGGCGTGGTTGGTGACGTCTGGGGCGACCGCCAATGGTCGATATAGGAGATCTGGTGTACGCACGATACCGTGCAATGTGGAGCGCAGCTCTTCTCCGTCAAATATTCCCGCTTCAAATCAGCCTTGGTGTATTGCGCCAGCGGAACACCGGGAAACCCACGCTGTTGCGAGCAATAATGCACCAGCCCGTCTTCGCACACATACAGGAAACGTGACCCAGCCCGGCATCGCCAGTCGTTCGGCTCCGCGTTGGCAATCGCCTCCTGAAACTTGTTGAAGCGCGAATAGTTCTTCTTTGCCATCCCGGCCATTTGGTAATAGACCCGCCGTTCCTCATCCTTCAAGGCTTTCAGCTGACCTTCCCCGTCATGAATAATCCCGATGGTGGAAGTAAACCCAAGCGCCAAAGCCCGTCTTCCGATCACCAGCGCGTCTTGAGGATTCCTGATACCGCCGCCGACCACCGAGTTGATATTCACGTGAAACTCGGCATACCGCGAGAGAAACTCCAGCTTCTTGTCCAGAACCTTGAGGCTCTTCTTCGAAATCTCATCGGGCTCGATGTTGTCGATCGAGATCTGCATGTGATCAAGACCGGCACGGTTTAGCCGCTCGATCCGTTCCGGCATCAGCAGGTATCCATTGGTGATCATGCCGGCTACCCGCCCATGGTGCCGGATGCGGGCGATGATCGCCGTCCATTTCCGGATGAGTGAGTGGCTCGCCCCCGGAGATGGTAATGATGCTCGCGCCCAGCGCAGCCAGGTGGTCAATCCGGCGCACCATCTCTTCCAACGGCACCGGCTTGGATACCTTGTCGTATTCGTTGCAATAAGCACAGGAGAGATTGCAGAAGCGCATGGGCACAATCTGCGCCATGACCACATGCCTGGTCGAAGCCAACGCATGCCCCACCACCGCCAGCTCGCGCACTTTGCGCGTCGCCGCCTTAGCCCTGCCCTTCAAAGTGTGCTTTTTAAGACGTTCCTTCGCCTGCATCTCCTTGTATTCAATCACAGGGGATCCAGGAGGCGCGAGTAACCAGAAAGGAATGGGGCGAATCTTAACCTGAGCTGCGGCTCAGGGCCCCTGGACGACGCTTACTTGTTTTTCAGCTTACCGGCGCTCATGGTCAGGACCTGTTCCTGCTTGTTGCGCATGACGGTCACCTGCACCAAATGCCCGCGGTGGTTGCGTATAGCCTTCACCCAGTCGTGATTGCTGGTCATCTGCTGCGACTCAACTTTCACCACCACGTCCCCGGCTTTAAGCCCCGCATGGGCCGCCGGGCTTTGGTAATCGACCTGCTCAACCAGCAATCCCGTACCGCTGGTCACCCCGAAATAGTCGGCCAGCTGCGTCCGCACCGGGTTCAATTCGGCGCCCACATAGAGGCCCTTGGGCATCACCGTATCCAGAATTCCGGTCACCGCCGTGCTGGGCCTCCCAACAAAAGTTTGCGAAAATCCGGATCTCGCCGGCGGTGCTGACTCCGGAGTGGTCTTGTGTCGCGACCAGGCTTTGCGTTCGAGCTCCTCCTCGTCGCAAAGTTGTACAGAAATCGTGAGCGATTTGCCGTCACGGTCGATCAGAAAACTGACGGTGCGTCCCGAAGGCATCTCCAGCAGGCGACGGCTTAATTTCTCGGCATTCTCTACCGGCTGCCCATCAAGCTGAAGAATTACATCATGGACCTTGAGGCCTGACTTGGCCGCGGGCGCGTCGTGGTCCACCAACGTCACTTCGGCGGCGTGGGCATCTTTCAAATGAAGCGCTGTGATCCGGTCGTTATCAACCTCGCTCAATTTGACTCCGAGGTAGCCTGCGGTGCTGTACATCATAAAGTCCGGGCCCAGCTCACCGGAAAAACTCACGGGACCGCCCAACGCCCAACCGGGACAAGGGGTGAGGACACCGCCCACAATCATAGCCACCAGCGAACCAAACATCGGAAAGTACTTCATCGGAGATCTCCCAAGGATACAAAGCCCAGACTTGTTGCGATTCAAACTAGTTCCCAAGCTACTGGATGTGAGGAGATTGATCCAATACTTCCTGGGAAACGGTTCGAATGTGAGGATTGTCATCCTGCGAGGCCACAGTATGCAATACCTGTCGCACGCTGCTGTCCGCCTCGACCGGATGCAGCAGTTCGATAGCGCGTGAGCGAACGGTGGCGTCAGGGTCATCCAGCAGCGCTTCCAGCACGCCGTCGCGTACGCCCATATCCTCCGCGACATACGGTTTCAGCCCGTTCAAAGCATTCAACCGGACATTGTTATCTTTGTCGTATCGCAGGGCTACCAGCAAAGCTTTGCGAATCGGGCCATCGGCGCACTGGTGGCCGGCCTCGCACTCACTGGCCAAAATGTTCACGGAATTCTGCGCCACGCCGGGGTTGAGCTGACTCTGTGCACCCAACACCAACAGCTCCCGAATCCGTGGATCATCGAGAGATCCCTGGGTAGTCTCCGGGACCAGCCGATTGAAGTGCACTTCCACATTTTCTGAATTTGGCTCGCGGACAATGCTGTTGACGTTAGCGATCTTGCCGGCGCCCTCGACCGCCCCGGCAAGTTCGGCGACCGGCCGGTGATGACGGGCGGCGTACTCGAAGCCACCCCAACTCCCCGCACCCATGCCCAGGACCAGGAGTGCAGAAGCGGCGACCGGCGCCTGTCCGAGCATGCTGACGCCTCGGAACATGGATTGCTGGACACGCATGAGCCAACTGGTACGCGGCATGGTGTCCAGGGCTTCTTCCAACCGCAAACGAGCCTGCGCGAGCAGGTTCGCCGAAGGCTCCGGGGAAGGCGCGAGCGCCATCGCCTGCTGGAGCGCCTGTACTGCCGCAAACTCCTCTTGACACCGCTTGCAGGTCGCTAGATGACCTTCCAGCGCGGGACACTGATCGTCAGGAAGCTCTCCGTACGCAAAGAGAGCGATCTTCTGTTGAGCCAGTTCGCAGTCCATTTCTGTAACCTCGCCTCACCGAATTGCCGCCAGATTTGCTCTTAATTTTCTTGTCGCACGAAAGAGCGTGTTCTTGGCGGTCTCTTCCGTGGTGTTCAACATTTCCCCGATCGTTCTCAACCGAAGGCCCTGGTAGTGCTTTAGTTCAAAAACCATGCGTTCCCGTGGAGTCAGGTGGCTCAGCGCCTCCTGAATGCGCTCTCCCAGCAGCTTGCGCTCCAGTTCGCGCTCCGGATTGGCCATGGACCGATCGTCAGAGATATTGCTGAGCAGGTCCATCTCCCCGCCGCTCGAGTCCACAACCACCGACTGCTCTTCGCGGCGGGACTTGCGCCGGCGCAGATGGTCGAGGCATAAATTGGTGACGATGCGGTAAATCCAGGTGTAGAAGGAACATTCAAAGCGGAAGTTTGCCAGGTAGCGGTAAGCCTTCAGGAAGGCTTCCTGATGAATATCCTGCGCGTCCTGCTCCGAACCGGTCAGGCGCAGCGCCAGCCGCAGAACCGCCTGATCGTATTGGCGCACCAGGGCTTCGAAGGCGGTACGCGAGCCTTTTTGCGCTTCGCGGATCAGCTCGGTCTCGGTGGCCCGACCCCATGCTTCGCTTGCCATGCCTGGTGAGGATTGTAACGTTCGCTTCGGAGCCCACGCAGGGCTGCCGGCTTTGCCTCCAGCCTTGATGACTCCTTGCGAAGTGAAAGAAAGCGCGTCCGCTGTCATTGGTCGCTCCACGTACACACTAGACCGCTGTCCCTAGGACGAAGCAAGGGCTGTTTGGTAAGCAAGCCGGGCTCACGTTACTCTCAGCTTATGCCCCCTCCCACTCATGCTTCAGATGGCGGCCTTCGCGCCCCGGTCCCCGACGGAATTGTCGCTTACTGCGACGGGGGATCTCGCGGCAATCCGGGCCCGGCAGGCTTCGGCGTTTACATCCAGGACTCCGCCGGAAGGGTTCTTGCTGAATTGAGCGAGTACCTGGGTGCCCGGACCAACAACTTTGCCGAGTACTCCGCGCTTCTCGCCGCCCTGGAATTTGCCATTACCAACGGGCACCGGAGCCTGCGGGTGGTCTCCGACTCGGAACTCATGGTCAAACAGATGAAGGGCCAGTATCGCGTGAATAGCCCGGAACTTCGGCCCCTTTACGAGGAAGCCCGCCGCCGCGCTTCTCAGGTCGAGCATTTCCAGATTCAGCACGTTTTAAGGGAAAAGAACCGTCATGCGGACAGGTTGGCAAACCTGGCCATGGATCGCGGTATGGGAAGGGCGCCTGCGGTCACACATGCTCCTGCGCCAGCGCCAACGCCCCAACAACTCCCACTGCCCACCAAGGCCGTCATGTTACGTGGCTTGGTGAAAGGGGGAGTGGTCCACGTCCTGGGAGGAGAACTGCCGGACGGCACCTTCGTGAAGGTCATTCCCGAATGACGCCCACGTCCAAACCCTGTCCCAACCACAAATGACGGGTGCCCCATATCTCGCTCGTCTTTCGCGAGATGTGGGATACCACGGACCTAAACCTTAAGTGCTCATCGGGATGGAAAACCTTGGGCCATGGCGAAAAAACTAACCCGCCAAGGCGGCCTTGACCATCTCGCTAACCAACCGGCCATCGGCGCGCACGCCGCTGGCCTGAATTTTCGCCTGAACCGCCTTCATCACGCTGCCCATGTCCTTTGGCCCGAGGGAAGCTCCCTGCGCCCGCAAGTCCGCCACGGTTGAGCTGACCAGCTGGCGCAGTTCCTCATCCCCGGCCGCTTTCGGCATGTACTCCTCGATCACCACGATCTCCGCCGCTTCTTTTTCCGCTAGCTCCGGCCGATTCCCCTTGGTGAACTGCTCGATGGAATCCTTCCGCTGCTTGATCAAGGTCGTCAAAACCTGCACCGCCTGGGCATCGGTGACCGGGGAACGTTGATCTATCTCCTTATTTTTCAATGCCGCCTTCACCATACGCAGGGTGGAGAGGCGATCCACCGCCCGCTGCTTCATGGCCCCAACCATATCCTCGTGAATCTTCTCAACCAGGCTCATAGGCCTCCAGTCGTGTCAAAACTCCCATTATAGAAACCTTTGTCGGGGGCGACTTTATTACAATGGAAGAATGATCCGGAAGACGCGCTTATTTACTCCAGGCCCCACGCCGCTACTCCCTGCAGCCCAGTTCGCCATGGCCGCAGCCGATATACACCACCGCACTCCGGAGTTCCGCGCACTCTACACCAAGGTGCTCCGCGACCTGAAGACGTTTGTCGGGACGAAGAACGATGTCATCCTGCTCGCCTCCTCCGGTACCGGGGCGATGGAAGCATCCGTCTCGAACCTCACGTCGCCCGGAGACCGTGTGCTGGTGCTCACGGCGGGCAAGTTTGGTGAGCGCTGGGTAAGCCTGGCCAAAGCATTTGGGTGCGACGTCGACGTGGTGAGTGCGCCCTACGGCCAGACCTTCGATTTGGAAGAAGTACGCAAGGCGCTCAAGATTGAGACCCGTGCCGTATACATGCAGGCCACAGAAACCTCGACCGCGGTACGCCACGACGTGCAAGGTGTGGCGGAGGTGATCAAGCAGAGCGGCCGCGATGCCGTGCTGGTGGTGGATGCCATTACCGGCCTGGGCACCACGCACATCGATATGGACGCCTGGGGCGTCGACGTCCTCATCGGCGGATCGCAGAAGTCGGTCATGATTCCGCCCGGCCTGGCGTATCTCGCGGTGAGCGATCGTGCCTGGGATCTGATGGAGATCAGCCTCAATCCGCGCTATTACTTCGATCTGCGCAAAGAGCGAAAGAACGCAGCCAAAGGCGAGTCCGCTTACACCCCTGCGGTCGCGCTGATCGCCGCCCTGGGCGCGGCTCTCGACTACATCGCCGGCCAGGCCGATGGCGATCTGGCGGCAGGCCGGGCGAAGCTGGTAGAGAACGCGGAAACCTGCGCCGCCATGACCCGCGCCGCAGTGGAAGCGCTGGGCCTCAAGCTCTTTGCACCCGGCTCTCCCGCTTCTGCGGCGACTGCTGTGCTGCCGCCGGCCGGTATGGATTCCGGCGCCTTCGTCAAGGAGTTGAAGACTCGTTTTGCTGCCGTCATCACCAACGGACAAGGCGAGATGAAAGGCCAGATCTTCCGCATCGCCCATCTCGGCTACTTCGACTACATGGATACCATCGCCCTGATCGGCGCGCTGGAACAGGTGGCCCACTCGTTGAAGCTTCCTGGTTTTGCTTTTGGGAAGGCCTTGATTGCTGCCCAGAATGTTTTCGCCAACCGAGCGCCCGATGAGGCGGCGCGCAAAGAGCCTGCCCTGGCAGGCGCCGCCCCCTCCCGTTAGAACCGGCCCAAATCCATGCGAGTGCTGCTGCTGTCAGCGGCAGTACTCGTGTCGCGGTTTACAAACCCCTTAGGAGCACGATGAAGATCGTATTGGCAGAGAAAGTCTCGCCCGCCACCCTGGCTGTGTTTCAAACTGAGGCTGGTTGGCAGATCGTGACCCACGATCAGATAAAGAACGGGCTGGCTGCCGAACTGGCCGACGCCGATGCGCTGGTGGTTCGTTCCGCCGTACAGGTGGATGAAGCCCTGCTCGAGGCGGCTCCCAAGCTGCGGGTGATCGGACGAGCCGGGGTGGGCGTCGACAATATTGACGCTGATGCATCGACTCGGCGGGGAATCGTGGTCATGAACACCCCGGGCGCCAATGCCATCGCCGTGGCCGAGCTGACCATCGGATTGATGCTGGCTCTGGCGCGTCAACTGCCCCGCGCCAACACATTGTTGCACGCCGGCAAATGGGAGAAGAAGTCGCTTCAGGGAGCCGAACTCCGCGGGAAGCAACTCGGGATCCTCGGTCTGGGCCGCGTAGGACTTGAAGTGGCTCGCCGAGCCAAGGCCTTCGGCATGGAACTATTGGGGCACGATCCGTTCGTTGCGCCCGCCGTTGCCCGCGAGAATGGGGTGCGGCTGTGCTCCGTGGACGAGCTATTCCGCAGTGCTGATTTTCTTACCTTGCACGTTGGGCTTACGCCCCAGACTGCGGGCATCATCAACGCCACCACGCTGGCTACGATGCGCAAGAACGTGCGCATCGTCAATTGCGCCCGCGGCGAGCTGATCGAGGATGCGGCCCTGGTGGCCGCACTGAAGTCCGGCCAGGTAGCCGGGGCCGCCCTCGACGTCTTCAGCCAGGAGCCCTTGAAGGACTCACCCTATTTCGGTCTCGATAATGTGATCCTGACACCACACATTGCCGGTTCCACGGGCGAGGCCCAGGAAGCGGTTGGGGTGCAGATCGCCCAGCAGGTCAAGGAGTATCTGAAATTCGGCGTAGTGCAGAACGCCGTCAACCTGCCCTCCATGACCTTCGAGGAATATCAGGAAGTTTCCCCCTATATCCTCATGGCCGAGCGCCTGGGCGCCTTCCTTTCTCCCCTTGCCGCAGGGAATCTGGAAAGTATTCACATCTCCTATAGCGGGCGTCTGGCGCAGGGCAAGACGGAGTTGGTCCGCAATGCCGCGATACAAGGCGTGTTTGCGAACTCGGAAAATGTAAATCGCATCAACGCTCTTTCTGTGGCTGGGGAGCGTGGCATTCGGGTGCATGAAGACAAAAAGGAAGAAGGATCGGGCGGTGCGGGTACGGTGCTCAAGATTACCCTGCATACCGCCGCTGGAGATACCACTGCAAGCGCCACCGTGCTCCATGGAAGCTCGCCCCGTCTGCTCGCCTGCGACGGCATCGACATCGAAGCTCCGCTGCACGGAAACCTGCTCTTCATCCGCAATCTCGACGTGCCCGGCGTGATCGGCCGAATTGGCACCATTCTCGGCGAGCATAAAATGAATATTGCGAACTTTGCGTTAGGACGGAGCGTAAGAACGGGTCAGCACAACGCGCTCGCAGTGGTGCAGATCGATGGCCGTGTAGCCCCGTCGGTCCTGGTCGCGCTGCAGTCAACGGAAGCCATCACCCAGGTTCGCTTGATCGAGTTGGCCGATCGCCAGCCGGCGCCCGCAGTTACGGAATGAAGGAAGATAAATGCCGCTATACGAATATCAGTGCAAAAAGTGCGGACACCGATTTGAACGGATCCAGTCCTTTTCTGCTCCCGATGAAAAAGAATGTCCTGTCTGCCAGGGCGAAGTGGAACGTCTGATTTCCACCCCGGCCCGTCCGCATTTCAAGGGTTCGGGTTTCTACTCTACGGACTACGCAGCCAAGCCCTCCGGCTCCACCAAGTCCGGGGATGGAAGTAGCAGCTCTGACGGCGCTTCCACTACTTCGGACAAAAGCGGATCGGATAAGGCGTCGACAGACAAGCCAGCCGCGAAGACGGAGAGCGCTCCGGCTCCCGCCCCATCCACTTCCTCAAGCAAATCGGACTAGCAAAGAACGAAGCCTTCTTCCCTGGACGGGTGCCCCATGTTCGCCCCCAGCGTACATGGGCCGACAAAGATGGGCGCAGCCCTTCCAACGCATTTGCTACCTGGACTGAAAGCATTTGAAGGAATTCATTTTCGGCCCATGTACGCTGAGGCGAACATGGGGCACCCGTCCAGGACCAACAACTGTGGTTACGAAATGAAAAGCCTCAGCGACTCACAGCAGTAGCGGGCAAAATCTCCGCCACGTCCACCCACTGTGTCGGATACTCACCCGTATAGCACGCAGTGCAATAGCGATTGCCTTCGCCCCCGTCGCAAGCTTTCTCCAATCCTTCCAGCGAAAGATAGCTGAGCGAATCCGCTTCAATGTACTGCCGAATTTCCTCGACCGAGGCGTTGGCGGCGATCAACTCGCTCTTGTTCGGTGTATCGACCCCGTAATAGCAGGGAGAAATGGTCGGCGGACAGCTAATGCGGAGATGCACTTCCTTCGCTCCCGCCGCGCGCACCATGCGCACGATCTTGCGGCTGGTAGTCCCGCGAATAATCGAATCGTCGATCAGGATAATCCGCTTACCCTCGAGCAAATTCCTCACCGGGTTCAGCTTGAGCTTGACCCCAAAATCCCGCACCCGCTGTTCTGGCTCAATGAACGTGCGCCCCACATAGTGATTGCGGATCAGCCCGAAGTTGAAAGGAATCCCACTCTCCGCCGCATATCCCAGGGCCGCCGTCACTCCAGAGTCAGGGACCGGCACCACCAGGTCGGCATCTACTCCCGATTCGATCGCCAGGCGCCGCCCCATCTGCTCCCGGCTTGCCTGGACCCAGCGGCCGAAGATTTTGCTATCAGGCCGGGCAAAGTACACATGCTCGAAAATGCAGCTCGCCTGCCGTATGCCGGTCGCGTACTGTACCGAAAACACACCGTCACGCGTCACCATCACCACTTCGCCAGGCCGCACGTCGCGCTCGTACTTGGCGCGCAAGAGGTCAAACGCACAAGTCTCCGAGGCGAACACCACCGTGTCGGGCCCGTCCGGATTGCTGATACGCCCCATGGAGAGCGGCCGGAAGCCATACGGATCGCGCGCCGCAAACACCCGGTCCCGGGTCATCATCACAATCGAGAAAGCGCCTGTCACCTGGCGCAACGAATCGCCGATCGCCTCAATGAGCGTATTCGCGTTGGAGTGTGCAATCAATTGGACAATGATCTCTGAGTCGCTGGTGGTCTGAAAGTAAGCTCCCTCCCGCTCCAGCCGGGTGCGCAGCGTGCCCAGGTTCACCAGGTTGCCGTTGTGCGCGATGGCAATCAAGCCGCGCGTCGAATCCACCCGGATCGGCTGCGCATTCAGCAGCGCCGAATCGCCGGTGGTTGAATAGCGAGTGTGTCCGATCGATAATTCGCCCGGCAATTTGGCCAGCACATCATCGGTGAAGATGTCGGCCACCAGGCCCATGCCCTTGATGTTGTAAAGGTTGGTGTAATCGGCCGTGGCGATGCCTGCGGACTCCTGCCCGCGATGCTGCAACGCGTACAGAGCGAGATACGCCTGCCGCGCAGCATCGGGATGGCCGTGAACCGCGACCACTCCGCACTCTTCCCTCAACTTATCCAGATGCTCGATGGCCGTACTCTCCATGCCCTAGTTTCCTACCGGCGGGTCGTTGCGTAACAGGGCCGGCAATGCGGTGGACCACACGTTGCGCAGGCCAGAGACCTTTTCCCGGATCAACACCCGGCTGTCGACCGCAAGCTCAAAGAGATCAGTCACGGTTTCACCCAGCGTTGCCACCATCAGACCCGGGTAGTTCGCAACCAGCTTCTCGATCTGGGCCACCGATGCTTTGGAGCAACTGAGAATGCACTGGCTGGCCGTCTCGCCGAACAGATCCCATTCCGCCGGAAGATCCGGGGCTTTGGAAAGATTGGCCCGCACGCCGAACCCATGGCAAAAAGAACCTTCCGCCAAAGCGACGGCAATGCCGCCGTCAGAGACATCCCGCGCGGAGTGGATCAGGCCATGCTTTGCCAGCTCAGCCAGGCAGCGATGGAGGTTGGCTTCTACCGCCAGATCCAGGCTGGGCGGAGTGCCCCACATCGTGGAGAGAACTTTTCTGGCGTACTCAGAAGACCCAAACTCCTGCATGCGCTCCTCCAGAGGAGGCACCAAAGCGGGAGCGATCAGCAGCACCGCATCCCCGGCACGCTGAAAGTCAGATCCGACCGCGTTGCCGATCTGATCGAGAATGCCCACAATCCCAATCACCGGGGTAGGATAAATCCCCTGGCCGCGCGTCTCGTTATACAGCGAAACATTGCCCCCCGTAATCGGCGTTCCCAGGGCAACGCACGCCGCGGAGATTCCGTCGATTGCCAGTGACAGCTGAGCCATGATCTCCGGCTTTTCCGGGTTGCCGAAATTAAGGCAGTTGGTGGCCGCTACCGGCGTCGCGCCCGTGCACGCGACCTTGCGCGCGGCCTCGGCAACGGCGTGCGAAGCTCCCAGCTGTGGATTCAGGTAGCACCAGCGTTCATTGCCATCGAGGGCCATCGACAGGCCACGGTCAGTGCCCTTGATGCGCATCACGCCGGCCTCGCCGCCCGGGCCCTGCACCGTGTTGGTCTGCACCATCGAATCGTACTGCTCGTGGATCCAGTTCTTGGAACAGATATTCGAGGAAGCCAGCAACGCGCGCAGCTCGTCCGCGTAGTTCGTGGCGGCAGCTGTACCGCTCCGCAAAGTCTCTTCGAAGAAAGTAAGCTCATCCAGCACCTCCGGCGGCGGACTAAGCCGAACCGGCGCCTTCCACTCCCCAACCGGCCGGTGATACAGCGGAGCATCATCGGTGAGCGATTGGTTAGGAATATCCGCGACCAGCTGGCCGTGGTGAAGAATGCGCAACCTGGGTTCGGCGATCACCTCGCCCACGATCACGGCGTCGAGTCCCCACTTTTCGAAGACCCGAATCACCTCGTCTTCGCGATCCTTGTCCGCCACCAGCAGCATCCGCTCCTGGCTTTCGCTCAGCATGATCTCGTAGGCAGACATGCCGGTCTCGCGCTGCGGCACGTGATCCAGTTCTACTTCGAGCCCCACGCCGCCGCGGGCGCCCATCTCACAGGTGGAGCAGGTGAGCCCGGCGGCGCCCATATCCTGAATGCCCACCACGGCGCCGGTACGCATCGCCTCGATGCAGGCCTCCAGCAGCAGCTTTTCCATGAAGGGGTCGCCCACCTGCACGTTGGGCCGCTTCTGTTCCGCGCCCTCTTTGAACTCCTCGCTGGCCATGGTGGCCCCGTGGATGCCGTCGCGGCCCGTCTTCGCGCCCACGTAAATCACCGGATTGCCAATACCGGCGGCCTTGGCATAAAAGATCTCATTCCGCCTGACCAGGCCCAAAGCAAAGGCGTTCACCAGGGGATTGCCGGAGTAGCAAGCTGCGAACCGAGTCTCCCCACCCAGGTTGGGGACACCAAAGCAATTTCCGTAACCCGCTATGCCGCTGACGACTCCTTCGAGCAGCGAATGGTTCTTGTGCACGACCGCGGAGGCGGATGGGTCGCCGCCCAACTCCTCCTCGCAGATGGGCCCGAACCGCAGGGAATCCATCACCGCGAGGGGCCGGGCGCCCATGGTAAAGATGTCGCGCAGGATCCCGCCGACACCGGTCGCGGCGCCCTGAAAAGGCTCGATGAACGACGGGTGATTGTGCGACTCGATCTTGAAGGCGCAGGCCCAGCCATCGCCAACGTCGATGATGCCTGCATTCTCTCCCGGCCCCTGCACCACCCGGTCGCTGCGCGTAGGCAGCCGCTTCAGATGCACGCGAGAGGACTTATAGGAGCAATGTTCACTCCACATCACGCTATAGATGCCCAGCTCCGTCAGCCCAGGATCCCGCCCGAGGGCGGCAACGATGCGTTGATACTCGTCGGGTGTGATGCTGTGCTGAGCCAGAAGTTCCGGCGTGATGGGGACTGATTCCAGGTCCACGGAGAGCGACTCAGGTTTCATGCGGTTAAATCCATTGTCGCATGTTGCAGGAGTGTGACGGAGAGAAAGGACTTAACCCCGGGATAAGAGGCTCTACTTCCCGACGCTGGATTCCGCCATGTTAAGAAACACGTTCGTCATGCTTTCGGCGCCTCCGTCGGAGCCCTGGATCAACATGATAGAGATCAGGTTATTGTTGGGATCGATCCAGCCCTGGGTCCCGAAAGCTCCACCGTGGCCGTAGCTGCCAATCGTATGCCCCGCCAACTCGCCGATGGGGTCGGTCACGACCTCCCATGCCAGACCATAATCGGAGCCGCGCATCCATCCCACCGGCTGAATGCCGGTCGTCTGAGGCTCCGTCATCACATGCACCGAAAATGGTGACAAATAGCGGTGGCCTTCGTAAACACCGTCGTTGAGCATCATGCGGTAGAGGTGCAGCAGGTCTTCAGCGGTGGAGTAAAGACCCCATCCCGGCGCAGGAAACACGGCACCCTGGCGATGCTTCGCCGGGTCGCCTCCCAGGATCGTGGCTGGGGAGCGCACCAGCTTCCCATCTTTGTGTGCGTAGACCATGGCGATACGGTCGACTTTGTCGGCCGGCGGAAAGAAAAAGCTATCCTTCATCCCCAACGGCCGAAGCACGTGCTCCGTAATGTAATCGACATATTTCTCGCCCGAGCAGACTTCGATGATGCGGCCAAGAATCTCAATGCCGGGGCTCGAGTAGCTCCACTGTGTCCCCGGTTGAAAGAGCAGGGGCTGCTTGGCGAGCGCTTTGACGACCTCTTCCAGAGGAACGCTCATCGTTTGTGCGTAGTCCTGTATGCCGGGAGGTCCGGGGTAATCCTGAATACCCGCGGTATGGGTAAGCAGGTCGCGGATCGTAATGGCGTGGTTCGGGATCGCCAGGCGTGCGGCGTCAGGACCGACCGTAGTGGCAACTTTCAGATCGTGAAACTCAGGCAAATAGAGATCGACCGGGTCGCGCAGCGCCAGCTTACCTTCTTCGGCCAGCATCATGATGCCGATCGCAGTGACCGGCTTGGTCATCGACATAATCTGAAAAATCGTGTCTTTGCGCATGGGGTGGTCCGCTTCCATATCGGCCATGCCCGCCGCGTCGAACTCCACAATATCGCTGCCATGGGCCACAAGAGTGACCGCCCCGGCGACGGTCTGCCGGTCGATGAAAGACTTCATTCGCAGGGGGATCTGGGACAGAACTCCCTGATCCACACCGGCAGTTTTTCCGCTGGACTGAGCAACGGCCGGCGACAGCGTCGAACCAACGGCAACAAACATCAGAAAAATGAATAGTTTTTGCACGCAGAACAGCTTAGCTCAGTTGCGCAGCGGCGCGCCAAACTGAATGACTTTCCTGTCACAGTGCAACGAAAACTGGATCCTGCGCTCTGGACGTTCCAGACCCATTCATCCATGGACACGCGATGGGTGCCCCAGCCTGCCCCGGCGTGCCGTGGGGTCTCGCTTTTGAGACCTGGGATCCTCCTAGGAAAGGCCAATCGAGTTTGGCCTTCATTCCCGGGTTCGCTAACTCTTATGATGGTTCTGCACCGGTCGCGCACGCAGCCGTTTGGCAGCACTCAGGCTGACGGTTAGCGGCAGATTTGCGCTCGACTTGTACACGCTGCCGGTCTTGGCAGTGAACGTCCCGGCCAGGCTCAGGGTCGAAATCCCAGCCACAGCATTGGCACTGCCCGTAAGCGTCAAGGTACGGAACAAAATCCCGGCGGACGTGCTGCCAGGTGCACCCCATGAGGCCGTGATACCTTTCGGCAGTCCCGAAGCGATGCTGATACTCGACCAGCCGGCATTGGCCACCAGGACTGTTCCTGCCAGCGGTGCGGCTGTCACCGTTACCGTTGCGGAGGAAATGGACGACATCGAGAGTGTCTGCGGTGACACGGCCAACACTACCCCCATCGCAGGCTGCACTTGTAGCGTGACGCTCCTGCTCGAGGAAACCCCATCACCGGCAACAGTAACCACTACGGTAGCCAATGATGCTGGAGCCGTGGCAGACGCGGTGAGCGTGAGCGTCTCATTGTTGGTGCTGACACTTGCGGGAGGCGTCGCCGGGTTGGCCGACCATTTCGCACTGACGCCCGCAGGCAGGCCGCTCACCGAATAGCCGATCATGCCGGTGAAGGACCCGCCGGTGACCGCGGTGAGGCCCACGGTACCGGAAGTGCCCTGCACAATCGCTAACGATGAGGAAGCTGCATTCAGCGCAAGGGTAGGCGGTGGAATCACTGTGAGAGCGTAGGTCGAAGTCTGCGTACCCGTGGTATCCGTACCGGTGATGACAATGTTCTTTGTTCCCGGTGCAATGGTCGACGCTGCCGTTATCGTCACAGTAGCTGTTGTGCCGGGGGTGATCGATGCCGGGCTGATGCTGCCCGTTAAGCCGGCCGCCGCAGTTGCCGTGAGCGAAACCTTATTCTTGGCCGCTCCGCTTTCCGTTACGCTGAGCGTAAATGTGGTCGTCCTGCCCGGGAGCAGGGTCCCCTGGGTGGCCGACGGCGTCAGCACAAAATCTATCTTCGGATTGGAGGTGCTCGAACCGCTGCCCCATTCGGCCACCAGCAACGATCCGTCCACCGATCCCAAACCGGTGGCGAGATTATACGCAGCGCCACTCGCCGTGAAGCCGCTTACGCCGGGTACATTGTTGCTGCCGGAGGGCGTGGCGTGGAAAGGATTTTTGCTCGCATTGAGCAAGGCGTAGAAGGATGGATTGGCGTTGCCCTGGCCCACTCGGCCCTTGCTCTGATCCACCAGTGCCATGACACCCGCTAGAGAGGGCGATGCCGCCGACGTGCCGGAGATTACGTAATAACCGCCGTTCTCAATGATGATGTAGCCGTCGTGGGCGGATGCCGACACCGCGACATCGGGAACCGCCCGCATCCCATTGGCTGCTCCGATCCCGCTGATCCCCCGTTGCCACGCCGGTTGGCTAAAGTAGAGGCTTGCTCCGCCACCCGAGGCCCACAAACCCGAACCGCCCTTAGCGGCGCTCTCGTTCCAAACCTCTTCCGGAATGTAATTCAGCGCCGAACCGGAACCTGCTCCGTTGTTTGCAGCCCAATAAGCAGTTGAATTGGAACCTTCGTTGAATTCCGTTCCACCCACGCAAGTGGAGTACGGTGAACTGCATAATCCATTCACTCCTGCGCTCGATGCCGAGCTGGAGGAACCGCTGTAACACCCCGCTGCACCCGCATCCCCGGAAGACACAAAGGAAGTGATCCCCTCACTCGCTGCCTGCTGCCATAAGCCGTTATAGAAGGACAATTCGGCCGAGCCCATCTGCGTTTCGCAACTTCCATAACTCGTGCTCATGACGGTAGCGATTGCATGGTTCACCACGTATTGCGCGGACAAGTCGATGCCATCTGTCGTCGAAGTCGAAGCACCCACTACAAATTTAACCGTGGCCGAAGGAGCCACAGCGCCGGACCACTCGACATCCAGCGTGGATTCGTCCTGATCCCCAGCCACCAGTCCCGGATTCTTACTCACCAGGATCACCGTTGGGTTGCCGGCTGGAAGGCCGGCGGCGGCACGAAACGCAGAAACATCCGCTAAATTGATGTTGCTCCGCCCAACGATCGCGATCGAGGTTCCCGCACCATTGGTCCCCGCTTTGTAAAGCGGGTTCAGGTTGTAGATGGCTGCCCAATCCGCTGGATACAAGTAATGCGTGTTCCCGCTCGTGTACCGCGGACGTACTTCTAAGCTCACTCGTGACTGGATATTTGAAACGTGGCGGAAATTATGCAGCGACAGGATTCCGCTCACCACGCCTGCCATCGCTGCGGGGATTTGCGGGTCTTGCGTATTCGCGATGTGATTGGCGCCATCCACCATGAAGCGATGAATTTGCGTATGGAACGTATCCTCAACCTGTCCCGCATTGCCAGAAAATGTAATTTGCCGCCGGTTCACGGCGATTTCATTGACCGCAAACCCGTGCCCTGTCAGCCAGCCGGTAATCCTGGACAGATCCTGCAGGCTTGCCCCAAAACGGGAACCATATTCGGTCGGAGTAATCCATTGATGGTACAAGGGCGAATGCGGATCATGCTGTGCCTCCACCAGCGTATCCAACGCCGCCTGCTGCGCCGCGGAAGGCTCGAGCTGAAGCACCATCTGTTCCAACGGCGTCTCCGCGGTCACCACTCCTTGGTCAAAGTCTCCCCGCGCCATCGGATGTACATTCCCCTGCAAGGTCGTTACCTGCGTTTCGTCAATCCGGGCGGCGACCCGGCTGGTGGGTGCTTGTGCAAGGGCAGATGTGCCCCATCCGCAGACAACCAAAAAGGCAAAAAAAGGCGAGCAGAATTTGACTTGCTTAGGCATTCATATCCCTTCAGGACGGCAACCCGAATTTCGGCGTCTCTGATCTATCGGCGTGCCTGACGGCAAGCCCGGAACTTATTCGCAGGGATGGAATTACCTAAGTTTGGGCGACTGCTGCCAACCGCGGTCGGCCGCAGGGAGGTAGGGAGTTTTCACGAGATGCTAGATCTAATTCAGGACAAGTCCGACCAACTAGCTCCGCCAGACGCCGGCTACCGCCCGCACGTGTTCCGGACCGGTGCGGCAACAGCCCCCGATCCACTGTGCGCCATCGTCTCGCCATCTCCGCGCCAGTTCGCCGAACTCCTGTATCTGTCCATCGCCCTGCCAGCACCGGTGCACCGCGTCCCACGCCTCGCCGGAATTTGGATACACGACGATGGGCTTGCTGGTGACCTCGGCCAACTCCCGGATGAGGTTGCCAATGAGTTCGGGTGCCGTGCAATTCACACCGATCCCGATCACCTGCGGTTGTCCGTCGAGTAATCCCGCGCATGCCTGCAGAGTTTCGCCGTGCGAAACGTGCCGTCCATCCCGGCAGGTAAAGCTCAAATACACCGCCAAGTCGGGATAGGGGACAAGCGCGGCCAGGATGGCCTTGCCTTCCTCGAGGGAGGGAACACTCTCGAATGCCAGGAAGTCGGCATTGGTTTCTGCCAGCACGGCAACGCGCCGGGTGTGAAATCCCACCAGGTCATCAAAGGAACAGGCGTAATTGCCGTGATACTCAGACCCGTCGTGCAGCATCGCGCCGTAGGGCCCGAGTGAAGCGCCGATCCAGATCCTGCGGGGTGAACCGGCCTGGTACTCGCGCCTGACCTGCTCGGCGATGGAGACTGAGGCGCGAAGCGCGTTCGCCGCCGCCGCAGTGGCACTTCGGGCGTCGTAGCCGATCTTCTGAAAACCTTCTGCGGAGACCTGGTAGCTGGCGGTCAGCAGGCAATCGGCCCCGGCCTCGAGATAATCGCGATGTACGCCGGCGATGGCTTCGGGCGAGCTCTCCAGCACATGTGCGGACCACAGTGGACCGGAGAGATCGAAGCCTTTTCGCTCCAGTTCGGTGGCCATGGCTCCATCGAGAACATGCAAGCCGGTGAGGTCGAGTTGGTGGAACGGTTTCATCGCAGCGCGAGCCCAAGGACTCTTGACCGCAGTGTACGGCTTGCGCGGGGTCGGGGCCCTATCTTCTGATACACTCTGTTGTAGTTCACGGGCGTTCACAAAGGCATCAGCCAGGAGCCTTTCGGCCCGTAAACGTCCTTCCAACCGCAAGTTCGGGGAGTGGCTCAGCCTGGTAGAGCACCTGGTTCGGGACCAGGGGGTCGGAGGTTCGAATCCTCTCTCCCCGACCAAATATCTTTATTCTCAATATCTTAGCTCTACTTTAAGGTTGAAAAATACCGCTTCGGGCAAAAGCAGCCCGCAATGCCAGTACTCGATGTGCTACAGGGTACTTCCGGTTCCACGCCTCTAGTTGACGGTCCAGCTTTTCTCTCGCAACTCCTCTTCTATTCCGCTGCGATTAGCGCGTCTAAGTTTGTCCCTTGCACCGGACACAAGTACGCGATAAGAGTGAATCCGTCCTCCTGGAATCTTCACCCAACGGAATTCCACTTCTTGACGCGGGGTCTGAAAGGAAATCCAGATGGGTTGTATCACTACGATCCATCCAGGCACATGGTTGAGTAACGTGGGCGCGGTAGCTTTGAGATGGACCTGCTCGGCGGTGGAGCGCCAATTGTGTTCGTTTTGACCGGCATCGTGTGGCGCGAGGCATGGAAATACGGTGAACGTGCATATCGATATTGCTTGCACGACATAGGGCACGCTAGGCAAGCGCTTGCACTCTCGGCAAGGGCCATGGGATGCGACAGCTTTGCGATGGGAGATTTCCCGGACGATGAAGTGGCGCAGTTGTTTCGGCCGAACAGGGATGAGTGGCCAATGCTGGTTGTCAGCACGCTGCACGGGCACTGATTCGACACTGGTCCATCATTCAGACTCTTCGAACGTTCTCCGACGCAGTCAATGAGTCCTCGCGTAAACCGAAACGCGCGATACCGAAAATACCAGGCGCTAAGTTACAGGTACTAATTCCGGGCTGCACTGTGAATTGTGAATGGATTTGACAGTGTCTTCCGCCGTGAATCTTCCCATAAGCAATGCCAGCTTACGGTTGGTTGTCGTCTGGAAGGGAGCCCGGTCAATCCGCTGCACGTATTTGGGGCGACGAGTACGGCCACGGTTCACTTTTACGATAAATTTGGTAGTTTTCATGGGGTCTTCCTCTCGATCGGGGTGACAAACGAAATGGGAGACGGCATAAGCCAGCTCCCATTTCTGTCACTGGCGTCCTGGTTTTATGCGGCCCTGCCGGGAGCTTGGGCTTCGAGAGTCCTTTCGCCGCCAGTAATTTTGATCTGCGTGGGCTTGGCTTCTGCCCTCTTGGCGAGGTTGATCTTCAGCACCCCCTTGTCGCAGTGGGCGCTCACTTGCCCCGGATCCACGGAGCTGGGCAGCGTGAACGAGCGGGTAAACCTTCCGTATTGTCGCTCGACGCGACGGAAGTTCTCCTCTTTCTCTTCCTTCTCGATCTTGCGCTCGCCCTGGACAGTGAGGGTGTTGTTCTGAATGAGGACATCAATGTCGCTTTCTTCGATGCCCGGGACTTCAATCTTCAGAATAATGTTGTGCTCGTCTTCGTATATGTCCACCGGCGGTGCGAGGGTAGTGGTTGTCAGCGCCTCTTCCGGGCCTTCGGGGCGGTTCGACTCGCGGAAAAGCCGGCTCATGCGGTTCATGCGTTCTTGCAGGGCGGAAAATTCCCGGAGAGATTCCCAACTGGTTAATAGGGTCATAACGCAGTTCCTCCTTGGCAGTAATCTAAGACGAAAAACTTCAGATGGGCTGACTTAGTTCAGTGAACCTGAAAGAGTAAGAAGAGAAACTTGCTCAACAACAACGGTAGGCCTATCCAGCTACGGTTGTCAAGATGCAAGAGCGTCCTGATCTGTATTGCCGCTACTTCGAAATCGCGCCCTCGAAATGACCTTTGACTTCTCCGCGACAGAGTCCGCTAGATTAAGGAAAGCACTTCTGCGCTTATTTGGTTACAGTAGCTGTCTCCGATCCCACGCCAGCGGTTCTGGCGGCACCGAAGGTTCGTCGACCATGCCTAAAAAGGGACTTCTCTGGATCTGGCCCGCCAGAATGCTGATCTTCACGAGATAGAACCATAGATATTTTGGTGACCTTAATCTGCTCGATCTCAGCTGCGTTATGGTTCCTGCCTATCTGCCGAAGAGCCACCCGTACTGTCTTCTGGAGGGCATCCTGAGAATAGAGCCCGAATCCACTTCTCCAGTGCTCTTTTGTGAGCACAAAAGAGTTCCATCCAGCTTTGCGAATTCCTGAATCAAGCCACGACGCTTCCTCGGATTTCAACAGGGTCCATCCTTCGCAAAAAGTCTCTCCAAAAATGGAAATGCCTTCCGGCAGCACGACGCGTTCGCGCAGGAAGGTTGTGTGCTGCTTGAGTTCTTGCATAGTAACGCTCCCGCGAATGCTCCTCGCCATACCCTCGAAGTGCCTAGGGCGATTGGAGCGGATATCCGCCGCCATCATCTCCCCTTGCATGGAGTGTCTTCTCGCGGAGTCTGGAAAGCTGTGCAATTGCTCAAAACCCCATCGCTTTGAGCTGCAGGATCGGATGGAATTTGCGCGGCCAAGTCCGCTCTCAGAGGGCTCGCTTCCCCATTTCAAACAGCTCTAGCTGATTAAGTCTTTGTACTAAACGCTCGCATTTCCAATGAGGAGTATCCAGGACCACTTAGGCTGCTGATTGAGGACACCAAACAGGCTTGCTATGCGACGTGGTCTCGAAGTCGAGCCACACGCCCCGGTTTGCCCGTTGTTGGATCGTGAGTAGGAGCCGCCCGGCCGCAAGTCCAGCCCTTGCCACGCCGGTAACGTTCTATCTTCGGGACGCGTATCCTGATGAGTGGCAAGTGGAAACCAGGGACCCCATGGACACCACAGAAGGCGACGAGCTCCAGACCACCGAAGCCTCGCCACTGGATCGTGAAGGGATCGTGAAGGGATCGTTTGAAGTCACTATTGCCTGCTTATCATTTGAATTACAAAACTATGACGAGTGAAACTGCGCAACACGTGTTGAATTGGAATTGTGAATAGCGTTCAGCCTTCTCTTCCGCTTGGAAACCATAGCGCCCATCGCGATGCCGGCTTCCTGTCTACCGATCAAGAGCAGCCGGCCGTGCTGGCTTCGGTGAAGTCGAAACTGGGGATACTCGCGCTCTCGCGCGACGCACAAACGTCGTCAATGAACTGGCTGGTGTTTGGATTTATGCTCCTTTTCCATCTGGGAGCCATTGCCGCGCTCTTTTTCTTTACCTGGTCCGCGCTGGTTGTCGCGCTCATTCTTCATGTTGTTGCCATCAATGTCGGAATCGGCATGGGTTATCATCGCCTGCTCACGCACCGGGGCTACCAGGTGCCGAGATGGATGGAACATCTTCTAGCGGTATGCGCCACGTTGAGTCTGGAAGGTGGACCACTGACTTGGGTTGCCACCCACCGGCTTCACCATCAGCACAGCGACCGTTCGGGAGACCCGCATTCTCCTCGAGAAGGCAGCTGGTGGTCACATGTGGGGTGGGTTATCCATGGAGCAGGCGCAAACGCTCAACCTCTGCTGCTCGCCAAGTATGCTCCCGATTTGATGAAGGACGCCTTCTATCGCCGGCTGAATCAGTATCACTGGGTTCCACTCACACTCCTTGCCTTTGTGCTGCTCGCGGTTGGGGGGTGGCCGTTGGTTTTATGGGGCATCTTCCTGCGAGTGACGCTGGGCCTTCACGCCACCTGGTTGGTTAACTCTGCGACCCATATGTGGGGATCCAGGCGCTTCGCTACGCGCGATGACTCGCGCAACAATTGGTGGGTCGCTCTACTTACTGGCGGCGAAGGCTGGCACAACAATCACCACGCGCACCCCGTTTCTGCCCGTCATGGCCTCGTCTGGTACGAGTTTGATCTCAACTACTACGGCATCTGGATAATGGGCCAGCTAGGTCTGGCCAAGAAGATCAAGACGGATCATTGGAGTAAGATGTGCAGCGGGGCGATCTCGCCCAACGGATGATCTTGTCGCCCCTCGGCTGAGTTGGGAATCCAGGATAAATTGCCGCATGTTTCGCGGGCCCTGGCCCACGATCGGGCAATGGGACGATAACTGCGTCATCGAGCCCACCAGCTATTCTGCCGCTTGTGCCGATAAACATCTGAGCCAAGCAGCTTGCCTGCGCGAACGCGGGTAGCATCTAAGGTGGTTCGACCAACGAGTTAGACTGAAAAAATGTCCATACCAGCACTAGGGCCAAGACGGCCATCACGGTTAGAAGCAGTCTGTATGTATCTCTCGGCATGACTCAGAAACCTCTCTGGCCTGTACGGCCTCATTTGCTCCAGGTCTTCCAGCATCACCATATTCCGTTCGATTTACTTCTCCTTAAATTGCTTGGACCGCGACGGTGCCGTTGACGATTTTCCCAATCTCGAATATCAACTCAGTCGGAGGAATAGGTTTTAGGAGCAAATCGAAGTGATGACCTTGGGCGCGGGCATCTTTCAGTAAATCCATGCTGGCTGCCTGTCCCGAAAAGAGCAGTATTTTGCACGTCGGGTATTGCGCTCTCATTTGGATCGCAAGATCAACTCCGGAAATGCCTGGCATCGCGACGTCAGATATGACCAGATCAGGAGCTTTCAACCGGGCTGCCTTCAAGGCCTCCTTCGGGCAGGTGAAGAACTTCGCCGAAAACCCGTTCATTTGCAATATGGCGGCGAGAGTGGAGGCGATGATGGGTTCATCGTCAACGACAAAGATACGTGGATCTGCGGTGGAAGGCACATGCTACCTCTTTCGAGTACCTTTTTCATGAATGGTAGAAGCACCAGCTAGCGGAGAGTTCAAGCTGGCATTGCGAGTATTTTTAACGGGACGCTAACACTTTGGGTCAGTAAAGTAGTGTGCGCTTCGCTCAGGTCCGGATACTGATCAAAACCGCTCAGAGCAGGCGAATCACGAGGTTAGAGTTTGCCCGCCGCCCGCGCGGCCTTGGGTGCAGCCCGCGTAGGCTGGGCACCGGGGTATGCACAGCAGCTAAGTCCTGTGCAAGCGCTCCATGATCAGGGGAAAAGCAAGCAGCTTACACCAGAGCCAGTAGTCCGTTTTGATCGAGGATCTGGAACAATCTCGTACCCGCGAAATGGTCGATGTGAGTTCAGCGCTTCCGTTCAGGCATCCGAAACATAATTCTTCCAACATGAGCTATCTTGCTCAGAAATGGGAACCTGCATCTGTCATTGTTCATTTGACGGAGTGTTTTTGAAAGACCGACGGTACTAGGTTCTAGCGGCCATTCTTAGGTTGCTCTGGCTGAGCCTCCACCTAGTTACATCAGGCCGCCAAAGTCGGTCGACAATCCCTATCCGTGTGTTCCGCAAAACCATTTTGTAGATAAGAGTTCAGCCGAAAAGGTCGCAAACTCGCAGCTACAGAATCGGGATCGGCCAAAGATCGCATAAAGAGGAAAGGAGGAAGGTCATGCCCCTGATTCAAGTTTTGGAAGTTCTCATCGTAGTAGGTGTTGTTTTGTGGCTCGTCAATCGCTTCATCCCTATGCAGGCTTCAATCAAGTCGATTCTGAACAGCGTAGTGGTCATTGCTGTCGTTCTATGGTTACTGAATATTTTTGGGCTCTTTCATTCCCTGGCGCGAATCCACGTTGGTACGTGAGGAATAACACAAAGGAAACCGAGCAAAAGACAAGCGCAACAAAACAAATACGACACGAGTGCAGCAGTCTCTAGCAGATGTCTCTACAAACAAAAGAAGATAAATCATATGGTAAAGCGACTTTTGATCTACCCGGTACTTCTTCTAGCTGCCGCTCAAATTGCGGCCGCCTCCGACCGTGCGGACGATGTCGCGCGCACCCAAAAGGCCGCCCAGGTCTTAAGGGAAGTTATGGACGCGCCCGACAAAGGTATACCGCATGACCTGCTGCAAACGGCTAAGTGCATCGCCATTATCCCGGGAGATAAAAAGTTTGCCTTCATATTCGGCGGTAGCTACGGTCGCGGTGTCGCCACTTGCCGCACGGGCCACGGATGGAGCGCTCCGATGTTCATTGCTATCGACGGAGGCAGCGTGGGCTACCAGATTGGGGGCTCGTCAACCGACATAATCTTGCTCTTTATGAATGATCGAGCTTTGCAAAGCCTTCTGAGCGACAAGTTCAAACTGGGAGCTGACGCTTCTGTAGCTGCTGGACCCGTCGGCCGGGATGCCGCAGCTAGCACAGATTTAAAACTGAATGCGGAGATTCTCTCCTATTCGCGCACCAAAGGAGTCTTTGCCGGAGTCAGTGTCGACGGAGCCGTGGTCCAAGTAGACAAAAGCGGCGACCAGGCCTTGTATGGAAACAATGTGGACACGCACGCGATCTTGGATGGCGAAGTTCGAATTCCGACTTCGGCAAGAAGTCTTATGCACGTCCTTCATACCCACACAGGTACAGCGAGTGGCATGTAGACGCGGCGCCGAGCTGGTCTCAGAAAGGGATAACTGATTGAATGAAGAGAGGAGCTGACGGATACCAGGGCAGAGATCAGATACCGACACCTGGCAGCTCCCCACGTATGCTCAAACCCGGATTACAAATCTAATTGAGAGGACATCGGCGAATCGTGCGCCTGCGACTGCAACTTATGCTTGCTTCAACTCGCCGAGGGTCCACAAAAAGAACACTCAGGGGCCTTGGATCGGACTTAGTCATGCAAAATGACATTGAGCAACGATTTGTGAACCAGGATGCGGCCGTTGTATTCAATAAAGCCGAGAGTGCGAAACCGATTCATAAAGAAACTGACGCGGGACCGTGTAGTGCCGATCATCTCTGCCAGAGATTCCTGCGTTATCTTCGGGATGGGTGTTTGCACTTGCCCCGGTTTACCGAATTCGGCCATCAACAGTAAAACCCGTGCTAGGCGCTTCTCGCTGGAGTTGAAAAGCTGATCGACGAGATCGGCCTGAGTCCGCATGCTGCGGGCGAGCAAAAACTTCAAGAATAGATCGGAGAAGGCATGCTCCTCGTGTAGCACGCGGATCATCTCCACCCTATCGATCTTGAGCGCCGTGCAGCCCGAAATCGCAGTGGCCGTCGCCAGTCGAAGGCCAACCGCTCCCGCGATTGACTCCTCTCCAACAAAATCGCCGGCCGAAAGCAGCGTGATCGTAGCCTCTCTGCCGTTTCTCGAAATGACCGTGAGTTTCGCGCGTCCTGACTGAAGATAGAAGATGGAGTCAGCGGGACTCCCCTGTGAAAAGAATGCCTGCTTTGCCCGCAATCGGACAATCCGCCGTCCAAGTCCAGCATTCGCCAGAAACGCGGCCGGGTCAAACGAAGTGTTCTTTGCCTCGGCCATGTAGGGCGCCCTTTCCCAGGCGCGGCCATCCGCGGGGGTATGCGACCGCATACAACCTGAATTAGCCAGGGAGAACACCCTCAATACTATCAATTTCGTGAAGAAAGTAGAGATCCGGCTCGGCGGCGGTCGCCTTATAAAGAGGCTGTCCGGTCATTTCTGAGCAAAACTGCACATCTTTTTGCGTCGGCGCGGCCCGATACTGTGAGTGACCGCTGTGAACCCAATTACCTTGTCAGCTCAGCTGGACGCACCAGAGTCTGCTCGTGTGCATAGCGGTGTTCGACTGCGCCGTCAAGTAGCTTTTTGCGCCGACTCAGGGGTGGCCCACGAATCGGATGGTCAGGCGTCCCTTCGTCAGTTGAGATCGGATACCGGAGAGGCTATCCAGATGACTGAATCAGAACCAACCGAATTTGATACTGCCACCTTTCTCGCCAAGGCCGGCCTTGGACGGCGGATCATCGCAGTGAAAGCAAGGCAAGTCTTCTTTGCGCAGGGGAGTAACGCTGACTCTGTTTTCTATCTGCAAAAGGGCCGCGTAAGGATCACCGTAGTATCGAAAAGAGGGAAAGAAGCTACCATCACGCTGCTCTCCGCCGGTGACTTCATCGGTGAGGAATCAATCGCCGGAGCCGTTGGGCTTCGACTGGCCACGGCAACGGCCATTACTGCCTGTAGAGCGCTCAAGATCGAGAGGGCGGAAATGGTTCGTGTTATGCATGAAGAGCATGCCTTTTCCGATCTGTTCTTGAAGTTTTTGCTCGCCCGCAGCATGCGAACTCAGGCTGATCTCGTCGATCAGCTTTTCAACTCCAGCGAAAAACGCCTTGCCCGGATCCTTTTGTTGATGGCGGAGTTCGGCGAGCCGGGTGAACCGGAAACGATGATCCCGCAGATTACACAGGAGACCTTGGCGGAAATGATCGGCACCACGCGGTCCCGCGTCAGCTTCTTCATGAACCGCTTCCGCAAAATGGGGTTCATCGAATACAACGGCCGCATCCGGGTGCACAAGTCCCTGCTCAATGTGATCCTGCATGACCAACTACCCGACCAGAACGCAGAAAAACCACTGATTATGACCATGCCACCGGTTCAGCCGACGCTCAGGAAGCCTGGCAAGCGTGTTCGATCGTGAGCCTGGCCTTCACGATGTATATGCTGTTATCGCTACGGGATTGTTGAGGAATCGCTCTCATGGGCATCGCAAGTGTCCGCTGGCTCGGCAGGTTTTCGAGACTGCTCTGGCTTGGTCAACGGTGCCCTCTATGTTCATCAATCTTGTTCAATGAGGCTGAGCATCGCTCTCTTGACCGGCTGCTGACGCGATTGGCGTTCCGTCCGGTTCGTTGTGCCAACTGCTTTCGCCGGTACTACTGTTTTGCCAGAGTACAAGTCTAGTTACGATCGAACGAAGGAAGAGGTCCCACGTATGGGAAACGGATTCCACTTAAGACAGACCGCGAAGATCCGCAAGATTGCCTTTGTGGGCGATCACCTGCCGCGCAAGTGCGGCATTGCGACCTTCACTACCGATTTGCTGTCGGCGGTACAGAGCGTGTATCCGGAGAGCCATTGCCTCTGCGTTTCCGTCAATGACATCGAAGCCGGGTACGATTATCCGGAAGTGGTTCGCTTCGAGATCGAAGAACAGGATCTGCCCTCCTACCTGCGTGCTGCGGATTTTCTGAACATCAGCGATGTCGACATCGTATGCCTGCAGCATGAGTTTGGTATCTTTGGCGGTCCCGCTGGAGGCCACATCCTGGCCATGCTGCGTGAGTTGAAGATGCCGGTGGTGACCACGTTTCATACCATTCTGCACGAACCGAGGATCGATCAGCGGCGTGCCACCGAAGAGCTGGTGGCGCTATCGACGCGGCTGGTGGTGATGGCCGATCGTGGACGACTGATGCTGCATGAGATTTACGGGGCACCACTGAGCAAGATCGATCTGATTCCGCACGGCATTGCCGACGTAGGGTTTGTTGATCCTACCTATTTCAAAGACCAGTTCCAGGTGGAAGGGCGCACCGTTCTGCTTACCTTCGGACTGCTCTCACCCAACAAGGGCATCGAGTACGTGCTCAATGCGCTACCGGCGGTTCTGGCCGAGTTTCCTGATGTGGTGTATATCGTGTTGGGCGCGACCCACCCTAATGAATTGCGCCATCATGGCGAGGCGTATCGCCTGAGCCTGGAGATCCTCGCCACGCAGAACAAGCTGGAGAAACACGTGATTTTCTGCAACCAATTTGTGGCCCCGGAGAACCTGAAGGAGTTTATGGGGGCCGCGGATCTGTACATTACGCCATATCTTAATGCGATGCAGATCACTTCCGGGACACTCTCATTCGCCTTCGGCTCCGGCAAGGCGGTAGTTTCGACACCTTATTGGCACGCGGCGGATTTGCTGGCGGACGGCCAGGGCGCACTGGTGCCGTTTGCCGATTCCTCCGCGATGGCAGATGAGATTCTTGCCTTGCTACGCGACGACACGCGAAGGAACAACATGCGCAAAAACGCCTACCGGTTGGGACGGGAGATGATCTGGTCGAACGTAGCCCAGCTCTACATGCACAGTTTTGAACTGGCTCGCCTGGAAGGCGCGCCGTTGTCGCGGAAGTCACTCGCCCTGAAGACACTTGATCAGAAGCATCGTGAGCTGCCGGAGCTGAAGTTGACGCATCTTTCACGAATGACGGATTCCACGGGCGTGTTTCAGCACGCTATCTTCAGCGTGCCCAATTTCAGCGAAGGCTACTGCACCGACGATAATGCACGAGCCTTTATTCTTGCCGTGCTGATGGGAGAGTTGAGTGACGATGCGGAGCTGGAACGGAGCCTAGCCAGCACCAGTGCAGCCTTTCTGCACCATGCTTTCGACCCGGCCAGCGGGCGCTTTCATAACCACATGAGCTTCGATCGCCACTGGCTGGACGAGCAGGGGTCGGAGGATAGCCACGGCCGCGCGTTGTGGGCGCTCGGGGTCGGCGTGGGACGTTCACAGCTGCGAACCTTCCAGATGATGGCCGGCCAGCTCTTCGCCAGGGCGTTGCCGGCGTTGACCGAGTTCAGCTCGCCGCGAGCGTGGGCGTTTGGGCTGCTGGGTATTCATGAATATCTGCGCCGGCTAAGTGGTGACAGCCAGGTGAACCAGGCGCGCGAAATCTTGACGACACGGTTGATGGAGCTGTACAACCGGCACGCGCATGCCGACTGGCAATGGTTTGAGGAACAGCTTTCCTACGACAACGCAAGGTTGTCCCACGCGTTGATTGTGAGTGGCCGAGCCACGGGGCAGCAAGCGGTGTTGAACCGCGGCCTGGAAACCCTGCGTTGGCTAACCGAGCAACAAACCACCGCCCAGGGTCATCTGCGGCCGATCGGCAGCAACGGCTTCTATCACCGCGGCGGTGCACGGGCCAACTTCGACCAGCAGCCGATTGAGGCCCAGGCAACCGTCGCCGCGTGTCTCGAGGCCCATCGGGCCACCGGGGATCTGCGCTGGTACGAACAGGCCGAAAACGCCTTTGACTGGTTCATTGGGGGCAACGATCTCGGCCTTGAGCTCTACGTCCCCGAGACCGGCGGCTGCCGCGATGGATTGCATGTGGACCGGGTGAATGGGAACCAGGGAGCCGAGTCCACCCTGGCTTTTCTGCTTTCGCTGGTGGAGATGCGTCAGGCACAGAACATGCTGACCAGCTTCAGGCAGCCAATCACGGCCGAGGATTACCCTTCTTTGCCCATTGCGATGCGCTAAAGCGTTTTTGCTAATGGTGTAGAGCAGGAAACTGAACCCGACGCGGCCATTCCGCCAAAGAATGGTCGCACACGACTGATACCGATGGACCAGAGTATTAGCAAAAATGCGCTAAAGCGATCCTCAGCCGATGTGTACCTGAACAGCACGTCTACGCGGCTTGCTCTATTTAGAGACAGCGAATACAGCAGAAACGCCACACAGTCTGTGATCCACTAAGAGCAGCTGTTGCATAGCAGCAGGAGAAATGGGACCCTCGATGGGTAATGGGACTGCACTGGCAATTCCGCTGAAGCGCTCAAAGACTGTTCTGAGACCAGATCCGTCACGCGTTCTTCTGCGCCGATTTGACCCTGGAAGTCCGCAACGCATGAGGGGGATCATCGACCGAATCATGGCCATTCCGGATCCGACGGTTGGCCTGCTGCTGGAGCAGGTTACGGCAGACTTTTCCCAGCGTCACCTATACCTGTGGCTGCGGTTCCTGAATCGCTTCGAACAGCTACGAGAACTCATGCCGGCAACCGCAATCATCTCCGAGCAACGACGGCTTCTGATCGGCTCCTATTTTTTATCGGAATACTCGCTCGAATCGGCTGCCCTGTTCAGCCCCTCGATGGTCGAGCACCCTGACCAGACCGGGGTGCCGGCGGGTGCTGTGCGCTTCATCATCAGTCTGCGCGCTACCGGGGAGGGTCACATCTCCTCGATCACGTTTCGCAGCGGAATCATTCATCGCGATCTTCGCATTGAGGTGGATCCGGCCGGCAATTTGCTTACCGAGCCACGGCAGATCGCCAACACCCTTTATGAAGGACCTCTGTTCCAGCGAAAACTCTGGGAACTGGGACTGGAAAGTAGGTTTGCCGGCCGGGTTCTCGAAAGGCTGGGGAGTTCGTTTAGTCAGGCCGCCTTGCGCGACGCCCTGGCCGCAGAGCTTGAGAACTCCGATCAAACCCACGGGGAAGCGGGGGACGATCAGATCCTGGCGCGAAGCATCTGGATGCTTGCCCGCTCCAACTACGAAGTGCAATTTGAGCCGGAGCAGGACCTTTCTGAGCGGATCATCTTCCCGTCCACTCCCTCGCAACGAAACGGCATTGAGGACGCCCGGTTTGTGCGCTTCCGACAGGACAATGGCGAGCACGTTTACTTTGCGACCTTTACTGCCTACGACGGCAGGGTCATCATGCCGGAACTACTCGAGACCTCTGACTTTCTTCGCTTCCGGTTCATTTCTCTAAACGGCCCGGAAGCGGAAAACAAGGGTATGGCGCTCTTTCCGCGGAAGGTGAATGGGGCGTACGCAATGATTTCGCGCCAGGACAACGAGAACATCTTCCTCATGCATTCGGACAATGCCCACTTCTGGAATGACCGCCAGCTGCTGCTCAAGCCGGAGTTTCCCTGGGAGCTGATACAGATTGGCAATTGTGGATCGCCCATTGAGACCAAGGCTGGTTGGCTGGTGTTGAGCCACGGAGTCGGGCCGATGCGTCAGTACTGCATTGGAGCCTTCCTGCTCGATCTCGAACAACCATGGAAGGTCCTTGGCCGGCTGCGTGAACCGATCATGACGCCGGAGCCGAGCGAGCGCGAAGGCTACGTGCCCAATGTGGTTTATTCTTGCGGCGCCATGTTGCACCAGGGCCAGCTGATCATTCCTTACGGACTCGCCGATCTAGCTACCGGCTTCGCCAGCGTTGCCCTGGACGATGTGTTGGCGGCAATGTCTTAGAGCAGTTTCGCAATTAATGTGGCCTGGCGAGGGTCGCAAGGAGTGGTTTTCCTTGGGAGAAAACCACGAAAAGACCTGTCGCTTCCCCGTATTTCCTGCCACGCAGCACTGGCCGGGAACAATTATGTGCGACTTTCCTCAAAGAAAGTCGCATACAGTTCGGTGGCTCCACCAACATCCACAGGAAATACGGGTTTGGTCTACACCAATTGCGAAAACGGCTTAGCGGGTTTGCGGATGAGCTCAAACAAGAGAATCGCTATCCTGTCTCCGGTTGCATGGCGTACCCCGCCGCGACAGTATGGCGCCTGGGAGACCGTGGCCAGCAACATCACCGAGGGGCTGGTCACTCGAGGGTGGGAGGTGACGCTCTTCGCCACTGGTGACTCCATCACCCGCGCCCGGCTGCATTCTGTAGTCGATAAGGGTTATGAGGAGGATCGTTCCATCGATCCCAAGGTAGCCGAATACCTGCACATCGCGGAAGCCTTTGAGCATGCCGGGGAGTTCGACCTGATCCACAGCCACTACGACTTTATGGCGCTGGGCTACACAAGGTTGGTGAAGACGCCGGTATTGACCACGATCCACGGCTTCTCCTCGCCTCAGATCATGCCGGTCTTTGAGAAGTATCGTGCGGGGTACTTCGTTTCTATCAGCGATGCGGATCGCTCGCCCGCGCTGAATTACCTGGCAACGGTCTACAACGGAATCGATCTCGCACTCTACCCCCAACGAACGCGGCGCGGAGAGGATCTTATCTTCATTGGCCGCATCCATCCCGACAAAGGCGTTCATCTTGCGATCCAGGTGGCGAAGCAGAGCGGACGGCGACTGCTGATTGCCGGCATTGTGCAGGATACGTGCTACTTCCGCGACGAAGTGCAACCACACGTTGATGACCAGCAGATCTGCTATGTAGGAGCAGTGGATGTGAAGCAGAAGAACGGTTTGTTCGCGACCGCCTTCGCTCTGCTCCACCTGAACACCATTCCAGAGCGATTTGGCCTGGTGCTGGCAGAGGCCAATGCGGCAGGTGTTCCGGTGATCGCGATGGATCTCGGCTCGTGTAGAGAGGTGATTGAGCAGGGCGTGACTGGGTTTTTAGTGTCCGATGAGTCCGGCGCCGTGGGAGCACTCGAAGAGGTGCCTGGGATTGAAGACAAAGCCTGCAGAAAGAGGGTTCAGGAACGGTTTTCCATCGCAACAATGGTTGAGGCCTATGAACGGGTTTACGAGAGGATTTTCCTGTTGGAGAGGGAGCAGTTGTGGGGCCCCGAGCGGCGATAAGAAGGTGACGTCGCCATGCAAGCTACAGCAGGGATCGAAAATGCTGCTTCGATAGGGGCCAATAAACATTTCCCAGGGGTGGCGACAGGCACCCTTGGAGGCCGTCCTTG
>CAWKKM010000016.1:0-191142 GCA_963850235.1 uncultured Acidobacteriaceae bacterium | reverse complement strand
AATGCTTCCGGGGTATGCCAATCCAGAAACCAGAACATTGGTATCCAAAACGACTCGCAGACGAGCCATTAACTCTCTCGAATTTTCGCCACCAGAGTGTCAATTTCCGTCAAGCCATCTTCCAAGGGCACCTCGCCATATGCCTTCGCTATCCGATTGCTCAGCGCATCGAACCGGTCACGCATGCGACGGATACGGGCAAACAATTCGGCATCAACCAGAGCCGCTACTGGCTTGCCATCCTTGTTGATGACAATGCTTTCACCGCGATACTGCACCTGGTTGAGCATCTCGCCCAAATTCTGGCGAAAATTAACCGCGCTCACCTCTTTGATCATCTGCCCTCCGACCATAATGATCGCCATGATCATTATGGTCTAAATCGGGTGACCCGTCTACGCTGGAATTTGGCGCATACACGCAAAAAGGCCGGGGCTTTCGCCCCGGCCTTTTGCTCAACGTACGTTAGTTGCTGAAGAGCAGGATCCCCGTCGACTTGTCTTCTCCCACTTCGCCCACCGGCCGGTAGAAGAGTTGGTTGTTTTCGAGGTAGACCTCGAGGAACGCGGGACGCTCCGAGATGCCGCCGGCGATCAATGCTTCAGATAACGGATCCTCGACGTAGCGCTGCAGGGCACGGCGCAAGGGTCTTGCACCATACGTGCGGTCGACTAATGTCTTTTCAAGAATCCACTTCTTGGCATCTTCGGTCACCGAGAGCGTGATCGCCTTCTGGATCAGATTGGAATTCAGTTGCTGTACCAGCAACTCCAGAATCTGGATCAGATCGGAATCCGAGAGCGACATGAAGATGATGACTTCATCCAGCCTGTTCAGGAACTCTGGATTGAAGGTCCGCTTCACCTCGTTCTTGACCAGTTCCTCCATCTTGTCCATCAGCAGGTCTTCCCTGTCGGACTGGAAGCCAAGCCCCTGCTTCCTCTGCAGGTGCCTTGCTCCAATGTTGGAGGTCATGATGATGATCGAGTTCTTGAAGTCCACCGTGTTGCCCAGACCGTCGGTGAGCTGACCGTCTTCGAAAACCTGCAACAGGATGTTGAACACATCCGGATGCGCCTTCTCGATTTCATCCAGCAGGACCACCGAGTACGGCGAACGCTTCACCCGCTCGGTGAGCTGGCCGCCTTCCTCGTAGCCCACGTAGCCCGGAGGCGAACCGATGAGCTTGGAGACCGAGTGCTTCTCCATGAACTCCGACATATCGAAGCGGATCAGAGCCTTCTCACTGCCGAAGAGGAACTGGGCCAGGGTACGCGCCATTTCCGTCTTGCCCACGCCGGTCGGTCCCAGGAACAGGAACGAACCGATAGGACGATTGGGCGACTTGAGACCCGCACGCGAGCGGCGAATCGCACGAGACAGGGCAGAGATCGCCTTGTCCTGCGAAATCACGCGCTTGTGCAGCTCTTCTTCGACGCGGAGCAGCTTCTGGGTTTCTTCTTCCTTGATCGAGGTGATCGGAACCCCAGTCCAGCGGCTGACTACATCCTCAATGTCCTCGCGGCCGACGATGCCGGCAGTCGAATCGTCGAGGTGATACTTGTCGCGCAGAGCGCGCAGATTCTCGCGCTCCTTGCGCTCCTCATCGGAGTAGAAGCGCGCCTTTTCAAACTCATGGTTGGCAATCGCATTTTCCATGCGATGCACGATGAACTTGATGCGCTTCTGTACCTCGGTGATCTCCTCCGGCAGCGAGGTCTGGCGCAGCTTTACGCGTGCACCCGCTTCGTCGATGAGGTCGATCGCCTTATCTGGAAGAAACCGATCCGGGATGTAGCGGTTCGAATGAGAAACCGCGAAGTGGATCGAGTCATCGGTGTAGCTGACCGCGTGGAACTTCTCGTAGCGGTCCTTGATCCCCATGATGATCTTGATCGCGTCTTCCTCGTTCGGAGGCGGTACCTTGACTGCCTGGAAACGACGCTCCAGCGAGCGATCCTTCTCGATCGACTTGCGATATTCAGCCGGCGTGGTTGCGCCGATGCACTGAATCTCACCGCGAGAGAGAGCCGGTTTCAGGATGTTGGCCGCGTCGAGCGAACCCTCGGCTGAGCCTGCGCCCACCAGGGTGTGAAGCTCGTCGATGAAGATGATGGAGTTCTGATTCTCCATCAACTCCTTCATGATGGTCTTGAGCCGCTCCTCAAACTGGCCGCGGTACTTGGTACCGGCAACGATGAGCGAAAGATCGAGAGCCAGTACACGCTTGTCAGCCAGGAAGCTGGGCACTTCGCCGTCGGAGATGCGCTGCGCCAGGCCTTCGACAATCGCTGTCTTGCCTACTCCAGGCTCGCCGATCAGCACCGGATTGTTCTTGGTGCGGCGGCACAGGATCTGCACCACGCGCTCGAGTTCCTGATCGCGGCCGACCAGCGGGTCGAGTTGGTTGTCCATCGCGGCCTGGGTCAGGTCGCGGGAGAACTCCACCAGCAGGCTGGATTCGCGATTACGTTGGGAAGGTGGAGCTTTCTCCTGGGTAGCTCGCGCCAGTTCCTCGCGAATGGCGAGCAGACGCAGTCCGCGCTCGTGCAATATCTCCGCTGCGAAGCACTTCTCTTCGCGCAGCAGTCCCAGCAAAAGATGTTCCGTACCAATGTGCTTATGCGAGAGACGCTCCGCTTCCTCTGCGGCGTAGGCCAGAACTCGCTTGCACTCGTTCGACAAAGGCAGATCGACAGAAGTAGAAACCTTCTCCCGAATCGTAGTGTGACCTTCAATCTGTTTCCGGATGGATTCAACCGAAGCATGGGAGCGGAGAAAGCGATTTGTCAGCGCCTTATCCTCACGCAAAAGACCGAGCAGCAAGTGCTCTGTCTCAATATATGGGGAACCAAACTGGCTGGCCTCATACCGTGCAAAGAAGATGACGCGCCGCGCCTTTTCTGTATACCGTTCGAACATGTTCCCCCTTAAAAGCTGTCCCCGAAGGCGTCACCTTTCGACGCTAACGGCAACTTTCGTCCTGTTCCATCTTCCCGGGGCCCTTGGCGCCCGGGAAAACCACTCGGCTGGGCGGATATAGGTTCATACAATCTTATATCGATCCAGCCACTGTCACGACTCACCCTTTTGGGGTAAACCGTTCGTACCGTGCCCGCCCTCAAACGTCCGATGCAGACACTTCCTCGACTCTTCCATGGGCCAACCGTAAAACCCGATCACAACGCCTGGCAAGAGGCATATTGTGGGTGACCAGGATTGAGGTAAGACCATGGCTTGCGTGCAGGCTCTCTAACAGGCTAAACAGGGCTTCCGCTGTCTGGTTATCCAGATCTCCTGTAGGCTCATCCGCCAGCAAAAGTTTGGGCTTGGTGATCAGCGCGCGCGCAATAGAGACTCGCTGCTGCTCCCCGCCGGAAAGCTCACCTGCTCGATGGGTCGACCGCTCTGCCAGTCCCACTTCGCCAAGCCAGTGAATGGCTTCCTGCATTGCCTCTTTTTTTGACTCTCCGCGCGCGAGAAGGGGAAGCGCGACGTTTTCAGCGGCTGTAAACTCCGGCAGAAGATAGTGAAACTGCCAGACGTAGCCGATCTCGCGATTGCGAAAGTCCGCTGCCTCAACGGGGGTTAAGGATCGCAAGAGTGTTGTCTGAAAGTATACTTCACCCGCGGAGGCTGTATCAAGCGCCCCAAGTATATGCAACAAGGTGCTTTTTCCCGCACCAGACTGGCCAACGATGGCCAGCATTTCCTGCCTTCTCACGCGAAAGTTGATTGCTTCAAAAAGAACCAGCTTTCCGTACACCTTGCGCAGATCACGCACGTCCACAAGCGTAGGCCCCAGCTCGGGGACCGGCTCACCTGGACGGTTGCCGAGCGTCCCCAGGCGGCCTGCGGTGGCTTCGTCTGCGGCGGCGCCCAGTTCCATTCATCTGCCTCTGAGGCCGGTAATCAATCGCGACCTATCTTCATGTATCACTAATGCACCCCTGTACGGAAGAGGGTTTGTGATCGGGTGCTTCAAAATACATTAGTACCCTTGTTCACTTCCCCCGGGAGGTGGTTACCTCGTACCACGTTATCCACAGCATTATGATGCGCAAGGTGGCGGCTGCGATTCGGGCCCGCTTTTACTCGTAGCGCAAAGCCTCAGCGGGCAGCACCCTGGCGGCAGAGCGGGAGGGATAAAGAGTGGCCAGCAGCGAAACTGCAAGGGAAACGGCAGCCACAATCACCCCATCGGTCCAGCGCGCAGCGAAAGGCAGATAGTCGATGGAGTACACCTCGGCGGAGAGATGAATGAAGTGGTAGTGGCCACCGATCCAGGCAAGACAGTAACCGGCGATCAGGCCCAAAAGGGTTCCGGTAAAGCCGATGAGTAACCCCTGAAGCAGGAAGATTGTCCTGATCTGGCGCGGTTTGACGCCAAACGACATCAGGACCGCAATATCCCGCGTTTTTTCCATCACCATCATGGTCAACGCAGTGAGGATGTTCAGGGCGGCGACGCATACGATCAGACCAATCACGATGAAGGTGACGATCTGTTCCAACTGCAGCGCGCGGAAGAGGGGACGATTCTGTTCCATCCAATTCGTGGTCAGAAACCCCGGTCCCGCAGCCTGCTCGATAGCGCGCCCGATCTGATCGGCGCGATAGAGATCGTCCACCTTGAAAGAAATGATCGACACGACATCGGGTTCGCCAAAAAGGCGTTGCGCATCCGCCAGGCTGGTGAACGCCATGTTCGAGTCGTACTGGTAAAAGCCCGTGTGGAAGATGCCAACAACGCGAAAGTACTGGAATTTCGGGAGAAGCCCAAACGGTGTGAGGGCCCCTTGGGGGCTGGTGATCAGTACTTTGCTGCCCACCTTTGGCATCGATGGTGTCTGCCATGTCATGCCCGATGACGATGGGCGGCGGGGCCTGGGCTTCGCTGCCATTTGGGCTGCCCCTGGGTTGTGGATCGAGGGCAGCAGCGCTGCCCAGGGTTACGTTGGACAACAGATCGCTCACGCCGCGCTCCTGTTGCGGGATGATGCCCTCAATCAGAGCGCCGCTGGAGCGAGCGCCGCGGGAGACGAGGACCTGTTCATAGAGTCCTGGTGCAGCCGCCTTTACGTGGGGCAACTGCTGCAGCCGCGCAGTCAGCGGCCGCCAGTCGCGGATGCCGTCGCTGGCAACGCGCATCAACTGCACGTGCGCCGTCGAGCCCAGCAGCCGGTCCTGCAAATCACGGCGCATGCCGTTGGTAATGGCGAGGGCAATGATCAACGAAGCGACGCCTGCCGCCACACCGACTATGGAGATCACGGTGATCACGCCCACGACCGCCTGGCGGCGCTTCGCTCGCAGGTAGCGCACGGCGACAAAAAGTTCGAAGCGCATCGGCCTAGTGGAGGACGGTCTTTGCCGCGCTCACGTTGTCGTACCGGTCGTAAACGCGAACGGTGAGGATATGCTCCTGCGGGTCGGTCACGGGGGGCGGAGATCCCTCCGGCTCGTCTGGAGTGGGCCGCACGGGTATCGACGCGAGCGGGATGCTGAAATCGTAGTGCTCGCTCAGCGAGTCAGAGAGCTTCCCGACTGGCTCGAGAACCTGCCATCGACCGGCATCGAGTGAATACTCTGCGCGGACGATCGGCGAAGTGGCGTCGGTGGCGACGAAGCTGCCATGCAACACGCCGGATTGCAGATTGCCCTGCAGCCCGGTCAGCACCGGCGGAGTGGTATCGATGATGAAGTGATCGCTCTCCCGCTCACCCGTGAGCGCATCACCCAAAACATGCGCTGGAGCATCGCTGGCCACTACGCGGATGCGGTAACCACCGTCGGGGATGCGGATGGAGTCGAAGGAATAGAAACGTTCGCTCACGCGTGACCGGAGCAAGCGCCAGTTCTTCTCCCCGTCTCCGCGGACGTAAACATCGAAAACCAGCTCGTCGCCATTGTCGTCATGCGCTGACCAGCGCGCGGTCACGGCGGTGCGGTCGCGGACTGCGGTTAACGGTGCTGTTGAGGGATCCTGGTTGTAACTGATGGCGTTCTGCCCAGAGGGCAGATTGATGGTTACCTGCTGCGGTTGGCCACTTGGCGGAGACGGTGGGTTGGCTCTTGCTCCCGGCTCGACGGCGATCTCATCCACCACAGGAGCGATGTTGACCGGCAGGTAATTGATACCTACAGAATCGATCCGGGCGCCTGGGGAAAGAACCGCTTTCCACTGAACAAATCGCGCGGGAGGAAGGCCGGAAGTGCCGGCGTCCGGGGTGATCTGGCGCCAGTCGCTCCAGTTGCGCTCGGGATTTTCTACGTTGCCGGAGCGGGCGAAGATCTCGTAACTTGCTTTGCTGCCGTCGGCGTTCACTTCCATCCGGCCGAACCGGGAAAACACCCCCGAATCGAGCACGTCGCTCAGGTAGGTGCCCTGGGCAGCCGGTTGGTTTGCCAGCTTATACAGCCTGCCGGTGTTGCTGGTAGCTACGTAAAGCCCATCCGGAGCGGGGGCAAACGCCGTTGCCTGCCCGGTTGCGGCGTGAGCCAGGTCCCAGAAGGATCCGTCTTCCTGAATCCGATAGATTCGGCCCCGATTGCCGGTGGCGGCCAGAAGTCCCTGCGGGGTTGAGTGCAAGGCATAAATCACGTCCTCGCGGGTAGCCCAGAGCTTGCGCGGAGCTCCCTGGGGGCTAAGTTCGTCCACTTCAGAGCCATCGGGAATAAGGCCATTGCTGCTCGAAGCCTGAACCGAGCCGGGGGTCACGATGGTGATGGTTGCGGTGGCCACCGCAATTCCCTGCACCGGCAGCGGAGGTAAAGTGCTCTTGGTCTTTTCACCCACTGCTGCCACGTACAACCGGCCATCCGCGGATTGAGCCAGCGCCGTAACCTCACGCTTGGGAGTGTCGAAGATCACCAGTGCTTTGCGGTCCTTGCCGATGCGGTAGACCAGACCGCCTCCATCGCTGCCGGCGATGAGGTCTCCATTGGGTTGAAAGAGGAGGCAGCGAATATGCTGCTCGTCGCTCTGGAAAAAGATCTCCGCGTGAGGGGTGGCCGAGGATACGTCGACGCGATAAATAGCGGCCGGTCCGCCCGTCGCGACATACAGCGCGCCCTGGGCGTCAAATGCCAGATCCCAGATGTAGCGAGCCTGATCACCCGGCTTGGCTGAGGTCGCGTTTTGGGTCGTGGTTGCGGAGTCAAACACCAGAGTCGCACTGCTCTCGTCGAGGCCGGACTGATCGGGCTTGATGCGATAGACCTTGCCTCCCGGTACCGTCGCCGCGTACACCGAACCATCCGGACCCACCCGGACAGCCTGCACGGTGAGTTCCTTGGTCGAAAACAATTTAGTCGACACACCCGCGCTGGTGACCTTGAGCACGGTTGCCGGCGAGCCCGTGGCCAGGTAGGCGTTGCCCTGGCTATCGGAAGCCACATCCCAGATATAAGTGGAAGGGGTCAAGAACACTGACTTCAGAGTGGGACCGGCCTCCAAATATCCGCGGCTGGAAATCGCGATGGTTTCCGGTTGGCCTTTTTCAAATTCCTCGTAGCGGGATTGAACCCAGAGACGGGTTCCCTGGGCTGAAACAACGTGAGGATAGATAATCAGAGCCAGTAGACTTGCTGTTACGACGCGAGGCATCATTCTGAACCGAGTCTACTAGGCCGCATTTCTCACCACAAATGCGGCCTGCACTCGCCTTGTACGTCAACGACGCGGCATAGGACGGAAATGTGAGCCTGCGTGAGAACGCGATAACAAATCTCGTATCGGAACCAGGCCCGTAGGGCCGGGACCAGACTAGCCCGCACATAAACCCACCAAAATCATTTGGCCTTTAGCCCGCATTTCTCACGGCTGGTACCGTAACGGATGACGGGTGCCCCATATCTGCCCGGTTTTGGCAGATGTGGGATTCCACGAAACTCGGCTCCTCAGTCTGCATGGTCTAGACGACCCCACCCTCAAGACCTGTTGCCAGTAGAGAGTGACCGGTGGACAGCCGCGGAATCCCACATCTGCCAAAACCGGGCAGATATGGGGCACCCGTCATCCGTCAGAAATGGATATCTAGCTACCGGCAACCCTGGCTCCCAGGGAGCCATGAGATGCGGGTTAGGCCCTGAGGTACGTTCTTCTTCGCCTCACAAATCACCCCATTTTTCCGCAGCCTCTTTGAGTCGGGCCGTAAATCTTTGAAACTGTGACAGGCTTTAGAGTGGTACGCCTCCCTCTGGCAGTCCACCCCCAATTTAGAAATGCAAGGCCAGCCCTGCTGAGAATCGCCAAAGAGTGGCACAGTAAAATCGACACAAATTCCGCGAGACCGCATCAAATGAAGTAGCGACTTTTCGCAAGAAGGGCGATAAGTCACCAAGATGTCCAAATTAATTAATTTGGCCATCTTGGCCACCTTCGTGAAACAAAGGGCTTACGCGAAAACTTTGGCCATCTTGCCCCGACATTTGGCCATCTTGCCTAGACACTTGGCCATCTTGCATGGCCAGTGGAGATGGAGTGCACAAGGAAGGTCGTGATCGGCCGTCCCTTCGACAAGCTAAGGGTCGGCTCTGCGAGACTGAATACGCGGTCTTAAAACCCCGCTATGTCGCCAGCACAGCGCGATACCTCACCTTGTTTTTCTTTACTTTGTTCATGGCGTCGTTTGCCTTGGACATGGCAAAACGCTCCGTAATGGCCTGAACCTTGTGGCGCTCGGCCACCCGCAGCATTTCGCGGATCATGAGGGGACTTCCGTGCGGACTTCCCGTGACCACTTTCTGCCCGGAAACGAGGGGAAAGACCGGGAGCCCCAGTACCCCCGGCGGGACTCCGACAAAGCACAGTTTGCCCTGGGGCCGCAGAGCCGCGACATACGCGCTCCAATCCTGGTCTGCCTCAATGGTCGAAAGGATGAAGTCAAAGTGCCCGGCAAGATTCTTGAGCGTTTTTGTTTCGCGTGTATTGACGAAGTTGTCCGCGCCCAGCGAGCGAGCGTCCGCCTCTTTGGCCGGGGAAGTGGAGAACGCTGTAACTTCCGCTCCAAAGGCATGGGCAAACTGCACCGCCAGGTGGCCTAATCCACCAATGCCGACAATACCCACCCGCGAAGCCGGATTGACGCCATGGCTGCGAATCGGACTGTAGACAGTAATGCCGCCACAGAGCAGTGGTGCGGCTCGCTCACTCTCCAGGCCGTCGGGAATGGGAACGACGAATCGTGCGTTGACCCGCACCCGGTCGGCGTATCCGCCGTGACGATGTACGCAGGTACCCTGGCTGTCGGCACACAGATTTTCCTCACCCTGCAGGCACCACTCACAGTGCCCGCAGGAGTTGGCCTGCCAGCCCACTCCCACCCGGTCGCCCGAATTCAGTCCCAGCACCGCGCTTCCGGTGATCGTGACTTTGCCCACAATCTCATGCCCGGGAATCAGGGGATATTGGCTGATGGTCCAGTCGTTGTCGACCATGTGGACATCGCTGCGGCAAATACCGCAATGGGAGATGGCAATCTCCACCTCATTCGGCTTGATTTCCCCGGGATCGTACTTGTAAGGCAGTAGTTCAGCGCCAGCCGCATGGGCGGCGAATCCTTGGAAAAGAGGCATAAAGGCGTTTGCCCTTGGCAGTGAAATTAGGAACCAGGGCCCGCGTAAGTCTACCTTATTCGATTTCTACAGACACAACCTGCATACCACTTAGCATGGCTTCCACCGGGATAGAAGTCACGGGAACCACTGATTCGCCGTTGAGCGTGATGCCGCGATTTGTGCGCAGCGGCTCCAGCACGTTGGCCATCGAGATCGGGATCGAGGCCAGGGTTCGGCCGTCGATCACCGCCTGCGCATTGGGCAGCAACAGGGTTACATACAATCGGTCATCGTGATGCACCGCGTTCATCTGGTGGATAATGCTGCTCAATTCCAGAGGCGCTTCGGTGGAGGCGGAAGGGGACGTCAACCGGTCGAGAGTGGGTCCATCGCTGAGCAGGATCCGCAATGGGCCAGGATTTAAGGTCAAGGGCAGCGGAATGGGTATGCGGAGGTTCTTGGTTTCTCCGCGAAACGGCCGCAGCGTGGCTTCTACCATGACCGTATCGCCGGGATGAGCAGCCGGTTGGGTCGCGTGCGCCCGCTCCAACTGGATGCTGCGCCGGCCCGGAAGCGAATCGATTTCCAGGTCGATACGCTCGATGTTCCGCACTCGCGCCGAATTGCCGTAGACCGTCTGGAAGCGCTGGCCTACGGTAAGGGCCGCCCTTAGAGCCGAGGGCAACTGCTCGGTAGGAGCGATGAGCGAATCCAGATGCAACAGCGGGTAACCATCGATGGCGACGGTACCCCGCACCTCATAGGTAAGCTCCGCGCTGTAGTTATTGGTCTCGAGCAAGGATTCGTAAAGCGAAACCATGATCGCTCCGGGAGTGATATCCGGGTTGTCGATGACCTCCATATGGAGGGTCCGGTCGCGCCTGCCGCCATGGGTATGGATAGCCACCGGGATCATGCGCGCGGACTCGCCCGGTACACCACGGATGGCCGAGGAGCGATCTTCAGTAAAGGCGCCGATGGTCCTGGTGGTGTTGACGATCTTGAAGGAGTTCAGGGGCGAAGCCAACGTGTCGACCACCTCCGCCTTGGTCATGGGAATCGAGACGTTGCCATAACGGGTGATGGGGTGACCGCACGCCAGTACCTGGTGGGGATCGACATAGGTCACGGTACAGGTGGCAGCGATCTCGAGATCGCCCCGGACGAGCAGGGCGCTTACCGCGGAACCGGGAAGCAGCGGAGGCGAGGTGTCCGGTTTGCCATCGTCAGGAGCGCTGCCGCCCAGGCCGGCAACCGGAGTCAGCCCCATCACCGAAACGTGTTCCTGGAAGAATCTGACCGCTTCCGGGCTGAAGCCGGAAAGGACCAACGGGGTTTCGATGGGATGGATGTCGGTAGCGTCCCCGGTGGCCGTTGCCGGGCTGGACGAGGAGTCAGGCTTCCACATGGGCCCGCTCCCGGCGCGAAGGACTTCAGGCCCAGCGGTACCGTCGACCGCCAACATCTCGGCGATGGGAGTGATGCCTGCAATTGGTTCCTTACTGAACTGGCCGATCCGGTAGGACAACGCCCCCAGTAACTTCCCGTCGATGTAGACTGGGCTGCCGCTCATGCCGGCGACCACTCCGGTGTACTCTGGTTTGGAGCCGTGGAGGCGCGCCAGGATCATATCCTGCTCGGGGCCGAGGACGTTCTTGAGCACCCCGAGTATTTCCACATCCATGGCTTCCGGCTGGGTGCCTTCAAAAACCGTGTAGGCCACGCCATGGAGGCCACGGTGTACGTCGGATAAGGGATAAATTCCTGCAGTGGCAGACGCGGGCGGAGTCGCCGGGTTAACCTGGGCAACCAGGCTGCCCGCAACAAGAAAAACTGCGGTTAAAACAGAAAATCGGGTTGATATACGGCTGGTGGACACGTCTACAGATTAGACGTTCCCATCGCCGGAGCATAGAGGTTACAAAGCGCTAACCCTGTATTTTGTAGCAAACGAGGAATTAGATGACGTGGAATTGCCAAAAGCTATCCGTTGCATCCCTGGCGCTGCTGCTGGGCGCTGCGACCTGGGCCGGTTCGGCCAGGGGCCAGGCTACACAGAACACTCCGGCTGCGAGTACTCCCCAGCAACAGCAGCAGCAGCCGGATCAGTCGGGGCCTGACTCCGGGGGCCCGGGCGCGGACAATGGCGCGATTGCCATTCCCAAAAAGGCAGAGAAGCCGGATGTGCCCCCGCCGCCACCCGAGCCGAAGGTCAAGAATCCTGCCGGACTGACCAACTTTTCGCTGCGTGTCGATGTCCCCGAGGTGACTCTCGATGTCGGCGTCATCCTGCAGAAAACGCACGACTTCGTGCCCAATCTGCAGCCCGTAAACTTCCGCGTCTATGAAGATGGCGTGCCGCAAAAGGTGATTGGTTTTCAGCGCACCAAGGCGCCCATCACGGCGGTTCTGCTGTGCGAGTTTGCTTCCACCAACTACTGGTTTGTTTACGACATGCGGAACGCTGCGTATTCCTTTGCTCAGCAATTGCAGCCGGACGATTATGTCGCGGTGGTGACTTATGACCTTAAGACCCAGATCCTGACCGACTTTACCCAGGACAAACGGCTCGTCTATGAATCCCTGAATACGTTGGTTATCCCTGGTTTCAGTGAAACCGATATGTTTGACGCGGTGTATACGACACTCGACCGGCTGAGCCGCATTGAAGGCCGGAAGTATGTCATCCTGATCGGCTCCGGGTACGATTCGTTCAGCAAAATCAACCTGGACAAGGTGCTGGCAAAAATCAAGGCGACTCCCAATGTCACGATTTTCAGCGTGGGGACGGGACAGGCGGCAAGGATCACCGGCAACGCCCGCACCGGTATGTTCGGCCCCAAGGAGATCGACTACTTGCAGGCCGACAACCAGATGTCCACGTTCGCGCGCATGACGGGCGGCAAGTCGTATTTCCCCCGCTTCGCCGGCGAGATGCCCGACATCTTTCGCTCGATCAATGATTCCATTCGCAACCAGTATGTATTGACCTACACACCAACGAATGCCAAGCAGGACGGGACTTATCGAAAGATCAGGGTGGAACTGGTAGACAACGAAGGCCAGCCTCTGAAAATGCAGGATGAGAAACATCACCCGTTGAAGTACGACGTGATCACGCGTGACGGGTACAAAGCCAAGCAGCAGGTGGACTAGGGTTTTTCCTGCCGCTTCCGTGGCCTATCCCATTGTCCTGAAGCTCCGTACAATCGAGAAAACAATCTCAGCGGGTTCCGGGACAAGCATTGGTCACAGCGACAGTACAGCCACAGCGAAAGCCTGCCGCCAAGCCGGTGCACCACTCGTCCGTGGAAGGCTGGCATCCTAAGCACAATCCCTGGTTGATTGCGCTTACCGTCACGCTGGCGACATTCATGGAGGTCCTGGACACCTCCATTGCGAATGTCGCGCTCCCCCACATGGCGGGAACGCTGGGCGCCAGCCAGGAGGAAGCTACCTGGGTCCTGACCAGCTACCTGGTGGCGAGCGCCATCGTTTTGCCCATCTCCGGCTGGCTTTCTACCCGCTTTGGCCGCAAGCGTTTCTACATGACGTGCGTGGCGCTGTTTACCATCTGCTCGCTGCTTTGCGGCCTCGCTCCCACCCTGCCGATTTTGATTCTGGCCCGCATTCTGCAAGGCCTTGGCGGTGGCGGGTTGGCCCCCAGCGAACAAGCCATCCTGGCGGATACGTTTCCGGTGGAACAGCGAGGACAGGCCTTCGCTCTTTACGGCATGGCCGTCGTGGCTGCGCCGGCCATCGGACCGACGCTGGGAGGATGGATCACCGACAACTTCAACTGGCACTGGATCTTCTTCATCAATCTGCCGATCGGCATCCTTTCCCTGCTGCTCAGCAACCGGATGGTCGAAGACCCACCCTACCTGGTGAAAGAACGGGCCAAAGCCAATCCCATCGACAAAATGGGCCTGGGCCTGGTCGCGGTGGGCGTTGGCTGCCTGGAGTTCGTGCTCGACAAAGGACAGGAAAAGGACTGGTTCGGTGACCGCACCATCACGCTTACGTTTTTGCTGTCCATGGCCGCGCTGGCATTTTTTGTCTGGTGGGAGTGGCGGCACCCCGATCCTATTGTCGATTTGAAGCTGCTGAAGAATCGCAATTTTGGTACAGCGGTCGGCTTCCAATTCATACTAGGTTCGGTGTTGTTTAGTACGACGGTTCTCATTCCGCAATTTCTTCAAGGCTTAATGGGCTACACCGCCGAACGCGCGGGCATGGCGCTTTCCGCAGGGGCATTGGTGTTGATGGTGATGATGCCCGTGGCGGGAAAGCTGGTGTCGCAGATGGACGCCCGCCTCATGGTTTCGATCGGCTTCCTGGCCACCTCGCTCGCCCTCTACAACATGACGCGATTGGATTTGAACGTGAGCTTCGGCCATATCGTGTTGTGGCGCGTGTTCCAGGTGCTGGGATTGTCGTTCATCTTTATCCCCATCAGTACGCTGAATTATGTGGGCGTGCCTGCGGGCAAGAATAACCAGATCTCGAGCTTCTCAAACTTCGCTCGCAACTTTGGCGGCAGCATGGGCACGGCGCTGTTGACCACATTCCTCACCCGGACCCAGCAGACGCATCAATCGGCGTTGTCTGCCAACTTCATCCCGGGCAGTGTCGGTTACGAGAATTTCCTCGCTCAGACCAGGAGCGCCTTGATCGCTGCCGGACAAAGCGCTGCCCAGGCCAAGGCTGCGGCCACGGGGTATGCCTACCAGCAATTGCTGCGGCAATCGTCCATGCTGAGCTATCAGAATGCCTTTTGGATTCTTAGTGTGGTCGCGGCCATACTCGTTCCATTGCCCTTCGTCATGCGTCGCCCGCCCAAGCGCAAGAAACAGGCCGCCGAAGCCGTGGGACACTAACGTCAGTCGCCGCCTGACCCGATGTAGGGCCCCTGCCGATGGAAGCGCGGATCGGTCAGCTGCAGCAACATGAAGTCAGCTACATCGGCCCGATTGATGCGTAGCGCTCCGGGTGGAAGTGCGTCGGGCAGCACACGGTAATTGCCGGTGAACGGGCCATCGATGAGCCGGGGAGTGCGGACAATGGTGTAATCGACGTCGCTGGCGGCAATCAGACGCTCCTGTGCCGCTTGATCGACAAAGGGATGTCTGAGCACGGTCTTCTTCGCGATCCACAACCCCGTGACCGTGAGAGCGTTCTGGTACTTGCCCCAATCCGGGTGGATCCCGGCGGCGCCCAGGACGATGAGCCGGTTCACGTACTCCTGGCGCATTCCTTCAAGAATGTGCGGTATCGCCCGGGCGAGCACGTCAGATTTTTTCCGGCTGCGGGCGCCCAGAGCCGAGAGAACAGCGCGGTGGCCGCGAACGGCGTCGACCACAGCGCCGAAATCGAAGATGTCTCCTTGAATGACACGCAGGTGCGGGTCTTGCGGCAGCCCTTCGCTGCTGCGGGCAAAAGCTGTGACGGCGTGTCCCTTAGCCAGCGCCTGGGTAACAATCTGCTTCCCGGTTCCTCCCGTAGCGCCGAAGACGATGATCTTCATCTGAGCCCGTGAATCCTTCCCACAAGTGGTGCAACCACCACACTATACATGGCACAACCCTTCTCACAGACAGACATCTGAGGAGGGAGAGGGAACGTTAACAATGTCAGAAAATCTAGAAAAGACAGAAAAAGCACTGCGCGACCTGATTGAGACCCTGCGGGACGGGCACCAGGGGTTTATCGAACTGGAAAAGAACCTGAAAGATCCGGAAGCGCGCAAGGTGTTTCGGGAGGAAACTCTGGTGCGTGCCGGTTTCGCCGCGGAACTGGAGAATGAGCTTCACCGTTTTGGAGTGAAGGATGTAAAGGTAGCCAGCTCAACCGCGGGGAAAGTACACCGCGCCTGGGGTGAACTGAAGGCCCGGCTCGGCGGTGGTGACCACGCATTGCTGGCCACGGCGGAGAAGGGCGAGGATGAGGCGAAGCGTGCCTATGAGGAAGCACTCGCCAGTGAGGATTTTCCCCTCCCGCTGCGGGAAATATTATTGCGCCAGCAGAGACATATCCTCATGGCTCATGACCATGTAAAGGCTCTGCGCGACCGCCTGGCAGCGTAACTACCATCCAAGCTTTCGATCGTGCAACTACAGACGGGTGCCCCACATCTCGCTTGTTTTTCGCGAGATGTGGGATACCACGAACCTCAGCCAATCATTTCCCGAGGCTGAATCGACAGCTTAAGGCGTCTAGAGGCTCAAAAGTTACGAGGATGGACCTGTGGAATCCCACATCTCGCGAAAAACGAGCGAGATGTGGGGCACCCGTCGTTTGTGTTTGAGACAGACCCTTTGGAAATGATCTTTTCAACCAGACTCCTTAGCAAGATGCCTCCTCCGGATAGGCTGAGAAGGGCCCGGTCCTGGGCTTCAACTAGCGGAGAACGCCGTCAGCCACGATTTTGCAGATCAAAAATGCTGCAACCCCCGCAAAGAAGACAAGCGCCATCCGGATTCCCGGCTCACGATTTACTTCCGGCACCAGGTCCGTAGCTGTCACGTAAATGGCGACTCCCGCCGCAACGGGCAGACCGGCACGCACCCATCCAGGAAAAAGATTGATGACCAGCACCCCGGCTAACGTGGCAGCAGCCACGATCACAGCTGAGGTAATTGCCGCGCGGCGGCTCTGCCCGCTCGCCAGCATGACCGAGGCCACTGTGAACCCTTCCGGCAGCTTGTGCAGCAGGATGGCGATGAAGATGACCCAGCCGAGCCAGGTGGAGAGCACAAAGCCGGAGGCAATCGCTACCCCATCAAAGAGCGAATGAGCCGCCAGGCCGGCGACCACAGAATTGCTGGTGTAAACCGAAAGCAGCTCGTCATGACACTTCTCTTCACCGAAATGAAAGTGCGGAGTGATGGTGTGCTCCAGCAAGTGGATGAGGCAGTAGCCTGCCAAAACCAACATCGGGGTCCAGCGGAAGGAAAGACGAAAGCTCTCCGGAATCATCTCCAGCAACGCAGCCGAGAGCATAAAGCCCGCACCCAGGGCAACGAAGTATCGAAGATAGCGTTTCTCCCAACTGGTGCGAACCAGGATCACAGCACCCAGAACATCGGCGAGCGCCGCCACCAGGCCCAGCATCAGCGAGAGTGAAAAATTGGACATGGTGTCTTCGAGACTAGCCGCTGTGCCGGATGTGCATCACGTCCCCATCCTCGACCCGGTATTCCTTGCCCTCGAGCCGCAGCGTTCCCTGGGCACGCGCAGCCGCTTCGGAACCTGCGCTGAGCAGCGTATCCCAGTGGATGGTTTCCGCGCGAATGAAGTGCTTTTCGAGATCCGAATGGATAGCCCCCGCGGCCTCTTGAGCACGTGAATTGACCGGGATGGTCCAGGCACGGCACTCGTCTTCGCCCACCGTAAAGAAGGCCACCAGCCCCAGCAACTCGTAGCTCTTGCGAATCAGACGGCGCAACCCGCTCTCCACCAACCCGTAGGAAGAGAGAAACTCAGCAGCTTCCTCATCACTCATCTCGGCAAGTTCGGCCTCGACTTTGCCGCAAATCGCAGTGGCCCCCGCGTTGGGCCGCGAGGCTACCTCTTCCAGCTTGTAGCGCGCGACGGCCGATTCCAGATCGGCGCCCAGTGTGGGGCTCTCGGCGATATTCAACACAAACAGCATTGGTTTCTGAGAAAGGAACATGAAGCCGCGGATCAGCTTCTTCTCCTCCGCCGACATTTCCATCTCGCGCAGCGGCTTCTCCTGCTCCAGTTGTTGCTTGCAGCGCAAAAGCAGAGCGTGCTCCTTCTCGAGGTCAGGGGTGCGCATCTTCTTGAGATCTTTTTCCAGGCGCTCCAAACGCTTCTCCACCTGGGTGAGGTCAGAGAAGATGAGGTCGAAGTCGACGTTCTTGATATCGCGCAGGGGATCGATGCCGCCGACGCGAGGAATCGACTCGTCTTCAAACGCGCACAGCACATGGATCAAGGCGTCATTGTCGCGCAGGTGGGTGAGAAAGGCGCTCTCCTTGAGTGCCTCCTGGCCCACAGCCGCGACGTCGGCGTACTCCACCGTCGCATAGACAGTTTTCTTCGGCTTGTACAAGGCCGCGAGCTTATCCAACCGGTCGTCGGGGACTTTGGCCACGCCAAGATGAGCCTCGCGCGGGTTAGAGTAGGCAGGCGTTTCGACCTTTGCCTTGGTGAGGATTTTGAACAGGGAGGTCTTACCTACTTGGGGCAGACCAATGATGCCAGTTTTCATGGGACTCGCCGTCCAGCCAAACGACGCTTACGCGCCAGAGATTTTTAATGCATGCGGGCCTTGCGGCGCTATAGAGCCAGTATATCGCCCTTATATTTCCCGCCGGGACCAGTGAGCCGTGGCCACCAGGGCGGCGAGCCCGCACAAAAGGACCAAACCTTCCACGTGGGTTGAGGTCCGGTGCAGACTATCGAAGATCTGGCGTCCGGGATTATTGGCAGCCACTGCGTCCACGTTGCCGCCAATGGAGTCGCGCGCTATATCCATACGAGGGATGATGGAGAATTGCGAATACGCGGTAAGCAACATCATCAACAGGACCAGCACGGACTGGGGAATGATGCTGCGGTAGTGGGCACGCCCCAGCAGCATCACGAGCAGAAAGATGACTCCGCAGAACAGACCCATCCAATGCAGCCGGACCAGCGATCCCCCGACAATCAAGCCGGCGGCGTGCACACCCTGAGCGCCAAATAGCGGTGGCAGTTGACTGAACGCCAGGGGCGCAAGAATGGCGCCAAAAAATATCAGGGCGCCGAGCCAAACGCCGAGCGCAAGGTATACCAGCGAGTGAAAGAGAGTTCTCATGAGTGGCGTATCGATCCTACACCGGGGCCCGGCCGGTGAGCCGCTCAATACGGCTCGCCATGGGCGGATGAGTAGAGAACAGATTGGCCAGGCTGGCCCCGCTCAGCAGGGGCGCAACGATAAACAGATGGGCCGTCGAGGGCGAAGCGGCCATGGGCAGACGCCGGGAATAGGCGTCGAGCTTCTGCAAGGCGCTGGCAAGAGCGTAAGGATTTCCCGTCACGTGGGCTCCGGTAGCATCCGCCTCGTATTCCCGCGAACGGGAAACGGCCAACTGGATGAGGGTCGCAGCAAATGGAGCGAGGATCATCATCAGAAAGCTGCCGCCCACCGAACCCGCGGCGATCGTCGCGGCCGCCGCCGAACATGCCGCCAAAGTGCGCCAGGAGTGTGATGGCTCCGGCAAGTGTGGCGGCGATGGAACTGGTCAGGATGTCACGATTCCGCACGTGGCCAAGCTCGTGAGCCAGCACACCTTCGAGTTCTTCATCGTTCAGCAGATTGAGAATGCCCTGGGTAACCGCAACCGCGGCGTGCCTGGGGTTGCGGCCCGTCGCAAACGCGTTGGGTGACTCGGTGGGGATGACATAGATCCTCGGCATCGGCAACGCCATGCGGGGCAATATGCGCTCCACGATCTGATAGACGCGGGGCAGCTGTTCGCGAGTGACCGGCTGGGCGCGATACATCGACAGGGCCATCTTGTCGGAATAGAAATAGCTGAAAAAATTCATCCCGGCGGCGATAAAGAAAGCCAGGATCATGCCATTGCGGCCGCCGAAATACAGGCCGATGACCATGAGGAAGAGGGTAAGAGCAGTCAGCAGAAAAGCAGTTTTTAAGGTATTCATAGCGCGGCACCTCCCGCACTTAAACCATGCTTCCTCTATTGTGTCATGTTGCTCAGCTGGCTGCTCGACCGGTAAAGAAGGCTTTCCAGGAAGGGTCCGTCGAGAACTGTTTTGACCCTTCAGGTTGGCTGGATCCACCCCTGCTTGACGTTCGGATTGCCCGCAGTGTTGAGGCGCTCCATCTGGTCGCTGCTGAGCGTGATATCCAGGGCCGCGATGTTCTCCTTTAGCTGCTCCGTTTTGCTCCCGGCGATGATGGGCAGGATCGCCGGATCACTCTGCCGCATCCAGGCGATGATCGCCTGCGACGGGCTGCACCCGGCCTCCCTGGCCACCGCCCTGATCGCGGCCAATCGCTCATCGGAGTCCGGGCCGGCAAATTGTGTCGGCACTTCGCGGTCGGACCGCGTATAGGCGCCTTGCAGCAAAATCGAATACCCGATCAAAGCTGTCCCGTGCACCCGGGCATAGTCCTTTAACTCTTCACTGATAAAAATCTGCGGCCCGAAATCAGCGCCGTGACGCGGCCGTAGATAAGTAAACCTCTGCTCCACTACGGAATACTCCGTCCAATGATTCGTCCGGCTGACGAGATTCGCTTCCGCAATGCGCCACGGAGCAAGATTGCTGGCGCCGATGGCACGCACCTTGCCGGCTTTCACCAGGCCGTCAAACGCCTTCATGGTTTCTTCCAGCGGGGTCGCTCGATCGTCGCGATGGGCATAGTACAAGTCGATCCTGTCGGTGCCCAGTCTCTTGAGACTTTTGTCGCATTCACGCTGGATCTCGGCCGCACTGAGACCGCCTTCACATCCCGGATAGTCGAAGGCCAGCTTGGAGGAAATGACCATCCGGTCCCGGTTGCGGCGGTCCTTCATCCAGGCGCCAATGGTGGCCTCGCTCTCCCCACCCACGCAGCCAGGCAGCCAGCAGGCGTACATGTTGGCCGTGTCAAGGAACGTGCCGCCATTCTCGCTGTAAAAATCGAACAGTTTGAACGCAGTCTCACGATCGATCTTGCTTCCGATTAAGTCGCTGCCCATGGCAAGCGCACTCACTTCGAGATCGGACTTCCCCAGTTTTACTTTTTTCACGACTACGCATCCGCCCTGACATAAGTCGCGAGGACCACGCCGCATATCATGACCGCGGCCCCCAAAATATTGGTGAGCGAGATGCGTTGCACCGGCGAACCGAGCCATCCAAAGTGAGACAGGATCATGCCGCCAAACACCTGCCCTGCGATCAACGTAATAAACATGGCCCGAGCCCCAACCTGGGGTAGCAACCAGGCGATGGCGAACACCAGGCAGGCACCCAAGGCGCCGGCAGTCAGCAACAGTGGATGAACGTCTTTCAGACCGCTCAAGGCACCGGCGCGCCAGCCCGTAAGGCCAATGAGAACAGCCGTCAACGCACCGATACACCAGAAAACCGCATTGCCCACGCGTGGGTTAGCCAACGCGCTGCCCACCTTGCCGTTCATCGAAAGGTGAACCGCGAGAATGATTCCAAGGAAAATGGTGAAGAAATAAAAAGCTACTTTCATGCTCTATCTCCAGGCTCGAAGAATCGCACTTCGAAGAACCACGTTCGGTCGGTTCCCTTATGAACTATTGCCGCGCATCCGGCTGCTAGCGACACGACAGTACACTGAGCTTCTGCCGTCTGTCAAAGCGCTTTTCCCGCGAACCGGTTCGGCTCTTGACAGTCCGCAAACCCCGGGTATAGTGTCCCTCTCAGCTTACTTTGGAATTAGTTCATAAGGGAACCCTGGGTGAGCGTGACCCTATCTTACTTACCGCCGGCAAACTATCAAGAGGGAGAGTGCTATCTCGGTTAGCCGCCGTTTCGACGAGTTAGTCGGGCGGATAAGTCACCCGAGGTCGGTCCATGAAGAGGCGATCAAAGCTCACGACGGCGCTGCTCTTGACTGCGTGTCTTGGAAATTTTTTGGCGGCGGGACCGGCAACCGCCCAAGCCCCTGAAGCCACCCCGGCATCCCCTATCGATAAGGCCGCTGCGGACCGAGGCCAGGGAATCTTCTCTTCCAGTTGTTCGTTTTGTCACGGATCGCAAGCCACGGGAACGGAACAGGCTCCCAATCTGCTGCGCAGCCCGCTGGTGTTTCAGGACCACGGCGGGGACACACTTGGGCCCTTTCTCAAGCAGGGCCGGCCCACACTTGGCATGCCTGCATTCCCTACTCTCGAGCCAGCGCAGGTGGAAGACATCTCAGCATTCCTGCATACGCGTATCCAGCAGGTTCGCGGCAGCAGACTTCCGGAAGCCGCGTTGCTAGTCGGTGATCCTAAAGCGGGGCTCGCCTATTTCAATGGTGCGGGAAAATGCAGCACCTGCCACTCGGCCACCGGCGACCTGGCGCACATTGGATCAAAAGAGCAGCCGCTCGCGCTGACGACTTCCTTTCTGACACCGCCTGCCAAGCCTTCCGAGGTAACGGTAGTGCTGCCCTCGGGCCAATCCGTTAAGGGCAAGCTCGAGTATCTTGACGAGTTCACGGTGTCTCTCGTGGATACGGCGGGCGTTTACCACACCTGGCCCCGAGACCGGACAAAATCAGTTGACGTAGTCGACCCGCTCGCCGCACATAGAGCGATGCTACCCGTGTATACCGACAAAGACATTCACGACCTTCTGGCTTACCTGGTGACACTCAAATGAAGTACCGGCCGATCTTGTGTTTGGCTTCCCTATTGTTGCTGCCCGTCTGTCTCTATGCGCAGACACTGGATCCGGAAGCGTTCCACAGGCCGCCGACAGATACCTGGCCTACCTATAACGGTGACTATTCCGGACGCCGGTACAGCACACTCTCCCAAATCAACGCTTCCAACGTCGCGTCGCTGGGCCTGGTGTGGACCCACCACGTGGACTTCGGCAGCGAATCCTATGCGCAACAGGCAAGCGAAGGAAGAAGGATCAAGGCCACGCCGCTGCTGGTGGACGGGGTGCTGTACTTCACCATCACCGACAATGTGTGGGCCATGGATGCGCTCACCGGACGCGAGCTCTGGCACTATGCGTGGCCCAACAATCGCGCCATCCACGTGGCCAATCGGGGCGTGGGCATGTACGGCAGCTGGCTGTACTTCATGTCTCCGGATAATTACCTGGTCTCATTGAATGCCAAGGACGGCAGCGAACGCTGGCGTGTCCAGGTCGCGGACGTAAAGCAGGATTTCTTCTCCGCCACCTCGCCGTTGATCATTGGCAATCACGTCATCGTCGGTCCGGGCAACAACGACAACATTCGCGCATGGCTGGAGTCGCGCGATCCTGAGACAGGCAAGCTGCAATGGAAATGGTGGGTGGATCCCGACCCAGGTGCGCCGGGGTCAGAAACCTGGGTCGATAACGCAACGATGGAGAAAGGTGGCGGCTTTCCCTGGTTGACTGGCACGTATGATCCCGAACTCAATCTTTATTATCTCGGAACGGGCAACGGTGTTCCCACGGATCGCGCGCCGCACCCAACGCCCGAAGGCGACAGCCTGTACACGGCGTCCGTCGTTGCCCTCAATCCAGACACAGGAAAACTGGTTTGGGCTTACCAGATAACTCCGCACGACACGCATGATTACGATGCGGGGCAAACCCCCATCCTTTTCGATGCCGAGTTCCAGGGAAAACAGCGCAAGCTATTAGCGCAGGTTTCCCGCAACGGCTATTTCTTTCTTCTCGATCGAACGAATGGGGAGCATTTACTCACTACGAAGTACATGCCCGAAACCAACTGGGCCAAGGGTATCGACGCGCAAGGCCGTCCTATCCCGGATTATGCTAAAGATGCCAATCCTCCGGGTGCTTTGGTTTCTCCTTATCCTATTGGGGCAACGAATTGGTGGTCGCCCTCTTATGATCCCAAACGGGGACTTATCTTCGTCAATGCGGCTCGCACCTGGGCTTACTTTACGACCTCGGGTTATGGCCGTTTTCGTTCTCCGCCGGACTACGTAACCATGGCGATTGATTACAAAACGGGCAAGGTGGTCTGGAGCCACGAGTTAGGGGATAAGAGCGGAGTCCTGATTTCCGGTCTGTTATCGACCGCGGGCGACTTGTTATTCGGAGGAGATTCGTTCGGAAATTTCCTGGCCATGGATCCGGGTACGGGCAAGACTCTTTGGCACGTCAACCTGGGACAATTTGTAACCAATGCGCCCATGACTTACGAGCTCAATGGCCGGCAGTATCTCCTGGTCGCCGCCAACGATCAATGGTTCGCATTCGCTGTGCCCGAGTTAGCGAACAAGAAGATGGCAAAGGGCCATTGAGGGGGCATCAGCCGTTGCGGGATAATTTACCCCGATGTGGGCTTGGCTTCTAAACGAAGTTCAGGAGGAATATGGAGCGACGTGATTTTTTGAAGGGATTGGCGGCGGCCTCAGGAGCGCTCTCTGCCCCGGCGCTATACGCGCAGGCCAACCGTCCCGCTCCGCAGTTGCTGGCGCAGGACACAGCGCAGTCCCGCCCGCCCGACGACCCCTGGCCAGGCAAGAAGCGGATCCTCGCCATCGCCGATCCGCAGGAATGGTACGCCTCTCCCGGCTATCACCACGATTCTGCTTCGCATACACTGGCCACCGTCGAACGGCTGGGGCGTGAGTCCGGCGCCTGGGTCACGGTAATCCGCACCGACATGCATCTGCTCACCAAGCAACCGATCTCGGGCTACAACGTAAGAAATCTGAATCACTTCGACGCCGTGTTCTATATGGGAGAGGGTCCCTGGAACATCACCGATCAGCAGAAGGCCGATCTACTTTCGTTTGTGCACGAGGACGGTAAGGGTTTCATCGCCGGACACGCAGGCAACGGAGGGCATCTTCTTTTGTGGCCCGAATACGCCGAGATGATCGGGGGAAACCTCGTAGGCGAGTTCCCTTCCGCGGATATGCACATCGTGGTCGAAGATCCCAATTTCCCCGGCGTGCAGGGTTTCCCGAAGGAATTCACCTTCCGCGATCAATACACCATCGTGGGTCCGAATTATTCACGCGACATAGATCACGTGATCATGCGCATGAATCCGAAGAAATTTCCCGAAGTGTTTGCCTCGTTGCAGCCGGAGCCGAATCCGAATCACCATCAGCCGTCAGACGAGTTTCAAGCCAACCTCAAGAAGCTTGCCGGCTTGCGCACGGATGGAGATTTCCCCATCGTGTGGTGCAAGAAGTATGGCAAGGGGCGCGTGTGGTACTCGACTTTCGGCCATCTGGAAGCAACGCTGGATGATGCGCGCATCCAGCAAATGTATATAGGCGCCATCAAGTGGGCCCTGGGCCTGACTGATGCCGACATCACACCTCGCCCTTTCCCAGGCAATCCTTAAGAGGTACGAATGAAAAAGCTACTGATCGTGTGCTGCTTAGCTCTCTTCACCATGGCTGCACGGCCATCCTCAGCGCAAGCGCCCACAGCGGCGCCCGCTCATAAAATCCGCGTGCTGGTGCTCACGGGCAGTTCGGATTGGTCCCACCCCTGGCAAGGCACCGCCCCCTTTATGCAGGGGATTCTGACCAACACCGGGCGTTTCGACGTGAAGCTGGAGGAAGAGGTAGCCGGCATCACCTCGGCTACGTTGGCCAATTACGACGTGCTGGTAGATTACTACTATGGCCCGCGATGGCCGGAAGTGACCGAGAAGGCGGTCGAGGATTTTATACGCTCGGGCAAAGGAATGGTTGGTGTTCACGGAATTACGTACGGACCCTTTTTCGGTCAGGCCGGAGGAAGCGCTACCGAGCCTCGGCGCCTGGAAGGAGAACCGTGGGCTGCGTTCGCTGACATGATCGGAATGACCTGGAAACTCGACAACATAGGTCATGCCACGCGCCACATATTTGCCGTGGAGTGGGTCGATAAAGATCACCCCATCAGCCGCGGATTACCGCCGACATTTGTAGCCAACGACGAGCTCTATCACAAGATAGACCTGAAACCCAATGTTCATGTACTGGCCACTGCCTTCGACGATCCCAACGTAAGCGGTGGAACTGGCAAAGTGGAGCCCGTGATCTGGACCGTTCCGTATGGCCAGGGCAGAGTGGTGATGATGGTCATTGGTCATGATCTTCTGGCGATGAGTCAGCCAGGCTTCATGGATGCGTTCGACCGGAGCGTGGAATGGGCCGCAACCGGCGATGTTGCGCCGGGCGCACCCACGTTGTCTCCGTCCACCAGCCTGACCACACCCGCAGACCACCACTAATCTTATGAAAGCAATCGCGTATACCATCATGTCCCTACTCACAGCATTGCCCGCAGTGGCGGAAGCAAACCCAGGCCCTCCACAGGCGCAGATCGCAAATTCCGTAATACGGGCGAAACTGTACCTGCCCGATGCAACCAGTGGTTTCTACCGCGGCACCAGGTTCGACTGGTCGGGAGTGGTGGCGGACCTGCAGTATGCGGGCCACAGCTACTATGGTCCGTGGTTTACGCAAACCGATCCCACGGTCTCTGACTTCGTTTATCGGGGAGCAGAGATCGTAGCCGGACCCTGCAGTGCAATCACCGGCCCCGTCGAAGAGTTCACCGTGCTGGGATACGACGAGGCCAAGCCGGGCGGAACCTTTCTCAAAATCGGCGTCGGCCTGCTGCGCAAGCCCGACGATGCACCTTACACCGCTTACCACCTCTACGAAATCGTGAACGGCGGTAAGTGGAGCGTGAAGAAAAGCAAGGACGCCGTAGAGTTCACCCAGGAGTTGCACGACGCCTCTTCAGGGTACGGGTACATCTATCACAAGAAAATAAGCCTCGTCGCGGGCAAGCCACAGATGTTAATTGAGCATAGTTTCAAGAACGTGGGCACGCGCGCGATCCACACCAGCGTCTACGACCATAACTTCCTGGTATTGGATAAACAGCCGACCGACGCGGGCTTCACCATCACCCTGCCATTCACCATCGCAACCGATCCGCCGGTCGAGAAGGAACTCGCGGAAATCCGCAAGAATCAAGTTGTGTACCTCAAAACCCTTCAGGGGGAGGACCGCGTTTACACCTCGATCGAAGGCTTTGGCAATACTCCGGAAGACTATAAAGTTCGCATTGAGAACTCGACGGTGAAAGCTGGGATGTTGATCACCGCGGATCGCCCGCTGGCAAAGATGTCGCTCTGGTCTATTCGCTCAGTCATCGCGGTGGAGCCGTTTATCGACATATCCGCGGAACCCGGGAACCAGTTGACGTGGCAGTACCACTATGACTACTACACGCTACCCCGTTAAAACGGCCGGCAAACCAATGCCTGAGCGATAATGCCTGTGCCTGCCCACTATCTCGGCCGTCCGGCAAACTCCACTTCGGTTACCAGATCCAGTCTTGCTAATTCGACTGGCTCGGCCTTATATTGCGACAAGATACTAACTACAAAGGAGTTCCAACAGGAACTCCTGGACGGTGGCCGGCCTTTTGCAAGTGTTGTTGTCGATGGTGGCCTATACATGGAGTCTGGTGAGCTTTGAGGCCCTTGCTCTCTCTTTTGAAACCTGCGTAGCCCCCGCTCGCGTCTACACCCTGACGGTGACAAACCAGCGTTTCGCGAACGCTGTGAAAGTTGGAAGGGTAATAAGTTGCACGCATTTAGCTCGTAGCGGTTGAGGACCCGCCAACATGAAAGCTCTGGTCAAGTACGCGAGTGGCGAAGGGAATGTCGATATACGCGAAGTTGAGGAACCTCGTTGCGGAGACAACCAGGTAAAGCTCGAGATTGCCTATTGCGGAATTTGCGGAACCGACATCCACGTTCTTCACGATACGTTTCGCAATTATCCTCCGGTGATTCTCGGGCATGAGTTTTCGGGAACCGTGGTCGAGGTGGGCCGCAACGTGAACCACCACGCCGCCCTCGGGGAGAGAGTGACTGGCCTCGGCGCCACCTCTGTTACCTGCGGTCAATGCGAGTACTGCCTCTCTGGATACTTCATCTTTTGCTCCAATCGCCGGGGCATGGGTCACGGGGTCAATGGCGCATTCACCCGCTACGTGGTCATGCGTCCCGATCAGCTCTATCGCATCCCTGAAAACTTCTCTCTGGACGAAGCGGCCATGAGCGAGCCATTTGCGGCCGTGGTGCAGGCAGTCACTGAAATCACCAACGTTCGCATCGGCGACACGGCTCTGATTTCAGGACCTGGCCCCATGGGCCTGCTCTGCCTCAAATTGCTGGTTGCCGAAGGGATTCGAACCATCGTCGCCGGCGCTCCGGGAGACACCGAACGCTTGAATGCGGCGCTGCGGATTGGCGCGTCGGCCGTGATCAACATTGGTGAGGTAAGCCTCAACGAAGCGATTCAGGAGCACACCAGTGGAGTGGGCGTGGATGTGGCCTTCGAGTGTGCCGGGCACCCCAGCTCGGTCCGCGGATGCCTCGAATCCCTCCGTCCCATGGGGCGCTACACCCAGGTCGCCATCTGCGGACAGGATATTCAATTCCCTATCGACCTGATCTTTTACAAGCAGCTGACGATGTCCGGCTCTGTCTGCTATACCGCTCGTACCTGGGAGCGCATGATGAAGATCTATGCCGAGGGTCGCGTTCGGCTGAACGATTTGATTTCCACCAAGCTTCCCATATCCGACTGGCAAACCGCTTTTCGCCTCTGCGACGAAAAGAAGGCGATTAAGGTATTGATGTATCCGGAGAAATAGTGGAGGAGAGTCATGAGTAAGATCCTGGAGAAGCCGGTTGCGTACAAGAGCCCTTTGTACGAGATGACGCAGACGACGCCCACCTGCCTGTGGAACGACTCTGCAACGCTATCGGAGTTGACCTACTCGATCGAGCATGGTGCGGTGGGTGCCACCTGCAACCCGGTCATCGTACTGGACGCTCTTAAAAAAGAAGCTCAGCTCTGGAATGATCGCATCCGCGCGATAGCCCGGGAGATGCCCACTGCGACGGAAGAAGAGGTTGGTTGGAAGCTGGTCGAGGAAATTTCGGCTAAGCGGTCAGAATTGCTGCTGCCGATTTTCGCCAAGCACCAGGGCAGAAACGGCAGGCTCTCGATTCAAACCGATCCGCACTACTATCGCAGTGCAGATGCTCTATTGCAGCAGGCTAAGCGCTTCGACAGCCTGGCTCCCAACATGATCGTGAAGATTCCCGCCACCCAAGCTGGCATCGCTGCGATTGAGCAGGCGACGTATCACGGCATCAGCATTAACGCGACCGTCTCTTTTGCGCTGCCGCAATGCATTGCCGTAGCTGAAGCGATGGAGCGTGGTTTCGAACGGCGGCAGAAGGAAGGCCTGGATATATCCCGGATGGGTCCGGTGTGTACGATCATGGGCGGCCGGCTGGATGACTGGCTGAAGGTCGTTGCGGAGAGGCAGGATATCATCCTCGAACCCGGTTACCTGGAATGGGCTGGGGTCGCGGTCTTCAAAAAGGCTTACAAGATTTTTCAGGAACGCGGCTATCGCGTACGCCTGCTCTCTGCGGCATTCCGCAATCACATGCAGTGGAGTGAGCTGATCGGTGGCGATGTGGTGATTTCTCCGCCCTACAAGTGGCAGGTTCGCTTCAATGACAGTGACGTCGGTGTTGCCTCTCGTATTGAGAATCCGGTGGACCCTGAGATCGTTGACGAACTGTTGCGAAAGTTCCCAGACTTCCGCCGCGCGTACAACGAAGACGGGCTCTCGCTGGCGGAGTTTGACACTTACGGTCCGACCGTCCGTACACTGCGCCAGTTCCTCGAGGCCACCCACGAACTGGCCGTTCGTGTCCGGGATTTGCTGTTGCCAAATCCGGACGGGTCCGCATCGTAGCCGAGAGCAGCACCACGCGCTCCGGAAAAACATTTCCAGGAAGGGTCCGTGGAACTGCAGATCCCTCGCTTCGCTCGGAGGTTGTGACTTTTTCGATCTTCCGGTGCTTTTGCGCACCGAACCGGATGTTTTCAACCCCTCCACAAAACCGTCATCCTGAGCGAAGCGCCTCGCAGATCCATCGTATAAACGAAGGCTCTATAGCGCGAAGTCGAAGGACCCCGGCGATGACCATTCACAGATGCTGTCCGGAGTTTTTCGACTACCCAGCCGAGAACTCGATTCCCCCTGCGATACGCAATTGATGCCTACGGAATCATCTTCTCGGCATCTTTTATCACCATGTCATCGGAAAACTCCGAATAGCATCTGCCAATGGTCATCGCCGGGGTCCTTCGACTTCGCGCTATAGATTTCTTTATGCGACAGATCTGTAAGGCGCTTCGCTCAGGATGACGGTTTTGTGGAGGAGTTTGAAAACTCTCGTTGGGTGTGCGAAACACCGAAAGATCAAAAAACTCACAGCCTCTCAGGATGACGGTTTTTTGGAGGGGGCCGAAAACATTTGGTTGGGTTCGAAAAAGTCACAGGCTCTCAGGATGACGGTTTTGTTTGGGGTGGAAGGCTGCTGGCCGTTATTGCTTTTCCAACTCGCAAAAACGCGTTCGCTGCATGCGAAGGAGAACAGCGGAAGGGGCCTTCGCCCATCTCTTCAACCCATGTAGTGCGCCGGATGTACCGGCGCAAACATGGGGCACCCGTCCAGGGGGCTGAGAGAGGCGGGAGCCTTAACCTCAAGGGTTAGATCGACACCGTCGCTCAAAACCAAAAAGTCACAGGCTCTCAGTGATGACAAATACGAGAGGGTGGTTGGAGGTAGAGGGCTCTTGCCAAGGGACAGGGCGTGGTTGAGGCGGTAGACCCTTAGCATCCGCCCTTGCCTTGCAACAAACGTTGGCTTTGGCAACCGCCCTTGACCTACAACAACCCTCTCCTATTTGTCATCCCGAGCGAAGCCGAGGGGATCTGCAGTTCTGCGGACGTCTCCTGGAAATGTTCTTCTTGCGGTTTCTTCTTGCCGTCTCCCCGGGGAGAAGCTGCCCAAATTTGGACACTACGCGCCAGGCACTACACTCGCCGCTCGATCGTACTTAGAAGGCACTATCCTGGTAGTCAATTCCAGATTCGTGGCTAAGGCCTTAGCGCGCAGTTACGTCACAACCACGGTCGCAGGAGTTCAATACGGAACTTGTTTAAGAAATAATTCTTGACACTCGCCTAACGCGAACTATATGAAATTACCGCGCGCCAATGCAGAGCGGTTCGCGCAGGTAATTAGTTCCATACGGAACTAGTGATTTTTACGCTGTGCAGCCGACATAGAGATGCCATCGTCAGGCCATCCACGGTACTAAGGCGGAACAACAACGTTGTAACTTGAGGAGAACATCCGTGATTGATACCAATAGATTAAAAAGAGCTCTACAGCACTTATTGCCAGTGTTCGCAGTATTTCTAGCAACTTCGGCGTCGATGTGGGCACAAGCCGGCGGCGGATCCATGGTGGGTACAGTTCACGATCCAGCAGGCGCTTTCGTTCCGAATGCTGCTGTCACGATCACCAACAGCAACACCAACACTACTTATCCGGTGGTCACCAACGCTGACGGTCGCTTCCTCTATCCCCAACTGCCGGTCGGCACCTACAAGGTCTCCGTCGCTGCGCCAGGTTTTAAGGAAGCCGTTCAGGAAGGCATTACAATTTCCATTGGAACTACCAGCAACCTCGACATCGCCCTGCAGGTAGGCCAGACGTCACAGTCGGTGACGGTCACCGCGAATGCACAACAGATTCAGACGGAGAGCTCCGATGTAGGGACCACGGTCCCGAGCGCCCTGGTCGCGCAACTCCCGTTGAATTTCAGCGGTGTGGTCCGTAGCCCGCTGCAATTCATGACGCTCACCCCGGGCTTTCAGGGAGATGCAACGGGCAACGCTCAGTCCCAGGCCAGCTTCAAACTCAACGGCGCGGGCACGGGCAGCGCCGACGTGATCCTTGACGGTTCGTCGATTCAGCTGGCTTCCCCGAACTACCAGTGGAACTTCGGCATCAGCGTCGATGCGGTCTCCGAGTTCAAAGTACAAACCAGCACCTTCACGGCGGAATTCGGGCGAACTGGCGGCGGCTTCGTCAACGTGGCTTCCAAGTCGGGAACCAATGACTTCCACGGCGCCGTGTATGACCTGATGAAGAACAAGGTATTTGACGCGAACAGCTGGCAAAACAACCACACCGGCCTTGGCAAGCAGAACGATACGCAAAACGACTTTGGCGGATTTGGCGGCGGCCCGGTCTTTATCCCCAAAATCTATGACGGCAGAGGAAAGAGCTTCTGGTTCTTCAGCTATGAAGGCTTTCGCTTCAAGTCCGGCGGCCCGAACCTTACCTCGACTGCCACCCCGCAAATGTGGACCGGAGATTTTTCCCAGGTCCTGAACAGCCAGACTATTAACGGCGTCACGTACCCAGGGCAGAAAATTTATGACTACACGACCTGTTCGGGAGCAAACCTGGGCAAGACTTGCCAGCCCTTCCCCAATAACCAGATCCCGCTGGACCGGCTGGACCCGTACGCCAAGGCCTTCATTCCCGTATCTACCGGTAGCCACCAATCCCGGCCAGGCTTTTCAGAACTTGTCCTATACCCTTCTGGCGCCCATCAACAATGATCTCTATTCGACCCGGATCGACCAGAATATCGGGCAAAAGCACAAGCTCTTCGGTAGCTATGCGCAAGCCAACCTGCCGATTATCAACATTTACTCCTACGGGCCGAAGGGGCTCTACGACCAGAGCTTTGGCAGCACAACGACTCACTATGTTCGCATCGGTGAAGACTATGCCATCACGCCCACGCTGTTAAACCATTTCAATGCCGGTTATACCCGCCGCTTCCGTATCGAGCAGGGTGAAGGCGGCTGTCGGCTCATGGGCCGATAAGATCAATTTTCACGGCTACTATCAAGACATTCTCATCCCCGGTAACAACATTCAGTATGTCTCCGGCCACCGAGGCCACCATGCCGGCTCCTCCAGGAGACAACAGCTTCTTCAAAGACAATAGCTTCCAATATGACGACTCGGTGTCATGGGTGAAAGGCAGGCACAACTGGAAGTTCGGCATGGTATACAGACGTCAGGGCTTTAATGCCACCTACAACAGTAACGCCGCTCCCCAGTTCGGCTTGACAAACGCTTTGACCTCCGCCGGCAACCTGGCAAACGGCAGCCCCATCGATCCGAACTCCGGGTCAGGCGCGGCCTCCTTCTTTCTCGGGGCGGCAACTACCGCGAACGTTGGCGGCGGTCAAAACGCTGCGATGCGCGTCCACGGCTGGGGATTCTATGCCCAGGATGATTGGAAAGCCACTCCGAAGCTCACCATGAACCTGGGCCTGCGCTATGAGATTCCGCAGCCTGTCTTCGAGGAAAAGTGCAGGACCTCTCAGGTCAATCCAACCCTCGCGAATCCAGGAGCGGACGGCTTGCCTGGCGCCTACGAATTTCAAGGAACAGGCCCGGGCAGAGACGGGAGATGCTCTCCCATGAACCAGTATTGGGGATCATGGGGGCCGCGCGTCGGCTTGGCATACCAACTCGACCCCCTAACGGTCGTTCGGGCTGCTTTCGGCGTGTACTATACCCCGCTGAAGATATCCAACTTTGCCAACACGGACAGTCTGGGTTTCTTCGCAGTCGGCTATAAATGGCCTACCCCGGTCAACCAACAGACGCCCGCGGTCATACCCAGCACGGTAAAAAGTTATCCCGGCTCGATACCGCCGACCATCACCCCAACCGCCCTGAACGGTAACGGTGGCGGCGGTGGCGCGGCGAGCGGTGGCCCGGTCATGCTACCCAGCAGGTCTGCCCGGCCAGGCCAGGTGCAGAACTGGACGTTCGACATCCAGCGCGAATTGCCTGGCCAGTGGCTGCTCGATATGGCTTACGTCGGCAACCACGGAACGCACCTGCAGGCGCTGCTTAAGGATCCGAACGTAGCTCCTGCGTCAGCCCTGGTATACGGCAACTGCCTGGCCGTTCCGGTAACCGCACAAGCGAGCAGCCCGGCCTGCGCGGGACTGCCGCAGGTTAAAATCCCGTACACCAACTTCCTCAACGACTTTGGCCCTGCGGCTTCGGTTGCTCAGGCTCTGCGGCCGTTCCCTCAGTACCAGACCGAAGACCTGGACACGTCATTCAGTGCTAATCCGTGGGGCAACTTCTCCTACGAAGCTCTGCAGATACAGGTAACCAAGCGCTACGGCTCCGGATTGACTGTGTTGAGCAATTACACCTGGGCGAAGAATCTTACCGACGCCGATTCAGACTATGCCCCGCAGGAAGCCTGGAATGGCGGTGTCGGCGGTATGTTCGATCCTTATGATCCCAAGAAGGAGAAGACTTATAGCGAATTCGATCAACCGCAGCAATTCAAAATCGCTTATACCTATGAGCTTCCTTTCGGAAAAGGTAAGAAGTGGGGAGGCAACGTCAACAAGCTAACCGATGCAGCGATCGGCGGCTGGACGTTAGGCGGTGTGGATTCCTACGCCACCGGCTTCCCTCTCTTCGTGCAGGAAAACAACTGGACCGCAGGTACCTTTGCAGGCCAGGCTACGGGAGGTAACGCACGGCCTAACGTGGTACCTGGCACAAATCCGAGCGCTTTCTTTGGCAAACTCGGATCGTACAAATTTGGAACGGACAGAAAGATCAACCCTGCCGCTTTCACCCAGGCGCCGAACTACACCTTTGGAAACGCTCCGAAGACGCTGGGGAATGTACGCAACTTCACCCACAAGGAAGAAGATCTGCAAGCTTCCAAGCGAATTCCGCTCTTTACGGAACGGGTCAACTTCCTCTTTCGATTCGACGCCTTCAACATCTTCAATCGCCACAGTTTTGGTTGTATGGATTACCACGTAGGCGATCCAGCGTTCGGGCAATTCCAATGCGGTACTGGCCCCAACGCGGAAACCAACAACAACCAGTCGGGCATTGTCTCGTCGGCTCGAACGTTACAGGCTAATTTCCGAATAACGTTCTGATGTAAACCAGGTGAGGAAGGCGGCAGCCCGTGGCCTTCCTCATCGCGCAGTATGATATATAGGTTGGCAACACCAAAGGGGGAGCGCGCTGAGCGTTCCCCCCTTATTCTTTTCGACCGTCGTCGGCAGGCAGGTCCATGCTGAGTTGCAGCAGCCATCGTTTTTGGGTCATCGGCTACACCGCGCTTTGGGCCTTCTCTTCCCTGCTTGACGGGACCCCAGTCCGGGCTCAAGATGCCGACGCGGAAGCGGCACAACACTACGCGGCCGCTCACCGGGCACAGGATGCGGGCAATCTCGATCTCGCGGCAACCGAGTACCTGGCAGTCATCCGTCTTCATCCGGAGGTTGCCGAAGCCTACGCAAGCCTCGGGCTGGTGTACAACGCACAGGGAAAATTTGCAGAGTCCGCGCGCACCCTGGCCAAGGCCGAGAAGTTGAAGCGCGGATTGCCCGGCGTTAGCCTCTACCTGGGTATCGACTACGAACGTCAGAGACAGGCGGCTCTCGCCGTCCCACAACTCGTGGAAGCCGTGCGACTGGAACCGGCTAATAAGCAGGCACATACCTGGCTTGCCAGGGCGCTGTGGGATGACGGACGAATCCAGCCGGCGATCGAGCAGGCGCGCAAGACCAGTCTGCTTTTTCCTTCTGATCCAGCGCTGCTGCTGGATCTGGGAGAGGCCTATCGCAAGGCTGCTGATCTGGGCATCCAGCGTGTTCTCACTTCCGCCAGGGGGCAACCGCTCGCGCATCAAGTCTACGGAGACATCTACAAAGACGAGCGCTCCTGGGAGAATGCGGCGGCCCACTATTATCGCGCGATCGAACAAGACCCTCACTGGCACGGAGCCCATTACGGATTGGGTGACATTGCCGTGCGCCGGGAGAAGCTGGACATTGCAACCCAGGAGTATCACCACGAACTGGAAGCGAATCCAGGTTCTGCCGCTGCGATGGCAAGGCTGGGTGAGATAGCCCTGCTCCAAAACAATCCTGACGATGCATTGGCTCTATTCGGCAAAGCCATTCACGCTGGACCGTACCAGGCTGCAAATGCTCTTGGGCTTGCCTCGTCCCTATCCGATTGGCGCTGAGGATTTATCTCCACACGCGCAGGAGCAGCTTCGCTCCTGCCTTCCCGCACTGCAAGCGGCTTCGCCGAGTGCTTCTCGAGATCTCGCCCTGGCATTTACCAATGCTCGCCTCGGCGCTGACGACGCATCTCTTTCTGCCTGGAAAGACTTCACCAGCAACACGGCTCATCCCAGCGCATCGAACGCCCGCGAGCGTGGCTTTGACAGTTTCGATCGCCAGGATTTCGAAGCCGCCGCAGCCGATATGAATAGCTGGCTCAAGCTGCATCCGAATGACTTGCAGGCGGATTATTTATTGGCCCGGACTTATCGGAACCTTTCTCTCTCGACCCTCGAGCATCTACTCGCGGTGGCTCCGGATTCCTATCCGGCACATCAGCTCCTGGCCGAGACCTACCAGAATGCAGAGCAGGACGATAAAGCCCTGGCTGAATACAGAGTGGTCGAAGGCATGGTGCCAGACTTGCCGGGAGTGCATTTCTCAATTGGTCATCTGCTCTTGAAGATGAGCCAGCAAGACCCTGCACGAGAAGAGCTGGCAGCCGAGCTGCGCTTGAACCCGGACCACGCAGAAGCAAATGCCGAGATAGGCACAATTCTCCTGGATCGATTGGACGCAGCCAACGCTATCCCCTACCTTGAAAAGGCGGTAAAACTGGAACCCGATCAATGGATCAGCTACCGGCAACTGGGCAAGGCGTATTACATGCAGAAAGACTACGCGAAGGCCGAAAAGGCGCTCCAGCAGGCGGTTCGCCACGATCCCCAGGGCTTGGCCCATTATCAGCTCGGGCTGGTGTATCGCTCGCTGGGCCAGAAAGACGCGGCCAACGCGCAGTTCGAAATCTCCCGCAAGCTCAAGCTCGAAGGCCTGGCTCACGACGAAAACCAAATGACAACGCTAAAATCTGTGGAGCAATGAATCTACGCATACTGGCGCTGGCGCCGCTTCTACTGTCCTCGGTTGCAGTTGGACAGGGTGATTCGTTGCAAAGCGGCGTAGCCCTCTTTCAGCAGGGAAAATACGAGGCGGCCCTCGAACAGTTCGAAGCGGCAAGGCGCTCGCGGCCTGCAGATGCCTCGCTCGAGAACTTTATCGGCATCACCGAAACCAAACTCGGCCGCGCCGACGCGGCGAATAAGGACTACGAAACCGCCATCCGCCTCAACCCCAGGCTCGCGGATCCGCATAAGAACCTGGCATTTAATTACCTGGGGAAGGGCCAGTACGAGCTTGCGGAAAAACATCTGAAGGCAGCGCTTGCCCTGAACAGTGCCGACCCGTTCGTCCACTACTACTCCGCTATCCTCTACCTCGATACTTCGCGGGATCAGGAAGCGATGCTTCATATCAAGCAGGCGGAGTCGCTGCTTGCCAGTGACCAGATCGCGGCATTGATGGCGATCAAGGCTTGCCTCCGATCGAATGCCAATGAGGAAGCGCTAAGACTTATCCAGCTTCTCGAACGGAATTCCACTCTCTCCGTGGAGCAGGAATACGAGATTGCGGAACTACTCACGCAAAAGCAAATGTATGCCGAATCGGTACCGCGGTTCCAGCGCATCGTGGATATGCAACCAGGCTCATGGCAGAACAAATACAACCTCGCCATAGCTCTGCTGAGGGCCAAGCAGCCCAGGCAGGCTGCTCCCTTGCTGGACGCAATCATTGCCGAGCATGCCACGGATGCCAATCTGCTGACGCAGATCGCCGCTGCGTATGAATCGGCGGGCGAAACCCAACCGGCGATTGACGCTTACCAGAAAGCGATTGCAGCCGATCCGATCAATCCTGACCGTTATCTTGACTGTACCCGGCTGCTGATCGATCTGGATCGATATAGCGAAGCAACCAACATCATCGAGCGCGGTATACCCGTTGTTCCGGATGACTACCCGTTGACTATCCGATTGGGCGCCATCGCCATGATGCAGGGGAACCGGGAGAGGGCCCGTGAGTCTTACCGCAAAGCAATTGCGGAACATCCGATGCTCGCGTTAGGGCATGTAGCTTTGGCTCAGACATACATGAAGGAGGGAAACGATCAGGAGGCGCTCAAGATATTGACCGAAGCGCGCAGTGTCGTCCCGCGTGATTTTGCGCTCGAATACGTTTTTGGCCTGGTTTCCCTGCAGCTGGGCCAGCAGAAGCAGGCACTCGAAGCGCTGAAAAGTGCTGAGGAACTGGGACCGGCGGTAGTCGAACCGCACTACCAGCTGGGACTCCTTTATATGAAGTTGCAACAATGGAAAGGCGCGCGGGATGAATTTGAGCAGGTGCTTAAGCTTGATCCACGCAACGCAGCAACCTATTACCAGCTGAGCCGGACTTATCAGAGATTGGGAGACACCGCAAAAGCGCAAGCGATGGCCAAACAAGCTAGTCTGCTGACAAGGACACAACGAGAGGATGCTATCAAGACGCAGGAGCTTCGCTTCGGCATTCCTGTCCAAAATTAATCGAAAACATTTCCAGGAGAGGTCCGTAGAACCGCTCGGCTTCGTTCCCAATGACAAGGGAGGGGATGTTGCTTACCTGGGGTTACAACAAGGGACAAGATTAGCCTCCACTAGGAGGATCCCAGGTCTCAAATGCGAGACCTGGGGCACCCTTCGATTCTTACCGAAGATGTATTGGGAGTTCCGAAGCCCGCCGGGACAGGTTGCCGGACCGAGACGTTTTTCATCACCTTCGGCGGGACGCGGGCCCATGACAACTCCGGTCGGGATGACAAGGGGAGGGACCTGCGGTTGGAAACAAAATTGGCGGTCCTCTCACTACAGTTCAATACGGAACTGTCTCTATAAAAAGACCTTGACACCTTCGGAAGCGGAAATATATGAACTTAGTGCGCGGTTAACTCACCTATAGTTCATTACGGAAAGCATGGCGGATACCCCGATCATCCTCAACGTTCATTTCCAGGCAGCCCCGGGTCATGAAGAAGAACTCGGAGCCCAGTTGCATGCGCTTGTTGCTCCCACGCACCAGGAGCCGGGCTGTCTCGTGTACGAACTTCACTTTGATCCTGAGGATCCATCGAAGTTCATGTTCTATGAGAAGTTCGTAAACCAGGCCGCGGTCGACCACCATATCAATACGCCTCACTTCAAACAATTTCAAAATTATCTGAAGGCGCAAGAGCCGATCGCTGCTCAATCGTTGACCCGTTGGCGCAGTTTTGTTTGACGATATCCCAAACACTTCCTCGCCTCGAGAGGATCCTCCGTGAGCTCCGAAAACCGCTACACTCCCCCGAATGAAATGCCGCCAACCCCGATACACCACGTGTTGACGGGGCAAAAAGCTTTAGTCACTGGAGCGAGCAAGGGGCTGGGCCAAGCCATGGCGATCGGCTTTGCGCAAGCGGGCGCGGACGTGTTGGTGAACTATAGCTCAGATGAGGCAGGCGCTCTCGATACGGTAAAAGCGATCCAGGCTCTGGGAAGAAAGGCTGTGGCATTCAAGGCCAACCAGTCGCGCGAGAGCGATGTCAAAGCGATGTTCGATTGCATGTTCAAGACCTTCGGCAGGCTGGACATTTGCGTTCCCAACGGAGCTATCCAACTTAACGCAAAAGTAGATGAGATGACCCTGGAGCAGTGGCAGGGTGTGATCGACGTAAACCTGACCGGTATGTTTCTCTGTGCCCGCGAGGCCATACGAGCGTTCAAGCGTCAGGGCATCGATCGCTCTGTGTCCTACGCGTGCGGCAAACTCATATTCATGAGCTCGGTGCATGACATTATCCCCTGGGAGGGCCATGCCAACTACGCCGCGGCGAAAGGCGGCCTCATGCTCTTCATGAAAAGCCTGGCACAGGAAGTGGCCCACCTGCGCATCCGGGTAAATGCCCTTTCGCCAGGCGCCATCCGGACCCCGATGAATGTGGAGAAGCTGACGTCACCGGAAATTTTCGAGTCCACCCTGCTCAAGTTGATACCCGCGAAAAGGATCGGCGAACCCGAGGACGTGGCCCGTGCGGCAGTGTGGCTGGCATCTGACCAGTCAGATTATGTGCACGGCACAACCATTTACATCGACGGCGGGATGACGCTGTACCCGGGTTTTATCGGAGCCGGGTAAGCAGGAGCGTTTGTGAAGTTAGCAGGCCCTGATCCTTACAGCGGCAATGTTTTCGGCAGCGGCGGGAGCCGCAACCATCACGGTGACGATCACCGGAACCACGGGTGAGATCCGGGTTGGCGAGGGACCCATCTTCGAACACCGGTCATACACGCTCATTCCTCCAGGCGAACCGTTTTCGCTGACTTATACCTTTGACGAGGAAAAGGGAAAGCAAACTATTTCGGAACTTAGCAACGGGCTGATTCGTCAATCGGAGATAGAAAACACCGGGCTATCCTCTCCCGGAACCAGCGCGACGCTCCAGATCGGCCGCTCGGTGTGGGAGTTCGGATCATCCATCAAGTCGCAGGTAGTGATGAAGACTTCGGCAAACAGCAAGAGCGAACAGTTCGTTTACGTCGCCCAGGCGGGCGGTAATCGAGTCTCCGCTCGGATCGTCCCCGGCAAAGGCGGCTATTGGCCGAAGAATGGGGACTGGCGCGCGAGTTTCACTTCCGGTCCGCTCGAGGGCAGCACCGCTTCCTTTGCGGCTGACAACGACCGGGTTTCCGCATCGGGAAGTCTGATACCAATAACCATTGCGGTCGCCGGCGTGGACATCGACGGCCAGTGGCTGCGCTATGCAATCAATCCAGGCAGCGAAGGCAAGTGGCAGCTGGCTCATGCTTCGCCCCGCGGCGGCTATATCGTGGAACGGGTAACACGCACCATCCTGGGAACCAGGGCGGACGGTTCGCCCATCACTCCGTCGTCTGTGGAGTACTGGCAGGCGTGGCAGGTTCCTGCCGGAGCAGACGCTCCCGTCCATGCATCGGACAGCCTCTCGAATGCAGCCCTTGCCGGAAGTACGGGTGAGGAAAGCGTAACGGCGGTGGCACGTTTTTATGAAGGCCTGATTTTGCCGCCCGCCTTCGGCGCAGGAAACAGCCCGTATGCCGGCGAGCGCCTGTCGTCGACGACCGATCCAAACTTGTCCACCAGCAGCGCGACTCTGCCCGTGGTCACGAGCAGCATACAGAAGTTTTGAGCCGCGGATTTAAGCGGAGTTCCCAATAGAACTCTTTTCAAGATAGACGAATTTGGTGCTAATATTGCCGCCGATGTACTGCAGGGATGAACCATGAAAACCAAACCAGAGAGACAGGAAATTTCTCGCAAGGTCGATAAATACTGGGTTCCGATCATTGCAAAAACCATCGAGCTGCTCGACTGCTTCGGCTCTGCTAACGAATCGTTGACCCTCGAAGAAGTGGTCAAGAGAACCGGAATTCCGCATACCACTGCCTACCGGATTCTGCACACGTTGGTATTGAGGGATTACCTCACCCAGTCCGGACGCCAGTACCGTCTTAACCGGTTGCGCAGGAGGCTTCGGTTTGGCTTTGCCAACCTTAGCAAACATATTTGTATAGCGGTTGAGATCCAACGCAGCCTGGAGAAGGCCACGGCCGCGGCCGGGATTGACCTGGTGGTCTGGGATAACGATCGCAACGCAGAGACTGCCATTCGCAACGCGGAAGAGATGGCGGACAGCAAGGTCGATCTGGCGATTGAATTTCAACTATTCGAGCACGTCGCGCCGGTCATATCCGACATCCTGTCGCGCTCCGAGATCCCGCTCATCTCGCTCGTGAATCCGCATCACGGAACGGTCTATTTTGGCGTCAACAATTACCGCGCGGGCTTTTCTGCCGGCGTGGCGCTGGCGGACTACGCGACCAGGCACTGGAACTCTCACGTGGACACGCTCCTGCTTCTGGAGTCACCGCGGGCCGGCAGAACCATCCAGAGCAGGCTGGTGGGCGCCTTGCAAGGCGTTCAAGAGCGGCTCGGACCACTGCCGGAGAAAGCTATCGTCCATCTTGATGGTGGAGGCGACAAAGCCACCTCCCAGGCTGCGGCGGCCGGCGCTTTCAAGTCACGATCGAGGAAAAAGGTTCTGGTAGTCGGCATTAATGATGAAAGTGCGATCGGGGCGGTAGAAGCTGCAAAGCAGGCGGGGCACGGTACAGAAATCGCAATCGTGGGCCACGGGGGCAGCATGGAGATCATGGACGTTGTTGCTAACCCGGACAGTCCGTGTATCGGGACAGTCTTCTTTCATGCGGAACGTTACGGCACGGACTTGCTGAGCTTCGCCTTGCCCATCGTACGGGGACGATCCGCGCCGGTGGTTCATTACGTTCCCCATGAATTCATGGGGAAAGACGCCATGGTGCGAACCCGCCGCGAGGCCCTCGCCCGGCCCTCATAAATTATGAAAAAGCTGAAGGCTGCCATCTTTGGAATTGGTTTCATGGGGCGGGTACACACGGAAGCCCTGCGCCGTCTGGGCAATGTGGAAGTCGTTGGTGTTGCTGGACGCACTGCGGCGGCAGCACGTAAGTTCGCCGACACTCTGAGCATCGAGCGCGCCACCGGCAACTACCAGGATTTGCTCGCTGATCCGGAGCTCGACGCCGTCCATATCTGTACTCCCAACGAACTCCACTTCCCCATGGCGCAAGCCGCAATGCAAGCGGGTAAGCATGTACTGTGCGAGAAGCCCCTCGCGTCCACCATCGCCGAAGCAAACGCGATGCTCGCCCTGGCAAAGGAAAAAGGCCTCGCGCACTGCACCCTGTACAACGTGCGCGCTTATCCTCAGGCGCAGAATATGCGTCGTATGCGCGAAGCGGGCGAACTGGGCGACATACAAGTAGTTCAGGGCACCTACTCGCAGGATTGGCTGCTCTACGACACTGACTGGAACTGGCGCATTGAATCAGGGCCCTCCCGCACCTTTGCCGATATCGGGACCCACTGGTGCGACCTGGCTGAGCACATCACCGGCCGGCGCATCACTTCCCTCTGCGCCGATCTCACCACCTTCCTCGACACCCGCAAGAAGCCGAAGGGCTCAGTCGAAACCTTCACCGGCAAGACCCTTCAGCCAAGCGAGTACGACGAGGTTGCCATCAAGACCGAAGACTTCGGCGCGATGATCTTTGCTATGGGGGAGAAGACCAAGGGCTCGCTCACGGTGAGCCAGGTGTCGGTCGGCCGCAAGAACCGCCTCTTCATCGAAATCTTTGGCACCAAGGCATCGGTAGCCTGGAATACCGAAAGCCCCGACGAGCTGTGGATCGGCCACCGCAATTCTCCCAATCAGATCGTGGTCAAAGATCCTTCGCTGTTGACCAATGGGGCTGCAAGTTGGGCTGATCTGCCGGGCGGTCACAGTGAAGGTTACGATGACACCTTCAAACAGGTCTTTCGTCGCTTCTACAAGAGAGTCGCGGATAAGAACGCGCCTGTCGAATATCCCACTTTTGAGGACGGGATTCGCCAGATGAGGGTTCTCGATGCGGTGCTCGAGAGCTCACGAAAGAGAGCCTGGGTGCCCGCGGAGGACTGAGCAGGTTGGAGAAAGGGATAGCTTGTCATGGGCCCAGCTAGCGTAGCGCTGCGCATGACATTGCTCGCGGGACTTTTGGTTCTTGTTGGGGTGGCACTCCAGGCCTCGACGCAAACCGGGACCCCGGCCACGAACCAGGCGACGCCCGAATCTCCGCACGAAAAATTTGTGGGAGATGCTGCCTGCCTGTCCTGTCATCGCGACCAGGGCACATCCTACGTACATACCGCGCATCATCTGACATCCCAGCCGGCCAGGAAGGATTCCATTCTTGGCTCGTTCCATGAGGGATCGAATGTGCTGATGATCGCCGATCCGGCGACCGCGACCGACGACCCGGGCCTGTACTTCAAGATGGAGGCAAAACCGAGCGGCTTCTATCAAACAGCCGGTAGCCGGCTGGCCGGGCCAGCTCAAGACGAGAAGCGAACGAATGGACGTCGTGATCGGATCGGGCGTGCGCGGCCAGAGCTATCTCTACTGGCATGGGGAGCAGTTGTATGAGCTACCCGTAAGCTACTGGTCGGACGGCAACCGCTGGATCAACAGCCCGGGCTTTAAGGATGGCACCATGACTTTTTCCCGGGCCGTGATTCCGCGGTGTATGGAATGCCACGCCACGTTTTTACAAGCCCGCTCCCAGGACCCGCTCAGCAATCGATACGATCCGGCGACCCTGGTGACAGGGATCGCCTGCGAGCGCTGCCACGGTCCGGGGCAGGCCCACATTGCGCTGCACCAGGCAACCCAGGACGCTGGCCCGGTCAATTCGTCTCCAGAAGCGATCCTTAACCCCGCCAAATTTTCGCGAGACCGCCAGGTTGATCTGTGCGCGCTGTGCCACAACGGTAGTCGCAGTGAAGAGTTGGTCCCGGCATTCTCCTACGTCCCGGGAAAATCGCTGGACAGCTATCTGCACCCTAACGAAGGCGACTTAGCGGCGCGTCCCAACGTGCATGGAAACCAGGTAGGCCTGCTGCAGAAAAGCCGTTGTTACGTATCATCTCCGAACATGAGCTGCTCGACCTGCCATGACGTCCACCAGGCGGAGCGCGCCGCGGCGGCGTACTCCGATCGCTGCCTCAGCTGCCACCAAGTAGAAAGCTGTGGTATGTCAAAAAATATGGGACACAAGATTGCGGAGAATTGCATCGACTGCCACATGCCGGTTCAATCAACCAACGCGATCGTTTCTGAAACCGCCGGTCAGGTCATCCGGCCAAAGATGCGCAATCACTGGATCAAGGTTTACCCGTAGCGCTCCAATTTCCGGCAACAGCGGCTGCGGCCTCTCTCCTGGCGATTCTGTTTGCCTTCGCTTTCTCGAGCGCGTTATCGGCTCCGAGACGCAGGAGCTCCGGCATCCTCGCGGTGGCGCCGGGACGGGCTGCGACTGTGGCGACCCCTATGCTCACGGTAAGCCGGCCGTCGCCTTTCTTATTCTCGTCGAAACCAGAACGGAGAAGCTGGGTGGCAGACTGCACCTTGGCGGCAACTCTGGCTGCTCCACCTGAGTCGGTGGAGGGAAGAATGATTGCAATGTCTTCTGCGCCGTAACGTGCGGCGAAATCCGTGATGCGTAAAGCGCCTATCACCGCGGCAGCAGCTTTGGCCAGACATGCATCATCTTCCCGATGTTGCCGCCAATCGTGGAACCGGCGAAAGTGGTCAAAGTCCAGCAGCAGCAACGAAATTTGCGAGCCCTCGCGCTGGGTGCGGTTCCACTCCCGCTCCAGCGCCTCATCAAAACCGCGATGGGTGGCGAGCCCCGTACGCGAGTCCGTGCGCTCCAATAGCGACAGCTGCTCCTCCAAAGTCTTACGCTCTGTGATGTCCCGCATCACGATGATCGTTTCCCTGGACTCGCCGGTGGCGGAGCCGCACATCACGCGATGTTTGACCTCAATCCAGGCTATCGTTTCATCTTTCTTGCGCATGCGCACGGTGAGGGGGGAATCCTCAGGACCCGAAATCAGCCGGTCTGGAATAAAGGAAGCATCTTCGGAAAGGATGAACTCTTCGGGCTTCTTGCCGGTCATCTCCTCCGGCTTCCAGCCCAGCACGCGGAAGCACGAGGGAGAAACATAATGCAGCACCGCGTCGGAGCCGGCACGGCAAATAACATCCGTGCTGTTCTCGGCCAGGAACTGAAAGCCGGCATTGTCTTCAGCTGACATAAGCCCCACTCGGCTGGATGGGCATAAGCGGCGCCTGCAGAGCTTCCAGCGTGTACCGCGCGATCGCCTGACTCAGTTGAGAATCGATCTCGTCGGCTATGGTCATCACCCCTACCAGCAACACGCTGTAGTCAAGGATGCCCAGGTTTTTCTGCAAGGTGTGAAAGATGCTCATCTGCAGCAGGCGCGATTCTTCGACCAACATTGCAGCGCTATAACCCTGCCGGAAGCGGTCCGCCCCGTGCTCGGGCGCGCTTGAGGGAGTCGGCTCCTTTGCGCCAATAGGCTGGCCGTCGCGAAGGCGGGCGATCAATTCTTGAAAGAGCAGTGGCAAATGGCGGCAGCGCTGTTCGCAGCTCATCGGAACCGACATCAAGGTTGGGTCCGTTTCAATGCGCCCGAACCACTCGAGAATCGTGCTTTCCGTGGCTAGTTCCAGGATCGAGGCGACCGTCTCTGCCGGCCTCTTTCCCTGGGGACCCCCGGTCACCCTCTCTCTGATGATCTCGATGAGCGACGCCAGGTCGATCGGCTTCACCAGGATCTCATCGGCCTGCTGCAGGATAGCCGCGACCGCAGCGGTCATCTCAGGAAAAGCGCTCAATAGCAAAGTCACTGCCTTGGGATTGGCGTGCCGCATGGCGCTTACCACCGTGAGCCCGTCCCCGGCTCCCGGCATGTGCAGATCGCTCAGCAGCACGTCGTATGACTCCAGACCGCTGATGAGTTTCAGCGCCTCCGGTACACCGGCCGCGGACGTCACTGCAAAGCCAGACTGCTCCAGCGCCGCAGTCAAAGCCATGCGCACAATTTCATCATCATCGACGAGAAGTACCCTAATATCGTCCACTTTGTGTCTCTTATTGGGACTATCGGCGGGTATTCGTCAATGCTTTAACGAACGATGAGATTGTTTGAGAATAAACTCGGAAATGCAGTTACCCCCGCTGCTGAAGGGCGTCATGAAGCAGGCGTGCAGTCGGGGACGAGTGGAGGCGGTTCCGGTCGATTCTGGAAAAGCAAAATACGCTCTAGCGAAGAAATATATCTGCAACAGTGCGTGGCAGATAGTGAAGTGCGTCAGTAATAAAGGCGATTATGTCAGCTGCCGTATCGGCTGCGATCGGGACTGACGTCCCTCAAGGATGTGTGCCGCCCCTACGGGGCTAGATCATTTTGCTATAGCTACCCAGGATTCCGTGCTGCGCACTCCATCCTGGGCTAATATCGGTCGTCCCTAACGGGACTCGGCGCGATGTAGCTTGAAAAACACGGCTTACCGGCTAAGAGCCGACTCAGGATCATCCGATGAGATAAAAGCCCATCTGTGGGACGCATTACAGTAGCTTCTGCCGGGGATAAAAATTCAAGCCGAAGATAAGCCGATGTTTCTCATTTGCCCCGCCCGCGCACGTCCTGGTTGGGACACGGGGTTGGGACAAATGAGAACATCGATTTCCTTCAGCCCATCTTTACCGCATGGTTGTCGACCAGAACAGATACTTGACCTTGTATCCCTTGGTCATAGCCGGTGGCTGCGCGGCGCCCCAGGCCTGGTGGTCCCAGGAGATGGCCTGCAGTTTACCGTGTACGGGCTCGAAAACCATGGGTGCCGGCACCGGCTCGCCTTCCGACGCATCGAAGGTGACCTTGATCTGACGTCCGTCATCCTGCCAACGACCGAACAAGGTGGTGGATCCCTGACCTGGATCCTGCGTAACCGTGGCTGATCCATCCGCGCCCAGGCTTACGCTCATGGTCGGGGCTGTTTTCGGCGCACGGGTGACATAAATCCCGGCAAAGCCAGGATGGAAGTTGGTGTTGGCGGCAAGTGCGGCCACGGGCGAAATCGACAACATCGCGCCCGCCAGCAATACGCGCAAGCCGGTAGCGGCTGATTTTTCAAGTATTCTCATGGCAACCAAAGGCATAGCGAACGCTCCATAACTGCAGGGTTGGTAACTTTGCTAATAGGAATGTAACCCGCCTACATCCTTTGGGGAATAGGCCTCTTGAAAAGTTGCAGCCCGGGGTAACGCGGTTTGGATGACCACCGGTGTGGACTGTTCGCCGGGCGCCTGGATCCCATAAGACCAGCAATCCAGCGCAGTGTCCTGCCGGCCTGTCCCCGATTGACGCGAAAGACCTTGCGCATGTCCTGGCTGTAACGGAATGGACCTGGAGCGCACTACTCCTGACAGAACCATGCAGGCAACGATGGTTCTAAGCGCGAAGCAGACCCCGTCTCCGACGAACGCTCAAGGAGGGCTCGTGTGATGAGTTCTATTTCAGTAACCGCCGTGGTGATTCTTGTCCTGGTATCCATTGCGGCCTTTGCCCAGAAACCCGGGGACTTATTCCGCAACTCTGACATTCGGCCGAGCGGGTATATCGATTTCTACGGGATGCCAAGTCCGCCGAATGTTCCCGCGCCGAAGACAGATCGTCCATCCCTGCCTTCAAAAAAACCGTAACGGTGACGAACCTTAGGGTTTCGAACCACCCCGGAGAGCCACCTTTGCTCTTCTGCAAGGCGGGCACCCATCCCTGAACCTTATTGACGGATTCAAGGATGGGGATTTCTCACTATGCTCCGAAGATCTTGCCCGCCAAGCCAGCCAAGCCGCCCTGTTGAGTGGGCTGTCCACTGTTGCCGGACAAGTGCGAGACCACCAGGGGAAGAACCACGGCGAGCACTCCGCTGGCCATGGCCGGAGAGATACCGGCTCGCTGAGCGATATTTTCCAGCATCGATTGGCCGAAACCCTGCTGGACCTGGTCCGGGCTGACCGGTTTATTTTCTCCGGGGCTGACCCAGGACTGAACCTGTTCGCCGAGGCCGTTTTGTTTTAGCTGGTTGAGGATACCGTCCATTCCGCCTGGGTGCTCCTGCATCACCTGGCTGAGCGCATCGGCCATGCCATGGTGTTCGGGCGAAGCGCCGCCGGCAATAGACGTCAAAGCATCGAGTAAGCCCATAGTTGCTCCTTTATCGTTGTGGGTCCGGAGGTGCCGTGCGCCGGTTACGATTCAACCGCCGCCTTCGAGTTGCGGATAGAGTACGCCGTTCACGACATCTCTACAACGTCCCTGGACGCCCTTTGCGGTATTCGCATCCAATCTTCATTAGAGATTCACTCAATGAAAGCTCTTATCTGAGCGCAGCGGGGCAGCCGGTTCAGGACCTGAACAGCCGGCCGGCTCGCGAGAAGGGAGTGCCGGGAAAATTTACACCGGATATGCGGACAGATTCAAGCCACCTGCAAGAACACATTGATGTGATCCTAAAGCACGAAGCAGAGTTTGTGGCGCGGCGCACTGCGGCGGAGCGAGTGGGCGACTTTTTTGGCGCGTTTGTCGGCAGCTTGGTCTTCATCGGGATCCACGCGGTGTGGTTCGGAACCTGGATCCTGATCAATACTTTCGGCCTCGGCGGAATTCCCCGCTTCGATCCTGTGCCTTTTCCTCTCCTTGACACACTGGTCGCAATTGAGGCCATCTTCCTTGCCAGCTTCATTGTGATGCGGCAGAGCCGTCTAAGCCGCCGTTCTGACGAGCGCGATCACCTGATCCTCCAGGTGTTGCTGTTGGCCGAAAAGGAAATCACTGCGGTTTTGCAGATTGAGCGGCAGCTGGCGGCCCGGGTCGGCCTCTCCGAGGTTGCAGAGGACGCGGACATAACGCAGCTGAGCCAGAAGACTTCTATCGACGACGTAGCGCAGTCGTTGAAGGAGTCCATGCCCTCAGAGTGAGCTCCGGGCTACCGCCCCTTTTTCCCTGGATCTTTTTTCCCTGGGTCTAGGGGAGAAACGCCTGGATCTTCCTCGTCCATGGCTTCGACCACGCTGTCGTCTGTCGCGGGACGGCCATCGCGAACGCTTTGCGCTCCGAGGGAATTTTCGCTCCCGGCAGGTGCATTGCGGTCGATCTTGACGTCCCGGGGCCCGGTTTCATCTGTAGTGTCATCGATCATGGGTACCTTGCTGGTTTTTTCGTAATTCGCTGCCATAGCAAACTCCCTCATGGTGCCAGAAAGTAGGATGCGAGGAATCACCGGCAGGAAGAGCAGAGACCTTCGTTTCACCGGCCATTCAGAAGACTGACGATAGTCCCGCGCTCACGCTCCGCCTTATCGCGCAAACGACGCGGTCAGGTCGCGTCGCTGTCGCACCTTGGCGGCCAGGCCGCTGCAAATCGCAGGCTATCCGTAGATGCAGTTCGCCAGGCCGGAGGCCCGGAAATTCCAGACTCAATGCCAAACCAGGATTGCCGAAAATCGAAGAGCGATTCGACGGTTGCGGTAACGAGACCTCGCTCCGACGCCCGGGCAAGAATCCGTTCTGCGGCCTGCAGGACTGGCAACTCGGTGCGGTAGGGCAGACCGGAAACGTGGAGGCACTGGACTCTGTTCCCGAGCTCCGTATCCCTGTCGAGCATCATGGTCTCGAACAGCGCGAGAGCACGCGGGCTCGGCGCCGAGGGGCTGCTGTGTCGCGCCAGGAGAAGAGCGTCAAATGCGAAGTATCCTTCGTCATTGGCCCGCTCAAAGGCTGCTGCGGTCTGCGGAGACATGGGAACCACTGCGGCCAGCGCCTCAAGACCAGCGACTTGCGATCGTCCTCCGGAACCGACTGGAAAACGTCTCACCGACACTGGGATCTTGCTCCGCCATCAGGAACGCCAACGGTGAGCGTCGAAGGCGTGCGTCCTCGATCTGGTCGTTGATCCTTCGTCGGCGCATCATCGGCATTCCCCGGCTCTGCGATCACTCCAGAGGCACGCGACGCGACCAAGCACGTGACCAACCTCGTGAGCCAGGTTTCGCCGAAATTCCTTTTTCCTTTTGTTCCTTACAGTAGTTGCCATGGATCCGGGCGTCCGTTCCCAGTTGTCGGCTGAGCAAGATCGACGTCGTAATCCGGAGACCAACGTGATGTCCGGATTGCCGCCCCGACTGTTTCCCTTCACGATGTCGAATATATCTCCTTTCTTGAAGTCAGGATGAGCAGAAGACGTCAGGTTCTTGGAAGCTGAAAATGCGGTTAGATCGGCGTTCCGCCGTAGTCGCCACAACGACTCGGAGCCGCGCCTCGCCTGTCTGTTTGCGGTCGTCGGATGTCTCCGGATTGGCCGTCATGGTACGCCAGCGGTTTGCGTCGCAGGCGTCGATCTCCTGGATCTGGTATTTCGAAACTCCTGTACGGTGCTCGCCATGACTGTGTCGTCGACGTCTTCCAACGGCCGCGTAGTGCCGCCCAGATTACTGAAGCGCGCCATCTGCCCCGACGCAGAGTCCACTGGGTCAAGGTGGCCGCTTTTAATGGGTACTATGAGGTCGAAGGGAACCATCGGGTCTTTAAAGGTGAGGGTTGCCTCGAGCTTCCATTATGGAGATTGGCATCTTGATGCGGCCGTTGGAATCTGTTTTCAGAGCAATGGATTTGCCTTCGAGTTGCAACACGCAATCCGTATCGGTAAGCGGCTGATTCGCCCAATCCTTCAGCGCAAGATGAAGAAACAAGCGCTGGCTTGGGACTTGAAAGCGGTGGAGTTGACCGGTTGCGTGCGACTCCTGCTTTTGCAATTTATCGGGTATGTGCGCCAAGTCGCCGCGGAGGAGAACATTGGGTGTCAAACGAATCGCCTTGAGGTCCGCATCTGCGTATGGTCCCTGTAGTCCGGTAATCGAGAAATCCGTACTTGGCGGAGATCTTCGAAAGATGTTCGCCTTGTAGTACGACGTGCTCAGTCGCCATCGTCGCTCATCTTTCGGTCAGGTGGAGCGAGGGTACAACGACAAACGGTCTCGGGGCTACGGTTGATGGACTGCATGATCAAGCTGGCTTCCACTCCTTGGCATGGATTTCAGGAAAAGAAACCAGACAATCTCCCGGGTCAATTTCGTCGAAGCGAACGGAGCCCTGGTCGTCGGTTGAACCAGTCATGACTGAGCCGTCCGGCAAAGTTACCTTGTATACAGCGTTGGGCACAGGATCTCCACGGTCGTCAATCAATTGAACGGCGATCCAGGTTTTTACCGGTGCATCGGTCGATTTCTTTGGAGGCTTTTTGGCAGGAGCCTGCGCTTCGGCGGCAGCTTCCACGCTGACCGTAGCACTGCAGGCAATCATCCGCGCTCTCCATCGATGAATCAGTTCCTGCTGTTTGCCGGTCTTACCGGCATCTGCCACGTGTTGCCTTATGCTCTCGATGGCCGCGTTGTAATAGCGTTCCGAGAGAGCCTGCACATTACATCAGCTGCTCTGCTTTCACTCCGGAAGGCGATTGGGCCTGGAGGGAATCAACTTCGTCCAGAATGGGCCCGACTGCAATTTGATAGCTCTGGGTGAACGCGCCTCGCAAATGACAGTGAATCCAATCGATCTGACGCTGAACATTCAGCAGCATCTGGGCCGGGTCGACCACCCGGAATGACCTCATGAAGGTGTACGGCTCTTCCAGGATGCTTATCTGACGGTCATAGATGATCTGCAGAGCTGTGTCGGGCAGAGCATCGCGAAAGCGGTCGGAATTCTTATGGAGGCTGCCTTCGGCGGCTAGCCGAAGCTGCGTAAGTTCCCCCTCGGCCGAGTGATCGATGCCGGTTCCTGCGATGTCCTGGAGATTTCCCCGGCTCGAGGGTGAGTCGGGGTGTGGCAAATCAAGAGACGTCCAATCGACATACCGCGCCGCCGGCGAATCTGGATGAAGGAGGCCCAGGACAGACCAATCGGATGTCCTGGCCGCCGGGGAACGCGGGTGCGGCGCGCGGTGAAACCCGGGTCTCGAGAGGTGATGAACTTTGCGCAAAACCACTCCGCAAGATCCTGGGGGCGGGGCCCAGGATTTCTTATCGAGGTCTAAATAAGTGATCTGAGCCCTGACGTGCCTCAGTTACCAGGTTTCCGTTTTTGCGGAATTTCATTCGCAGCACCAGACTCGGGGAAGAGACAAAATGGTCCCATTGGGAATGAGCTTTGTCAATAGAGACTCTCCCGGTTCTGGACCCCGGGGCGCATGCACGAATTGGAGCGCCGCGCTTTAGCTGCTGATTTATACGCGTTTGCGATTGGTAGCGTCATCGGGGATCGAACCCGAACTCTCCGCCTTGAGAGGGCGGCGTGTTAACCAATTACACCATGACGCCACGGTGGATTGAGGCAGGACCTCTCAGTATATCAAAGCAGGCCGCAGTGAAAGCCCCCGCGACCTCTTGCTCACAAGCCCAATTTCCTTACCTCATCGTTGTAATACTTGCGGTAAAGAATGTCCCACTCCTGGCTGCCTTCGACGATAATCTTGCGCTGCGAGGCGATCTTCTGGCGGGCCGCCTGGTCGATCTTCATTTCTTCGGTCAACACCTTCTCCAGCGCCTTGCGCGCTTCCTGACGGATGGTGTTCCGGTCATCCAGAAACTCGCACTCATCGGTCTCGGCAAGCGTGTCGGCCACCACGTGCGCCAGCTTGTTGAGCTTGTCTCGAGAAAGTCTCACAAGACCGCCTTGTATTTCTTTGCCAGCTCCTGCTTGACCTTCTTGAACATCTCGGCGTAGCTGGCGCCGGTGCGGCGCATGTCTTCCTGGTAGGCATCGAGGATGACGCGCACTTCTTCGTTGATGCGATCCTCGAGCGACAGCTCTTCCAGAATGGCGGCATTTACCCGCTCGGCGACGACACCAACTTTACCTGCCCGGATCATCTTGGCTTCGATCAACTGGTTGACCGTTTGGCGCGCCAGATAACTCACGTACTCCCGCGAAAAAATCATGTGATCTGACTCGGACTATAGCATATTTGATGCGTTTTCCCGGGTCGCACCCAGCCCTGCAGTTGCACGAGATCCGGGGCCATCTCACCCACCCGCCCGCCTGCCCGGCGGACCGGAAACTCATGAATCCGGCTAACCGCATTGAGCCTTGCAGCAAATCGGAGGACATCTGCGACAATAGGAGGCGCGAACATGCAGCCTGACGACTTGATCTCTCTGAAAGATGACATGGTGGCTTTTATCGAAGGGCACGCCATGCGCCGCTTACCTGGCTTTATCACCGAAGACCTGCCCACCGTTTTGTGGGAAGACGACGAGAACCCCGACAGCTGGAAAGACTTCGTCGAGATGGCCAAAACCGCTTCCGCGCCGTTCGTCACCATGAGCGAAGTCAAGCTGGAGAAGGAAGACATCGCGATGCTGCTGGAGCAGATCCGCGACGATAACTTTCCCGACGAGGCGGCGGCCGAAGTCCACGAGGCGCAATACCTGGTGAACTATGTAGGCAAGATCGGCTACATCCAGCTCGGCTTTGCCCACCAGGGCATCCTGTTCGTGCACGAGAACGCCACCCCGTGGTACGAGCGCTACCAGCAGCTGCTGGAGTTTGTCGAAGACTTCGGAGACGTGGTTTTCGAAGACGATGAGGACGAAGAAGAAGGGTGAATGCTGCCGGCTCCGCTGCAGTAAGCCCCCAGACGGTGCGCCTCAACCGTTGGGTTCTGCCCCAGGCCTAACTCCGCTGCCGCCATCCTGGCGCAAAGCGCCGGGTTACCGCTCATCGTGGCCGAATTGCTGGCGGAACGCGGCGTGCGCAGCGCCCAGGAAGCCGATCTCTTTCTTCACCCCCGCATCGAACACCTGCTCGATCCCTACGCGATGCAAGGCATGGCCGCGGCCGTCACCCGGGTGCAAGCGGCGATCGCAGCCCGGGAGCCCATCCTCATCTACGGCGACTATGACGTAGACGGCACCACAGCCATCGTGCTGCTCAAGACGGCGCTCGAGATGCTCGGGGGTGTCGTGGATTTCCATGTGCCGCACCGCCTGCGCGAGGGCTACGGCATGCAGGAAGAGGTGCTGGCGGCGGCGGCCGGGCGAGGCGTGCGCCTGGTGATCAGCGTCGACACCGGCATACGCGCCTTCGCCGCAGCAGAGGCTGCCGCGCGCCTGGGCGTGGATCTCATCATCACCGATCATCACCTGGCGCAGGATGTGCCCGGCCTTCCCGGTCTGCCCAGCGCGCTGGCGAGTCCTCAACCCGAACCAGCCTGGTTGCGCCTACGCCTGCAAGCACCTATGCGGCGCCGGGGTCGCATTCAAGCTGGCGCAGGCACTGCTTGAGGCGTGGGATGCTGAGCGGGCGCGGGGCAAGATTCTGCCGTCTTTTTTGAAGATGCTGGCCATTGCCACGGTGGCCGATGCGGTCCCGCTTCTGGGAGAGAATCGCGTCTTCGCCAGCGTGGGCCTGGAGCAGTTGCGACGCCCCGCGAGCGCCGGGCTGCGTTCGCTGATGCAGGCAGCCAAGCTTGATCCGAAACAACGCGCCCTGACCGCGACCGACCTGGCATTCCGCATCGCACCCCGCATCAACGCCGCCGGCCGCATGGACGTAGCCTCCGAGGTGGTCGAACTGTTTACCACCCGCGATGTGGTCCGGGCCGGTGAGCTCGCCGGCAAACTGGACCGCCTGAACAGCGAGCGGCAACAGGCGGAAGCCGGCATGCTGGAAGAAATCGAACGCCGCCTGCGCGACGAACCTGATTTCGCGGCAAGCCGTTGCATCGTGATCGAAGGCGAAGGCTGGCATCGCGGCATCATTGGCATCCTTGCCTCGCGAGTGGTCGATCGGGCGCGGCGGCCGGCGATCGTGATCGCGATCGAGGGCGGCGAGGCGTACGGCTCGGGCCGCTCCGTTCCGGGGTTTCATCTGCTGCAGGCCATCGAAGGCTGTAAGGAACTCTTCACCCGCTTCGGAGGCCATGCGCACGCGGTGGGCTTTTGTTTGCCTGCTTCGCGGATCGAGGAGCTAAAGAGCCGCCTCGAGAGCTGGGCCACGCTCAACGTAGAGGATACGGCGCCCATCCTGCGCTGCCATGCGGTGCTCCCCCTGGACCAGATCACCGATGCGCTGTACGGCTGGCTGCGCCGCCTGGAACCGTTGGGCAACGGCAATGAGGAACCTATCTTCGTTGCTTATAACGTGCGCGTAGCTGCTCCGGCGCGGGCCATCAAGGATCGCCACGTGTGCCTGCAACTGGCCCAGGGGGCTCGGGGCGCCGCTTGGTCTGCCCTGGGTTGGGATTGGGCTGCGCGCGTCCAGGCGCTGGGCCTGGAACAGGGGTCGGTCCTCCACATCGCATACAAGCTGCGGCAAAACCGGCATCCGGAATACGGCGGTCTGGAATTAGAGATTGCCGATCTTGCCCCGGCCGGCTAGCCCGGATTCTTTGCCAGGTTCGTTGTAAACTCCGTTCATGCCACGAGGCCTGTTTGTGACCTTCGAGGGGCTGGACGGCTCCGGTAAGAGTACCCAGCTTCGCCGCCTGAAAGAATGGTTGCAAGCAGAAGGACATCCGGTAACGACGACCCGTCAGCCAGGGGGAACGCGGGTCGGCGACCGCATCCGTGCCCTGCTGCTTGATACCCGGACCGAGAGCCTGGCACCGCTCGCCGAGTTGGGCCTGATGTTTTCCGATCGCGCGCAATCGATTGCGGAAGTGATCGAGCCGGCGCTCGCAGGCCGGCCACATCGTGCTGTGCGACCGCTTCACCGACTCGAGCGAAGCCTACCAGGGGGGCGGGCGGCAACTGGGCAGCCAGGTGGTGCGCGACCTGCATGCCGCTTTGTGCAGTGGGCTGCAGCCGGATCTGACCCTGTTACTTTTGCCGGATTTCGATCTGTCGCTGCAGCGCGCGCGGCGCCGTAATCAGCGTGCGGTCGCGGCCACCGGAAAAGACGAGAACCGGTTTGAGACGGAGAGTTCGGCTTTTTACCGCCGGGTGTTCGACAAATATCAGGAGATTGCTGCCCGCGAGCCTTTGCGTGTGGTTGCTATTGATAGCAACGGGAACATTGATGAAGTCCACGAGCGCGTCGTGCAGGTAGTGCGGGGGCGTTTGTAGAGTGCAGGGATTGATAGCGGAGCGTAAGCTGCGTGAAATCTCGCCTCGGTCAAATCGAGTCCCGTAGGGACGGCTGAACTTTGCTGAACTTACGGCACGGCTGAACCCGTGCCCTTCGTTGGATAGTCTCTTCCCCAGCCTTTCAGGTGCTGTCCAATTTGGCCAACCGAAAAATCTAATTTGGACAAGACTGGCTGAACTTAGCCCATGACACAGTTCGCCATTAGGTTTAGAAGAGCGTACCTCAGGGGCTAAAGCCCTCATTGGCTCCCCTGTACGGCCCGACTAAAAGTCAGGCCCTGATACAGAGCATCAGAGCAGTGGCTACCGGAAAATGCGCGCATTTCCGCAGAGTTGGCTCTGTCGGTAGGGTGTCTTGTCTAAATTCGGAAGCTGAAAAAGTCTAATTTGACAGGTTTGAAGTTCAGCCGTCCCTTCGGGACTCTCTGCTGATCAGCCTCTATCTTTGCTAGTCTCGATACGTGGGCTTTAACCAGTTTGCTGGAAATCAGGCGACCGTCCGCCATTTGCGGGAGGCGATTGCGGCGGAGCGCATGCCGCCCGCGCTCATCCTTGCCGGCCCGCGCGGTGCGGGGAAATATACGCTCGCTATTATGCTGGCGCAGACCATGGCCTGCCTGCAGCATCCGGTCAGCGACGGCCTGCCCGACTTCTGCGGAGTCTGCAGCAACTGCACTCGCATCGGTCTTTCCATGCCGCTCGCGGAGCGCGTCGGGGAAGCTATTGCCGCCCGGGAAGAGTTGCGGGAAGTCGATAAGAAAGACACCCGTATCCTCATCCAGACGCACCCGGACGTAGTCGTCATTCCTCCTGACCCACCCCAGTTGCTGATCAAGCTAGGCCAGGTGCGCAGCGTGGTGCAGCGCATTTACCGGCTGCCCGCCGATGCACCGCGCGCGGTTTACATCTTTACCAGCACGGCCTTCATGAAGGAAGCGGCCAATTCCCTGCTCAAGATTCTCGAGGAACCACCCGCCTACGCACACATTTTTTTGCTGGCGGAAAATCCGGGCGAACTTCTGCCGACCATTCGATCCCGCTCCAGTATCTTTCGGCTAGGCGCACTGCCGCCGGAGCAGATCGAGGCGGTCCTTGCCGAACAGCGCAAAGACTGGAAACCAAACCAGCGCGGACTGGTGGCACGGCTGGCTCAGGGCGCCATCGGCGAGGCACTGGGTTTCGACCTGGAAGGTTATCTCGCCAGCCGTCAGGATGCACTGATATTGCTCGCGAACGCCACCGGCGAGGCCACTTCGCGTTCGCAAGAAACCGACTTCGGGGCGCTGTTCCGCGTAACCGAGACTTATCGCGCAGGCGCGGAGGGGCAACACAAGACATCTGCCCTTTTGCAAGCCTTCGCAAGCCTGCTTGAAGACCTCCTCCTGCTGCAGGCGGGAAGCGGCCATTTAGTGCGCAACATCGATTTGAAGACCGAGCTAACGCGCATCTCGCAAACGGTCGATGTGGCCTGGATCGAGGGCGCTGTCCGGGGCATGGACCAGGTAGAACAAGGCATGCGGCGGAACCTGCTGCGATCGCTCGCACTGGATTCTTTCGCCGTCGGGCTGGGCCGACCTTGACACGCGCCATTTTCCGCCTATCTTTGACATTGAAACCCCCGTGGCAGCATCCTGCATCCAACCTTTAAGAATTCCACAATTGAACGATGGCCGATTCTTCTGCAATCCCGTTGCACCGTATTTATGACGCGCGTCAGGCAAAGGCGAAGAGCAAAGAGGATGGAGCAAATCCGTCGATATTGCCTTCGATAAGCCCGACGGGCCCACGCAAGCTCGTACGTCCACCGATGCCGCAGGGCGCTGGGCGTTATCCCGCCCGTGTTGCCGCGATTTCTTCAGCCTTCACCAACCACGCACGATTGGATACCGCAGCCGTACGTGGAGAAAGCTCTCACTCAGAGGCGTTCTACTTCCAAAAGCAGATTCACAGCCGGACCGTGATGATTTTCGTGTTGGAGGATGGGGAGCGGATCGAGGGAACGATTGAGTGGTATGACCGCAACGCAATCAAAGTGCGGCACGGCGCACTGCGCACGCTTATCTACAAGGCAGGCATCAAGTATCTGTATAAAGCGATGGATGCCAACCAGATCAACGGGCGGCCTTAAGCAGACGGTCGCGAATCGTTACCCCCAGGCCCAGGTTCTCCGGCAATGGGCAAACGATGACGGTCGCTCCCGCCGCATCCAATTCCCGCAATCCCGCAAACAGGCGACGTGCCAATTTCTCCTGATCGTTGAGATCCCCCCATTCGTAAACAAGGTGGGCGGCCTCGTTCATGAACGCGGTTGGCATCATCACGCCAACCGTCTCACCCGCAGCTCTCAGCTCTGCGGCGAGGCTGGATAGCTTTTCGGCGTCCTCGAGCAGCAGGAGACGGGCGCGCGGAGAGTAGTGCTTCATTCCGATGCCCGGCGAGGCTTGAGGTCCGGATACACCGCCCTGCGGCTCACGATAGGCAATCAACGAAGGGCATAGGGACCGCAGCTGTTGCAGGGTTACCATTCCCGGACGATAGAGAATGGGCGGCTCCTCACACACATCGACCACGGTGGATTCAAGTCCCAGGGTGGCGTCCCCGGAATCGATCACGGCGTCGATGCGGCCGTCGAGGTCCTCAAGGACAAACTCAGCCCGGGTGGGGCTTGTTCTGCCGAAAGAATTCGCGCTGGGCGCTGCCACCGGTACCCCCGCGAGCTCGATCAATCTGCGAGCGACCGGATGACGCGGCATTCTCACGCCGACCCGGGTGCGTCCAGCGGTCACGATGGCCGGTACCCGCTGGCTTTTGGGTAGCAACAAAGTTAAAGGTCCGGGCCAGAACGCTTCCATCAGCAAGCGGCCGTTGCCGGGAATGTCCACTGCCACCATTTCTAACTGCTCCTGATTCACGACATGGACGATCAGCGGATCCCATGAAGGTCTTTGCTTGGCCTCGAAGATAGCCTGCACCGCCGCCTGGTCGAGAGCATTTGCGCCCAGTCCGTAGACCGTCTCGGTCGGAAACGCTACGGTGCCTCCCTGGCGCAGCAGTTCGGCTCCCTGGGACAAGGAAGCCATCGAATCCGGCGAGTCGATCGCGTTGGCATCGACTGCCAGGCGCAGTGTTTTATTAACGATCACTGTGTCATTTTCCCATGGGGTGTCGGCGTGGTATAGACTCCGGCCTATGCAGGCCATGGAAACAGAAGTCAAGATTCGGGTCGCGGATCGCGAAGCGTTGGAGCGGAAGCTGCCGGCGTTTGGCTTTGCCCGCATCACCGAGCGGACCCTGGAGCGAAATACGCTCCATGACACACCCGATCGCAAGCTGCGCAACTCGCGCCAGATCCTGCGCATTCGCGAATATGGAAGCAAATGGGTGGTCACGCACAAGTGCGTTCCCAGCGGCCTCACGGAAGAGGGTCCGCACAAGAACCGGGTAGAAACCGAGACGTTGGTTGAGGACGGCCCGGCAATGGGAAAGGTCTTCGAGGCCCTGGGCTTCGGTCCCGTGTTTGTGTATGAAAAATGGCGCACGGAATGGGCTGACCAGCAGGGGCATTGCGTGATCGACGAAACGCCGCTGGGGGTTTATGCAGAGCTTGAGGGCCCGAGCGAATGGATCGACGCCACCGCGGGAAAGCTCGGCATTCGCGAGAGCGAATTTATCACGCTCAGTTACGGTCGCATTTTCGAGATGTGGCGGGATCAGACTGGTTCGAAGGCCGAGAACTTTACGTTTGATGAGATACCGGAGAGTTTTCGGGGGGTAGGGTTGTAGGGGTTGCAGGGTACGGAAAAAACTTTGGACGAAGGCCACGGCTTTAGCAGTGCCATAAAGATCCGCCGCATTCGACGGCTTTTAGCCGCTGAGGTACGTTTCTTTTTGCGCTAAGCGACTGAGCACGAGAAGTGAAAAAATCGTACCTCAGGGGCTGAAGCCCTCATCCGTTTGATCCTTGACGGCACGGCTGAAGCCGTGCCCTTCGTCGGGAGTTTCCGCAGCCTATAAAGGTGGTATTTAAGTTAAGCGTCGACTCCGTGGCACTTTTTGTATTTCTTGCCTGAACCGCAGGGGCAGAGATCGTTGCGGCCCACCTTTTCTCCGGCTCGCCTTTGTGCGGGGGCCTCCGAGCTGCCATTCGCTCCCGTCATTCTCGCTTGTTCGAGTTCGCGCTTCTTCTTGCGCTGGAACTCCTGCTCCAGCGCATCGATGGTGGTGGAAGGAGCTCGCACCGGCATAGCCACCGGGCGCGAGGGAGGCGCGGCGGGCGCGGGATGACTCCCGTTGCTCTCCACGGTCGCCGAAGCGGTTTCTTGAGGAAGCGCACGGGCCGGCTCCGGAACCGACTGGCTGGTGATTTCAGGCGCCTGGCGGCGAGGTAGTTCGGTAACTGGCTGGCCATCCGGTCCAACAATCTGCATCAGGAACAGGAAACGAACTGTGTCCTCCTGAAAGCGTCCCATCATGGCTTCAAACATGTCGAAGGACTCTTTCTTGTAGGCCACGAGCGGATCCTGTTGGCCATATCCGCGCAGCCCAATGCCTTCCTTGAGGTGGTCCATGCTCAGCAGGTGGTCTTTCCACAAGCCGTCGAGCACGCTCAGCATGACCATGCGCTCGTGCAACCGCATGGTGGGGCTGCCCAGGATGGCTTCCTTCATCTCGTACTTCTCTTTCAAACGATCAAAGATCGCTTCACCCAGCTCGTGCCGGTTCAGCGTATCGACGCTGATGCCTTCCTTGTCGAGATCAAGGCCGAACTGTGAAGCCAGCTGTCCCTTGAGACCGTTGATGTCCCACTGATCGGGGTGCATCGCCTCCGGAGCGTGCTGGTCCATGATGGAGCTCAGGATGTTGGCGAAGTAGTCCTCGAGGATTAATTCTTTCTGATCGAGGCCTTCGAGCAGCTGCCCACGCAGCCCGTAGACTGCTGTGCGCTGCTTGTTCATGACGTCGTCATATTCAAGCAGGTGCTTACGAGCCTCGAAGTTCTGCCCTTCTACCGCCTTCTGTGCGGCCTCGATGCGGCTGCTGATCATCTTTGACTCAATGGGCACTCCCTCTTCCATGCCTAGCCGCTGCAGCAGGTTCGAGACCCACTCCTTGGCGAAGATGCGCATCAGATCGTCTTCGAGCGAAAGATAAAAGCGTGAGGCGCCGGGATCGCCCTGGCGGCCGGCGCGCCCGCGCAGCTGGTTGTCGATACGCCGGGATTCGTGACGCTCGGTGCCCACGATGTGCAGGCCGCCGGCGGCGATCACCTCGTCGTGCTCCTTTTCCGCGGCCGCGGCATACTGGGCAAAGGTCTTGTCCCAGGTTTCCTGCCTGGTTTCGAACTCCTGGCCCTGGTAGTAAAAGCGCACCATGCCCGGACCAGCCATGGGATTGATCGCGCCCTGAGCCGTGTTTACCGCTTGCGCCATGCCCTTCTTTAGCAACTCCTGCTTGGCGGCAAACTCTGCGTTGCCGCCGAGCACAATGTCGGTGCCGCGGCCGGCCATATTCGTCGCGATGGTAACCATACCCAGCCGGCCCGCCTGAGCCACGATCTCGGCTTCACGCTCGTGGAACTTGGCGTTGAGCACGACGTGCTTCACGCCTTTGCGCTGCAGGATGGAGGAGAGCAGCTCGGATTTCTCGATCGAAGTGGTGCCCACCAGCACTGGCTGCTTCTGCTCGTTGAGACGCGCGATCTCGTCAGCGACGGCAAGGTATTTTTCCTTGGCGGTGCGAAACACGACGTCGGGATTTTCCTGGCGCCGCATCGGCTTGTTGGTAGGAATGACGACGATCTCGAGCTTGTAGATGTTCTCGAATTCCGTGGCTTCTGTTTCCGCGGTGCCGGTCATGCCGGAGAGTTTTTTGTAGAGGCGGAAGTAGTTCTGGAAGGTGATGGTGGCCAGCGTCTGGTCTTCGCGGCGAATGTTGACCTGCTCCTTGGCCTCGATCGCCTGGTGCAATCCATCACTCCAGCGGCGGCCGGGCATGAGGCGGCCAGTGAACTCGTCGACGATGATGACTTCGCCATCCTTCACCACGTACTGCACATCGCGGCGGTACAGCGAATGCGCCTTGATGGCAACTTCAACGTGATGTTTCAGGTCCCAGTTTTCCGGGTCGGCAATGTTGCCGATGCCCAGCAACTGCTCGATCTTTTCCCAACCCTCATCGGTCACGCTGATGGTCTTGTGCTTTTCATCGACCACGTAATCGCCGGTGAGGATTTTCTCTTCGCCGCGTTCGATCTCTTCTCCCTGTTCGAGCGAAGGCAGGATGCGATTCACGCGCGCGTATTTGTCGGTCGTCTGGTCGGTAGGGCCGCTGATGATCAGCGGGGTGCGGGCTTCATCGATCAGGATCGAATCGACTTCGTCCACGATCGCGAAGTAGTGCCCACGCTGCACGCAATCGGCCTTGTCGAACTTCATGTTGTCGCGCAGGTAGTCGAATCCGAATTCGTTGTTGGTGCCGTAGGTGATGTCGGACCCGTAGGCGGCGCGGCGCTGCGAGTCGTCGAGGTCGTGCACGATCACGCCAACGGTCAGCCCGAGGAACTCATAGATTTTGCCCATCCACTCGGCGTCGCGTTTGGCCAGGTAGTCATTGACCGTGACTACGTGCACGCCGTGGCCTGCCAGGGCATTCAGGTAGCAGGGGAGCGTGGCGACCAGGGTCTTGCCTTCACCGGTCTTCATTTCGGCGATTTTGCCCTGGTGCAGCACGTTGCCGCCGATCAGCTGCACGTCAAAATGCCGCATCTGCAGTACCCGGCGGCCGGCTTCGCGCACCACGGCGAAGGCTTCCGGCAAGATCTCGTTCAATACCACTTTTTCTTCCGCGGCGCGTTCCTCGGCATCGTCGATGCCCTCCAGGCGAGCTGCGATGCGGGCGCGAAACTCCAGGGTCTTGGCGCGTAACTCATCGTCCGACAGAGCCTGCGTTGCCGGCTCAAGCGACCCGGTCTGATCGACCATGGGCCCCATCCGCTTGATCACGCGCTCGTTGCTGGTTCCGAAAATCTTGGTTAAAGTGCTTGCGATCAATGGATAATTCCTTTACTGCCCCCAGGGCCACGTTTACTACTCTAGTTTAGTTCACCCCGGGTGTTTGGTGCAGAATACCGGGCCAGCGGAAGGCCGGAATCCGTCTTTCCTACCACGCGGAGATAACATACCCACGTATGCGGCTCTCTCCCAAGAAAAGCCGCACGAGGTTCGCTGGAGCGCACTCGTTTGACAGGAAAGACGGATAAAGAACCCCATGCCTAAACGATTTTTCACTTTGTTTTTGTTTATGTTGCTGCAACCAGGATCCGTCCTTGGCCAGATGAACATGCCCATGGCGGGCAGCGGAGATCCGGTACCTCCGGAGCAGCTTCCGGCGCCGCAACATATTGAGGGCGCAGGCAATGTGCGCTTTCCTATCACCGCGAACGCCAAGGCCCAGATGTGGTTCGAGCAGGGTTACAACCTGCTTTACGATTTTTGGGATTACGAGGCGGATCGTGCCTTTGAAGAGTCGATCCGCGCCGACGCTCACTGCGCCATGTGCTATTGGGGTCTGTACCAGGCGGAGAGCTTCAACCATAGTGTAACCAAGACTTACGCGCAGGCCGCGCTCGAGAAAGCTGTCGCGCTGGAGGGACACGCTACCCCGCGAGAGAAGCTTTACATTCAGGCCTCCGAAACGCATGAGGCAGCCGTTCGCGAGGCTGGGTCCGAAGACCCGAAGTTCGACCACGAAATTGAAATCCTGCGCACGCTGGTGAAGGAGAACCCCAGCGATACGAATGCGCGCATTGCTCTTGCGGAAGCGGTCAACGACGGTTACGACGAGGCAGGAGAACCGCGTAAAGGCAAGAAGGAGCAGCTGGCTCTTTTGCAGGGTGTGCTGAAAGAGGAACCGCAGAACTCTGCGGCGAACCATTTGTGGATTCATGCGGTCGAGGCCGGCCCGCACCCGGAAGAGGCTTTGCACAGCGCGGAGATCCTCGGCTCTCTTGCACCGGCTTCGGGGCATATGGTGCACATGCCCGGCCACATTTTTTACCGCACCGGAGATTACTCCCACGCGCAGACTTCGTTCGATGCTTCGGCGCAGACAGATGAAGGCTACATGCGTGCACAGCACATCGCGCCGGACAATGACTGGAACTATGTGCACAACCTGATGTATTCCATCGCCAACCTGTTGGAGGCCGGACAGATGCAGGAGGCGACCCAGGTTTCCGCCAAACTGGCCAAGGCGCGTGGCCATCTTGAGGACACGCTATACCCTTGGTCGCCCCGGGATTCGATTGCCCGGCTTAGCCCTGACTTGCCTGCGGCTTTGCGCACAGCAGACTGGCCGCGGGTGCTGCAGTTGGTGAATGCTGCGAATCTCTCCAAGGCCATGCCGCACATGGAGTTTCTCGCCGGGGGCCTTTCGCAGTTTGCCCTGGGGATGCAGTCGGTGGAAGCCCACGAGCCGGATGTAGCCGAGCGCCACTCCGTGTTGCTGGATTCGACTCTGTGGCGCATGTCACAACAGATCAACGATCAGGAAGCGAAGGATAAGAAGGCTGGTCCACCGACGGGAAACTACAGCATGTCCCCCGATCCTTTGCCCAAGCCTTTGCTGCAAATGCTCTCCATCATGTCGCTCGAGTTGCGCGGTTCGATGCTGGCCACACAGGACAATGTGCCTGAGGCAGAGAAGCTGTTCGCCGCCGCACGACGGGAAGAGAAAGAGCTTGGCTATCACGAACCTCCGTTTTATATCCGGCCGGTAGGGGAAAGTGAGGCGGCGGCGATGATGACGGCCGGAAAATGGGCGGAGGCGGAAGCCGCTTTCAAAAAGGCTCTGGTGGATCGTCCCAATTCCGGTTTTGCACTCTATGGGCTGGCCCAGGTGAAGGAGAAGAAGGGAGATTCCGGTGCTACCACGGTGTCTTACCGGCAGTTTCTCAGCGCGTGGAAGACGGCGGATCCGGGATTGCCGGAGATGGTGCATGCGCAGCAGTGGGTTAGCCAGCATGACGAAGGTAGGAATTCCGGGTCTTACTGAGGTCTTCGGTGTTGCCCAGATCGGTTTGGTTGTGGGTTGGAAGAAGGCGTTCGTCGGGCTGCGCCCATCGTTTTCGGCCCACGTACGCTGAGGCGAACGTGGGGCACCCGTCTGATTCCCTCTGACTCGATGATTGGACGAATGCAGTCCAGGGAGATCTGCGGTTTCCTTTCTGGCGCCGCGTCTGCGTAATATGATGGGGCACCATTCAGGAGGCATTTTGGACGAGGATATTGTGCGGACTGAGGATTTGCCGCTGCTGGTTCAGGAGCCGCCCAAGCATGGCTTGCGATGGGTCTTCATGGGCGCCAACGGCCTTCGGGCTGGCTGGGGAGTGCTGCTGTTTATCGTGCTTTATGTCGCGTTTTTGTTTTTGACGGGTCGACTATTGCGGCCTTTTCTTCGCGAGGCCCGCAATTTAACTATCCTGCCGGTACGACTGGCCTTGATCACCGAGTTCGCACAATTCCTGCCTTGCATTCTGGCCACCGCTATCATGGCATGGATCGAACGCCGGTCCTTTCTCGCCTACGGGTATCAAGGCACGGCCAAAGCAGTGCGCTTCTTTTCAGGTTTGGCCTGGGGATTCATTGCCCTCTCCGTATTTGTACTTATTTTGTGGAAGGCCCATCTGCTGGCATTTGATGGCGAGCTGCTGCACGGCACCGACATCCTGAAGTACGGCGCCGCCTGGGCCTTCATGTTTTTGGTGGTCGCGTTCTTCGAGGAATCGACCCTGCGCGGTTATCTGCAATTCACGCTGACCCGGGGCATCGGTTTCTGGTGGGGAGCGCTGCTGCTTTCGCTGCTGTTCGGCTTTTCTCACGGCACAAACCCAGGCGAGACACCCGTGGGGCTATTCGCCGCGGCATCTGTCGGCCTGATTTTCTGCCTCAGCCTTTGGTACACCGGCTCGCTGTGGTGGGCTGTTGGTTTCCACGCCAGCTGGGATTGGGCGGAATCGTATTTCTACGGCACGTCCGACAGCGGATTGGTGGTGCGAGGACACTTGCTCGGCGAGCACCCGATCGGACCACGGCTGTGGAGCGGCGGCACAACTGGCCCCGAGGGCAGCCTGCTGGTTCTCTTCCTGCTCCTGATCGCGGCCATACTGATGCGGCTGTGGTGGGGACCCCGGGTTGAATCCCCATTTCGCAACGGTGGGTGGAAACCCGCCTGGCTCAGAAACCCGGAAAAATTCGGTCCACTGCCGCTATAGGTAGGCCGGATCCGCCGTTTCGGTATCGACGGCCAGTTGCGCAAAAGCTTCCTGGGCCTTGGCCTGGTCGAACTTACCCTCGCGCGCCAGGCGGGAGAGCGTCGCGGCTACGATCGACTCCGCATTGACCTCAAAATGCCGGCGCAGATATTCACGATTGTCGCTGCGGCCAAAGCCGTCCGTGCCCAGGGATACCAGGCGGGACGACAGCCAGGGCGCAAGCTGATCAGGCACGACTTTCATGTAGTCGCTGGCCGCAATAATCGGACCCTCGGCCCCTTGCAGCGCTTGCAGGATGTAAGGAGTCTTTTCCTGCTCCGTGGGATGGAGGCGATTCCAGCGTTCCACGCCCAGTGCTTCGCGGCGCAATTCGTTGTAGCTGGTGACGCTCCAGACATCCGTCTGCACGCCGTATTTCTCGGCCAGAATGCCCTGCGCGCGAACGACTTCGTTCAGGATGGGCCCGCTGCCAAATAACTGAGCAGTAGCTTTGCCTGAGGGCGCCGCCTGGAAACGATAGATGCCACGCACGATGCCTTCGCGGACGCCCTCCGGCATTGCCGGCATGGCGTAGTCCTCGTTGTACATGGTGATGTAGTAGAAGACGTTCTCATTTTCCTGGTACATGCGGCGGATGCCATCCTGCACGATCACGGCCAGTTCGTAAACGTACGCCGGGTCGTAGCTGAGGCAGGTAGGAACGGTGCTGGCCAACACGTGACTGTGGCCGTCCTGGTGCTGCAGTCCTTCTCCCAGCATGGTGGTGCGGCCGGCGGTGCCTCCCATCAGAAAACCCTTGCCGCGCGAATCGGCAAAGGCCCAGATCATGTCCCCGACGCGCTGAAAACCAAACATCGAGTAGTACATGTAGAACGGGATCATCGGGATGCGGTAGTTGGAGTAAGCCGTGCCTGCAGCAGTAAAGGAAGCCATGGATCCGGCCTCGGTAATGCCCTCCTCCAGGATCTGGCCGTCCTGCTCTTCGCGGTAATAGAGCAACATGTCGTTGTCGTGGGGGGTGTACTTCTGCCCCTCAGGAGCGTAGATGGCGACCTGGCGAATGGCCGATTCCAGTCCGAAGGTCCGCGCTTCGTCGGGCACGATGGGCACGATCAGCTTGCCGATCGTTGGATCCTTCAGCAGGTGACGCAGGATGCTGACAAATCCCATAGTGGTCGAGACTTCGCGTCCCTTGGACCCGGCCGTCCACTCGGTGAACTCCTTGAGCGGGGGAGCCTTGAAAACCAGCTTGGGCGCGTCACGGCAAGGCAGATAACCACCCAGAGCTTTGCGGCGCTCCTGCAGGTAGACGATCTCCGGGCTGTCGGGCGCCGGCCGATAGGGTTTGCCCAGCTTTGCCTGCTGCTCCGGCACCGGGATCTTGAAGCGCTTCACGAACTGGGCCAGGCCACTGTCGGTGAGTTTCTTTTCCTGGTGAGAGGCGTTGCGGGCCTGGTTGGCTCCCATGCCATAGCCCTTGACCGTTTTGGCCAGGATTACGGTCGGTGAACCGCGATGATTCACTGCTCTGCGGTAGGCGTTGTAGATCTTGACGCGGTCATGGCCGCCGCGGTGCAGGTTCTCCAGTTCCTCGTCGGTCTTGTCACTGACCATCTCGAGCAGTTCAGGATACTTGCCGTAAAACTCCTGCCGCAGGTAGGCTCCACCCTTCGCTTTGAACGATTGGTAATCGCCATCGACGCACTCCTCCATCCTTTTGAGCAACAGGCCGGAAGAATCGCGCTCGAAGAGTTCATCCCAATCGCTGCCCCAGACCACCTTGAGGACCAGCCAACCTGCGCCGCGGAAGGTGCCTTCGAGTTCATCGATGATGCGCTTGTTGCCACGCACCGGCCCGTCCAGGCGCTGCAGATTGCAGTTGACGACAAAGATCAGGTTGTCGAGCTTTTCTCGGGAAGCGACGTTGAGCGCACCCAGCGTGTCGACTTCGTCGGTCTCGCCATCGCCCACAAAAGCCCAGATCTTGCGGTCTGTTTTTTGGATGAGCTTCCGGTTCTCCAGATAGCGCATGAAGCGAGCCTGGTAGATCGCGTTCAAGGGGCCAATGCCCATGGAGACCGTGGGAAAGCGCCAGAAATCCGGCATCAGCCACGGATGGGGATAGGAGGACAGGCCTGGCTTCCCGCGCAATTCGTGACGGAAGTTCAGCAGGCGCTCATCGTCAAACCGGCCTTCGAGGTAGGCTCGCGCATAAACACCGGGAGAAGCATGACCCTGAAAGTAGATAAAGTCGCCCGGCTGATCGCCGTAGGTGGCATGGAAGAAGTGCTCGTAGCCTACTTCCAGCAGGGTGGCCAACGAAGAATAGGTGGAGAGATGGCCACCGATGCCCGCATCCTTTTTGTTCTGGCCATGCACCATGGCCATGGCGTTCCAGCGGATCAGGGCTTCCAACCGCTCCTCGAGCTTGCGGTCGCCGGGGTAGGGTACTTCTTCGTGCTTGGGGATGGTGTTGAGGTAGGGAGTGGTCAGCGCACTGGGGGTGGAGATCCCGGCCTCGCGCGCGCGTTGCCGCAATGCGGCGATCAGCTCCGCCGCCTGTTCGTGGCCTTCGCCGACGACCAGTTCGTCAAACGCTTCAATCCACTCTGCTACTTCATCGGAAAACTTCGATTGCACGGGTACAGCGACTTTGGTTTCCATAGAAATTAGACCGGTTCTACCTCTTGTAGTATATCCGTCAGCAGAGAATCCTGAGAGAGGGCGCCAGCCGGCTGACCAATGTCTACCTCCTCGTTTCATGAGAGCCACGCGGACATCATTGACCTACAGCAGCAGGTAGCGCGCCTGCAAGCTTTGTTGGAGATTTCCCGTCAAGTGCACGCGGCGGTTGGGGCGGAAGAAGTGCTGCAATCGGTCCTGCGCATCGTGGTGCGGGAACTGGAGATGGCCGGGGCTCAGGTCACCGAGCCTTCGCTCACCGTGGGGGATATGCCCCCGGAGCCCTGGGAGGGATGCCCCCGGTTTGCCCTGCTGAACAAAGACGGAGTTCAGCTGACCGAACTGGTGGTCAATCCGGGCCCGGGCAAGACGCTTTCGATTTATGAACAGGATTTTCTCGAAGGGCTGGTTCTGCAGGCGGGTGTGGCGGTCGAGAACGCCCAATACCATGAGCGCGCGGTCGAATGGGCCCGGGTGCAGCAAGACCTGGATGCCGCCCGTGCTATTCAGCGCAGCCTTCTGCCCCAGGAGATGACGGAGATTTCCGGGTATTCCGTCGCCGTGCAATCCAGCACTTGTTACGAGGTGGGCGGGGACTACGTGGACCTGGTGAGTCTGCCCGACGGGAGCGAGCTCATGGTGGTGGCCGATGTCGCGGGCAAGGGGCTGGCTTCCGCCATCGTCGCGACTTCTTTTCGCTCAGCCTTTCGCGCCATGGCGCTTTCCGGGCTGCCGCTCGCCGAATTGGCAGCGCGGATGAACCAGCAGCACTACGGAGAAGGGACGGAAGCGCGGCGACGCTACGTGACCGCGATCTTTCTCAAGCTGGACCCGGTGGCCCACACAGTGGAAGTGGTGAATGCGGGCCACAACCCGGGATTTCTGCTTTCCGCGGATAAGACGGCGCATGAGATCCAGGCGAGCGGAACGCCCATCGGCCTGGTGCCGATGATGCAATACAGCTCGGAAACCGTAGTCTTCCATCCGGGATCGCGTTTGCTGTTCTATACCGATGGGCTGACGGAAGTGTTTCAGGGCGATGACGAGTTCGGTCCAGAGCGTTTGCTGGCAACATTTCGCGAGTGCAAGTCGGAGGATTGTACTGCTATCCTCAAGGTCCTGTGGCAACAATTGGCTGAATTTTCCAGGGGCGAACCGCAGCAGGACGACATGACGGCACTCGCCCTGGTGCGCATGCAATCGTAGCCGGGAGAACCAAAATGGTTGAAACCAGAGGCACGGCGGTGGAAGTAAAGCTCCCATCGCGGCTGGGCTTCGAAAAAGTCGCTATGGGCACGGCGGCCAGTGTGGCCAAGCTCATGGGCTTTCCCGACGATCGCATCGAAGACTTGAAGACCGCTTTGGCTGAGGCATGCATCAACGCCATCGAACACGGCAACCAGCTCGACGGCAGCCTCTGCGTCGGAGTGATCCTTTCCGCAAGCGACGAAGCGCTGGAAGTCAAAGTGATGGACACCGGCTCTGGTATCTCTAAGGCGCCTTCCAAACCGGATATCGACCGCAAGATGCACGGAGAAGAGGATCCCCGGGGTATGGGTATGTTCCTGATTCAGTCGCTGGTCGATGAGGCGGAGTGGGTTAAGGGAAGCCCAGGAAAAGGAAGCTACGTACGATTGGTCATCAGGCTGGCCAAGGAGAGTGAGTAGAGTGCAGACGGAGACAAAGGCCAAGGTGGATGAAGTTCTCGGGGCGAAAGGGCAGCCAGTCACCGTTCTTCGCTTTGCAGGCGATATTTCCAGCGGTTCCCGGGATGCGGTGTTGGGTACGTACGAGGGTGTGACCAAGAGCCGCCCGGTGCTGATTGATTTTTCGAAGGTGGAGTACATCAATTCGAGCGGGATTGCTTTGGTGATCCAGATGTTGATGGAAGCGAACAAGGCGGATCAGACGATCGCTGCGTTCGGGTTGACACCGCATTTTCAGAAGGTGTTCACCATGGTCGGGATTACGAAGTATGCGGCACTGCATCGGGATGAGGCTTCGGCGATCGCTTCGTTGTAGTCACTTTGCCCGAGGGTGGGTGCGGTCGTAGACCTGGGTGACTTGGCCTACGGTTAGCTGGGTGTAGCGCTGGGTGGTGGAGAGGCGCTCGTGGCCTAGCAGTTCCTGGATGGCTCTCAGGTCGGCGCCTTCCTCCAGCATGTGGGTGCCGAAGGCGTGGCGTAGGGTGTGGGGGTGGATTTCGGCCGGGAGTCCTTTGGCGAGCGAGATTTGCTTGACGATCCTGCCTACGCTTCTGGTCGTGAGGCGCCCTGTTCCCCTCAAACGCAGATTCAAGAGCAGAGCCTCATTTGCTTTCCCCGCAAGCTTGATGGTTCGCGAGGGGAGATAGGCGCGGATGGCGTCCGCGGCTGCATCTCCCAAGGGCACATAGCGCTGCTTTCTCCCTTTGCCTCGGACCAGGATCACTTCCCTAGCCCAGTGGACGTCGGTCAGGTTCAGGCCCACCAGTTCGGCGTTGCGGATGCCGCAGCCGTAAAGCAACTCGAAGATGACGCGATCGCGCTCCGGCCAGGCGGCTGCCTCCTCCGAAGCTGCCGTTTCTACCAGGTGGTTCATTTGCTCGATCGAGGGTACGCGGGGCAAATGCTTGGGCAGCTTGGGGGTCGCGACCAGGGCCGCTGGGTTGCTGGTCACGTGCCCGGTTCTGGCCATCCACTGGAACCACGATCTGACAGCGGCCAGGGATCTGGCTACCGACGCTTTGGCCAGTCCACGCTCGTAAAGCTCGCCCAGGTAGCCGCGAATCTGCAGATGGTCAATGTCATGCATTTTTACGCCGGCCCCCCGTTGCGCGACCAGATAGGCGGCGAAATTGCCGACTTCCCGCTGATAGGCACGCAGAGTATGCGGGGACGCGGCACGCTCATGGGCCAGCATGGCCAGGAACTCCTCTGCCCGGAGCGTGGGTTGCGGCTTCATGGGGCAGCCCTTCGGGTGGCTCGCGGATGGTGGGCGCGATGGACCGCCTTGAGCCGGCCAAGGGCGAGGTGGGTGTAGACCTGGGTGGTGGAGATATCGGCGTGACCGAGCAGGGTTTGCACCGTCCTCAAATCGGCTCCGTTCTCTACCATGTGGGTGGCGCAACTGTGGCGCATGACGTGGGGGCTGGCGCGATTGTCGAGGCGCTTCACCAGATGCCACACCCACTGCCGGGTGAGTCCTGCACCGCGCACGGAGAGAAATAGCCGGCTCTCGCGGGGACGGGCCGCCAAGCCTGGCCGGCCTCGGGTCAAGTAAGCCTCCAGAGCCTCAACGGCCATCCGCCCCAAGGGCACAATGCGCTCTTTGTCCCCTTTGCCGCGCACCAGCATGCGTCCCTCGGCCAGGGAGAGATCTCCCACGCGGAGCCCGGTAAGCTCGGAGACCCGCACCCCTCCGGCGTAAAGCATCTCCACGATGGCGCGATCGCGCAGCGCGATCGCATCGGCCTGAGGATGATTGGCGGCGGTTCCAGCCTGCTCCATCATGCGCTCCACCTCGGATTGGGCGAGCGCTTTGGGGAGAACCTTCCACGAGGCTGGGGATTCCAGGTTTACGGTGGGGTCGTGGCCGATTCGCTTATCCAGAAGCAGCCATTTGTAGAAGCCGCGCAGGCAGGAAAGCTTGCGCGCTATCGAACGCGATTGCACTCCGTGCTTTTGAAGATGCTCCAGAAACCCGGCCACTTGCGCCTGTCCTGCGGTGAGCGGCAGGGCGTGCGTTCCCTCGAGATATTCGGCAAATAATGCGAGGTCCCGTTCGTAGGCCTCGCAGGTCAGCGGGCGCAGGCCTTTTTCGACCCGCAGATAGGTAAGGTACTGTCGCGTGACGCCGGATTGATTGTCGACGGGCACAAGCTTGATTATCCGCTTGCCGGGGTTCGATCCGAGAGGCGGCGGGATGCAGGAACCAAGAGAGACAGCCGTGTAGAAAAAGCGCGAAGTGAGCGAAAAGCGAGAAAAGGGTCCGATGGTCGATGCGATGAGAGCGATTGTTGGGCTTCGCCCATCGTTTTCGGCCCACGTACGCCACGGCGAACGTGGGGCACCCGTCCATTTCCTCAGCGATGGTTTGGGTGGAAGTGTGCGCGTTAAGCGCCCTTTGCGCCATAAGGGGTCCGGTTTCATCCCTTCTTCATGGCGGAAGTGCAAAATAGCCGCAGATCGCCGACAATATATAGCAGGGGCCGGTGCCCCGCCAGGAGCGACCTCCGGTTTGACTAGCAGCAAGTCCACACATACCAAGCCTCTTTCCCCCCAAGAATTCAGCGATTCCGTTCTCTCCCGAGAGCCCGCGTTGGCGGTATTCGACTGCGATGGAACCTTGTGGGACGGGGACTCGGGATACGACTTCATGGTTTGGTCCATCGAGGAGGGCATTGTTTCTCGCAACGCCAGCGATTGGATCGATTCCCGCTACCGGCTTTATCGTGCCGGCACGGTGTCTGAACTCGCTATGTGCGGGGAAATGGTCCAGATCTACGACGGCCTGAGTGAAACGGAAGTACGCAGGGCGGCGGCCACATTTTTCCAATCGCGGTTCGCGGACAAGATCTTCCCTGAAATGCGCTCCCTGGTGACGGCGTTGACCGAGCGCGGGACGCAGATCTGGGTCGTCAGTTCGACCAACAACTGGGTGATCGAAGAGGGTGTACGCAGCTTCCAGGTTCCTGCCTCAAGGGTCATTGCCGCGCGCGCCCAAGTGGTGAACGGGGTCATTACCAGCAAGTTGATCGATGTCCCTACGGACGAGGGTAAAGCGAGATCGTTGGTCGCAGCCGGGGTTGCGGCTCCTGACGTGGTATTTGGGAATTCGGTACACGATGCGGCCATGCTGGAGATGGCACGACAGGCCTATCCAGTCAACCCAACTCCGGCTTTGCTCGAAATCGCCGGCAGGCATGGATGGCCTATCTTTTATCCCGAAGGCACTCTGCCCTCCTCGGCATGATGGCGCAGCGGTTCGGCCGTAACCTGCGGGTTGCCGCGCTGCAACCCAGCGTTAGCCTTACGCTCGAGCACCTGGGCTGCCTTGACTCTCTCGTGGCCTGCACTCGTTACTGCCTGCAGGCCGTTCCTTCCTTGCGGGAACGCGACCTGAAAGTGATTGCTGATTCGTGGTCATCGAACACCGAGGAAATCCTCTCGGCATCGCCCGATCTGGTGCTCGCGTCCGTTCCCTATCGGTTGGAGTCCCTGGCCGCCATCCTGAAATGCGGCGTCCCGGTGCTTACACTCGCGCCACACTCGCTGGCTGACGTTTATCAGGATATCCGGCTTCTGGGCGACATATTGCACGCTCAGGATCGAGCCGCGGCGGTGGTCGAGGAGATGATGGGCGTCTTTGCGAGGACGCGGGATGCGGCAGCTCCAGCTGAGAAGCGGGTTGTCTACTGTGAGGAGTGGGGCAAGCCGCTTATTCATTCGCAAACGTGGGTCGCAGAACTGGTTTCCGCCGCCGGCGGAGAGTTTCTGGGGAAGCCGGGCGCGGTGACAGATGCTGCCGCGATCGCCGCCCAGGATCCCGACGTGCTGGTGTTTGCCTGGTGCGGGGCCGGTGGTCGGGTTCCGCTAGCCCGGGTGATCGAGAAACGGCAGTGGCAGTCGCTCCGGGCAGTGCGGGAAGGCCGTGTTTATTGCGTTCCGGATGAGTTTTTGAATACTCCCGCACCCAACCTCGTGCAGGGACTTCGGGCGCTGGCCGGGGTTATTCATCCGGAGATTTTTGAGTCTGAGGAAGGCGTACGATCCCTGCAACCAGACGGTCCTGCGGCAGCAACGTCTAAAATTATATGAGTGTGCAGAGAGATTCCAGGCGGCCGAGAACGGACGCGAAGGTGGTTCGGCTGGTGGTCGCCGCGCTGATCCTGCGGGAGCAGACGGTACTGATTTGTCAACGGCGGCCGGATCAGCCGATGGCTTTGAAATGGGAGTTCCCCGGGGGGAAGGTAGAGGACGGCGAAAGCGCGGAACAGGCGCTGCGGCGTGAGCTGGATGAGGAATTGGGCATTGCCGCGGATATCGGCAACAGGGTCGCGCATACGCGTCACACGTATCGCAGCGGAAGTGCGATCGATCTGCAGTTTTTTGCGGTTTACCAGTTTGCTGGTGAGATGACGAACCGGATATTTAATGATCTTCGGTGGTGCCCGTTGCGTGAGTTGACGCGGTATGACTTTTTGGCTGCGGATCGGATTTTGATTCGCGAGTTGGCTGCGGGCAGGCTGCTGTAAGGGGCTTGCGGTCCGATTCGCTCTCTCGAAAAACTTCCATGAAGGTCCGAACCGCAGGTCCCTCCGCTCCGTCGGACCGGACGATCTCCCATGGAAACAGCTGTTCCCGTCCACAGACGTCATCCGAGCGAAGCGCCTGCAGATTCCGCATACGGAGGCCATGCGCGGCACCCCGGCGTGTCGTTCCGAGCATTCGGAGCTTCCCGATGTCGGGAAGATGTCCCAGCACTTCCGAGGCTAGGCGACGCGGGGATCGACCTCGGCTGTGTCGATTGAGATCGTCACGCATCGCAGGGCTCTTGAAGACCCGGAATCCACATCGCCCAGGATGACCTTAGGGGGTACACACGTTTCCCGACGGTCACGCCTCTCGTTCGACCGATCTTCCCTAGCTTCGTTTTCAGAATTGGAAATAGATGAAGTCGCGGTGGCCGAAGAAGCCGAAGAAGACGATGGCGTAGAGACAGGCGTTGTAGGCCAGGGCGCGAAAGGCGGGCCGGACCCAGATTCGTGGGGCGCTTGCCGGATGCGCTATCCACCACTCGACCACGAACATTGCGACGATCGATAGGACCAGGTAGGGAGCTGTGGCGCGGCTGAATCCGCCTACCTTGAGCAGTATCGGATCGAGACGGCCCGGGGGTAGAAGATGGGTGGCGATGAACCAGGCGTCTCCTACCGTGTTGGCCCGGAAAAATATCCAGGCGTAGGTCACCAGGCTGAACGTAACGACCGTCTTGCAGAAGGCGGTCAGCCGGGGTACACGATCCAAAGCGAGCAACCGGCCGAGGCGCGCGGCGAGTGGGGCGGCCGATTGGGCGACAATCAGGTAGAGACCGTGCAGGAAACCCCAGATCACAAAGGTCCAGTTGGCTCCGTGCCACAGGCCGCTGATGACAAAGGTGACCATCAGGTTGGCATAGTGGCGGGATAGTTTTACGCGATTCCCACCCAGCGGGATATAGAGGTAGTCGCGGAACCAGGTGGAGAGCGAGATATGCCACCGCCTCCAGAACTCGCCCACCGAGCGGCTGAAGTATGGCTGCATGAAATTGATACGCAGTTCGTAGCCCATCATGCGCGCAAGGCCCAACGCTATATCGGTGTAGCCGGAAAAATCGCAGTAGATCTGGATGGAAAACAGCACGGTCGCGAGCACCAGCGCGGATCCGTTGTAATGCCGGGGCGTGTCGTAAACGAGCTTTACAAAGTCGGCTACGTTGTCGGCCAGCACCATCTTCTTGAACAGGCCCCATAACGCCTGCACCATCCCCGACCGAACACCTTCCAGGGTGATCCTTGGCTCGCGATGGAATTGGGGCAGCAGCTCGTAAGGGCGCTCAATGGGACCAGCCACCATCTGGGGAAAGAAGGCCACGTACAAGGCGTATTCCAGCAGATTCTTTTCTGCCGGCACGCGGCGCCGGTACACCTCGATGGTGTAACTCATGGCCTGGAAGGTGTGGAAGGAAAGTCCCACGGGCAAAATGATCGCCAGCAAAGGCGGGTCATAGCGTAGACCGAAGAAATGCGAGGCGGTGTGAAAGGAGCCGGTCAGGAAGTTGAAGTATTTGAACAGGACCAACAGCCCGATGTTGCAGAAGAGACTTACGCCCAGGTACAAGCGGCGGCGCGCGGGCAGCTCCGCTTTTTCTATCTGCAAGCCGGCCACGTAGTCGATGAGGGTGATGCCCCAGATCACAAAGATGTAGCGGGTGCTCCAGCACATGTAGAAGTAGTAGCTGGCGAGGAGCAGGATGATTTTGCGGGTAGTCCCGCGGGTAGCCAAAAACAAGAGCCACACGACCACGAAAAAGAACAGAAACTGAAAGCTATTGAAGAGCATGGGAGCTGTCCTTCAGGAGCTGAAACAACGCTTCTGTGTATACGCGCGCGCCGGCTTGGTTGAGGTGGGTCTGATCGGCAAACAAGCGGTTGGGGTAGAGGTAGTAGTCAGGCCCGAGCAGCTTGCAAGGAGTGGCCTCCTCGACCTGGGCTGCGAACGCTACGTCCCTCGGTTCCGCCGGCGCGGCTTCTCCTTCGCGGAGGTAGAACGGTACAAAGTAACAATCGATGTGATATTGCCGGATCAACTGATTGAGTGGGGCAATCTGCGCGCTTGGTGAGGGTGCAATGCGCGCAAGTCTCCTGGTCGGCAGGTCTGAGTCGAGGCGGAAATCGTCGGGCAGCCGGCCTCCGGCGAACCGGCTCTGCTCGGTGATGAGATGGTAGCCGCGCTCGGCGATCACGTCGCGCTCGTTTTGTTCTGACTCACGGTAATAGCTCATCACCCCGCCGTGGCTGGGGGCGGCGAGCAGAAAGGCAGTCAGATCGCGTAGGAAATTGCGGAAGGGAAAGAGCTCGTCGATGACGGCGTGGTCGTCGGGAATGAAATGAAAAATGCCGCGCGGCCGGGGATCGCGGCTCCATGGCAGCGTCATCAGGAGCACATTGGGAGCTTGCCCGCGCGCGCACATGGCCTGGAGAGGCGGCAAGAACAAATCGCTTCCGGGAAAACCTGAATTAAAGGATGACACACGCAGGGCCGGGCTCATCTGCTCGAACAAATGGTCGAACAAGGCGGGAACAAAGCCGGCCAGGATCTTGCTATTGCCGAAGATCAATACCCGCGTCACGGCAGGATCGGCGGGAAACACCTGGCCCTGGTGTTCCCATTGCAGCTTGGCGCGGAATACCACGTCGGAGCCATTCTTCACGTAGGGCAGTTCGCGCCAAAGCCCATAAAGCGCCGCCCACGCGACCGCGAAGAACAAAATCGTCCAGCCAAGAGCTGACGGAACATGTCGCTTTGCCAGAGGTTCCTGCGGCACGGTTTCGGGGTTGGGGGCGGTTTGGACGTCCAAAATAGATCCAGAATAAAACGGGGATAGTCCCTGGACCTTTATCGTATTACAGCCACTAAAGCAGAACCAGAATAAGTGTTCCCGGCCCCACATCTGAGAGGTTGGATTTTTCCTGACAAAAAATCCAATCTGCATCTCTGCCGCTGGGTACAGCTGTTCTGGTTCTGCTTCAAGCCACGCCGCTGGTAAACATCATGACCAGTGACAACACAATAACCACCACGGCCGTGAGCCACGCTACGGCATTGAACCAGTGCGAGTTTACGGATTCACCCATCAGATCCTTCCGATTGATCAGCAGCAGCATGAAGATGATCACCAGCGGGAGGAGCACACCGTTCAACACCTGGGACAGGATGACCATGCTGATGAGTTTGCCGTTGGGAACAAACAGAACAGCGATGGCTCCGCCGGCGACCAGCACCGTATAGAGCCAGTAGAAGACCGGCGCGTCTTTAAATCCGCCATCCAGACCGGACGCCAGGCCTAAACCTTCGCACACCGTATATGCAGTGGAAAGGGGCAGGATGGAGGCGGCAAACAATGAAGCGTTGAACAAACCGACGGCGAACAAGAGGAAGGCGTACTGTCCGGCAAGAGGTTTCATGGCTTCGGCGGCGTCCGCCGCTTCCTTGATCGCTCCCATCCCGTGGGCAAACAGAGTGGCTGCACAAGCGACAACGATGAACCAGGCCACGATGTTGGTAAAGAACGATCCGATGATGACATCTAGGCGCGAGGCGGGATAGGTCTTTGCCGTGACCCCCTTCTCGACGATAGAGGACTGCAGGTAGAACTGCATCCAGGGGGAGATGGTGGTGCCGATCACACCTACGATCATATAAATGTAACTTTTAGAGTGCCAAATGGAGCCCCGAGGCAGCTTGACGGTGGCGACCATGGCATCGTGCCAGCTGGGCTGGGAGAGAACACCGGTGACGATATACGCGATGTAGAAAACGGAGGCAGCCAGAAATACTTTTTCGACCCGCTTGTAGTCCCCTTTGACCACCAGGAGCCAGATGGTCAGGGCGCTGGCCGGGACGGAGATGTATTTGCTGATATGGAACAACTGCATGCTGCCGGCGATGCCGACGAATTCGGCCATGACGTTGCCGAAGTTGACGATGACCAACAGCAGCATCAGGATGAAGGTCATGCGCAGGCCGAACTCCTCGCGGATGAGATCGCTTAGGCCCTTGCCGGTGACGGCTCCCATGCGAGCACACATTTCCTGCACCACCAGCAAGGCGATGGTGATGGGGATCATGGTCCACAGCAGGGTGTAGCCGAATTGGGCTCCGGCATTGGAGTAGGTGAGAATGCCACCGGAGTCGTTGTCGATGTTGGCGGTGATAAAACCCGGCCCCAGCACGGCGAGGAAGAGCAGTATCCGGATTCGCCAGCGCTTGAGCATCGGTCAGGGTGGAGCTTTCAATTTGAATTCGTTAACGCTTTACCGCAAAGCAGCAAACGGATCATTGTTTCGCGCGCAAGAAGGCGATCACATGGTCCGCCTGCACCACGCCCACCAGCCGGTTCGCGCTATCCACGATAGGCAGGGCGTGCAGGTTGTACTTGTCGAACAGTTCCGCTACCTCGTCCTGATGAGCTTCCGCTGGACTCGAGATAATGCGTGGCTCGGATAGGACGGCCACTCTCGTTTCCGGCAGCGCCAGGATCAGTCGAGACAGCGGGACCACGCCTTCGAGCACATCATCTTTCCCGGTGAGATAGATTTCGGTTACGCCCTCGGGATCCCCGTCGAACTCACGCAACGCTCGGACCGCCTCCCGGACCGTGGCGCTGGAGGTGACCTGGACGCAGTTGGTGGTCATTCTGCCGGCGGCGGAGTTCTCGCGGAATTCGAGCAGATCCTCGACTTCCTGGCGCTCTTCCGGCTGCATCTCCTCGAGGATGGCCTCGGAACGCTCGTCGGAGAGCTCGGCCAGCAGATCGGCGGCGGCGCCCGGATCCATTTCTTCGACGATGTCGGCTACGCGGCCGGAGTCGAGGGATTCGAGCAAAGACTTCTGCAGGCGAGGCTCTACTTCCTCGAGCGCCTCGGCAGCTACCTCCTCATCGAGTGAAACAAAGATGGCCTCACGCTCGGGAGGAGGAAGGTCTTCGAGAATGTCCGCCAGGTCTGAGGGGTGCATGTGAGAGAGCCGGGCATGCTCGATCTTGAGCTTCACCCGGCGAGCGGGATCGACTTCAATGAGGTCGACAAATTCCCAGGGAATGACGTTGGCACGGAAGTGCATGGCGAACTTTGCCAGGGTATCCCTGGGCATCGTGCCTTTGAGCAGCCGGCGTACGGCGCCGCGCAGTCCGACGGCGACCTCAGCCACCCTTAGCCCCTCGCGTCCTGCCTGCAAATACCACTGCAGGTCGACGTCGTTCACGCGCACGACTTTTCTTCCGTGAACGTCGATGATTTGCCGGTCGAGGACGTCTTGCTGCAGCAGAAGCAGGTTCTCATCGCCGCGCAGGGGTTGGAGAACGGCCCCCTCTCGCAGTTCCAGGGTTCCGGCCGGCGTTGGCAGTACGTCTTTCACCGCGACCAGCCTGGTTCCCTCTCGTGTCTTGAGCAACAGGCCCGCGACATTGCCCGCGGCGGGCCCGGTGGCCACGGCGACGTCTTTGAGGCGGCCCTGGACGCGGCCTTGCGGATCCGTGATCAGAGTGCCGAGCAGTAGGGTCAGGCTAGCGTGTTTGTTGTGCTTGTCGTTCATCGACGGCCGGTTGCAGTCTAACAGTCGCAGGGGGAGGGTTGGAGCAGGTTAGTAAGAGAGACGGGATGGGGTCGAATTAGTAACCCTGATGATCTGGCGGGATCCGCACTCACCTTCCGATTCCCCCGGCATAAGTCATGACCCGATAGAAACATTAAAGGGTCTTCGACTGGCCTTTCCTAGAAGGATCCCAGGTCTCAAACGCGAGACCTGGGGCACCCATCGCGTACCTCATGGAGCACTGGTGTTGGGGACGAAGGGTCCCCAAGAACCCATCGTGTATCTCGTGGAGCACTGGTGTTGGGGATGAAGGGTCCCCAAGAACTCATCGTGTATCTCGTGGAGCACTGGTGTTGGGGATGAAGGGTCCCCAAGAACTCATCGTGTACCTCGTGGAGCACTGGTGTTGGGGACGTACGATGTCCCCAGGAACCCATCGTGTACCTCGTGGACACTGGTGTTGGGGACGAAGCTGTCCCCAGGAACCGATGGTGTACCTCGTGGATATTGGTGTTGGGGACGAACGGATGTACCCAAGGACCCATCGTGTACCCATTGTGGGGTGTCCTGTCGTGGGGTTTAGTTGGGTCTTTCGGGGCGGCTTTTTTGGAAGCGCTCGTCGAGGGGTTGGCGGCCTTGGAAGCCGGCTTCTACGGTGTGCCAGTAGTCGATTTTTGCTTCACCTAGTTGCCAACAGAGGAGGACGATCTGGTCTCCGATCTGGCAGGGGAAATCGAGGAGGCCTTTGTCGAGGTCTTTTACCTGGACGCCGATGGAATCGATTTCCTGAATTGCATCCTGGGCTTGCTGGACCGCAGTGCGCTGCGACATGCGCTTGTGAGCCACATCCGCGACATCCACCAGCATGCCGCCGGAAAGGAAGATGTTCTGGCTGAGCAGCTGCAGTTCCGCCTCTACGAGACTGGCGCTCGCCTTGGCGTCGATCGCCCGGCGCAGCAGCGATTCCAGGATCGGCAAGAGGGATTGCGCCTCGTCAAGGGAGAATGTCTTCATCGATACGACCTTCGGCTAAGCCCTATGGTAATACAGGCTGAACGACCTAAAGTCAGGCTGATTTGTGGCCGCTTGGCGGGGAAGGTATCATGACAGAGCGATGAGTTTGCCCGACACGATCTTCATTTTCGGACTAGCCCTGGTGATCTTCGGCCCCAAAAAACTGCCGGAAATCGGGCGGCAGTTGGGCAAGCTGGTGCTCGAATTCCGACGCGCCAGCAACGAGTTCAAGATGCAGATCGAAGAAGAGTTACGGGCAGCCGAAATAGCGGATCGCCAAAAGCAGATTGCCGCGCCGCCGGTCACCGCAACTCCGGCCCCGGAACCCACCTCGGAAGGCTTGACGATCCGGCCACCGAGCGACGGGACTACGGTCAGCACGGAAAGCCCGTCCTCGCGGGTGATCCCGGTGGAAGAAGAAGTCGCGGAACTAAAGGCAGTCGCGGGAGACCACCCGGAACTGCCGAGCAACGGCCTCGAGCGCGAGCCGGAGCAGGCAGTCAGCCATCATGACTGACATTGTGGACCGGGCCCGGACGGCGGTGACGGAACGAGCTGAATTGCCGGGCATGAGCCTCCTGGAACACCTGGAGGAACTGCGGAAGCGCATTATTCATTCCGGGCTTTACCTGATCGTCGGTTTCTTCGTCGCTTACACCATCCGCGAACGGCTTTCCGCGTTCATGGTGAAGCCCATCACTGCTGCCCTAAAAGCACACAATCTGGACACCCACCTGGTGTATCTGAACCCGGTAGACCCGTTCAACTTTTACATCAAGATCAGCCTGGTGTTCGGGGCTATCATCGCCTCGCCGTTCATCCTGTTTCAGGTGTGGTTGTTCATCGCTCCTGGCCTTTACCGGCAGGAGAAACGCTACATTCTGCCCTTCATGACGGCCACGGTCGGATTGTTTCTCTTGGGCGCGTTTTTTGGGTATCACTTCGTTTATCCGGGTGCGCTGACTTTTCTGATTGGCTACGGCTCGCAGTTCAGGCCCATGGTGACGGTGAGCGAATACACGGAACTCTTCATGACCGTGATTCTGGGTCTGGGGATCACATTTGAATTGCCCATCCTGGTATTTTTTCTAGCGCTGTTTGGCATTGTGAGCGCGGGCTGGCTTTGGAAGAATATTCGCTATGCCATCCTGGTGATTTTCATCATTGCTGGGATTATCACCCCGACCCCGGAGGTGCTCACGATGTGCGTGTTTGCGGCGCCGATGCTGCTGCTCTACCTGGTCAGTATCGGGGTCGCTTACATGGTCCATCCGACGCGGAGAAACCGGCTTAAAGAGCAAACATGAGATTGGTTGCTGCGCTTCTTTGCTTCCTGCTGTGTGGAGTGGCCGGAGCCCAGGCGCCTCTTCCCCGGTTCGATGGGGACCGTGCGCTGGCTTACACCCGTGAGTTCGTCGCGACCGGACCGCGTTGGGTGGGCAGCAAGGGACACGCCAAGGCGCAGGCTTTCCTGGAAAAGCAGTTTGCCAAAGATGAGCTGGTGAAGGATAGCTTCACGGCATCAACGCCCGCGGGGCCGCTGGCGATGACCAATTACATCGTCAAGTTTCCCGGGACCAAGGACGGAGTGATCGTCCTGGCAAGCCATTACGACACCAACTATCCGCTGAAAGATACCGGATACGTGGGGGCCAATGACGGTGGGTCGAGTACGGGTTTGTTGCTGGAATTGGCGCATAGTTTCCGGGGCAAGAAGTTGGATGGGTACAGCGTCTGGCTGGTGTTCTTTGATGGGGAAGAGGCGGTTAAAGAGTGGACGGACTCGGATTCGGACTACGGCAGCCGGCATCTCGCGGAAAAATGGCAGGCGGATGGGACGCTTAAACGCATCAAGGCGTTTTTGCTGGCTGACATGATCGGGGATCGGGATTTGGATGTCGAGCGGGACTTGAGTTCCACGCCCTGGCTGCTGGATGTGGTGGGTCAGGCGGCAGGCAAGTTTGGCGACCAGTCTTATTTTTTCCAGGAGAAGAATTCGGTGGGGGACGACCATACTCCGTTTATGCAGCGTCACGTTCCTTGCGCGGACATTATCGATTTCAATTATGGGTATCAGAATGCGTTTTGGCATACGCCGCAGGACACCATGGATAAGCTGAGCGCGAAGAGCCTCACGATTGTCGGGGATGTGTTTCTGGAGACGATTCAGTTGCTTAATCAGCGGTAGGGTTTCCCGTAGGCTAGCATTGGGGAATGCTCGATGGCGCTCCGATCGCTTATTGGATAGGTTTCCACGTTGTAGTGCTGGTTTTGATTGTGGTCGACCTGGTTGTCCTCGGTCGCGGGGAAGAGTCCTCGCAAACCCGCCACAATTTTCTGTTTGTCCTGTTTTTGCTCGCCCTTGCCACGTGTTTCGGAATTTGGATTGGCCATACCGCAGGGCCGCCAAACAGGGCTTGAGTTTGCCTCTGGGTACCTGATCGAACTGTCCCTCAGCATCGACAATCTTTTCGTCTTCCTGCTGATGTTTGATTCCTTCGGCCTTAGCCCCGCAGCGCAGAGAAAGGCATTACTGCTGGGCATATTGGGCGCGATCATCATGCGCGGGGTCTTCATTTTTACCGGTATTGCGTTGCTGGAACGATTCGCCTGGATTCAGTACGTCTTTGGAGCGCTGCTGGTGGTTGCCGCATTGCGGCTGTTACGAGGAAAGAAGAAGTCCGGCAGCACGCCCGGCGCCGGCACAGTGGATTACCAAATGGACGCAACGCTGGTCCGGCAACCCCAGGGCGACGTTCTTCCTCTCCGTGCTGGCGATCGAACTTGTCGACCTGGTTTTCGCTATCGATTCCGTGCCCGCGGTGCTGGCTGTCTCCCACCATCCTTTCGTGGTCTATACCTCGAATATTTGCGCCATCCTGGGTTTGCGGGCGTTGTACTTTCTGCTGGCCGGCCTGCTCGACCGGCTACATTTTCTTCATTTTGGCCTGGCCGCCATTCTGGGGTTCGTTGGCGCCAAGATGCTGTTGGCGAAATGGATCGAGGTGCCGGTCGCTATTTCACTCGGCGTCATCGTCGTGATCGTGCTGGCGGCCACGGGGGCTTCGCTGATCTACACGCGCACCAGCCACGCCTGAAGATTGCGATACGATGGACTAAGCCGTGCGCAAGATTTCCGTCACGACCAAGTTCGGGCAATACACCGTTTCCGTCGGAAGCGGCATCCTGGATTCCTTATCGACGCGCATTCCGGCGCTCGCCGGAAACCCCCGCAAGCTTGTTTTTGTGCTGACCTCGCCGGAGATCTGGGCGCTGTGGGGCAAGCGGGTGCTGGCCTCCCTTGAGCCGCGGGAGCCCGTCGTGCTGTTTCTGCCGCCGGGGGAGCGTCACAAGCGCATGAGCCAGGTGGAACGCCTGACCACGGAGATGACGAAAGCCGGCGCTGACCGGTCGTCGTTGCTGATCGCCTTTGGCGGTGGGGTTACCGGGGACGTGGGCGGCTTTGTCAGCGCGATTTATATGCGCGGCATCGACTATGTGCAAGTGCCGAGCACCCTGCTTTCCCAGGTGGATTCCTCGGTGGGCGGCAAGACCGGAGTCAACCTGCAGACGGGCAAGAACCTGGTGGGCTGTTTTTACCCTCCGCAGGCGGTGGTGGCGGACATCTCGCTGCTCAGCACCCTGCCGCAACGGGAACTGCGGGCGGGGATTTACGAGAGCATCAAGGCGGGGCTCATCCGCGATGCGGCGCTTTTCCGCTTTATCGAGAGCCAACGCGAGGCGATCGACCAGGGTGACTCCGCAGCGCTCGAAAAGATGGTCGCGGCTTCCATCCGGATCAAGGCCGAAATAGTTTGCCAGGATGAGCGAGAGATGGGCGTGCGTATGTTTCTCAATTTCGGTCACACCCTGGGGCACGCCATTGAAGCAGCGAGCAATTATCGCGCACTGCTGCACGGCGAAGCCATCGCCTGGGGCATGATCGCGGCCCTCGACATCAGCCGCCAGCGCAAGATGGTGACCGAGGCTGAAGCGCGCCGCATCGAGGCCTTGATTCGCTATTTTCAGCCTCCGCCATTTCCGCAGGTCAGCTCGAAACGGCTGATGCAAGCCGCAGCCGGCGACAAGAAGAACCGGGCTGGTGTGCGCCGCTTCGTGCTGCTGCAGGGCTTGGGTAATGCGGTCGTGGTCGAGGACGTCACCGACGCCGAAGTTCTGGCAGGGATCGCTTACATCCGACGACTCTCCGAAAGCAGCAAGTAGTCGTGGCGGCGGGAGCTCAACCCGATGGGCTCGACCCGAAGGAACGAGGGATGAAGCCAGCGCAGCGGCAGCTGTGCGCTCCATGTTTGACCAGATCGCCCCGCGCTACGATCTGCTGAACCATGTTCTCTCCTGCAACATTGACCGGGTTTGGTGGTGGCGGGCGGCACGTACGTTTCGGCCGCGTGCTCGCGCGGCGTGACGCACAAGTTTTAGATCTGTGCTGCGGCACCGGGGATATGACCATGGCTTTGCTGCGGCGACGGCCAAAGGACGGCCGTCCGGTGCTGGCCGCGGACTTCGCTCACCAGATGCTGGTGCGCGGGGCAGCGAAATTCTCCCCCGGGGAGCCGTTGCGGTGGAGGCCGATGCGCTGCACCTTCCTTTCCCTTCGGACTCGCTTGATTTGCTCATCACTGCATTCGGATTTCGTAATCTGGCCAACTACCGGGCCGGCCTGGAAGAGTTTTACCGCGCACTGAAGCCGGGCGGCGAGGTCGGCATCCTCGATTTCAGCGAGCCGGGCGGGTTCATGGGCAAACTGTACGCTCTTTATTTCCGCCGGGTCCTGCCTGCTGTCGGGTCTTTGATTTCTGGGGTTTCGGGACCATACCGATACCTTCCGAGCTCGGTGCAGCGGTTCCCTGCCCCTGCGGAGTTGCTGCAGACGATGAAGTCTGTGGGCTTTGACCAGGTCTCATGGACCTCCTACAACTTTGGTATCGCGGGGCTGTATCGCGGGGTCAAAAGTTAACCATGTGAGGTCGCCTGGAGCCTGGGGAATTCGCGGGCGGCGGGGTAACTCGATAAACTTGAGGCATGCACGCAACGGTTACCTGGCTGCATGACCAGCAATATGATGCGGTGTCCCATACCGGGAATCACGTCGCCATCGATGCGGACGGTGCCCACCAGGGCGGCCCTGGTCCTATGGAAATGGTGCTGATGGCTCTGTGCAGCTGCACCTCGGTGGACGTGGTGTCTATTCTGCGCAAGAAGCGGGAACCGCTTACCTCACTCACGGTTTCCGCTGTGGCTGAGCAGGCCACGGAGGCGCCCCGGGTCTTCACCCATATTCAGCTGACCTATCACATTGGTGGGGGTGTTTCGCACAAGGCCGCGGAGGACGCGGTCGCCCTGTCGAAAAACAAATATTGCTCGGTCTCGAAGATGCTGGAAAAGTCCGCGACCATCGAAACCGTGATCACGTACGGTGAGCCGGCATGATTAATTTTTTTCGGCTGGTATTGGCGTTTTTGGTGATTGCCATGGCGGGACTGGTATCCGCTGTGGTGACCATGCGTTTTGCGATTCATGGTGCGGAAGTGAAAGTCCCGGATCTGCGGGGACTGACGGTGTCCGAAGCGGTGCACAAGACGGCCAATTTGGGACTGAATTTGGGAATCGATAACAAGTACTACAGCGTGGATGTGCCCGCCGGCCGTGTGCTGGCACAGTCTCCAATGCCCGGAGCGATTGTGCGGCGGGAATGGCGGATGCGCGTGACCGAGAGCCTTGGTCCTCAGCGAGTGGCGATTCCTAAGGTTGTGGGGCAGCAGGAGCGGGTGGCGGCCATTGAAGTAAGACGTGTGGGTCTGGAGTTGGAAGAGTCGGCGCAGATGCCTTATAGCGCGGCGGCGCCGGGTACGGTGATTGCACAGAATCCGCAGCAAGGCGCAGCCGGGGTGGAACGGCCTAGTGTGAGTTTGCTGGTGAGTACACCGGCGCCGTACCAGTCGCCCGCACTGGTGATGCCTCAGTTGACAGGTATGCCGTTGGCGGCGGCGACGGCGCTGGTGGTGCATGCGGGGTTGAAGGTGGGACCGGTGCAGAATACTTATTCAGCGGCGGCTCCTGAAGCTCCTGCTGCGGCGGATGGAGGGATGGCTCCCGCGGATACCGTGGATCCGGCGGGGACGGTGTTGAGCCAGACTCCTTCTCCTGGACATAAGGTGGAACCGGGGACGACGGTTACATTTCGGGTGTCACAGTAGAGGTTTTGGGCGAGGAATGGGCACACTGCAGGTTCCTCCCTCTTAGCTTGTGGCCGGAAAGCTCGGAATAGTATCTGCCAATGGTGATCGCCGGGTCCTTGGACTTCGCGCTGTAAGCCCTTCTTTATGCGGCAGATCTGCGGGGCTATTCGCTCAGAGGTTGTGACTTTATCGATGGCCTCCCGCTCCACAACCGCCTTGTCCCTCGGCAACTGTTCTCTCCCTACAACCACCCTCTCCTATTTGTCATCCCGAGGAAGCGACTTGCCTGCGGCGGGTTAAGAGGGGAATGAACGGGAACATCGCTTTCTCCAGCCCTGGGCGATCATGCTTTGTATCAGGGCACGACTTTAGTCGGGCCGTTAAGGGCCGGCCAATGAGGGCTTTAAGCCCCTGCCTCTCGAATTTTGCTCACCCAACGAACATACCCCAGGGGCTAAAAGCCCTCATTGGCGACATCCCGAACGGCCCGACTAAAGTCGTGCCCTGATACAAAGCATGAGAGTCGTGACTCGCGAAGACGCAGGTGATCACGCAGACTCGTTAGCCCTGCTTCCATCTCGCGCCCCATTTGTTCATTAGGAGAGTTCGCTGGTGACTTTGCACACCCAAACCAACCTTCTCAACCCTTCGTACAACCGTCGTCTGCAAGGCGCTCCGCTCAGAGTTTGTGACTTTTTATGTTTGTGGCCGGAAAGCTCCGAACAGCATCTGCCAACAAGCATCGCCGAGGTCCTTCGACTTCGCGCTGTAATCCTTCTTTATACGACAGATCTGCGAGGCGCTTCGCTCAGGTTGACGGTTTGTTGAGGGGTTGAAAGCATTTGGTTGCGTTCGAAAAACTCACAGGCTCTAGGAATGACAAAGGAAAGGACTGCAGGTTCGACGGAGAGTCGTCCACGGCACGGCGGGACAGGTGGCCGGACCGAAATGTTCTAGTCACCTTGGGGTGCGGCGAAATTTGCTCTTATTTCCGTACGAGGCACGCGGCGAAGAAGCCGTCGCCGGGGTAGAGGCCGGGGAAGGTGCGCAGGTAGTGGTCCCGGACTTGGTTGGGAAAGAGACGGTCCGCGGCGCCTGAGAACAGTACGCCTTCGCTTTCCATGGTGCGGATTTGTTCCCTCCAGGGTTGCAGTCGAAAGCCTTTCTCTTCTTCCAATGCCTGGTCCACTACGGACTCGTTTTCTTCCGGCTCCAGGGAGCAGGTGGAGTAGATGAGCCTGCCTCCTTCGCGTAGTGCGCCCATCGCGGAGAGGAGAAGGCGCAGTTGACGATCGTGGTGGCGTTGCAAGTCGTCGGGCGTGATGCGGTGCTTGATTTCAGGGTTGCGGGCCAGGGTTCCGGTTCCGCTGCAGGGGGCGTCGCAAAGCACCAGGTCGAACTGGTTTCGGAACGGAAGCTGTGTGGCATCGAGAACGCGGAAATGAATGTTGGGCCGCGGACCGAGAAGCGCCTGCATGGTCTTCAAACGAGCTGGACTGATGTCACAGGCGGTGATCGAAGCGGTTGGATTGCGCTCCGCCAGAATGGCGGTCTTGCCTCCGGGTGCGGCACAGCAATCCAAAATTTCTGTGCCTCGACCGGCTAGCTCCGCGATGAGTTGCGATCCTTCATCCTGAACGCGATGGCGCGCTCGCACGACAAAGGCCCCTGGTTCGTCCTCCTGCGGAGGAAGTTGATCGTAACGGCAGATCGCTGTCGCCGTATCCAGACCGAACGCTGCAATCCATCGATCAACCATCCATAACGGATGTGCGGCCAAGGCATCGGCCGGGCCGAGTTTTGAGGTTTGCTCCAGTTTGCGCAGCACGGCGTTGACCAGTCCTACGGCGTATTCACTGCCCGACTGCCGGACAAGCTCGACACTCTCGAAGATGGCGGCACGCGCCGGGATGCGGTCGAGCAGTAGAAGCTGCAACGCCCCGAGTTCCAGTGAGACTTGCACCGGGTCGGCCAGATGACCTTTGCTCCTGATAAGCGAGTCACGGATGCGCTGCTGTAAAACCAGTTGCCAGCGCAGGACGCCCATCACGAGCATGGTGGCCAGATTCTTGTCCAGACCGGAGAGCGCTTCCACGGGTTTCGAACGGAGCAGGTGATCACTGTGCATGTCCGGCTTCCGCCTGAGTTCGAGTAGAAGATCGAAGGCGATTTTGCGGGCAGGAGAGACGCGGCCGGCCAACCTACGAGCCCAGCCTCTCATGCGCCTGAAGCCCGGCACCGCGCAGAAAGTCCGCGACCGGCAGCCGCTTCTTCCCTTCCACTTGCACTTCGAGCAATTCCAGCCGGGTGGAGGATCCGGCAGCCACGAAGAGGCGGTTGCCGTCCACCATCATTTCTCCGGGAGGCGCGATGGTGGAACCGGCCGGCAGCAATCGATGCAGGGTCAGCTTTCGGCCGCGGAAAAGGGTGTAGGCTCCGGGCCAGGGTTGAAAACCACGCCAGCGGTTGTAGATGTCAGCGGCAGAGCGGGTGAAGTCAACCAGGGCATCTTCACGCTGCAGAATCGGGGCCAGGGAGGCTTCGGCATTGTTCTGCGGAATGGGTTGGATCGTACCCGCTTCCAGCCCTTCCAGGGTCTCCCGCATAAGGCCTGCACCACTCTCCGCCAACAGAGGGAAAAGCTGCTCGGCTGTCTGGTTGGGTTCGATGGAGAGGGATCGCTGCAGCAACATGTCGCCGGTGTCTAGACCCTGGTCGATGCGCATGGTGGTGGCGCCGGTGACCGTCTCCCCATTGGCTACTGCCCACTGGATAGGAGCAGCGCCTCGGTACCTGGGCAGCAGTGATGCATGCAGGTTGATGTTGCCCAGTCGGGGCAGGTTCAGCATCCATTCGGGAATGATGCGACCGTAGGCGACCACGATGATGGCATCGGGCTTGATGGACTCCAGGCGGGCACGGAAGTCCGGATTGTTCTTGATCTTTTCCGGCTGCACAACGGGCAGGCCAGCTTCCTGCGCCAGGACTTTGATGGGCGGCGGTGACGGATCCTGATCCCGTCCGCGCACCCGATCCGGCTGGGTGACGACCAGCTCGATGGTGTGGCCGGCATCGAGCAACTGTTTCAAGGTTGGAAGAGCGAACTGCGGGGTGCCGCAAAAGACGAGCCTCATTGCTCGTCTACCATTCCCCGGCGCGCTGCAGCTTGCGGATTTTGCGCAGGACAAAATCGCGTTTGAGGGCGCTGATGCGGAAAATGAAGAGTACTCCGTCGAGATGATCAATTTCATGCTGGAAGGCGCGCGCCAGCAAGTCGTCGGCGTCCCGCTCAAACCAATGGCCCTCCAGATCCTGGGCGCGTATTTTCACCTTCGCCGCGCGCGCGACCTTCTCCCGAATGTCAGGGAGGCTGAGACAGCCCTCCTCCTCGTAGATTTTCCCTTCTTTGGTCACGACTTCCGGATTGATCAGGGCAATCTTGTCTTCGGGAGTCTTCTGGAAACTGAGATCGATCACCGTTATGCGTTTCGGAATCCCGATCTGGGGAGCAGCGAGGCCGATGCCATGGGCAATGTACATGGACTCGAACATATCGTCGACCAGCTTGCGTAGATCGTCATCGAATGCTGTGACGGCCTCTGCCGGCCGCTGCAGGATGGGGTCGGGAAATTTGACGATTGGATAAACCATCTAGCTCGAGTGACTTTCCTAAAATCGGCGAATCTGCTCCAGGTATCCCTGGTAGTTTCTGGTGAGTTCTCCGGCCGAGTCGCCGCCGAATTTTTCCAGCACGAGCTTCGCGATGACGAAGGCGACCATGGCTTCCGCAGCGACGCCGGCGGCAGGCACAACGCAAACGTCGGAACGCTCGTACGCGGCTTTCGTGGCTTCGCGGGTGGCGTAGGACACGGAACCAAGAGGCCTGCGGAGGGTGGAGATGGGTTTCAAATATCCACGGACGATGATGTCTTCTCCGTTGGAGATGCCGCCTTCGATGCCACCGGCATTGTTGTGTTCGCGGGTAAATCTTGTTTTTGCCCCGTTGATCTCCTCGGCGCTGTAACCGATCGGGTCATGGACGACAGAGCCGAAAGACTCAGCCGCGGTAACTCCCTGGCCCACTTCGACAGCTTTCACGGCCTGCAAAGACATCACCGCCCAGGCAAGCAAGCCATCGAGGCGTTCGTCCCAATTCGCGTAGGTGCCAAGGCCGGCAGGCGCGCCGTGCACGATGACCTCGAAGACGCCGCCGATGGAGTCGCCGGTACGCAGGACGTGATCGACTTCGGCCTTCATCTTTGCTTCGGTTTCGGGGTCGACGCAGTTGAGGAGGATTTCATCCTGTTCGCGCAGAGCCGCAACCTGATCCCAGGTTGCAAGCGACGGCAGCTCCGCGTGGCCGACGCGGATTACGTGGCTGCTCACTTCAATGCCCAGGGGCTTAAGCAGCAATTTGGCCATGGCGCCGGCGGCGACGCGAGCCGTCGACTCACGCGCTGAGGCGCGTTCCAGCACATAGCGGGCATCGGGAAAGTTGTATTTCAGCGAGCCGGCAAGGTCGGCGTGCCCAGGCCGGGGAGAGGCCACGGCTTTATGCTTTTCCGGATCGCCCGCGGCTACGGGAAGAATCTCGGTCCAGTTTTTCCAATCGCGATTTTCTATCTCGATAGAGACCGGCGAGCCGATGGTTTTGCCGTGACGGACGCCGGAAAGGATGTGTGCCCGATCCTGCTCAATGCGCATGCGGCCGCCGCGGCCGTAGCCCTGCTGTCGCCGCCAAAGCTCGCGATCGATAAATTCCAAATCGACGTCGAGGCCTGCAGGCAGTCCGGAAATGAGGGCGATGAGGCACTCGCCGTGTGATTCACCAGCCGTTGAAAAACGTAGCATTTTGTTTGGCGAGGAGACCCAAGGTTCGATTGTAACTTAGTTGTTCACGATCCAGTCGTACTGCGCGTCGTCGAGCGGCACCACGGAGAGGCGCGATTGACGGACCAGCGGAGACGTCTGAAACAGTCCTTGCTGCTTCATTTCCGCCAGGGTTTTTGGGCGCTTGATGGCCGGACCGGCTGTGATTTTGACCAAGGGGACTTTAGGATCAGAAAAATCGACCGACTTGACATGCGCCAAACCGACCGCAGTCTTTTCGTCGCCGGTGTGATAGATGACCAGCTTGTCGCCCTTCTTCATTCCGTTAAGATTTTTGACCGCTTGCGGGTTGGTCACGCCGGTCCAGTCCGTATCCTTTTCGCGCAGCAGATCGGCAAACGAGTAGGCGGTGGGTTCGGTCTTCAACAGATAGTGCATGCTCTACTCCTTTGGCTTGAGAAAGGTTGCTGTGTTCAGCAAGGGCCTGTCCAGGGAACGCACCCAATCGGTCATCTCGCCCGCTTCCCCACCCTGGGCTTCGTGACGCTCGAATTCCCCGCGAATGGTGTGCATCTTGGCATCGAGATCATCGAGGTAATGGAACAGGACCGCTTCGGGAATCATGGGGAGCTTGGGCGAACCGAATTCCAATTTGCCATGATGACTCAATACCATGTGCTCGACCAGCATGCGAAGCCGCGGGGGAAATCCGGGCAAGGCGGCGAGCTTTTTCTCGATCATGACGACGCCCAGGGTGATGTGCCCGACCAGTTGGCCTTCCAGGGTGTAGTCGAAGGTGGTGCCCCAGCGAAGCTCCTCCAACTTGCCGATGTCATGCAGGATTGCGCCCGTCAGCAGCAGGTCGCGGTTGATCTCAGGATAGTGTTGCGCCGCCAGGCAGCAAATATCCACCAGCGACACAACATGTTCGAGCAGCCCGCCGATCCAGGCGTGGTGAAGCGATTTTGCGGCCGGCGCTTCGCGGAAGGCAGTGGCCATGAAGGGGTCGTCAAGAAAAGAGCGGACCAGCCTCTGCAGCCAAAGATCGGTGAAACTATCGACCGACCGGACGAGGGACGCCCACAGCTGGTCCACATCTTTGCTGGTTTGGGGAACATAGTCCGCGAGTTCGAACTCGTCCGTTGTGGCCCGGCGCAACTTTTCGAGGTTTAGCTGCAGGCGGTCGTTGAAGCGGCAGACCTCGGCACGGACCTTGACCACATCTCCTGTCTCAAATCCGGGAGCGGCCTCGGCGAAGTTTTCCCACATGCGGGATTCGATCTGGCCGGTGCGGTCGCCCAGGGTGACGGCCATGTACTGGCCGCCATCCTTCCGGCTGCGCAATTGCTTTGACCTGACGGCGAAAAAGGCAGTGACTGCCTGGTTTTCGAATTTGCCTACATCCGCAACGTAAATTTCCTTCATTTCGCCTTACTGATTCGGAGGACCTGCGGCAGGGGTGCCCGGGACTGCCGGCTGGCTGGCGGCAGGAGCGGCCTGAGGTGCGGATTCAGGCTTGCCGAGATAGGGCTGAGTGGTGTCCTCTTCCTTCGGCCTGGCGGAGTAGCGGGTCTTGTCGGCTTTCGGCTTGGGTTTCTTATCCGCGTTGGGGTCGGTCAGCGCCATTGGGGCGTTCTGCACCTTCTGCGCAGCCAGTTCTTCGGGGGTGGGCTGGTTGGACGTATCCGGAGTCTTGGGGGTCTTTGGCTTGTGGACCACGGGCCGAGCGCTCAAGCGGGTCTTACGTTCGGGCGCTGCTGTCTGTTCGCCGCTCACCGTGCCGTCGGGGTTCACATAGCGCGTTTCAGGAGTGGTCACAGCCGGGCCGCCGGCGTCGGGAGCCGCTGCCGTCGCCACCTGCGAGGGAGGGAGAGACTCACGAGGAGCCTGGCCAAAGCGAATCTTCTCGCGCTTGCCTGGCTTCTCGGTGCCCTGATTGGAGGCCTGTTGCGTGGGGGCCGGCTTGGGCGCAGCCGGCGTGACTGCGGCCGCCGCAGCCGTGGTGGCGGTTGCCGTCTGGGCCGCTCCTGCCACCGGAGCTGGGGTCGCGGGAGCGGTTGTCTTCGCGGTGTCGACCTTTGCCGATTTAGAGCGATCCCTGCCGCGGAAGCGGGCGCGCTGAAATTTCTTCGGCTTTTTGGGAGCAGGAGGGGTGTAGGCGCTGTAGGACAACTTCATTTCATTCCCGCTCGCGCCGGTGTCGACCACTCCCGGTTTGATATCGATGGCAGCTTCTTCTCTCAGCTTGGTGAGGTATTCCCGCAGCTTGGGCTGCATGCGCTGCAGGAAGAGGGCTTCTTCCACCTGCGGCTCCACTTGCTTGAAGCTGGCTTCCCCGCCGGGATTGTGCTGCGTGGCCTGAAAAATGACAAATCCCTGCTTGGTACGAATCGGCTGCGAGTGCTCCCCGGCATTCAGCGCGAAGGCCTTGTCTTCAAATTCCTTTCCCAGCATGCCGCGGCGATATTCCCCCAACACGACGCTCTTCGGCGCATTGGGGTCGGCCGGCGATGGCTTCGCCAGGTCGTCGAATTTCGCACCGGCTGCCAGCTTCTTCTCAATCTCATCAGCCCGGACCTGTGCGGCTGCCACGTCGGCCGAATCCGCCCCTTCCGTTGCCGACTTGGCCGGGGTGGGGACCAGAATCTCGTTCAGAGTGACCGACTCCGGCTGGGCAAACTCACTTTCGTGGGCTTTGAAATACGCTTGCACTTCGCCCGGCGGCATGCTTATCTTGCGGCCGACCTCGTCCCGCACCACCTGTTGGGTGATGATGCTGTTGCGGATGTTGGCCTTGAAGTCCTCGTAGGAGACACCCTGCTGCTGGGCGGCCTTTTCCAGGTCATCCATCGACTCGAGATGATTCTGCTTTCTGATCTCATCCAGGCGCTTGATCAGCTCGGTTTCGCCGGTGATGCCCAGCTCCTTACCCTTGGAGAGCAGAAGCTGCTGGTCGATCAAGTCGCGCAGTAAATCGGCTTTCTTCTGCTCCAGCTCGCGCGGAGGAATGGACTGCTGGCTGGCCTCCGCGGTCAGTTGTTCCGCCGCTCGATCGTAGTCTGAGCTGGTGATGATCTGGTCATTCACGCGGGCGACAATGTCTTCGACCACCTTGCCTTGCACCGGTGCGGTGTCGGTGGTGGTTTTGGCATTGGTGGATTTTTCATTGGTATTTTGGGCCAGGGAAGGGACGGAGCCGAGGCTCACGCTCAGGATGCATATCGCCGTTGATTGCCGGAACCGGGAAAACGTCATGTGTCTGGACATCTCTTAAACTGTTAAGTGATGGCTCACGGAGCCTTTTAACTTTGGGGGTTTTGCGGGCGCGGACCGAATTCGCCACCCTCAGTACACCGGAAGTAAAAAGCCCTAGCCCTTACGTGGTAGTTTGCCTGGTTTGCCCTGGTGCGGCGCGTGAAACAGGCCGGATTTCCTACTGTTTTCGCTGACTGAGTACCTATCAGATCAGCTTACGTCCAATGATATACTTCGATCAAGAAGACCCCGGGCCGCGCGGCAGGGCCTCCCTCTCCCCTGCGCTACCGGACCCAGAGGATTACCGCACAATGGCCTCCCGCACACGACGGTTCTTGTTCTCCCTTCTCCTCTTCTTTGTGGTTTGTGGCTTTCTGGGCACAGTCGTGAGCCAGAAGTTGGGTGCACAATCCAGCACCGACGAATCGGCACTGCGCGATGACCTGCGATCCTTCACCAACGTGTACGACCTGGTGGAGCAGAATTATGCCGAGCCGTTAACCGGCGATAAGGCGGAGAAGGCAGTGTACGACGGAGCCATCCCCGGTATGTTGCGGGTGCTCGATCCGCACTCCAGCTTTTACGATCCGAAAGCCTACGCCAAGATGCGGGAAGACCAGCATGGCAAGTATTACGGCGTGGGGATGCTGATTCAGCCGCAGAGCAACAAGATAGTGGTGGTGAGTCCTTTTGAAGGGACACCCTCCTTCAAGGCCGGAATCCGGCCGGGCGACGTGATTGTGGCCGTGGATGGCAAGTCCACCGAAAACATGAACTCGGAGGATGTTGCCAATGTGCTGAAGGGACCCAAAGGGACCCATGTGCAGATAACGATCGCGCGCGAGGGCGCAGCGAAACCGTTGGTGTTCGACCTGATAAGGGACGAGATTCCGCACAACAGCATCGATTTGACGTACCTGATCCGGCCGAATGTGGGCTATGTGCACATCACCAATTTCCAGGAGACCACGGGCCGCGAGCTTTCCGATGCATTGGATCACTTCGGCAATGTCGAAGGGTTGATTCTCGATCTGCGCGGCAATCCCGGCGGATTGCTGAGCGAGGCGGTTGCGGTGTGCGACAAGTTTCTGGAAAAGGGCCAGGTGATTGTTTCCCAGCGTGGCCGTGCATTTCCGGAACAGACTTATCGCGCGACTCACGGGAATGGGGGCCGCGAATACCCCGTCGTCGTGCTGGTGAATCACGGTACGGCATCGGCTGCGGAGATTGTTTCCGGTGCGCTGCAGGATCACGATCGCGCGATCATTGCAGGCGAGACCACGTTCGGCAAGGGATTGGTGCAAACGGTTTATCCGTTGTCTGAGAACACCGGGCTGGCTCTGACGACTTACCACTACTACACGCCGAGCGGCCGCCTGATTCAGCGCAACTACAACGGCGTTTCGCTTTACGACTATTACTACAATCACGACCAGCCTCAGGATACGAAGAGCCGTGAGGTGAAAGCCACCGATTCCGGAAGAACGGTGTTTGGCGGGGGCGGGATTACGCCCGACGACAAGATCGATACACCGAAGTCGGTTCCGGTGCAGGAAGTGCTCCTGGAGCACTACGCGTTCTTCAATTTCGCCAAGCACTACATGTCGAACAGGACGGTAGGCAAGGATTTCCAGGTGGATGACGGGGTCATGGATGCGTTCAAGCAGTTTTTGACCAGCCAGCAGATTCCTTATTCCGATGCGGATCTTCTTCCGGTGATGGATTGGGTCAAGGCCAACATCAAGGCTGAGATCTTCACTACGCAGTTTGGCCAGGAAGAGGGATTGAAGGTGCGGGCTACGTGGGATCCGATGATCAACAAGGCGCTGGATTATCTGCCCCAGGCGAAGGCGCTGGAGACTGCGGCTAAGCATGCGGAGACACAGCGTGCGAGTGTACGGTCCAGCCAGCCTTAGTTGGATAGTGAGTTGGGAAGAGCCCAGGACTTAGTCCTGGGCTCTTTTTGTTTGGGGTCCAGGGCTGAGGCTTATTGCGAGGTGGTGGGGGTGGAGGGGATGTTCTTTGAGACCAGGGCCGTGGCCAATTCCACCGTGCTAACGGGGCCGCTCAGGAGGGTGTCTGGAAGGCTGCTGCCATAACGGACCATCAGCGACAGGAGCTTGCGTGCATCCCAGTAGCGGGGCATGTAGCGGCGCGGATCGGATAGACAGCGAAAGAGCCAGCCCAGGTACATCCGGTCTGCCCAAACCGGAATCAGCACCTGGTCACCACTGAGAAAGGCGATGGCCGCCCCTACGCAGTGGATCGATGGCTTGCAGTCAAGCTCACTTCTTAAATAAAGACCCAACCGTTCCTGGGTGCCTCCCCCAAGGGTCACAACAATGTGCCGGGGACGACGCTCATCGATCAGCCTTAACAAGGCAGGGTCGGAGATGGTCTTGCCGTAAAGAGGCGCAACGTAGCAGTCGGAAGGGTCGAGCTGGATTCCGCGGCGCCGCAGCCAGGAGCAGTTTCTGCGGGCGCTTGCTTCGCCGGCCATGATCCAGAAGCTGCCGCCTGGCTGGTAGAAATCAGGCTGCTTGAGCAAGGAAGAGAGATACCTGAGACCGGAAACACGGCGGATGGAATCACGCTTGAGACGGTTCCAGATCATGACCATGAATGCGCTGTCTGTGATGACCAGGTCGGCGCCCTGGAGAGCCTCACGATAAGCGGGATCGTGGGCTAGATTCTTGAGCGCGGGTGCAGCAGGGACGACGAGGAGGCCACCGCTGCTCATGCGGGCGACGGCTTCATCAGCGTTCCCTACAAAGAAGCGGATACCCAGAATCTGCCGGAACTGAGCACTTGCCGTCACCACTGATGACACTCCCATGAGTTCCTGTAGCCCGAGATCACTATCAGAGCTGCCCTAACGAACTGTAAATACCATTCATGGGTAACGTTGATTACGTTTTAGATACCGCCATCATTTCGCTCTCGATCCACGCGTAGGTCTTGGCCAATCCTTCTTTCAGGCGGATCGACGGTTCCCATCCCAGGTATTCTTTGATCTTGGTGTTATCGCTGTTGCGGCCGTTCACGCCTTTGGGCGCACTCAGATCGTACTTTCTCTTCAGTTTGATGCCGGCAATGTCTTCAGCAATGCTTACCAGTTGGTTGATGGTAACGAGTTCATTGCTGCCAAGATTGATGGGCTCGTGAATTTCGCTCTCCAGGATGGCCTGCGAGCCCCTGGTGCAATCATCTATGTACATGAAACTGCGGGTCTGTTTGCCGTCGCCCCAGATTTCGATTTCGTGTTTACCCGAGGCCTTGGCCTCGATGACCTTGCGGCAGATGGCTGCAGGAGCCTTTTCACGGCCTCCCGTCCAGGTGCCCAAGGGGCCGTAGACATTGTGGTAGCGGGCGACGCGGCACTGCAGCCCAAAATCTTCTTCAAAGTGGCGGCACATGCGCTCGCTGAAGAGCTTTTCCCAGCCATAACCATCTTCCGGCAGCGCAGGATAAGCGTCCTCTTCCTTGAGAGCGACCACGTCGGGAGTCTTCTGTTTGTCACCGTTGTAGACACAAGCTGAGGAGGAGTAGAAAAATCGCTCGACTCCCTTTTCCCGAGCCGCCATCAGCATGTGGGTATTGGCCAACACGCTCAACATGCAAAGCGCTTTGTTGTTCTCGATAAAGCCCATGCCACCCATGTCGGCGGCGAGTTGGAAGACAACCTGCGCGCCCTGGGCGGTCTTCAGGCAACTGTCCTTGTCTTTGAGGTCCAGCGACAGGTTTTCCACAGCGGACGAAGTCTGATACCACTCCTCGAGCGGTTTTACGTCGACCGCGCGGATGACGTTTGCACCATTATCGAGCAGACTCTTCACCAGATGTCCGCCGATGAATCCGCCGGCCCCACAAACCACTACCTTGGCGTTCTTGAGCTTCATGTACCAGGCTCCCACAATGCGATCTAAGCCCTATTTTAAGGGTTATTTTTTGTTCTGCACCAACGGTTAGTTTCTCACACTCGACCCAGGTGAATCCGGTTTCTGAACATCATCGGTAATCATCATCGGTAATCAGGGTGGACCGTTCAGCAAAGAGCGCCGTGGGCCTCGTTGTCCATGGCCCGAAGAAACGATTCGAGCAGATCAATTTTTGGCCGGGCCAAAACCTTTGCAGTATCCAGGTGCAGCCTCGCCGGCAAATCTGCCAGGGCTTTATGCAATGTGGCCGCGGCATCGGTAAAAGTGGGATAGCGCGTATCGCGACCAACCTTAGCCACTACCCGTAGGATGCCGATGGCGCCAAGCTGCTCAAGAATATCTGCATCGCGCAGGATGGCGCCCTCCACCGAGGTGGGGCTGAGGTGCGGCTGATGGGTTCGGATCGCTTCCACGACTGGTGCAACTTTAGTCGTAGGAAACCCACACCGAGCCAGCGCGGCGGGGGCCTGCTTCATGGCATAGCTGACATTGTCCCAACGAGAAAGTGCGTCCGGGTCTTCGGGCCGATGTCCGATGAACACCCCCAGGTCGTGGAGCCAGGCGGCGGCGTAAACGACGTCGTCATCGTAGGACATCCCCTGGCCAACCAATTGCGTCAACGCATATAGCCTGGGCTGGTGACCCAGCTTGTCTATCGGCAATGCCTGGCTGCTGACATATTCAGCCAAGCGTGAACGAAAGTCGTAGTCCTCTTGTGTATCGGTTTCTGTTTCGAACGGAGTTGCGTCCATTGCCGTTTGCCTTTAGCTTGACTGAGCAGTCTTATGATCAGCGCCTACGACAAATTATATTTCCCTCCCGAAACCGCAGCCTGTGGGAAAGCACAGCTCACCGGTAGATGATTTCGACCATTTCGTGTCACACTTTAATACCCATGATCAAACTGGATGCTCATGAACGACTCCGCCGCGCGGCGTCTCTGCTCGCGCACGAAGGAGCAAACGCAGGCGACCGGACACTCCTTCTGCAGGCGTGGGAGGTTCTGCGCGGATTGCGCAGCGATGACTTCCCGGTGGAGATGCGGCCGGCGTTCAACTTTTTGCAACACGAGATCGCACGTGCGGAATCGGAAGACGTCAGCGCCCGAGACGTGGCATTTCTGACCAACAAACTTCGCCAATTGGAATTGATGTGGATCGAGAACACCGAAAAGAGCGCCTCGCGGGAGAGCTCGGACGGTAGCTCGTAGCAGTGGGCAGTGATGTTCCCGCTGGCTCTACGCGGGTGACTTGGCCCACTTCCGGAGTGCGTGGGACCATCGCTCCCGATGAAGTCCATGTGTGGGCCTGGGCTCTCCCACGGCACGCCGGGGCAGGCGAGCCTGCCGCGGTGGATCTGACGGCGCACATCGAAATACTCGACCAGCAGGAACGGGAACGGATGCGCCTTTTTCATTTTGCGCCCGATCGCGCTCGCTATGCTGTCGCCCATGCGAACCTGCGCAGGATTCTGGGAACCTATCTTGACCAGCCCGCGGCCGGCCTTCGCTTCCGCTCCAATGCCTTCGGCAAACCCGAACTGCGCCCCGGTGATTCGTCGTCTTCAATACATTTCAGCCTGAGTCATAGCCGGAGTATCGCCGTGCTGGCGGTAGCCAAGGGAGAACCGGTGGGTGTGGATGTGGAAGACGTGAAGCCTATCGAACCGGAAGTGGCGGATAGTCATTTTTCCACGAGCGAGCGTTCGCAGTTGAGTCAGTTGCAGGGCGATGCCTGGCTACTCGGCTTCTACCGTTGCTGGACACGCAAGGAGGCAATCCTCAAAGCCGAGGGAGTTGGGCTCTCCCGTCCCCTCGATAGTTTCGACGTGTCTTTATTGCCGGATGAAACGGCGGAGCTGCTGGGGACGCGGAAGCAGTTTGGTTATCCGTGGAGGCTGCACGATTTGTTACCGTCCGCGGGCACAATTGGAGCAGTCGCCACCGTGCAACTACAAACCAGGTTGACATGTTTCAGTTTTGTGACTGACTCCTTTTCGTGACTGGACAATCGGGCCGCCGGTCCGCTTGCGGGTGACTGTACCTGGCGCGCCAGCCTACGCCTGATCTCCCGGGCAAGTGAGATTACCTGTGGCCGGGCCAGCATGGTCTGATGCGTTCCCGGAATCATTTGCGTCTCACGCACACCGAGGATGTTGCCAGCCCATGCTATCTCGGGCTCGGCATTGGAGCGCGGCTCATCCTGGGCGGTGAACAAGGTCGCATTCCCGGGATATGGTCTCAGTTGGTAGTCGCGTATCGCGAGCACGAGATATCCTTCCGTTCCCAGCAGCGAACCACGAACCGAATCAGAGAGCCAGCGGCGGCCTATCGGCAGATGACGTAATCGTTCGGCCAGCCAGCTTCTGGTTTTTATCTTGTGGTGCATCATCCTGCGCGTAAGCCACTCTTCAATGCCAGATTCGCCCGCAAGTTGGGCGAGCACGCGGCGAAAGGAAGTCTTGAATGTATCCCAGTCCTTGAAAGGCCGATGGACTACCTTTCCTGTATTCGGATCGGAATCCAAGAGCGCCAACAGACCTACGGTTTCACCTTGCTCCATGATCTGGCAGGCCATCTCGAAAACCATCAGGCCGCCGGAGGAATGCCCGGCGAGATTGTAGGGGCCGGCAGGCTGAATCGCCCGCAGCTGCTTCACGTAGTTGGCTGCGAGTATTCTCAGATCCGCTTGATGCTCGTCGATAAAAGCGGGAAGTTGGAGACCGTACACCGGCTGCTCCGGCCCTAGAGCGCTAGCCAGCTCGACAAAGCTCAGCAGACTTCCTCCGAGTCCATGAGCAATAAAGAGGGGCGGGAGAAAACCGCGGCCCTGGATGGTTACCAGCGCGGGCCATTTGCCCGCAGGACTGTGGCGGAGATAAGTTGCCAACCCATGAATGGTTGGATGCTCTACCAGAACGGAGTGGGGGAGCCTGGAGCCAAACCACTGCTCGACCTGGACCAGCATCCGTGCCGCCAACAAGGAGTGCCCACCCAAAGCGAAGAAGTCCTGGTCGAGCCCGACAGTGTTGACTTGGAGTAATTTCTCCCAAATTACCTTGAGCCGAGCTTCGACAGGATCGGCGGGTGGCGGTTCGGAGGTGGGACGAGCAACTGGTGCACGGAGGCGCATGGCGTCGAGAGCCCGGACGTCTACCTTTCCGCCTGGGGTGGTGGGAAAAGAGCGTAATGGCACGAACTCCGACGGAACCATGTAGTGGGGCAGGCGCCGTTGCAGGGATTGCTTCCATTGGCTCAGGAAGGTCTCCTCGCCGATGACGAACGCGACCAGGCGACGATCGCCCTCTTCGAATTCGATTGCGCGCACCACAGCAGCCTGCAGTCCCTCGCATCCGGTAAGTGCCGCTTCTATCTCGCCCAGCTCCACGCGAAAGCCTCGTAGCTTGACCTGGTTGTCCGTGCGACCAAGAAAGTCGAAGCTGCCATCCGGGAGTTCGATCGCCAGATCGCCACTTTTAAAAAGTCTGCCGCCGGCGAAAGGATCCGGAAGGAAGCGCGCACGGTTGAGATCATGCCGGTTGAGGTAACCGAGAGCCACGCCCGCTCCACCGATATACATCTCGCCCACTGAACCCTTGGCCACCGGTTGGAGCTGTTGATCGAGGAGATGAACGCTGACATTCGGCAATGGGTGGCCAATGGTAATTCTTTCTGCATCGACCTCGATCCTGGTTCGAGTGGCGCAAATCGCCGTTTCGCTTGGCCCGTACTGATTCCATGCCGCTCGGCACATTCTGGCCAGGCGGGTTCCGAGGTGCAAGGGGAGGACCTCGCCCCCGACGACAACCTGCATCCGCTTGTCGCCTTGCCATCCTTTTTCGAGCAGCAGCCGATACATCGTAGGTGTTCCCATGATGACGGTTGCCGCCGAAGTGCGAATCTGCTCCAATCGCAGGTCGCCGTCCCCACCGGGTTCTTTCTCGACCAGGTACAAACTGGCGCCGAAGGCCAGTGGCAGATAGATCTCGAGACACGCCACATCAAACGCGATGGTGGACCAGGCCAGCACAATGTCATCCGGCGCCAGCCTCAAGTCCGTACCAACGGCCAGCAGGGTATTGACGAGACCTCCATGAGTGATCGATGCCCCTTTGGGTTTCCCAGTTGAGCCGGAGGTATAGATCACATAAGCGAGATCCTCTTTTGCAACCGTAGTTGAGGCGTAAGCCGACGGACTTTTCCGGGCGCGATAGTCATCCAGGTCCAAGAGACGCAGGTTGGGCAAGGGTGGGTTCAAACGAGGTCCGGAAAACCGGGGAAAAAACTTTTTGCAGGTGAGCACAAAAGGAGGAGCTGCATCTTCCAACACGAAGGAAATCTGTTCGACGGATGCAGCTGGATCGAGAGCGACGTAAGCTGCCCCTGCCTTCCATATGCCAAGCAGCCCTGCAACCATCTCCGGAGACCGGTCGAGAAGGACTCCGACCAGGCAACCGGCCGTCACGCCGGCCTCTCGCAAACCCTCTGCTATCCGGTCCGCCTGGCAATTGAGTTCCCTGTAGTTGATTCGCCGGCCTGCACAGGCTATCGCTAAAGCATCCGGGGATGCGGATGCTTTTCGCTCGAAAAATTGCGGGAGAGACATCGTTCACTCCACCCACTCCAAAGTTCAGAGAGGCTTACCAGGTCTCGGCGCTCTTTGGGGGGAGCAGGACGCCCGACTTAGATTAGACGTGAACGATACCTCAAGATGTCATTAAATTGTCACTCTTGCTTGCTCTTCCCTATTTGGCCTCGTCCCGGAGGGCAAGAGTGATGAGGGTTTTTTGCTCGAGATCATGGGCCTTGGCCGAGCCGGTGGCCGGGCTGGCGGCTGCCGACCGCTTGATGCTGAGCACTTTTCGATCAGGGAAGAGGCGACGCAGGCGTGGCACCACGAACGACAGTGCACCCATGTTGTCCGGCTCTTCCTGAACCCAGACCACTTCGCGGGCCTCGGGGTGACGGGCAACTTCCGCGGCCAATTCTGCTTCCGGCCAGGGATAAAGCTGTTCCAAAAATACGATGCCAATGGTACTGTCTTTGCGCTTGGCTCGTTCGATGCGCAGCTCGTGGCCGATCTTGCCGGTGCAGAGCAGAAGGCGCTTGACTTGTTGCACTTCGGTTTCCGGCAGAACATTTTGGAAGCGCGGTGATTGGAATGCGGCTACCGCCGAGTTAGCGTCGGGGTTACGCAGCATGCTCTTGGGAGTGAAGACGATCAGCGGCTTGCGCCACTTGCGCATCGCCTGGCGGCGCAACAGGTGAAAATACTGGGCCGCGGTGGAGGGCTGGCAGATTTGGATATTGTCGTGTGCCGCCAGTTGAAGATAGCGCTCCAGGCGGGCGCTGGAATGCTCCGGCCCCTGGCCTTCATAACCATGCGGCAGGAGCATGACCACTCCGCTCAGCAATCCCCACTTGTCTTCCCCGGAGGCGATGAACTGATCGATGATAATCTGCGCGCCGTTGGCGAAGTCGCCGAATTGCGCTTCCCACAACACCAGGGTCTCGGGATAATCCCGGCTGTAGCCATACTCGAACCCGAGCACGCCGGCTTCCGAGAGGATGGAGTTGTACACCTCGAAGCGGGCCTGGTTGGGTGAGAGATTGGCCAGGGAAAAATAGAGCTGCTCGTTCTCGATATCCACCAGCACGCTGTGACGCTGGTTGAAGGTGCCGCGCTGGCTATCCTGCCCGCTGAGGCGGACCGGCGTGCCTTGCAGCAGGAGCGATCCAAAGGCCAGCGCTTCGGCCATGCCGTAATCGAAGGGCCGCTCGCCGCGACCCATTTCGCGGCGCTGCTCGAGGAGCTTCTTGATTTTGGGATGGATATGAAAATCGCGTGGGTAGGTGGTGAGGCTGTCGCTGATTTCTTTCACTGACGCTGCGCTGAGGCCGGTGTCGACCTCGTATTCAGACTTATAGGGTCCACCGATGTAGTTCGACCAATAGCCGGGGAGCGTGGCCAGGGACGCACTTTTCTTCATCTGGGTCGCTTGCTTCTGCGCTTCTGCCAGCTCTGCCTGCAGTTCCTTGACCCGTGCGGAGGGGTCGGCGCCGATTTGCCGGGCGTAGAGCTCATACAGCGCGGGATGATTCTTGATTTTGGCGTAGCGCAGCGGCTGGGTGATGGTGGGATCGTCGACCTCACTGTGCCCGTGGCGGCGGTAACCGATCAGGTCGATGATGACGTCGGTATGGAAGGTGTAGCGGTACTCAACCGCCAAAGAAGCGACACGCACGGCTGCGTCTGGGTCTTCCGCGTTCACGTGGAAGATGGGGATGGGGAGCCGCTTGGCGATGTCGGAGGAGAAGCGCGAGGAATAGCACTCGTCCGGGTCCGCGGTGAAGCCGATGAGGTTGTTGACGATGATCTGGATGGTGCCGCCTACGGCAAAGCCGGGGATGGTGCCGAGACCCAGGGTTTCTGCCCAGATGCCCTGGCCGGCAAAGGCTGCGTCGCCGTGAATGAGGACGGGCAGAACTTTGGCTTGGCCTGACTCTCCCAGGCGCACTTGCTGGGCGCGCGCCCGGCCCATGGCGACGGGATCTACGGCCTCAAGATGACTGGGGTTGGATACCAGGTGGAGGTTGATTTGTCCGCCGCTTCGGGTATGGAATTGCCCGGTCGCGCCGACGTGGTATTTGACGTCGCCGCCGCCGAGGATGCTGCGCGGGTTGGCGTCTTCGAACTTGGAAAAGATGTCGGCGGGCGATTTGCCGAAGGTGTTGGCCATCACGTTCAAGCGTCCGCGATGGCTCATACCCATGACCGCTTTTTCAGCGCCGAAGCCGGCGGCATGGTTGAGTACTTCATCCAAAAATGGGATTAGTACCGTGACACCTTCGAGCGAGAAGCGCTTGGTGCCGAGATAGCGGGATTGGATGACTTGCTCGAAGAGATCAGCCTGGGTGAGTCGTTCCAGAACCTGCTTTTGGTCCGGCAACGGGGCCGGTTGTTCCATTCGCGTCTGGATCCATTCCCGTTTGGCCGCGTCGGGGAGGTGCATGAACTCCACCGCGATGCTTCCGCAGTAATAGCGCTTGGCCTCTTCGGCGTCCTCACCTTCGAAATTCAATTCAGGAATGGGCTCGGGGAGAAGGTATTGTCCCAGAGGATCTAATTTGGCTTGCAGATGGCCCCAACGGCGAAAGGCTTCGAAGACCTGATCGCGCTGCGAAATCAATAAGTTGGCGGGATGTTCCAGGGAGAGATTTTTGGTGACCATAGTGGTGTGTCTACGGGTTCATTATAACTTCCGGGGTTTGGGGGGAGGGTGGGGAGTACGCGGCGCTACGGTCCGTCGAAAACATTTCCAGCAAAGGCCGCGTTTAGAACCGCAGGTCCTTCTCCGCTACTCCTGTAAAACGGCTTTGGTCAGGTTGCGGGGATGGTCGACATCGATGCCGTTTTGAATGGCCAGCTGGTAGGCGAGCAGTTGCAGAGGAACGACCTCCAGCATGGTGGCTAACATGTCTTCGGTTTTGGGGACCTCGATGCAGTGGTTGGCCAGGGCGGCGGCTTCCTCGTCTCCTTCCGTGGCAACGACCAGGATGGTTGCGCCCTGCGTTTTCATGTCCTTCATCAGCTGCAGCACTTTGCGATAACGGAGCATGGCGTCGGGATCGGAGGGATCTCGAGTGGCCAGCACGACCAAGGGTGCGTCGGGGCTTACCAGGGCGTTCGGACCATGCTTCAACTCACCCGCCGGATAGCCCTCGGCTTGCAGGTAGGCTGACTCTTTCAGCTTCAACGCTCCTTCACGGGCAATGGCGTAGTGCACGCCACGGCCCAGATAGAGGAAAGCGCGGGAGCTCTTCAAGGAAGGCGCCAGGCCGGCAATCTGGTGCTGCCATTTTTCCAGCGCGGGTTCCAGCAGACCGGGCAACTGGCGCAGGTCCTCCGTGTGGCTTTCGACCGTAGGCGTAGTCATTCTTCCCCGAATACGCGCCAGGTAAAGGGCCAGCGAATAGAGAACCGCGAGTTGGGTGGTGAAGCTCTTGGTGGCAGGGATCGCCTTTTCCGGCCCGGCACAGGTTGGCAAGGATGCGTCCGCTTCCGTCGCCATGCTGGAGCGAGGATTATTGGTGATGGCCAGTGTGGGCAATCCGCGCGACTTGGCTTCGCGCAGGCCAGCCAGGGTGTCGGCCGTTTCGCCGGATTGGGAGATCACGAGCACACCCGGATCCTGAATGGTGTGGGTGGAACGATAGACGTACTCGCTGGCATACTCAACATCCACAATCAAGCCGGCGAGATCTTCCAGCATGATCTCGGCAGCAAGGCCGGCGTGGCGGCTGGAGCCGCTGGCTGCGATCACCAGCCGCGACCGGGAACCCAGTGCTTCAGCGACCGGTTGAAAGAGATCCGTGGCCAGTTTGCCATTGGGGGCATAGCGCTCGATGGTGTCGGCGAGCGCCTTCGGCTGCTGGTAAATCTCACGCAGCATCTCATGCTCGAAAACGGTGGCTGTGGTCATTATGGGCAATCGTATACCAGATAGAATCGTTGAGCGTGAGGTCTCATTTGCTTCGGTTTGTATCGATGACACTATTGCTCAGCTGTCTTGTGGCGGGGGGCGTTCAGGCGCAGGTTCCGCTGCCCCTGATGCCGCTGCCAGCCCAGGTAAAGCCAGGTGACGGCGAGTTTCTCATTACCAACGGGTTCGGCATCACCCTGCAAGGCTTTCAGGAGCCGCGGCTCGAACGGGCTAAGCAACGCTTTTTGAATATGCTTTCGAAGCAGACGGGGATCCCGCTGTGGCGCGAGGCGGTGCTCAACCAGCCAACGTTCTTTATCAACACCAAGGGGCCGAGCGCAGCGGTACAGCAAGTGGATGAGGATGAGTCATACCAGTTGCAAATTACTTCAACCGAGGTTCATCTTGAAGCGGCCAATCCGCTGGGCGTTTTGCATGGCCTGCAAACTTTTCTGCAGCTGGTTCGCATCACGCCGCGAGGATTTGCCGTTCCGGCGATGACCATTGACGATCAGCCGCGATTTCCGTGGCGGGGGCTGATGCTGGATGTGAGCCGGCATTTCCAGCCACTCGATGTGGTGTATCGCACGCTGGACGGCATGGAAGCGGTGAAGATGAACGTCTTCCACTGGCACCTGTCGGATAATCAGGGCTTCCGCGTCGAGAGCAAGGTATTTCCCTTGCTGCAGGAGAAAGGCTCCGACGGACTTTTTTACACCCAGGAACAAATTCGCGACGTGATTGCATACGCGCGCGACCGGGGTATCCGGGTGATGCCGGAGTTCGAAATGCCGGGTCATGCTACGGCATTGTTCGTGGGCTATCCGGACCTGGCCAGCGGTTCTGGCCCGTATCAAATCGAGCGCAAGTGGGGCGTGTTTGACCCGGCGATGGATCCTACGCGGGACAGCACCTATACCTTTCTCGACGCGCTCATTGGGGAGATGGCAGCGCTTTTTCCCGACGCTTACTTCCACGTTGGCGGGGATGAGAACGACGGCAAGGAATGGGATCGGAATCCGCGCATTCAGCAGTTCATGAAGGATCACGGGATCAAGGACAATGCGGGCCTGCAAGCTTACTTCAGCACCAAGGTGCAGAAGCTTGTCGCGGGTCACGGAAAAATCATGGTGGGATGGGACGAGGTGCTTCAGCCGGACACTCCGAAGGATGTGGTGATTCAGTCCTGGCGTGGCCCGCAGTTCGTTGGCCAGGCGGTGAAGGGAGGCAATCGCGCGTTATTGTCCGCCGGCTACTATATCGACCTGAACCAGTCAGCTGCAGAGCACTACGCGGCTGATCCTGAAGGTGATGGGCCCACGACACTCAGCGACGAAGAGCGCAAAATGATTCTGGGCGGCGAAGCGACCATGTGGTCGGAGTTTGTGACCCCGGAGAACATCGATAGCCGTATCTGGCCGCGAACGGCCGCGATTGCCGAACGACTGTGGTCGCCTCGTAGTACGCGCGATGTGGCGTCGATGTATGCGCGAATGGCCGTCATCTCGCAAAAGCTGAACTATTATGGCCTGCAGCATAATTCCAGCTATCCCGCGATGTTGAGCCGCATGACGGGCGAGCCGGATCCGCTGCCGCTACGGGTGTTCGGGGATGTGATGCAACCCCCGCGCAACTACGAGCGCGGACAACTGCGCGAGTACGATGCCTTTTCGCCGTTGAACCGTTTGATCGATGCGGTTCCTCCAGAGAGCGACACGGCGCGCCAGTTTATGGATATGGTCGATCGTATCGTCGCAGGTAAGGCGTCACGGGAGGATTGGGAGCAGGCGCAGGAATGGCTGGTACTGTGGCGGGACAACGATGCGCAGCTTCAACCTCTGCTGCCCAAGTCTGAATTGACGAAAGAATTGGCGCCCGTTTCGACCAATTTGCATCTTGTTTCGCAGGCCGGCCTGGATGCGATCGGCTACCTGCGCGAACACCACCACGCACCGCTCGCCTGGAAAACCCATGAAGTGGCCTTTCTGAAGCAGTCTGAAAAGCCACAGGCCGTGCTGCTGAATATGGTCGCTCCGGCAGTCTTGAAGCTGGTGCAAGCCACCACAACCCCTTAAGGATTGAAACATGACAGTAACAAGATTGGTTGAGACTCCACACTATGAGTAATGGCCGTTGGGTGCTTTTGATTGCCAGTGAACTGGGTGGTACGAACTCGGTATCGGACCGGGCCATGGATCGCCTGTGCGGTGCGATCACCGAAGAAGGCTACGAGGTCATCCGGACTTCGACACCAGAAGATGGACTTTCGATGGTTCAATCGGATCCGTCGTATAGCGCCATTCTGCTGGACTGGGATCTGGAGCAGGAACATCAGTTTGATGAACGCGCGGCGCTGAAGATTATTCGCGCTGTCCGCCGCAGAAATAAGAAAGTGCCGATCTTCCTGATTGCGGACCGGACACTGGTCAGCGAACTTCCGCTGGAAGTGATCAAGCAGGTCCACGAATACATCCATCTCTTCGGAGATACGCCTGCCTTCATTGCCAACCGGGTGGATTTCGCGGTTGACCGTTACGATGAGCAGCTGTTGCCTCCCTACTTCCGGGAGCTCAAGAAGTACACGGATCAGGGCGCTTATTCGTGGGACGCCCCGGGACACATGGGTGGCGTGGCTTTTCTCAAGCATCCGGTGGGTATGCAGTTCCATAAATTCTTCGGCGAGAATTTGCTGCGCGCCGATCTGGGCATCTCCACTTCATCGCTTGGTTCGTGGCTCGACCATATCGGACCTCCGGCTGAATCCGAACGCAATGCAGCACGCATCTTCGGCGCGGACTGGACCTTTTACGTACTGGGCGGTTCTTCCACTTCGAACCAGATTATTGGCCATGGAATCATTGGTAACAACGACATGGTTCTGATCGACGCCAACTGTCACAAGTCGATCTGCCACTCACTTACGGTGACGGGCGGCCGGCCGGTGTACTTCAAACCCACCAGGAATGGTTATGGGATGATCGGCCTGGTGCCGCTGCGGCGCTTCTCCCCGGAGTACGTCAAACAGCTGATCGCGAATAGCCCCTTCAGCGCCAATGCGACTTCGCAGGAACCTACTTATGCGGTCGTGACCAACTCTACCTATGACGGTTTTTGCTATGACGTACAGCGGGTGACCAGCGAATTGGCGCGGAGCGTGCCGCGCCTCCACTTCGACGAGGCGTGGTACGCCTACGCCAAGTTCCATGCTATTTATCGTGGACGCTTTGCCATGGACGTGCCGGAAGATATGCCCAACCGGCCGCTGCTGTTCGCGGTGCAGTCCACGCACAAGATGCTGGCGGCTTTCTCCATGGCATCGATGATCCACGTCAAGCTGAGCGACCGGGCTCCGCTCGATTTCGACCAGTTCAATGAGTCGTTCATGATGCATGGCACAACGTCGCCGTTCTATCCCATGATTGCGTCGCTGGATGTGGCCACGTCGATGATGGACGAGCCGGCCGGCCCGACGTTGATGTACGAGACGATTCAGGATGCGATCAGCTTCAGGAAAGCGATGTCTTCGATCGCTCATCGACTGCGCTCCACCAATGGGGAGGAATGGTTCTTCAGAATTTACCAGCCGGATACAGTCACCGATCCGACGACCGGAGCGACATCTCTCTTTGAAGAGACACCGGACTCAGTGCTCATCAATGCCCCCGCCTGCTGGACGCTCAAGCGGGAAGAAGACTGGCATGGATTCCTGGACGATGACATTGCCGAAGACTATTGCATGCTTGATCCGACCAAGGTCACGATTCTCATGCCGGGTATCAATTCGCGTGGAGAGTTGGCGGATTGGGGCATTCCGGCGGCGATCCTTACCGAGTTTCTCGATGCGCGGCTGGTGGAGATTGCCCGGACCGGCGACTACACGACGTTGATCCTGTTTTCCGTGGGGACCAGCAAGGGCAAATGGGGCAGTTTGCTGGAAACGCTGTTCGAGTTCAAGCGGCTCTACGATAACGAGGGAACGCTGTACGAAGCGTTGCCGGACCTGGTGGCGGAACACCCGCTGCGCTACCGGGATATGACGCTGAAGGAATTGAGCGATGAGATGCATGCGGCCATGGGGCAGTTGAACCTGACGAATCTGCTTCACCAGGCGTGCGACGTGGATCCCGATCCCGTGCTGACCCCGGCGGAAACGTATCAGAAATTGATACGTAACGGGACGGAGAAGGTCCGCATTTCCGAGATGGCGGGGCGCCTGGCCGGTGTGATGCTGGTTCCCTACCCTCCTGGCATTCCGGTTCGCATGCCCGGAGAGCGGATGGGAGACGCCGACAGTCCCATCATTCGTCTTTTGCTGGCGCTGGAGAAATTCGGCAAGCAGTTTCCCGGGTTCGAGCGCGAGGTCCATGGTATTGAATTGGGGGCTGACGGCGAGTACTGGATGCGGAGCGTGATTGAATCGGCTGCCCCGGCAAATGGGAAGAAAGCGGCTTCACCTGCGCGGAATACGAAGCGTCGAGGGAAGAGGACGGTTGCTGCTCCTGCAGTCCCGAAAGGGACGATCTGAGTACCAACCCACTACGTCCTGGGCTAACTTCAGCAAGACGTGTCCAAGTTGGTTTGTGGGCTCTGGCAGACTTTATCTCCTAACCACGGTTGTTGGTTCTGGACGGGTGCCCCATGTTCGCCTAAGCGTACATGGGCCGAAAACGGATTCTCCAATGCTTGCACTCCATGCGCAAGAAATCTTGCTCTTGGCCACAGCATTTTGCCAAATAGCAAAAAGAAGCGTTGGGAGGGCTGCGCCCGTCTTTTTCGGCCCATGTACGCTTAGGCGAACATGGGGCACCCGTCCAGGGGTGGGGCCTGCTCCCCTCCACAGTGACGACGACAAACCCCACCAAAGTGCTACCCCAACCTGATTTCCGACCGGCAGGCCGCAATTTCTGCCCAGCCTCCGCGCTACAACTAACGAGCGGCGTAGTCCTTGGTTTCCCCGGTGCGCGAGTTGAATACCTTAAAGCTGCCGTTGGGACTGACCGTCAACTTCAGGTAGTTGGCTGCATCCGGCCCGGCCGGATTGGCGATGTACTGCGCTGCGGTGTTGTGGCTTCCGGCTTCGTCGGAGAAATGAAGTTGCCAAAGCGTCTCCAGCCCGGGCGCTTTCGCCAGCGTCTCGAAGGTCGGCGTAGAGCCGCCTTTCCTGGCCCCGTTGTTCATGATCGCAATGCGCGGTGCGACCGCATCCACCAGCGCGGGGCTCGAGCTCTGGAACAATCCATGATGCGAGACCACCAGGATGTCGACCTTGCCCACCTTATTTGCCGGGCACATCAACTGCATTTCCTTATCCCAGGTGAGATCGCCCAGATCCAGAATCCTCGTCTTGCCGAAGGTGAACAGGGTACCCAGGGAGCGAGCATTGTCAGTCTGGTCTTCCGGCCGGGTCTCGGAGCTCTTGCAGTAGGCGTTGGGCTGTCCAGCGCCGGGCAGGGCGTGGTTGAGAAGCTCGCCGTTGGAGCTGATCACGACTGCCTTGATTCCCGGTATCGGTAAAGCATCTCCAGGCTTGGGCGTTATGTGGCCGTAGTGACCTTTCGCCATGAGCGCCTGATAGTCCGGATACGCTTTTTTGGTGGTGGGATCGGTAGGGCTGTCGGGGCCGTGATCGATGAACGTGCCTACCGGGATGCGCGCCAGGAGCTCAGACAGACCGCCAACGTGGTCGGCATGGTAGTGGGTGAGCAGCAGGTAATCGATCTTGCTCACGCCCGCATCTTTCGCTGCCGCGGCAATGCGGCCGGCATCCAGTCCGTTGTTCCCTGCCCACCCGGTGTCGATCAGCAGTGACTTTCCTGCCGGGGTGACAAAGAGCGTCGCTTGACCACCGTCGACGTCGATAAAGTAGACCTGCAAATCATGGCTCGCGGCTTGGGCGAAATGCGCGGTGCAAAATACGAGCCCGGCCAGGATGAATGTCAACAGGGACTGCGCCTTTGGTTTACGCACTGGGATCGAGCACCACCTTCATAAGATTTGGCTCGCCTGCGTGCAGCCGCTCGAACCAGCGCGGACCGTCCTTAAGTGGAGCGACCGCGGTGATCAATGATTTCACTTTGATCTTTCCGTTGGCCAGCAGTTCCATCGCCTGAGGATATTCACCGGAAGAAGCGCATGAGCCTTGAAGACGAATCTGGCGGGAGACGACTGCCTGCAAGGGAATCGTGACCTCGGGAGAAATATTTCCGATGAGCGTGACTGTTCCTCCCTTACGTACGGCGGCTATCGAGGCAGCGATGGTTTCCTGTCGACCCACAGCTTCGAGCACCACGTCCACACCTCGACCCTCGGTCTGGCGGAGAATTTCCTTCACCAGGTCGTTACCGGAAAGCTGGAGTGTTTCGTCGGCGCCGATGTTTTTGGCTGTCTCCAGGCGGGTGCGATCGATATCCGCCACCAGCACCTTAGAGGCTCCCGCGGCCTTCGCCGCCTGGAGTGTCAGCAGACCGATCATGCCCGCTCCGATCACGAGAGCCGTCTCGCCGCCCTTCATCTCTGAGACGCGCACCGCATGCAGCGCTACCGAGACAGCTTCGAGCATAGCTGCCTCCTTAAATTCGAGCGCTTCCGGCAGATGGTAGGCGATGCGTTGGGGCACGACCACGAACTCTGCGAAGGCGCCGGCGCGGCGGTAGTCTCCGCAGGAAACCCCGACTACCTGGCGGTTGTTGCAGAGGTTGATCTCGCCCTGACGGCAGAACTCGCACTCGCCGCAGTAAACCGTGGAGTCGAAGGTCACTCGATCGCCGGTTTTGAATTTGCTGACACCGGGGCCGGCCGAGGCTACCACTCCGGCCGCTTCATGTCCCATGACTATGGGTGGAATTCGCCTGCCGGAGGTGCCGTCGTAACCGTGAACGTCGCTGCCGCAGATGCCACAGGCGGCGACACGCACCAGGATCTCGTCCGGACCAGCCTCAGGTGCAGGAAGATCGGCAAGGTCAAGCTGGTTATATTGCGAAAGAAGCAGTGCTTTCATAGAAGGTAAGGGTACATGGTTGGTAGCCGCATCCTCAAGCAAGGGCTCCGTAAGCCATGTACGATAGTTCTATCGCCGGTCCCCCATGAGTACACGCAGTCTTAAACGCAGACTGATTGCAGGTTTCGGCGCCAACACCTTCAGCCGCCTCTCCACCACACTCACCCAGATTTTTTCTGTTCCCGTCTTCCTCAGCCACTGGGGAGTGCACCTGTACGGCGAGTGGATCCTGCTGAATACCATCCCGAGTTATCTTGGGCTGAGCGACGTGGGCTTCGGCAGCGTTGCCGGCAACGAGATGACCATGCTGGCGGCGGCGCAGGATTTCGAGCAGGCCCTGGTGGTTTTCCAGAGCGTATGGGTGCTCACGACGGTCATTACCAGCCTGCTGGGGCTGGTGCTGATTGCCACGGTGTGGTTACTTCCGTTAGGCGCGTGGCTGCATATGCATGCCATCAGCGGTGGAGACGCCAGGCTGATTGTTTTGCTGCTTGGACTGGCGGTTCTGTTGGGCATGCAGGAGACCTTGTTTCAGGCGGCTTTTCGCTGCGTGGGCAAATATCCATTGGGCACTATGGCCAAGAGCGTGGTGGTGCTGGCGGCCTTCTTAAGCACCATGGTTGGCGTGGGATTGCACCTGGGGCCCGTTCCCGTCGCGGTGCTGTATGTGGCCGTGAATGCGGTGGGGGTGTTCGCTCTGTGGGTTCTCCTCAAGCGCGAGGTGCCGTGGATCCGGTTCGGCATCCGGCACGCGCAATGGGCGGTCATTCGCCGTCTCACCGGGCCGGCGATTTCGTTCATGAGTTTCCCATTGGTGAATGCCCTGAACCTGCAGGGGATCCTGGTGGTGATTGGTTATGTGATGGGTCCCATCGCGGTGGTGACGTTCAATACCGCGCGCACCATCTCTCGCAGTGCCGCCCAGGGGATGAACCTGATCAACAACTCGATCTGGCCGGAGATGTCTGCGGCTTTCGGTATAGGAGCCATGGATGTGGCGCGGATGCTCCACCGGCGTGCGTGCCAGATTTCGCTGGTGCTGTGCCTGACCATCACCCTGGGGGTCGCGTTTCTAGGCGACTGGATTTGGAAGATCTGGACCGTTGGCAAGGTCCCGACGGACCCGGTGCTGCTGAACATCATGCTGTTGCAAATGGTAGTTTCGGCGTTTTGGTTTACCAGTTCGGTGGTGCCGATGGCTATCAACCAACACCAGAGGATGGCTCGGGCGATGCTGACCGCTACTTGCCTGGCCCTGGTGCTCGCGTGGGTGTTGATGCACGTGCCGTCGCTAGGCCTGCGCGGCGCGGCGATTGCACTGGTGGCGGGAGATTTGTTTACGGCGGTTTATGTGCTGCGGGAGAGCCTGCGATTGCTGAATGACAACCTGGGGGATTTTGCCCGCAGCATGTTGGATTTATCGCTGCTGCAGCGGGTTTGGAGAAGACCTAAGTTGCCTTTAGGCAATGAGGAATAGTGGTAGGAGACGGATCGAGAAGAAGCCTGAGCATCTAGCGTTTCGTGGCTTTTCCTGTGGTGAATTCGACAGCCTGCGGCAACATTCTCTTCAGCGCTCGAAAATCCACTGCGCTGTTGTCCGCCAATGCCGCGTCGATCTTGTACGGAAACGCCTCTGCGTAGTTGACGGCTGCCTGCACCTTCACGATCGGCCATTCCAGGTGCTTGGCGGTCGCTCTCAAATCATTCTTGTAGCTGCGGACCAGGAGCATTACTTCCCAAACAGCGAGACTGCTCCCCTGAATGCACGCCTGCCGCCCTGCGGCCGAGTCGCGGAAATCGACAAAGGCGAACTCCGATCGACGCAAGCCCTCCTCTACCAAACGAGCGGTCCTCCCCGGACTGTAACTGTTGTAAGCATTTTATCGGTTTCGCGGGGAGGACGATGAGAAGTGTCTTTAGAGCTTTTCGGCAGACTCCGGGACGGCCGCGGCTGCGGCCTGGAAGCCTATTTTGGAGTGGGTTCCGTCGCAAAATGGTTTGTTGGTCGATGCGCCGCAGCGACAGAGAGAAACGGCGGGCTTGCCGGTAAGGTCGATTGGATTACCGTCGGTGTTAATCAACTTGATCGGACCTTCCACGCGAAATGGTCCGTTTGGTCGTACCGTGATGGTTACTTCACCCTCAGCCATGAGCACCCCAGTTCAGAAATATGAGTTCGAATTTGAGTCTAGCAGCCGGCGAAACAGAAACTAGTCGCTGTCCATGTTCTGGGTGGCTTTAGGTTCCTCGTTCGGGGGCTTTGGCTGCGGATTCTGGATGTTCCCCGGAGTCCCCGTGGTGGAGCTGGTAACCGGCCCTACGGTATTCGAGCTTTTCCCGACCTTCTGGCCTTTCCAGCCGGTTGAACTGACATTTTGCGCCGTGCTACCGGTTTCGCAACCCAGCACGAATCCGCAAGACATAAGCAACAAGAGGGCGGACGCTCTGATGAACATGATTTCTCCTTGAAGGCGATTTTAAATGGAGATTGAGATTTGCAGGCAAGTGCGGAGAGGAGAAGCGCAGGAAGGGTTAACAGAACGGCCCATCATTTTGCAGGGCCAGGATCCAGATCGGAAAACTGAAGGAAAAGGCGACGGAAAGCCACCTTTTCCTTCAAATAGCTATTTTTTTACTGGCTAAAAATTACAGAACCTGAACGTTCTCAGCCTGCCAACCCTTGGGGCCTTTGGTGACGTTGAACTGAACCGCCTGGCCTTCCTGAAGAGTGCGGAAGCCGTTTGCTTGAATTGCTGTGTGGTGCACGAAAACATCCTCACCATTTGCACGGCTCAAAAAGCCGAACCCCTTGGCATCGTTGAACCATTTAACTGTACCTTGTTCCATTGTGTTTCTTCCTTAGTAACGAGATGACGCTGAATTCAATCGGGGTATCTTCAGGCGGTGCGGAACTCCTAAAGCAGAACGAACTGAGAACCAAAATCGTATTCGACGCTCTTTTAGGATATACCGCTGATACGACAAGTGCAATGAAAAATTTGCCGTTCCGCGCAAAAATATGCTCGATTGGCTACTCGTACTTCAGTGATTCTACAGGATTCATGCGTGCTGCCCGCACCGCAGGAACGGTACCAAAGGCTATCCCCACGGCGCAGGAAACCAGGATGGCGATGACCGCCGAGAGCCAGGAAACCTGCAGCCGGTAATCGGTGAAAAAGGCCACCGCCAGGGGCAGCAGCATGGCCAGCACCGCTCCCACCACTCCGCCGCTGAGCGAAATCAGCACCGCTTCGGCCAGAAATTGCATCTGAATTTCCCGGAACGTTGCCCCCAGTGCTTTACGAATCCCAATCTCACGGATCCTCGAGCGCACGGTAGCCAGCATGATGTTCATGATGCCTACCCCGCTGACCATCAAGGTGACCATGGAGAACATGAGCAGGATGATGCTGAACGCGGTGGCTGTTTTCCCCGCCATGGACAGCACTTCGGCGAGGTCGCCGACGTCGTAGACGGATTCTGACCGATGCCGGGACTTGATCACTTTCCGGATAGTTTCCCTGGCCTCAGGCACACTGCTTGACTCGGCCATGGAGAAATAGATCTGGTTGACGGCATCGGTGCCGGTGAAATATCGCGCCACGGTGTAAGGGATGAGCACGGTTTCATCCACGATTTCCGACTGACCAAAGGTTTCCACCCGCTCCCGAAAAACGCCGATGATGGTGAACGGAACGCCGGAAATGGCCAGGGTGCGGCCGATCGCTTCCCCTGGGCTGCCGAACTGGATGGAAGCAAACTTCTCCGTGACCAGCGCGGCGTGGCTATGGGTCAAGGAGTCCTGCCCATCGAAAAATCGTCCTGCGACCAGGTACAAGCGGCGAATGTCCGCGTATGCCGGATCCACTCCCAGGATGAGAACATCGCGTTCTTTCCCTCCTCCGGTTGTAAAGAATTGGTGCAGATTCAGTACCGGTGAAGCAGCCTGAATACCAGGGACCTGTTGCTCCACCGCACGCATATCGTCCACGGTCAGGTAATCGCGCACCGACTCGGCGCTGGCATCCGACAATCCGGCGTACTCCGCCCAAACCAGGTTGGTACCAATGTTCTGAATGGAGGTGAGGACATATTTCCTGCCGGAGAGGCCGATGGTGACCACCAGGATCAATGAGGCGGTCCCGATCACCATGCCCAGCGCGGTCAGAGCGAAACGAATCTGGTTCAGACGAAATGAGTCGATGGCCAGCAACATGATCTCGCGAAACGCGATGCTCTTGGTGCTGCGAACTCTGGGCAATGCGCTCATCGATTCCCCAGGAATACCAGGGTGACCCCAACGGTCACCAGGCACAGACCGGCCCACCGCTGCGGGCTCACGCGCTCGCCCAGGAAGAAGACTGCCCCGCAGGCGCCGGCCACGTAGCTTAGCGCGGTTACAGGAACCACGAAACTTACATTGAGAAACGAGAGCGCGCCGAGCAGGGAGAAAAAGCCGACAGCCATCATGCCGATTCCCACCCACAACCATCCCACGCGCAGTGCGCGGAAGAGGACGCGTGCGATCGCGAGGGGACGAAAATCCTTCACTTCTCCCACCACTTTCATGGCCCGGGAAACGCACAACTCACCGCCAGTGCCGGCCACCACGATGAGAAAAAAAAGGATCGCCTGGAGCAAACTAGCCTTGCTCCAGGTGAACAGGGTTGTGCTCTGGGGTGCGTGGGCTGGTCTGGCCTACGACAAACACGCCCAGGCAGATGATGGCTATCCCCAGCCAGCGCAAAGGAGAAACCGGCTCCCCCAGCATGAAATATCCCAGCAGTGCCACCACCCCATACCCCATGGAGGACGCGGGGAGGACGAAACTGTAGTCCGCCCAGGTTAAAACCAGCAGGTTGGCGAGAAAAAAGGTAAGCAGGGATGCCACGCCGAGCCAGATGTAACCGGTGCCGAAGACACGAAGCGCTGTGTGCAGTGCGTCGGAAGGCGGCCATATCACCGGCTTGCCGGCATGCTTCATGCCTTTGCTCAGCAAAGCATTCCCCAAAGGACCCGCGATGACCATCACGAGGATCAACAAAAAAGTTTTCGCTTGCGGTGGTTTTTGAGACGTCATGCGTTCCCGGCCGTCAAACAACTGCCTGCCAGCCTTATACAGATTGTACAAGCTGCATTACCGGCCTACCCGAGCCCGGGGCATGTTTGGGATATAACTATAGATTGGTGAAACCTTTCACCTTCCCCGAGGTCTTACCACTTTGTGTGGCATCGTTGGCTTTACCCAGAAAGGCTGGAGTTGCGATCCTGACCGGATTCGCGCAGCCACTGCGACCCTTACCCATCGCGGACCAGACCAGCAGGGAGTTTTCTCCTCCCGCCTGTGCTCCCTCGGCGCCACCCGGCTGAAGATTCTCGATCTGGCTGCTGGCGGTCAGCCGATCACCTCGAGCGATGGCGACACGGTCATCGTATTCAATGGCGAAATCTATAACCACCTGGAACTGCGGCCTGAGTTGGAAGCCCTGGGCTACAAGTTTCACACCCATTGCGATACCGAGACAGTTTTGTATGCCTTCCTGGCGTGGGACACCAGTTGTTTTGCCCGCATGCGCGGAATGTTCGCGGTTGCCCTGTGGCGCAAATCGACCCGGCGGCTCGTTCTGGCAAGAGACCGTATGGGTATTAAGCCGCTCTATTTGGCAAAGTACGGAGACGACCTGCTCTTCGGCTCGGAACTGAAGGCGATCCTCATCCATCCGGAAGTAGAGCGCCGCTTGAGCATGGAAGGGCTTGACTGTTATCTCACCCTGAACTACGTGCCCTGCCCGTGGACGCTGGTGAACGGAGTAGAAAAGTTGCCGCCGGGCCATTGGTATGAGTGGCAGGATGGCCAGGTACGCACGCAATCCTATTGGCAGCTTCCCGCCTCGACGCCGCGTGTTCCCGACCTCGAGAGCGCAAAGCAGGAGCTGGACTTTCTGCTGGAGCAATCGGTTCGCGAGCACTTGCTTTCCGATGTGCCGCTGGGTGTGTGGCTGAGTGGCGGCATTGATTCTTCGACCATCCTGCATTACGCGGCACGCACCAATCATGCACGCCTCAAGACTTTTTCTATTTCCTTCAACGGCCGCAGTTTTGACGAAACGGAACATATTCAGCGCGTGGTATCGCATTACGGAACCGACCATGAGCAGCTGGACCTGAACCCGCAAGAAGACCTTCAGGGCGCCATCGAGCAGTTCGCGTACTATTCCGATGAACCGAGCGCCGATGCAGGAGCGTTACCGGTGTGGTTTCTCTCCCGCATGTGCAAGACGCATGCCACTGTGGCATTGAGCGGAGAAGGCGCGGATGAGATCTTCGCCGGATACCTTACGTATCGCGCCAACCAACTGGCGCGGAGGGCGCGGATCGTGCCGGCACCCGCAATTAGGCTGGCGATCGAGGCGCTGCGCTTCTGGCCCGTCTCCGACGAAAAGATCAGCCTGGAATACAAGCTCAAACGCTTTCTTGAAGGCAGCTTGCTGTCTCCGGAACGGGCCCATGTCCACTGGAATGGAACATTCTCCGAGCCTGCCAAAGCGGCTTTGTTGAGGCGGCCCTTGCCTGGCGCCATGGGGAGCATCCTGGATGGCCTGGCTGGTTCGCTCGCGGAACAGGATGGCCTCTACCCCTATCTTGCTTTCGATCAGCAGTACTACCTGGCCGATGACATTCTGGTGAAGTCAGATCGCATGAGCATGGCCCATGCGGTGGAGGTGCGTCCTCCTTTTCTTGACCATCGCATTGTTGAGTTTGCCGCGACTTTACCGGATTCGCTCAAGATTCGAGGTTCACGGCAGAAGTGGCTGCTCAAGGAATTGATGAAAGACAAATTGCCGGCATCGATTCTCAATCGGAAAAAAGTCGGCTTCGATATTCCTGCGCACGAGTGGCTCCGTGGTTCTCTTCGTCCGCTTCTGCTTAATACTTTGAACGAAGGCCTTGCTGAACACGCTGACCTGTTCCGCGCAGACACCATCCAAAGCTATTTGCAGCTTCACCTGGAAAGACGAGCCAACCTGGGTTACCACTTATGGGGCTTGATGATCCTGTTTCTCTGGATGAAGCAATGGGGCATTCAATCGACGCCGGCATCGACACAAAAACTGCCAGTCTTAGTCGCTGAGGGCGCTGGCACACCCCTGCTAGACTTGGCATAGCAGGCGTACTTAAGAACCTGTACTTCAGGAGAGACACTATGAAAATTGCTGTACTTGGAGGCGATGGCTATTGTGGTTGGGCCACCGCACTCTACCTATCGAATCGTGGCCATTCCGTTGCCATTATCGACAACTTTGTGCGTCGTCTTTGGGACCACGAGCTTGGCGTGCAGTCGCTCACGCCGATTCGCCCGCTTGCAGATCGTTTACGCGTCTGGCATGAGCTTACCGGCAAGACCATTGAGTTATTTGTGGGCGATGTGACGGATTATGAGTTTCTCTCTTCGACCATCAAAACGTTCGAGCCTGAGGCTGTGGTTCATTTTGCCGAACAGCGCTCGGCGCCGTATTCGATGATCGATCGCAACCACGCTGTCAGCACCCAGGTGAACAATGTCGTGGGCACGCTGAATCTGCTTTTCGCGTTGCGTGAACTCCAGCCTGATTGCCACCTGGTCAAGCTGGGCACCATGGGCGAGTACGGAACCCCGAATATCGATATTGAAGAGGGGTACATCACAATCGAGCACAATGGCCGCAAAGACGTGCTCCCGTATCCCAAACAGCCGGGGTCGTTTTATCACCTCTCGAAAGTGCATGACAGCCACAACATGATGTTTGCGTGCAGGATCTGGGGCACGCGGGCAACTGACCTGAACCAGGGCGTAGTGTATGGAACCATGACGGATGAGGTAGCCCTGGATGAAGCCCTGATCAACCGTTTTGATTATGACGAGGTATTCGGCACAGTGCTGAATCGCTTCTGTGCCCAGGCTGCTCTGGGCCATCCGCTTACCGTGTACGGCAAGGGCGGCCAGACGCGCGGCTTCCTGGACATTCGCGATACTGTGCGCTGCGTGGAGCTTGCCTGCTTGAATCCGGCAGCCAGGGGAGAATTCCGCGTCTTCAATCAATTCACGGAGCAGTTTTCTGTGCTGGATTTAGCTCACCTGGTGCAGAAGACCGGTAAGCAAACGGGATTGAAGGTGGAGATCGATTATTTAGCGGATCCCAGGGTCGAGGCGGAACAGCATTACTACAATGCGAAGCATTCCAAGTTGATTGATCTTGGCTTGTCGCCGCATTTTTTGTCTGACTCGTTGTTGGATTCGCTGATTGATATTGCCGTTAAGTATCGCGATCGAATCGACACTGGGTTGTTTCTACCGCGGGTGAATTGGCGTCACACTAAAAATGACCGGCGCGCGGAAAAGCCTGTGCTTGCCAAGGTGGCTCCTTAGGCATTGGAATAAGAGCAATAGGATTGTGCTTCAGTTCCCTGCAGCCGTAAGAAGCGCAAAAGCACAGAGGCTAAAGAGGGTGTGTGAGAACACCCTTTAGTCCCGAAGGGACGGCTGAACTTAGCCCAGGACGTTAGTCCTGGGTTTAGCTTTGGAGTATGGACAAGTCCCGCAGGGACGACTGAAGCCATGTCTCATAGTCACGTGTGTTGCCTGGTCCACCTGGTTTTTTCCACCGCAGAGCCGACCCTATATCCGGGACGAGATCCGGAAGAGGTTGCATGGGTATCTAAGCGGGATTGCGCGTGAGAACGAGATTCGGGTGCTAGCGATAGGCGGCACGGCTGACCACATCCACATATTGATTTCCTTGCCGCGGACAATCTCAATCGTGAAGGCCGTTCAGCTATTAAAGTCGGGGTCCTCCAAGTGGATTCACGAGACTTTTCCTGGCTACTTCGCATGGCAGGAAGGGTATGGAGCCTTTTCTGTCGGCGTTTCACAAAAATCAAGGACAGTTAAGTACATCCTGTCTCAAATCGAACACCATAAGCGAATCAGCTTCGAGGACGAGCTAAAGAAATTTCTCTCCATCCATGGAATCAATGAAGATTCCAGCCGTCCCTAACGGGACTAGACCCAGACCTCTGAACCCTACCCAGGACTACGTCCTGGGCTAAGTTCAGCCGTCCCTTCGGGACTGGTTCGATCATTCTCCAGCCATGGTCTATAGGTCTATACACTCGGCTGGCTCCTGCCTACGCTTCAAAGTTAGTTTGGACAAGTGTGAAGCTCAGTGTCAGCTCAGCCCGAAGTGTCTGCATGAGAACGCGAAAACAAATCTCAGATCAGAACTAGCCCCGTAGAGCCAGTACCAAACGTCCCTTCGGGACTGAGCCTCGATTTAACCGAGACCAAATGTCCTGTATATGCTGTTCTACGGCCATGGTCTGATACAAAATATAACCAGCTTCAAACCCGTTCGGGCGCTTTCTCGGCTGCACGAATGGCTGCGGTGGGGTCTACCGGTACTAACTCGCCGTTGCGGATGTAGTAGTAACCGTCCCTCCAGCGAATGCTGTTGCGGGTGAAGCTGGCCAGCCAGATGCAGGTTGACAGCAGATCCCATATTGGTAGCAGCCACAGTTTCTTATAAATGCCGGGCTGCTTCAATCCCCACCTTCCAATCACTTCCATCATGGCGATGCGGCAGGCGAAATAGGCGCTCAGATAGGCGAAGGCTACCTCTGGGGTAGGGTGGACAAAAATTGCTGCCAGAGCCCACGGCAGACCCAGGGTAAAAATCAGCCCAAAGTGCCCCCAGGGACGCATGATGCGCATGACCACAGTCCAACGCAAACGCTTGAGAAAAAGGTCGCGCAGCGAATGAAAGTCCGAGACCGTCTGGATGGTGTAGTTCAGCAGCTCGACTTCATAGCCTTGTTCTGCAATCAAGCGTCCTACCAACAAGTCATCCGCGGGACGATTTTCAATCGCGGCATAACCGCCAAAACCAGCAAGGCGCGTGCGCGTGGTGGCAATCGTCGGCCCCAGTGCGAATTTAACCCCGTCCAGTTGCCTGGCAACTAAGATCCCGGCATAGAAATCAGAGAGCATCCCCACAGATTGAACACGCTGCACGAAGGTTTTTTCTTCGCTGGGAACAGGCGCGTAAAAACAGGTCACCGCTCCAACCTTGGGATCGGCCAGCCCGGCAACAACGGAGCGCAGGTAGTCCGGTTGCACACGAACGTCGCTGTCGCTGATCACTACGGTTTCATATTTTGCCTCAGCGGTCAGCCGCGCCAGCTTGGCGACTTTATCGTTGGTGGCTACGCGGCCGGAGCCCATCAGTACGCGGATCTGACATTCGGGAAAGTCGCGAATGAGTCTCTGTATGGTGGGCAATGCCGGTTCCGATGCATCGCCGACACAAAATACTATTTCGTATTCCGGGTAGTCCTGACGGCAGAAACTGGCGAAGTTCTCGTAAGCATCGGGATCAAGTCCACGAATGGGCTTGAGGTTGCTGACGGGTGGGGTGTACCCGGCCAACGGCGTGGCCTTATGCGAAATGCGAAAGAACTGCCATGCACTAAAAAGAGCAAGGGCATAGTAAATCAAAGGGATAGCAGCCATCCCCAAGATGAAGAAATGAACAAAACTCAAGATCATTCAGCCCCTAATTTCCATACATATCGATTATCTCCCAACCCCGGAGGAGCAGCCGCAATTTGCCATGTCATTCATAAGACGGGCTTAAGACTCATGCTGTTTCAAAAACCGTCGCGAGCCATCAGCCCGGGTATCTGATTCCTACCTACAGGATGATGCTCCAAAGGCATGTCCAGACCTGGGAAATGATTTTTTAAGTATTTTACTTTCATCCTTTTATCGGTCATTTCTTGACTTTTCCCACAATTGCCATTGGCGCCGGTAGTCCCTCATGGGCGAAAATAAGGCGAAGATTCGTCATGCCGACAGCGCAACACCTCCGAGCCCAAATCGAAGCCAACCTCGCGGCACGAATCCCTTCGGCGCTGACTCCCCTGCCGCGTGTTCCCTCCCAGGTTGCTCCCAGTGGTATTCGCGAGATCGATGCTCTTCTTCATGGCGGGTTCCCTATCGGCGCGATCAGCGAGATTGTGGGACCGGAATGCTCCGGACGCACCTCACTGGCACTCGCATTTGTGGCCGGTATGACCCAGGAAGGCAGGGTATGTGCGTGGGTCGATGTTTCCGACACACTGCACCCTGAATCCGCAGCGGCCCTTGGAGTGGACCTGTCGCGGCTGCTGTGGATACGCTGCGGTGTCCCTCCTGGCACAGCACCTTTGCTGCAATCCCCACAGCGTGGATTACGCGTGGCAGAAAAACCGCCCAAGGTGAAACCTGGTTTGCCCCAGGGCGGTGGGGGCCATCCTCGTATGGAGTCCAAAGGGCTTTCCAGCGCGGTGAGCGATCTTTTGGGTCCTGCAGTCACGGCTCCTCGCTGCGCGGAATCACTGCGCAAACCACGGCCAGAACCCAGTCAAGCCGGTCCGCAACTCACTCCATTTCCCTCTCCCGCCGCAAACACTAGCCCCAGGCGTAAGTTGTGGTCGCGCCTGGAACAAGGGCTGAAGGTGAGCGATCTGCTGCTGCAGGCAGGTGGATTCAGTTGCATCGTGCTCGATATGGGCAGCCTTCCTGCGGAATATGCATTGCGCGTTCCCCTGGCAACCTGGTTTCGCTTTCGTGGCGCAGCCGAGCGTTTACAGGCGAATGTATTGTTGCTGACGCAACACCCCTGCTCCAGGAACAGCGCCGGCCTGGTGCTTCGTCTTAATCCGGAGAAGTGTAAACAACGACGATTCGACCGTCTTTACCGGTCTTGAGCATAAGGCGGAGTTAGATCGCCAGCGCTTTCCCCAGGACAATGTATTTCCCCTGCGCTCCACGGCAGGGCGGGACAGGAAGCCGCCGCAAAGCGTGCAAACGGCAACATGGCAAACCAGAACGGCTTGGACAGGACCGAGATGATGCCGGCCACTGCACGCTACGCATGCCTCGATGCCAGAGAATTTCCGCTGCAGGCTTTGTTGCGGTTACGGCCAGAACTGTTGCGAAAACCGGTCGTGGTATTCGATGGTGAACCTCCCTTCGAACAAGTGTGCTCGCTCAATGAGCCTGCACTGACCCTGGGAATAGTCCCCGGCATGACCAAACTGGAAATGGAAATGTTTCCTACCGCGGTCGTATTGCAACGATCGCGCACTGAGGAAGCGGCGGCGCGTGCGGCTTTGCTGGAGTGTGCCGGGGCTTTCTCTCCGCGGGTGGAAGATCAGAGCAGTGACAGTTACTTTACCTGCGTGGTCGATATTGCCGGCACACAAACGTTATTCGGCTCTCCGGATGCTCTGGGCGAAAGCCTGTGGAAGAAGACAAAGGCCATTGGCATACATGCATCGATCGCGATCAGCAGCAACTTTCATGCCGCCCGGTGCCTGGCACGGGGGCATTCCGGCACGGGTATTCGTGTGGTACCGCAGGGGTATGGAATGCGCTGCGCTCGCCCCCTTGCCGCTCACTGTGCTCGATCTTTCTCCGGAGCATGCGGAAACCTTCTCCATGTGGGGCATCACGACCCTTGGGGCACTCGGCAACCTGGCGGAAACAGAACTGATAGCGCGGCTGGGACAAGCAGGCAAAGAACTGCGCCTGTTGGCACGCGGAGAATCGCCGCATTTGTTTACCGCACTCGAGGCCAGCTTTGCGCTCAAGGAACACATGGAACTGGATTCGCCTGTAGAGCTACTCGATTCGCTGCTTTTTATCATCGGCGTTATGCTCGACCAGCTGATTGTGCGTGCCCAGTCGCGCATACTCGTGCTGGCCTCCATCACTCTCGACCTGGAACTGGAAGAGGGTAAAGCGCATTCTCGAACGGTACGGCCCGCACTCCCGAATATCGATAGAAAAGTATGGCTGAAGCTCATACATCTGGACCTGCAGGCGCATCCACCGCAAGCAGCCATCTTGTCGCTCACCTTGAGCGCAGAACCGGGCAGCAGCAGCAAAGTGCAACTGGGACTGTTTTCTCCCCAGGTGCCGGAGCCTATGCGGCTGGATGTAACCCTGGCCAGGATTCGCAGTATCGTGGGCGAGGGCTGCGTGGGGCAGGCGGTGCTCAAAGACACACATCGCCCGGATGCTTTCCGGATGGAACCCTTTGTTGTGCCCTCTTCGACCGCAAGCGACAGGAAAGCAGGACCAAAGCGCCTGGCTATGCGCCAGCTTCGTCCGCCGGAAATAGTCATGGTGAAGGTACGTGACCGGCAACCTGATTCTTTCGTTTTCCGCGAGATGCGATACACGGTCGTGCGCGCTTACGGGCCCTGGTCGTCCGCTGGTGATTGGTGGAACCCTACACTGTGGTCGCTCGAACAATGGGATCTGGTGGCCAGGGGCCATGACGCTGCCTCGCTTTGCTGCTGTCTCACCCGTGATCTTATCCAGGATCGTTGGCAGATAGAGGCTCTGTATGACTGAGCGGTATATCGAATTGCATGCGGCCAGCGCATTCAGCTTTCTTGAAGGGGCTTCGCTGCCGGAGGATCTAATTCAGCGCGCTGCGGAGCTGGACATGCCTGCCATGGCCCTGCTGGACCGTAATGGGGTTTACGGTGCGGCACGATTTCATACCCTTGCCCATAAGCACGGCGTGCGCGCCCATGTGGGAGCGGAAATTGCAGTATCGAGTCTGGGCAAGCGGCTCACGCCTCCGGGATGGCTGCCGCATCAGCATGCTCCTGAACCAGTGCGGCTGCCCCTATTGTGTACCTCTCGCATGGGATATCAGAATCTCTGCCAACTGATTACCCGGTTCAAGATGCGCGAGACCACCAAGTGCGAAGGTGCGGCTACGCTTGAGGACCTGGAACAGTATTCCCCCGGGCTCGTCTGCCTGACGGGCGGAGATGAAGGCCCTTTGGCGTCAGCACTGATACGCGGCGGTGAACCGGAAGCAGTGAGAGTTACAGAAAAGCTTGTCGGTCTCTTTGGTCCGCAGAATGTGTATGTAGAGCTTCAGCGCCATGGCGAGCGCGAAGAAGAGTGGCGTAACCAGGCGGCTATCCGTATTGCCCATAGTTTTCATTTACCGTTGCTGGCTACCAATGGCGTTCGTTATGCGGCGGCGTACGATCGGGAAATCCTCGATGTGTTTACTACCATTCGCTGCCATACCAACCTGGAGCAAGCAGGACGGCTGCTCAGCGTTAACCAGCAGCGCCATTTACGCCACGAGCGGGAGATGGCCAGCCGGTTCAGCGATCTTCCCCTGGCGATCTCGAACACAGTTGCTTTGTCACAACGGCTGGAATTTGAGCTTAATGATCTGGGCTATGAATTTCCTCGCTATCCGGTTCCGGAAGGCGACACGATGGATAGCTTTCTCCGCCGGCGTACCGCGGAAGGCGTCTTGAAACGATACGGCTCCAAACACAATCGGAAATTATTGGAGAAAGCCCAAAAGCAGGTTGAGCATGAGCTTGCCTTGATTGAGAGACTGGGCTTTGCCGGTTACTTTCTGATCGTATGGGATTTGATCGATTTTTGCCGGAAGAACGACATCCTGGTGCAAGGCCGGGGGAGTGCTGCGAATTCCGCCGTCTGCTACGCGCTGGAAATCACCGCGGTCGATCCAGTCGGCATGGACTTGCTTTTCGAACGTTTCCTGAGTGAAAGCCGCGGGGAATGGCCGGACATCGATCTTGATCTGCCCTCCGGAGATAAACGCGAACAGGCAATTCAATACATCTATACCCGCTATGGAGAACTTGGCGCCGCCATCACCGCGAACGTGATTACGTATCGCGGCAAATCGGCCGCGCGGGAAGTGGGCAAGGCGATGGGCTTCGATCCTGAAACCCTGGGCCGCTTATCCAGCCTGGTGTCGCAGTGGGAGTGGAAAGGAAAGAACGACACCCTGGAACATTCTTTTGGGCATGCAGGCTTCGATGTCAAGCACGCTCACATCCACAAATTTCTCGAGCTTTGCATGCGTATCCAGGACCTGCCGCGGCATCTTGGCCAACACTCCGGAGGAATGGTGATTTGCCAGGGCCAGTTGGATCACGTGGTGCCTTTGGAACGATCTTCCATGCCTGGGCGAACGGTCGTGCAATGGGATAAGGAAGATTGTGCCGACCTGGGCCTCATTAAAGTGGACCTGTTGGGTCTGGGCATGATGGCGGTCATCCAGGATTGCCTGGATCTGGTCTCGCAGCATTACGAGGAACCCGTCGAACTAGCGCAATTGCCCCAGGATCCGGTGGTGTACGAAACCTTGCAGCGAGCAGATACGGTTGGAATGTTTCAGGTGGAGAGCCGGGCACAAATGGCATCCTTGCCTCGCAACAAGCCTGATAAGTTCTACGACCTGGTGGTGCAGGTGGCTATTATTCGACCCGGGCCGATCGTAGGCAAAATGATGCACCCTTACATGCGGCGGCGGCAGAAAAAAGAGGCAGTTACTTATCCTCATCCCTCTCTGGAGCCAGTGCTCAAACGGACTCTGGGTGTTCCCCTCTTCCAGGAACAGCTCTTGCGCATGGCAATGACTGTGGCGGATTTTTCCGGATCGGAAGCAGAAGAATTGCGCCGGGCTGTGGGCATGCGCCGGTCATGGCAGCGGATGGAGCAACTGGAAGTGAAAGCTGCGCACTGGCATGACCAAGAACGGCCTGGATACTGCTACGCAGGACAACATTATTCAGAACATTACCTCTTTTGCGCTCTATGGCTTCCCTGAATCGCATGCCGCCAGCTTTGCCTTGATTGCCTACGCTTCTGCTTATTTCAAGGTGCGTTACCTGGCTGTGTTCACCTGCGCCATTCTCAACAATCAGCCGATGGGGTTTTATTCACCTGCAGTGTTGGTAAAAGATGCGCAGCGTCATGGTCTTCGTATACGGCCGATCGACGTGCAGGTTTCGCAATGGTTATGCACGGTTGAACATGAAGACAACGGCGAACGCTCTCTGCGCATGGGCCTGATATATGCCAAGGGCTTACGGCAGAAGGTAGGAGAAGCGATTGTGGAATCCCGCAATCGGGTTGGGCTGTTCCGCTCAGCAGAAGATCTCACCCGGCGCGTGCCCCTGCTGGAGCGAAAAGAACTCACACTGCTGGCCCGCATCGGCGCTCTGAATTGCCTGGATGGCGTTGGCCATCGGCGTGATGCTGTTTGGCAGGTGGAAGAAGCCGTGCGGCCGGTAGGTCCTTTGCTGAAACCGCATCATGGTCCACAACAGGCCTTTTCGCCCCTGAGACAAATGACTACTGAGGAGAGGTTGAGTGCGGATTACTCCGGCACTGGCCTGACTGTTGGCAAGCATCCACTGCACTATCGCCGGCGAGAGCTACAAGCGATGAAGGTGCTAAGCTCCGCGGAATTGCGGAATTACCAGGATGGAGAATATGTGCGCTCAGCCGGTTGTGTCATTGCCCGGCAGCGCCCGGGGACAGCGAAGGGTTTCATCTTTATTTCTATGGAAGATGAGACTGGTATTGCGAATGTCATCGTGACTCCCGATCTTTATGAGCGCGAGCGCGTGGTGGTGACGCGTAGCAAATTTGTTCTGGTGGAGGGAGCGCTGCAGAATCAGGACGGCGTGATTCATATCAAGGCCAAACGTATACAGCCTCTGGCCTTCAGTAACCTCGAAGTGCGGTCACATGATTTCCATTGAGAATGGTGTATTCTTTCGTATTCTCCTGTATTCTATAAGCATGCCATTGAAGACGATTACGTTCCGTTTGCCTGAAGAGAAGCTCCTGGAACTAGACACCGTCGCAGAAGTACAACAGCGCGATCGAAGCTTCGTTATCAATGAAGCAGTGACTCAGTATCTGTCGCTTCATGAGTACCACCGCGCGCTGATCGAAGAAGGCATCCGTCAGGACGATGCGGGCGAGGTGATCGAACATGAAGAGGTCATGCGCAGGGCAGCGAGTTGGGCACGAAAACCGAGAGCACGCTAATTGCGTATAAGGTGGACGAGTCGAGCTTTCGCACAACTCGAGGCCGCTTTTGACTACGTTGCGTACGATAACGTGCCCGCAGCTAAAAAACAGTTAGACATTATCACGCGTGCTGTTGAGCAGCTTGCCAACTTTCCCGAGATGGGCCGCCCTGGTCGAGTGGATGGTACGCGTGAGTTGGTCATACAAAGTACCCCATATATCGTGACTTACCGCGTAAAGGGCGAATTGGTGCGCGTTGTTGCTCTGCTTCACGGTGCTCGTCGCTGGCCCACACAGTTTTAGCGTGCTTGCGGTAAGCCTCAGAGACCAATTGTTGCTTCCTGCTGCCGATTTAGTGAAATCAATCGTTGGGCTGCGCCCATCTTCTTCGGCCCATGTACGCTCCACGGCACGCCGGGACAGGTGGGGCGAACATGGGGCACCCCGTCCGTCCAGAACCCTGGGCCGTGGTGTAGGAGGTTAGGTTTCTTGCTGGAACATTTGCTTGATGCCTCGTAGCGCCTGCCTGGTTCGCTCTTCGTTCTCAATCAGGGAAAAGCGCACGTGCTCGTCTCCGTGTTCCCCAAAACCGACACCCGGGCTAACCGCGACCTTGGCCTCGGTCAATAGCTTCTTGGCAAACTCCAGCGAGCCCATGGCTTTGTAGCGCTCCGGTATTGAGGCCCAGACGAACATCGTCGCCTTGGGCATCGTTACCTGCCAACTCAATTGATTGAGTCCCTTGACCAGGACATCACGGCGCTTGCGGTAGTTGTCGCAGATTTCCTGTACGCACTCCTGGGGTCCCTCGAGCGCAAGAATCGAAGCTACCTGGATGGGAGTGAAGGTGCCGTAATCGAAGTAACTCTTGAGCCTTCCCAACGCTGCCACTAATTCCGGATTGCCCACCATGAAGCCAACTCGCCAGCCGGGCATGTTGTAGCTCTTGGACAACGTGAAAAATTCGACAGCAATATCCTTCGCTCCCGGCACCTGCAAAATCGAGGGCGCCTTATATCCGTCGAACACGATGTCGGCATACGCCAAATCGTGCACCAGGTAGATCTGAAACTCTTTGCATAGAGCGACCACACGCTCGAAGAACTTCAGGTCCACACATTGCGTGGTGGGATTCGCAGGGAAATTCAGGATTAACATCTTGGGACGCGGATACATCAGCGGGACAGAATGCTCCAGCTCCGCCAGAAAATCATCCGTGCTGTGCACCGGAATGGCGCGAACGTTCGCGCCGGAGATCACCGGTCCATAGATGTGGATCGGATAGCTGGGACTGGGCACGGCCACCACGTCCCCACGATCCAGCGTGGCCAGGCATAGGTGAGCAATTCCCTCCTTGGAGCCAATGGTGACGATGGCTTCCGTCAATGGATCCAGCTGCACGTCATAGCGCTTCTGGTACCAGTTGCAGATCGCCTTGCGCAGCCGGGGGATCCCCTTGGATAAGGAGTAGCGGTGGGTCGCCGTCTTGCCCGCTGCTTCAATCATCTTGTCCACGATGTGCTTGGGCGTTGCGCCATCCGGGTTGCCCATGCCGAAGTCGATAATGTCTTCTCCACGCGCCCGAGCCGCTGCCTTCATCTCGCCGGTGATGTTGAAGACATACGGTGGAAGACGTTTCAACCGCAAGAACTCTTGCATTGGCCTTGTCCCTATGGTGTTACTGGATACGCTCATACCGATAGCCCTCTGCTTCCAGCGCATCACCAATCGCAGTGATATGTGCAGCGCCTCTTGTTTCGAGTGTGATGTCGATGACTGTATCGCCCAAATTGACGCCGTAATAAGCACGATTGTGCAGCGTCTCGACAATGTTTGCCCGCTGATCGGAGAGGATTTTCGTCAACTGATGAAGAGCCCCGGGGCGATCGGCGAGGTGGACACGAATCCGTATCCGCCGGCCGTCCTTCACCAAACCGCGTTCGATAATCCTGGCTAAGAGGCTAACGTCGATGTTGCCGCCACAAACCAGGACCGCGGTGCGTTCCCCTTTGAGCGAGGTCTTCTTCTGCAGCAGAGCGGCCAGGGCCACGGCTCCCGCGCCCTCAGCCAGGGTCTTCTCCCTTTCGAGCAGGACCATGATGGCGTTGGCAATTTCTTCTTCATCCACGGTGACGATCTCGTCGACAAAGCGCTTCACCAGGGGCAGGGTGAGGTCTCCTGCGCGGCGGACTGCGATCCCGTCCGCAATGGTGGCTTCAGCTGGAAGCGTGACCGGGCTGCCGTGCTCCATGGCGCGCAGCATGGAGGGGAGGCGCTCGGTCTGCACACCCACCACACGAATATTCGGATTGCTCTCCTTCAATGCGCAGGCCACGCCGCTGATCAGTCCCCCACCGCCGATGGGCACGACGACTGCCTCCAGGCCCTGCACCTGCTCCAGCAACTCCAGGCCGATCGTCCCTTGACCATTGATCACTGCCGCGTCATCGAACGGATGGACGAATGTCATCCCTTCCAGTTGGCAGATTCTGAGCGCTTCATCACAGGCCTCATCGTAGTTTGCCCCGTGCAGGATCACATCGGCCCCAAATCCACGGGTGGCGGAAGTCTTCACCAGCGGCGTCATCAAGGGCATGACAATACGAGCCAGGACGCCGCGTTGGGTGGCGTGGTAGGCCACGGCCTGAGCGTGATTTCCTGCGCTGGCAGCGATCACGCCGCGCCGCTTCTCCTCGTCACTCAGCAGCAAAATCCTGTTAAGCGCACCGCGTTCTTTGAAGGCTCCGGTGCGCTGCAAATTGTCCAGCTTCAGAAAGACCTGTTGACCGGTGACCTCGGAGAGCGCGGCCGAGAGCTGGCAAGGAGAGAAATAGATAAAATCGCGAATTCTCTGTTCTGCTTTTCTTATCTGATCGAGCGAAACGTCCACAGTTGATTAAAACATTTCTCATCTTGCTCTCAAAGGGGAGGGACTGCGAATGCCACCCCCGATTTCCTGTAGAATTCGCCGGCTCTGGCAAATGTCATGCGCCTTTCCTTGTAAGAAAGGCGCAAACGTGGCCTTGTGCAGAGCTGCGTGGCAGGAAATCGGGGTACACCCCTTGTGCCTGTCTCCAGTAGGAGACGACGCGGTAGACTGAGAAGCAGAATGACCGCATCTGAATCCGGGACTATCGCGGTTCTGGCCGAAAAACCTTCGGTCGCGCGAGACATTGCCCGTGTGCTGGGAGCCGACAAACGGGGCACCGGTTACCTGCAAGGCAACGGCTACGTGGTGACCTGGGCCATTGGGCACCTGGTCTCGCTGGCGGAGCCGCACCAGATCAATCCAGTTTGGCGCCAATGGCGGCTGGAGTCGCTGCCGATTCTGCCTGACCAATGGCCGCTGGTGGTCTACGAGCGCAGCAAAGAGCAGTTCGAAGTGGTGCAAAAGATCCTCATGTCTCCACGCGTGTCGAGCATCGTGTGCGCGACCGATGCCGGGCGTGAAGGAGAGTTGATTTTTCGTTACATCTACGAGGCGTCCAAGAGTACAAAACCTTTCAGCCGGCTGTGGATTTCTTCGCTGACACCGGACGCCATTCGCAAGGGATTCTCCAGCCTTCGGCCTGGAAGCGATTACGACCGGCTGGCGGACGCCGCGTGCGGACGCAGCCGGGCGGATTGGCTGGTGGGCATGAATCTGTCTCGCGCCTACTCCATCGTCTACAACGAAGAGCTTTCCGTCGGCCGGGTGCAGACCCCGACCCTGGCGATGATCGTCGAGCGAGAACTCGCCCTGCGCAGCTTTGTGCCTGAGGATTACCTGCACGTGGTCGCGTCTTTCCAGGCCACGCAGGCGATAGAACCGTATGAGGGCACCTGGTTCCGTCCTGAAGTCAAGAGCAGCGAAAGCAGCCGGTTGGCTGCCGACGGGCAGGAGGCCGAGCAAATCATGGCGCGGGCGCGCGCCGGGCAAGCTGCCATTGAGTCGCTCACCGCGGAGACCGTGCGTACGCCGCCGCCGCTGCTCTATGACCTGACCGATCTGCAACGGCATGCCAACCGCCTTTACGGCTTCAGCGCGCAAAAAACGCTCGATGTGGCCCAAACGCTGTATGAGCAGCACAAACTCATCAGCTATCCGCGGACCGACAGCCGTTACCTTTCGACCGATATCGCGGCCACAATTCCCAGGATTGTTGGTGTGATTTCGGGCCGCTATCAGGAAAACCTGGCTCCGGGGACTGGAGAGCGTGCCCTGGGCAAGCGTTACGTGGACGACAGCAAGGTCAGCGACCACCACGCGATTATCCCAACGGCGGTGGTGATGCAGCCAGAAAGGCTCTCCGACGAAGAAAGCAAGATCTACGACCTGGTCTGCCGGCGCCTGCTGATGTTGTGGCATGCAGAACACCTGCAGGAAGTGACCACGGTGATTACCAGCATCCGTACGACGACGGAGCCCACTGTGGACAGATTTCGCACCACCGGTACCGTGGTGCGGCAAATGGGTTGGAAGGTTCTCGACCCGGGAACTGAGGCGCGCAGACGGGACCCGAAGAGAGACGCCGAAGCCGATCAGGCGCTGCCGGCAACGCTCGCCGAAGGTCAGGCACAGAACGTAACCAGGATAGAAGCGCAAAAGAAGAAGACCCGGCCGCCGCAACGGTTTAACGATGCGACCATCCTGACCGCGATGCAGACGGCGGGCAAGAGTCTGGATGAGAAAGAGCTATCGGACGCGATGAAGGAAACCGGGCTGGGCACCCCCGCTACCCGGGCGGCCATTATCGAGGTGCTTTTGAAGCGCGGTTACGTCACGCGAAACGGTAAAAGCCTCGAGGCCACCGACAAAGGAATACACCTGATCGAGGTGGTGCATCCGGAAGTGAAAAGCCCCGCGATGACCGGGCAATGGGAAGCGTTTCTCAATCGTATCCAGCATGGTGAAGCGCAGCTGGATCCCTTTTTGGAACGCATCAGCGACTACGTCCGCTCGGTGGTGGGGCGGGTGAGCCAAACGACTCCCGTAGCCCGGCCTGCGACCCGGATTTCAGAACCCGCCGGCCACGCGGAGATGGCAGCGACCGGAGAGATTCCTGCGGCAAAAGCAATTCCCAGCAACGCCAGCCTCAGCCAACTGCTGCAAAGCGTCTTCGGTTTTTCCAGCTTCCGCCCGAACCAGGAGGCGGTCTGCCGGTCAGTGACGGCAGGCGAGGATGCGCTGCTGGTGATGCCGACGGGCTCCGGCAAATCGCTGTGCTATCAATTGCCGGGATTGGCGCGGGGCGGAACGACGCTGGTCATCAGTCCGTTGATCGCCTTGATGGACGACCAGGTGGGCAAACTGAAGCGCCTTGGGCTATCGGCCGAGTGCATACACTCTGGCCGCGATCGCGAGAGTTCCCGGCAGGCTTGCGTGGATTACATGAAGGGCAACCTTCAGTTTCTGTTCATCGCTCCGGAGCGGCTTCGCGTGCCGGGCTTTCCGCAGATGCTGGCGAAACGCAAGCCTTCGCTCATTGCCATCGACGAGGCGCACTGCATCTCGCAATGGGGGCACGATTTCCGCCCGGATTACCGCATGCTGGGCGAGTACTTGCCGAGTTTTCGGCCCGCGCCGGCGCTGGCGCTTACCGCGACCGCGACCCCGTTGGTGCAGAAAGACATCGCCACCCAACTCGGGCTGGCCACGGTCAAGCACTTCATCCACGGCTTCCGCAGAGAGAATATCGGCATCGAGATTGTGGAAGCGCTGCCCTCCAACCGGCCGGCTCTGGCCCGGTCGATCCTGCTCGAAGCCGGCAATCGCCCGGCCATCGTGTACACGCCGACCCGCAAACAGGCGGAAGCTTTGTCGTCGGCCTGGGGACGTGAGTTTCGTGTGGCGGGCTACCACGCGGGTCTCGATGCCCATCGACGGCGGCGAGTGCAGGAAGAGTTCATGACCGGAAAGCTGGACGTCATGGTGGCCACCACGGCTTTTGGCATGGGCATCGACAAAGCCGATGTCCGTACCGTGATTCACACCGCGGTTCCCGGCAGCCTGGAGGGTTACTACCAGGAGATTGGCCGCGCCGGGCGGGATGGAAAGCCCAGCCGCGCCATCCTCATGTATTCCTATGCAGATCGTCATACGCATGACTTTTTTATCGGCCGCGATTATCCGCCGGTCGAGCTGCTGGATCGCATTTTTTCCAAGCTTCGAGAGCAACCGCAAAGCAAGGACGCGGTACGCAAGCTGGTCAAGATGGATGAGGACGTCTTCGACAAGGCGCTCGAAAAATTATGGATCCACAAAGGCGCGGTGGTGGACTTTGCGGAGAATGTGAGTCTTGGGGTCGATAACTGGCGAGCTTCCTACACCCTGCAGGCGGACCAGAAGAAAGATCAGCTGGAAGAGATTATCCGCTACGCGGAGGGCCATCATTGCCGCATGAAGTCGCTGGTTCATCACTTCGGGGACACGTCAGACAGTGGTGCGGGCTGCGGCATATGCGACTTTTGCGCGCCTGTGGATTGTATTGCGCAGAGATTCCGGGCGCGCGACGCGGGCTGAGCGGAGCGCGTGCGATCGAGTCTTGCAGAAGCTGCGCGGGATTTCCGCGAGGTCCACGGGGAAGCTGCATACTGACCTTTACCCTGACGGCGAGATGAGCCGGGACGATTTTGAAGAAGTATTGGGGGCGATGGCTCGGGCAGAGTTGATCGCCTTTACGGATGCAGTGTTCGAAACGCAGGGGAAGCGAATTCCCTACCGCAACGTCAGTATTTTGCCCGCGGGACTGAGCGTTCAATGAGAGCCAGGCTCACCTATTCGTGATGCGGGATGCGGTAGCTCCTTCCGCTTCTGACAAACGAGGGAGGAAGCGGGGTAAGTTCGCGGAGTCCTCTGTGCAGGCGCAAGGCAGATTGGCCAAGGCTTCTTCGGGTGAGCCTGCGCCGCCGCCGGAGCGGCAGGCCCGGCTGGAGCAGGCATTGCGCGCCTGGCGGTTGACCGAGGCAAAGCGGAGGAAGATGCCGGCTTTCCGCATCTTTGGCGATCGCACTTTGCGAAATATTGCCAGTTCGTGCCCCAGGACGGATTCCGATCTGCTTGCGGTGCCCGGCATCGGCATGGGCACCGTGGAAAAATACGGAGCCCAGATTTACCACTTGATCGAAAGTGCCGAGTAGGCGGTCTTAAGGGACTAGGACGAGGTGTTACAGCAGAAAGGCGGGATACCGTTTAAAGTGGTGTCACCTTCACAGACTCGTAACAAGGGGTATTCGCATTGGTCGAGGCCGCGCAGCAAATAGATGGCGAAGATGGCCGGGGGATGATGGGCCTCATCCGCGAATTGCTTCGCCCTTACCGGAGCAGTCTCGCGATTATCCTTTTGACGATGCTGGTCCAGAGTGTGATGACTCTGGCTGCACCGTGGCCACTCAAGATCGTCATCGACAACGTGGTAGTCGGGCGTAAGCTCGATCCCTGGCTGGCTCACCTGATCGAGCCGGTGCTCGCTCATGCCCATCGGGCACATCTTGCGGAGATTGCGGCCTTAGCGGTGATCCTGATCGCTATCTTCAACGCGGTCGCGTCGTACACGGCTAACTACTTCACCGAAAGCGTGGGACAGTGGGTTGCGAACGACCTGCGCATGCGCACGTACCACCATCTCCAATATTTATCGCTGCGCTACTACGACACCCACCAATCCGGCGTGCTGCTCAGCACGATTACCGCAGACGTGCTCACCATCCAAAACTTCGCTTCCTCCGCGACGCTCGGCATCGTGGTGGACATGTTCACGATTATCGGCATGTTGGTGGTGATGTTCTTCCTCAATTGGGACTTCACCCTGATCGCGATAGCGATCACGCCCCTGTTGCTCCTGCTGGCCACCAGGTTCAAGAAGGCGGTCAAGAGTTCGACCCATGAGGTGCGCAGGCAACAGAGCAATATCGTGGCCGTGGTGCAGCAGGATCTTGAATCGATCCGCGTGGTCACGGCCTTCGGCAGACAGGAGTTGGAACAGCAATCGCTGGCAGCGGTGAGCGCGGCGACCGTGGCGGCGGCGCTTAAAGCGCGCCAGGTGAAGGCCCTGCTCTCCCCTATCGTTTCCGTCATCGTCTCCTTCTGCGTTGCCTTCGTCCTGTGGCGAGGCTCGCTGCTCATCCTTAAGGGCGGGATGACCGCTGGGGAGTTGACCGTCTTTCTCTCCTATCTCGTCTCGTTTTTCAAGCCGGTGAAAGACCTGGCCAGCATGAACAACTCCATTGCCCAGACCGCCGTGGCCGTGGAGCGCATTCGGACGATTCTCGACGCCGATGCCGTGCTTCCCGAGAAGCCCGATGCCAGCGAGCAGAAGATCAAGGGCGAGATCGTTTTCGATCACGTGGCCTTTGCGTATGACGCCAGCTGTCCCGTGCTGCGCGATGTAAGCTTCACCGTGAAGCCCGGTCAGATGATTGGCGTGGTGGGACCGACGGGCGGGGGCAAATCGACCATCATGAGCCTGATCCCCCGGTTTTACGATCCCAGCGCCGGCGCGGTACTTGTGGATGGTATTGATGTTCGCGACTATCGACTCCAGGCTTTGCGTGATCAGATCGGTTATGTGCTGCAGGAGACCGTGCTCTTTCGCGGAACCGTGCGCGACAACATTGCCTACGGCCGCGAAGACGCAACCGAGGAAGAGATTATCGAGGCCGCAAAGCTGGCCAATGCGGACGAGTTTATTGCCCGCATGCCCAACGGCTACCAGACGTTCGTCGGCGATCGAGGCGACACTCTTTCCGGCGGCCAACGGCAGCGTATCGGCATTGCGCGCGCGATTATACGCAACAACCCGATCCTGATTCTTGACGAACCGACCGCCGCTCTGGATACCGAGTCGGAAAGACTGGTGATCGAGGCCCTGGAACGATTGATGAAGGGGCGAACGGTACTCACCATTGCCCATCGGCTGAGTACCATCCGCGATGCCGATAAGATCATTGTGCTGAAAGATGGTGTCGTGGCCGAGCAGGGCACACACGACCAGCTATTGGCGCTGGGGGGAACCTACGCCGAGTTGTATAGTGTACAGTTCGATACAGCACCGGCGAAGGCCGCTCCTTAGCGGCTTCCGCAGGCGGGGGAGTGCAGATGTCTCGTAGTTTAGTTGTGTTACCTGACGATTCCGCAAAACCCATTTTGGATGCGATCAAGCATGCGACCAAATCGCTGCGCATCAAGATGTTCGTCTTCACCGATCCGTCGCTGATCGCGGCCGTGGTGGAAGCACACCGCCGCGGTGTTGTAGTACGGATCATGCTCAATCCCAAGCGCCGCAACGGTGTCTCAGAAAACGACGAAAGCCGCGCTACGTTATCGGCGGCAGGGGTTGACGTGCTGGATAGCAATCCAGCCTTCGACCTTACGCACGAAAAATCAATGGTCGTAGATGATAAGACGGCGTTTGTGAAGTCTCTGAACTGGCAGAGCGAGAACCTGACCGAGACGCGCGATTATGCCGTCATCACGTCGGATCCGCACGAGGTTGCGGAGATCATCAACTGCTTCGAGGCAGACTGGAGCCGCCAGGATTTCGCTTCAGGGAAACAAGCGCAACTGATTTGGTGCCGCGGCAATGGCCGCGAACGGATTACCGAGTTCATCGACGGCTCCAAGCACTCGCTATGGTTACAAAATGAACGGTACCAGGATCAGATGATCATCGAGCACCTGGTGCGGGCCAAGGAGCGTGGAGTCAAGGTTCATGTGATGGCGAGGCCGCCGCACACCCTCAAGAAGGAGAAATTGCTGGAAGGGGTGGGAGGACTGCGCATTCTGAACGACGTCGGAGTTGAGGTGCGCAAACTGAAAGGCCTGAAGCTGCATGCGAAGATGTTGCTGGCCGATGGAGAGCGGGCAATTATCGGATCCATCAACCTGGCTCCAGGGAGTTTCGACAGCCGGCGTGAATTAGCCATTGAAGTTGGCGACAAACATATCGTCGATCGTTTGCATGAAGTCGTGCACCATGACTGGAAGCACTCCCAAACGCTTGACCTGTCGGATAAAGGACTGTTGGCGGATTTGGAAAAGCATGGCGGGAAAGGCATCGAAGAACTCGGACTGGAGGAGTAAGTGCGTGCATTTAGGATTCGAGTAGAACCAAATCTGCGAAAATGCGCGGCCCTTCTACCGATCGCGGGTCTCATGCTTTGTATCAGGGCACGACTTTAGTCGGGCCGTACCGGGGGGAGCCAAATGAGGGCTTTAGAGCATGTGTGAGTACTCGCTTTTGTCTCGTCACACACCCAAGATGTTGCGCTTCTTAGCTGCAAAGATCCCAACATCTGGCCACGAAACCTAGTTCTCACACATGCTCTTTAGCCCCTGAAGTAGTTTTTCAACTGAGGAGAAACTCTAGTGCGAAGGGCACGGCCGAAAGCCGTGCCCTTCGCACTAGATCTGGGAAAAGGACGCCGGCTTGAGGATCAAGCTATCGATGTTGCTCACGATTGCTTCTGAGCTGTATTTCGGCTGAGCCGTCAGCTTTAGCCATTGAGGGTCAGTGAGAAACGCTTTCCACTTTACGTCAATTTCCGATATATCCGGGAAACTGAGCATGTAGGTCAACTGCGGCAAGCGTGGACCAATCAATGTATCGCCGAAGAACACTTGCCAAAAGCCGGCCCGCGCAAAGATTTCAAATTCGCCGTTGTGAAACATGTCCACTTTGCGCACATGGTCCTGTGGGGTTGGGCTCTCGTAGGTGCGCAGTTGAAATATCCGCTTGCCGTGCTGCGCCGTGACTGGCGGAACAACTACGCGCGGCCAGCCCTCAAACGCGATCATGAGCGAGCTCTCGATGCGGAGGAAACCGGGTGCAGTCGCCGGTGCGTTCCAAAAGGGCGCGGCGGCTTTCATGAATTCGTCGTCCTTTGCCAGATGGAGCTCGGTCGTTACCAACGACTCCAGGCTGGCGGACGGAATCAACAAGTAGAGCGTGGGCGTTTGCGGGCCAAGATCGAGATTGAAGGCGCCGATGGGCGAAAAGCCGAGCCGGTTGAGTGCGGGAATCAGCGCATCCGCCAGGTAGCTTTGCAGCAGCTTTGGTTCCGGGCCTGACTGCAACTGGTACTTGCGCAGCTCATAGTACTCGCGGCCTTTGCCGGCAGCTGCCTGGGCAAGTGAGTTGCTCGGGGTCAACGCCGCCGCTGCCGCGGCCACGGACGAGGTCAGGAAATGTCGTCTTTGCAAAACTCCTCCGAACAAAGCAGCATTCTAAAGCATTTCTTCTGTTAGTGTTTCTGGCTGGACATAGAGGAGACGTGCATGAAGAGACGCAAGTTTCTCACGCTCGCGGCTTCAGTCGCCGGGGGCGTGGCAACCAGCCGGATGGCCGACGCCCTTCCCCCGGCAATCCCAATCCCGGCAATCCAATCATCGATACGCACATTCACCTCTTTGACCCGGGTCGTCCGGGCGGCGTGCCCTGGCCTGCGAAGACCGATACTGCGCTCTACAAGGCTGCCCTGCCCGGCCGCTATGCCAGCCTTGCGCGCCCCTTCGGCGTGGTGGGAGCGATCGTGGTCGAAGCCAGCCCGCTGGCCAGCGATAACGATTGGGTGCTGCGCCAGGCGGCGGGCCATCCCATCATCGTGGGCATGGTGGGTGACCTGATCCCAGGAACGCCCTCTTACCCAAAGGATCTTGACCGGCTCCACGGCAATTCCCTATTCCTGGGCATACGGTATGGCAATCTTTGGGATCGCGACCTGGCCGTCGACGCGCAGAAGCCGGAGTTTTTGCCCGGGCTGAAGATGTTGGCCGATCGCGGCCTGGTCATGGACAGTGCCAATCCCGATCTCAAGCTCATCCGGGCCATTGCTGGTGTGTCCGACCACGTTCCCGAGTTGAGAATCGTGATCGATCACCTGCCCACGGCGCGAATACCTTCGGAAGCACCCGCCCGGGAGGAATATTGGTCGCTGCTGCGGCACCTGGCGAAGAACAAGAACGTCTTCGTCAAGCTTTCTGAAGTCATTGCCGCGCGCATCGAAGAGGCAGGCGGGCCGGCCTTTGCCCAGGAGCGGCTGGACGCACTATGGGAGATTTTTGGCGAAGACCACGTCCTCTATGCCAGCGATTGGCCCAATAGCGACCATCACGCCACGTACCAGGAAACCATCTCGATCATCCGCGGTTACGTTACGCCCAAAGGCCCGGCGGTCTCGGAGAAGTTTTTCTGGAAAAATTCGGTAGCCGCCTACCGCTGGCATCCGCGGCAGGCAGATCAACCCAGAGAGAACCTATCGTGAACGTGTTTACTCAGCTTTTCTAAAGAAATGGTATAACCCGCATGTATGCCTTCGCACCTTCTCGTCCCTGGTAGTTTCAGCCGGCGCCGGTTTCTACGGCAAAGTTTTGCATATAGTGCATTGGCTAGCCTTGGTTCTTTTCCGGTCCTGGCTGAATTTATGCCTTCGGATACCGCAGCCGCGGAGTTGCTGGTGTTGGGGGATTGGGGATACGACGACCAAGCGGCACAGGCGCAAGTGGCCGCGGGCCTCACGGCGTATACCAGACAGCATTCCCTCCGCCCCCAGGCACTGCTGATGTTGGGAGATAACTGGTATGGAGAGCTGGCTGGGGGCGCCCACTCCACCCGGTGGCAGACGCAGTTCGAACAGATGTACCCGGTCAGGGATTTCCCTTGCCCTGCGTATGCCGTGCTGGGGAATCATGACTATCAGCGCTGGCCCGAAAGCAAGGTTGATGCTGAATTGGAGTATGCGCGCAGCGGCAAAAACGGGTCGAGCGCTACCCGCTGGACCATGCCGGCGCGCTGGTATCGCTTTGAGTTTCCCGCGAGCAGCCCGTCAATAACGTTCCTCGCGCTCGACAGCAACATGCCGCGTCCCGATGGTAAAACCAAGGGTGGGCGGGATTTCACCCTGACATCCCAGGAGCAAGCGGAGCAGCTTGTCTGGCTCGAAGCCCAGCTGAAGCGTCCGCGAACCACTCCATTTTTGGCGGTCATTGCGCATCATCCCGTCTTTTCCGATGGACCGCACGGAGACCATCCCGTATTGATTCGCGATTGGGACCCGCTATTCCGCAAATATCACGTCGACCTGTTCATGGCCGGCCACGATCATGATCTGCAGCACCTGGAGTTCGAGGGACATCCCACGAGCCATTTTCTCTCCGGCGGCGGTGGCGCCGATTTGTATTCGCTCAAGATTGAGCCGTCGCAACGCGGACCGTATGCGCAGAAGGTCTACGGGTTCAGCCATATCTCGGTAACAGCCCGGCAGATGACGCTGCGCCACCTGGATCAGAATGGCCGTACGCTGCACGCGTTCACTAAGACGCCTGAGGGTAAGATCACCATCTTAGGGTAGAGCTGGAAGGACATTTCCAGGAAAGGTCCGCGGAACTGCAGTATCCCGTCAAGAAAGGCCGTGCCCGACAGAGGGTTACCCCGTCCCCGGGGTCACCCCATCGGCCTTAACGCCGATCGCCGAACAAAGCACTAGCATCGCTTCCCGCGGATAGGTATCGTGTCCCCTTATCTCCCCATGGCGACTGAACTTCCCATCTCCGACACACTCCCAACCTGTTCCAGAAGGGCCCGCAAAGCTTTCCGAAAAAAGAATGCACTTTGTGAGAGAAAAGAGAGATAAGCCCCCACCGGCGCCTTCATGCGGGGATGTTTGCCTCTAAGTCCTTTGTTTTACCCGAAGGTGCTCAAGTTTTCAAATTATTCAATTTGAGTATCTTGGGGTGCTGCTCCCTACCGGCAGGTAAGGACCATTCCATGGCAACCCCTGATCCGAAATTTTGGAGTTGGGATGCGTGGACGAGATCGTTCCTGAGCCGCCGGGCGGTGCGCACACCGATCCTGCGGTTGCCACTGAACTATTGAAGACTGTGCTCAAAAAGAACTTATCTCAACTCACGGCTATCACGCCAGAGACGTTAGTTGCTGTTCGACAGCGGAAGCTCCGCGATATTGCAAGTTTCTATACGCAAGCCTGACATCTGTCGCGAAAATCAGCAGCTGACCCACCGAGAGGCCCGGTGGGTTACTACGTTATCGATCACATTGAGAAGCCATCGTTAAACGAGGTTCCAGTTTTCTTCTCGCGAAGCGCTGCGACAGTTTCAACTTGACGGACCAGCCCGGAGAGCTCCATTTCCTAACACCGCGCAAGTATCTCAACTACCATCCAACGCGTTCGAGCCCTTCCACCGCATCGAAGTGTTGATCCTGGCTTAGGAGTGGTAGACGGTGTTGCCGGCAGAGGGCAGCAATCCATAGATCGTTCGAGGGAATGGGACGCCCGGCCTTTTTGAGTGCCGTTCGAATCCCTGCATAGTGCAGCGAGGTCTCCTCGTCTATCACCAGGACGCGTATTGCCGCGACTAGTTCTCGCAGCCACTTCTCGTACTCACCGCGCCGTCGCGATTGCCCGATACCGTAACGATATTCGCCCAGCACAATCACGGGCAGTTCCATGCTCGCAGCCTGGCGATACACGCGAACCACCCCCGGCTCATCATCCGCTACAGCAGAGAGAGCATTTGTGTCGAGGATCACTCCCGATCCTCAGGCTCAATCTTTTCAAACTCACTCTTGATGATCTGATTGATACGCACCGTTTCTTTGTGGAGATGCTTGAGACCGCCAGCAAGCCTCACCCAAGGCTTTTCTTCTCTTTTCAAGCCAGCCTCGAGCTTCTCCTCGACAGCTTCGGTCACAAAGGCGCGCAGCGGGATGCCACGCTGGGCGGCCACCGATTTGGCCCGGCGAAAAATCGGATCGGGAATCTCAAGCGTGGTCTTCACCCCATCAGGTTCCCATATTTATGGGAAGCAGTCAATCCGTTGTACCTGTTTGTAGCGTAGAGTCCCGCAGGGACGGCCTGATAATAGCCCAACACGCAGTGCTGGGTAGCCAAGAATACGTCGACCAGTCCCGTAAGGGACGCATTGAAGGGACAGACTGGGACCGGCCCTTTGACGAAACAACCTCCTGACTGTCGCGGTCGACGTAGCAGTGCTTGTACTTCTTGCCCGACCCGCACCAACATGGGTCGTTGCGTCCGACTTTTTGGGGTCATGACCAATGACTCAGGAGATCAGGTGAGGCGCGGCCAAGCTGATGAATTCACGCGCTGTGATGATCTTAGTCTTCTTCCAGAACTTCGGAAAATGCCTGCTGTTTCCTGTGATCAGGTAATCGGCGCCGGCTTTGTCGGCGCATTCCAGGAATACGTTGTCATCCGGGTCGCTGCATACGTCCAGGCTGCGCGACGGAGCGACGATATGACCGCTGTTCCTGGTGAGCTGGAGCAGTTGCAGGCGGAGCCCTTTGCGGATGCGCAGCTCCGGGCGTGAAACTACGTCTTCATACTCGTCCAGGATGGGGCGCGACGCATAAAGGCGCGCGGGCTTGGTAGTGGCGAGGATCAAGGTGGTGCGCTGTAGGCCCTCTGGCTTGAGAGCGGCGGACACCCACACATTGGTGTCGATGACGAGGCGGAGTGGAAGCATTAACGCTTCTTCTTTTGCGCCCTGGTCGCCTTGATTACCTGATCAATCTGCCGGGAGGTAAGAGTGTTGGTCCCATTCCGCTCGGATTCCTCACCGATGATGCGCAGCACGTCGGGCTCCGGGGCGGCCAGCTTCACATAGTCGCGGATGCTCAGAAGCACAGCCTTGGGCGTGCCACGCTTTTCGATGACAAGCGAGCGCCGCTCGCCGTCGACGCGGTCAAGCAACTTCCCGAAATTCGCCCGCGCGCTCAGCGCGGAAACTACAATGCTGCCGCTCTTATCGGTCATTGCGGTTCACGTAAACTCTCCACTTCACTATTCTGAACTGTACAGTTTGACCGAGACACCGTCAATCTACTTCATGCGACAGCAGATGGGCGGACAGCGGTCCAGACCGGGTAGCCCAAGTAAACCTAGTGACAAGTAAACCTAGTACAGACTGGACGATCACCAATAATTGTGTCGTTGAAGGGAAAGACGGAGTAAGGACCATCCTTGTTCCGCAGATATAAGCGGCTCGACTGGTGATGACTCCTTCCGTCCCTTCAACGTCCAGGTTTGTTTTCACCCAAGTCAGGTAGTCCCAGCGTTATCGTGTTGCCTTTTGAAGACTCGATGGCCTGAACGGCTCGCAGCTGGAGAAGTCCGGGGTGTTCCTGCATCACCCGAGCAGCATTGGCGGGACTGCGTAAGGAGGCTGTTTCCCCGCGAGCTCGTTCCAGGCTGGCAAGGCCCTCCTTCTGTGCCGTGATCGTTTGAGCAAAGGCTCGCTTGAGCTCACCAGGTAACATCAGATCGCGCACTTCGATTTTTAAGAGACGGAGGCCCAAAGCGTCGGCTTGCGGGGCGAGGAGTTCTCGCATGCGGGTGTTGATCGCTGGGCGAGTGGCGAGAATGGTGTCGAAGGAGAGTTCAGCGACGGCATCGCGTAGGGTCTGTTGGGCGTACGTGTACAGAGCAGAGGTGGCTGCTGACGCTGGCGAGCAGGAAGCGCGCTCGGTTGTCGATTTGATACTCACCGGCGAGAGAGATTTTGAGTGAAAGGCCGTCGGCTGTAAGGATCTCCTGACCGGCTACATTCAAGGTCTGAAGGCGGATGTAACGGGCTAGCGTCCCTTCAATGCCTCAATCGGGCGCTTCAGCAGCGCTAGATGGCGGCCCTGGGAATTGATGACGCAGCCAGACGCCAACCGTGTAAGCGAGCAGAAAAAGCGTGGGGCCAGTCAGGACAAAGCGGTCGAAGATCCATGTGGACAGATCGGACCCGGAGTGAAGGTTTAGAGGAGCAAAGAAGTGTTCGTAACGGTTCTCGCCATGCGCCGGCGAAAAGAGAACACTTTGATTCGCTTTGGGAGAGAAAGTCAAAAAACGGACTGCCAAGACCAGACCAACAGGAGCCCATGCCCAAAGCAGGGGTCGGCTAAAGACGAGTTCCGGCCCCGGGGTTGATCTGAATTCAATCTTCCCAAAGGCTGAAGCGAGAAGCTCCTTCAACCGATGAATAGGAATCAGGCCTAAACAGAATCCATAAGTTCCGGTGAGGGGCAGGTAGTACGCCGCTACGAAAGAAGCGCGTTCCAGGAAGATAGTTCGACTTTGATGTAAGGTCCACCAGACAATCGTATTTAACAGACTTGACAATCGTCCCGAGACGAGCATCCCTGCCAGGCAGAATAGCAAGCATTGCGTTATCCATCGAAGGCGTTTCCGGAGCATCCCCACTTTGTAGCATAGTGAGCGGCTCTCGATGAACCAAGATCCCAGATGGCATTTCGGCATTGAAGGGACAGGCATTGAAGGGACAGACGGATCAATCACCACAGCGAATTCGGAACCTAGCGAATGCTGACGCGATGGTCGTTGTTCCGTTCCTTCAATGCCTAAAAATATGCGTCCCGACAGCGATCCTGATCTCCCCCAAATTCTGACCACCAAATTCCCCCGACGTATTGCTTCCCGCCAATCGCCTAAGGGTCGGCCGCTCGCCTTCTCGCCGCCGAGATAGAGTTCCGGGCGAAAAATACCCCAATGGCAAAGGCGTGGGTGGGAGACGCTGTATCATAGAAGAAAGGCGGATCATGCGGACGACAATCGAATTGCCCGACGCGGTTTATCGCAAAGCTGAAAAGATCGCGCGAACGCAAGGGGTTACGATTGAAGAGTTCCTTGTCCGTGCCTTCGAACGTGAACTGAAAGCCGAGCCTGACTCTCCCTCCCATTCCAAAAGGGTGACTCTGCCGCTGGTTCCTTCCGAAGAACCGGGCGCCATGGATCTGAAAGACTTCAATTTCGATGATCTTCTTGCCTGATGTCAACATTTGGATCGCCCTCCCTTCTAACCGGCATGTCCACCACTCTTTAACAACTCAATGTCTACAAGGGCATTGAGAACAACCAGATCGCCTTTTGCCGGATCAGTGAGCTGAGCTTCCTTCGTCTTCTGACCAACGCTCACGTGATGGGCAAAGATGCGTTATCTCCGGTTGAAGCGTGGCTTGTCTACGATGAGTGGCGAACGGATGACCGCGTGATTTTCCTGCCAGAACGCAGCGAATTCAGCGAACAGTGGCGACAGTTGGGAGGGAAGATTGGGGGAGGTCCGAATGTCTGGACTGACGCATATCTGGCTATTTTCGCGTCACACACGAACGCAACGGTCATCACGCTGGATTCAGCGCGGCAGTGTGCGCAACCGACGCGCTGAACAGTAGGAATGAGGGCTATTTCTCGCTAGTGGGCGGCACTAACCCTTTCAAGCGCAGATACAACGACAGGATTGCATATTGCTCATTGTCATGGGCGAGGTTGCCCCACAGCATACTGAGCCGCGACCGCTTGCCCGCCGGCCCTACCTGGAGCATGTCCGTTTGATTGGCTTCGGTCACGCCGGCGTAAGCTTTGTCACATTCGGCGAAGGATGCCTTGAGTGCCTCGACGATGACGGCCTTATCCGCAGTGTCGGCCGGCACTTTTGGCAGGGCGGCTGCATCCGTGTTATTCGCTGCACCGCAAATATGCAGCTGTGCCTCGGTTACGTGGTTCACAACTCGAGCGAAAGGCCGGATATCCGCCGTGGGCTTGAAGCTATAGTCCGCGGCCGGCATCTTATCGGCTGCTTTGAGTATGTTCGGCTTGAGCCGGTTGTAGCTGCCTTGTACTTCACTGGCCAACGGGTTTCCCTGCCCCAGGGCCACTCCCGAAACCATCAATCCCGCCACTGCACACGCCGTACGCATCCACTGCATTCTCGTTCCTCCAGGTGCCAACCAGCCTACCTAGATGCGAGGCTCTGCACAAGGGGGAAACTTGGAGATTTGCTTTCGTGTTCTCCTGCAGACGCTTAGGCCGTACGCTTAGCAACCACTCAGTTACAGTTACATACCTTGAGGCAGGGCCCAGGCAAACATTACGCTGCCACTGCTGGTCAATAGATATTGGCGGCCGCCGAGCTCGTAGGTGATGGGCGAGGTGGACATCCGGGCCCCTGAGCCGGCATGCCAAAGTGTTTTGCCCGTCCCAGTTTCAAGAGCAAGAACGTTGCCGCGAACGTCCCCAGTGAAGGTAAGGCCCGACGCAGTGGTCAAGACACCCGCGGTGGGTGTCCCCTGGCCGAGCTCATGGGTCCACTTAATCTTGCCTGTCTGGTAATCAATGGCCTCAAGTACACCCTTGCTCCATAGGTCATAGTCGGCGCCCGCCCAACCATAGGTGCCATCGGCGGATTTGGTGAAGTACAGGCTGTAACTCGGATGTGACGACACGATGAACAAACCGGTCTTCGGGTCAAAACTCGGAGAGCGAAAGTTAGTCATGCCATTTTCGTCTGGTGCGATCAAACGCCCATCAGGCGCCGGGTCCTTGGCCGGATCCGGGATAGGACGCCCTTGCTTGTCGACCCCGGATGTCCAGTTCACCGGGCCAAACGGAACCGTGAGTAGACTGGTGCCGTCCGTTCTGTCGAGCACGAAAAAATAACCGTTGCGCGAACTCTGCAGCAGCATCTTCCGCGGCTTGCCCTGAAACGTTCCATCCACCAGCACCGGAGTTTCCGCGGCATCCCAATCATGGGTATCGTGGGGCGACGGCTGAAATGCCCATGCCAACTTCCCGGTCTCGGGGTCGAGGGCCACGATGCTGCAGGTGTAGAGATCATCTCCTGGCCGGGTGGACGCGGTCAGCACGGGCGTAGGATTTCCTGTGCCCCAGTACAGCAGGTGGAGATCGGGGTCATAGGTGCCGGTCATCCAGGAGTTACCACCACTGGGAGCCCCAGCCGTGCCCACAGGCGGAGTCGCATCCCACTGCCACTGCGTCTTGCCAGTCTCCGGATCGACCGACCGGACATATCCCACCAGGTTGTCAAAATCGCCCGAGGTGCCCACCAGCACGTGATTGCCCACCACGAGCGGGGCCATGCTGGTCCAATATCCCTTGGCAACATCGGCCACCTGCACTTGCCAGCGCACGCTGCCATCGTTGGCATTGAGCGAAATCAGATGACCATCCGGGGCCAGGAAGTACAGCCAATTTTTGTACATTCCGACGCCGCGGCTGCCAATGTGCAAACCGTGGTTCGGGGGATAGGTGTAATGCCATAGCTGGTGTCCGGAGAGCGCATCGACGGCCCACACATTGTCCGGCACACTGAAATAAAGCACGCCGTTGACCAGGAGGGGAGACGATTTGATATCCGCCTTCTGATTGGTTTGGAAAGCCCATGCCATCGAAAGCCCGTGCACGTTCTGCGGGGTGATTTGTTCCAGCTTGCTGTGGCGCTGCCCGTCGTACGTGCCGTGGTACAGTGGCCAGCTGTCCGCCGGCGGCTTCAGAAGCATGGAGTGATCCACTCCCTGGGCACAGGCCGTTGCGGCCGTGGCCAGCAAGAAAATACTCATCAACAACCTGGTTCGCATGCAGACCTTTCAGGCAAGGGTGACTTTCAGTGTGACGCCGATGTCAGACAGGTTGGCCGCCGGCATTCGTACCTGCAGACCTTGCTTTTCCTGCTTCCAACGCAGTTTGTCATGATATCCCAATAGTTGCACATCGAGGATCTTGCCCGGCTCCTGGGGACTGTTAGAGGCCAGGGATTGGATAACGAAGTCACCGGAGGGGGTTCCCATCACAAAGGCATAGAGGAATTTGCCCTTGGTGGTGAAGCGCACGTCCTCGGCTGTCAAGCCGGGTTGCTTGCTTTCGTTGAACCCGCTTTGGGGAACCGCCACTTCAGTCGATGGTCCGGCACCGTAAATCTTCCACGGACGCGATCCATAAATCCCTTCGCTGTTGACCTTCATCCACGCGGTGATGCCTTCCAGGACCTTCATCTCTTCGGCATCCAACTCGCCGCTGTTAGGCAGGGGGAAGTTGAGCAGCAGGTTGCCGTTCTTGCTGACGATGTCCACCAGCAAATCAATCACCTTCTTCGGCGTTTTGTATACCTGTCCGCGCTTGTAGTGCCAATCGCCGATGCAGGTATCGGTCTGCCACGGGGCAGTGGAAATGGCGTCGGAAACCCCGCGCTCGTGGTCCAGAATGCAGGTGCCCACCTCGCAGTCGCCGGCTACCTTACTGCAGTAGACTGCCTCTACCTTACCGTTGTGCTGGGCGGCGCTTACGTTATAGACCTCAGCCACGGTGGCCAATCCGTATTCTTCAAAAGGAATACCGCCATCGGTGTAAAGCAGATCGGGCTGATGCTGGTCGATCAGATCCTTAATACGGTTGAAGTACTGCAGCTTCCAATCGTCGGGTGCGACGCGCCCCATCGCCTTTGCAGTTAGGGCAAAGTCGTGCGGCATCTGGGTGTAGCTGTGATAGAGGTCGGCAAAATACGGATTGGTGCCGTCGTAGGAAACTCCAGCCAGGGGACCTTTGGTATCGCTGGTGTGGGCCGGTGCCAGCCAGTCGAAGCTGTTGGAAAGATGTTCGCTTACCCCGAAACGCAGTCCTCGTTTTCGCGCTGCCTGCTTATAGAGACCGACAATATCGCGCATCGGCCCCACCGCGGTTGCGTTCCACCGCGGCTGGTACTTCGAATTCCACATATCGTAATTGTCATGGTGCACCCCCATGCTCACAAAGTACTTGGCGCCCGCCTTCACATAAAGGTCCATCAAGTGGTCGGGATCCCACTTGTCGCCCTTGAATAAAGGAATCAGGTCTTTGTAACCTGTTTTGGATGGGTGTCCGTACGTCTTGAGGTGATACTCATATTGAGGGGTCCCCTGGATGTACATGTTGCGCGCGAACCAATCGCCGGCCTCGACGCCGGATTGCGGCCCCCAGTGCGACCATATGCCGAACTTGGCGTCGCGGAACCAGTCGGGGACGGCGTAGGCGTCCAGTGACGCGCGCGAAGCCTTAAAGGGGCCTGCTGTAATGGGAAGCGTGGCAGCTTGGCCAAAAGCACCCCTGGTCCGTGCCCAGGCTGCTGCATAGCCAAGCAATTTAATTGTGTCGCGCCGGGTAAACTGCATCTACGGTTGCACCTGATTCCTGCTGATCCGTTAACTTTTGCTTCCACGACGAAGCAATTTGCGCTCCGTCCCATGGTTATATCTGTGCCAGGGACCATTATCAACCCGGGCCATTGCACGCCGAAAATTCAAATCTGAGAGGGTAGAGACGATGGCAGTCAGTCGACGGGAATTCCTGCATCGCGTAGGGCGAGCAGGCGGATACAGCGCGGCATTTCTCATGATGCGGAGCATAGGCTTCATGGAGGCGCATGCCGCACAGGTGGAACCTGCGTCGCCCGGAGTGGGCAAAGGCTTGAAGGTGGTCGTCCTGGGTGCAGGCATCGCAGGCCTGGTCGCTGCCTACGAGCTGCGGGCCCTGGGGTACGAATGTACCCTCCTGGAATGCCGTCAAAGGCCCGGAGGAAGAAACTGGACCGTGCGCGGCGGGGATCGGGTGACCTTCCTCGACGGGACGACACAGAACTGCACCTGGGACCAGGGCAACTACCAAAATTTCGGACCGGCCCGTCTGCCGTCGATCCACAAGACGATGCTGGGTTATTGCGAGAAGCTCGGTGTGCCCCTGGAGGTGGAAGTAAACATGACCCGCTCCGCCTTCCTGCAGAATGATAAGGCCAATGGAGGAAAACCTGTCCTGTTGCGGCAGGCGGAAAACGACACCCGCGGACACGTGAGCGAGTTGCTGGAAAAGGCCGTTAACCAGGGTCTTCTGGACCAGGACATCTCAAAGGAAGACCGGGAGCGCATGCTGGATTTCCTGCGCACCTACGGCCCGCTGGATGACGCGGGAAAATACGTGGGCAGCGATCGTGCGGGATACTCCCAGACCGCCGGAGCAGGCGACCAAACCGGCGTGTTAAGCCAACCGATCGACATGCACACGCTGCTGGACGAGAACTTCTGGCAGTACATGCTGTTCGACGAGCAGTTCGATATGCAGGCGACTATGTTCCAGCCGGTAGGCGGCATGGACCGTATCCCCTATGCCTTTTCCAAAGCGCTGGGCGACGTGGTGAAGTACAACGCTCCGGTGACGGAGATTCGAAAAACCGCCAAGGGCGTAAAGGTCGGTTATACCAGCCATGGATCAGCAAAAACCATTGAGGCCGATTACTGCGTTTGCGCCATGCCACTGACCGTTTTGAAAAGGACGCCCAATGACTTCAGCGCGCCGTACAAGAAGGTAATTGACGAATGCACTTACGCCAGCGCATACAAGATCGCCTGGGAGAGCCGGCGTTTCTGGGAGCAGGACTACAACATCTATGGCGGTCTGGAGTTCGTCACTGAAGGCTGTAGCCCCATCTGGTTTCCTTCCGCCCGTATGTTCACCCAAAGAGGAGTGCTGGTCAGCGGCTACACCGATGAAGGACGCTCCAACATCAAGGGCCTCACCCTGGCACAGAAATTTGAGGAGAGCCGCAAGTCCGTCGAGCGCCTCCATCCCGGGCACGGCAAGGAGCTGGAAAAGCCAATGTACGTAACCTGGGGCCAGATACCCGACAACGAGGGATCGTGGATACGCACCTATGGACCCGGGCAGGAGCGGTGGTCCAGCTTTTCCCAAACGGCCCCGCATACCAATCCCGGTTACGAAACCATGATTGAGCCGGATGGGCCGATCGTCTTCGCCGGCGATCATGTGAGCCACATTGTGGCCTGGCAAGAAGGAGCGGCGCTGAGTGCGCTGCGAGCCGTAGGCCAGATTAACGACAGGGCGAAGGCCGCAAAACCAGGTTAGTGCGTCAGTAGTAAAGGCGATTATGTCAGCTGCCGTATCTGCTCCGATCGGGACTGACGTCCCTGAAGAATGTGTGCCGCCCCTACGGGGCTCGATCATTTTGCTATAGGTACCCAGGATTCCGTGCTGCGCACTCCATCCTGGGCTATGATCGGTCGTCCCTAACGGGACTCGGCGCGATGTAGCTTGAAAAGCACGGCTTACCGGCTAAGAGCCGACACCGGATCATCAAGATGAGATAAAGGCCCATCTGTGTGGCGGACTACACTAGGTTAGGGTTAGGCTGTGAGGGCTTAGAAAAGCCCTGAGCTTACCCTGGTACGGTTTCATATCATTCCTCACGCTGAGTCGCTCGGAAACGGCAGCAGAAAACCGTACGTCAGTGGCTCTACGGGAGGCATTCGCCTTTGCAATATCGGCACAGAATCGGCTGATGAGGACTTTACAGTCTGCGTGAGAACCGGGATTAGTCCCGTAGGGACGTCTGAACTTAGCCCAGGACGCTAGTCCTGGGTGCGTCATGGAACATGATTGAGTCCCGCAGGGACGACTGGAAGATTGCCAGGATTGCGTCGCGGCCCATTTCCAGTCGTCCCTACGGGACTTTTCGTCTCTCGAATCTCTACCCAGGACTGCGTCCTGGGCTAAGTTCAGCCGTCCCTGCGGGACTCATGCTGCAGTCGATTGGTTCTCACGCAGACTCTTTAGCCCCTGAGGTCACGAGTGTCCGGTTAGATGTCGAGCGATTCTCCGATATTTTTTGCTTCAATGGAAGCTTCTGCTGTCGCTTCGTCTACCGTGTCTCCACGCGGATCCGTTCTGCCAGTTTTGACCATCGTCTCAGGCGACCGAGATCGATTCCAGCGTCGCCATGGCCGACTTGTCATGGCGCCCTGGATCAATCTCTAACTCCAAAGACAAAATATTAGGCAGATCGACGGAATAGTCCTCCACTTCGGATACCGAGCCGCCAGGACTGAACGTCCATTGCTGGCGGACGATCTCCTGTCTTTGATTGGCCGCGGAAGTCACAAACAGAGCGAACTCCTGGGCCCTCTCCCTGTGTTCCTCCCGGAATTGGAGGCGAATCCGCCGGATGAACTGCGGCGCATCGAAGTTCAATCGAATGACCTGTGGTCCCGGATCGGCAGCCCTCCATCCACCTTCTCCCTGCAAAGCGTTTTCAAAGGGATGTGATGGATCCTCCGACGAGATCTCTGCACTGGCAATCTCCTGTAAATCGAGCCACCCATCGGCAGTAGGGGAAATCGTGGAAGCCTTGGAAAGAGGGGCAATGGACTTGCGCATGAGAAAACCTCCATCTCCGTCTGATGCAGATTAAGAGTGGCGGGACAACGATGGTAACCTAAACACGATGAAGGTGCTTATAACCGGTGGAGCGGGATTTCTCGGAACCAGGCTAGCGCGTACTCTCCTTTCCCGCGGGCATCTTTCCGGCCAGCCGCTCACGCAACTGGTATTGGCCGATCTGGCGCCGCCGGCGGCTGATGTAGCCGGCGATGGCAGGGTCCAGGCGCGCACCGGCGCCTTGCTCGAACAGTGCAAGTCCCTGGGTGATGAGGCCTTCGATCTGGTCTTTCACCTGGCCTCCGCAGTTTCGGCGGAGTGCGAAGCAGACCTCGACCTCGGGCTTCGTTCCAACCTCGATACCACGCGCGCGCTGCTTGACGGCATACGCGGCCGGGGCACACGCCTGGTCTTCTCCAGTTCCGTCGCTGTCTTCGGCGGCGATGGCGACTTGCCCATGCCGAGGGTGATCCACGACGACACGTTGCCGGTTCCACAGACCTCCTACGGCATTCAAAAGTTTATTTGCGAACAACTCATCGCGGACTACTCCCGCCGCGGCTTGCTCGACGGCCGCAGCGCACGACTGATGACCGTGACCGTGCGCCCGGGCCGCCCGAACGCCGCCGCCTCAGGCTTTCTCTCCTCCATCATTCGGGAGCCTCTGAACGGTCAGGAGGCAGTGTGCCCGGTGCCAACCGATACCCTGGTCGCCCTGGCCTCGCCCCAGCGCACCATCGAAGGCTTGCTCAAGGCAGCGGAATCCACGGCCGATGCGTGGGGCAGGACAGCCGTAAACCTGCCTGCGCTTACGGTTAAAGTCAGCGAGATGCTCGACGCACTGGAGATCGCAGCCGGCCGCGCCACCCGGGACCGCGTGCGGCTGCAGCAGGATCCAACCATATCCAGAATGATGTTGGGATGGCCCGCGGCCTTTGAAAGCGCCCGCGCACGACGGCTCGGTCTTTCGCCTGATCCCGATTTCCTCTCCATCGTTCGCCAGTATCAGAAAGAACAGGCGGGCTAGCGTTGATCGTCCTGGGTTGCATCGCCGATGACTTTACCGGCGCCACCGACCTGGCGAACAACCTGGTCCGCGCCGGTATGCGCGTGGTGTTAACCGTGGACGTTCCCACGCAGGCCGAACCGATCGACGCGGATGCTGTCGTGGTAGCTCTCAAGTCGCGCACCGAACCGGCCGCCAAAGCGGTGGAACAGTCGCTGCGTGCCTGCCGCTGGCTGCGCCGGCAGGGAGCCCGCCAGATCTACTTCAAAATCTGCTCTACCTTCGACTCCACCCCCGCCGGCAACATAGGCCCGGTGATCGAAGCGTTGATGGACGAACTGGACTGTACCTTCAGCATCGCCACTCCTGCCTTTCCTGAGGCCGGACGAACCGTGGTCCACGGACATCTGTTCCTCGGCGACACTCTGCTCTCGGAAAGCGGCATGCGCCATCATCCTCTCACCCCGATGACCGATGCCAACCTGGTACGGGTGCTCCAGGCACAGCTGAACCCCGCCAAAGGGCGCCGAACCGGGCTCATCGACTACCGGACGGTTTCCCAATCCGGGCAAGCGATCCAGCAACGCATGAACGAGCTTGAGAACAAAGGCATCGCCATCGCCATTGTCGACGCGCTCAGCGACGAGGATCTGGGCCGGTTGGGCGAGGCGCTGCGTGGCGCTGCTTTCCTCACTGCCGGCTCCGGGCTCGGAAACAGCTTGCCGCGCAATTGGGGGTTTAGTCCTGGCAACCGGATCGATCTGCCGCCCGCGCGAGGGCGAAAGGCCATTCTCGCCGGCAGCTGCTCCGTGGCCACCAATGCCCAGGTGCAGCGCTTCATTCGCGACGGCGGCGAAGCCCACGCTTTGCAGCCGGCCCAGCTAGGTGCGGATCTCGACCTGCAAATTGCCCAGGTGCTCTCCTGGGCGGAAGCCTGCTGGCGCAGTGAAGCTGGGCAGCCCCTGCTCGTCTACTCGACTGCCGAGCCGGAACACGTGAGCGCGGCCAACGCACCCTTGGTCGAGCAGGCAATGGCGGCACTGGCGCGCGCCTTCGTGCAGCGTGGTGTGGGCTGCCTGGTCGTCGCGGGGGGAGAGACCTCGGGCATTTGCGTGCAGGCCCTGAACATCCGGCAGATGCAGATCGGCCCGCAGATTGATCCCGGGGTACCGTGGTGCTATGCCACTTCGGCGGAGGGGGGACTGCACCTTGCCCTGAAATCCGGTAACTTCGGATCGCAGGACTTTTTCTGCAAAGCCTTTGCCTTCGTGGCGTGACGATGAACGAGCCAGAACTGAGACAGGAGATCTGTCGCGTAGGCCGCTCTCTTTTCGAGCGCGGCTATATTCATTCCACCGCGGGCAACATCAGCGTCCGCCTGCCCGACGGATTTCTCATCACCCCCACAGAAGCATGCCTGGGTTTCCTCAAGCCGGAGGCTCTCTCCAAGGTCGGCGCCGATGGCATACAGATAAGCGGCGACCGGGCGAGCAAGACGCTCGTCCTGCACCGCCGCATCTATGCCGCTGATCCCGATGCCGGGTGCGTGATCCATTCCCATTCCACGCACCTGGTTGCGCTGACCCTGGCCGGGGTCTGGAAGCAGGAAGATATTCTGCCTCCGCTCACGCCCTATTACGTGATGAAGGTTGGTCACGTCCCATTGATCGAGTATTTCCGTCCCGGGGACCCGGCCGTGGGTGACCTGGTGGCCCAGACGATTGAGCGCATGCGCGCCCAAGCGACGCCCATTCGCGCTGTCATGCTGGACCGCTTGGGACCCAATGTTTGGCACGGTACGCCGGCGGCCGCCATGGCCGCGCTGGAAGAGCTGGAAGAAACCGCGCGACTCTGGCTGCTGGCTGATCGAAAGCCGGAACCGCTCACGCCCAACCAGATCGATCAACTACGCCAGCAATTTGGCGCGTCGTGGTAGGGAACACAAGGTAGGAACTCAAGCTATGCTGCGCTTCGCCGCGAACCTCAGTTTTCTGTACGGGGAAAATGCCTTCCCCGACCGCTTTGCCGCCGCCGCCAGAGATGGCTTTACCGCGGTAGAGTATCTGTTCCCTTACGAGTACCCTGCCCAGCAAGTATTGTCATGGCTTGAGACCCACGGCCTGGCCCAGGTGCTGTTCAACGCCCCGCCGGGAAACTGGGCGGCAGGCGACCGCGGCATCGCGAGCCTACCCGGCAGAGAGGCAGAGTTTCGCGCCGCTATCGAGACCGCCCTTGCGTATGCGCAGAAGCTAAGCTGCCCGCGAGTGCACGTGATGGCCGGCCTGCAGCCCAACGGGATTGAGCGAGCGGCCATGCGCAGCACATTTGTGACCAACCTGGCGTGGGCGGTTCAACAAGCTGCCCCCTTAGGTATCGATCTGCTGATCGAACCGATCAACACGCGGGACATGCCCGGCTACTTTCTGAACCGTCAGGACGAGGCCCATGCCATTGTCGACGAGATAGGAAGCCCGGCGCTCAAAGTGCAGATGGATCTTTATCACTGCCAGATCGTGGAAGGCGACGTAAGCATGAAGCTGCGCAAGTATCTGGGCAAGAACGTTGGCCACCTGCAAGTCGCGAGTGTGCCCGATCGCAACGAGCCCGACCATGGCGAGATCAACTACGACTACCTGTTCGATCTGATAGAAGAACTCGGATACGACGGCTGGATCGGCTGTGAATACAGGCCGAGAGCAGGAACGTCTGAAGGGCTGGGATGGCTGAAGAAACGCGCGACAACAGGGTAGGCCGGGGATTTATCCCCGGCATGAACGTTGTGAGTCCTTGTGGCCTTTAGGCCCTGAGGTATTGCTTTTCGCGGGGCCAATGGAAAGAGGGTGCCTCAGGGCCTAAAGGCCGAATGAGTCTACCCGATTATGTACGGGCTAAAGCCCGTACCTACCAGCCCGTACCTACCAGCCCGTAACTACCAGCCCGTATCCACGCTCCCGTACTGGTCGTCGAGAGATGTTTCCGCTCGCAGCGCTCTCTAACCCCCGGCACTGGAGGACACCCGGGAAACTCCGCCAGATACCCGTTGCCGATATAACCCAAATACTGGATCCCAATCTTGCTGGTAAAAAATCCATCCGCAGCCAGGTTGCGCAGGAACGCAAAAAACTCCACACCCTGGCCTACACTCGGATCCTCTTCTGCACTCTTGCGGTAAGCAATGCAATCCAGCATCTCGGTCTTCTGCTGTGGCGTGCATTCCAGATAAGTCTTGCCATACTTATCGGTACACGTGGAATCGAGCCACATGATCCCGCCGCCCAAAGTCAACTGGTAGTGCGGATTCTCACTCGTAAGCAAGTCAATAAACTCCGGAGCCCCGGCCTCGATCGCTCCCCCTGAATCCGCGTCAGCCGGAAAAATCGACTCGCACAAAGCCTGCAAGGTCTTGTACTGCGCCGGCCGGAAAAACTTCGGCGTGTACACACCCGTTTTACTCGTGGCCTTTTCCGTGGTGATCATGTGGTGCGCGTACTCGGCAGCCTGCAGCGGAATCACACGCAACACCGAGGTCGCCGCCGCTCCCATACTCAAAGACTTCAACACGTCACGCCGGGATACAGACATGCTATATCTCCCCTTTTTTAGCCTGATCAAGAATGTATTCCGAAGTTCGCCACGAAAGTGCCGTGATCGTCAGCGTCGGATTTTTATCCGGACCAGTTACAAAACAAGCCCCGTCGCCGACGAACAAATTCTTTACATCGTGCGCCTGGCAATTCTTGTTCAGCGCTGAAGTCTTTGGATCATCACCCATGCGCACCGTGCCCAATTCGTGAATGATCTCTCCCCCTTCGGAGATGCCATACGGCAACCTCTCTTGCGGCTGGTTGCCCGCGTTCTTTGCGCCGGCATCTGCTCGCCTCGCGCTATCGACCACCGTGCCCCCGGCCGCTTCAACGATGGACCGGAAAGTTTCCTGCATATCCTTCGCCATTTTCAATTCGTAGTCGCTCCACTTGAAGTGGAAGCGCAGCACCGGGATCCCCCATTTGTCGACCACCGTCGGATCGATCTCACAGTAGGTATCGGGGTTAGGAATCATCTCTCCCCTTCCGGAGAAACCGATGAAGTTGCCATATTTGCTGCGGACACTCTGCTTGAGCGAAGAGCCGTAGCCCTCATGCTCATTGCATAATCCGTCGAACCCGCCCACACCCGGCATGTGGGGTCCCCCACCGAACTCGATGTGGTAGCCGCGCGGAAACTCATTCTTGCGATCACCCCTCCACCACGGCATATACATATGCATGCCGCCGACACCATCATGGTTGTGCGGAGGCACCCCAGCCAGTTGCGGAAAATAGCCCGTCACATTGCTGCCCACGGAATCCGTTAGATACCGCCCGACGACCCCGGAGGAATTCGCCAGCCCATTGGGAAACTGGGTAGAGCGTGAGTTCAGCAGCAGCCGCGCGGTTTCACACGCGCTCGCCGCCAATACAAACGCCTTGGCATGCACCCGCATTTCCGTGCGCGTCGCCTTATCGATGTAGGAGACAGCCTGCGCCTTTCCATCCTTGCCGACAATGACCTCCCGGGCCATGGCATTGGGAATGAGCGTGAAGCGACCGGTTGCTTGTGCGGGCGGAATCATCACCTGGCTGGAGCTGAAATTCGAAGCGCTGATGCACCCTCGTCCGCATTGCGCGCAATAGTGGCAGGGCGCGCGGCCGTTCACTGGTTTGGTCAGGATCGCCATGCGCGAAGGGATGCAGGTGATATTCAGGTGATCGCAGGCCTTCTTGACCAGCGTTTCCGTACAACGCGGCTTGGGCGGCGGGAGGAAAACACCATCCGGCGCATCCGCGAGATTTTCTTTCGATCCAAAAACTCCGATATACGCTTCGACCTTATCGTAATAAGGCGAAAGTTCGTCATAGGTAATCGGCCAGTCATCGCCCAGGCCATCCCTGGAGCGAGACTTCATATCCGCGGGCGAAATACGCAGCGAGATGCGCCCATAGTGGTTGGTGCGGCCGCCTTCGATTCGCGAACGAAACCACCGAAACGTCGATCCTGGAGCCGTGGTATACGGCTCGCCATCAATCTGCCAGAATCCGTTGGGCGCCAGGAACTCACCATTCAACTCGTGGCGCGCCCGCCCTCCGATGTCCGCACCGCGATGGGGTAATTGATACGGCCACACGTGCTCTTTGTAATCAGCCCGGGGATTCAAGAGCGGGCCCGCCTCCAGCATGACTACATTCAGGCCGCCTTCGGTGAGCACCTTGGCGGCAGTACCGCCCCCAGCGCCAGAGCCGATGATGCAGACGTCGTATACCTTGGGTGAGCGGATTACCTGGGACATGCAGAATCTCCGAGAAAACCGGGGCTGGCGATGAAATCGCCCCCTCGCAAATATAGATCAAATGAGGGCTTATTGGTGAGCAGGCGGGTTGCGCACCAGTAAGCGACATCACACTCAGTCGCTCGGAACAATCGTCCCCTGATGAACTCGATCGATCTATCTGGCCATTGCCTCGGCAACGCTCTTTTTGAGAAACTTCACCCCTTCGAAAGCGATCGATTCCGGAGTGCGTTCGATGTCTCTCCAGATAGCTGCCGCCGCACTCAGCTCCTTCAGGGCAAAACCAAAGCCCTCGATGGTCAGCCATCCGTCGTAGTTCAGGGATTTCAGCGCCTGAAATACTTCCTTCCACTCCACGTGGCCCGAGCCGGGGATGCCCCGATCGTTCTCGCACGTGTGCACGTGTTTCAGTTGGCGCCCAACGGTCCGGTAACCGTCAGCAATATTCTTCTCTTCGATATTGGCGTGAAAGGTGTCAAACAGGATGCCAATGTTGGGGTGACCGATTTGCTCTGAAAGTCTGGCCGCATCGGCGGCTGTGTTGAGAAAAAACGTTTCAAAACGGTTGATCGGCTCGATGGCAAACGTCACCTTGTGGGCAGCGAGTGTATCGCCGACGGATTGAAAACCCTCGACCGCCCATTTCCATTCGTCGCTGGTGCGGCGCCGCCCGGGCAGGTAACCGACCGGGCTGTAGAGAGGTCCGGCGACGATACCCACACCCGCCTCTGCTGCCGATTTGATGATGTCTTGCAGATGCTCGCGGGTGCGGCGGCGGATATCGGGGCTGTCGCTGATCAGGCTGAGGCCGTCCACCAAAACTGTGCACGCATTGCACTCCAGCCCGTGCGCCTCGACCGCCTTGCGAATGCTCGACGCTTGAAACTGCTTAGGATGCAACAGCGGGACCTCGACTCCATCAAACCCCGCCTCTTTGATCGTGGGCAGCAGGTCGAAATTAGACTGATCGAACGTTGCCGACCAGATGAACGTGTTGACGCCAAATTTCATGTTCGCCTCGGTGTCTTTCCAGCCTACGCCCCCGTCAAGACCGCAATACCTTCCCTGCAGACCTAAAGCGGGATCTTGAGCACATCCTCGATATACTTCGCCGTGATTCTTGCGCTGTCCTGAGGCGGACGCCAGGGAGACGTGTCCAGCTCGACGTTCAGGAACCCTCTCCACTGCGTGCTGTCGAGGTAAGCCTTCAACCGGGAAAATCTACCCCTCCCGTGCCCATGGGGAAGAAGTAGGGATCCTTCAATTGGTCGACGTTGGGACCCGGGACGTTTTTGGTTCCTCCGCGATCTTCCGGCTTGGTGTCTTTCAGGTGATACTCGAGCACCCGCTTCCCGTATCGCTTGCCCATCTCCAGCGGATCCATCCCTGCCATGGTGAAATGGCCCGTATCGAGAACCAGACCGACATACTTCGGGTCAGTGTTGGCCATGATGAACTCCAACTCATGCCGGCTCTGCAGTTGGCTGCCTAAGTGAGGGTGGACCCCAAGTTGCATCCCGAGCTCTTCACTCATGCGTTTGCCTAGTGCATCGAGGGTGCCGGCCATTACCTTGAGATCGGTATCCGTAGTGCCTTCCGGCCGCCTGCGCCCGGTGTTGGTCTTTTGCACCTGGCAACCGAAACGCCGGCTAAAGCGGGCCATGGTGAAGTGGTTCTCGACCACCGCCTCGCGCGAGTCGAGATCCTCAAAGCGCGTGTTCCCGTGGCCGACCCGCCGGTGATGCTGACAAAGTTCACCCCCATCTGGAAAATGCGACGCATCAGGCCTTCTGCGTCATCGGGGTAGTACAAAGTGTCAGGGCGGCAGAACGAGGCTCCGAAGATCTCCATGTAGCGAAACCCGACCTCGCGGCCTTCGCGCATTCCCTTGAACGGATCGCCTTCCCAGCCGCCCCGTGTGTTGGTCGTGTAGCCGATGCGGTATGGCTGCTGCGGCGCGTACAGCGGCTCCGGCTTCAGTGACTTTTCGGCGCAACCGGGCGGCTGGACGTTCGCCGTCTTCGGCTCATTCGCTGTGGCACGGCCGGCCGCCAACAGCGCGCCGGAACTGGTCAGAAACTTTCTACGGTCCATGGGTGATCCCCATCCTGAGCCGATAGATGATAAGTCAGCACGGCGATAAGAGTACCAAAATCAGGCGTTTCCCGCCGGAAACGGCCGAATCATGCCTTAAATCTGCCATGGTAGTATCTACGATAGATCATCGTACGATCCCGTCTTCTGCTGATCAGGGAGAGAAATGAAGATCAATCCTGAAAAGTGCGTGGCCTGTGGGAACTGCACCTACGTTTGCCCCATGGGCGCCATCTACATCGACCCCGTCTTAAAGCGCGCAACCATTAACAGCGACGAATGTGTGGAGTGCTACGCCTGCTATAACGGCCTGAGCCAGGAACACCTCAACCCCACCCTGGTACGCACGATACGCCGCGTGTTCGCAGCGTTGCGCATTCGCTTTGAACCGGAACCCGATGTTTGCCCCACGGCTGCTTTCGAACCGGACCAGCTCACCTGGCCGCGCGTGGTGCGCCGCGCATTCTCTGACCCCAGCGTGCCCCACGAATCGACCGGCGTAGAAGGCCGCGGCACCGAAGAAGTAAAAACCAATGACGTGACGGGCAGAGTCAAGGTGGGAGACGTCGGTTTCACGATCGAGTTTGGGCGGCCCGGCGTCGGCGTCCGCTTTCGCGACATCCAGCAAATGTGCTCGGCCCTGGCGAAGGCCAATGTCAGTTTTGAGAAGAAGAACCCGATCACGTCCTTAATGTCTGACGTGAGTACCGGCACTCTGCGCGAAGACATTTTGAATGAGAAGGTGATGTCGGCAATCGTCGAAATCAAAGTACCCGTCGAGCGCACGGAAGAGATTGTCCGCCTGGTGTGGGAGATCGAAAAGCAACTGGACACGGTCGTCGCGTTGGGCGTCGCCACCCGCTGTGGCGAGCACGGCGAAGAAGTGGTGGTAGCTCCGATCCTGGAAAAGTTGGGATACAAGCTGCAACGCGCCAAAACAAATATCGGTTTGGGCCGGGTGGTCGAACCCACGAGCGAGCCCGCCAGGGAGACGGCAAACGTATGACCAATACCCTCCATCGTTTCGGTGACGCTGCGAGCTTCAGCGACGACTACATCGTGTTTGCGATCCCCAGCAAGAGCAACAAGGACCCCAACGCGCTGCCCAAACTTCACCGCTTCCTGGAAATTGCCATGGAGTATAAACCGGTGAACCTGGGGGACGCCCGCCACGGAGGCGCTCTGCGGGCATCAAAGAAGCTCGGCCCCCTTGCGCATTGGAAGCGGGATATGAAGCCCGACTTTCAAGCCGTGATCAAAGGACTCACCGTCCCCACCACCTGCGCCGCGGTCTTTGACAATGCTCACGCGGCGGAGCAGTTTGTGAAACGCATTAAAGAAGAAGATCTGGGCATGAGCGTCAACGTGTCCACTTCGATCGAGGGCGCCGAGCGCTGCTGTAACTATGCCTGTATCGACCGCCACAGCGTCGGCTACTCCCTGGGCTTTGAGGGCAAGACGGAAAAGATTCCCAACTCGCAGGTCACGACCCTCTCGACCATGTGCGGCCATGGCATGATCAGCCATTCGCTGGCCAAAAAGATGATCGACTTCGTCAAGGAAAACCGGCGCACCCCGGAGCAGGCCGCAACCTATCTCACGCGTTTTTGCTCCTGCGGTATCTTCAACCCGTCGCGCGCGAAGAGGATCCTCGAAGATGCCCGCACGAATTCGAAGTAGTTTCCTCGCCTGCCCCCTTCAGTTGCTGACCCTGGTGTTTGCACTCTCGTTTGCAACCTCCCTGGTTGCACAAGTCAAGGTTCTCAAGAACTTCACCCTGATCGACGGCACCGGCCACGCTCCCGTGGCCCATGCGGCGATGATTCTCGAAAACGGGCGCATCGCGTGGGTGGGCGCGGAGGCAAAATTGAAGGCGCCTCCTTCGGCGCCGGTCACGGACCTGCAGGGCAAGTACATCATGCCCGGCATCATCAATCTGCATGTCCACCTCGGGGCCACCATCGGTCTCGACCAAAACGAGAAGTTCTTCACCCCTGAAAATGTAGAGAAGGACCTGAAGACCTACGCGTCCTATGGGGTCACGACCGTGCTCAGCATGGGCACGGATAAAGACTCCATCTTCAAGATCCGGGATGAGCAGCGTGCCGGGCGTCCTACCGAAACGCGCATTTATACCGCGGGACAAGGTTTCATCTTCAAAGGCGGCTATGGCGGGCTGGAAGGCGTGAACCAGGGCGTCGCCTCTGTGGCCGACGTAGAGCCGGCTGTCGCCGCGCAGGCGGCCAAGCACGTTGACTTTATCAAGCTATGGATGGATGACCATCTGGGCACCAAAAAGAAGATGCCTTACGAAATTGCCCAGGCCATCATCGAGAGCGCGCACCGTCATCATCTACGAGTGATTGCGCATATCTTCTACCTGCAGGATGCGAAACAACTGGTCGACTACGGAGTGGACGGCCTGGCGCACAGTGTCCGTGACAAACCGATCGACGCGGCGTTCATCGCCGACATGAAGCGCCATGGAACCTGGCAGGAGGCGGCCACCCTTTCCCGGGAAGGTTCCATGTTTGTGTATGGGCAGACGGCCCCCTTTGCCAACGATCCATTCTTCACCCGCAGTGTTTCGCCCCAGGTGCTCGCGCAATTGAAGAGCCCCGCCTATCAGCAGAAGATGCGCTCGGATCCTGATTTCTCCATGTATCCAGGCTTTCTGCGCAACGCGGAGCACAATCTCAAAACCCTTGCGGACGCGGGCGTGCCCTACGCCTTTGGCACGGATAGCGGCCCCCCAGGCCGTTTCCCTGGCTACTTCGCTCATTGGGAAATGGAGTTGATGGTGCAGGCTGGTCTGACGCCGATGCAGGTGATCACGGCAGCCACGGGGAGTGCCGCTCGCTTTCTGCACGCCGAAGATTTAGGCACCCTGGAGAAGAATAAGTGGGCCGACCTGCTGGTGCTGGATAAGGATCCGCTGGACGACATCAAGAACACCCGCACCATCAGCGCTGTGTACATCGCCGGCAAACGAGTAGCCGGCCCTGCACCGCGCTAAGTCGCGAGGAGATCAACTAGTCAACAACCGCTGGCTGGCATTGATCCGCAAACAAAGCAACATAGCCACAACCGACATCCCCGCCATCACCAGAAATGGTGCGTTCCATCCGCGAAGCACTACCAGATACGCTGAGAGCGCGGACGCAATCGCGCCCCCTGTATTTCCCCACGTATTCATCAACGCTGAAACCGCCCCCGCCGAATCCGCGCCAATATCCAGCGTAATCGCCCAGGAAACCCCAACCGTCGACTCCAACCCAAACATCGCCAGGCAGGAAAGCCACACCGAAGTGAGTGAGTTTGTCGTAAGACACGCGGGCACGATACACAAAGCTGAAAGCAGGAAACCTCCAGCCCCCACACTCCGGCGAGCCATCTTCAGATCGCCAGTCCACTTTGCCAACAGGTCAGAAAACCATCCGCCGAAAACATCCCCGACCACTCCCGCCAGCAACGGCAGGCTGGCGTAGAACCCCATCTGCTTTAGATTGAAACCGCGATGGTCATTCAAATATTTCGGAAACCACACCAGGTAAACCGACAGGTTATACGCGTAGCAAAAGTACATCGCTGAAAGAATCCACATCTGCGGACTCGACAGGATGCACTTCCATGAAACGCTCTGCAAGCTCTTCGCCCCGCGCGCCATCTCGAGAGAAGAACGGATTAGCTCCCGTTCCTCGGCATTCACAGACGGATGTTCATCCGGGGTATTGCGGTAGTACCAGAACCACACCGCGGCCCATATCAATCCCAGGGCACCACAACAAATAAAAGCCGCCCGCCAGCCATAGCGCACAATAATCAACACCACCAGCGCCGGCGTGATCGCGCCTCCCAATCGCGAACCGGCGTGCGTCACCCCCTGGGCAAAACCGCGCTCTGTGGGCAGCATCCAGCGCGAAAGCGACCTGGTCGCAATCGGAAAAGCGCCGGCTTCGCCCATGCCAAAAAGGAAACGAATCAACGCCATCGATCCCGCGCTCCAGGCAAACACTGTGAAACATGTGAACAGGGACCACCAGCTCACGATCAACGTCATCGCGCGGCGGGGACCGATACGGTCACCCAGCCAACCACCCGGTATCTGGAACAGAGCATAAGCCCACTGGAACGAGCTCAAAATCCATCCCATGGTGACGATGGAGAACCCAAACTCTTTCTGGATGGAGGGAACCGCGGAGGAGATGACGACACGATCAATGTAGGTGATCATGTACGCGGCAATCGTCAGGCCAAGAACGATGTAGCGAACACGGGATGGACGCGCCACTCGGGACCTCATTTCCCTTATCGATTACAAACGCGGATCTATCACCGTATTGGCGCGACCGGAGAAGTGTACACAAAGCGAAGAGCCCATGGCCAGATGAACGGAGTTGCGAGCACCCCTCCGTGCTGCGATGATAAATGAACGAGCACCAAGCACTTTGAGGGTTAAACATGCCCACCTTTGCCGAAATTGAGCCGCTTTCTCTCAGCGACCGCGTAATCAACGCGCTGAAGGACGCTTTTTTCGCCGGCGAGTTCAAGCCGGGCGATGCCATCGTGGAGCGGGAGTTGGCACGGCAGATGAAGGTGGGCACTCCTGTCGTTCGCGAGGCGTTGATCTCTCTCCAGGGGCAGGGTTTCGTTCGCCGCGTGACCAACACCGGCACATTCGTGACTCAATTTTCGACCGAAGAAGTGCGCCACCTCTATAACCTGCGGGTAGAACTGGAGCTGTTGGCATACCAGTGGGCGAAGCCACGGGTAACGGAAAAAGATCTCAAAGATCTCAGCCGCCAGATTGCGAAGGTCGTGGAAGCAGGGGAGAGAGGCGATCGCCGCCAATTCCTGGAGCTCGACTATGCCTTTCACCGGCAGTGCTGGGCGCTTTCGGGGAACCCCTACCTGGCCGAGACTCTGGACCGTCTGATGGCGCCACTCTTCATCTTTGTCGTACTCGCCAGCGGTGCTCCCCTCACCGGGTCGATGGGCCGCGAGCACTACGAACTTGTGAACGCACTCCAGAATACGGAAGAGCCTGAATTTACTGCGGTGGTCCGCAAACGGCTCACCGGCTTTGCCTCCCGCTGGCTCACTGCTTTCAGCAAGGCTGACGACCCGGTGAAACCAGCCTAGCCGGCTCCGGAGGTAGGTACGGGCTTTAGCCCGTACGTAAACCCCGCAAAATCTTTCGGCCTTTAGGCCCTGAGGTACGTTCTTTCTTTCCTCTCCGCGCAAATCATCCTTTTTCCGCAGCCAGCCTAGCCGGCTTCGATATCAACCTGCGCCGGCGATGGCACTCGACTACCCGCTCGATTTGCTCACCGACCCGGATGGCCGAATTACGAAACTACTATTGTTTCTATTTATGTCACCGGAGCCGGGAACAAACCTATCTCTCGTTAAACCCGCGCTGCAGGGTAAGTACATTTTCATGAATGTATTTTAAGTATTTTCTGAGACTGACCGGTTGTAGACTTGTGCCCCGGAGGCTTAAGTAATTCCGAGTCTTCGATGAGTAGGTGAGATGTTCTCGTTCCAGGGTTTCCTGAATGAAGTGCTTAACTATCGTTTGCTAGCTCTGATTGTCTTTGTACTATGCATCCTGGCACTTCATTTTCTGTTTCGCTTCTGCTTCCCTGCGTTGGCTGTGCTTCGGTCTCTCACGCGCATTGCCCGATCGCTCCGTGCCCCCGAATTACGGGCAGCGCAGCAGAGGGGCAGCGATCTGCCGGCCATGATTGGGGAGGCGGCCGAGGAACCAGCGTTCGCCGCACTGTGGCAGCAGTACACGAAGACGCTTCACCCGCGACGAGCCGTCGACGAACACGGACAGCAGAGAATTGTCGGCTGGCGTGCCACTACGCTGGCGGAAACCGTCTTCACCGAGCAGGCCCTGGTGGATTCGCCGTTGCGGACGGAATACTTCAAGCACCTGCCCGGGATTCTTACCGGTGTAGGCATTATTGGTACTTTCCGAGGTCTCATTCAGGGGTTGAGAAACTTCCTTCCCTCGCTGGACCCTACGCAAATGCAGGAAGCCCTGAAGTCCCTGATCAAAGTCGTGGGGGATGCCTTTCTGACTTCGGCAGCGGCGATCATCCTGGCGATCCTTTTCACCTTGATCGAGAAGCTCTTGCTGAACGCATGCTACCGCAAGGTCGAGGCGATTCAACGCTCCATCGATCGGCTATTCGATGCCGGAGTGGGCGAGGAATATCTGGAAAGACTGGTGAGGGCGTCAGAGACGTCCGCAACGCAGGCCATACAAATTAAGGACGCATTGGTGGCAGATCTCAAGCAGATCCTGACCGAAGTGACGACCCGGCAGGTGGAGGCTTCGGCGCGCGACAGCAAGGAAATGTCCAATCGCGTAGCGCAGGTAATTGTCGAACGGCTTGGCGGCCCAATCGACACCATCTCGGAAGCCGTTCGCTACGTGGGAGCCAGCCAGGGTGAAGCGATCCACACGATGCTGGCCGATGTCCTGGTGCAATTTTCGGATCAGATCCATGCCATGTTCGGTGGACAGATGAATGGCGTCAGCGAGCTGCTCACGCAAACTACCAGCGCGATGGAACAGACAGCGGCCCGATTCGATCGGCTCGCGGCGAGCGTGGAGTCCGCCGGTAGGAATACCACGGACGCCATGACCGGCAAGATCGAGAGTTCCCTTGCGTCCATAGAGGAAAGACAACGCGAGCTCAACCGGCAAACGTCGGAATTTGCCGGGCAATTGCGGGACCTGGTCACGCACGCGCAACGAGAGAGCGCGGAAAAGCCTGCAGCAGACAATGGCCACACTCGGAGAGCAGGTGGTGGGCGTGGTGGGGCAAATCCACGATCAGGCCCGGGTATCCGGAGAACGTCAGCGGAATGAGGGAACAAGATTCCTCGACCAGACGGAGACAATGGTCGGCGGCCTGTCGCGGGAAATCGAGAACCTTTTGCGCCAATCGAGCGAGACGACTCTGGGCCTTCGGGACACAGTAGCCGCACTTGCCGAAGCAACCCGCGACTCGGTCACGCGAATGAACACCGGGGCCGAACTGCTCTATGGCGCATCCACCGACTTCGCCAAAGCGGGGCAGAGTGTCGCTGCAACGATCCAGGGAGCCGGCGGAGCTATGGACAGGATCCAGCTCGCGACCCAATCGCTCAGTAACGCCATGAATGGGACGATCGAGATTCTGGATGAATACAAGAAGAGCCGGGATGCTTTTGCCATGATGGTGACAGATTTGAAAACCACCCTCCAGAACGCCAGGAAAGAAGCAGCGATGACTTCGGATTTGGTGAACCAGATGGAAGCTGCTGCTTTGCAGTTGGGGAAAGCGGAGAAGCTGTCGCAGGATTATCTCGCGGGTGTGAACGAGGTACTAACCAAAACGCACGAAGCCTTTGCCGCCAGCATGGAGCGGACATTGAGCCACGGAAATGCTCGCTTTCATGTTGAGCTTTCGAAGGCTGTCGATCTGCTCGCGACGGGCATACGGGATCTCGAGAATGTCATCGAGCTGGTGCCGGCGAGGGGGTAACGGAGCATGCTTGGAGTCAGATCTTCATCCCGCAAAGCCACCAAAGAGGAAGCGGAAAAGCCGTTCTGGATCTCGTTTTCAGATCTGATGACGGCGCTGATGGTTCTCTTTCTGGTGGTCATGGCCGCGGCTTTGCTGTCGGTTACGGCGGGTATACGCGACGATGAGGCGCGGCAAAATAACCGCGCGAAACAAATCGGCTCTTGCATGGAACAGGTAAAGGTGTATACCGACAGCATCCGAGGGGTGCAACTGCGAGATCATTCGGTTGACTTTGGAACCCTGGCCAAGTTTCAAAACAACAGCAGTGAGTTGGACGAGGCGCAGCAGGAATTTTTGCGTCGCTTCGTTCCTCGAGTGTTGGACATTGCAAGGGGTCCTGCATGTCACGAGTGGTTGAAGCAAATCGTAGTGGAAGGCTTCGCCAGCCAGGGCGGAACCTACCTGCACAATCTTGATCTGAGTACGCGACGCTCGGAACGGGTGTTGTGTACCTTGTTGGCGTCCAGCGGCCCGCCCACGTTGAACCAGGCAGACCGCAGCCTGGTTGAGAACCTGTTTTTCGCCGGTGGTTCCTCTTTCAACGCAACCCGGGAGACGGACGAAGAGAGCCGCCGCATTGAGTTAAAGCTGGAGTTCTACGCTTTGAAAGAAAAGCAGGAGGCTCTCCTCCAGAGGAAGCATTTGCCCCTTGCTTTTCGGACAAATCCCGCCCGCGACATGACCTGTCCCATCGATGCGCGATGAACAAATTTCTCGGGGAGTTGGCCAACCACCTGGAACAGGTAATGGTTTTCCCGCGCCTCGACGCAGCAGTGGAAACGTGGGGGAATGCTGAGGCGATGACCCAGGCTCTGGCCAGGGTCCAGAGTTATTTCGACGGCCCGTATGTAAGTCGCGTGAAAGACGAGCGGTCGGTAGCGGAGTCAGTGCTCCGCTTTCGGAAGTCGCGGGAGCTGAGCTGACTCTCGGGACATCAAGTACGTGTGTATCGGCGCCTCCCAGGAATTTTCAGGATGGCGGCTCCTGGAAGACGCCGATCTACTTGCGCAACTCCTGCATCGGGCAGGTTCGGGTTCAGATCGGCAGCGTCTCCGGCACTTCACTTGTCTGCTGTGCAGCTACTGGTCGTTTCCCCGGGACGAGATGGAAGTCTCTGCAGCATCAGGCATCGGATGGGTGAAGCTTCGCGAATGGCTTGCCCGGCAGCGCGTTTACTTTGACCAGGCGATCAAGCCCAGGCCGGAGTGGCTTTGCGCCTTGACCGAGCATGCGAATTTGTTGACGGATCAGCCCTGCAAACGCTATGCACGCGACCAGCTGGAAAGCGGAAGTCCGGACCTGAGTGCCGCTCTGGGTAAAGTGCTGCAGACGCTTGGGGTGGGCTCCGATTGCTGGCTTCGGCAGGAAGCGATCTACGCCCAGGTACAAGCCTGCGCAGAGATGCCGGACTCGAAATTCCAATATCATCTGGGGCGCATGGTGGACCTTGCCAGCGGCAAGAACGGCTTCAGGCTTTCTCGCAGCATATCCACCCGCTGCCTGGCTTTGCTGGTTTCAAGGTATGCCGTTTGCCCCAACACGCCGGAACACATTCCCCTGCGCGATGCCTGCATCGCGTTCATCGGCAATCCATGGTTGCACCGTGCAGCCTGGGATGGCTATGTTCTGGATAAAGATCGCCGCCCCGATGCCAATGCCCGGGAGATGGTGAATGGTTGGCTGAAGGTACGTCTCATCAAGGACTTCTTCGGCCTGCTGAGCGAAGACCGGTCGGCGGACAGCCGCCGGCTCAACTACTGGTTGGGGTTCGAACCCGTAATCCAGGGCATGTGGTTTGCTCTGGGCGCGGATGCTCTGAGCGACTCAAGAAAGGAATACGCGGAATTTCGGCAAAGGGCGCATGGCCGTCTTCTTGACCTGGCGGGAAGCACCCCTACTTCGAATAACGCCTTCCTTATGCATTTTGGCGAATACCTGGTGATCGAGTTCGGCATCACCGGCAATGCTTGCTTTGTGTATCACTACGATCGGCTTCCCCCGCGCATCAAGGCAGCTCTGACTGACGCGAGTTCCAGCGCCATCGTGGACATTGCGGACTTGAAGGCTCGTGGCCGTGAAGCTCGTCTGCTGCACAACGGAAGCTGGGAGCCAAACTTTGACGCAGCCATCTGCCCTCTTTTGGGATATAGACCATCGGCGCAAGTGCCTCGGCCGCGCAGACCGATGCCGGGGAACAACGGTTCTGCGCAGGCGAGCCGTGCCGGAGCCTACGTAGAGTACCGGCCAGAAGCTAAATACATGCCCAGGTTGAATCCTTTGGAATTTGACAAGTTCCGATCGCAATACGGCTTGAACATCGACGATCTGCGATCCAGGGGCGGTTGCCTTTGGGTACGGACAGATGCGGCGGATATCCGTGTGACTGAGCGCTTGCGGAGTTGGGGATTTACCTACCGGCCCACCATGGGCTGGTGGAAGGAGTAAAGGATGGCCCGCCGCTGGTTTCCTACGCGTGAGGAACGCGATAACGAGATATCTCTATCCCGGCACACTGACCAGCTGATTCCTTCCTATCAATCCGCCGGGCTATTGTTTGCCGCAAAATCCCGGCGGGTGACGTGGCTGACGGAGTCATTCGAGATGTTCGCATGCGCGGAGCTTGCATCGTTCTTATCGCAACTGGAAGAACAGGGTTTGGCCGAAGCCAGCGGCAGCGACGTGCTCGTGCCCTGGGAGCAGGTTTACGAAATCAAAGACTCGGCGGAGTATGGCGGGAGCTACCCTCTGCTGATGCTTCCGCCGATGAGCGGATTTCGGCCCTGTTTGGGCAGCCAGGGTTCCTTCTCTGATTCTGACTTCTCCGTTTACATTTCCGGTTGGGCTAAACCCGATGGGATACCGCTGCCGGATGATCCTCATATCCGTGGGGCGGTCATCCAGAGCAGGCAGGAGGAGGCGCTGTTGGAGCGCGAGGCGTGGGAGACGCTGAGGGCGGTGGCCGCCTTCCACCAACGAAAGCCTGAGGAGCACAGCGCCGATGCACACAGGATCTGGTGGTCGAAGATCCGTCAGCACGCGAAGGCGGCCCATGCCGGACTCTCCCATTTTCTTGAGTCGACTGTGGTCGTCACGCCGGAAAAGTTGACCATCGGTCTGCGCAAAGCAGATTACGGGAGCGGCAAAGTAGTCGAGGTGTTGCCCAATTTTCAAGGCCAACCGCCGGGTTGGCTGACGACATTCGATCGATTTGCTCAGGTACAGAAACGCTATGAGGTGGCGCACGGCGAGGCACTGACCCACGTTGTCATCAGTCCGGAGGTGCAAACGGTTTTGACGGAAATCAAGCGCATGCCGGCCCGTCGCGTCACCGGCGAGCGGGCGGAAGCGTTTCTGCGTAACCCGTTTGCGAGCCTGGGTCCGGATGCGGGCAAGGTCATTGATGCTTCCCAATTCGAGCAGGCCCGGTCGAAGGCCGGCATTACGTTTGCCAGGTTTACTGCGCAGGTCAGACAGGACAGCCCGAAGGGAGAGCTGCAGGTGCTGCTGGAGATTGAGGAGGGAGACACCTCGCACACTCTGCCTTTCGCAGGCCCGGACGAGCTGGAAAAATTTATTGCCAAGTTGAAAGAACGAATCGAGCGCGAGGCCCAGTGCTGTCCCTGGCATGGTTACGAATTGGAAATCCTGGGAGACACCCCGGACCAGCTGGCAACACTCAGCGATGCTCTTCAGAAATGGCGTAGAGAAAAGGAATACGACCATTCGGAGATCTTCGATCTCTCCTTCTACTCGGAAAGGATCAAAGGCTTTGGGGTCGAAAAGCCGTATTACCGGCCTTTTCTCCGCAAGAAAACGGACGGCTGGTTTCCTGACAGTATTGAGTTCGGCGTTCATTATTTGCCGGAGGGGTGCAAAACTGCGGTCGCGTTGGCCTTATCGGATGAGAATATCCAGCAATTCGAACGGGCACTGAAGCACGCGAAGCAAGAACACTGCACTGAGTTCGAAGCGGCAGGGTTCCCGAAGCCTATTCGGATCGCCGAAGCCGAAGCCCTGGTGGCCGCCTTCAAGGAAAGCAAACGAGACCTCGCCGCGAAAACGTTCGACCCTGCGCAGGTGTCTGCCCTGCCGGCGATCAGCAGGCTCATCATCAAGCCTAACGACGATGTCGTGGACTATGCCGAGCCCGCGGGCGATCTGACTCCGCCGGCGGAGAACAAACCTCTTCTACCCAGCACGCTGAAACGGGACGTCGTTCTATTGCAACATCAACTGAGTGGTATTGCCTGGTTGCAACATTTGTGGCGACGCTCGCCGGGTGCGTGTCGAGGAGCGCTGCTCGCCGATGACATGGGCCTGGGCAAGACTCTTCAGCTGCTTACCTTGATGGCCTGGTGCCTGGAACAGGACCCCACGATCGATCCTTTTCTGATTGTGGCCCCCGTCTCCCTGCTGGAAAACTGGAAACAGGAGATCGACAAGTTCTTTGTCGCAGGCGCATTTTCGGTGTTGACCCTCTATGGTCCTGCCTTGCACGAGAAACGCCTGGCGCGAAGCGCAATTCAGCAAGAGCTTTTACACGTTGGTATTGTCCGATTACTTGTCCGCGGTTGGCTGGGCAACGCAAAGGTAGTACTTACGACCTACGAGACGCTGCGAGACCTTGAGTTTTCGCTGGCCAGGCAGAAGTGGTCCGTGATGATCTGCGATGAGGCACAAAAGATCAAGACCCCGAGCGCGATGATGTCTCGATCAGCCAAGAAGCAAAATGCGCGCTTCAAGATCGCCTGCACCGGAACGCCGGTGGAAAACTCGTTGATCGATTTGTGGTGCCTTTTTGATTTTATTCAACCCGGCATGCTCGGGTCCCTGAAGGATTTCGGAGAACGATATCGAAGACCCATTGAGGTGGAAACCGAGGAAGAAAAAGCGCGGCTGGAGGAATTGCGACGGACGATTGCGCCGCAGACGCTGCGGAGAACCAAAGCGGAGGTGGCCAGGGACCTGCCGCGCAAGGTGGTCGATCGGGGATGCCGCTCTCTCGCTATCTCAGAAAGACAACGTGCCTATTACCGGAGTGCCCTGGAGCAACGCTGGCGGGGTGACGAAGCAGGAGCCTCCACCGGTTTGCGCAATCATTTAGAGCTGCTTCTGTACCTGCGGACGGTTTGTTCCGATCCGCGGCCGCCGGGTCCCCGTTCCCTCAATCATCAGCCACTGGACGAGTTGGAGCGATACTCGCCGAAGATGCGTTGGCTCCTTGTCGAGCTCATCCGTATTCGGTCCAGAGGAGAGAAGGTTATCGTTTTTTGCGAGTTCAAGGATTTGCAACGCACGATCCAGCGCGCTATCAGTGAGAGGCTCGGTGTCGTTGCGGACATCATCAATGGGGATACCCCAGCCGGTGGAGCAAGGGGCGACATGCGACAGAAGCGGATCGGATCGTTTCAACAAAGAGCGGGGTTTGGAGTGATCCTTCTTTCTCCACTGGCGGTTGGTTTCGGGGTGAATATACAAGGAGCAAACCACGTAATCCATTTCACCCGCAGCTGGAACCCGGCGCGAGAGGATCAGGCTACCGATCGCAGCTACCGCATCGGCCAGACGCGGGACGTCTTTGTTTACTATCCGGTTGTGGTGGCGGAGAACTTTGTCACCTTCGATGAGAAGCTGGACCAACTGCTCGAGAGCAAACGAAAGCTCTCACAAGACATGCTGAATGGGTGCGGTGACATCGGGCCGGCCGAGTTTGCTGACATCGAGAGCGTGGCGCGTTCTGATGCCTAGCAAAGGCGGAGCGGCCAGGATCAAAAACCCTGCTCATGGAGTGAAAGCATTGGAAAAATCCGTTTTCGGCCCATGTACGCCAAGGCGAACATGGGGCACCCGTCCAGAACTATTGACTTTGGTTGGGAGATCAAGAAGGCGGCAGGCGTTGCAGGTTGTTTCGGGCTTGCGCATGATTGGGCGCGAGTTGCAATGCGCGGAGGAAAGATTCCCGTGCTTCCGCAATCCTGCCCGCCCTCGCTTCGAGCACGCCCAGGTTGTTCCAGTCGTCGGCGTCATTGGCCCGCAGATGAAGAGCTGTCTTTCGTTCCGCAATCGCCGGCTCCAATTGCCCGGTACTGGCCAACGCTTGCGACAACTGCCCGTGCAGGTCAGGATCGGCCGGCGACAAGGTGATCGCCTCCCGCAACTGGATCACAGCGTCACTCATACGTCCCGACAGTGCGTACGCCGCGGCGAGTTGTTGGTGAGCATCCACATCGTTGGGGCGCTGTTCGACGGCGCCCTTTAGAAAATCCGCGGCCTGTTGGGGCTGACCAGCCTGCAGCGCCAAACTTCCCAGGTTGTAAAGGGCGGTGAAGTCGTGGGCATCGATCTTGAGGGCAGCGCGAAACTCTGCTTCCGCGGCATCAGGATGGCCTTCGCTATCCAGAGCGGCGCCGAGCCCGCTGTGTATCGTCGCGTCGGCCGGACACTGCTCGAGCATCGTGCGAAACTGCTGTTCTGCGTTATTCGCCTGATCATGCCTCAGCTCAGAACGCGCCAGGTTGAATCGGGCATTGCAGGTTTCCGGATGGTCCGAAATATCCTGTTGGAACACCTTCTGGGCTTGCCGCCAGTCACCGGAGTTCTCCAGCACAGCGCCGAGTTCATTCAGCATTCGTTCATCGCCCGGATGCAAGGCCAGCGCGTGCCGATAAACGACGAGGGCATCCTGATACTTGCCTTGCGCGGCCAAAGCGGAGCCAAGGTTATAGAGGGCGATGATATTGCGCGGGTCCTTGTTTAGCCAGTTCCGCATCCACGCCTCCTGCAGCAGCAATCGTGGATCCGGCGAACCTGGCGGCACATTGACCGGCAACACCTGCAGCCAAAGATGCGCCATCTCGTCCTCGGAACGATTCCCCGCCTTCACCCGCACGGGAGGCGAATGGGGGTTGTGCTCATTGCCGGACGAATTGTCATAGGTATAGCGCATGTGAACCACTGATCCCCTGGGCAGAAACACCGGGTTGCGATAGCGATACACCGATTGCCGGTCGATATCCCAGCTGGGAATAAGGATCAGCCATTTCTTCTGTTGATCGGGCAGCGTGGCCCAAGCTTCCATCCGCTTGCCCAGGTAGTGCGCGTGCGGATAAATTCCGAGAACGTCTACATCGACCGGGAGGCGAAGAGAATCCTCCACCACAAAGTTGCCGTCCCCGCCCGGAATGTCGAGGGCAGCGTCATGCTCCAGTTGCAGCAACATTGGTTGTTTCGAAGGCGGCTTATCGGTGAAGTAAAGGCCGATTTCGGCGGACGCTGTCTCCGCCTTGCCCGATGGTTTCAGATGCATATTGAGGATCAGGTCATTGCCCGGATCGAGTCTCCATGGCATGCCCTCCGGCTCAACCAGCGCGGGTGTGTCCGGCTTCCAGAACAGAAAATTGCTATCGGGATCGAAGTCATTGCCCGTGTCGACTTCAAGCTCCATGCCGGGAACGCCCTCTTTCCATTGCGCCGGGTGGGCACGCCGAAACGACGCGGTGCGATCGATGAGGATGTTGGCATGGTGAACGATCCGCGGCACGGCCGGGCGGATCTCCATCGCGCGAATGTAGTGCGTCTGCTTGAGCGGATAGGGCAACACGAAGTTGCGAAAGACATCGGTTCCGGAGGCCGCCAAAGTAAACGGACGTTCCACTTGCAAAACCAAATCGGGTGTACCGTACTGCCAGCTTGCGCTGTATTTGGGCGCGGGCGGCGCCGACGACGCATCGCCTTGCGCCATGCCGGTTTGCACCCATTTGGCGATCAGCGCGATCTCGTCCTTGCTGAGCCTCCGTTCATCGGCGAAATCTCCGTAGCCCTTTTCCGGCAGCCAGGGCGGCATATAGCGAGACGAGGTAACCGCAGCCATCTGTTTACCCCAGCGCCGGGCATCATCATAGGTGAGAAGACTGAACGGACCCGCGCCGCCAGGATGGTGACATGTAGTGCAGTTGTTGTAGACCAGCGGCGCGATCTGATGCGACCAGGTGACGCCCTGTGCTGCGGCCGCGCTTTGGGCGATCCATAGCGCAACCGCCAACATCGGCCACCGGGCCCGGCCCACCTTGTTCATGGTTGCAGCGTCACAATCGAGCAGCCGACGGGTGGACCTCCTGGCTGCGGAACTGGCTTATTGGCAAGCACGGCGCGGATCGCATCTTCGAGGTCATGGCGCGTGGCTTGCGGCCGCTCCGTTCCCAGGGATAAGTACCGGTCATCGATTCGCCCCCGGTAGACCTCGCGCAGTCCTTCGCCCTGGGCCACAAACACCGCGGCCTCAGGAGTCGTGGTCGCGTGCGCCATCCGCGTGAGGCTTTGCCGCGTGTCGAGCGCGGTGTGCGGGGTGATGGAAAACTCCAGGTTGTGGGCACGAACAACTTCGGCGGTATCTCCTGGGTTCGGATAAACAAACCAGACCCGCACGCCCAGCGGTTCGAACTGCCGGGTCAATCGTTGCACCTCGGGGACATAGCGATTGGAAATGGGGCAATCCGAGGCGGCGAAGAAGAGGACGACGGCCCGCGATCCCGGGGATGCCAGGGTCACTGGACGCCCATCGAGATCGACCGCAGACGTGGTGGTCGTCGCCAGCGCAAGCAACCATACACGGATTAATGCGATCATGGGCGCACCTCGGGAAACGGCAGCCAAAAAGCGTACCTCAGCGGCTAAAGCCGTCTACCTCCAAACAATTACGGCACGGCTAAACCCGTGCCCTTCGTACAGGACATTTTCTCCATCCTGGTCCAGGCTCGAATCGTCCTGATTGTCCCGGCTACAAGCCGGGGCTGTTCTGCATCATACCGCCGTCCGTGATGATGGTGGTTGCGGTTATGTAGCTGGCTCCGTCGCCTGCCAGGAAAGCGACGACGCTGGCTATCTCTTCCGGCTTCGCCATGCGACCCAGTGGAATGGCCGCATTCAGCTTCTGCAGGAGCGCGGGATCGGTCATGGTGGCAAGATTTATCGGGGTCGCGACCGCGCCCGGCGCCACCCCGACAACCAGGATGTTATGGGCAGCGAGTTCCGTTGCCGCCGTGCGGGTCAACATGCGCATACCGCCCTTGGAGAGGCAATAAGGAGTGTTGCCGGGCATGGGCCAGTCTTCGTGAATCGAAGTCATGTTGATAATCCGGCCCCCGCCCCCTTGCTTGATCATCTGTTTGGCCGCCAGCTGCGTACCAAAAAACGCGCTCTTCAAATTGATGTCCAACACCTTATCGTATTGGGCTTCGGTGGTGTCAAGAATCGAAGTGCGAGTTTCCACCCCGGCATTGTTCACCATGATGTCGACGCGGCCGAACCTATCGACGGCGGCGGCAAACAGGCGCTGCAGGTCATCCAGCTTGCTCACGTCCGCCTGTACCCCGATCACCTGTCCGCCTAACGCGGTGATCTGCGCTTCGACGGCTTCCGCGGCGTCAGGATGGGAAACGTAATCGATCACCAGACTCGCACCCTGTTTTGCCAACTCGAGGGCGACAGCTTTCCCGATACCGCTGTTGCCGCCGGTAACGATGGCTACCTTATTCGCGAGTGACATGTGACTTCCTTTCAAGTTTGTTCATAATTTGCGCGAGGTTGTAACAGCTTGGCAATGATGCCCGTCCATCCGGTCTGGTGGGAAGCCCCTGCTCCCCTGGCATTGTCTCCATCGAAAAACTCGTAAAACGGCACATAGTCGCGGAAGTGCTCGTCTTTCTGGAACAGCGGGTAGAGCGCATTTACCTGGCGCTCTCCGTTACTGTTTTTGAGGAAGATTTGCGCCAGGCGCCGGGTGAGTTCGGCGCCGACCTGGTCGATGGTCATAAAGGTTCCCGAACCAGTTGGGCACTCGATGGTGAAATCGTCACCGTAGTAGTAATGGAACTTCTGCAGCGCCTCGATGATCAGGAAATTCATGGGAAACCATATAGGACCGCGCCAGTTCGAGTTGCCACCGAACAGCCGCGAACGAGATTCCGCAGACTCATAGTCCACGGTGAGCGGCTGACCGTCAGCCCAGAATGTATACGGGTGCTGCAGGTGGTAGCGTGACAGGGATCGCACTCCGTAGTCGGAAAGGAACTCCTGGGGATCCAGCATTCTTCGCAAGAGGGCCTTCATGCGATGCCCGCGGAGCAAGGAGAGCAACGTGCGCTTACCTTTGCCCGGTACGTCCCAGCGGGATACCAGCCGAGCAAGATCGGGCCTGTAGGTCAGAAACCATTCCATCCGGCGGGTGAATGCGGGAACCTTCTCGAGCACTTCCGGCTGCAGCGTTTCCACGGCAAAAAGGGGAATCAACCCAACCATGGAACGCACCCGCATGGATACCGTCTGACCGTCCGACTTGTTGAGCACGTCGTAATAGAACCCGTCATTCTCATCCCACAGCCCTACACCGCGGCCGCCCATATCGGTCATGGCTTCGGCAATGTACAGGAAATGCTCGAAAAACTTGGTCGCCATATCGTCGTAGGCAGGGTTGTGTTGCGCCAGCTCGAGAGCGATCCGCATCAGGTTCAGCGTGAACATCGCCATCCAGCTGGTGCCATCCGACTGGCTGAGGAAGGCGCCGTTAGGGAGAGCCAGATCGCGGTTGAAAACCCCGATATTGTCCAGGCCAAGGAAGCCGCCTTGAAAGAGGTCGCGCCCATGAAGATCTTTCTGGTTGACCCACCAGGTGAAATTGAGCAGCAACTTCTGGAAAACCTTCTCGAGAAAAAGCAGGTCTCCGGGATCGTCCGGATTCTGTTTGCGCCGCTGCTTGCGGTCGATCTCAAAGACACGCCACGCCGCCCACGCATGCACCGGCGGGTTGGCATCGGAAAAATTCCACTCGTAGGCGGGGAGCTCGCCGTTGGGGTGGAGATACCAGACATGCAGCAGCTCGATCAACTGGTGCTTGGCGAACGGCGGGTCAATCAAAGAGAACGTGACTGCATGGAATGCCAGGTCCCAGGATGCAAACCACGGATACTCCCACTTATCCGGCATGGAAAAGATGGAGCCACAATCGATGTGCTGCCATTCGACGTTGCGCCCGGACTGGCGCTCAGCGGGCGGAGGCGGAGAACTGGAATCACCCTCCAACCAGCGGCGAACATCGTATTCATAATATTGTTTGTTCCAGATCATCCCGGCGAAGGCCTGCCGTTGTACCAGGCGAGCATCTTCGTGGTCTTCTTGGTCCATGCCGGATTGGACGCCGGCGTAGAAGTCATCGCACTGGCGCTTGCGGGTCGCAGCCAGCTGATCGAAACCGTCAAACGGGGCCGGATTCTCAGCTGAAGAGAGGCGCAGGCGGAAAGTTGCCGAAGCGCCGGCATCCACGCGAGCGGTAAGGTGCGCGCACGCCTTGGTACCGCGCTCAAGAGGATTCACCGCCGACCGATTCCCTTGCACCACGTATTCATGAAAGGCGTCTTTGTAATAACCGTCCGGCTTCGCTCCATAAAGGAGCGCGACATTGGTTTCGTTCTCACAAAACAGCAGTTCGGCGCTGTCTTCCACGTAGAGATAATAGGTGCCCAGCTCAAGATGCTCCGCGACCATGGCCGCGCCTCTGACACTGATCTGCGGCTTTGTCATGGGAGGATTCCAGGACCAGGTATTGCGGAACCACAATTGCGGAAGCAGGTGCAGCGTAGCGGCCTCGGGACCGCGATTGTGAACCGTCACCTGGATAAGAATGTCTTCGGGCGAAGCCTTGAAGTACTCGACGAAAACATCCCAATATCGATTTTCATCGAACACGCCGGTATCGATCAGTTCGAATTCGTTGTCCTCAAGACCGCGGCTGCCATTCCCGGTTACCAACTGCTCGTAAGGGTAGGCAGCTTGCGGGTACTTATACAACATTTTCAGATAGGAGTGGTCGGGGGCCGCGTCCAGGTAGTAGTAGTACTCCTTGACATCCTCACCGTGGTTGCCCTGGCCATTGGTGAGGCCGAACAACCGCTCTTTCAGGATCAGGTCGCTTCCGTTCCACAGTGCGACGGAGAAACACAACCTTTGCTCTACGTCGCTGATTCCCGCCAGTCCGTCTTCGCCCCAGCGATAGGCGCGGCTTCGCGCGTGGTCATGGGGAAAATAATTCCAGGCGTCTCCGTCGGCGGAGTAGTCTTCGCGCACCGTACCCCATTGACGTTCGCTGAGGTACGGTCCCCATAGGGAATCGGGCGGAGTGGGCGGGACAGCTGTGGCGGGTGTGGACATGAGCCTTTCGAACAGTCGACCGGGGCCAACCGCTATCTCCAGCGAAAGATGCGTAGGGCAACGACAAACGACATTACCAGCCAGGTGAGTAATATCACCATGGGCATGATGAGTTGGGCCAGGTTCATCCCCTGCAGCATGTTCCCGCGCAGTGCGTCGATCGCCGCCGTCAGGGGAAGCGCTCGCACCACGGGTTGAACGACTGCCGGAAAACGCGTGGCCGAAAAGAACACACCGGACAAGATCCACATGGGAAGCATGACCAGGTTCATGAGTCCAGAAGCGGCCTCCATCGTCTTGGCGCGCGAGGCGACCAAAAGTCCCAGCGCGGAAAAGGCCAGGGACGTGAGCACGCATAACAGGCCTAATTGCCACAGTGACCCGCGGAACGGCACTCCAAATACCAGCCGCGCAAATCCCAGAAAGCCTACCACTTCGATGACCAGCATCGAAAGCCGCGACAACAAATAGGACGCCAGGTACTGCCAGCGCGGCATAGGCGAAGCCACCAACCGCTTGAGCAGCTTCTTCTGCCGGGACTCTACAATCGAAAAGCCCATTCCCCAAATCGCGGATCCCATCAGGTTCATGCCCAGCAGGCCGGGCACCACGAAATCGATGTAACGCGAACCGGTCTCCCGCACCAACTGGTTCTGTACGTGAACGGCCTCGTGCCGCCCTGCAGCCGTCTGGATCGCACGATCCGCTACCATGCGCGCGGTCCGCGCATCGGGATTGGTGTCGTCGAATTTGTACGAGACGCTGTCCGGCGTCTGGACGGCAAGGAGCAGAATAGTACCCGTCGCCAAGGCTCGGGTTCCCTCCGCCTCGTTCATGGTGGTTGCCTTCAAGCCCTTGTCGGCCGCAAGCGCGTGCGTGAGTTGCGCCGTGGTCGCGCCTACCTGGAATACGTCCGCGGGGCGATTACGAAAGGCAATTCCCAACCCTCCTGCCAGCAGGATGGGAAAAACGAAGATCCAGAAAATCGCTTCCGGCTCGCGGATGAATAGCCGAAAGCGCACCATGGTCAACTGATACAGACTGCTCAGCTCGAGCTTACTCATCGCGCAGGTTCCTTCCCGTAAGCCCTACGAACACATCCTCCAGGGTGGCCGAGTGCGTGCGGAATTCACTCAGGTGCAGGCCCTGGCCGGTCAGCGCGTCAAAGATGCGCGGCACCGTGGTATGCAGTTCGCGCACAGAAAGCTGGTGTACACCCGCATCCACTCGGTGCGACTGTATGCCTGGAATGGCGGTCAGCCGCGTCGCATCCAACGATCCGTAATCACCGTTGTTGCCGGTGATCGCGAACTCCACGATGTGCTCTCCACCGATGGAGGCAATCAGCCTCTCCGGGCTGTCGAGAGCGATGATCCGGCCATGGTCCATGATCGCTACCCGGTCACACAGCCGCTCTGCCTCATCCATGTAGTGGGTGGTGAGGATGATGGTGCGACCCGCCTGCTTCAGGCCATCCACCAGATCCCACAGGTGGCGGCGTGCCTGGGGATCGAGCCCGGTTGTCGGCTCATCGAGGAACAGCAGCTCAGGATCACCCACCAGTGCGCAGGCCATGGCCAGCCGTTGCTTTTGGCCGCCGGAGAGTGTTCCCACGCGTGCATGGCGTTTTTCTTCGAGCTGCGCTCTCCGGACCGACTCCTCCACCGGAATGCCCTGGCGAAAGAAGCTGCGGAACAAGCGCAATGTTTCGTCTACGGTGAGCTTGTCGGGAAACTGCGTCTCCTGCAGCTGAATGCCGATCCGCTGGCGCAGATGGTCTTCGCCCGTGGCCCAGTTCCGTCCCAACAGCTCGACGGTGCCTTGATCGGGAGTGGTCAACCCCTCGCAGATTTCGATGGTCGTTGTCTTCCCTGCCCCGTTGGGGCCCAATAACCCGAAACACTCTCCTCGCATCACTTCGAGGTCGAGACCATCCACGGCTACTACATCCGCAAAGGATTTGCGTAGGCCTCGGATTAGAAGAGACGGGCCGTTATTCGGTGCACCTGGTGCGGTCGACGGCACGGCAGCCTCTAGTGAATCCTGGTTCTGCATCTCGACAGAAGTATATGCTGCGCACCGAAATTTCAGGTTGCGATATGAGGTTGTTTCCGTTGCGCTCTTGACGGGAAAGCAGCGCGCTCGGTAAAAGCTGTCCATATTAGCGGGACGGTTGAGACGGTAAAAGAGGAGACTTTAGTTCACCATTAGGTTTAGAAGAGCGTACCTCAGGGGCTAAAGCCCTCATTGGCTCTCCCGGTACGGCCCGACTAAAGTCGTGCCCTGATACAGAGCATCAGAGCGGTGGCTAACGGAAAATGCGCGCGTTTCCGCAGAGTTGGCTCTGTCGCCTTACGGCCGGACTAAAGAGGCTGCGGAAAAGGGCGGATGATTTGTGCGGCGAGGAAAGAACAACGTACCTCCGGGCCTAAAGGCCAAATGATTTTGGTGGGTTTATGTACGGGCTAAAGCCCGTACCTACCTAAGCTGAACAGATCTAGTTTGGACATGACCGGCTTGCGAGCTCGCGCCCGGCGCCCATTCCTTTAGAAGCGAAATCGCGTCGATTCATTCCCTGAATTGTTTGTTCGGGAAATGGCTCAAATGTGCGCACTATGCGCACTAGGTTTCCTCCCCGAGACTTTCCGGTTCGAGAAATGGCTCAAATGTGCGCACTATGCGCACTAGGTTTCCTCCCGAGACTTTCCGGTTCGAGAAATGGCTCAAATGTGCGCGCTATGCGCACTGCAGGCTGCGGTAAAAAGATGATTAGCGCGGAGAGAAAAGGAAGAACGTACCTCAGGGCCTAAAGGCCGAAAGATTTTGCTGGGTTTATGTACGGGCTAAAGCCCGTACCTACCTCTGCCGTCCTCTGAAATGACTTTTTCCGGAGTCTGTTGGGTTTCCTCCCCGAGACTTTCCGGTTCGAGAAATGGCTCAAATGTGCGCGCTATGCGCACTAGGTTTCCTCCCAAAGGAATTCTTCGGGTTCGGCGGTCTCTTCTTCGGCCGGGTCTGGGTCTTCGTACTCGGTGGCGGACCAGAGTGTGGTGAAGGGACCGCGGCCGGGAACGTATCGATAGGTGGCTACCCCGAGCGAGAAGAGTTTTTCGAGGGCCTCGTCGATGGAGCTGCTGCCGAGGTGGCCGTGGAAGAGATCGCGGATTTGTTTGCGGGTGAGGCCGTTGTCCGCTGCCTGAAGAGCCTCGAGGATGCGATCGGCGACGGAGTCTCCAGCACAGGAACCGAAGAGCGAGTTGGCCGAATAGGAACAGTAGTCCCAGAGGGCGAGGGCTGCCTGAAGGTGGGGCAGCTGGATGATGGGGCTGTGGTCGAGAGCGGCGTAGAGGGCGCTCAGGCGCAGCACTTGAGCTTCGGCACGACCGGTGGCGGCGGTGCGGAGCCCGGAACGGGCCTGACTCAAGATCGAGTAGTGGTCATTCCAGAGTTCGGCGGCGAGCCGGTCGCGGCGAAAGCGGAGTTCGCCCTGGGCTTGTACCCACTCGACGGCGAAGCGGAGACGGCGCGCGATGGCGGATAGTTGTTCGGCGTTGACGTTGCCGCCATCGGGGAGGCACTGGCTGCGCTGCACGCAGGCCCAGAGGCAGCGGTTGGCGAAGCCGTTGTGGGTTTCGGTGCGGCGCAGGGACTCGGCAAGCTCGCGCTGGGTGATGTGACCGATGAGGCTGAGATGGCCTCCTCCGGTTGCGCCATCCCAAGCGCTGCGCGAGCAGAGGGGATAGCGGGGAGCGGCTGCGGCCCATGGTGTGGAGCACGGCGGCGAGTTCCTCGGCGAGTACGAGCAGACGCCGGTCGCCTGCGTGGTGGCCCATGACGCCAGTGAGACCGTGGGCGGTGAGACGGGCGCTGGTCACACGGTTTTCTGTCCAGGCGGGATCCACTTCGGCGAAGAGGCGGGCTATCTGGTTCCAACTGGTTCCCTTGCGGGCTTTGCTGGATTCTCCGACGAGCACGACGAAGAGGTTCAGAGCGTGGCGGGTGGGGCCGACCATGCAGTGAGGGCTGGGGCCGATCACGTTGCCAAAGGCGGCGAGCAGCTGCAGGAGAATGGCCTCGGGCTGGGCCTCGGTGTGCGGAGCCAGGGTGCGCACGGCTTCTCCGGCGAGTCCATAGAGCGCGTATTCGTCGAATACGGACTGTAGAGTGTGCTGGGGTTCCTTTGGCCGGCGGAGTGGTTCCGGGGTGGGCTGCGCAGCCGTTGGCGGCGAGGCGGGGTCAGCGATGCTCGTTGCCTGCCGAGAAAGGTGGGCTGCCTGGGCGAGCAGCTCTTCCGTTCGCTGTTCTATGTCTGCAAGAGTAGGGAGTCTGGGCGAGGTTATGCCTGTCTCCAGGGTTTCTATCATGATTCACCACACTTACGGTTGCTTATCCCGGACGTAAGTTTCCGTCGAGAATGAGCGGTTCCGAGGCGGAACGGAGCCGCCAAGGGTGCTTTGCATGCATGCAGCGCGACCTCGCGCCGGCGGTGCGCTCCAGGAGAGGTTGACCTTTGAGTGGTCGATCTCCAGGCGCACGGGGCCGATCGGTCGGGTTGCACGACAGCGCTCTACGCTTGAGGATTTTCTTCAAGCGTGAGGGGACGCACTAGTATAGATTCCGATTTCCAGGGAAAGTGTTGAACGTGGTGAAAAAGATTGAGAGGGGGGACGGGGCGGTAAGCAGGTTCCGGGGATTTTCCCAGGCGTTGGTGGCTTTGGATTGACGATTAAGGGGTTCTTCTTCTGGGTTGCTCAGTCAAGTGGACGACAAGCCGACTTTACGTCTTTGTGGAAGCCAGTTCCAGGGTGGGCTAGATCCGATCCGTACCCCGGACACGCCTGGTGGTATTGCGCCCCATAACGGTGGGTATTACCATAAGGTCTATGCAGACGATCTCGCTGAAGATCTCCGACGAGCTTCTGGCCGAGCTGGAGCGTGCGGCCAAAGCGAAGCGGGTCGCAAAGTCCGTAATCGTGCGCGAAAGCCTGGAAACAGCTCTGCGCCCGCGCGCCCGCAGCCGCACAGCTTCGAGTTTCGACCTGGCAGCGGATCTCGCCGGCTCGATCAAAGGACTGCCGCGTGATCTTGCGCACAACCCGAGGTACATGGATGGTTTCGGCGAGTGACGGAGCGAGTCGGACTGCTGGATACCGGACCGCTGGTCAGCTTTCTGGCAGCCGATGTCGAGTATCATGCATGGACGGTCAGTCAATGGAAAGAACTACGACCTCCGCTGCTAACGTGTGAGCCGGTCCTGACCGAGGCGGCATTTCTGTTGCGCCGCGAGGGGCGCGATACAGATTCTCTCTTTACTTTGCTGGAGAGAGGAGTGATTCGGATCGCGATCGCCGTCGAACGGGAGCAGGCAGACCTGCGAGCGCTGATGCGCCGATACCGAAACCGGCCTATGTCCTTGGCCGACGCTTGCCTTGTTAGGCTTTCCGAGATTCACCGTGCAGCAGAGGTAGTTACTCTCGATGCTGATTTCAAAATCTACCGCAGGCACGGTAATAAGGTCATTCCCGTGCGGATGCCGGAGTGAAAACAGCGCGACAACCCACTTCCCGCCGGAGCCGCAGACCGATCCACTGGTGACCGCACGATCCCTTGGCCGCGTCGAGGGTCATACCCCATCTGTGACCGCTCGTGGTCTAAATGCGAAATGAGGGGA